>NZ_MDEC01000001.1 GCF_002939785.1 Xanthomonas codiaei
CGGCGTTGCTGCAGGATCTGCTCGACCAGTTCCGGCGGCGTGGCATGCGGACAGTGTTGAGGGCGCGAAGAACGGTCCTGCAGGCCATCCTCTCGCAGCAGGCGGTAGCGGGCCAGCCATTTGTAGGCGGTCCGCACGCTCACGCCACTGGCGTGCGCGGCCTCTTCCACTCGCAAGCCGTGCTCCACGATGCGCTGCACGAGCAAGGCTCGACCTCGCGGCGTCAAACGGGCATGTTGATGCAGGTTCATCCGGGGCTCCTGGGGGCTGGGTTGGTGTGGTAACCCCCATCTTCCAGATCGGCCCCGGATGAACAACCTACTGAGAGATCACAGCTAGAGGTGGGTAGGCATCGGTTTGCTCTGCCGCTTCACTGGCAGAGCGACGCGCTTGCTCGCGCTGCGGGAACTCGTCGAGGCTGGTGCCGTCCACGCTTCGGGTGTCGTCGCGAGCGAAAGGATAGGGTTCTCCGCGCTCGCGATACTCCCTCCATTGCTTGTGGAAGCGTTCGTCTTCCCGATCCGCCGCCTCGATCTCCTGTTGCAGTTGACGCAGCGAGCGCAGGGTCTCTTCCAGGAACAGGGCGCCGCCCGGGTCTGTGGTACTGCGGTCCTGCGCCGGGGTCGATTGCGTTCGTTGGTCTTCTGCGTCAGCAGACCCGACGGACACGTGAGTAGCGGCACTGCTTGCCAATGACTGCTCACGCGCTTGCGCGAGGGGTTCTCGGGGCAGCACCGGCGCACCATAATCAGCGAGCAAGGCGTCTGAGGGACGGGGCCGTTCGGCCTCGGCTTCTCGCTCAGGCGTGGCAGACGCTGTGGAAAGCGATGCAATCAACGGTTCTGCTGTCGCAGGCACTGTTGGGGCCATGGTCTGAACCGGCGCTGCCCCCTGCTCATGCGCCTCGTCTTGCTGGCGCACCGACGCTTGCTCCATTTCAGCCGGCTGCGTTTGCACATGGCGAGACAGCGCCGGGGACACCGCATCGGCTTGCACGCTTTGCACAGGTTGGTCGCCGGACTCCCGGCTCCTAGAGGGAGACACTTGGAGGTGCGCAGCATCACGACTCTCCGAGGCCTGTCTTTCCAGTGCGCGTGCCGTTTCTTGTGCTTGATGCGGCTGGACGTCACCTGGGCCCGTCGGCTGCTTTGGTGGGTCAAATGTGTGGTGAGCCAGGTCTTCGCCTGCCTGTTGATTCAGTACCTCTGGCAGCTGACGCGCGTTTTCCTGCGGCAACTCGGGCCGTGGTGCTTGTTGAGCCAGCGCGGCATCTTGAGCGTGCGGGTGAGGGTTCGGTTGCGGCGAGGATTCTTGACGCTGGGCCTGCTGCTGTTCGAGTCCTTGAACTTGTTGCTGCTGATCCTGTGCTAGCCGAGCCTGATCTTCCTGGGCCTCAATTCGCGTTGCTTCTTGAGCCTGGCGGTCTTGCTGCTCACGCTGCTGGTTGTCTTCGGCTCGGCGCCCCTGTGCCTGACGTTCCTGGACATCCTTTTCCTCACGCTCCTGCAGCTCGCGTTGCTGGCTGGTCTGTGCCTGCCTCTCTTGTAGTTGGCGTTCTTCTAGTTCGCGCTGCTGCTCGGTTTGGCGTTGGCCTTCCAACACCGCCTGCGCCCGGACCGCCTGTTCGCTTTGTGACTTCTCTTCGCGCTCAGGCTGTGCCTGTCGGAGGTGCTCGCGCACCTGCGCAGCATGTTGCTCTTGCGCGAGGCGATCTTGCTGTGCGCGTTCTTGTCGCGCCTGCGCCGCGACAGAGGCTTGCATGCGTGCCTGGATATCCAGCACTTGCTGCGGATTGGACGACTCGGAGGCCGAGGCGTCCCCATCTCCCGTCGCTTCGGACGCCCGAGCAAGGGTTGCCGATTCCTGTCGGTGGCCTTGCGCCTCACTCAACGCCTGCCGGATATCCTCGCTGGTGGTCACGGCCACCACGCGAGTGATCCCATCGCTGCCGCGCTGGAGGTATGCAATAGGACTGTCATAGCCGTATTGCCCCGACGCATTTCGCTGCAACTGCTGCATGGTCGGCCCGGTGATGCCGTTGGCCGCCACGGTCCGCTGCGAAGCTAGCTCTACGGCCTGCTGGGTCTGCGGGTTGACGTTCAAATCGACGCCTGCGGCCCGGTAGCGGTGCAGCAGCTCGTTTTGCTCCATCTGCTTAGCAGTGGGCGCGGGAAGCGCTTGAATCGCTGCCAGGGCTTCTTGTGACCGTTCCAGCGAGGGCTGGCGCATCTGGTTGGTGAGCTCCAAGTCCACCGCCAGGTTGCCGCTGGCAACGCCATCCTTGCCGGCCCACTGTCCTGACTCTGTGCGCTGGTAAAGCTGGGCATCCGACCCCAATACCGCGCCGGCCTTGGCTTGCGCCGCCTGAACCGCCGACGGCACTTCTACACCGTAAGACTGGGCCCGCTGAGCAGCATGGTTTTCCAGGTATGCCGCGGCGATGGCTTCGCGCTCGGTGGCGATGTTGCTTTCGATGCGGCCAAGGGCCTCTTGGGTGAGTTGCTGCGCGCGGTCCGGCGAGGCGGTTTGGTGTTCGTAGCTGCCTCGGTCGTTGGCACCGGACATGGCGGTTTTGACTGGGCGCTCCCAAAGCTCGGTGGTCGGATTGCGCCGCCAGTTCTGATTGTCCAACCCTACTTGGTCGCTGGCTCTTGCAGGGAGGTTAAACGGGTCCTGGGGCGCGGGCACCTTGCCCAATGCCAGCTCCACTGCCTTGGCGTTGGCCAGAGCACCCAACTCCTGGGATTTTTCGTAGCTCGCAACCACGGGCTGCTCGCCCGATGTGCTGCCATCATCCTGGGCAAGCTCGATGGCCGCGTCGCGCTGCCAGTTGCGACCATTGAACTGCCACTCCACGCCAGCCTTGTCGGTTTGGTGGTAGATGGCGCGGTTGTCCAGCAAATCGGCGCCTTTGTCGAACGCCTTGCTCATCAGCAGCGCATCGCCGACCACCAACGCCGCAGGCACAAAGCCGCTGCCACCAATCGCAGCGGCAGTAGAGGCGCCACCGGCCCAGCCGCCCGCGTTGCGGGCAATGGCGTGCTGAACTTCCGACTGCGCCGCCGTGGCATTGCCTTGTTCCAGCAACTCGGACGAGCGGCGCGCGGTCAGCACCGCATCGGCACCGGTGGCTAGCAAGCCACCCGAGCGCACCAGGGTGCTGGCGGATGCATTGCCCAGCAACACTTCCATGGCGGCGGCACCGCGTTGGCCTCGGGGGACACGCAGGTTATATGCGGCTTCGTCACCGAGAACCTGCTCGACCTTGAGGATGCCCTGCTCAGACAAGACCACGCGCCCATCGTGATGGGCATTGGCGATGGCGAGCGACAATCCATGACGCTGAAGCTCGATGTCCCCACCTCGAACGATGGCGGTGTTGCTGACATTGATCTGGTTGAGCGTGGTGACAATGCGAGACTCAGAGTTCGTCACACCTGCCCAACCTCGATCAACTCCAGTGAGCCCTTTAAAAGCATCAAGCTGTTGAGAATGGGCTTGGTAATAGTTCAGGCTGTTTTGCATAAAACCGTGAACTTTCATGTTTGCCTGAGCGGGAGTAAGACCAAGTGGCGTGTTGGTGTTCAAGTCATTGTTAATCAGGCCAACCGCAAGAGTATCGCGCAACTGCTCCACACGCTGGACAACGCGATTCAACGCCTCCGGGTCGCCTCGCAAAGCCGCTCGACCATCTCGCGTTTCCTGAATTTCTTCCAAGCGCTTAATTACGCCATACTGATAGGCGCCAAGCGGGCCGCCGCTGTGCGGCGAAATGACCAGAGAGTGAGCGAACTTGGGATCAGACGGCAGGAAGATGCGGTTTTCCTGTGCGTGAATATCGAACCGACCGATCTCTTGCATCTTCGCAAGCAACTTACTGCTTTTAAGCGTTTGTTGCTCAATCTCGTGATGATCTTGAAAAAGTGTCCGATATTTCGACATAAACTAAGCTCTTCTGCTCGTATTCGGCGCGTCAACGATTCACGACGTCGTAGAACCATAGCCCGTCGGAATTCCCGTTAGTGCTAATTCCGGCAGCCTCAACCGCCTCCTTGAATACCCGATCACAAAAAACGCCATCATTAAAAGGAAGCTTAAATACATGCGCATTTCCAAGCACATCACTCTTGAAAGTCAAGCGGCTACCGCCCGCAAGGCTGTAATACTTTCCAGCTTCGTAATCGTCGCTGATTTTTATATCGAGCTCCGATGCTTCCTCATCCAAAGCATCTAATGTGCGAACGACATCGCAGAGGAAGGCGCTCGGACCTTTGGAACCATCGGCCAAGCGATAGTCAGTATCAGCAAATGCGAAGGCATCCGCATCCACAGACTCCATCACCTTGCGAAGCCGCTCGGAGACCAGCCAGTAGCCACTAAAGCCTCCCTCAAGATCTTGAGGTAACGCCCCTTCCATGGGATTGTAGATCAATAGTGGCGTCTCTTTTAACGGAGGAAATCCTCCTTCGTCCGGCTGCAAAATAAGCCGGGGCGGCGTCAAAAGAGCCTGCTCATTTTCGAAGATCACCCCGTGGCCCTTTCCTCCACGCCGGGCGTCCGGCAGCAGCTCGAAAAACTCGCCCTTTCTTGGCTGATTGGTCATGTTGGTTTCCATGTGTTGCATCCCGTCCACAGGCTCGCACCCTGGGATTGCTGTGACCGAAGTCTAGCGTCATCATTGGCGGCATGGGCAGACAAGGGCATGTACCTCGCGCACCGCGCGAGCAACACCATTGCTGCCGCGCTGAAGGTGCGCAATGGGGCTGTCGTAGCCGTATTGCCCCGACTCATTGCGTTGTAGCTGCTGCATCGTTGGCCCGGTCTGGCAACAACGAGCTGTTCGCCCGATGTGCGGCCATCGTCCTGGGCAAGCTCGATGGCCGCGGCGCGCTGCCAGTTGCGACCATTGAACTGCCATTCCACGCCGGCCTCGTCGATCTGGTGGTAGATGGCGCGGTTGTCCAGCAAGTCGGCGCCTTTGTCGAACGCCTTGCTCATCAACAGCGCATCGCCGACCACCAATGCCCACGGCACGAAGCCGCTGCCGCCAAGCGCGACCGCGGTGGAGGCACCGCCGGCCCAGCCGCCGACGTTGCAGGCCAGTGCATGGGTGATCTCGGATTGCGCGGCAATGGCATTGCTTTGCTCCAGTGACTCGGCCGGGCTGCAGGCGGTTGGCACGGCATCTGTGCCAGTGGTCAGCAAGCCGCTGCAACGCACCAGGGTGCCGACTGGCGCTGGAAACATGGCAGGGAGGCAGCGATGCGCTGACCTTGGAGAACCTGCAAACATTCGGTGGCACAATCCCACAATGACGAAGGGCACGTGACAGTCACTGCCGGCTGTGGTGGACTTCGGCGGTTATCCCGACTGGAATCGCCGATGCGCCCTCTTGCCTGCCTGCTTGCTCCTTCCCTTCTTGCGTTGTGCTGCGGCACCGCGCTGGCGCAGTCCTCCGGCGAGCCGGTGCCCAATGGTCGTCTGCCGACCTGGGCGGTCCCCGAGCGCTACAGCCTGGCGCTGAAGATCGACCCGGACCAGGCGCAGTTCAGCGGCCGCACCACCATCCGCGTGCAGCTCAAGCAGGCCTCCGATCACCTGTGGCTGCATGGCAAGGAGCTGAAGGTCAGCAAGGCCACGGTCAAGCCCGGCAAGGGCAAGGCGCTGACCGCGCGCTATGTGCTGGCCGATGCGCAAGCCGGTGTGGTGCGCCTGGATTTCGGCCGCACGCTCAAGCCGCAGACGCTCACCGTGGACATCAGCTATAGCGCGCCGCTCAACCAGCAGCTGCAGGGGCTGTATCAAGTGAAGTACCAGGGCAATGCCTATGCGATGACGCAGATGGAACCGATCAGCGCGCGCTACGCGTTTCCCGGTTTCGACGAGCCGGCGTTCAAGACGCCGTTCGACATCAGCCTGACCGTGCCCAAGGACGACCAGGCGCTGGCCAACACCATCGCCACCTCGACCAAGCCGGCCGGCAAGGGCTGGAAGACGGTGACCTTTGCGCCGACCGTACCGCTGCCCACCTATCTGGTGGCATACGCGGCCGGCCCGTGGGATGTGGTGGATGTGCCCGCAATGCCGGCCACGCCACAGCGGCCCGCCGCCACCCCGCTGCGCGGTATCGCCGCCAAGGGGCAGGGCACGCGCATCACGCCGGCGCTGGATCAGACCCCGGCGATCATCGCCGCGCTGGAGGACTACTACGCGTCCGGCTATCCCTTCGACAAGCTTGATCTGGTCGCCGCGCCGGATTTCAGCGCCGGTGCGATGGAGAACCCCGGCTTCGTCACCTTCCGCGACTGGCTGTTGTTGCTGGACAAGGATTCGCCAGCGGAGAACGTGCAGCGCTCCTTCAATGTCAACGCGCACGAGCTGGCGCATCAGTGGACCGGCGACACCGTGACCATGGCGTGGTGGGACGACCTGTGGCTCAACGAAGCATTCGCCACCTGGATGCAGCAGAAGATCACCATGCAGCTGCATCCGGAGTATCACGCCAACCTGGATCGCATCGGCGGTGCGCAGTATGCGATGAACAACGACAGCCTGGTCAGTGCGCGCAAGATCCGCCAGCCGATCACTGGCAACGGCGATATCGAAACCGCTTTCGACGGCATCACCTACCAGAAGGGTGCGGCCGTGCTGGCGATGTTCGAAGCCTTCGTCGGCGAGGAGGTGTTCCGTGAGGGCATGCGCGCCTACATCGCCAAACACAAGTTCGCCAACGCCACTGCCGACGACCTGGTCGATGCGATCACCGAAGCGGCCGGCAAGGACGATGCGTTCAAGGCCGCCTTCCGCAGTTTCGTCGACCAACCGGGCGTGCCGTACCTGCAGACCCAGGTGGCGCGCGCCGGTGGCAAGACCGTGGTCAACCTGCAGCAGCAGCGCTATCTGCCGGTGGGCTCCACAGGCTCCGCCGCGCAGCAGTGGGGCGTGCCGGTGTGCGTGAAGTACGGCAAGGGCAAGAACCAGGTGGGGACTGCCTGCCAGCTGCTGGACAGTGCCAGCGGCAGCATCGTGCTGGAAGGCGCCGGCAAGAACACCTGGGTGTTCCCGAACGCGCGTGGCGCCGGCTACTACCGTTTCAGCCTGCCGAAGAAGCAGCTGGACGCGCTGGGCAAGCAGATCGACCAGCTCGACGACAGCGAGAAGCTCGCCTATGCCGATGCGATCGATGCGGCCTACCGCCATGGCGATGCCGACAGCGATGCGATACTGGCGGCGATCAAGCAGCTGGCGCCGTCCGCGTCGGCCGCTGTGTCCACCGCGCTGGTGGAACGCCTGGTGTGGATCTGGCAGCACCAAGCCAGTACCGACGCGCAGCGCGCTGCATTGCGCAAGGTGGCCGAGCAGGCCTATCTGCCGCGCCTGCGCCAGTTGGGTTACACGCGGCGCAGCGGCGAGTCGGTCGACGAGGTCGCGTTGCGGAGCTCGCTGGCCAGCCTGTTCGGCCTGCGCCTGCGCAACCCGGAAGTGCGCAAGGCCTTGCTCGCCCAGGGCGATGCCGTGCTGGCCGGCGGCAACGGAGCGCTGGACTTTTCTGCGGCCAATCCCGATCTGCTCGGCCCCGTCTTGGCGGTGACCGTGCAGGAACGTGGCGCCGCCGCGGTGGATGCCTTGATCGCGGCATTGCGCACGCATGCCGATCCGGCGCAGCGCAACGCGATGATCGACGGGCTGGGTGCGGTGCAGGATCCGGCATTGCTCAAGCGGGTGCGGGATTTTGCGCTCACCGATGCGATCAAGGTCGGCGAGATGAAGAGCCTGCTGCGTCGCGGCCATGCCGAGCAGGCATCGCATGCGTCGATGTGGCCGTGGTTCACCGCCAACTTCGACCGCATCGTGCAGCGCAGCGGTTCGTTCGATGGGGGCGGCTTGCCGGCGCTGGCTGCCAGCGGTGGCTGCAGCAGCGAAGAGGCCGAGCGCCTGGAGGCGTTCTTCAAACCGCGCCTGGCCACCCTGAGCGGTGCCGACCGCGGCCTGGCCCAGACCGGCGAGAGCATCCGCCTGTGCGCCGCGCTCCAGCAGGCACAGACCGCCAGGCGTTGAGGCCCGTGCACCGGGCTCGAGCGCCGGGCCCGGGCATGGCAGTGGCGTCGCGCCGACGGCGCGATGCCGCTCGTTGGCGTCACGCGTTGTGCCGGTACGGCAGCCATGCGCTGGGCGCGTAACGTCGCATCGCGGCGCGCTTTCGGCCAGAATCGGGGCACTCCCCACGTCGCTGGGGTCAACGTCCGGCGCGTCGGGGAGATTGCGTGGAAGCACTCATCAATGGCATCAACGGTATCGTCTGGAGCAAGGCACTGATCTTCATGTGCCTGGGCGCCGGCGTGTACTTCACCATCCGCACCCGTTTTATGCAGGTGCGCGGTTTCGTCGAAATGATCCGCCTCACCGTGGGCGGGCAGAAGTCCGATGCCGGGGTGTCCTCGTTCCAGGCGCTGGCCATGTCGATGGCCGGGCGTATCGGCATCGGCAACATCGCCGGGGTGGCCACCGCCATCGCCTTCGGCGGTCCGGGCGCGATCTTCTGGATGTGGGTGATGGGGTTCCTCGGTGCCTCCACCTCGTACGTGGAATCCACGCTGGCGCAGATCTACAAGATCAAGGATGCCGAAGGCAGGTACCGCGGCGGTCCGGCGTACTACATCGAAAAGGCGATGGGGCTGAAGTGGTACGCGCTCACCTTCGCGGTGGCCACCATCATCGCCACCGGCTTGCTGATGCCCGGCGTACAGGCCAACGCGATCGCCGACAGCGCCATCAACGCCTGCCGCGGGACCGCGCTGTGCGGGGCGATGGACGGCCAGTGGATGGGCCTGCCGATGCGCGATGCCGCCAAGTTGGGCATCGGCGTCGTGGTGGCTTGCATGCTGGGGGTGATCATCTTCGGCGGCGTCAAGCGCATCGCCAACTTCGCCGAGATCGTGGTGCCGTTCATGGCCATGGGCTACATCCTGATGGCGGTGGTCATCATGGTGCTCAATGCCGAGCGCGTGCCGGATATGTTCGCCACCATCTTCAGCAGTGCCTTCGGCAGCCATGCCGCGTTCGGCGCGTTGCTGGGCCTGGCGGTGGAATGGGGCGTCAAGCGTGGCATCTACGCCAACGAGGCCGGGCAGGGTACCGGCCCGCATGCCGCTGCGGCCGCCGAGGTCTCGCATCCGGCCAAGCAGGGTTACGTGCAGGCGTTCGCGATCTACTTCGACACCATGATGGTCTGCACCGCAACCGCGTTCCTGATCCTCACCACCGGCAAGTACAACGTGTACGCACCCGACGGCGCAACGCCCGGCCTGTATGCCGGCCTGAGCGGCGTGGAGGAGGGCCCGGGCTATGCGCAGGCAGCGGTGGAATCGGTGCTGCCGGGTTGGGGCGCGGGCTTCGTGGCGGTGGCGCTGTTCTTCTTCGCCTTCACCACCATCATGGCCTATTACTACATGGCCGAAACCAACCTCAGTTACGTCAATGGCAACCGTCGGCGCCCGTTCACAGTGTTGCTGCTGCGGCTGGGCATCCTGGGCATGGTGATCTTCGGCGCATTCCACAACGCGCAGCTGGCCTGGGCGCTGGGCGATATCGGCGTGGGCGTCATGGCGTGGCTCAACATCATCGCCATCCTGATCCTGCACAAGCCGGCGATGCTGGCCTTGAAGGATTACGAACGGCAAAAACGCCAGGGGCTGGATCCGGTCTTCGATCCTGTTCCGCTCGGCATCAAGAACGCGGATTTCTGGACTAAAAATGAAACAGCATGATAGGCGCGGCACACGGCCGACGCGCGACGGCGGCGCGGTTCCTCCGCGCAGTCCCTGGGAACGGGCCACGCCCGGTTCATCGGCAGCGCCGCCGCCGACAGCATCCGCGCGCGCGCCTGCGGCACCTTCCGGTGGCGGCAACGCGCGCGAGTTGCGGCTGTACGGTATCAACGCCGTGCAGGCGGTGTTCAAGGCGCGCCCGCAGGCGTTGCGCAAGCTGTACCTGAGCCAGGCGCGCATTCCGCAGTTCAAGGACGTGCTGGCCTGGTGCGTGGCCCAGCGCATCGGCTACCGCGTGGTGGAAGAGGCCGACCTGAGCAAGCTCGCCGCCAGTGCGCACCACGAAGGCGTGGTGGCCGACGTGCTGCGCGTAGCGCCGCAGCCGCTGCAGCAATGGCTGTCGGCGCTGCCGCCAGGCCCGGTGCTGGCGCTGTGGCTGGACGGCGTAGGCAACCCGCACAACTTCGGCGCGATCCTGCGCTCGTCGGCGCACTTCGGCGTGGCTGGCCTGCTGCTGCCGGCCGGCTCCACGCTGGGGCTGTCCGGGGCGGCGGCCCGCGTCGCCGAAGGCGGTGCCGAAGCGGTGCCGCTGGTGCAGTTGCCCGACACCGACCAGGCGCTGGCGCAGCTGCGCCAGGCCGGGTTTGCGGTGGCCGCCACGCTCGTCGATGGCGGCCAGGACGTGTTCGCCGCCAGCCTGCCGCAACGCCTGGTGTACGTGATGGGGGCGGAAAGCGAGGGCATGGACCGCCAGTTCGCGCGCGACTGCGATCTGCAGCTGTCCATCGGCGGCAGCGGCAAGGTCGAAAGTCTCAACGTGGCCTCGGCCACCGCTGTCTTCCAGGCCGCCTGGCGTGCCCGTGTGATCACTGGAGAGCGTTGATGCGTGTGTCTGCCTGGCTGCTTGCCGCCACCTGCGTTCTCACCGGCAGCGCTGCTGCCGCCACCGCGCCCACGCCCGCCGCGCCGCCGGAAGTTCGTACCGATCACGGTGTGGTACGTGGGCAATGGCAGGACGATGGCAGTGCGGTGTTCCGCAAGATTCCGTTCGCCGCACCGCCGCTGGGCGCGCTGCGCTGGCGGCCGCCGCAACCGGCCCCGGCATGGACACAGGTGCGCGACGCCACCCAGGCAGCCACGCCGTGCGTGCAGCCCGCGCTGGGCTGGAACAACGCCATGGCCAGCCGTGGCAGCGAAGACTGCCTGTATGTGGAAGTGCAGACGCCGCAGTTGCATCCGGCCAAGCCGTTGCCGGTGTTCGTCTGGATCCATGGCGGTGCCAATGTGGCCGGTGGTGCGGACGGGCATCTGCCCACCAACCTGGTGGCGCAGGACATGCTGGTGGTGACGCTGCAATACCGGCTGGGCGCGCTGGGTTTCCTGTCGCTGCCTGAGCTGGGCGATGGCCAGAACGAGGCGGCCGGCAATTACGCCCTGCTCGATCAGATTGCGGCCTTGCGCTGGGTGCGCGACAACATTGCGCAGTTCGGCGGCGACCCGGCGCGGGTCACCATTGCCGGGCAGTCGGCCGGTGGCCAGGACGTGGGCCTGCTGATGCTCAGCCCGCTGGCGCGCGGTCTGTTTTCGGCCGCGATCGAACAGAGCGGCACCGCCGGGTTCGGCTTGCCGGCGCGCAGCCTGGAAGACAACCGCGCAGTAGGCGTGAGCATCGCCAAGCGCGCCGGCATCGACGATCCGGCCACGCGCCTGGCGCAGTTGCGTGCGCTGCCGGTCGACCAGCTGCTCAAGGCCGGGCAGGGCGTGGATGTGCCGGCGCTGGACGATGATGGCTATATCTGGCTACAGGCGGTGGTTGATGGGCGCGTGCTGCCGCGCGCGCCGGCCGAGCTGTTGGCAAGCGGCGCGCAGGCCAGGGTGCCGCTGCTGATCGGCTACGTGGTGCAGGAGCTCACCTATGGCGGCGAGCAGGGAGCGCAGGCGCGCTTGCGCCGCGACTATCCCGATCGTGCCGACACCGTGCTGCAGGCGCAGCGCACGCACGCCGAGCAGCGTGCGGCGCGGCAGGGCAATGCGGCCATGCAGCTGTCCACCGATCTCACCTTCCGTTGCCCGGCGGTGACGGTCGCACAGCGCCAGGCCGCGCTCGGTGTGCCGGTATGGCATTACGTGTTCGATACCGCCGCGCCGGGTGCCCAGGTGACCCATAGCGCTGAGCTGCCGTTCCTGTTCAAGAACCTGCCGATCGGCCAGCCACCGGTAAGCCTGCAGCGTTACTGGGCCGCTTTCGTGCAGAGCGGTAATCCAAACGCCAAAGGCCTGCCTGCATGGCCGGCGTTCGCACCAGGGCATGCGGCATTGCAGTTCGACGCGCGGGGTGTGCAACAGATCAAGGATGCCCGCCCGGCCGTGTGCGCAGGCGTGGATTTGCCGTAAGAAACACCTCCTTGCCGAGGCGAGGGGGTGCGTCTGGTAGACCAACCTGCGTGGTCGTCACTGCACAAGAGAAATTGATAACAGCCCTTCTCCCTTCGGGACATTGTCCTCCTTTATGGGGGAGAAGGTGCCCCGAAGGGGCGGATGAGGGTGCGCCTCAAGCGTCTGTCAGTGCAAGCAATGATAAACGCGTCGCCACGCGCCTCCAGAAGTGACGCTAGGATTGCTTTGCCGCGAACCCTCAACCCATCCCGGTTCGCGCCCTGACTCGCGCTTGCAGCGCGGGCGCTCCACCGGCTGCGCGCCCATGGCGCGGAACCCCTGCCTTGTCACCCCGGAGCAAGATGGGCGCTGACGCTTCAGGTGCTTCCAGACCTCCAGCGCCGCAAGGTCCGGTTAGTGCCTGGCTGCTTGCGCATCGACACACACCCCGCCGGTATGGTGGGAGCCGCGATGCACAATCGATGCTGCGCGGCGACCAACCCTCCAGTTCCGTTGCGCAGGCGTATCGCTGGCCTGGGATACGCCTGCACGATGCGCGCGTCACTGCGCTCATCGCAGGCCGCTACGCGCACTGCAGCAGTGCGCGTAGACCCACGGCTGGCTCAGCGTGCGCAGCCCGGGCCACCGAAGTAGATGCCACCGTTGCGCATCTCGGGCGACAGGCTGGTGCGTGAGACGCCGGCACCCAAGGCATACGGATAGGCGTAGCCGGCAATCGCCAGGGTATAGCAGGCGGGCTGCGCCACGTTCAGCGATGACAGGCGCTGCGCCGGCCGGGTGGCCATGGTTGCGTCGCGGTAGAAATGGTTGGCCTGGAAGGCTGCCTGCCGGTAGCCGGCCGATGCAAACTTCCCGCTGCCCATCGGTGCGCTGGGGCGACCGTCCCAGGTGGAGATTTCGCCACCGGCGGAAATGAAGATGTTGGCACTTCCGTCGGCGATGTCGCCCGCATAGAGCTCGGCCTTGTAGTAGCCGATCCATTCGCCATTCAAGCCGAACCACCAATAGCCTTCGGCATTGCGCTGGAATTCCACATGCAGCAATGCCTGCTGGCCGCCGGCGCTGCTGAAGCCGCCCGCCGGTGCGGCGCCGAGCACATTCGCGCTGCTGGTCTGCACGAAGTCGGCGCAATCCAGGTTATGGCAGCCGGTGGTGAGGTAGCCGTCCTGCGTGGAGTAGATAAACAGGATGGGCGTAGTGCCCCAGCCTGCGCCGGGCTGGGTCTGCCATCCGGCTTCCAGCGTCTGGATCTGACCTTTGGGCGTGTAGCCGCCCAGCCAGATCTGGCTGATCGATTGCGCATCGTTGGCGCGTACGGCGGGCACCCAGGTGTTGAGATCGGCGCCGGCACCGGTCACCGGCGAGCCGGCGGTATCCAGATAGATGGTGGAGTAGTAATGCACCACCGAGGCAGCGTCCTGTGCGGCGGTCATGCGATGCGCGCTCGCTGGTTCGATCGCACGCGGTGTGGTGCCGCGCAGGTAGGCCTGCAGCGTTGCGTGCCGGGTCAGTTCGGTCAGGCCGATGCGCTGCAGCGGCACACTTCCGGCTTCGCAGCGTTGTGCCTTGTCCAGGGTGTCATTGGTGCTGACGCCCGGTGCGATGGCTGGCGGCAGGGCAGGCGTGCTCCCATCGCGCAAGGCCGGCTGTTGCGCGCGCGGGATGCAGTCGAACACGGTGCCGCCTTGTCGTACGCTGCCCAGCACGGTCAGCCCGTTGTAGCGGTTGAACAGATAGCGCTGCATCTGCGCGAATGCGGTAGGGTCGGCAACCTTCGACGCCGCATCGCGCTTGGCATAGCTGGCGCGCGCCTGCGTCTGCAGGAACTGCTGGAATTCGGGCGTTACCTGCGGATACGCGCGCGATACCGCGTCAGCGAGGCGCGCGCGCGCCGCTTGCGGGTTGGCAACGCGCGGCGTGGCTGGCGTCTGCAGCAGCGGTGGCATGACTTGGTCGATGTGCTGGTCGCTGGCTGGCGACACCGACACCGGCAGCAAGGTGGCCGCATAGGCGGGAGCAGCCACGCAAACGACGAGCGCAGCAAGGGCGCCGCGCGATGGCAGCGATCGATGGGAACGAAGAAGCATGCAGAGGGTCCTGGGCGCCGGAATAAAGCGGCTGGCACGCGGCGAACCGTGTCAGCCGCGCCCTCAGGTCGTAGCGGCGCTTGGAACACTGCTCGAAAGCGCACGTCCACAGTGAGGGCGCACGCATCCTAAGTTATCGACTTTGCAAATACTCAGAAGAAGTGCGATTGCGTGACATCAGGCACACGCCAAGCGCAACCGGCTAAGCGGATGCTGCGGCGTATCGGATGACTGAAGGCATGACGCGGGCGCGGCTGCGCAGCAGTACGCGTACTCACTCCAGCGGTTGGCGCAACGAGGCGCTTGCCGATCCGGTTGCCTTGCTGCAGGCGGTGGCATCGCGGCTGCCAATGGGGTGTGGATGGCGAAAGTCGCTACGCGCGCCCGCCGGGACGTTATCCATGTCCCGGCGCGCGATGCGTGCGATTACACCTCGCGGCCGAACGCTGGCTAACGGTCGACGCGGACGCAGCGCGCGATGCACGCACCATGGGTGCGTGCGGTGCGTCCAAGCCGGCCGCTGCGCACCCTACGGCTCAGTCCTTCTGCAATCGCACCGCTGCACCGCCGTTCGCCGCCAGCGCCAGTTGCAGGCTGTCAGCGCCTGTGAGCTTGCGCGTGTCGATGCGTACGTCGGTGGGCGCTTGCCCATCCGCGTAGATCGTGGCGATCCAGCGGCCCTTGCCGAGGAACGCCAACGGGACTTCCAGGGTGCGTGCCTGTTCGTTGGTCATCGCGCCCAGGTACCAGTCCTTGCCGCTGCGCCGCGCCAGGACGATGTGCTCGCCGATGGCGCCGTCGAGTGCGCGTGTCTCATCCCAACTTGCCGGCACGTCGCGCAGGAACTGCGCGGCCGGCACGTTCTCGTATTGCTCCGGGCTGTCGGACACCACCGCGAACGGGCTTTCGTACACCACATACATCGCCAGCTGCTGCGCGCGCGTGGTCATCACCTGCGGGGCGATGTGCTGCATCTTGAAGTCGGCCGGGCGCACGTTGCGGAAACCGCCCGGCGTGTAATCCATCGGACCGAGCAGCATGCGCGTGAACGGCAGCGTGAGGTTGTGCGTGGCGGTGATGCGGGTGGTCCACTTGTTGTACTCGGCGCCCAGGACGCCTTCCTGGGTCAGGTAGTTGGGATAGGTGCGCGTCAGTCCGGTCGGGTGGTACGCGCCGTGCAGGTCCACTAGCAGCTTGTGCTCGGCGGCCTTGCCCAACAGGCGGTGGTAGAAGTCCACCATCTGCTGGTCGTCGCGGTCCATGAAGTCGACCTTGATGCCCTTGATGCCGAGCTGCTGGTACCACGCTAGCGCCTCGTCCATGTGCGCATCGAGCGCGCGCCAGTGCGCCCACAGCCACAGCCCGACCTCGCGTTTGCGCGCGTACGACACCAGGCCCGGCAGATCCAGATCCGCCACCGGGCGGCGGATGTCGGCATCGGCGTTGTAGTGTCCGTCGCCGGTGCTGCCGTAGTACCAGCCGTCGTCGATCAGCATGTACTGCAGCTTCAACTGGTGCGCATGGTCGATATAGCGCCGGATGGTGGCGGTGTTCATGCCCGGATGCTCCACCCCGCTGGCCAGACTGCCCGACCACCAGTCCCAGGCCGATTTGCCCGGCCGCACCCAGCGCGCATCGAACGCCGGCGGCGGATTCAATGCGGAAATCAGGTTGGATTCGATCAGGCTCGCCGGGGTGTCGCCCAGCATGATCACGCGCCAGGGCGTGGCGAAATCGCGGCCCTTCGCATCGATGCTGACCGCCAGCGTGGGGTCGTCCAGGCGCGGCGACAGTTTTGCCGACACCCCCAGCCCGCCATCGGCGCGTCCGGTGAGATACAGGCCGGCGTAATCTCGCAGGTTCGCCTCGCCGATCGCCAGCGTGGTGCCCTTGGCATCGGTCTGGCAGACCAGCGGTAACTCGAGCAGATTGTGCGGGCGCAACTTCGAGGCCGCGATGGCATCGTACTCGCCCTCGTGGCTGGTGCCGAAACGGCCCAGGTTCAGTGTCCAGCACGCGTAATCACGCGGAAAGGCGAAGCTGGTGAGCTCATCGCGAATGCGCACATCGCCAGCATCGGGCAACACGTAACGCAGCGCCACGCCATCGTCGTAGGCGCGTAGTTCAACCTCCAGGCCTCGCTGTTGCGGGTCGGAGAGCTGCACGCGCAATGCGCGGTAATGGTCGCGCGCCTGCCGGGTCTTGCCGACCGGCAATGCGAAGCGGCTGTCATGCGTGTCGGTCGTGCTGCCTTGCACGGTCATGCCGCGACCGAGCTTGCCGGCCTTGCCGAGATCCAGCCCCAGTGGCGCGTCGTCGAGCACGATCGTGTTGCGGTACAGCACGCGGTAGCTCGGCACGCCGCCCTCGGCCAGGGTGAATTCCACCTGGGTGCGTGCGTCGGGCGATTGCACGCTCAAGCGCTGCGCCCATGCAGGTGCAGCGGCAAAACACAGCAAGGCACACGCCATGGGTAGTGCGGACTGGATCAGGTTTCGCATGGGTCCCTCCTCCTGGGGGCGACCACCCTAACGCAGAACGGTTGTCGTCGATATCGCCTTGGGGTAACGTTACCTCGCACCATGGCCGCTGAAACAGGGGCGGCAGCCACGGGCGGCACGACCAAACGCAACGCGCAACACGTCCGCTGGACGTCTGCCGATTGCATGCTGGTGGTGTGCACCGTTGCTTGGCAGTAGAGCTTGGGAGAGGCCTCTAATGCTGATGGTTCGCAAGGCGTTCGGCCGTGGAGCGCTGTGGTTGTTGTGTGGTTGCATGGCCTGGGCTGCAGTGGAGGCTGCGCCCGCTGATGCGCCTTCGCCCGGCCCATACGATGTGCGCGTGCTGGCGGGCGGGATGGGGTTGGCGAAGAAGCTTGCCGCCGATGCGCCGTTGTTGGCTGCCGACGCAGACTGGAGCGTGTCGGGCTGGGTGCGTCCTTCGCGTGCGACCGCCGGCCCGGCCTTGATCGCCGGCATTGGCGAACCGCAAACCGCAGGCCGCTATTTCACGATCGACAACGGCAGGCTCGGCTTCGTGCAGGGCGCCGACACCGTGCTGCGCAGCAGGCAGGCACTGCGTGCCGGTACCTGGACACAGATCGCGGCGGTGGCGCAAGGCGGGCAGTTGACGCTGTACGCCGACGGCCGCCGGGTTGCCAGCGGCGCACTGCGCAAGAAGGTAGTCGCACCGGTGCTGATGTTCGGCCCACGCGAACAGCCGGCCGCGTATACGCAGCACTTCGGTGGCGAGATTGCCGGTTTCGTCGCGCAAGCCGGCGCACTGGATGCTGCAGCTGTCGCGCAGCTCGCAGGCAGGGCACCTGACGCGGCCTTGCAGCGTTTCGAAGACGCCTCGCCGGCCTGGCAGGTGCAGGTCAGGCAGATGGCTGGCCAGGTTGCACCGCAGGCGCCGGCAACCTTGCCACGCAGCGCAGCGGCCTTTTCTGCGCCGGTGGCAACGCCGATACAACAGGCGCCCGCATTGCAGCCGCTGGATGCAGCGGCGTGGCGGGTGGGTGCGTGGCAGCTGGCTGCCGCACCGGATCTGGGGCAGGCCACCGGCGCCAGCCTGTCGCGCGGCGATGACGCAGGCGCTGCCGCTGCCGCGGCCTGGCATGTGGCCACCGTGCCGGGCACCGTGCTCACCACGCTGGTCGATCGTGGCGTGTATCCGGATCCGGATATCGGCCTCAACAACATGGTCATTCCCGAATCGCTGAGTCGGCAGGACTGGTGGTACCGCAGCAGTTTCGATCTGCCCGCGGCAGCGCAGGACAGGCGGCTGGAACTGCTGTTCAACGGCATCAACTATGCCGGCGAGATCTGGGTCAATGGCACCCAGGTGGGGCGCACGCGCGGTGCCTTCGCACGTGGGCGCTTCGATGTCAGCAAGCAGCTCAAGGCTGGCCGCAACGTGATTGCGGTACGCGTCTCTCCGCCGCCGCATCCTGGCATCGCGCACGAGCAGTCGATGACCGCAGGCGTGGGCGAGAACGGCGGCGTGCAGGCGCTGGATGGGCCAACCTTCATCGCCAGCGAAGGCTGGGACTGGATTCCGGCGGTACGTGATCGCAACACCGGCCTGTGGCAGGACGTGCAGTTGCACGCCACCGGGCCGGTGGCGCTTGGCGACACCCAGGTCGTCACGACCCGGCTGGCCCCGGATCATCGGCGTGCCGAACTCGAAGTCAACGTACCGTTGCGCAACGAGACCGCCGCAGTGGTACAGGGCACCGTGCAACTGGCCGTGGGCGATGTGCGCATCCAGCGCCAGGTCGAGGTGCCGGTCGGTGGCACCACACTCAAGCTCACCGCGGCCGATACGCCGGAACTGGTCATCGCCAACCCCCGGCTGTGGTGGCCCAACGGCTATGGCGAACCGGCGCTGTATCCCTTGCAGGTCGGCGTGGATGTGGCCGGTACCCGCTCGGACACCCAGCGCCTGCGCTTTGGCATACGCGAAGTCAGCTACGAACTGTCGCTGTTCGACCAGGACGGCGCGTTGCGCCGCGTGCTGGTGGATTTCAACAAGGCCCGGCAGCGTGGCGAACGCATCGTCGATGCGCGGCACAGCGCAATTCGCCCCGTGCCCGGCGGCGATGCGCAGTCGTTCTACCCGGGTGCGCAGGCCTCGCCGGCGGTGACGCCGCTGAGCGATGACGCGCTGGCGCCTTATCTGGCCATCCGCATCAATGGCGTGCGCATTGCCGTCAAGGGCGGCAACTGGGGCATGGACGATTGGCGCAAGCGCGTCTCGCGCGAACGGCTGGAACCGTATTTCCGCCTGCAACGCGACGCGCACTTCAACGTGGTGCGCAACTGGGTGGGACAGAACACCGAAGCCAGTTTCTACGAGCTGGCCGACGAATACGGCATGCTGGTCTTCAATGACTTCTGGCAATCCACGCAGAACTACAACATGGAGCCCGCCGATGCGGCGCTGTTCCTGGACAACGCCGCCGAAGTGATCAAACGCTTCCGCAATCATCCTTCCATCGTGCTGTGGTTCGGGCGCAACGAAGGCGTTCCCGCACCCATCCTCAACGAGGGCCTGGATAAGCTGGTCGCCGACCTCGATGGCACGCGCTGGTATACAGGCAGCTCCAATCAGGTCAACCTGCAGGGCAGCGGGCCGTACAACTACCGTGAGCCGGTGGCCTATTTCAATGCCCTGGCACAGGGCTTTTCGGTGGAGGTGGGCACGCCGTCGTTTTCCACCCTGGAGTCGTTCAAGGCATCGGTTCCGGCAGCGCAGGACCAGTGGCCGATCAGCGATGCCTGGGCGTATCACGACTGGCATCAGTCCGGAAACGGCGATACCGCCAGTTTCATGCGCTCGCTCACCGACAAGCTTGGTGCGCCGACCAGCCTGGACGATTTCGAGCGCAAGGCGCAACTGCTCAACTACGACACCCACCGCGCCATCTTCGAAGGCTTCAACGCGCAGCTGTGGACCAAGAACAGCGGGCGGCTGTTGTGGATGAGCCATCCGGCATGGCCCAGCAACATGTGGCAGGTCTACAGCCACGATTACGACACCCACGCGGCGTATTACGGCGTGCGCAACGCGGCCGAGACCCTGCATGTGCAGATGAACCTGCCGGGGCACGAGGTGGTGGTGGTCAACAACGCCAGCACGCCGGTGCGTGGCCTGCGCGTGCGCGCGGAGGTCTATGGCAGCGATGGCGCCCTGCTGCAGCAACGCGAGCAGGCCGTGGATGCAGCGCCTGTGGCGGTCTCGGCGCCGGTGCTGCAACTGGCGCCGTTGCTCAAGGACACCAACGGGCTGGGCTTCGTGCGGCTGCAATTGCTCGACCGCGATGGGCTGGTGCGCTCGCGCAATTTCTACTGGGTGGCCGGGAACGACTCCGCCATGCGCGGCCTCACTGCGCTGGCCGCGGTGCCGGTGCAGCTCGCCACGCGGCTGGATGACGGTGCCGAGCCGGTATTGCGCGCCAGCGTGCGCAATCCATCGCAGCAGGTTGCGCTCAATACCAAGTTGACCCTGGTGGATGCGCACGGCCAACGCATCCTGCCGGCGTATTACAGCGACAACTATCTCAGCCTGGTGCCGGGCGAACAGCGCGAGATCGAGATCCGCGGCCCGTCGGCGTCCGTCTTGCGCAACGCCACGCTGCAGCTGCGCGGCTGGAATGTCCAACCATCAAGCGGCGCGGTCAGCGGGTCCCCGTAACGCGCCAGCAAGTTGCCACGCCATGCCGGTGCATGGCGTTGTGCAGTGACGTGCGGGTTCGCGCGTCAGCCAACACCGCAGTGCCCCCCGCATTGCCATTCGAAACGGTCGTGGAGTGTCGTCATCCCTGGGAGGGGACCATGAACAAGCTGCATCGCAGTACCCGTCATACGCCGCTGGCCGCCGCGCTCGCGGTAGCACTGACCCTGGCGGCCGCACAGGCCGCCGCGCAGGACGCAGGCAGCACCGCCGGCGTCACCGAGCTGGACAAGGTCATGGTCAAGGGCGTGCGCGGCGCGCAGGCCGAGGCCATCGAAAACAAGCGCACCGCCGCGCAGATCATCGATTCGATCTCGGCCGAAGACATCGGCAAGTTGCCCGACGTCACCATCACCGATTCGCTGCAGCGCGTGCCCGGCGTGCAGATCCGGCGTTCGGCCGGCGAGGGTTCGCAGCTCAACATCCGCGGCATGCCGCAGGTGCAGACCACCATGAACGGCGAGTTGTATCTGAGCGCCGGCGGCGGCGACCAGTTCGGCCAACCGAACATCGGGCGCGCACAACCGGATTTCGTCGACATCCCGCCGACGCTGTTCAGCGGCGTGGACGTGATCAAGTCGCCCACCGCCGCCGACCTGGATGGCGGCATCAGCGGTACCGTCTCGCTGAAGACCCGCCGCCCGTTCGACCTGCCCGAAGGCTGGACCTTCAGTGGCCAGGCCGAAGGCTCCTACGGCGATCGCGTGCAGGAACTCAACGAGCTGTATTCCGGGCTGGCCAGCTTCCGCACCGAACGCTGGGGCGCGCTGCTGGCGGTCTCGTATTCCGATGCCACCCTGGAAAACAAGCACCCCAGCGTGTATTCCAACGGCGCGCAGAAATCCACCGAGCAGAACGTGGGCTTCGATTTCAACGGCGACGGCCGCATCGGCAGCAACACAGACCCGTCCAACCTGCCGCGCGACTATTTCTACAACTGGGTGGCCACCGAGCTGGACAACCGCAGCACCGATCGCCAGCGGACCGGCGTCAACGGCTCGTTCCAGTTCAACATCAACGACTCCTGGACGCTGCTGGCCGACGCGGCCTACACCAAGCTCGAAGATCACGACACCTCGGTGGCCGCGCAGCTGCACACCGGTTGGGCAACCAATCAGTTGCAGCCCGGATCGGTGGTCGATTCCAACGGCGTACTCGAATACGGCCAGTTCCGCTACAACCGCTTCCAGGCGCATTCGATGGCCGGTGTGGCCGATTCGGATTCGCTCAACACCAATCTGGAAGTGCGCTTCGATGACGGCGGTCCGTTTCGTGCGTCGTTCCGCTGGGTGCACGGCGATGCGCAGCGTACCTACGACGAAGCGCGTGCCGATGCGGTGGTGACCCGTGGCGACCGGATCACGCGCGCCAATGGGGTGACCCAGTGGGCGAACGCCAACGGCCTTCCGACCGTGGATGCTTCGGTGGATTTTCGCGGAAGCTACCCGGCGGTGAATCTGGGCACCGATGTGTCCAACCCGGACAACTGGCAGCTGATGTCCACCTGGGCGCAGGGCAACAAGATCGAGGCGAGCATGGACGCGTTTCGTGCCGACGGCACCTTCGAGTTCGATGAAGGCGTGGTGCGCGGCTTCCAGTTCGGCATCCGTTATGGCGAGCGCGAGGTCAAGCTCGATACCTATCGCTACCTGTCGCCGGTATCGACCACCTGCGCCGACCCGAATCGTTCGCTGTACTACTTCAAGGATCCGCTGATCGTGGATACCTGCAGCGGCGTCTCCGAAGCGCGGCTGCTGCCGTTCAATTCCATCCCCGGTTACTGGGCCTACTTCAACGACTTCGATCCGCTCAAGGTGACCGGCCTGGGCAGCCAGGGCTTGCCGGCGATCAACCCGCAGGTCATGAAGGACCCGGTGGGGTATCTCAACAGCCTGTACCCAGGCAACGTGGCGTACCAGCAGGCGGCGGACTCCTACAAGGTCACCGAGAAGAGCACCGCGGCGTACTTCCTGGCGAACCTGGAAGGCGGCACCGGCAGCGCGCTGCCGTGGACGGCCAACATCGGTGCGCGCATCGTGCAGACCAAGCTGGCGATCGATCAGTATCTGAGCAGCGGCAATGTGTTTATCGGCAATGTTGAATGGAACGGCGTGAGCCCGGCCATCGGCACCAATCGCCTGAACCGTCAGTACACCGACGTGCTGCCCACCGCCAATCTGTCGCTGGACATCACCGACGCCCAGAAGCTGCGCTTTGCCTACAACAAGGCGGTGGCACGTCAGGACCTGCCCGATCTGGGCCGTGGCCTGGTGAGCTTCTATGCGGTCAACGGCACGCCGCCACGCAATCCGTCGTTGCCGTCGGATGCGGTGTTGTTCCTCAATGGCCGCTCCGGTAATCCGGATCTGGATCCGTATCGCGCCACCAACTACAACGCTTCATGGGAGTGGTATTTCTCCGATGCGTCGCTGGTCAGCGTGGGCGCCTTCCTGATCGACGTGAAGTCCTTCCCCACCACCGTGACCAACATCGAGCTGTTGCCCGACGCCGATGGCGTGGCGCGTCTGGGCGGCCCGGTGGAACGCATCGTCAACGGCGGTGGCGGCAAGATCAAGGGCTTTGAAATCGGCTATCAGCAGGCCTTCGACTTCCTGCCGGGCTGGTTGAGCGGCTTCGGCACCAACATCAACTACACCTTCTCCGACGCCGATACCGACAACACCGATATCGAAGGCAACACGCTTCCCATCGGCGACAACTCCAAGCACCAGGCCAATGCGGTGCTGTGGTACCAGAAGGACAAGCTGCAGGCGCGCGTAGCCTATAACTGGCGCAGCAAACGCTTCAGCCAGATCAACAGCGGTGCCTGGGGCGACGAGCTGGCGATCTGGAACGACGACGTCGGCTATCTGGATGCCTCCTTCAGCTACGACGTCAACGACCATCTGACGCTGTACGCCCAGGCCACCAACCTCACCGGTGAAAGCGAACGCCGTTACGCGCAGTGGACCAATCACTACTACGACCAGAACATCTTCGAGCGTCGTTACTACGCCGGTCTGCGTCTGCGTTTCTGATCCGATGTACCGATGTGCGACACGGCGCACTCCCGCGCCGTGCCGCACATGGTCTTCTGTCGTCCCTCTCCAAGCGGTCATTGCGCGTTCTTCCCGTCGCCGGTGTTTTTCGGCGCTGCAGTACGTTCGACGGTAACGTCGGGCACCCTCCCATTCGGCCGCATCGTCGGGAAGCGATGTGGCCGTTTTTTTGTGCGTAATGGCACATCGATTTGTGGCGTAATGCCTGCAGTTGAAATGTCGCCATGGACAGTCGCTGGATCTGTGCCCAACCGCAATATTTGAAGATTGCTTATGGCTGATATGCGGCGTAGTTTCCGCATGGCGAACACACCACCCCCGTTCGCAGGCACAGCATCCCCATGCTGATCGCTCATTCGCTCCCTGGAGATACTCCGAACATCGCAGAGGCAACCGTCGCAACGATTATCTCGACGCGACCAGGTTGGCCTCCAAGGAATCTGAGGTCTTAGGCGAATCGTCCCCGAATGCAAGCAGGCCAACAGCCTGGTTTCTGTCTGGGCGTCGCTGAATTATTGCCGCGCAACGACTCTTCGGCGGGACGCTGACGGAGCGTCATCGAGTGGCTCCAGAAATCTCTGATGGGCGCACTGAAAAAAGGACAAGGCAGGCCAAAAAAGGCAGTGCTTCAATGCGTGTCGATAAACACCATCCAATCCTCAAGGTGAATCTCATGAAATCCAGCAAAGGCATTCGTCGTCACTTCAAGCGCACGCTGGCGCTATCGCTGTTGGCAGTGAATCCGCTGTTCGTCGCTACCGTTTGTGCGCAGGTTCATGTCGATAATCCCTTCGTGGGCGCGACCGGTTATGTGAATCCGGATTACGCCAAGAAGGTCGATGCATCGATTGCAAAGGTGAAGGGCGCGCCGCTGAAGGCCAAGATGGGTGTGGTCAAGACCCATCCCACGTCGGTATGGCTGGATCGTATCGCCGCCATCGGTGGCGGGTCGCAGAATGCCGGAAGGCTTGGCCTGCGCGGGCATCTGGATGCCGCGTTGGCGCAGAAGAAGCCCAATACGCCGATCACCGCCAGCTTCGTCATCTACAATCTGCCGGGCCGCGATTGCCATGCGCTGGCGTCCAACGGCGAATTGCCGCTGACGCCGGCAGCGCTGGAACGCTACAAGAAAGAATATATCGACGTGATTGCCGGGATCTTCGCCGATCCCAAGTACAAGGACATCCGCATCGTCAACGTGATCGAGCCGGACAGCCTGCCGAATCTGGTCACCAATTTGAACGACATGCGCTGCGCCCTGGCCAGTTCCACCGGTATTTACGAAGAAGGCATCAAGTACGCCCTCAACAAGCTGCATGCCATCCCCAATACCTACAATTACCTGGATATCGGTCACTCCGGGTGGTTGGGCTGGGACAGCAATCGCGGCCCGTCGATTTCGCTGTATACCCGGGTCGTGCAGGGCACCAATTCCGGTCTGGCGAGCGTGGACGGGTTTGTCACCAATACCGCAAATACCACGCCGTTGAACGAGCCGAATCTTCCCAATCCCGAGCTGAGCATCAACGGGCAGCCGATCAAGTCGTCGAAATACTACGAATGGAATCCGTATTTCGACGAAACCGACTTTACCCAGGCGCTGTATAACGGTTTTGTCGGCGCAGGCTGGCCGAGCACCATCGGGTTTATCGTCGATACCGGTCGCAATGGCTGGGGCGGCCCCAATCGTCCGGTCGGTGCGTTCGGCAGCGATATCAACAGCTACGTCAATTCGGGCCGCATCGATCGCCGCCTGCATCGCGGCAACTGGTGCAATCAGAAGGGCGCGGGCATCGGCGAACTGCCGACTGCTGCGCCAGGGCCGCACCTGGACGCCTACGCCTGGGTCAAGCCGCCGGGCGAATCGGATGGCTCCAGCAGCCTGATTCCGAACAACGAGGGCAAGGGCTTCGATCGCATGTGCGATCCCACCTACACCACCTCCGATGGCGTGTTGAGCGGTTCCTTCCCGGGCGCGCCCATCTCCGGCGCCTGGTTCCACAATCAGTTTGTCGAGCTGGTGAACAACGCCTACCCGGTGATCGCCACGGCCAGCACCGCAAGCGTCGTAGCCGCGCCGCGCGTCGTTCCGGGCGCCACCCGCGGGCTGACCGCCCTCGGCGGCGATCGTCTGGTCAGGCTGAGCTGGTCGCCGGTCGCGGGAGCCAGCACTTACACGGTGCGGCGTCGGACCGGCAGCGGCGCGTTCGCGATCGTCGATGCCAACGTGACATCTGCGTCCTATCTCGACCGGGCCGTCACCAACGGCGCCAGTTACGACTATGTGGTGAGCGCCAATGGCGTGGCGGGAGCGGGTGCGCCATCGGCGCTGGTGCGTGCCAGGCCGGGTGAATGACGAGGTCGCAGGGCAGCGGTATCCCGGTGTCCTGCGGCGGTGGCCAGTGCGTTGGTTGCATCGTGCGCTGGCCCCGTTGATGTAGTCGATGCGTTGTTCCATGGCGGCCACCCGGCCGCCATGGATGCGTTGCAGGCAGGCATGGAGCGCCGCGTCGCTCGATCATCAGGCACCTTCCTGGCGCAGCGCCCAGCACCTGCGAGGCGGTTTCGATCCAGCGCCACAGGCGCCTGTCCGGGTCCAAACGCAGCATGACCCGACGCCGATCGACCGCGGCGGCACGGCACCTGGAGTACCGACGCGATTACCCGGAGGACGGGCCGGCCGTCGAACCGCGCTTGACCACGGTGTATTTCATCACCTGGTGCACGCCGGCGGCCGCATCGCCCTTGCGCCGTTGCCGAATGGCATCGGCAAGCAGCGACACAGCCGCACGGCCCATCGCAGTCACCGGCTGATGCACGGTGGTGAGTTCGGGCCAGATGGTGGTGGCTACCGGCGTGTCGTCGAAACCGGCCACCGACACATCTTCCGGCACCCGCAGGCCCAGGCCGTGGGCAACGGCCACCGCGGCAGCGGCCATGTCGTCGTTGCTGCAGAAGATGGCCGTTGGCGGCTGCGGCTGGGCGAGCAAGCTGCGTGCGGCCAGCAGGCCGGAGCGATAGGTGAACAGCCCATCGGCGATCAGGTCCTCGGCAAGCGGCAGCCCGGCGGCCTGCAGGCTGTCGACATAGCCGTTGGCGCGCAGCGCGCTCGGAGTGTGCTTCGGATCGCCCTTGATCAAGGCAATGCGGCGATGACCGAGTTCGATCAAGTGGTCGACGATGGCGCGTGCGGCCTGGTAATCGTCGATCCGCACCGAACTGATCTGTGCCATCGGCGCGCCGCTGGCCACGGCCACGACAGGAATGCCACGTGCATCCAGCTCGGCGATGGTCTGGCGCGAATCGCATAGCGGCGGCGGCAGGATCACGCCATCCACGCCGGCTGCCAGTAGGCGTTCGGTGGCGGCACGCTGGCTGCGGATGGCACCGCATTTTTCCACCAGCACCTGGCTGCCATTGAGGCTGCTCTGCTCGAGCAGGCCCAGCATGAATTGATTGAGATAGGCGGCGCTGGGGTTGCTGTACAGCACGCCGATGCGCAGCAGGCCACTGGTACGCAACGAACGGCCGGCCAGATTGGGCCGGTAGCCCAATGCCTGCACCGATGCCTCCACCCGCGCCCGCATGTCCTGTCCGACATGCGGGTGGCGGTTGATCACGCGCGATGCGGTCATCGGCGACACACCGGCGTGTTTGGCGACATCCAGCAAGGTCGCCGCATTGTTCGCACTGCGTTGCCGCTTGGCCACCATCGTGTGTGCTCGTCCTGGAGTTGAAGCGCAAGCGTGCGACGCGGTGCCAGCTTACTCGTTCGGCGGCTGCACGGCGCTGGCGCGGCTGCCGAAATCGCCCTCGGCTTCGGCCGCCAGATACGCGAACACGGTGTAGGCGGCCACGTTTTGCGCGAGCGCCTTCGGGTCGATCTTGTCCAGCGTGTCGTCGGCGGTGTGGTGCAGGTCGAAGTAGTCGGTGCCATCCTGCGCCAGCCACGCCCAGGCGCCGCCCTTGGCCGAGATCGGGCCCACGTCCGGGCCGGGGCCGCCCTTGCCCGGTGCGTACTCGATGCCCAGCGGCGCCAGCACCTCGGCAATCTGTCTGGTCGCCGCGCGCGAGTCGTCCGGCGCCGCGGAGCCGGTGTTGAAGGCATAGATGCGCCCGGCGCCGAAATCGCTCTCCGCACCGATCTGATGCCGCGCCATGTCCTTGGCATCGGTGCCATGCGCGGCGGCATACGCCTTGCCGCCATACAGGCCCTGTTCTTCGTTGGCGAAGGCCACCACGCGGATGCTGCGCTTGGGTGCCTGCTTGAGTTGCCCGATCAGGTGGCCTGCCGCCATGGTGATCGCCACGCCGGCACCGTCGTCGATCGCGCCGGTGCCCAGATCCCACGAATCCAGATGCCCACCGATGACCACCACTTCCTTGGGCTTGCTGCGCCCGGTGATCTCGCCGATCACGTTGTACGAAGTCGCAGTGCCGTCCCAGCCGCAATCCAGTGCCAGGCGGATGCGCGTGGCACCCAGGGCAGCAAGGCGGGCCAGCTGGTTGGCATCGGGCACCGACAGGGCCGCTGCCGGCACCGGGGTAAGCCCTTCATCGAACCGGGTGATGCCGGTATGCGGCACGCGATGCGAATCGGTGCCGGCCGAGCGCATCACGAATCCGATCGCGCCCTTGCGGATCGCTTCCGACGGCCCCTTGCTGCGCACCGCGCCGCCGTTGCCGTAATCCTTGCCGTCGCGCGCCTTGACCATCTGGTAGTCGACGAAGGCGATCTTGCCGGTCAGTGACCCTGCAGGTGCGGCCTGCAATGCGGCGAGATTCTCGAAGCGCACCACCTCGCCTTCGACGCTGCCGCCCGGGCTGCCGCCCAGTGCGGTGATGGTCAGCGGCTGCGCATGCGCGCCGAGCACGGCGGCGCGCTCGCTGCGGCGTTCCCACTTGGGAAAGGTCACCGGCTCGGTCCACACCTTGTCGAAGCCCAATGACTGGAACTTGGCCTTTGCCCAGGCCACGGCACGCGGATCTGCTTCTCCTCCGGCGATACGCGGGCCCACTTCGGTGGTCAGCGATTCGACCACCGCAAAACCGGTGCTGTCGGCCAGCGCCTGCTCGCGCAGCTGCGCGGCGATGCGTAGCGCGCTGTCGGGGATGGTGGTCTGTGCGGCACTGGCGGACGCGCAGGCGAGCAGGGCGGAGATGGCAACAGCGAGGCGACGCATGCAGGGCGGCTCCTAACGACAAGGGGGACCCCGAGCTTATCAGCGCAAGGTCCCCCGTCTGCGTGCGAAAGGTCATCCTTCTGCGCGAAGCGCGCAACGGATGTGTCCGGTCAGGGCGTGGTCGGCGGCTTGAGCGTGTCGTTCTTGAGCGAGTCGCGGATCTCGCGCAGCAACAGCACTTCTTCGCTCGGGCCCTTGGGTGCATCGGGCTTGCGATGGCTGAGGCGGTTGATCAGCTTGACCACCAGGAAGATCGCGAAGGCGATGATCACGAACTGCACCACGGTGTTGATGAAGTCGCCGTAGCCGACCACGACGGCGGGGATCTCCTTGCCGGCGGCATCGACCTCGGCCGGCTTGAGCACCCATGCCAGCCGCGAAAAATCCACGTTGCCGACGGCCCAGCCGATCGGCGGCATGATGATCTTTTCGACCAGCGCGGTGACGATCTTGCCGAACGCCGCGCCGATGACCACACCGACCGCAAGATCGATGACGTTGCCGCGCATCGCGAATTGCTTGAACTCGCTGACCATTCCCATAGAGCATCTCCAGATGCGGTCGCGGACCAACTGCCGCTGTGCCGATCCTAGCCCGGCAGATGTCAGCCGGCGATGATGCCGTGGCGTTCGGCCACGTTTTCCAGGCGCGCACTGAACTGATCGCCGGGCAGCAGCGGGCCGACCCCGGCCGGCGTGCCCATGAAGATCAGATCGCCCGCGCGCAAGGCGTAGAGCTTGGAGAGCTCGTGCAGGATTTCCGGCACGTTCCAGATCATCTGATCCAGCAGCGATTGCTGACGCACCTGTCCGTTGACTTCCAGCGACAGATTCAACGCCTCCAGCGCGCCCACTTCGCCGGCATGCACCAATTCGCTGATCGGTGCGGAATGATCGAAGCCTTTGGCGATATCCCACGGCAGCCCCTTGGCCTTGGCGGCGGCCTGCAGGTCGCGGCGGGTCAGGTCCAGGCCCACGCCATAGCCGTAGATCAGCGCGTCGGCCTGCTCCACCGGCAACTCACCGGCCGGCGCATCGCGACCCAACGCCACCACCAGCTCCACTTCGTGGTGCAGCTCATTGGTGCCGGGCGGGTAGGGGATGCGGTCGCCATGACCGACCACGATGGCATCGGCAGGCTTCATGAAGAAGGTCGGCTGCCCGCGTTCGGCCTTGGAGGCCGGCGCGCTGGCGCCCATCTCGCGCGCGTGGTCGGCGAAGTTGCGGCCGACACAATAGATGCGGTGCACCGGAAACGTACCGCCGCCAACCACCGGAATGCGCGGAACGTCGGTGGCGGGAATCACATCGTGGGTCATGCACGCATCCTCGAACAGGGGACGCGTGAGTCTAGCCGCTAGCCCGTGTACGACGGAACCTTCGTTGCTGAAACGCGCAAGGCCACATCGGCCGGCTTCGCGCCGCCCGAGTGGTCGGGCAGGTGCCCAAACGCATATCGGCACGTGCGAGCACATGCCGATATGTGAGGCCTAGCTTGGGAGCCCAGCGCAAGGTGCCGCCAGGGTGCAGCGACGCGCAGGTGCTTAGTGCGACATCGGCAGCGCGGGCTTGCGCACCACGCGGTACTCGGCCTCGACCACGCGCGCCTGCGGCGACGCACGTCGGTTCGACTTGCTCAACAGCTTCCAGGCGATGCCGCCCAGGATCATCGCCGCGCCGACGAACACGCTGAAGAAGATCAGCACCGCCAGGATGGCCAGGCCTGCGAGGCCCGCAGCGACGCGCACCAACGGATGGCGCGGCTTGCGTGGCGCAAACAGGTGATGGAGATTGCCGAATTGGAAGAGGCGTGCAGGCATGGCGGTGGGCTGCCGGGCAGGAAACGAGCGCGCAGTATCGTTGCGGTTTCATGTCATTGAGTGAAAAGTTCGTTAATTTGACGCCTATTTTGTTAAGTGAATCACAATGCGTGTGCTAGCCGGGGTCTGCCATAAGCGTCCCTTCCATCGCTGCCACCGTTGGCTGTCGGCTCGGATACGGCGCCAGCATCGAGCAGGCGTGGCAGCACGCGCATGCCACAATCGGCAACCCTTTCCCCACCCAGCCCTGGCCTATGTCGTCTCCACCTACCCCGCTCGCCAGCCTGGCGCAGATTCCCGATGCGGGATTTCTGGAGGTGGAAGCGTGCTGGGAAGAAGCCTGCGAATCGCTGGTGTTGTATCGCGAAGGTGCGCAGGTGCGTGCCTGGTTGAACGTCTGCCCGCATGCCGGCAGGCGGCTGGACTGGGCGCCAGGCCAGTTCCTCAAGACCAAGGAGGGCCATCTGGTCTGCGCCGCACATGGCGCCGCGTTCGAGCTGACTGCCGGCGAGTGCATCAGCGGTCCCTGCCGCGGCCAATCGCTGGTGGCTGTGCCGGTGCGCATCGACGGCGAACAGGTGGTGCTGGCATAACCGGCGGCCGATACAGCGGCAGTGCGACACCGTCGCAGCGGCGAGACAGCCAGCCCCGCTCCGACCATGCAATCGCTACGCGGCGCGATCGCAGCCCGCGCCAGGCCTCGCGTCCTCAGCGCGCGGCCCACCAGAACATCAGGTTGATCACCGACACCATCACCACGATGTAGATCAGCGACAGCGGCGCGCCCACGCGCCAGAGTTCGCGCGGTTGATAGTTGGCCGGGCCGGCCACCATCGAGATCACCGGGTTGGAGGCGGTCATCAGGTTGTTGGAGGCCGACAGCGCCACGATCAGCGCGAACGCCGTGGGGTTGCCGTTGGCCGCCAATGCCAGGTTGACCGCGATCGGCACCATCACGATGGTCGCGCCCACATGGCTGATGACCAGCGAAAATGCAGTGGTCAGCAGCGCCAGGCTGATCTCCAGCGCCCACACCGGGACGCCTTCGGGCAGGCGGTCGATGGTGTGGCCGGCCACCCAGGCCGCGGTGCCGCTGCTGTCCATCGCCCAGCCCAGCGGAATCAGCCCGGCCATCATGAAGATGGTCTTCCAGTTGATCGAGGCGTAGGCCTCGTCCATGCGCAGCACGCCGCTGACCAGCATGCAGGCCACGCCGGTCATCAGCGTCAGTGCCACCGGCAGGCGGGAGGTGAGCGCGATCAGGATGGTGAAGGCGAAGATCGCCATGGCGATCTTGAACTTGTGCGGGCGCTGCTCGCCCTTGGGGAAGTCGGTCACCGGTACGAAATCGCGGCTTTCCGCCGCCTGCGCCAGGTCCTGCCAGATGCTGTGGAACACCAGCATGTCGCCGGCCCGCAGCGGCACGTTGCGCACGTCCTCGCGGATGACCTGCTTGTCGCGGTTGATCGCCAGCAGGCTGATGCCGGCCTGCTTGCGCAGCCGCAGCTCGGCGGCGCTCTTGCCGATCGCGCGCGAATTGGGCGGGATCACCGCTTCGGAAATGCCTGCAAGGCTGGGGTTGAACAGGTCGCCCAGATTGCGCAGCCGCGAGGACATGCGCAGGAAGTGGTTCTGCGCAAAGTCGGCCACGTCCTGGCGCTGGCCCATCGCGCCAAGCACGCTGCCCACCCAGATGCGCATATCGGCCGGCGGTGCCAGGCGGGTGTCGTTGCCGGTCTTCAGCGCCAGCAGCAGCGGCGCGTCGTGCAAGGCTTCGGCTTCGCCCAGGGTCATGCCGACCAGCGGGCTTTCGGCGGTCACGGTGAGCTCGAATACATCGCCATCGATGCCGTAGGTCTTGGCGAAATAGCTTTCGGTGCGCGAGGGTGTGACACCTTCGTTGATCAGGCGCTCTTCTTCGATCAGCTTGCGGTCGCCGTAGAAACGGAAATACAGCAGCGCGGCGATCAACAAGGCCACGCCGATCGGCAGCGGCGCGAACATCGTCAACGGCTCGATGCTGGCCATGCCCGAGGGCAGGTTGTTGTTGGCCGACACCAGCAGGTCGTTGAGCAGGATCAACGGCGAATTGCCCACCATGGTGAGCGCACCGCCCATCACGATGGCCGCGGCGATCGGCAGCAACATGCGCTGCAGGGTGAGCCCGGTGCGCGCGGCCAGCCGCGAGGCCACCGGCAGGTACAAGGCCATCACCGAGGGGTTCTGCATGAACGAGGAGTTCAAGCCGGAGATGGCCAGCGTCATCATCATCAGGCGCTGCTCGCTGCCGTGCGAACGCCGCAGCAGCCAGCTGGCCAGCCGGTTCAAGGCGCCGGTGCGCTCCAGCCCCGCGCCCAGGATGGTGGTGGCGATGATGCTCATCACCGCATTACCGGAAAAGCCGCCGAACAGTTCTTCCGGCGCCACCAGCCCGGTGACGCCCAGCACCACCAGCACGATCAAGGCCACCACATCGGCACGGATGCGCTCGAACAAGAACATCGCCATCGTGAAACCGACCAGCCCGAGGACGAGCTTCATGTCGTTGGTCAGCGTCAGCGCGGTGTCCATTGGGGGCCGGGATTCGTGATTCGGGAGTGGGGATTCGTTGAGCTGCTGCGGCGTCGAGTGTGCGGGAAGGCGCTGTTACGAATCCCCAATCCCCACTCCCGAATCCCGGTCATAGAGCAGATCCCACACGCCATGCCCAAGCTTCTGGCCGCGGGTTTCGAAGTGGGTCTGCGGACGCCAGGCAGGGCGTTCGACGTGGCCGCGCGGGCCGGCGCGGTTGACCAGGCCGGCGGTGGCATCGAGCACGTCCCACATCTGTTCGGCGTAGTCGGCCCAGTCGGTGGCGGCATGCAGGCGGCCGCCATCGCGCAGCTTGCGCACCAGCAACTGCGCAAACGCCGGCTGGATCAGGCGGCGCTTGTTGTGGCGCTTCTTGTGCCACGGGTCGGGGAAGTAGATGCGCACTTCGTCCAACGCGCCATCGGCGATCTCGCGTTCCAGCACTTCCACCGCGTCGTGGTGATACAGGCGCACATGCGTGCTGCCGTCTTCGTCCAGCGCGTTGAGCAGCCGGCCCACCCCAGGCGCATGCACCTCGATGCCGATGTAGTCGCGGCTGGGGTCGTGCCGGGCGGCAAAGCGCAGTGCGGCGCCGTTGCCGAAACCGATCTCCAGCACCTTGGGCGCGTTGCGCCCGAATGCGGCATCCAGATCGCGCGGCGTGCCGGCGTAGTCCAGCCCGAGCCGCGGCCACAGTTCGTCGAAGGCGCGCTGTTGCGCAGGGGTGAAACGGCCCTGGCGCAACACGAAGCTGCGCACCTGGCGGCGCCCCTCTTCGATGGTGAAGGGCTTGGGCGGCATCTTGGCGCCGTCGCTGGTAAACGGGTCGGTCATGAAAGCTCGGTCATGTCAGCAAGCGCACGCTCTGCGCGTGCGCGATAACGCGTCGCCCAGCACAGGAGCAAAGAGTCTCTCTCCCGCCGGGAGAGCAAAGACTGTCGCTCTCCCGCTGGAAGAGCAGTAAAGAGCCCCTCTCCCGCTGGGAGAGCAGAAATAGCCCCTCTCCCGCTGGGAGAGCAGAAAGAGCCCCTCTCCCGCTGGGAGAGCAGAAAGAGCCCCTCTCCCGCTGGGAGAGGGGTTGGGGTGAGGGCACGGGCGAAGCGACGCCGGATCCGGTCACACCTATCGTCGAGCGGCCACTGCCTGGCGGCTGCGCAACGCAGACGGTCGAATGCACGGCGCCAGCAGACCACCCACTCATCCAATCACGCCATCCACCGGGCTCGATGCCGAGGCATAGCGCTTGCGCGGAATGCGCCCGGCCAGGAACGCTTCGCGGCCGGCCTCGATCGCCTTGCGCATCGCGCTGGCCATCAGGATCGGATCGCGTGCGCCGGCAATGGCGGTGTTCATCAGCACGCCATCGCAGCCCAGCTCCATCGCAATCGCCGCATCGGAGGCGGTGCCCACGCCGGCATCGACGATGATCGGCACCTTGGCGTTCTCGATGATTTCCAGCAGGTTGTACTTGTTCTGGATGCCCAGGCCCGAGCCGATCGGCGCGGCCAGCGGCATCACCGCCACGCAGCCGATCTGTTCCAGCCGCTTGGCCAGGATCGGGTCGTCGGAGGTATAGACCATGACCTCGAAACCATCGGCCACCAGCTGCTCGGCGGCCTTGAGCGTTTGCACCACGTCCGGGTACAGGGTCTTCTCGTCGCCCAGCACTTCCAGCTTGGTGAGGTTGTGGCCATCCAGCAGCTCGCGCGCCAGCCGGCAGGTGCGCACCGCATCTTCGGCGGTATAGCAGCCGGCGGTGTTGGGCAGCAGGGTGTAGCGGTCCGGCGGCAGCACATCGAGCAGGCTGGGCGCGTTGGGGTCCTGGCCGATGTTCACGCGGCGGATCGCCACGGTCACGATCTCGGCGGCGGCGGCCTCGGTGGCCAGGCGGGTTTCGTCCAGATCCTTGAACTTGCCGGTGCCGGTGAGCAGGCGGGAGCGGTAGCGTTTGCCGGCGATCAGCAACGCATCGGAGGGGGCGGGAGTGGTCATGGCGCAATTATCACCCATCACGCGCGGGTACGTTGACTGCCGCGCGAGCGCGTCGTCAGGCTGGATCGTCACCGCTGGTCCTGGAACACACGACTTCGACGTACTCGCCGCCGCGCCCCGCCGTTGCGGCCCAGGCATTGGTGAGCCCCTCCAGCGGAATAAGAAGCACAAGGTCCGCGGCGCTGACATCGGGCGCCAATGCCCCGAAGGCGTCCTCACGAATCGACGGGTACGTCCTGTCGAAAAACTGCCTCACGCCTGCGAGTGCGTCCGGCGCGGTGAGCTGGGTTGAAAACCAGTCGAGCTCGTAGCGAACAGTGAGCGTGAAAAGTGGCACCGGTAGCAAGCCTGGCCTGACGGTCAGCCGCCGCCCAAGGCATGCACGATCTCCACCACATCGCCCTCGTGCAGTGCGTGCTCGGCATGCCGCCCGCGCGACACGATTTCGCCGTTGACTTCCACCGCAACGCGGCGTTGTGCCAGGCCTTCCTGTTCCAGCAGCGCGGCCAACGGCAGATTGTCGGGCAGCGTACGCAGGCTGCCGTTGAGTTGAATGTTCATGTCATCATTGTGGCATCGCGCGCCGTCCGGGCGCGCGTTCGCGTTATGCGGCACTGCAGCGTGAGCACGGACGGCGGGGATGAAACCATTGCCATTCGCCGGCGTACGTATGCAGGCCGGTCCGGTCCCATTCACTCCAAGCAGGCACTCCCATGGCTTCAACACTTCGCCCGATCCGCTCCCTGATGGCGGTCGCCATCGCTATCGCGGCCACCCCGGCCATGGCCGAGTCGGCCTTCGACCGGACCGTGTTCTTCGGTGACAGCCTCACCGACAGTGGCTACTACAACCCGCTGCTGCCGGCCGCCTCGCGCGCGGTCACCGGCAAGTTCACCACCAACCCGGGCTGGGTGTGGGCCGAATATGTCGCCGATCATTTCGGCACCAACGCCGCCCCGAACGGCAACGGCCAGACCGGCGACAACTATGCCGCCGGCGGCGCGCGCATCCAGGCCAGTTCGATCAGCGCGCTGGGCGCCGCTCCATCGGTGACCAGCCAGATCAATACCTACCTCACCGCCAATGGCGGCCGCGCCGACCCGAACGCGCTCTACACCGTGTGGGGCGGCGCCAACGACCTGCTCGCCGCGTCCCTTGCACCGGCACAGGCGCAAGCCATCATCGGCAGCGCGGTCACCGCCCAGGTCGGTGCCGTGGCCACCTTGCAGAACGCCGGCGCACGCTACGTTATGGTGCCCACCATTCCGGATGTGGGCCTCACCCCGCGCTTCCGCGCTGGCGGCGCTGTGGGCATGGCGCAGGGCACCGGCGCGGCCACCGCCTACAACACCGCCTTGTTCAACGGCCTGGAGTCGGCCGGCCTGCGCGTGATCCCGGTCGATACCTTCCACATGCTGCAGGAGATCGTCGCCACGCCGGGCACCTTCGGCTTCAGCAACGTCACCAGCACCGCCTGCAACCCGGCCGTGCCGCTGCCGGCCTGTAACCCGACCAGCCTGGTCGCCGCCAACGCCCAGAACACCTATGTGTTCGCCGACGGCATCCACCCGACCACTGCCGTACACCAGATCCTGGGCCAGTACGCGATCTCCTTGCTGGAGGCGCCGCGTCTGCAGCAGGTGCTGACCCATTCGGCGCAGGCCGGTGGCCGCGCGCGCGCCGACCAGGTGGCCTGGCATCTGGACGGCAAGCCGGACGCCGACGGCCTGCGCTGGTGGGGGAGCGTGCGCGGCGACATGCAGCGTTACGACCACGCCGACCTGTACGACGGCATGGCGCCGGCCGGCCTGTTCGGGGTGGACTGGACCGCGGGCGACCTGGTGTTCGGCGGCTTTGCCGGTTTCGGCCGCATGGACGCCGACTTCGGCAAGCGCAACGGCAGCTTCAAGCAGGACGACACCACCCTGGGCGGCTTCTTCGGCTGGTACACCGGCCCGGTGTGGGTCAACGCCCAGGTCAGCTACAGCTGGCTCAGCTACGACGTGGACCGCGAAGTGCAGCTCGGGCCGGCCACCCGCGTGCATAGCGGCTCGCCGGACGGCAGCAACCTCACCGCCGCGCTCAATGCCGGCTATTCGCTGGGCGAAGGCAACGTCAAGTACGGCCCGGTGGCCGGCCTGACCTGGCAGAAGATCAAGCTCGATGGCTACACCGAAAGCAACGAGCGCGCGACCGCATTGGGTTACGCCGACCAGGACATCGACTCGCTGGTGGGACGCGTCGGCTTCCAGGTGCGCCTGGACGGCGCCATGGTCAAGCCGTACCTGCAGGCGACCTACGACCACGAGTTCAAGGACGGCGGCGAAGCCAGCGCCTGGCTGCAGTCGATGCCGGAAGTGGGCATGTACACCGTTCCCGGCCAGAACTTCGACCGCAACTACGCCACCGTGGTGCTGGGTGCGCGCACCGGCCTGTGGGGCCTGCAGAGCAACGTCGGCCTGAGCACCACCACGGCCCAGCGCAGCGCCCGCGATGCCACCTTGTTCGTGAACTTCAGCGGCAGCTTCTGATCCACGCACTGCAGATCGCGCAGCACCCGTAACACACGAGGGCCGGGCAACCGGCCCTCGTCGTAGGTGGACTCCGTGTGTCGCGCCTGGCTGCACACGGCAACGGCTGTCCTGTCCTGGTGCCGATGGTGTTGAGGTGGGCCCGGCAGGCGCACAATCTGCCACACGCACATTGCGCCCGATGCCCGCACCCGCCTAAACTCTCCCCACGCCACGCGGGCGTAGCTCAATGGTAGAGCTGTAGCTTCCCAAGCTACTGACGTGGGTTCGATTCCCATCGCCCGCTCCAGAGCTTTTACTCAGTTTGTAAGTGATTGACTGGGTTGAATATTTTGGCCGATTGATGATTCCGAGCGATGCCCCTTGAGGTATCAATCGAGGTATCAATCTTGCCCAAGCCTCTGATGATGTCGCGCGCTGCCGGCCTGTATGCGCGCTTCTTTGTCCCTACCGATCTTCGAGCCTCCATCGGCTCGCGTTACCTTGTCCGATCGCTGGGAAACCGTCGTGGTGACCACGCCAGGCTGGCGGCCGCCACGATGGGGATGGCACTATCGATGGCATTCGATGCCATGCGGAAAGGGATGACCGTGGATCTGGAAGAACTGCTGGAAAAGGTTCGCAATGGGGACATTAAAGAGCTGACCCTAAAAGATGTGACGCTGCCGGACGGCACGCGCATCGCGCAGGCGCAGCTGGACAACCCCGCCGATGCCGAGATCTTCGGAGACCTGATGGTGCGGGCGCGGCAGACAGAGCCCACCGAGGTCACGGCGGCAAGGGTGGCCAAGCGTCGTCAGCAGTTGCGCGAGGGCAGTCAACGCATCTCCGGCGATGCGCCCAAGGCGCTGATGCTGTCCAAGGCGATGGCCGATCATTTGAGGGACCTGGCCGGGGCACGTCTGCATCAAAAGACCGTGCTCGAAAGCCGCCACACCCTGCGCCTGTTCGCCGGGATCATCGGGAAGGACGTGCCCGTGGCCTCGCTGACCCAGGATCACGTGCGGGCCTTCTTCGGGGGCGTGCGTTACTGGCCGTCGAATGCGACCAAGCGGCCGGCCTACCGAGACTTGTCGGTGCCTGAGGTCATCAAGCTGGCGAAGAAGAACGGCGAACCAGAGCCGGCTGCGTGGACCATGGCCAAGCACCGGCAACGGTTGAGCGTCTTTCTGGTGTCGCTGGTCGAGGGTAAGCACCTGGCGGTAAACCCGCTGGCAGGCATCCGAGCGATTTCCACGCCTGACTCGGAAGACACGGGCTCGCCGTTTACCGATGCCGAGTTGAAGGCCATCTTCGATCCGGTGGAGTTCCCGAAGTGGGCGTCGAAATACCCCCATCGGTGGTTTGGCCCGATCCTGGGGCTCTACTCGGGCGCTCGCGTCAACGAGATCGCGCAGCTGCGGCTTGAGGACATCGACACCATCGACGGCGTGCCCGGCTTCTTCGTCCGCAAGATGGGCAAGAAGCAGAGCATCAAGAACAAGCACAGCCGGCGGTTCATCCCGCTGGCTCAGCCGGTGATCGATTGCGGCTTCCTGGATTACGTGAAAGAGGCACGGCAGGCTGGGGTTGAGCGGTTGTTTCCAGACCTGCCTAACTCTACCGGGCTGGGCTATGGGCGGCAGTTGAGCCGGCAGTTCTCCGTCTACATCAAGCGGCAAGGGGTCTCGGAGAAGGGGCAGGGCTTCCATGGCTTCCGCCACACCATCGCTTCAAAGCTGGACGAGGCAGGGGTTTCGGCTTCCGCTATTGGGGCGCTCACGGGACATGGGACTGGGCAGACCGTATTGGAGAAGTTTTACATCGACCGCCGGAGCCTGCCGGACCGGGTGGCTACGCTTGCTAGGTTCAGTCCGCTACTGTCCCTTCCTGTTTATAGTTCTGGAAAGTTTGCGGACAACTTGAAATAGTTAGTTATGGAGTCTAGCCAGCAGCGGTTGAGCTGGTCGCGTATGAACTCTACCTGACAACGTTATGACCAGAGTGGGAGCGAAGCCAATTTAGCTAGCCCATAGCTGGCGAGGCGTGGCCGATGCTCGGGAGACACACTGCGAGTTCATTCATTGGCGACGAAGTTGGATGCCATTCGACGAGGCAACGGGCACATCGTTTGGAGAATAATGCGGCACGTTATGCAGCATTATCCAGTTTATCGAATCCATACCGACTGCGGATTGCACGGAGTTCTTTTCTAGTAATTTTTTCTTAAAATATTACGGTAAATTATTCAGCGCTTGACGGGGTTAAAGTTTTAATGTCCTGTGATAAATAACATCTTTGTTTCGCTCATCTCGGTGAATTCCAATATAGAAAACTGCGGCATGAAAACTGTTTTCAATTCTAAACGCTTGAAAGTAATACCGAGTTGCCGCAGCGGGGGTGGTGGCATCACCTTCTTTGAGATGATCCTCTTTTTCGTCCTGGTAAACTTTCTTATCATCCTTGAGGACGGTTAGATTATACTTAATTCCGCCGCCGGTTGCTGCATATTTAACTCCCCGACTTTTAAAATAGTTGGCAAGTGTCCCTTCTGATTTGTTATATCTAACAAGATCTCTCAAGGCAAATGTCGCCTTTATGGCAAAGTCAAAGCGATGTTTTGGTATTTCGTCGCAAGTTTCAAACGCATTCTCAAAGAGATTCAGGTTTTTTACTGAGCGAGCTATGGCTTTTATCTTTTCAGATAAAAGTGATTCTTGTGGAAAAAAAAGTTCGCATAGTTTTTTATATAGAGCCTCTAAGAAATCTCCATGTTCAGCGAAGGCTGTATATTTTGGCCAGCTTACTTCATTCATGCCGTCACTTTTTGGGCCTTGGATGTCCTTGATTTCAATCAGTTCCTTTCGGAGCTCAAGAGGAAGTGGGGCATAGGGCAGGGCAAAAATCCTTACTTCGCTATAGTCGTCGTGTGAGTTCTGATAAGCATGGACCGCGGCAGCAGCATGGCTTGGATTAGGAACTATAATATATTCTCCACTCTTGGTTCTCTCGGCTATAACCACTGTTGCATCTAAGTTATAAAGGCCGGCTTGTGTGATGAAGCGTGTTCTCAGCTCCCGAGGAAGTCCAATTATGCATGCAGTGCTCATTTTGCGCTCCTTAAGTGCGAGTGCGGATGAGGCTCGTTGCCACCAATATTGGAAGAACTATTTTCTCGAGATCTGCGTCGGAAGTTATCTCTAAGAGCTTGAATATGTGCTCTCGAATGTGTGAAATTTTTTCCTCTGGAGAATCAGTAGTCCATTGCTTTTGTTGGACCAAAAGATGTGCTGCATCAATTCCGTTAGCAGCCGACCACTGCGATATCTCCCGATAAACCCTTTCTATTCTGAAAGACTTCCATTGAGGAGCATTTTCTCCTAACGCTTGTGTAAAAGTTAGGTTCAATGCGCTGGAGTATTCGGCGTTGTTTAGCATTTCATCAAGAATTAATCGATGATCTTCAGCGAGTCTTGTGTCTCGCAAGAATTCGAGCATCCATTTTTTCAAAATGTCTTTGCTTAGCGGAAGTATTTCGATAAATTTTGAGGGGTCAGGTGCTAAAAAATTTTCTCCATCGGTCTTGAAATGCACAACATCAAACGAATCTTTGTTGAGAAATCTTTTTCTGGCGGCGTCCTGGTTTAAGAAGGCCTGCCAAACATCGCTTCTAATAACAACTGATTTTCTTTGCTGAATCGGTGTTGAGGGTTCAACTACAGCTTTTGGATTAAGACTGACGATTATATCGCCCCCTTCCGCAGTTGAAATTGCAGTCAACCCTCCCTGTGAGCGCTCTAGGAAATCTTTAAACTTTTTGTATCCCATCGCTTTTTCGTCAAAGCGTCCAAGGCCCGCCAGCGAATATTCTGCTATCAAACGTTGTTTCAGTCGGGCAGCTTTTTCTGGTCCTGATTGCAATAGGCGAGTCAGGATCTTTCCAGCTTGGATTTCTGTAGTATTCATTTGGCTATTCCTTTATACCTGCGCATACTAAAAAACCACTACGCAGGGTAGTGGTTTTTAGTTTGAAATCATACTTTTTGAGATTCCCTAACTTGCGGACGTCGTATGAAAAAGAGAACCTCGACCTTTTCCATCACTTTGGCCCCCGACAAGCGTCCTAGAAGTAGTCAGATTCATTGATCTGCTGATTCTTTGGACTGATTTCTATCAGCCGAACATTATAGCTAATGTGAGTGAGGCTGTCAACCCGTCGTCTTCATCATCTACGTCTGTGTTGGCGTCCATACTTGCGCTAGATGGCACGCCTTGTCAACTGGCGTGAGAATGGGTCGTCTACTGCTTGCAGCCAAGTATAGCTTGACAGGACTCGCCTTGACCTTGGCTCCGTCACAGCAGTGGCGGCGTGGAGGAGATCGTCAGATGTTTCCAGTAATCGGAACGCCTCGTCGAGCACCGTGCGCTTTAGGTTTTCAGGCGTGGGTGATCGTCAGCTGGTCAGCTGCACCCAGAGCACCACCAGCACCATGGGGAGCCCGCTAAGCATTGACGTGACCCAAAAGGCTCCCATGACGGTCAGCGGCGTCATGACCCACCACTGCCACCAGCTGAAGCCACGGTCACGCTGGCGTGCCATATGAGCCTCGAGAGCGTAAAAGCGCTCCGCTTTCCGCAGGCCCCGGCGAGCCATCAGCGGCCCGACGACGAAGCCAAACGGGCCGAGGAAGAGCAGGCTCAGCGAGAACCACCAGAAGAAGCGGTTGTGCGGGGTCATGACCTTCTTGGGAGCCGCGCGCCGCGCGGCGTCTCCGCCAGCCCCCAGGGCGTCGACGGACGTTCCTGCCACCGAATCGGTCTTCATGCTCATTTGGCGTAGGCCCTCCAGGTTCCGGATTCCTTGGCATACCTCAGGTTCTTGCTGACGGGGATCGGCACCTGCCGGCCCTCAATGTTGAGCAAGGCTTGGCCACGGGTGTCGCACCGGTAGCCCTCGGCGCCCTCCGCTTCCACGCAGCCGGTGAGCTCGAAATTCTGAACGTCGGTGACTTGGCCGGCACCGCTGTCTTGTAGCAGCCGGACGAACGCTTCTTTGGCATTGTCAGAAGATGGCTTGCCGCCGCAGGCGGTCAGGCCCAGGGCCAAGGTCAGGAAGACCAAGGCGATTCGTGCATTTTTCATGTCGTTCCTTTGCTGAGGCGGAAACAGGGTTGGCGAAGGGGGCCTTACTTGTCGCGGTTCCCGTCGGGCTTGAAGGCAGCGATCCAGAGCCTGGTGTCTTTGAAGGGCGTCAGCATTCCCGATGGGCCTAGGTGCAAGTCCGCGGTCTGGAGGAATCCCGAGACCCAGGCGACGCGCAGCGACACGTCCACGGCGCGGTCAGCAACCCCTGCTCGGCTTACGTTGACGACAAAGGGCTGGGCCGGAGGGTTGGGACCGGTGGAGCGTTGTGCGCCCGTGTTGGGCTTGCTGGGAGGCACGCGGATGCCGTTGAGGGTGTCTCGGCCTTTCCAGAGAGCTGAGGTGTTGAGCTCCGCCGTCTCACCCAAGTCGTCCGTTTCAGTCACAGCAGCATCGAAGCAGGTGCGGAAGGTCTCGGTCGTCGAAGCCGTGGGGCTGGTCCAGATGCGGGCCTCCGCAGTCCAACAGGGAAGGGAGGCGCCCCACTCGGTGAAGGTCAACGCGACTCGGGGCCACTCCAGCTTCCCGAGCTGGGCTTGCTGGTGGTTATCACCCTTGAAGAGGCCGGGCAGCTTTCCGGCGCCACTGATAGGCGTGTAAATCGCGCCCGTTCCCTGGCTCCCAGCCTTCGTGCCGGAGCTCGGCTGGATGCCAACCATCTGCTTCCCCGAGTTGGCCAAGCTCTTTCCGAGCTGGCGGAAGAAGCCGGGCTTCTGTGCCGGCACATCTTGGGCGAAGGTGCTGAAAGGCGAGACTAGCGTCAACGCCAAGAGCGCAGCGAGCGCTCCTTGTCCTGCGTGCTTCATGAGGAGCCCCGGTAAGGTCGCCACGCTGGCGATGTTTGCCATATTGGCAAATGCAATGCAAACTTGGAACAGTCAGACTGCGGGCTCAGTCAGCAATCGTTCGATCTTTGCCACAGTGCCCGCTCCTATTCCTCCTGCCCGAACATTGGGACGTCGCCTGCGTGAGGCACGTCAGGCCAGGGGGATGACTCAAGCTGAGTTGGGAGCGGTGCTTGGCCTAGAGGACGAGAACTCGGCAGCGCCGCGGATATCGCGATATGAGCGCGGGGATCGGATGCCGGATGAAAAGACTATGGAATCGCTGGCGAAAGCGCTTGATCTACCGGTGGCGTATTTTCATGCCACCTCGGATGTTATTGCTGATGCGATCCTCTTGATGGCGGGCTTACCTGTAGATAAGCAACAGGAAGTTTTATCTAAACTTCGCGAGTGGGTCTCATCGGGAAAAGAGTGACGGAGGAAGCGTGGCACATCGAACGTTTTCAGTAGGAGATAGGGCTGTTGAGCACAACTTGGAACGCTTGGACCATTTGTCGCGTCAAGACTACCCCATGGAAGAGCAGTTGCTTGACGACCTCGTGGTCGCAGTCATCGAGTCCTACGAATTGCTCCCTGAGACTTATAAAAAAGTTCTTCGCCTTTCCAGTTGCTACACCCACGGGACTCACTGGGGGACCACCCAAGACCGTCGTGATGCCATTTGGGCGCGGGTTCGAAGCGAGTTGAATGCTGGTTTGGATGTAGTGCATTCTCAGCGCGAGAGTTTGGCACTTGGGTGCGCCGACCGGCCCCAAACTAAAGGGGAGCGAATCCTCGCATTGATAGAGGAGTTCCGAGCGCAAGGTCCTGATGTGCGGACTGCACGGCAGTTAATATTGGAAGGGGCTGGAACGGACGTAGCAACAGATGCGCGGAAGCTAGTCAAGCTTCTTGACAAAAAGCGAATCTCGAACGGAGACGCTCACAACTTGGAGATCGGTCGTTTAATCATGCACATCGAGATTGTGGCTCGTCGTCTCCATCACTTCAAATAAGCATCCGTTGATCAAATAGGCTGCTATTCCGAAAGTCCTGGCTCAAGAGTGCCCAAAGAATGGTTGTCGCTTGCGCTACGAGCCATTCGATGTAAGGGGGCTTGTCTGGGGGAGTCGGCTCTCTTGGTATCAGGGCTGTTGAATGAATGGGGGAGCTGATTCTCCCCCGAATTATGTGTTGGAAGAATTGAAATTAACTCTTCGTTCTCTTGTTGCTTCTCCTTCCCTTGGTTGTGCCTGACTCACCAAACATATCCTCAGTTGAGGGGCGCTGCATATGCACAATGCTTTTAGCCTTCTCTGCGTATCTGTGTAGCTGCTCAATCACTGCTACAAGCTCTGGAGAGATTCCTGTCTCCATGGGTGGAGGCGAGACGGGCGGGGGCGTGTTGGACTGCTTGCGATTGTCGTCCGTGTGTAATCGCATCTGGCACGACACTCCGGGGAATATTTCGATCGAAAGTGAGGTTTGCACTTGTCGCGAGATTCCTTGAAATGCCTTAGGTCCTCGAATGGCATTGGTGATCCAGTTGTGTTCAATCCAAGAAATGTCGGAGATCGGAGGGTCAGACCATGAGAAAGATGCTTTTACGTGCTTCTCAGCTCCTTTCAGGGCCTTAGTCCAGGCGGAGTCCCAATATTTTCGGCCGGCCAGCCCGGCAATTAGGCCGAACCACACTTGGGCCAGAGGGGCTAGTTTTTCGGACTTCTTGATAAGAAAAGCATGGCTAGTTCCTGGTCCAACGAGAAAGGCAGCGGCTGCAATAATGGCTGCGTGTTGTGAAGCATGGTTGGGCGAAGTCTGGCTGGTCTTTAAAATGAGTGAGACTAAATGCTGAAACGCAATCACGCGTTCCTCGATTGATTCGCTGCGAAGGCCCTGGGGAAGGGTCTCTATTGATACTGGAGTGTGTTCTTTTTTGTCATGGTAAGCACTTGCAGCTGACGCAATGAATTCCGCTAATTCCCAAACATCGGACACAGGCCCGATGTTTGTGGATGCTAGCGACCAAATCGGCACCAGAGCATCGACATTAACGCTGCGTCTTAGGAATCTGGGGTCAGACTCAATTGATCTTAATCTCTCTGTTGATGCGCGTGTTACCTTATGCGAGTCATAAAACTTATGAGCTCGCGCAATCGCTATAGAGAAGCAAGCTTGCACTCTCGAAAGCGAAATTGTATCAAGGCTAATGTCTTGTTCGCTCTGCGCAAGAAGCTCTCCGAGAACAACGCTGGCCCACCGGTCGTCGCGGAATGAATAGCTTGGACTGTCCTGATTAGAAATCATCTCCCAATCGTCAAAAGAAAGCACTCGGCCAAATTGGCTCAAGGGAAATGCTTCGGTAGCGTAAACACGAAGCCAAGAGAGAGTCTCGGCAGCACTTTGTGTTTCGAGCACGAATGCTGTGGGGGCTTGATTCTCTATCTCGTCCAGCGCATCCCAGGAAAATCCCGCGCTTAAAACCTTGCCAGAATTTGGAATCAGCGAAGGTGCGTTATCTTGATTCTTTCCGCGATATACGCTTGGCCCGTTAGTGGAGTCTGGAATTTCATCTCGGCTCAATTGATACCAGACAAATTTGGGGGTATTCATTAGTGAGCGCCTGGGAATAATGAGTCAATATCAAAAGGCTTATTTTCGGCAAAAGCCTGTTCCAGCTCGGGATTGGTTTTTCCTGAGGTGTAAGCATTCAAGGCGGTCTTTGCTCGGGTGACCGCAGTGTAGGAAAGCGTTGGATTGTTCATATGTCCGTGCTTTAATTCTTCAATTCCGAACATGTGAACTGCTCTGAATTCCACTCCCTTGGATGAGTGCATGGTCATTACATGGATTTGAGCATCGTTGGAGAAGTCGGTTCCCTCAATAAGGTGGCTACAGGAGGTTGTGCCCAAGTCAGAGGACAACAATCGCCCAAAGACTTCCTCTGCAGTGCTTCGCTTGCCGCATAGGACCCCGATTCGGTCACCTGCATAAGCCGATACCTGGACGTTCAATATCTCAAGCATCTTCTCGAACTGTGCGTCTCTATCAGGCAGTCTATGAAGTTCCGCAGTTGACTTTCCTAGTTTCTTCTCATCGTAGTTCGAAGTAGCTTCGAGAGATTCAGCAGCTGATGAGGGGGCGATTATTCGATCGGCAATGCGCGCAATTCGATGGCCAATTCTGTAATGGTTAGAGAGTGTGTATTTTGTGAGGCCTAGTGTCTCCGCTCCCTTTAGACCAGTCTGATGATAAATGCTTTGCTTTATGTCGCCGCAAACGCATATGTTATCTGAGATTTCTGCAAGGCATTCGATTTCCTCAGTCGTCAAGTCTTGCGCCTCGTCTATAAAGACAGAGCTAATCAATTTTTTTGTCGGAATCTTCTTATTCGCTTCCCTTAAAAGTTCTACAGTCGCTTTTCGAGCGGCTTCATCAAAATCACCCCCGTCAACGATGTCTTTGTTTAGGTAAAGTTTTACATGTTTACGGGCCCATGAGTGGAACGTGCGAACTTGGTCGTCTTCAATAAAGCCTGTGGCTACTAAGCCGCTTCGCAAGAAGCGACTCAGGGATTTCGTATAAGTCACCACTAACACATTTTTGTCTCCTTGACCCGCGACAAATTGGGCGCGAAGAAGAAGAAGATTAGTTTTTCCAGAGCCAGCCGGCCCTTCAAGTTGGTATCGTCCTTTAGCGGGAAGATTGATGAATTCTAACTGGGTTGGGTCTAGATCATCCTTTGATTTCCACCAGCTCGTGATCATCATTCCTCTCCTTTTTGGCCTGCCGACAGCAGGTCCATTTCATGAATTTCATCGCGGCCCTGGTTGGCTTCCCAGACGTCGATGGCGGCTATCGTTATATCTGCTATCTTGTTTGCGAGAATGTTTACAGAAATTTCTTCTGAGGCACCGATCGTCGCTTCGGTAACGGGTATTTTTGTTAAGTCCTCTGGAAGATTGTCGATTGAACATATTGCTGCTTGGAGCATTATGGCTGCACGTGTAGTGTTGATTTCAGAGCCCCACTCGAATGAAACTCTGCACACAATGCTGGGTCCCGAAGCGCAGGCTACTTCGTATATATACACGGCTGAAGACGTTTCCCCAAGTGGATGCATTTTTATACGAATCCGACTTTTGCCGCTTGAGATAAGTTCCATTTTAGCGGAGTCACACAGGCGTTTCATAAATGTTGTGCGTTCGAATTCGATCCTTCTCTCCGAAGCAGTCAAGGACATCGCGCCTGCGGAGTTCTGTATTTTGCTAAGACGTGCGTGGAGCGCTGATACTCCGTCGGCTGGTGCATCTATATAAAAATCACTCCAGCTTGCTATTTGAAGCCGGACATTGCCGTCCTTCGCGAGGCATCTTGCCGCGAGCGCTTTCTGACGAGCTAGCCTGGCGGGGTCCGCATCTGGAAACGATGGGGTTTTCTCCAAGACCGCTCGAGCGAGTAGCCAGCGATTGCCTTTGTCTACTTCTTCTTGAAAAAGTGGTCGCTTGTTTATCAGGTCGTGCAACACCGCGCCGACCTGATAAATGTTGAGTGCTTTCCATAGGGTTGGAGATGGTTCATCCAGCCTGAATAGATACTCTGGAGAGCTGTATTGTGCGGTAGATATAAAAGGGCGTGTTTCTCCGTGGTCGGTGCCTTGTCCAGAATCATCCTCATCATTTCCGATTTTTCTTGCTACGCCTAGATCTAAAAGCGACAGCTTGGAAAAGTCAGGTGAGACATGGATGTTTTCCGGCTTTATGTCTCTATGCACAATTTCTAGCTTCTCCAGATAGGTTACTGCCGATACCAGTTGTTGTATTAATGTGGATACGGAGCTATCCGGGACAGCGGAAGTCACATCTTTAAGTCTGGGCCATTCAACAAACTCCATCTCCACAAAGGCTGTTCCTTCACTTTCGTCTACAGAATAGACCGTGACCAACTGTTCGCATGAGTGGCCGATTAGGCTACGCTGGAGGTTGAGGCGTCTTCTCGTTGAGTCGGCAATGTCGCCCGATAGGAATTTGGGGTCATAACCCTTAATGGCGCGCTTTCCGTGAGGCGTCATTACAGAGTATGTCGCTGCTGACCCCCCTGCTGCGATATAAGTAATAGAGTCATAGCCATCTCTTGAGGCGATATATCGACTCAGTCGTTCTTGGATGTCTTGGCACACATCGGTAGGCAAGTCCGGCACTTACTGTTCCTTCAGTCTTCCAGCATAGGCCCAAGGCTAGCAGTTCCCAAGTGCGGTGCGTATCTCAAGTTGTGGAGCCCGCAATCGGTTGAGGTCGGTCACTTGGGGCGACTCGCTACTTCTGAAGGGGTATACCGCTGTCAGACAGTCGGGTTCAGCTAGTCTGGATGTGCCCGAGGCCTTAAGGATAGAACCTGCTCGGATCAGCCAAGCACTGAGCGAACTGCCCCCGCTGGTAGCGCGGCAGCTCCACGTTGGGCTGATAGAGCTCCAAGGCGCTGATTTGCTTGCTTCGTGTCACCTGCGGTTTCTTGTGCAGGTAGTGCTGGCGCAAGACCTGGACCCGGTCGCGGGGATCGGTGCTGTGGCCCGTGACCAGGGCAATCTCCCTCTCCGGCACGTCGTTGACGTCGAGCTCGGTGGCCAGCGTATGGCGGAAGGCATGAAATCCGACGCCCTTGGGGAAGCCGAGGCTCTTCAGGTAGCGCCCGAAGTCCACGACGAACTGCTGGCTGTAACGCGCATTGGTTTCCCCTGTCGTGCGGTTCACGCCGGCGGAGAGCAGCGGGAACAGCCGCGGATGGCCCGTCTCCTTCATGTCCTCCACGAATTCGAGGAATCCTGCCTCCAAGAGCGGCTTGGCGATGGGGATGATGCGCATGCACCCCGCGCCTTTCATGCTTTGCCGGCTGCGCCGCCGGCGCTTTGGGTCTGCGGCCAAGTCTTGGTCCAACGTCTTTTGGAAAGCGATGCACCACACCCCGCGTTCCTCGATGATGTCGGTCAACTTCAGCTGGCAGACTTCGTTGACCCTGGCTCCGGTGTAGAGGCCGATCATCGGTGCCCACCAATATTGAGGTTTCTTGGCCCAGGGAATAAATGTCGCCGGGTCAAAAATGGCTTGCAGGTCTGCGTCCTCGAACAGGCGGATCGCCTTGTTTGGATCGATGGTGTCGTCCTTCTTGGGCTTTCGGAATGCCTTCATCGGTGACACGTCGATGGTCTGTCCGTTGACCAGGTGGTTGAAGAAAGCGACGAGGAACCGGCGATGACGCTCTTCAGTGGCAGGCGCGAGCGGCGGCACATCCTGCTCCTTCCCCAGCGCGAGCGCTTCATCAAAGGAGAGGTCCTTCAGCAGCGGATCCGACAATAGGTTCCTTGGGGCCCAGCGCAGGAGCTTCCAGAGCGCTTGGATGTGGTAGTAGTCGACTCGAGCCGCCGAGATATTGCCGCAGGTGAGAAGCAGCAGCTTCAACGTGCGCTCGGTGGACTGGACGGTCTTCGGGTCAAGCTGGCGTCGGCGCATGTCTTCCAGGTGATCTTCGATCTCCTTGGCCAGAGGGCGCGACGGGGTGCCCATGGGGAGCTGGGCGGGATAGCGCGTGCTGTTCTTCAGGCCGCTCTTGCGCCTGGTTTCATCGAGCGCAGCGAGGATGCACTCTTGGAGATTGATGGCGGCTTCCCTGCCTCGGATGATGGCGCGGTCGATGCGGAACCGGCCGATGTGGATGCCTTCCAAGTGCAGGAGGCCGTAGGGCGAAGCGATGTAATCGTTGAGTGCTGCGGAGGGTAGAACGGTCATGGGTCACTTCCATCGAAAGATGGAAGTAGGGATATGACAGGAAGAAAATTCGTCAACGGGGTCGATACAAAAATTTGCGGCGGCGGCGCAGTCCTTAGGTGTTGGGATATTCCCAATGGAGTGCTTCCTGGGTCCGCCAATTCGTTATCCGGTGAGAAGCCTTGTAAACCAAGGGTTTCAAGAGAATTTGTGTCGATTTATCGCAGTCAATTGCGTACTGTTTGCAGTAAATAAGCTAACTAAATAGGTTTGGTTGTTCATTTTAAAAATGAACTTGAGTTAAATGTTAGCTTGTTACTGTTAGTCTGATTTATGTTCAGAGCAGCGATCTGCTTGGTTCAGAACTTTCTGACATCCGATGGGGCGCGACACCGATGGCGCGACGAATGCCAAGAGCGCAATCTGACCTTGCCGGACGTGGGACCCAATGGTCGCTCACCCCACGCGGCGCTTGAGCAGCGTCAAGCCGGCAACCAGAGTATCTAGAGTAGAGATCCCGTGCACGGGCAGCGGCTAGTGACCATCCAAGACTCCTCAAGTTGAGCTATGCTCCAGCACTGGGTCAGGTAGACAGTATTGTTCTTTAGCTGCTTGCGGCAGAATTCTTAGTCGACTGCTTGTCCATCAGACTCAAAACAGGTATGGAGGAGAGCGAGGCACGTATCGATTCCTGGTTGCATCGACGGGCTCACAAATGTGTGCACGGCCTGTCATCCCGGGAACACTTACCTGCGGTAGTAGTCGAAGATACATCGGAAAAAGGAGCAGGGGGAACGAAGGCCTCTCGTTTGGAGGTCAGAATGGTAGGAAATAAGGGAAGGTGCATGATGCGCGCAAGACATGGAAAGACGTTGGTGACGTGTGTGGTGGGGGCTGTGCTCACTTGTGTGTTCAGCGCAGGCGCATACGCACAAGCGGGCGTGAGTTCGGATGTTCCTGCACTCACTGCTCAGAGCGGCCGAGCTGTCGCTAAAGAAATTGAGCCGGCTCTGCAACGATTTGTGGACCAACAAAAGCGCTTGCCGACCCAGGCCAAGCAAGTGCTGGTGAAGGCTACCCCAGACCCCGTCACGGGTATCGTGTGGATTGATCTCGATTCTGGTTACCTGCCAAAGGATGCGCCGGTCTTCACTGAAGATTTCGGTGCAATGGTGAGGGATATTGAAAACGAAGGCTATGAGCTGATAGCGGGAGTGGTGAAGTTTCGCTACATCAAGGTGCGTATCGGCGGTAAGGAGATCAATGAGATCTATCCACCGGAGCATTCGAAGAAGAAAAGGGCGGGGGCAAGCGCAAGTGCCGCCGCTGCTCCTGTAGCAGGTTTGGTTGTTCTGAATCCCGGGCATGGGAAGTATCTCAACCACTCCGACGAAACGTGGCGCTATCAACGCCCGACGCCCTATGTTGGGACCACTGATATTTATGAAGACACTGTCACGCCAGGCTATTCCTCCATGCTTGCAAGCCTGTTGACGGAGCGAAGTGCCAACACTGCAACCAGCATCAAGCACACGCGCGATATAGGCAACACCAACGTGGACCCCGAGAGCGGCCTGGCTTGGGCTGCACTTGGGGCCCGTTACTACTTAAAGCGGCTCTACCCTGCCTTAGGTGCAACCATTTGGAATAAATTTCCAAATGGATCTCCTTCGCGGAAACAGCCGGACAGGGCTAACCTTCGCGAATACGACGATGACATTCGGGCCAGGCCGGAATACGCAAATTATCTCAATGCTGAGACGTTGATTTCGCTACATACCGATGCTAGTGACAATGTTTCCGCGCGCGGCGCAACCGTCATCGCTAACATAAGCGACGCTGATTCAAATCAGCTTGGGTTGAATATCCACTGCTACGTCACCGAGCAGATTCGACAGCTTCCCGCTTACTCCACATATCCAATTCGACCAGGAGTTAGAGATGGCGCTAACTACGGTGAAGTCCGGGAGGCATCAATGCCAACGGCCCTTATCGAAGTTGGCTTTCATAGCAATGCTGACGACTCGACAGCCCTTCGAAATTCGGTTTTTCGTGCTGCTGCCATGCGTGGTGTTGAAAAGGGCTACAGGACATTTAAGGCAGGTGAGACCACATGCTTGCCTTTCAAAATCGCATCCATTCCCGCTGCGTCCGGTAAGTTTCGAGTCCGGTTTCCAGTGCCGGTTACACTTCAAGGCCATCCCCGTTTTCCCGTCACCGTTGTAACAGTGCCTGTGAGCTGTCCGTCGTCTTGGACGTGTGGCAGCAAGACGAATTCGTTCTCAAAAGCGATCAATAATGTGGTAACGCCGATGTATTACTGCGATGCATCAAACACCAAGCCTGCGGCAAGCTTCAAATGGAAGACAACCGTCAAAGATGCGGATGGAGTGGTGACGGCTGCCGTTGAGCACATGACGTCGTGCTCTCCGGGCACGTAAGTTAGATGTTCTGAATACCACTGTTGCACAGAAAGGGCCGAAAGGCTCTTTTTGCTTCAGTCTACTATTTGCAACCAGCGCGGCTTACTCGCTGGGAAATCCGGATGGGCCAGGCGCGAGCGCTGGGCGTCTCAAGCAATGCGACCGCACTGCCGATACTCAGGCCCATGGACAGAGCCGAGCTTCGCCGTCACCTCGAACGCCTGGATGCTGCGGTGCCCGCCCTGCGGGCCTCCAGTCCTGATCGCCGTCATTTTTGGCAAGCCTTTGCCAATATGGCTGCTGCCATCGAGAGCAAGGCGATGACGAGCGAGGACGCGCAGTTCGTCGGCCGTCGGGCCGAGGAAATCTTGTCGTGGCACGGACTGGGAAACATAGACGAACACGTCTGAGTCCATCGGTGCCGACCAGTCTATCCCGGTGCCTACGTGCTTCTCATGTGCAGCGATGCTGCGGAGGGCAAGCATGCACAGGTCAGAAGTAGCCCATCACTGGCTGCAAAGCCTAGGCATCGTCTGCTGCCATCAGTCTGCCTCGTCCATCCGAATGCCTCTTAACCAGCAGGCCTTGTAGGGCATGCATGGGGCTGTCTCCGCCAACGCTGGGCCTCTTGAAGGGGATCCTAGCTCCGCTGTCCCGACCGCAAGGGCAGGCCTCCTTCTCGTCGCTGGCGCTTTGTTGCGGCCCTTCGCTGTGCGCCGCTGCCGCGGTGCTCACTCCCGGGTGCGGTAGGGCCGGACGCTCCGCCTGTCGGTTCCCACGAGGCGCACAACGCGCTGGTGGAGAAGAACCGATGAAGCGCACCCAAGACCTGAAGGCTCAATACCAACTCCAGATGGACGAGGAGGGCATCTTGCTCGCCGCCGCGACCATCCTGGAGCAACGCCTTCAACGCCAAGGCCGAATCCATAGCCCCGAGCAGGCCGGCAGCTACCTGGTCGCCCGCTGCGCTCACCTGCCGCACGAAGTCTTCGGCGTCGTCTTCCTCGACACCAAGCACCACATCCTGGCCGCCGAGCATCTGTTCACCGGCACCATCGACGGCTGCGAAGTCCATCCCCGGGTCGTCGCCAAACGTGCCCTGGAGCTCAACGCCGTCGCCCTCATCCTCTTTCACAACCACCCGAGCGGGAACCCGGAGCCCAGCGAAGCAGACCGCAAGGTCACCCAACGCCTGCAGGAAGCCCTCGGCCTCCTGGACATCCGGATCCTTGACCACCTGGTCATCGGTGGTCAGAAGAGCGTCAGCCTGGCCAGCAGGGGGTGGGCATAGCCCGCCCCTTCACCTATGCAGTCAGCCAACGCTAGACTGCGAAGGCAGATCCACATCCATGGAGCAGGAATGAAGGCGTTTCACGTGCGTGGGATCGTGTGGGAGACCGACGGCAAGCGTCCTGTCTTGCCCGCTGAAGCCAAGGTGGAATGCGAGAGCGAAGACGGTATTGCCGACGCCCTCAGTGACACATTTGGCTGGCTGGTGAGCGGCTTCGCCGTCGTAGAAGAGGTCGAGATTGGTCATTCCGATGAGTCGGAGCAAGGCTGATCGAAGTGCGTTGTCCAGCGCTTCTGAGCGTTGTGCCTCAACCGGTTGCCTACGGTTCGATAGTGACGTTGACGAAGTTGGTTCGTCCTTTGCCACTTCCGCTAAAATCTTGGACCCTGTGCGAACTGGCGCACGCGGCTAAATTTGTTTGGAAGGAAGTGGCTGTCGATGGTGTTGAAAGGTCTGGCGGTCCTGCTTTTGGCTTTTTCTACGTTTCCTAGCGCAGCGGCTGAGCTGGTTGGCCGTGCGACCGTTACGGATGGGGACACCATTACGATCGCGAAACAGCGCATTCGCTTGTGGGGCATCGATGCCCCGGAAAGCGCCCAGCAATGCATCACCAAGAACGGACTCTCCTGGCCCTGTGGTCGGCGGTCCGCCGCCGCGCTGGACAGCTACGTGCTGGACAAGACTGTTCGTTGCGAACCAAAGGACACCGACCGCTACGGCCGGGTGGTCGCGGAGTGCTTGGTCCAAGGGCAGTCCGTCAACCGCTGGATGGTGCGCTCAGGCTGGGCGGTCGCGTATCGCCAATATGCAAAAGCGTTCATCGCTGACGAAGCCGATGCGCGCCAGCAGCGGCGCAATCTTTGGCAAGGGCCTTTCCAGATGCCTGCGGACTTCCGCCGAAGCAAGCGTGAACAGACGGCCCGCCAGGCCCAGGTGACCACGCCGCCCGTGTCCAGTGGATGCCGCATCAAGGGCAACATCTCTCGTCAGGGCAAGAAGATTTACCATGTGCCCGGTCAGCAAGACTACGAGCGCACGAGCATCGACCTGAGCCACGGCGAGCGGATGTTCTGTAGCTCTCAGGAGGCCTTGAGGGCAGGGTGGCTGCCGGCAAAGCGTTGACACCTCGGCGCATACCGGAGTAGCAGGGGCGGTGCTTCGCCGATTTGTCTGCCCAAGCAGCCGGTGTTGGCGCTAGACTTTGGTCACAGCGATCCAAGGGTGTGAGCCGAGGGACGGGATGCAACGCATGGAAACCAACATGACCAATCAGCCAACAGAGCGCGAGTTTTCCGAGCTGCTGCCGGAGGCCTGGTGTGGAGTAACGGACGACGGGATGGTCTTTGAAAACGAAAAGGTTCTGCGAACACCTCCTCGTCTCATCGTGAAGCCAAAGGAGGGTGGGTTTCCACCACTGCGCGGAACCACGCACCTCGTTTACCTATCCAGTGAGGGGGCGTTGCCCCAAGACCTAAAGACGGCTTCAGCGCCTATTTTTTGGTTTCCGCACGGCTGCACCTTGTAATGAATTCTTTTCGCCAAGGACGTCGCATTGCCACTGCTCTTTCAAGCAGCGCCTTGCTGCTGGGATTGGTCGCGTGCGCGGAGCCTTCAAACGCCCATCAGGAGAAAGCCATGCAGGATGTGACCTCCGCTGAACTCAAAAGCGAACAGGACAGGGTTGCCGCCATCTCGGATGCTGCGCTTCCCCCTGGTTCGGCACCCATGATGACGTGGAAGGGCTATCCTGCTTTGCAGCCCGGTCCTGAGCTTTCCCCTCACCAGTTGCTGGAGCAAGTCCAGGCGCTCGCCAAAGCCATCCGTGGTTACAGCGATTCTGACCCAAGCAAGGTGGAACAAGTGCTGGGGCTTGTGTTGCCGCCCGACGCAGAGCAAGAGCGCAGAGGAGTGTCGGGGCGTGTCGGCAAGGGAAGCTATTCCTGGGCAGTCTGGAAGCCGTATCCGGAGAGTCCCGGCCATACCGTCGAGCTAACGTTAACGGCAGACGCTTGCCTGGTTTACGACGCTATCAGAGTCCCGCTGGAGGCCAATAGCTTCCGCGTCTATGTGCCCACGTTTGGAGACGATCACCGGATTTCGTTTGACACGGAGGTGGGTCCTTTCCTAGGCCTATTCATCGCGGTGACGCCAGACCGTCGGGACGCGCCTACGTGCGTCACCGTGGTGAGCTTCGAGCTGGGCCGCCGCGATGCTTGATTCCCGCATCGAGCGCATGCTGCAGGAAACCGAGCGTCAGTCGGCATTGCCCACTTGGGCTGCTCAAAACCTTCGGGAGGCCGTTGAGTCCTCACCCTACTTGGTTGAGGTCATGACCAAGGCCATCGACAACGGCGATTTGAAGCACATCACCGTTTCAAAGACTCCCAACGAAGGGGGGCACTACAGCCATGACACTCGGTCCATCAGCATCAATGCCGATATCTTTTTGAGGCCAAGCCCAGAAGAGCGGGTGGATCAGCTTACCGGCGTTCTGGGACATGAAACCGGTCACGCCTTGATGACCCGCTCCAACGAAATCAGCACATATAAGCTGTCCTATCGAATCGACGAGGCGCTGAAAGAGGGCGCGCGCTACGGGGACACGACCGTCGATATCACCCCGTTGGCAAAGGACTACATCCAGGCATCGCGTGAGAACGAAGCGTTCGCCGAGCTGGTCTCGATGAATTCAGTCGCGAGCCGCGTCAAGCAACAGCGGCCCACTGCGAGCGAGGCCTATTTGTTGCGGCGGATGGATCCCACCACCCCCTGCGTAACCAATGGCCAATTAGAGCCAGGCATACGATTAGACAAAGATGGCATCCAGCGCACGGAAAACCGCATTGACAGCCCGGCGTTAAAAGCCGTGGCGATTTGTCAGTTCGATCAGTCCGGCAAAAGCCTGGGCGCTTTAGGGCAGTCCAACTACAACGCTTTTTACTTGTCCTACGTTGTGTCCGCGGGCGCCGCCGTGTCCCGTGGATTGGAACGGTCATCCAGCCAGTCGATCCCTAGCCTTGGCTTCAACCTAAAAGAGCTCGGCAGTTCAGCGGAAGAAATCCAAGCGGCAGGGCTCTCCTTGGGCGGGCAAGGGAAGGCCTTCGGTTTCACCGACACTTCCGACGGGCAGCTACGCCCTACGGAGGTGCGGCAGATCGGGAAAGGCGGCGCCGGTCAGCCGGACGTCGAACCCCAAGCCATTGCTGGCAACGAAGCCGTGCTGGCCGACAACCCCGCTCATGCAGACCATCACACCTATGCCCGCATCCACGACTGGGTCAAAGGCACGGGCAACTGGAACGACGAGGAGAGCAGGAACGTCGCGGCCGCACTTTACAAGCACCAGTTGGACGACTCGATGGTCATGCGAGTGGACGGGGTGGTCGGAGGCATAGGAAACGACGGGGCCCAAAACGTGTTTGCTGTCTACGCGCCTTATGGGATGGGGGTCGCGCCCATGTTCCATGCCCACGTGGATGGGCGCGTGGCTGCTCAGGAGCCGGCCCAGCAGAACCTTCAGCAGGCCGAGGTCATCAAGCAAGATCAGGTGCGTCAGCAGCAGATGGAACAGACCCAGCAGCAGGCTGTGCAACAGGAGCAGGGACCCACGATGACGATGTAGCCGTTGCTAGCTTCAACCTTCTTAAACAGTCAGTCCGAATGGGACTTGGTCGCTTCGCCAGTCCTTGAGCGTTAGTCGTGAATACGGCTAACTCTGTCCAGGGTGAGCAGTTCCAGGTCGTCGCGGGCATTGATCGAGGGATCGTCGTGAAACCGCGCAAGGTGCCGGGCGTCCACTTAGCGGAGGCACGCCCCAGTCAGGCGATCGCGCTAGTCGCCCGCCAACATTTCATCCCCACCGTGCTTCGCCTATGGTCGGGCATCGACTACGCCTTTCGTTTCAAGGTGCTGTTGGGATCCAGTGTCGCCCAGTAGTGCTCTCCATTCAGCCCACAAAGGGCGTCCTCAAAGGAGGCCAGAAGCAGTGGGTCGCTTGCCAGCTGAGCATGGGCCTTCGAAAAAAAGGCGTCGCGCTCTTTCCGTAGTTCGTCCACCTTCGTTGCAATAGCCAGTTGGATATCAGGGTCAGCGTGACTGCCTATGCTCTCGAAGTTCGGCAGCGGGGGACGCTCCATTGGTGTCCTGTCCGCCGTTGATGGGTCGGAGAGGATGGCCTGGGACTGGGCATACGATTTTTCATACTGTGCTCGATAAACCGGTTCCTTGGTTGCGAGCTCCTTCTCGAAGTCCACGGCTTGCCGAGCATCCTGGAGCGCCGCTTCTATCACCGCTTTTTCCGTGTAGACATGCCGAGATAGGTCGAGCGCTGCCGAATGCAACGCGTGTGTCCTGTCGATTTTCTGCGAGAGCACTTCCAGTCCATCGTTAATTTTGTTCAAGGACGACCTCGGGGACGTTTGGGCTTTTGCCGGTTTGAAGCAAGGCGTGGAGGGGTTGCCAGATGGGGTCCGGATGGCGCTGTTGAACGTGAGCCGTTCCGGGGCCGCGCCGGCATGGATGTAGTGGCGTGCTGTTTAGCGATAGTAGGCACTTCCTCCCTGCGCCACTTTGGTTTGTATTTGCATGCAGGGAAGTTGGAGCACGAGCGGAACTCTCCATATGGACCCGGGCGCAGCACCAGAACGCCTTGTTTACAAGCTGGGCAGGGCGCTTCCTTGATGGCCTGGCCGTCGGTGTCTGTAATGACCACCGCCCGGTCATCTTCCAGTTCACGGAGGAAGGTTGAGCATTGGCCCCGGGCGGTGAACATCGCCACGGTGCGCCGAGCACGGGTCAGGGCCACGTAGAACAGTCGGCGCTCTTCGCCCAGCGGGAACGTGTCTCCCTCGGGCATCGCCAGGGCCAGCACCGAATCATCGGTCCGGGTGTTGGGGAAGCTTCGCCGACGTGGGGCGCTGATCATTTCCGGAAGGATGACGTAGTCCGCTTCGCTGCCCTTGGAGCGATGTATGGTCAGGAAGGAGATGTCCACCCAGCGGTTAAACCGGTTTTGCCTTATGGGCATATACTGCCGATCGGTGTTGTAGCGGCCCAGGATGTAAATCGACAACTTGCCGTTGCGGCCCGGAGGGATCGTGCCATCGCGCACCCCCTCGGCCAATGTCACTACGAAGCGGTCGATTGCATCGGCCAACTGGTCCTTGCTCTCCACCTGGAACGCTTGCAGGACCGGCCCTTGGGCCGGGGTCGCCGAATGCACGCGCTTGGCGATCTGCCCCGGGTTCTTGGAGACAAACGCGCTGGAGACGTCGCACAGCGCCTGCGGGCAACGGAACGTTTGCTCAAGCTTGAGCACCTGTCCATGGCCAAACCACTGGCGAAAGCCGGTCATCACCGACACGTCCGCGCCGGCAAAGCGGTTGATCGACTGCCAGTCGTCGCCCACGGCGAAGAAGAAGCGTCCCTTGTCCTGGACCAATGCGCGGCACAATCGGGCCCGGGCGCGCGAGGCATCCTGGAACTCGTCGGCCATCACCAGGTCGTAGGGCGATGCCACGCGGCCGCTTTCCAGGTGGGCGGCGGCGAGGTTGAGCATGTCCTCAAAGTCGATCCCATCCTCAGCCGCCAAGGCTTGGTCCCATGCCGTCATCACCGGAACGGCGATGTCCAGGAACATCTGATGGCGCAGCTTGAAGGTGTCGGCGGGCATCGCGTCCAAACGCCTTTGCAGATCCAAAGCGCTCAAGCCGTTGCTCTTGGCGTGGCTCATGAACGTGCGAACCAGCCCAATGAGCTCGACCGATTCCATAGGCTTTTGGCCCTCCTTGGGAATCTCCCGGTCCGGGTTGGGATCGAGCACCAACCCACGGGAGGTTAGTTCACGGCGCAGGCGGTCCAAATCGTCGCCGTGGCGCAACCCGTGGCTGGTGGTCTCAAACAACGCGGTGCCTTTGTTCGCGTGGAGCTGGCGTTTCCAAATCACCCCGTCCAAGTAACCCTCGAAGTGCATTGGCGGCACGCCGTCGGCGTCGAGCGCGAAATGTTCGTGGAACAGGTCCAGGTCGGGATAGTAGAAATCGGGCTTGTATTGCCGGTGCGTTTCGTCAGCGGTGCGATGGGGATAGGGGGCCTCGTAGCGATAATCGACCCCGTTCAAGAAGAGCAGGTTGGCAATCATCACCTCTTCCATGCTCTTTACCCGCTCGCCTCGACTGGTCACCAGCGAGCCCTTGCCCAGGGCGTCCCACACCTCCGCCGCTTCCGGTGCACCAAACGACGGTAGGTCTTTGCCAAAGACAAAGCGGAATAGGTCCCATTGGTGGCGGAATGTGGGCGAACGATCCTTTAAGTCGTCCACTATCTCGGTGAGCTTTCGCACCCCACCGGCCGCGTCCGTCGCCCAATCGGGAATGTCGGGCTTTTCGCCTGTGGCCTTGCCGATAAGGCGCAATCCCAGCGCGTGGAAGGTGGAAGCCTCCACGGTCACCTCCGCCATGCCCAAGCGGTCAAACGCCAAGGCCGCGCGTTCCTTGAGCTCTTCAGCGGCCTGCTTGTTGAACGCTAGCAGGACGATTCGCTTGGGGTCCACGAATCCGCGGTGGATGGCGTAGGCGGCCTTGGCCACCATCGTAGAGGTCTTTCCCGATCCGGCCGAAGCCACCACCTGCACGCGGTTGTCGAAGCACACCACGGCCCGTGCCTGTTCCGGGGTGAGCGGTTTGCTCTCCACCCGGTCCAGCAAGTCCTTGCTGACTACCAACTCGCGTTCCACATGGGCGGCGTTGAGCGCGGCCCAGGCTGGGCGGTGGTCGTCTTCCCACGCAGCCAACGAGCGCTCGATTGCCTGGGCCGCCGGTCCCAGCCGGGCCGCCACGCCCGGCTTCTTCAAACGGGCCCGAAGGGCGCCAGGATCAACCTGAGCGCGGGCCGCCAGGACGTCGGCTTGCTGCTCGTGGGTGAACCAGCGACGTTGTTCCAGACAAGCCCGTTCTTGTTCTGCCTTACGGTCCAGCCACGTGTCGATCGTGCATAGCTCGCCCTTGAGGAACGCCACGTCCTCGCGCAGGCGCTTCTCCGTCAACGCAACGCTCAACGCCTGGACCAAGGCAGCGCCTTGGGCGTTGGGCAATCCATCGGCCTTCACTTCCCGGTTTTGCCCCGGGTGGAACGTGATGTCGGTCCAGAAGGTGCCGACGTTGACGCGGTAAGAGGCCTCGTCCTCGACCTTGACCCGGTGGGTGCGGCCCTCCGACGCCAAGGCGAGTTCCAAGCCTTCCAAGCGCAAGCGCCAATCCGATGATCCGGTTACGCGTTGGCCCACCCACGATGGGGCCCATTCCTTTGCCATTCTTTGTCCTACAAGCCCCCTGGAAACGCCAACGGAGACGGGTCACCGCGCTGGCTACCCAATGGTAATCCCCCGAGACGCCTTGGTCATTGCAACCCTTAGGCCAGGAGAATGCCACTTCCCCTTTGCGACCCTATGCTGAACCTGCACCCGGTAAACCTCCGGCGAGGGAGCCGGGGTGGGGCGCTGGTGGCGCCGCAGGTTACAGAGGCAGCAGGCAGCAACGACATTTTCAGGGATATCCAAGCCGCCGTCTTGTTGTGCTACCAGATGCTCAGCCGTGCACTGGTAAGAACGTGCAGAGCGGGGGCGCAAGCCCAGCTCGCCGGGTGAGGATAGCCACATCGGCCGGTCGCAGTAGTAGCAGCGGCCAGACTGTGCGTTGAAGGCATTGGTGCGAAGAGATTTGAGGCGCTTGTTGCTCATAGAAGGGCTCCGGAATCAAAGAAGATTCCCGTGCCTCCTAGAGGAGAACCTCGGGCACCCGGAGCCTAGAGGCTATGCGGGCACAACACCGGGGGGATGCCCCCACTGGCAAACACGTTTTAACCGACCATCGGTGCGGCTGCAACTGTTCGGCGTGCGATGGCAGAGCGGGCGCGCAGGCTCAATGCGTGCTGTGACCTTCTTCAGCGTTCGAGATTTCCATTCGCAACGCGCCGAGGGAGCGCGCTTGGTTACGGATTGCCGCGTCGCTCCGATTTCCCACGTGAGCCAAAAGCGCACCCACCAACTCGACATCCTCCAGGGATTCTGCTCCCGCAAGGAACACGAGCTCTGCCACCCGCATGCGTCGCTTGGCTTCTTCGCGGCGTCGCGTTTCCTTGTCCTTCACCGCTTGGCGCTGTTGCGCTAAAAGCTCGCGCGCTTGATGCTGAGCTAAGCGTTCCGTGGCGCGTTGGATTTGGTCTCGGTAGTGATTCGTTGCGGTCATGCGTTTCTCCTGCCTGGTGGAAATGAGTCAACCAGGAAAACGGCTTGCGTCAAGCGTTGGGCTGGTCTCGAATTTCGTCCGCCCCGAGAATCGAAAAGGCTGAAAACAGAGCTTAGAAGAAAGAAGTAAGAGCGCACCTAGGTGTCACTGCGTGACACGTGCGCAAAGGGCCCCGCCCCTTGAACCCCAAGCGCCGAGGGCGCTTGCGAAAATCCAAAGCCGAGGCATAAACCAAGCAACCCCACTGCTTCGGAGTCTCCGCCTCATGGCCATCTACCACGCCAACGTCAAGACGTTTAGTCGCGCCAAAGGACATTCGTCCATCGCTGCGGCCGCTTACCGTGCCGGCCTGCTGCTCGAGGACGCGCTCACCGGCATGCGCCACGACTACCGCCGTCGCGATGGCGTGGTCGAAACGCGCTGCATCGCCCCCGAGGACGCGCCCGACTGGGCCCTAGTCCCCGCTGAGCTCTGGCCGGCGGCAGAGGCGGCAGAGCGTCGCAAAGATTCGACGGTCGCGCGGGAATTCGAGTTTGCGTTGCCGCACGAACTCGATGACCTCCAGCGGTCCGACCTGGCCGTGGAGGTCACCCGTGCGCTCGTCGGTCGCTACGGGTTCGCGGCCCAAGCCAGCATCCACAGCCCAGGCAGCAAGGACGGCCTGAACTGGCACGTCCACGTCCTGGCGACGACCCGGCGCATGGGTCCGGACGGTCTCACGGACAAAACCAAGGAACTGGATGGCGGGCCCTCGGGACGTGTCGAAGTGCAATGGGTGCGCGAACTCATCGCCTCCACCATCAACGCGCACCTTGAGAGGGCGGCGCTTGAGATTCGGGTGGACCACCGCAGTTTGGAAGCACAGGCAAGTGACGCTCTGGCGCGTGGCGACCTGGCCGCCGCTGCCGTCTTGTCCCGCGAGCCCACCAAACACGTCGGCAAAAACGGCACGGCGCTGGCCCGGCGGGGCCAGCCGTCGGAGCGTTCGGACGAGAACCGTCGAATCGAGGAGACCAACGAGGAGACCTTCCAAAAGCTCATCGCCGTGTTTGAGCAGGAAGGGCGCGCCATGCCGGTGCCCGACGGTCACAGCCAGGCCCAGGCCGAGCGCGAAGCTCGCCGACCTTCTGATGGGCTGTCCTTGTCGCTCGGGCGCGGGGCAGGGCACATCGAGGTGTCCCGCAGCATGGCGACCCTTGCCCGTGGGTTGGGACTGATGGAGGCGGAGGCCAAGCCGTCGCGCGCGCCACGTTCGGTCTCCGAGCTCGCGGAGGAGGCCAGCGACGAATGGGGAGTGGCTGTTCAAGCGGATCCCCGCTTGGCTCAGACGCTCCAAGCAACCCTGTCCTTGATGCAGTGGATCAAGGAACGCGTGACTGCCTTCGCCGAGGAGGCCCGGCTGCGCCCGGACCTCAACGAGTTGCTCCGTCGGCTGCGGCGCTTCAAGGCAGCCGCCATGAAATTTGCCCGGCGGCTATTGGCGGTGCGCCGAGCCGAGAAGCTGCACCACATCGCCGAGAACGCGTGGCACGACTTTTCGGCGAACAATCCTGAGCCGGGGACCTCGTGGACGCAGGGAGACTGGAAGCAGCGGCGGGGGCGTCGGTTGAGCACCCTCGAAGCCCGAGCCGCAGAGCTGGCCGATGCAAGGGCTCGGGTGATCCCGGAGGAACAGGTCCTCTGCGAGAAAGAGGCGTCGGCCAGCGCGGCGCACCTGGAGGTGTGGAGCCGGGACATGCTCCAGCGCTACCCTTTGGAACTCGACATCGCGATTGAACCCGAACAGGCCCGTCCAAGCCCTGTCGTCTCCGCCCCTCCGGCGCCTGTCTACGTTCCTAGGCCGCCGCGCTTCCACTGAAACCAAAAAGCCCCGCGATGCGGGGCTCAACGTTTGCGGGCTCCTGGCCGGCTTAGTGAAGCGTTGGGCGCTTCTTGTTGCGCACTGGGTCCAGCTGAGAGTCTTTGGGCTTTCGGCCGGCTCGCCACTCCTCCACTGAAGGGAGCTCCCGAACGATGACGGCCTCCCGGGTTCGCACGGCTTGGGAGGGCTGGGGAGGGGCGTGGTCCAACGATTGAGCGGCGGCGCTCCCACCTGGTGGCTTCTTCTGGCTGTAGACGATCAGCTCGCCAGCAGAGGCCCAGGCGTTGCAGACATTGCGTTGGCGCACCAGCGGTTCGTCCGATAGGGTCTGGCTCATCAGCCCGGCGAGCAAGTAACCAGCGATCTCAAGTTGTTGGGGGTTGGTGGTCATGAAAACTCCTGCGTGTGGGGAAGTCCTCATCCAACCAACAATTCTCAGCTAAGCAAGAGCTCGCTTCTGGCCTCACTTCACAAATTTGAATACGAGGAAAAATTTCAGTTCTGGTATGCCCAATTTGATAGGTGGAGTCCCAGCGCTCTCCTGGTCAACCGGAAAATAGTGCGCTCTGCGTCGCTGGAGGAGAGGCGCCTACCTGACTGGGGGGACCGGACGGCTACCAGCCCTCCGAGCCTATCCGGTGCCCAAGCAGTCCAGGTTCGCGGGCACAGGGCCTTGATGCGCTGCCGCTCGCTTGGCTATGATCGGGTATCACGCGGGGTATCATTTTGGATCACCCCGCTCCGGGATAAGCTAGGGAAATCAATTGGTTGGCGTGGGAGGATTCTGTTCCCATCGCCCGCTCCAATGCCGCAATGGCTTTGGACTACCAAGCGCTTTGGCAACCAGCATCGGGCAGTAAGTGGGGTAGTTGGGCTGGCCGCTGCGCGCATGCGGCGCAAAAGATTGGCGTGGGAGCTAGACAGCGTCATCAAACGCGAACCTACGGGTAATTTCCGAGTAGCTGGCTCGGGTTTGCCAAGAGTCATCGGGAATGTTTGCGACTTCAAGTGATGTGATAGCGGGTCGATTGGCAGTCGTCATATGGTTTGTCGCTCTCTCTATCGGGTTGCTTGCATTGGGTGGATATTCGGCAGCGCCGGAATCAAGATTAGTCAAGAGGTGCGCGGTAGGGAGCCTGATAATCGGGCTGGTGTTCTCGTTCCTGTTGCCGCCTGCTGTCTATGTTCCCAAGTTTGTGGTGATGCTCGTCGTTTCCCTCGGAATAGTCGGTTTGGGTGTGTTGAACGGTAAGTACAGATACACGGTGTTTGGTTTGTTAGCGGCAGCTTTGGCTTACGTTGCTGTCGGGCTCCAGTACACGTTTATGAAAATGGCCAGATAGTGATGATCTTTGAAGGATCTCATTTCCCCAGCGTCGCATGTCTTTCGTTGCGTCTGAGTCGGGCTGACTTGGAGTGCTGTCTGGTGCGCGCTCCTCCCTGGACGGATGGCTTCAGGCATGGATACCCGACCACGGATGCCCTGCTTGGTTGCTGATTGCTTGAGCAGATTCGATGGTGCACAGATGTCACTGCGGCATTGATTCCGTTACCGTTCGGACTTGTCGCTCTAGCGTTTGCAGTGCACGGATGTCCGTGTGTTCCGGAGGCTGTCATGGCTGTCGCTCGCAATCGTCTGCCGTCGATCATTGTTGCCCTGGGTGCGGCCATGTTCGCCGGTCCCGTCCTTGCTGCGTGCCAGCCCGGCCCATTTGCGTTCTCGCTACCGGCGCAGCCGCTCCAGGAGCGCTTGCAGGAGCTGGCGCACGTGACAGGATGCGCGGTGGAGGTGGACCCCTCGTTGCTGGACGGTAAACGCGCGCATGCCCTGGCTGGAGACCTGAGCACCGATCAGGCGTTCATTGCGTCGGTGCGCGGCAGCGGCCTGGAGGCGGGGCTTGCGGACGATCAATGGCGCGTCAATCGGGCGCAGCAACTGTATTTTGCCGAGCGCGTCGAGACCCTGCAGGGCGCTATTGCGGATGCGCGCAAGAGCGGCGCGATTGCACCCGCCAGGGCGAAAAAGCTGACTGCGCATCTTGCGGCGGTGGCCACTGAAGTTCCCAGGCTGGTGCGCCAGCAGGGCTTCCTCAGTGCAGCCGAACGTGCGTCATATGAGCGCACCTTGAAAGAGGCGGAGCAGTCGTTGGGTCGCTGATGGTGGTTGCAGCCATACGCGCTGCTGCGGTTCCAGATGTGCGGATCTGCGGCGTTGAGCTGTCGATCAGTGGACTTCGCCCATGAGCGCAGGACAGGCCGCAGACATCGTGGTTGCAGCCGTGTCGGTGGGGAGCGCAGTTATCCGCTGCGCGTCGCAACAGGCTGCATTCGACCAGTGCATCTGAGCCCACGCGGTTTTTCCTGAGCCCGGATCGCGCGTAGGCCAGCATGCGCCAGTACGGAATGCCAATGACATCGATTGCAGTGGACTTATGTCGCGAAAATACGTGGCAAAGCTTCGTCATTTCCTTTCAGGTGGTCAGGAACCTCCTGATTGAGCCTGGCCTGGATGAGCGCCATAGTTTCCGCATCATCGAGCGGGCACCATGACGACTACTCATTCACAGCTGGTTGGTGCGCTGATCAAGGGGATGCGTCGCGCTGAGTCGGCACGTGCCGCCTCGATCGCGCACCGTGCCGGGTCCGCCGAGCAGGCCAGCATCTGCGGCACGCCGGACGATGCGGGCAAGGTGCTGGAAATGTTCAAGCTGGACGCCGAGCAGATCCGCCAGATCGGGCTGATTGGGGTGGAGGAGCTGGGCGAGGCGGTGTGCCATGCCTGGTCGATCAATGCCGGTCAGCTGGATCGGGTAGTGCAATGGTTCACCGCCCCCCGGGTGGAGTTCGTGGGCAAGCATTGCAGCGAACTGATCCGGGCCGGGCGCATCGGTCCGGTGCTGACCATGGCCCGCGAACATGCCCTGTTGCGCCATCGCTGAGCGCCAGCAGAGCCGAATCTGCCCGGGCGCTTTACGCTGGACGGCGTAGCGGCAATACTCGTTGACCCGCCCAACCTTAGTTTCGTCAATGCGCCAGGTTCCGCCAGCGTCACCCTCTGCCGCCGCCAAGGCCCAACTGCTGGAAGAGCTGCGCAAGCTCGAGCAGGAAGAAGCGCAGCTCAAATACGCCCAGACCCTGGAAGCGTTCGACCAGATCGTCGAAGCGCTCACCCAGTTCGGTAGCCGATTCAATGCGAAGCAGAAGTCCCAGATCGCCTCGCTTGCCATGACCGGCAAGACCAAGGGGCCACTGTCGTCCACCGGCGAGGTGGTTGCCAAGTACTGGCTTCCCCATTCCGGCGAGACCTGGTCCGGGCGTGGCCGCACGCCGCGAGCATTCAAGGCCTGGGAAGGCACCAGCTCCTACAAGGAATGGAAGTCCAAGCATCCGGACAAGCGTTTCCCGCTGTATCCCGGGTGAGGTCGCGTATCTGGCTGGTGTTCTGGCAGCAGATGTAGCCAGGAACGCGTGGTAGGGCGCGTCGCGCCCACGTCACGAATGCGGGCGTCGATCGGTTGCAATGAATCGCATCAAAGAGTGGGTGACTGCGGCGACGACGCGCGTTCGCGCCAGCCCTTTGATCGATAGATGTCTGTCTTCGTCGGATTGTTTCGGACAAGTTATCGGGGGCGGTTTGGTGGCGCGCTGAACTGCCGATTCGCTTGGGTGGCGACCGCTACGCACAATCGGAACTCGCTCGACCTAATCTCGCCTCGCGGACCGCCCCAACAGCGATACATACAGCGATACAGACTGACGCTGCCTCCGTCATAACCAAGCCACTGCCTGTTTTGCATCATGCGGATCGCTGCATCCCGCTTGGCAATTCCTCGTCACTACCTTTGCACCAATGGCGCGACCTGGGCGCCAAGAACACCGCCCGCCATTGAGGCGGGCGATGATAGGCAGGTCCGACAACCCGCTACTGATCGCTCTTGCACTCGAAGACCGACACGCTGCGCGGCGGTGCCAGGAATTCGCTGGCGCCGGCGGGCATCATGTCCACTTCCAAGGCTTCGTCGGTGGACAACACCAGCTTCCAGTGCACTGGCTCGTCGGTGGAGGGCAGGGTGAAGCTCACGCCCTCGTGGTAGGCATTGATGACGATCAGCAAAGTGTCATCGTTGGCCAATTCCTTGACACCTGACGTCTGCGCCTTGCCTTCCAGCAACAGCCCCACCGAGCGCGCACCCGCATCGGTCCAATGCGCATCCTCCATCTCGCTGCCACCCGGGTTGAGCCAGGTGAGGTCACGCACGCCGGCTTCCTCGTTGTACTGCCCATTGAGGAAGCGGCCGCGCGAGAGGATCGGGTAACGCTTGCGCAGCGCAGTCAGCGCCTTGACGAAGTCGGTGAGGCGGCCGTCGGTGGGATCGTTTTCCCAATCGAGCCAGGTGATCTCGTTGTCCTGGCAATAGGTATTGTTGTTGCCGCCCTGGGTCTGCGCGCGCTCGTCGCCGCTCAACAGCATCGGCGTGCCTTGCGAGAGCAGCAGCGTGGCAAGCAGGTTCTTCATCTGCCGCTCGCGGATCTGCAGGATGTCGGCGTTATCGGTCTCGCCTTCTTCGCCGTAATTGCACGAGCCATCGTTGGACGAACCGTCGCGATTGTCTTCGCCGTTGTCGATGTTGTGCTTCTCGTTGTAGCTCACCAGGTCGCGCAGGGTGAAGCCATCGTGCGCGGTGATGAAGTTGACCGAAGCCCACGGCCGACGGCCGCGGCGGTCGAACAGATCCGCAGAACCGGTGAAGCGCGTGGCGAATTCGGCCAGCTTGCCGTCCTCGCCCTTCCAGAATTCGCGCGCGTTGTCGCGGAACTTGTCGTTCCACTCCGACCAGCCCGGCGGGAAATGGCCCACCTGGTAGCCGCCCGGGCCACAATCCCAGGGTTCGGCAATCAGCTTGACTTCCGACAGCAACGGATCCTGATTGCAGGCGTCGAGGAAGCCGCCACGCTGGTCGAAGCCGCTGGGCTCGCGGCCGAGGATGGTCGCCAGGTCGAAGCGGAATCCATCGACATGCATTTCGCCAGCCCAGTAGCGCAGCGAGTCGTTGACGAACTGGATCACCCGCGAGTTGCTCAGGTTGAGCGTATTACCGGTGCCGGTGTCGTTGATGTAATAGCGCTTGTCTTCGGCCAGGCGGTAGTAGCTGGCATTGTCGATCCCCTTGAACGAAAGCGTCGGTCCCAGTTCGCTGCCTTCGGCGGTGTGGTTGTAGACCACGTCCAGGATCACTTCCAGCCCCTGCTTGTGCATGGCCTTGACCATGTCGCGGAATTCGTCGCGGTGGCCGCTGGAGAGGTAGCGCGACTTCAGCGCACAGAAGCCGATGGTGTTGTAGCCCCAGTAATTGCGCAGCCCCTTGTCGAGCAGGTGCTGGTCGTCCAGGTAGGCATGCACCGGCAGCAGTTCCACCGCGGTGATTCCCAGGTCCTTGATGTACTGCAGCACCTGCGGCTGCGCCAGGCCGGCGAAGGTGCCGCGTACGGCTTCCGGCACCTGCGGGTTGCGCATGGTGTAGCCACGCACGTGGGTTTCGTAGATGACGGTTTCGTTCCATGGCTTGAGCAGGCGCACATCGTCGCCCCAGTCGTAGGTGTCTTCGACCACCACGCACTTGGGCATGAACGGCGCACTGTCGCGCTCATCGAAACTCAGATCGCCGTCCGGATGGCCGACGGTGTAGCCGTACAGCTCGTCCGCCCAGATCAGATCGCCCTCCAGTTCGCGTGCATAAGGGTCCAGCAACAGCTTGTTGTGATTGAAGCGGTGGCCTTCGGTCGGCGCGTAGGGGCCATGCACGCGATAGCCATAGCGTTGCCCCGGCCCGACGTCGGGTAGGTAGCCATGCCAGATCTCATTGGTGTATTCGGGAAGATCGATGCGGATTTCGTTGCCCTGTTCGTCGAACAGGCACAACTCCACGCGCGTGGCATGCGCGGAAAACAGGGCAAAATTGGTGCCCTTGCCATCGAAGACGGCCCCGCGCGGGAACGGGAGTCCCTGGCGGATGCGGGAGGGGTTGGCATAGGCCGCGCTTGCTGGACGTCGCATGGAGAGTCTCGGGTGCGCCGGCATGCCGGCATTGAGGAGGCGCAAGCATCGCGGTTTCATCTGTGCAAAACGCGTTACGGCCATACCGGTGCGGCGTGAGGGTGACGAGCCGCGACGCAGCGTTGGCGCTGGCAGCTGCGCTCGCTTGTACTGGCGCGGCGGGGCAGGATGGGCATTGCATCGAAGCAGGCGCTGGCCAGCTGCGTGCCTGCTCTGACCTGGCGGACTTGAAGGACCCTTGTGTCTTGAGCGCCGCGCGGGCGCCCTGCTAGCATCGATGGTGTTGAGGCTGCGTCGCGTGTGCGCTGCGGCAATACGGGTTGACGCACTATCGCGTCTTCATCCTCGGGGCCGTCGCACACCGGTTCGATCGTCGCGCACGGGCTTGGCAGCCGCTGGCGCTCCGGCCGCCGGCAGACCTACGGACTTGGCTAACTTCGTCATCAGACTCCGACCATGTCCAGGCCGCGCCGTGTCCCTGCTGCGATGAAAATCGCCATCCTTTCCCGCAACAGCAAGCTGTATTCGACACGCAGACTGATCGAGGCCGGGCGCAAGCGCGGGCACACGGTACGCATCCTCGACCCGCTTCGCTGTTACATGCGCATCGCCGCCGACGGCTTCAGCCTGCACTACAAGGGCAAGCCGATCACCGGTTTCGATGCAGTGATTCCGCGCATCGGCGCATCGGTGACCCGCTATGCCAGCGCGGTGCTGCGCCAACTCGAATTCATGGGCACCTACACGCCCAATCCCTCCGACGCCATCCTGCGCTCGCGCGACAAGTTGCGTGCGCACCAGCTGCTGGCCGCGCAAGGCATCGACATGCCGGTCACCGTGTTCGGCGACAACCCCGACGACACCCAGGACCTGCTGTCCATGCTCGGCCCGCCGCCGCATGTGGTGAAGTTGAACGAAGGGGCGCAGGGGGCCGGAGTGATCCTGACCGAGAAGGCCAGCGCCTCGCGTGGCGTGGTCGAAGCGCTGCGCGGGCTGTACGCCAACTTCATCGTGCAGGAGTTCATCGGCGAAGCCGAGGGCGCCGACCTGCGGTGCTTCGTGGTGGGTGACCGGGTCGTGGCTGCCATGCGCCGGCAGGCCGCCGAGGGCGATTTCCGTTCCAATCTGCATCTGGGGGGGAGCGCCGCGGTGGCCGAGGCGACCAGCCAGGAGCAAGAGGTCGCGGTGCGCTCGGCACGTGCGCTGGGTCTGGCAGTGGCCGGCGTGGACCTCATTCGCTCAAGGCGCGGGCCGCTGGTGCTGGAGGTCAATTCCACACCGGGCCTGGAGGGCGTCGAAGGGGTCTGCGGTGTGGATGTGGCAGGTCACATCATCCTGCACCTGGAGCAGGCCGCCCGTCGATCGGATGGCTGAATGCTTTAGCGGAAAATTAACGAAAAAATAATCTCTGGCTCGCTAGCCTCTGCCGACCGTAGCTCCGCTCTCGGCAGTGACGGTGATCGGGATGAACGTTTGGCCCGGATGCTTCGCGGCATCCGGGCCTTTTTGTGGCGGCTTGTTGGTTACCGTGTTCAGGTCTACATTTCAGCAATCGTCGGGTATGGAAAGGAAAGGCATCATCATGAAAGGACCTCTATTGCTGCTGCTGTGCGCTGCGTTTCCCGCCCTCGCAGCCAGTAAGGCGCCCGTGGATCTGAAGGCACCGCGGCCATTTGCCGAGCAGGCCGAACAAGTACGCCGTGATCTCAGTGACGGCGACACCTATGCGGAGATCGGCGCCGACAACCGCGCCAAGGTGCTGGCTGCCTTGCAGCGCATGCAGACCGCGCTCCAGGCCAGTTCCGACCCGGCGCAACTCACGCCGGAGTCAAGCGCCGCAGTGTTCAATGACCAGGAATTGGTCAACGCCCTGTTGACCAAGGCAGGCGAAGAAAGCCGGATGGTCTGTCAACGCGTACGCGCGGTGGGGTCGCATCTTTCCACCACGCAATGCATGACGGTTGCCGAAAGGCGTCGGCTGCGAGACGGCAACAAAGACGAATTAACGCGGCTGCAGCGCCAAAACGTGGCGACGCAGCCGGGTATGTGACCCAACAACGAGGTTCCAGTGCGAATTCTAGTAATCGAAGACAACAGCGACATCGCCGCCAATCTGGGCGACTACCTCGAAGACCGCGGCCATACCGTGGATTTCGCCGCCGATGGCGTGACCGGCCTGCACCTGGCGGTGGTGCACGAGTTCGACGCCATCGTCCTGGACCTCAATCTGCCCGGCATGGACGGCATCGAAGTCTGCCGCAAGCTGCGCAACGAAGCGCGCAAGCAGACCCCGGTGCTGATGCTGACCGCACGCGACTCGCTGGACAACAAGCTGGCCGGCTTCGACTCTGGCGCTGACGACTACCTGATCAAGCCATTCGCTTTGCAGGAAGTGGAAGTGCGCCTCAACGCACTGTCGCGTCGCGGCAAGGGCGTGCACACCCGCGTGCTGGAGACCGGCGACCTGGAATACAACCTGGACACGCTGGAAGTGCGCCGCCGCGGCAAGCTGCTGCAGCTCAACCCCACCGCGCTGAAGATCCTGCAGGCGCTGATGGAAGCCTCGCCCGCCGTGGTGACGCGCCAGGAGCTGGAAACCCGCGTCTGGGGCGAAGAACTTCCGGATTCGGACTCGCTGCGCGTGCATATCCACGGCCTGCGTGCGGTGGTGGACAAGCCCTTCGACGTGCCGATGATCCAGACCCGCCACGGCATCGGCTACCGCATCGCCTCGCCCGATGCCTGAGAGTGCCGGCGGACTGCGGCCCGCCCGCAGGCGTGGCCGCTACCGGCGGCGTCTGCGTAGCCGCATCATCCTCTCGTTCGTGTTGCTGGGCTTCTGCCTGACGACATTGTTCGCCTTTGCCACCAACTGGGCGCGCTCACGCGTGGAGAACCAGCTGGTCGAAGACGTGATGAATCGCAACATCGACGCCTTCGCGCAGCGGTTCTATTCCGACCCGCTGCGCAATCCCGACCTGCCGGTGCAGCAGATGCGCGGGCGCGTGGTCAAGCGCGACAAGTTCGAAGCACTGCGCCTCGAACAACCGGAGTGGTACCAGTTCCCCGACGGCATCCACACCATCACCGGCGTGGACGAAAGCGGCAATGCCTATTCGTACAAGCTGGCGGTGCGCAAGACGCCCAGCGAGTGGTTCTTCCTCGCCTACGACATGACCCAGACGCTCAAGGGCGAGATCCAGCTCAAGCGCACGCTGATGCTGTCGGTGTTGGTCTTCAGCGGGTTTTCGCTGTTGATCGGCTGGTGGTCCGCTTCCAAGGTGATGCGCCCCGTGTCGGACCTGGCCGCGCGTCTGCGTGCCTACCGCGGCGGCACCAGCGAGCCCAAGCCGCTGGCCGCGCACTTTCCGGACGACGAGGTGGGCCAGCTGGCCGAAGCGCTGGACGATTACTCCGCACGCCTCACCGAAGTGGTACAGCGCGACCGCGAGTTCAACGCCGATGTCAGCCACGAACTGCGCACCCCGCTGGCGGTGATCCGCGGCGCCACCGAGCTGCTGCTGACCAAGCCCAATCTGGACGAGAAGATGCTGCAACGCCTGCAGCGTATCCAGCGTGCCGAACAGCAATGCAGCGACCTGATCGGCTCGCTGCTGTTGCTCTCGCGCAACGAGCGCGGGCAGGGCAGCAGCAACGTGGCCAAGGTGGCCGAACAACTGATCGACGCGCATCGTGCCCAACTCGGCGGCAAACCGCTGGAGCTGCTGCTGGAGGGCGAACGCGACCTGGTCATCGACGCGCCCGAGTCCGCCCTGTCGGTGGCGCTGGGCAACCTGATCGGCAACGCGGTCAAGTACACCCAGGACGGCCAGGTACGTGTCCGCGTGCTGGACGATGCGGTGGAAGTGATCGACTCCGGCCCCGGCCTGAGCGAGGAAGACGCCGCCAAGCTGTTCCAGCGCGGCTACCGCGGCACCCACGCCGGCCACTCGCAAGGCGGCGGCATCGGCCTGTCGATCGTTAGCCGGCTATGCGATCTATATGGGTGGCGCGTCAGCGTCAGGCCGGGGCAGGAGCGCGGGGTGATTGCGACGTTGGCGTTTCGTCGCTGAGCAATCACCCGCGCTCGCCTAGAAGCGCATGGGCGCGAGGGCTCTACCGGCGAGGCTTCACCCGCCGATTTGTAGAAGCTCTGGAATCATGCTCCCCAGCCTTCCAGGATCGTCTTCCATCTTCTACCGCGTCCCCTGACCCGATCACAGACTGGCTTTCAGGTCTTCCAGCGTAACGACCAGCAACATGGGATCCAGCGGGGACGGTTCAAAGCCGATGCGCTCGTAGAACACCTTGGCGTCTGCCGAGAGCGCATGCACCAGGAGCCCACGAATGCCGATGGTGTCGGCCGCATGCAGGATGCGCTTGCCGGCATCCCGCACCAGGGCGCGGCCAAACCCTCTGCCGTGCAGGGATTGGTCGACAGCAAGCCTGCCAAGCACCACGACGGGAATCGGATCCGGCATATTGCGGCGGAAGCGGCCAGGCGTGGCATCAACGGCGACCGCACTCGACGCCAGCGCGTAATAGGCCACCACCCGGTCGTAAGCGCAGGCAACGAAGGTCCGGGACGCGCCGGTTGCCTGGTTTTTCAGGGCGCGGCGCTTGAGCCAGTGATCCAGGCTTTCCACGCCCGATGCGAATGGTTCGAGCCGGTGATGAGTCATCAGTGGCTCCGGCGCCGATACCGTCATGCCTTCTCCCAGGGCGCGGGCGTCTGCATCGTTTTGCGTAGGCGCGCATTCGGCTGCGGGGGCATGTCCAGCCGCGCCAAAAAGGCCGCGTAGGCATCCGGGCTGGCCGCGATAAGGGTCTGGTCCAGCAAGGCTTCCTCGGCAGCCAGGCGTGCCGCGTCCAGCATGAAATCGGTACGGTTCTTCCCGCGTGCCTTGGCGGCCCGGTCGATCAGGCTGCGTTCTTCTGGCTTGATGCGGATATTCAAGGTTTCGCGCTTGCCGGGCGTCGTGTTGGGCGTGGTCATGGAGTTGGCCTCCTGCAGGTCGGTGTAGTCTAGCGCTTCCGTAATGTCGATGTCATTACCATGGTGCCAGTTCCTGGCGGGTGAACTGGCACTACTTTCACCACCAACTCGCCAGCGCGCGCGGTGATCTGCAGCTTGCAGCCAACCGTAAACCCCAGCTGCTCCAGCCACAGCCCGCGCAGGCGCACGCTGGGAATCCGCTGGCTGTATGGCCGGCCGGGTTCTGCATCGTAGAACGCATAGCCCACCGTGCAACGGGTGGGCGTGCGGGACTTACGAGGCGGCCTTGGCGGAATGTCGTCTGGGCGTCGGGCTGGCCGGTGGTCGAAATCCAGGTTTTCCACGTCGAAGGTGGGTGACGGCACCAGCCGCATGGGCTGCGTGTCCTTTACCGGCGTGGCTGCTCGCTTGGCGGAAGCGGTGCGCTTGGTATTTGATTTGGGCCGCTTGGCGGTTGGAGACTGCGCCCGGCTCATCGCCTCACCTCCGCCAGCACCACGGGGCGACGACGCCCACCAACCTGCAATATCGATGCATCTGTCATGACAACGCCTCCTTCGAAGAACAGGCACCGTCGCCGGCCGGCGACGGGATGTCGGGAGGTTAGAAACCGTGCATAGTCGGCGGGCGTATTCCTCCCGAAGGAGTGTTGTATTAGCCGCCCTCCCGACGCAGGCATCGCGTCGGCTTGCACCTGTGAACAGGCGCAAAAAACCCACCGGTTTGACGGAGGTGGGTACCGCTATGCACGGAGTTTCTACGCTCCTTGAGGTGGAGATTGCTACTGGTTGTTTGGGATGTCAACTGCGCAAAATGAGTGGAGTAGGATCAGATGAAAAGTAAGCTTTATCGTACCAGCGGTCAGGGCAAATATCCTGATCGTGCGATCCGTTGCGATGTTTATCCGCAAAAGAGCTCCTGAAGGTTCTCAAGTTCAGCTCGCTGCGCGCAACCGCGAACAGTGTGGCCGACTACGGATATGGATATGGATATGGATTTTTCTGTTCTCCGTACTATCCTTTATTTTATTTTGACTGGGTGTCGCAGCTGCTGAAATCAGCTTTAGGCCTTTCGCTCCAGTTGTGTCCAGTTACAGTGCTAAAACAGAGGTGGTAGCAACCTCCGCCTACCTTATGTCCATCCGGACTGGATTGGCAGGTGATCAGACAATCGGCAGAAGGGGTGCACTCTTTTTTGAGTAAGTTGATTTCACACTTCTCAATGTCGGAGAGTTGTCTTCTGGCAATGGCCTGGCAATTATGAAATTTTCCAAGATCGCCATAATCGCTGCCCACGCTAATTTGCGTGGGCGGTTCGATGTCACCTCGCCCACACGCTGTTGTTAGCATGGATATGCTGCCCGTAAAAAGGATAAGTAGGTACTTGAAAATGTTATTCAAAGGCAGATCCGCAGCCAAAGCATTTTTGCTGCAAGTATCTAGCGGCGCCCTCGTAGTTTTGCTGAAGGCTAAGCGAAAGTGGGCTGCCAAGTACCAAGTGCACAGCTTCATGGGCGATGACTGAGGCCATTGAGCAGCATCCTGCTCCTGAGAAGATAGCATTGCCGATGCCGATAGCATTTGGGTCCAAATTTGGATTTGCATAACCGCATGTTCCGACAGAGTTATCACGATAGATGGTGGCGAACATCACTTTGGAGATCACCTCCGCCTTCTGCGACTCGGTTATTTTGTAAGGGTTGCCCGGATCGCAATCTTCTACATTGCATCTTTGCAGCTTTGCAATCGCCTCGGCCCGGGCAAGCTCCTTGTGATTTTCGAATCTATAGCCAGGTCCTGGGGTTCCCAGCAAGCCGTTCCGATCCAGAGAGTTGATCGGATTGGCTGCTACGTAGTTATATGTGCTTGTCCCGCCTTTCAATCCAATGAGATCACTCTGCCCATACCGCCCGGTAGTAGGGTCATAGTCCCGGAAGTAGTTCTGATTCAATCCGCTAGCCGCATCAAACCGCTGCCCCGGGAAGCGCATATCCAGCACCAGCGCGGCCCCATCTCCATCAGGATCCTGATTCGGCGCGGTGTTGCCGAAGGCTTCGCCCTTCAAGCTCCATGTCCACACCGCCACATCGCGGCTTGGGTCGATCACCACGCGTGGGCTGCCCAGGTGGTCGGGTTCGATGTAGTGCAGTTTGTTGGCGTTGGCCAGCAGGCCGACCGGTAGATCGTCCAGCCAGATCGCCTGTTGTTTGGGCGCGCCGTTGCTGTCGTAGTCGCCCAGCCAATGGCCGGCTTCATCGTAGAGCGTGTAGGTGTTGGTGGTGCCGAGGAAGCGGCGCACCTGTTCGCCACGGCCGTTGTAGCGGTAGTTCATGGTCACCGCGCCGGCGCGGCGGGCCTGGGTCATGCGGCCGGTGGTGTCGTAGGTGTACTGGCGGGCGGTGCCGCCGATGGCGGTGGTGTTGCCGGTGGCATCGTATGTACGTGCCACGCCGGCCACTGCGCTCAGGCGATGGCTGTCGGTTGGGTAGGTGTAACTCTGCGTGGCGGTGCCGACCTTGGCGCTGAGTCGGTTGCCGGTAGCGTCGTAGCTGTAGCCATCGATCAGGGTGCCGGTGCGGCCGTCCTTGAGGCCGGTCAGGCGGCCCAACGGGTCGTAGCCCAAGCCGATCTCCGGCGTGGAATTACCAGCGGGCGTCAGTGCGGTGAGGTTGCCAACCGGGTCGAAGCCGAAGCCCACTTCCAGCCCGCCCGGACGGGTGTCCTGGATCGCCTGCGGGCGGTAGTCCAGATCGTAGCGGCGGGCGAGGGTGCGGCCATTGCCGTAGGTCCAGCCGGCAGCCGGGCCGAACGGGTAGTAGCTGGCATTGCCCAGCAGCACCTGCCGGCTGCCGCCGACCGGGGTCACGCCCACTTCGGTGGTCTGGCCTTGCGCGTTGCGTACGTAATCGACCACTGCACCGTCGGGATAGGTCATGCGGCGCAACTGGCCGCCGACGGTGTAGTCGTAGCGCAGCACCAGCGCCTTGCCGTTGCTGGTCTGCACCTTGCGCACCAGATCGCCGAAGCGGTTGTAGCAGTACTGGGTGATGGCGCCACCGTCCTGCATGCGGGTCAGCCGGCCGATGGAGAAGGTCTCCCCGCTGGCACAGGCGGTTTGCGTCACGTCATAGGTATAGGTGACGTTGAGGCTGGAGGTGGGGTAGGTGACCTTGGTCAGGCGATTGAGCGCGTCGTAGCCGTAAGCAGTGGTATTGCGGCGCGCATCGGTCTGGGTGGCGCGGTTGCCGGCGCTGTCGTAGGTGTAGCTGGTGACGCCGGTGTCCGGGCTGGTGAGCTTCACCAGATCGCCGAAGCCGTTGTACTCGTACTTGGTGTCCAGGCCCTTGGGGTCGGTAACCTTGATCAGGTTGTCGAGCGCGTCGTAGTCGAAGGTGGTGTTGGCCTTGATGCCGGCCACGTCCTGCAGCGTGCGCGACAGGCGATTGAGCGGGTCGTACTCGCTCTGCGTCGCAGTCGCCAGCGCATCGGTCACCTTGGTGGCGTTGCCGTTGGCGTCGTACTCGAAGTCAGTCGGATCGCCCACGGCGGTGGCCTGCGTCTTGAGCTGGCCGAGCTGGTTGTAGACGCGCGAGAGCGTGCGCTTCAACGTGCCCGAGGCATCCTTGGTGTCTTCCTTGACGCGGTTGCCGGCATTGTCCAGCGTGTAGTGGACGGTATTACCCGCGTTATCGGTGATATCGGTCAGCCGATGCGCCGCATCGTAGGTGAAGGCCGTGAACGCGCCATCGGGCTGGATGACCTGCTTGACCAGGCCGGTGGGCCAATAGTCGATGCGGGTGATGCGGTCGTCAGCCTCGCTGGACGCATCGGCACCCCGCACCTTGGTGGCGGTCAGCCAACCACGCGGGTGATAGGTGTAATCGGTGACAATGCCGTTGGCGTCCTTGATGGACAGCGGACGGCCGGCGCCGTCGTAGGCGAGGTATTCGGTGACGCGGCCGAGGGCGTTGGTGATTTTTTGCAAGTCGCCCTTGCGGTGCGGGCAGGTGCCAGCCGATGCCATGCAAGTGGCTTCATCCGCAAGGTAGTAGATGTAGCTGGTGCTATCTACGATATCCATGCGTGCGCCATCGCTGGCCAACAGCAGGCCGGACAAGGGGCAACTGCCTGCGGCGACATCGCTGTCTTCGCAGAAGCGATGGGTGGTGACGCGGGTGGGACCAGCGCTTGGATCGACCTGCGACACAGTCAGTGCCTGACCCCTGGTATTGTAGGTCCAGGTCGTCCTCGCTACCAGCACACCATTGGCATCGTAGGTGCGTCGCTCGGCGGGAACACGGAAGCTGGTATGCCAGTCTGTCTGCAGCGTGCGGCGTTTTGACAAGATGTTGTTGGCATCTTCGATCGTTTGGATTAGCAGGCCACGTGTGTCATAGGTGGTTCTTACGGATGCGCCGGAGAAATCAATGGTTTCTTTGGGGTAACCTGCCTCATCATAAGAACGTTGTTGATAATCGCCGTCAATGCATGCAGGGCATTTCGCCTGAGCCCCAATCAGCTTTGCGCGTCCGAACTGGACTTGATAGTTGTATTCTACAGTCGCGCCCGATGGACTGTGGACGACGGCCTTATTGCTGGTGCGCCTGACCGAGAACAGGTTGATGTTGCCATCACCGTGATGGCTGCTGACCGCCTGGCCTTTCTCATCATAGGACCAAGTGGCATATCGGCTGCCACTTTCGTCGATTATTCCGGTAAGTGCATTCTGGCTCAAGGCATCTTCATATCTGTATCCGATACTGCTAATCTGGTTATCGGATGCATCAATCTGGGTGACTTTTGTGAGTCGTCCGTCGCTATAACTGTATTGAGCTTTTGTTCCGTCTGCAAAGTCGGTCTCTTCCAAGCGGAGGCCGTTGACATGAAAGTTCAAGGAACGGCCCCGGCGGTCGATGGCTTTTTCAAGTGCGCCAGTGTCGTCATAGCTCAGCTGGACAACGTCTCCATCCGGGAACTCAATGCTCTCCAACCATCCAGCGGGACTATAGTTTTCCCTGCGATCCCGTGTGTCCACTAAGGCCCAGCCGATGAAGATGCCATCCTGCATACGTTCGAAGAGTTTTTCCTTTACATCGGCATCGGCCACCCAGCGCGTGCCGGACTTGCGGAAGATGTATTGATTTCCTGATGGTCGGCTTGCCCCGATTACAATTCCGTCGTCAGTGGATTCAATGAGGAGGTTGCGTTGATAAGAATGCCTCCAGTTCGGACCCATCATTATTGTTGGATTGGATGGAATATCCGTGCTGCTATAAGATCTGGAGAAATCGAGATGGCCCGATGGGTCGCGATAGTCATAGGCAATCTCATATTTGCTGCCAGTGAACATATTGATCGGGTTGCCAACCATGACCGGCCCAGTGACTTGGCACGAACTATCGCAAGAATTATTTTTGGCAGGATCAGTCGGTGGGCATGCGTCTCCAGTGCAAGGGGTGGTTGGCGAGTATCCGCGACTGAACTGTCTGTAATAGTTGCCGTCGCAGATCGGATTCGGTCCGCTATGTGTGATGTAGGCGCTCAGCACGATATGCGACGGTGAGGAAAAATAAGGTGACTTCCAGCAGATTATGCGCCGGTTACGATCTGGTAGGCTGGACCAGGCGGTGTTCACCAGTTGCTGTAGCGCAAGCTGTGCGTCTCCTTTTGTAGGGCACGTTATCCCTATATCCCACGCCCTGTAGCATTCGTCGATTGGGTTTGAAGCTGCAATTGCAGGTCGTATAAAAACGAACAACGAGAAAATCACCAGGGCGGCCGTCGCCATGCCAAAAATTTTTTCAGTGAGTTGCATTTTTTGACGATTACCGTAGGAATTTTTTGTGTTTCCAGCTTTCAGGCTGGCAAGGGCGATGCGGATGTTGATGATCGCTAGCTGCATCCATATCGTCCAGCCAGACCGCTTAGCTCAACTGTGGCAGGGCGCGTCGCGTTGTCGGATATTACTCGGGAATGCTGCGAGTAACGAAAACATAAGGCATCAGAATGGCCACAGCAGCTCCAACCATGTGGCATACCCTGCATCGCGTCCACCTCCATGGAGAATGTCTGCAGGGCGCCATTCTTTTGCCTGCGTGGGCAGCTTATCTTAAAAGCATGGCCGCTGTCGGCGAGCGTTGCCCTGTTGTGCGAATGGCCGAACGCTACAGTCCACATGCGAAAGCGGACCACTGCTGGCTACAACGGCTACAAGCGCAAGTAGGGCAGCAAGGTGCACATGCCGGTGGATACGCTCGGCCACCTGCCAGCAGTGCAGGTCACCCCAGCCAACGCGCAGGAACGCGCTCAGATGCGATCGCTGGCGCAGGAAGTTCAGCATGTCACGGGCGAAACGGTGACACTGGCATTCGTCGATCAAGGCTACACAGGCCAAGGGCCGGCCGAAGCCGCGCAGGAGGAAGGCATCGAACTGCACGTGGTAAAACTGCCGGAGGCCAAGAAAGGGTTTGTATTGCTGTCGCGCCGCTGGGTCGTGGAGCGCAGTTTCGGTTGGGTCAATCGGTTCCGACGCTTGGCCCGTGATTACGAACGCCTGCCAGAAACCCTGGCAGGACTCCACTTCGTTCTCTTCTCCATCCTATGCCACGTCTCTACTTCAAAATTCATAATACGCTCTAGCGATGCGCGGTGGCTGAGGTGTTGGCCCGGGCACGATAGTCCGCGTCCAATCTGCGCGCCGCATGCGTCAGCTGCTCCAGCATGCCCTCATTGCAGACGACATCATCGGCGATCGCCAGCCGCTGCTCGCGCGTTGCTTGCGCGGCAATCATGCGATTCGCCAGCTCGGCAGTTGTTCTGTCGCGCTGCATCAGTCGTTCGTGTTGCAAGTTGGCCGGCACGTCGACGACTAAGATTCGGTCAAGCCATGGATAGATCGCACGCCCGCCAGCATCGGCGAGCAGCGGTATTGCGACAACGGCATACGGCCACTGAGCGGCTTGCGCTGCCCGTTGAAGTTCAGTTCGGATGGCGGGGTGTGTAATGACTTCGAGCGCCCGCCGTTGCGTAGCGTCAGCGAAAATGATCTGGCGCAGCGCTTGGCGGTCCAGTGTCCCATCTGGTAACAGAATCTCGTGGCCGAACTGCTCGGTGATGGCGTCAAGTATGGGGCCAGGCGCCACCACCTGCCTTGCAACTACATCGGCATCGATGACCGGCACACCCAGTTTCTCGAACTCGGCAGCCAGGGCACTCTTACCGGAGGCAACGCCGCCGGTAAGGCCGACGATGAAGTCGCTCATCGCCGTGCCCCGATCAACGCAGTCCTGCGAAGCGCAGGTAGCCGTCCACCAGGTCGTTGCCCCAAAAGAACACTACCCAGCCAGCGATGGCTAGATACGGGCCGAACGGAATGGGGGTGGCGCGGTCACGCCCCTTGGCGACCAGCCAGATGGAACCGAGGATGGCGCCGACCAGCGAGGAGATCAGGATGATGGGCAGGATGCCTTTCAGACCGCACCAGGCGCCGAGCGCGGCCAGCAGCTTGAAATCGCCATGGCCCATGCCTTCCTTGCCGGTGAGTTGCTTGAACAACCACCACACGGTCCACAGCGAGACGTAGCCGACCGCCGCGCCCAGCAGGGCAGGCTTGGCCGGCATGTACAGGTTGTCCATCGAGCCGACCAGGCCCAGCCACATCAGCGGTAGGGTCAACTGGTCAGGCAGCAGCTTGTGGCGCAGGTCGATGCCCGACATTGCCACAAGGAAGCAGCTCAGTACGATCGCGCCGAAGCCCTGCCAGCCGAAACCGAACCGCCAAACGCTAGCCACGCACAAAAAGGCCGTGAGCAGCTCCACCAATGGATACTGGATCGAGATCGGCTTGCCGCTGTAGCGCGACTTGCCGCGCAGCATTACCCAACTCAGAACCGGGATGTTCTCCCACCACCTGAGCTTGTCGCCGGTGACCGGGTCGTGCGAGGGCTCCACCACGATTCCCGGCGGCGGCGGCTCGTAGATGTCCGGCAGCTCCAGGATCTCGCGGGCATCGCGTCGCCACTGCCACTCCATGCGCTTGGGCAAGCGCAGGATTACCACATTCAGGAAGCTGCCGATCAGCAGTCCCAGTCCGGCCGCGGCAGGGAAGCCGAGACCGGGATGCTGGTCGAGAAATGCCATTACGTCTTATCCAACCACTGCGCCGAGTTTGAAGATCGGAAGATACATGCCGATGACCATGCCGCCGACGATGGTACCGATGAAGATCATGATCATCGGCTCGAGCAAACTGCTCAATGCGTCGACCGCATTGTTGACTTCCTGTTCAAAGTACTCTGCGACCTTGAACAGCATGGCGTCGAGCGCACCGGCTTCTTCGCCGATCGCGGTCATCTGGATCACCATATGCGGAAACAGGTTGACCTGTTTCATCGAGAGGTTCACGGGGTAGCCAACGGAAACATCATCGCGCATCCGCAGCACGGCTTCCTCGTACACCTTGTTTCCGGTTGCGCCTGCAACGATACCGAGCGCTTCTACGAGGGGAACACCTGCCTTGAAGGTGACCGCAGTCGTGCGGGCAAACCGTGCAATCGAACTGTCGTGCATGATCTTGCCGATGACAGGCACCTTCAAGATCAGACGATCAAACAGGTGCTGCATCTTGGGAGAGCGCTTATAGGCCATGACTAGCCCCACAGCTGACCCAATGATGAACAGAAGAATCGGCAGCCACCAAGACACCATGAATCGAGAAAGATTCACGATCATTTGGGTAAATGCAGGTAGCTCTGCCCCAAAGCTGGAGAATACCGTTTCGAATTGTGGTACCACCCAAATCAGCAATATGGAACTGACGATCAACGCCACTGCCATCACCATTGCGGGATAAAACAGGGCCTTCTTGATCTTGCCCTTCAGTGCTTCGATATTTTCCTTGTACGTCGCCACAGTATCCAGCACCGTGTCCAGCACGCCGGCGCTTTCGCCTGCGCGCACCAGATTGCGATACAGCTCGTCAAACTGTACTGGATGTCTGCTGATCGCTTCATTGAGCGACGACCCGCCTTCAATGTCGGTACGGATTTCGCCAACCATCTTTCGCATGCGGGGGTTCTTGGAGCCCTCGCCGATGATTTCCAGGGTGCCGACCATGGGAACGCCTGACTTCATCATAGTCGCAATCTGGCGACTGAAAAATGCGATGTCCTTCGGTTTGATCGGCTTGCCGGCCGCGCCAAACAGCGGCTTGGGCTTTGTCTTAACGACAGTGGGATTGATTCCCCGGCGGCGGAGTTCGGCGCGCAGCATGTTCGCGTTGCGAGCCAACTCATCTCCCTTCATTTTTACGCCACGCTTGTCTGTTCCCTCCCAGACGAACGACGTCATCGCGTTAACGCGATTGGCCGGTTTAGTCCCCTTCTTCACAGTGCTACCCAGTGCTGACATTGCCAAGTCTCCCCACCGGCACCCCATGCCGGTACAGTGATGATGATAGCGGTTCATGCACCGGCTGGCACGGGCAAGGACGCGGCTCGAACAGCCGTTCCCTTGCCCAGTCAGTTCAATCCCTGTTGACCGTGCTCCGCCGCATAGCGATTGATTTCCTTCAACATTGCATGCAGGGCGACGCCACGCGTGGCGCCTTCCAACTCGCTCACCTTGGTATAACGTGCGCGCCGCATGACATCCCAGAATGCGCTTTTGGCGCCGTCCAGGTCGCCTGCACGGAGAAGAAGTTTTACATGAAACAACGCAATCGTCGGGTCTGGACTGTTGGGCCAGGCGATCTTGGTCTGCCGCAAGGCGTCGCGCCAGTCCCCTGCCTGTTCATGAGCTAGCGCCGCGTTGTAGCGGAGTGACCATTTTGCCTGCGAGGACTCGCGTTGACCGGTCGCCCGGGCAAGGATGTCTTCGATCGTCGCGGCGATCACTGCCGGGGTGACGCGGCCGCAGCCGTTGCGTGCGTGGACCTCCATCAAGTTCGAGATCGCATACGGCAGCACCGGATTGATGAAGGTCGTCGATTGGCGACCCGCTTGCCGGAGGAGCCCTGGATCGCTATCGTTTTTCAGATGGCAGTTCAGCACAGTGATTTCTACCTTGCCAATCGCCGCCAGGGCGGGGTCGGGGTTAGCGGCCAGCTGCTCGAAGACGCGATACGTGTCGCCGACGAGCCCTGCCTGCATGGCGGCAAAGCCAAAGGCAACGTGCGCTCTGGCCGAGTTGGGATGGGTTTCGATCGCTGCCAGGCTGATCCCCAGCGAGGTCTGCCAAACCATGACCCTGGACCAGGTCTGGATGCCGAGCACTGCGACAAATCCCACCGCCAGGGTCCAGCCTAGCATGCGGACCTTCATCCCCGACTTACCGAGGTGACGCAGCGCAGCTGCGACCAGATCGATGAGCATGAGCCACAGACCAAATTGCGGCAGGTAGTTGCGATGCTCGTAGTAGAGCTCAATCGGTACGATGCTGGCCTCGACCGAGTGCGCAGCCAGAAACCAGAACCAGCCGACGAAGGTCGCCGGCAGGCGTTTGCGTACGCACCAGGCAAACACGCTGACCAAAACCAGCCCCGCGATCGACAGCAGAGTAGATGCGGGCGTGAGCAGGCCGCTGGAGATGACTATGTCGTCGTTATAAATGCCCATCGCCGGCGAATAGGGAGCGACCAGCATACGTAGGTACTGCCAGAGCACCCGCGGTTCGGTCAGCAGCCGCTCGGTAGGCGTCATGCCCCACTCGAGCATGGCTGCTTCGAGCGGTGGCCAGTAGAAATACAGGGCGAGCGGCAGTGCCAGTAGCGGTACTGCGATGAAGGCAAGATAGAAACTCTTCAGCACCCAGGGCCAGTGGTGTGGTTCCTGGAACCAGCCGAGTTCGATCACAAGGCACAATCCGACAAGCACCACGGCGCTCTGCTTGCCCTGGATGCCGAGCAGGGTGAGCAGGGGGATGCCGACGAATAGCAGTGTAAGGGCCTTTGTCGCCGACATCTGCCCTGCCAGCATGCGCTCGCGGACGAAGGCATACAGCGCCACTCCCAGCAGGGGAAGGATGGCAGCGATTTCGCTCATACGCTGCACGACGTACAGCACGGTGCTGACATTGATAGGGTGTAGCAGCCACAAGGCGCAGATCAGCGCGGCGACTAGGTCGGCCCGGCCAGAGAGGTTACGGTCGCGGGCAAGAAGCCGGCGAAACAACGCATAGGCGATCCAGGCGCAAAACACATGGCCCAGCAGGTTGCCGACTTTGAGGGAGGTGCTGGAGTCGCCGCCGATGGCGACATTCAAGGCTAGGCTGGCCATGGCGAGCGAGCGATGGAACAGCCAGTTGCCGTTGCCGGCGGCCATGTCCCAGAGGCCTATCTGTCCCTGGTGCCAAGATTGCACCAGCATGAGATGCTGCTGGTCGTCCATCAGGAAGGGGCCATCCAATCCTGGCCAATACAGGGCAGCGGTCAACAGTGACGCGCCGAGCAGGAGGAAGATTGGATTCAGGGATCGCTGGTCCATTTGCATTGTTCTCGTCCAATAAAAAAAAGAACCCCGGTTGCCCGGGGTTCTTCGTTACGCGTACCAATTACTGCTTGGTGCCCTGGCAGGAACCCGGACGGTACTTGGGCTGCACGTCGCCGCCGCAGGTCCAGTCAACCTGGAAGGTCGAGGGGTTTACGGTGCCGGTCAGGATGATGTTGCCGGTCGCGCCGCTAACGCGGCTGGTGGCAGTGATCACGCAGCCGCTGTTGCTGACGGCGCTCACGTAGGTCGACGACTGGGTCTCAAGCACGCTGGTGGTGGGACAGTTGCCGTTGTTGGCAGCGACATACTCAGAGATGGTGGTACGGCCCGACGAAGCAGCCAGAACGACTTCCGAGACCTTGGCCTTCTTGGTGTAGTCGGAGTAGGCCGGCAGCGCGATGGCGGCCAGGATGGCGATGATGGCGATCACGATCATCAGTTCGATCAGGGTGAAGCCCTGCTGCATATTCTTTTTCATTGGTTCGGCCTTGACTTGGAATGGATTGGGACTGGATGAGAGCACTTCGGTGACCCTTGCCCTGAGTTGGCAGGGATCGGGCCGTGGCTGTGCGTGACCACCACGGATTGATCAAAGCAAAGGACGTGCCAACTTCGGCAACTTGCCGTTTAACAAGCGCTCAGGCGGGCTCTTCCGGAACTGCAGCTCTGGGCGGCGACCAAATGGGTCAGAGGGTGACCAAATTTGTCACTCTTTCTGGCCCGTTTGCGCAAGTGGTGCGGTGGGTTCGCAGCACTTATGCTGTTTGACGACACGCAAGCGCGCGATGCACGGTAAGGCCACCTCCCGACAACGGCAATGTGATGATACGTGAATTACCTCTAATCTTTTTTGTGACGTGTTCGACCATTGGGAGTCAGCTGCTGGTAAAGCATGGATTGACCCAAATCGCTGCGCGGACGCCAGCGCCTACGGGACGCGACTGGTTATTGGCTGCGGTGCTGTCGCCCAGTGTGATCACTGCGGTGGCGGTGCAGGGCATCGGGTTTCTGGTCTGGATGCTGGTGGTTCGCCACGTCAAGCTGGGTGTTGCGTTTGCGATTTCCGGCGCCTTCTTTTATCTACTTTTAGCCCTGCTTAGCTGGTTGCTCTACGGGGAGCGATTGACGCCGTGGCAATGGGTTGGGTTGGTGTTGATCTCCACCGGGGTTGCGCTGGTCTCACTCACCGCACAGGCAGGCTGAGGGGATGCTCGTCACTGTCGACCACGCGTTCGTAGTGCCCGCATACGGCGATTCGCCTTATCTGGACGCGTGTCTGCGCTCGCTGGCAGCGCAGTCTTCACCATCGCCAATCTGGATCAGCACGTCCACTCCCAGCCCGCAAATTGCGGGACTGGCGGCGCGCTACGGCGCCAGGTTGGTGGTGCATACCGATGCGCCGCGGGGCATCGGTCACGACTGGAATCTGGCGCTGGGGACGGCGTCTGCGCGCTGGGTCACGTTGGCGCATCAGGACGATGTCTATCTGCCCGACTTCGCAGGTCAAACCAAGGCGGCCATCGCGCAAGAGCCTGGCGCCGTGTTGGTCATGACCGGTTACGGCGAACTGGCGGGCGAGCAGCGGCGCGTAATGACGCCCATGTTGGCGGTCAAGTGGGTCTTGCAGGAGATGGGTTTTCTGGGGGCATCCGCAATTCGCTCAAGGGCTTCGAAGCGGCGGCTGTTGATGTTCGGGTGCGCGGTGCCATGCCCGTCGGTGACCGTTCGCAAGGACGCCGGCTGGGGCCTTTTCCGGGAAGATCTTAGGTTGAACCTGGATTGGGACGCGTGGACGCGCGCAGCCGATCAGCAAGGGGCGTTCGTGCGTGTGCGCAAGGTATCCATGCTGCATCGTGTGCATGCCGCAAGTACCACCAGCGACGGGGTGCTGTCGGGCATGCGAGCCACGGAGGATCTGATGATGTTCCAGCGCTTTTGGCCGCGTGTGGTTGCCGCGTTGTTGGCGCGCGTCTATCGTCTCTCCTACAGCGCCGGGGGATGACGATGCAGGCTGCAGTGCAGTACGCCACGAATGCGTGGCCAAGGACCGACGAGGCCAGGTTCGAGGTGCGCCTGGCGGTTGTGATTCCCTGCTACCGGGTAAGGAGCAAGGTGCTTGATGTGCTGGCTTCCATTCCCGCGCAGGTCGAACGCATCTACGTGGTCGACGATCATTGCCCCGACGCCAGCGGCACCTGTGTGGAGGAGCGCTGCGCGGATCCACGGGTGGTGGTGTGTCGCAATCCCTCCAACCTGGGCGTCGGGGGGGCCACGATCGCTGGCTATCGGTCCGCGGTTGCCGATGGCATGGAGATCATCGTAAAGATGGATGGCGATGGTCAGATGGATCCGGATGCGTTACCGGAGCTGATCGGGCCGATCGTCCGAGGCGAAGCCGATTACACCAAAGGCAACCGCTTCTATGACCTGGCGCAGATCGGCCGGATGCCCAAGATGCGGATTATTGGGAATGCCGCATTGTCGTTTCTGACCAAGCTGTCTTCCGGATACTGGGACATCTTCGATCCGACCAATGGCTACACAGCCGTTCACGCGAGCGTGGTGGCACGCATGCCGCTGGACAAGATCAGCCGCCGGTACTTTTTTGAAAGCGACATGCTGTTTCGCTTGAATACCATACGGGCGGTGGTGGTCGATGTGCCGATGGACGCACGGTATGGCGACGAAGTCAGCAACCTGAGTGTGCGCAAGATCGTCTTGGATTTCGCCATCCAACATCTACGCAACTTTGGAAAGCGGATCTTCTACAACTATTTCCTGCGCGACCTGTCCCTGGCATCGTTGGAGCTGGTTGCAGGTGTGCTGTTCCTGTTCTCCGGTGCGACGACCGGCGTGTTCTTCTGGCTGCAATCGGCGCAAACCGGGTATTTCAGTTCTGCAGGTAGCGTGATGCTTGCAGCGCTGCAGGTGATCGTGGGGATTCAGCTCATCCTGGGTTTCCTCGCCTACGATATCGCTGCCGTGCCCGCTCGGACTCTTCACCTGTTGGTCAATAGAAAACCGGGTGAAGGTTGGCGTGGCTGACTTCGATGAGCGCTACACCAGCTATCAGACAGATCGCGCACCGCTGAGGAAGCTGGCGCGCAAGTTCTATCTGCGCAGTGCGCAATCGTTGTTGCGCGGCCCGACGTTGGATTTCGGCTGCGGCGTGGGGGAGTTACTTGGACGGTTGCCCGAGGGGTCCAGGGGGCTTGAGTACAACGTTTCCACTGTTGCTTACTGTCGTAGCCTGGGGCTCGCGGTAGATCACTACGACGGATTCGCCGACGACTGGCAGCTGAGCGTGATCCCTGATTCGATTCGGTTCGATGGTGGTCAGTCATGTCCTCGAGCATCTTGAGGCACCGGCAGCGATTTTCAGCAAATTGGCTCGGGCCGCTCGTCGCTTGGGCGTACAACGACTGCTTGTGATCGTGCCGGGTAAGGCGGGTTTTCGCAGCGATCCCACACATCTTACCTTCATTGACGCCGAGTTCCTTTCGCGCTCAGAGTTGTTGGCCGAAACAGGTTTCAGACTGGAAAGATCACGCTATTTTCCACTCGATCAACGCTGGCTGGGCGATTGGTTCACGCATCATGAAATGCAGGCACTCTATCTAGTAAGTGGCCTTTGAAGCGCGGCCGCTTCGCTGCAGAGTTGATCCAACATGCTAGTCATGAAGTCATGAAGTCATGAAGTGCCGGAATGCAAGCGACCAGGCTGGTCAGGCAGGCATGCGCCGCTGCTACTGCCGCGATACCATAAGTGCTAAGAAATCGGGGTAGGGATCTATGAATAGCGTCGTCACGGCTAACTTGGTTGGTATCACCGGAATTGCCCGGCGTCTTGTGCAGGATGGCGCCCTAGAGGAAGCCACTGCGCGGACGGCGATGGAACAGGCGGCTGCTGCCAAGGTGCCGCTGCCGCAGTGGTTTGCCGAGAAGAGGCTGGTGTCGGCGTCTCAGTTGGCGGCAGCCAACGCCGTGGAATTCGGTATGCCGCTGATGGATGTGTCGGCGTTCGACGCTAGCCAGAATGCGGTCAAGCTAGTCAGTGAAGAGTTGCTCCAGAAGTACCAGGTGCTGCCGCTGTTCAAGCGCGGCAACCGGTTGTTCGTGGGGGTGAGCAACCCGACCCAGACGCGGGCGCTGGATGACATCAAATTTCATACCAACCTGGTGGTTGAGCCGATCCTGGTCGACGAGGACCAAATCCGGCGTACCCTGGAACAATGGCAGGCCAGTAACGCCTCGCTAGGCGCGTCGCTCGGTAACGACGACGAGGATGTGGGGGATCTGGATGTATCGGCCGGGGACGAGGACATGGGCGCCGGCGGGGATTCCGGGGTCGATGCCAAGGGTGACGACACGCCGGTGGTGAAGTTCGTCAACAAGGTGCTGGTGGATGCGATCAGGCGGGGAGCCTCCGACATCCACTTCGAGCCATATGAAGACGACTACCGGGTGCGCTTGCGCATCGATGGACTGCTGAAGAACGTGGCGAAGGCGCCGGTGAAGCTGAACCAGCGCATCGCGGCACGTCTGAAGGTGATGTCGCAGCTGGATATCGCCGAGAAGCGGGTGCCGCAGGACGGACGCATCAAGCTCAACCTGTCCAAGACCAAGCAGATCGACTTCCGTGTCAGTACCTTGCCGACGCTGTTCGGCGAGAAGGTGGTGCTGCGTATTCTGGATGGCAGTGCTGCCAAGCTGGGTATCGACAAGCTTGGCTATGAGGCGGACCAGCAGAAGTTGTTTCTGGAGGCGATCCACAAGCCCTACGGGATGGTGCTGGTGACCGGGCCGACTGGCTCGGGCAAGACGGTGTCGCTATACACGGCGCTGGGTATCCTCAACGACGAGACGCGCAATATCTCCACGGCTGAGGATCCAGTCGAAATCCGCTTACCCGGCGTCAACCAGGTGCAGCAGAACAACAAGCGCGGCATGACCTTCGCTGCGGCCTTGCGTTCGTTTCTGCGCCAGGACCCGGACATCATCATGGTCGGCGAAATCCGCGACCTGGAGACCGCTGAGATCGCGATCAAGGCGGCGCAGACCGGCCACATGGTGTTGTCGACACTGCACACCAATGACGCCCCGCAAACCATCGCGCGTTTGATGAACATGGGCATTGCGCCTTACAACATCACTTCGTCGGTGACCCTGGTCATCGCGCAGCGTCTGGCGCGGCGGTTGTGTAACCACTGCAAGCGCAAGTCGACGCTGCCTGAAAATGCGTTGCTGGCCGAGGGTTTTACGCCTGAGCAGATCGCCGCGGGAATCGAGCTGTACGAGGCGGTGGGTTGCGACGAGTGCACCGAAGGCTACAAGGGGCGTACCGGTATCTATCAGGTAATGCCGATGACCGACGAGATCGGTGCGATCGTGCTGGAAGGCGGCAATGCGATGCAGATCGCGGAAGCGGCGCAGAAGATCGGCATCCGCGATTTGCGTCAGTCGGCGTTGATGAAGGCTGCGCATGGGGTGACCAGTCTGGCGGAGATCAATCGGGTGACCAAAGACTAGGCGCCCTCATCCGCCCTTCGGGCACCTTCTCCCGCAGGCGGGAGAAGGACGAAGGCGGCAACGCGATGCAGATCGCCGAGGCGGCGCAGAAGATCGGCATCCGCGATTTGCGTCAATCGGCGTTGATGAAGGCTGCGCATGGGGTGACCAGTCTGGCCGAGATCAATCGGGTGACCAAGGACTAGGCGCCCTCATCCGCCCTTCGGGCACCTTCTCCCGCAGGCGCGAGAAGGACGAAGGCGGCAACGCGATGCAGATCGCCGAGGCGGCGCAGAAGATCGGCATCCGCGATTTGCGGCAGTTGGCGTTGATGAAGGCTGCGCATGGGGTGACCAGCCTGGCGGAGATCAATCGGGTGACCAAGGACTAGGCGCCCTCATCCGCCCTTCGGGCACCTTCTCCCGCAGGCGGGAGAAGGGAGTTTGTCGAGGTTGTCTTGCGGGTCGGTAATGCGTCGATACGCGCTCGGGTGCGGTTGGCGCGGGTGCGGCAGGACTTGGGGCGACGAACAAGAGGATTGCACAGCGGACGGGCGAACGCGGTCTGTGCTTGGTTCATCATCGCCCTATGATCCATAGGCTATAAATTCTGCATCCTCTGCGGACAAACGTCGGACGCCTCGGCTCTCACCCGAAAGACTTCAAAACGAGCACCTCCAGACGACAGGCACAGGTCCCGTGGAGGTTTCGGAGCATCTCAAGACGACAGGCACAGGTCCCGTGGGGATTTCGGGCCAAAGACGGCAGGCGTAGGTCATGTGCAGGTGCCCAGCAGCCCGCTACTCCATCCCCAGCTTCTTGAGCTTGTAGCGCAGCGCGCGGAACGTGATGCCCAATTGGGCGGCAGTCTTGGTCTTGTTCCAGCGGTTTTCCTCCAGCGCTTTCTGGATCGCGGCACGCTCCAGTTGTTCGATGTAGGAGGGTAGGGCGGCCGAGGCAGGGTCGATATCGACCACGGCTTCGCGTGGCTCGACTGCGGCGGCGCCGGGGCTGGCTGCCAGGCGGTGGCCGCCGTGGGCGGGCAGGCGCAGGTCGCTGGCGCTGATCTGGTCGTCCTCGGCCAGGGCCAGGGCGCGTTCGAGGATGTTTTCCAGCTCGCGGACGTTGCCGGGGAAGCCGTACTGGTCCAGCGCATCGAGTGCGGAGGGCGTGAGCAGGGGGATCGTGCGGCCGTGGCTATGCGCCAGCCGCGCGATGATGGCGGCGGCCAGCTGCGGCAGGTCGCCGCCGCGTTCGCGTAGCGGCGGCACGCGCAGTTCGATCACGTTGATGCGGTAGTACAGATCGTGCCGAAAGCGCCCATCGGAAACTAGGTCGCCCAGGTCCTTGTGGGTGGCCGACAGGATGCGCACGTCCACCAGGGTTTCGCCGGAGGCGCCGACCGGGCGCACCGATTTTTCCTGGATCGCACGCAGCAGCTTGACCTGCATCTGCAGCGGCAGTTCGGCCACTTCGTCCAGGAACAAGGTGCCGCCATGCGCGGCCTGGAATAGGCCGGGCTTGTCGGCATGGGCGCCGGTGAAGCTGCCCTTCTTGTGGCCGAAGAACTCGCTTTCCATCAGTTCGGCAGGAATCGCGCCGCAGTTGACCGGCACGAAAGGGCCGGCGGCACGTGCGCCCTGTTCGTGGATGGTACGCGCGACCAGCTCCTTGCCCACGCCCGATTCGCCGACGATGTAGACCGGTGCCTGGCTGCGCGCCACCTTGCCGATGGTGGCGCGCAGGCCTTCCATCGCCGTCGAATCGCCGAGCAGGCGGCTGGCCTGCTCCGGCGGCGGCGCTGGCGGCGCGGGGCGGTCGCGGTTGTTCAATTCCAGCGCATGCTTGACCAGGCCACGCAGCACGCCGATGTCCACCGGTTTGCTGACGAAGTCGAAGGCGCCGGCCTTCAGGGCTTCCACTGCCAGGTCCATGCTGCCGAAGGCGGTGATCATCGCCACCGGTGTCTGCGGGTACTGCTTGGCGATCTCGGTGACCAGTTCGATGCCGTTGCCATCGGGCAGGCGCATGTCGGTCAGGCAGAGATCGTAGGGATTGCTGGCCAGCAGCTCGCGCGCTTCGGCCAGGTTGGCGGCGGTGCTGATGCGCAGGCCCATGCGGCCCAGGGTGAGAACAAGCAACTCGCGGATATCACGCTCGTCATCGACAACCAGGGCGCTTTTGGGTTCGTTCATGCTGCGCACGATAGCCCAGCGTGATGACTGTCGACAATTGCTGCCTGGGTTGGAGGCCAACCGTTCACCCACAGCGCGCGTGCATCGATACGGCGTTTCACCTGGCAGCAAGGGCGGGTGGCGGCTGGCGAAAAGGCGATGCCGAGCTGCTGCGCGCCGGAGCGCATCCGCCTGCGCCAGCCTTGCATGTTCGAACCGGGCGCGATGGGCAAGCTGCGTGTTCTGCGGCGTCTGCGAGTTCGGCTACCGCGACCTGCTGCGTTCGATCGGCGCGTGCGGTCGATCTGATTGGCCACCTGCCAGACCCCGCCAGCGGCCACGCACCTACTTGCCAAGCAAGCCGTTTGGCCCCTGCAGCGAGATCCGGAAACACGCGCCGCCGCCGGGAACCGACACGTACTCCAGTTGTGCCTGGTTGGCGCGGCAGAGCTCCTGGGCGATGTACAGGCCGAGCCCGGTGCCGTGCTCGGAGGTGGTGTAGAAGGGGCGGAACAGCTGCGCGGCAACCGTGTCCGGGATGCCGGGGCCGCGGTCGATCACATCGATGACGGCCATGCGGTCCTGCCGCTTGACCCGCAGCTTCACCCGCGCCGGCTCGTCCATCACCCGGCCGTACTTCAGCGCATTGTGGACCAGTGCGGTAAGGATCTGGTGCAGGTGTTTTGGGTCGACCAGGGCATTGACGGCGCTGCCCTGGATGCTAGCCTCCAGGATGTCGGTCTCCATCGACAGGGTTTGCCGATACTCGACCACGAAGCGGCGTACAAAGGCGGCCAGGTCCAGGTTTTCGGGATTGGCGCGCTCGCGGCGGGCCAGCCCGAGCACGCTTTCGACGATGCCGTTGGTGCGCTGGCACTGCTGGTTGATGATCTGCAGCAGGCGGCGGTCGGCATCGCCGATGTCCGGCGATTCTTCCAGCAACTGCGAGGCGTAGCTGATCGCGGCCAGCGGGTTGCGGATTTCATGCGCCAGGCTGGCCGAGAAACGGCCCATGGCCGACAAGGTCAGCGATTCGGCGCGGCGCGACACCACCGTGGCGTCGTCCAGGAACACTAGTACCAGGTCGCTGTCGGCCAGCAGGCGCACGAAACGGGGCTGCACCTCCGGGCGGTCGGCGCCCAGTTGCAGCGGGACTTCTTCCTGGCGCCAGCCGCTGCGCCAGCGCTGCAGCCGGCGCGCCAGCTCCGGGGTGAGCGCCACCAGCGACAGGTCCACCGGCGTATTGCGCTGGTCGCCATCGCCCAGCAGGGCCACGGCCGCCTCGTTGGCCAGCGAGATGCGGTTGTGGGCATCCACCACCAGCACGCCGGTACGCATGCGCCGGATGATCAGCTCGTTGATCTCGTAGAGGTTGGCGACCTGCGCGCCGCGCTCTTCGGCCAGGACCTGGTTGCGCCGCGCGCGCGCGGCGATCTGTTCGCAGATGAAGGCCACCGCGACGTAGCTGGTGACGAACATCGCCAGCTCCGCCACCGGCCGATTGGCGCCGCCGCCTTCCAGCAGGGTCCACAGGTACTCCAGCACGATGGCGGCGCTGGCCAGTAGCGCGATGCTCATGCCGTAGCGCAGCCGCAACAGGGTTGCGGCGGCGGCCACGTTGAACAGCAGCATCATCGCGATGCCGGCGCTGGCGCCAGGCAGGGCGTGCGTGGCCAGGGTTGCGGCCAGGATGTCGGCGACCACGGCGCATAGCACGGTGGCGGTGAGCCGGCGCTCGCTGCGCCCCCAGAACAGCAAGGGGATGGCCATGCACAGGTAGCCGATCGCCACTGCCGCCGCCAGGCGCGGGTAGCGTGGCTCGGGAATGGCATCGGACAAGGGGCTGAACACCAGGGCGGCGATCAGGCCCGCCACCAGCACCCGGTACAGCGAAAAGAAGTACAGCTCGCGCTGCGGCGCGGACTGGACCCGGGCGATGAGCGATGCGATGGATGTCAAGCCGATTTCCCGCCGGGACAAGCCGCGAGTATAGGCAGGTGCGGGGGATGGGCAGTGCGTGGGCACATCGTCCGGCGATGCGCAAGCGTGGCGATGGGGTGACCCATTCCGGCCAATTTTGCGCCGCAGGGCGTGGTCGGCCACAATAGGCGGCCCGTTCGCGTCCTGAGACGTGCCGCCCCGGCGGTCTGCGTTGCACGCAGCGGTCGTTTCCTTTTCCCACGGTGACGCATGAATTTCCACGAATACCAGTCAAAACAGCTGCTTGCCGAGTACGGCATCCCCGTTCCGGCCGGCAAGGTCGCGGCGACCCCGGACGAAGCGGTTGAAGTCGCCAATTCTCTGGGCCAGGGCCCCTGGATGGTGAAAGCGCAGATCCACGCGGGCGGCCGCGGCAAGGCTGGCGGCGTCAAGTTCTGCAAGACCACCGACGACGTGAAGGCCGCAGCGGCCAAGATGCTCGGCACCAAGATGTCGACCTACCAGACCGCCGGCGTCGAGCTGCCGGTCAACCTGGTGCTGGTGACCACCGCCGGCGAGATCGTCAAGGAGCTGTACCTGTCGATCCTGGTCGACCGCGGCACCAAGACCATCACCTACATCGCTTCGTCCGAAGGCGGCGTGGAGATCGAGCAGGTCGCGGCCGAAACGCCGGAGCTGATCCACTCGCTCAACGTCGATTTCGTCGAAGGCGTGCAGGGCTACCACGGCCGCGATTTCGGCTTCAAGCTGGGCCTCAATGCCAAGCAGGCCGGCCAGTTCGCCAGCATCATGGTGAACCTGTACCGCCTGTTCAACGAAAAGGACCTGGCGCTGGTTGAAATCAACCCGCTGGCGATCCTGGACGACGGCAACCTGTATGCGCTGGACGGCAAGTTCGACAGCGACGACAACGCCGCGTTCCGGCAGAAGCAGCTGGTCGCCATGCGCGACAAGACACAGGAAGACGAGACCGAAGTGACCGCCTCGGAGCTGGACATCAACTACGTCACCATGGACGGCAACATCGGCTGCATGGTCAACGGCGCCGGCCTGGCCATGGCCACCATGGACGTGATCAAGCTCAATGGCGGCGAGCCGGCGAACTTCCTGGACGTGGGCGGCGGTGCGAACAAGCAGCGCGTCATCGAGGCGTTCAAGCTGATCCTGTCCTCGGACAAGGTCGAAGGCATCTTCGTCAACATCTTCGGCGGCATCGTCCGCTGCGACATGATTGCCGAAGGCATCATTGCCGCGGTCAAGGAAGTGGGCGTCAAGGTTCCGGTCGTGGTGCGCCTGGAAGGCACCAATGTGGAAGAAGGCAAGCAGCTGCTGCGCGATAGCGGCATGGCCATCATCCCGGCCGACAACATCAACGACGGTGCCAAGAAGGTCGTCGAAGCTGTCAAGAACGCCGCCTGATTCACGACACCGAAGGAACTATCCATGTCCGTTTTGATTAACAAGAACACCAAGGTGATCGTGCAGGGCTTCACCGGCCAGCAGGGCACCTTCCACGCCACCCAGATGGTCGAATACGGCACCCAGGTCGTCGGCGGCGTGACCCCCGGCAAGGGCGGCACCACCCATATCGACCTGCCGGTGTTCAACACCGTGGCCGACGCCGTGAAGGCCACCGGCGCCGATGCGTCGGTGATCTACGTGCCGCCGCCGTACGCGGCCGACGCGATCCTGGAAGCGGCTGCGGCCGGCATCAAGGTCATCGTCTGCATCACCGAAGGCATCCCGGTGCTGGACATGCTGCGCGTCAAGAACGTGCTGACCCGTTCGCATCCGGACACCGTGCTGATCGGGCCGAACTGCCCCGGCGTGATCACCCCGGGCGAGTGCAAGATCGGCATCATGCCGGGCCACATCCACAAGCCGGGCAAGATCGGCATCGTGTCGCGTTCGGGCACGCTGACCTATGAAGCGGTCAAGCAGACCACCGAAGTGGGCCTGGGCCAGAGCACCTGCATCGGCATCGGTGGCGACCCGATCAATGGCCTGAACTTCGTCGACTGCCTCAAGCTGTTCAACGAAGACCCGCAGACCGAAGGCATCATCATGGTCGGCGAGATCGGCGGCGACGCCGAGGAAGCCGGTGCCGAGTACATCAAGAACCACGTCAAGAAGCCGGTCGTGGGCTTCATCGCCGGTGCCTCGGCTCCGGCCGGCAAGCGCATGGGCCACGCCGGTGCGATCGCATCGGGCGGCAAGGGCACCGCCGAAGGCAAGTTCGCGGCGATGGAAGCGGCCGGCGTCAAGACTGTCCGTTCGCCGGGCGATCTGGGTGCGGCGATTGCTGCGCTGGTGAAGTAAGTACGCCGCACGTGCAAGCGTGTGGGTTTCAGAGGCCGCCTTCGGGCGGCCTTTTTTGTGGGCGTTTGAGAGCATTCCCTCATCCGCCCTTCGGGCACCTTCTCCCGCAGGCGGGAGAAGGGAGCAACGGCAATATCGAGAGCAATAGCAGCAACGGCAGGAGCAACTGCTGAGATCCTGTTTCCTAGGAATGCCAGGTTGGTCATGGCCTGCTTGATCGAGCGATTGCGCCACGTTCGTGCAACTACCGCTGCCCAAGCCCTCGCCGGCTGCGACATCTCCTCTCCCGCGTGCGGGAGAGGGGTAGGGGTGAGGGCGCCTTCCACACGGCGAACTCCGACGTCAAAGCGCCATCAACCCCGATAGTGCCACCCGGGCGGTACGAGCCAACCTTGACCATCCTCCTGCCGGGAATGTCCATGCGCCCTGCCGCCAAGACCGGATTCGCCAAGCATCTGCGTAGCGAGATGACCGCAGCCGAGCGCGCGCTCTGGTGCCGGTTGCGAGATCGACGCCTGCTCGGCTTCAAGTTCCGGCGTCAGTTTCCCATCGGGCCTTATATCGTCGATTTCGTCTGCCTCGCCCGGGCGTTGATCGTCGAAATCGACGGTAGCCAGCACCTGCTGCCCGACGCGGACGCCACGCGCAATGCCTTCCTGCACGGCGAGGGCTTCCAGGTGCTGCGCTTCTGGAATAATGCGGTTCTGGCCAGCGGCGAGGACGTCTGCGAGATGATCGCGCGAGGTCTGCTTGCGGCTCGTTCCTCCCTTCCCGCTTCCGTGCTTCGGAAAACACACGCACAAGGCCGCTGACATGTCCCAGACCCTCCGCATCGCCATGGCCCAGTTCGACTTCCCAGTCGGCGCGGTGGCCCAGAACACTGATCGCATCATCGACTTCATCGCAGCCGCACGCGACGAGTTCGATGCGGACATCGTGCTGTTTCCCGAGCTGGCGATCAGCGGCTATCCGCCGGAAGACCTGTTGCTGCGCCCGGGTTTTCTGGCCCATTGCGAGCAGGCGCTGGCGCGGATCGCGAGCGCCACGCGCGGCATCGTCGCCGTGGTCGGTTGGCCGCAGAGCGCCGGCAGCGTGGTGTACAACGCCGCCAGCGTGCTGCGCGATGGCCGGATCGAGGCGACCTATCGCAAGCGCGAGCTGCCCAACTACGCCGTATTCGACGAACGCCGCTATTTCGACGTGGATCCGGATGGCGACGACTGCGTGGTCACGGTCAAGGGCGTGCAGGTAGGGGTGGTGATCTGCGAGGACCTGTGGTTTGCCGAGCCGCTGGCGAAAACCGTGCAGGCCGGTGCCGAGCTGGTGCTGGTGCCCAACGCCTCGCCGTACGAGCGCGGCAAGCACGCGCAGCGCGATGCGCTGCTGGCCGAGCGCACCCGCGAGAGTGGGGCGGCGATTGCCTATCTCAATGTGGTCGGTGGCCAGGACGCGCTGGTGTTCGATGGCGCCTCGGTGGTGGCCGACGGCAACGGCACCGTGCACCCGGCCGCTGCCGCGTTCGTGGACCAGTGGCTGGTGGTGGACTATGCCGCCGACGAGCGCAGTTTCACCCCGGTGGTCTGGGTGGACGATGGCGACGAAAGCATGGATGCGCTGGCCTGGCGCGCGGTGGTGCGGGGCCTGCAGGACTATTGCCGCAAGAATGGTTTCGGCAAGGTTTGGCTGGGCTTGTCCGGCGGTATCGATTCGGCATTGGTGTTGGCGATGGCCGTGGATGCATTGGGCGCCGACAACGTTACCGCGGTGCGGCTGCCCTCGCGCTACACCGCGAACCTGTCCAATGATCTGGCCGATGAGCAGTGCCGCGCGCTGGGCGTGAAGCTGGAAACCGTTGCGATCGCGCCGGTGTTCGAGGGGCTGCTCGCCGCACTGGGGCCGATGTTCGAAGGCACCCAGCCGGACATCACCGAAGAGAACCTGCAGTCGCGCAGCCGCGGGGTGATCCTGATGGCGCTGTCCAATAAGTTCGGCGGGCTGTTGCTGACCACCGGCAACAAGAGCGAATACGCGGTGGGCTACGCGACCATCTATGGCGACATGTGCGGTGGCTATGCGCCGCTCAAGGATCTGTACAAGACCGAAGTGTTCGGCCTGGCCAAATGGCGCAACACGGTGGGTGGCGCGCCGGTGATCCCGCCGGCGGTGATCTCGCGGCCGCCGTCGGCAGAGCTGCGCGACAACCAGACCGACCAGGATTCGCTGCCGCCCTACGATGTGCTCGACGGCATCCTGTACCGCTACGTCGATCAGGAGCAGTCGCGCGACGACATCGTGGCTGCCGGGTATGCGGCCGACACGGTGGAGCATGTGTTGCGGCTGGTGCGCATCAACGAATGGAAGCGCCACCAGGCCGCGCCGGGGCCGAAGGTGTCGCGGCGTGCGTTCGGGCGTGAACGTCGCTATCCGATCACCAACGGCTATTTCGGGCAGTAGCCGGATCGGCGATTCCGCTCAGTCCTCCGGCGCATCGGCTGCCGCTGCGGCGGCAGGTGGCTGGGCGAAGCGGGTGAGCAGGTCCAGCGTCGGCTTGGGCCGTGTCAGGTCGTACATCAGGCCGAAGTGGCCTTCGACACCAGCGATGGTGGTCTGGTCCAGCAGCTCGTAGACGTTCACCTCGGCCACCACGTCGGTATAGCGGTCGCGCACGGTGCGTAACAGCTGGGCCAGGCTGTCGTAACAGCCGCGGTCGCCTTCTGCGCCGCCGCTGACATTGCCGGTGTAGACCTCGGCGCAGTTGAGCTCGTTGAAGACACCGGCGTGTTGTAGGTCTGCGCGGCTGCGCGCAGCTGGCCTAGATACAGCTCTGTCCAGTAGCCGGCGTCGTGATGGAAGGCGTAGTAATGGAAGCTGATGTGGTCGAAGGCAAAGCCGGCCGCCCTGGCCTTGGCCAGGAACCAGAGTGAGCCGTTGCGATTGCCGGGGCAGCGCGCGGTTGCGCTGTGATCGTCGCTGTTGCAGGCGGTGATGTTGATGGTGAAGCGCAACCCGGCACCCAGCTCGTTGGATGCCTGCCGCATGCCCTGGTACATCGTGGTCATCGCCGCAATCCTGGCATCGGCCTCGGCACGCACCAGATCCTGCTCGTTGCCGATCTCCCAGACCTTGATGTCGGCGGCATAGCGGCGCGCCAACCGATGGCCGATCTCGCGCGACATCGGGTAGACCATCGGGCGCAAGGTGATGCCATACCTGCGTGCGAGCGGAACCAGTGCATCGAGGGTGGCGTAGTCGCGCGGATCCACGTCGAAGCGGTAACTGCGCAGGTTGCGCGCGGCCAGCAGCTTGAAGCGGGCCTCTGCCTGCGTCATGGCATAAGCGGGCCGGTTGTCGTGGGCATTGACGCCGTAGACGATGGGGGCGGCATGGGTGGTCGCCGCCGATAGCAGCAGGCTGAGCGCAAACAGGATCCGGTGAGCAGACATGCAGCCTCCTTGGCGCGAGCCGGCAGGATGTCGAAGCGTCTTCGAGTCAGCAGTATAGGAAGCCTTGCCACGCCGTTCGGTGACCTGGTACCGGGTCCGGGACATGCGCCATGGAGCCGGCGCGGGATGCGATGCCCGCCTGAACCACGCCGCGCGACCGCGCGCACCCGGTGCGCGTACATGCCTCATCAGCCCAGAGCACATGGCGCCTGCCACGCGGAGCGGTCCTATCGATCAGGTGCCTGCATTGCACCGCCTGCCGGCACTGCAGCAATAAAAAAGGGGCCTTGCGGCCCCTTTTGGTGACATCGACGGCCGATGGCTCAATCGCGATTCATCTGTGCGTTGCGCTGCCCGGTGGCGGCGGACTTTTCGCCGGCAAACGGGTTGAGCTTACGGATGGCCCAGGGGTACTTCGGCCAGTTGCCGCTCAGCCACGGGTGCTGGGGGCTGTTGAGTTCGAGCACGCGGCGCGCGTCGGCGGCCAGGGTCTTGTTTCCCAGATGCGTGTAGGCCTCGGCCAGCACCGCCACCGCGTCGTACTGGTAGGCGCTCTGCGGATAGGTTTCCAGCAAGTAGTTGGCGCGGCCGGCCGCCGACACCCAGGCATTGCGGCGCAGGTAGTACAGCGCGTTGTCCAGCTCGTGCTGGGCAAAGATGTCGCGCAGCTCGATCATCCGCTTGCGCGCATCGGCGGCGTAGCGGCTGTTCGGGTAGCGGTCGGTGACGGTGTTGAAGTCGTTGTAGGCCTGCTGCGGCGACGACAGGTCGCGGCGGCTCGGGTCCAGCGACCACACCCGGCGCAGGAACACCGTGTCGCGGTTGCTGTTGGCCAGCCCGCGCAGGTAGTACAGGTAGGCGATGTTGCGATGGGTCGGGTAGGTGCGGATGAAGCGGTCGACGCTGGACACGGTGTCGTCGTGCTTGCCGGCCTTGTACTGCGCGTAGGCGCTTTCGATCATCGCCTGTTCGGTGTACGGGCCGTACGGGTACTGGGCCTGCAGGCGCTTGAAGCTGGCTTCGGCGCCGGCCCAGTTGCCTTTCTCCATCAGCTCATGGGCCTTGCCGTAGAGTTGCTCGACCGGCATGCCCTCGTCGGGATTCTTGTCCTTGGCGCCGCGGTGGCAGCCGGTGACGACGAACGCCATGACCAGCATGAGGGCAATCAGGCGCGCAGGCGCGGAAAACGTGGACCGTCGGATCATGGGTCTGGGCAGGACGCATCAGGAAAACGAAAGGGCGATGATAGCCTAGTGGCCTGTCCGGCGACTGACTCCTGCCGCCCGGACCCTCAAATTCCCGTTTTTGCCCGAGTACCCGTGTCCATGTCCGACCCTTCTGCCGACCCCGCCGACCCGTCCATCCGTCAGGCCATCGTGCCCGACAGCGCCGCGGGGCGGCGTTTCGACGCGGTGCTGGCCGAACTGTTCCCCGAATTCTCGCGCTCGCGGCTGGCCGAATGGATCAAGTCCGGCGACGCGCTGCTGGACGGCGACATGGCGCGTCCGCGCGACACGGTGCGCGGCGGCGAGAGCGTACAGCTGCAGGTGGTGCTGGAAACCCAGACCCATGCCGCGCCGCAGGACATCCCGCTGAACGTGTTGTACGAAGACGAGCAGGTGCTGGTGATCGACAAGCCGGCCGGCCTGGTGGTGCACCCAGGCGCTGGCAATCCAGACGGCACCCTGGTCAACGCGCTGCTGTTCCGCGACCCGGCGCTGTCGGCAGTGCCGCGCGCCGGCGTGGTGCATCGCCTGGACAAGGACACCAGCGGCGTGATGGTGGTGGCGCGCACCGTGCAGGCGCAGACCGCGCTGGTGGAGCAACTGTCCGCGCGCGACGTGCATCGCCAGTATCTGGCGGTGGTGGTCGGGGCGCTGGTGTCCGGCGGCACCGCCAATGCGCCGATCGATCGCCACCCGCGCGATCGCCTGAAGATGGCGGTGCGCGACGATGGCCGCGATGCGGTCACCCATTACCGCCTGCGCGAGCGTTTCCGCGCGCATACCGCGCTGGAATGCCGGCTGGAAACCGGGCGCACCCACCAGATCCGCGTGCACATGGCGCACCTGAAATCGCCCATCGTCGGCGACCCGCTGTATGGCGGCGCACTCAAGTTGCCCAAGGGCGCCACCGACACGCTGGTGCATGAGCTGCGCACCTTCAAGCGCCAGGCGCTGCACGCCGAGACGCTGGAATTCCTGCATCCGGTCAGTGGCGAGCCGGTGCGTGCCAGCGCGCCGGTGCCGGCCGATCTGCAGCGGCTGATGACCGCGCTGCGCGAGGACAGCGCACGCGCGGCCGAACTGGCGCGCCGCTGAGGTGAGTGTGGCCGCTCCATTCATCCTGCTGGCGGACTGGCCGGCGCCGCCGCGGATCCGGGCGCTGACCACGCTGCGGCATGGCCTGGGCGTGTCGCAGGCACCGTTCGACACACTCAATCTCGGTAACCGCAGCAGCCCGGAGGGCGATACGCCGGAACGGGTGGAGCGTAACCGCGCGTTGCTGGTGCAGGCGCTGGACTTGCCCGGCCCGCCGCAGTGGTTGCGGCAGGTGCATGGGGTGGATGTCGTGCGGCTGGAGGCGCTGTCGGCAGGCGCCGGCGCACGGGTGGACGCTGCGGGCGATGGTTTACCGGGCTCCTCGTATGAGCCCACCGCCGACGCCGCCGTGACCGACGTGCCGGGGCGGGTGCTGGCCATCCTCACCGCCGATTGCCTGCCGGTCGTGCTCGCTGCGGTCGATGGCAGCGAGATCGCGGCCGCACATGCCGGTTGGCGCGGTCTGGCCGATGGCGTGCTGGAGCGCAGCGTGGCGGCGATGCAGACACCGGCGCCGCAGCTGATGGCCTGGCTGGGCCCGGCCGCAGGGCCGCAGGCCTATGAGATCGGCCAGGACGTCTTCGACGCCTTCGTCGACGAGGACGCACAGGCGCAGCACGCATTCGTCGCCACGCGAGCGGGGCATTGGCGCGTGGATCTGTACGCATTGGCGCGGCTGCGCCTGCAGCGTGCCGGTCTGCGGCCCGATGCGATCCACGGTGGCGGCCTGTGCACCATTTCCGACCCGGCGCGCTTTTTCTCGCATCGCCGCGACCGCCGTAGCGGACGCATGGCCACGCTGGCATGGATCGCGCCCTGAGCACGCCGTTGTTCGCGCAGGTGCTGGGGCAACAGGCATTCGCGCAATTGCCGGCGCCGGTGCGCGCGCTGCATTCGGTACAGCAGCGGCAGACCTTTGCCGGGCAGGCGCAGATCCGGCGCGGTCGACATATGCTGGTGCCCCTGCTGGCGCTGCTGAGCCGATTGCCGCGCAGCGGCGCTGTGTCGGTAGAAGTGGAGTTCCTGGTCGATGCGCAGGGCGAGCGCTGGCACCGGCGCTTTGCCGGTCTGCCGATGTATTCGCGGCTGTGGCGCGAGGGAGCGGCCTTGCGCGAACACCTGGGCGCGGTACGGTTCGAGTTTGCGTTGCGTGCCGATGCCCAGTCCCTCTATTGGCAGGCCACTCGCGTGTGGGCGTTCGGCTGGATTCCACTGCCCGCGCGCTGGTTCGAACAGGTGCGTTGCCGCGAGCATGCCGATGCCGGCCGCTACGGGTTTCTGGTCGACGTGCACTTGCCGCTGGTGGGGCCGTTCATTCGCTACGAGGGATGGCTTGAGCCACGCTGACATGTCCACTGCGCAGATGCGCACCGCGCCGGCCACCATCGTGTTCGATGGGGTGTGCCTGCTGTGCAATGGCTGGGTCCAGTTCCTGCTGCGCCACGATCGACGCGGGCGTTACCGCTTTGCCGCGATGCAGGGCCAGGCCGGGCGCGCGCTGTTGCAGCAGCATGGGCTGGACCCGGACGATCCGTTGTCGTTCCTGCTGGTGGACCACAGCGGCGCATGGACCGACAGCGATGCCATCGTGCGTGTACTGGCGCGCCTGGGCGGCCTGTGGCGGCTGGCGACAGTGTTGCGCGTGATACCGCGTGGTTTGCGCGATATCGGGTATCGCCTGATCGCACGCAATCGCTATCGCTGGTTCGGCCGCAGCGACCACTGCATGCTGCCCACACCCGAGCAACACGCGCGGTTTCTGGACTGACGTACGGCGGCGTGGATGGGGGCAGTTTCTGTCCTGATGCCAGGACGGCGCGATCGGGCACGCCGATACGCTGTTCGCAGGTGCGCGCCCAAGCGCGATGCGTGTTACCGGGAAAGCCTAATCGCGCCCGTGGGCGCTCCCGACGCGGGCGCGGGTATTGCGACGGCTGCGTAGGTGTCGCTGGAGCATGTAGCGAATCCGACACGCATTGACCACGTCGTGGGTTGCCGGCCGCGCAAGGCGGCAATTGCCCAGCGCGATCGGGCGCACCGATGCGCTGTTCGCAGGAGCGCGCCTGGCATTACCGGGAAAGCCAGTCGCGCCCCGGTGCGCCCCTACAAATCGCGCGATTTCCCGGGCCTACGCTGCGTTGTGGAAGCTGGCGCGCACGACAGTGGAGGGGCGGGCGTCGGATTGCAGGCGGAAGATCGACACCGCATCGGCCAGTTCCACCGCCTGTTCTTCCAGGCTGCGTGCGGCGGCGGTGGCTTCTTCCACCAGCGCGGCATTGCGCTGGGTGACTTCGTCCAACTGCGCCACGGTGCGGTTGACCTGTTCGATGCCGCTGGATTGCTCGGCGCTGGCGGAGGTGATCTCGCTCATGATGTCGGTGACATGCTTCACCGAGCCGACGATCTCGCGCATGGTCGCGCCGGCGCGGTGCACCAGGCCTGAGCCCAGTTCCACCTTGTCGGTGGAGTCGGCGATCAGCGTCTTGATCTCCTTGGCCGCATCGGCCGAACGACGCGCCAGTGCGCGCACTTCCGAGGCCACCACCGCAAAGCCGCGGCCCTGTTCGCCGGCGCGCGCCGCTTCCACTGCGGCGTTGAGCGCCAGGATGTTGGTCTGGAACGCGATGCCGTCGATGACGCCGATGATCTCGCCGATCTTGCGCGAGGAGGTGCTGATCTGGCCCATGGTGGCAACCACATCGTCCATCACCTGGCCGCCGTTCTGGGCGACTTCGCCGGTGCCGACCACCAGGCGGTTGGCCTGCAGCGCGCTTTCTGCGTTCTGTTTCACGGTGGAGGTGAGTTCCTCCATGGAGCTGGCGGTTTCTTCGAGGTTGGCCGCCTGTTGTTCGGTGCGCTCGGACAGGTCGGTGTTGCCGGCGGCGATTTCCACCGCGGCCTGGCGAATGGTGTCCGATGCGGCCTGGATGCCGCCGATGATTTCGGTGAGGCGGGCCACGGTCTGGTTGGTGTCCTCGCGCAGTCGCGCGAAGATGCCGTGCGCATCGCCGTCCACGCGCTGGGTGAGGTCGCCTTCGGCCAGCGCGCCGATCACCCGCGCCAGTGCGGCCAGATGGGTTTCCACCGAGTCGTAGATGCGGTTGATGCCCTGCGCCAGCGACAGCAGCACGCCGTCCATGCCTTCGAGCTGCATGCGGCGGCTGAAATCGCCGGCCGAGGCGGCGTCGATGATCTGGATCAGCGCCTGCTCGGCGTTGACCTGGGCGGTGACATCCACCCACTGTGCAATGGTGCCCAGCTTGGTGCCGTCGGCGGCGATGATCGGGCTGTAGACGAAGTCGATCTGGCGGCCGAAGAACGGCGCGCGCACCGCCTTGGAAGCGTTCAAGGCGCGCATGCGGTCGATCGCGGCCTGGCTGTCGGGATAGATGTCGCCGATGCTGCCGCCGACGAAGCCTTCGGCGTGGAAGCCGGGGCGGAAGCTCTGCACGTCCGGCTCGATCAGCTTGAGCATCGCCAGCAGCTTGCGGTTGGCGAACAGCACCTGGCCGTCGTCGTCGGCGATGCGGATCATGGTGTCCAGATCGTCGAGCGCCTTGATCACGAACTGGCCGTGGCGCAGGCCCTGTTCCATCACATCGAGGCGGATGGCGAGCTTGTCCTGGGTGTCCTGCAACGCGTGCAGCAGCGGTGCGAGTTCGCCGGCCGCGGTGCGCAGGTCCAGGCGCTGGAAGCGGCCTTGGCCGATCGCGGTGACCGCAGACAGCGCCTGCTGCAGCTGTGCGCTGCTGCGCCGACGCGTCCACCAGCAGAGGCCGGCGCTGGCTGCGCCCAGCACCAGCAGCGCGGGAAATAAGCTGGCCAAGGCGCCGGCGACACCGCCGGGCATCCGCGTGGCGGCATAGACCGCCAGCAAAGCCAGCAGCCCGATCTGTGCGGCGGCGGGCAGCCACGCCGTCCAGGCGCTACGCGCAACGTTTGCGCCCGGCGATGGGCGGGAAACGGGGGCGGCATCGTGTGAAGGCGACATAGGCTGAGTCCAACTGGTGTTCTGGAAGGGAGATCGGCGAGCGGCAGGAGGTGGGCTGCAATGGGGTATCGGCGGCCGAGGCCGAATCATGATGGTGTGAATGCACCGTTTGTCGGAACGTGACGGAGACGCAGGTAAAAAAGCGATGTAGTTGATTTGGAAGCGGTTTCAGTAGGCGCCGTGAGGTGTCGGCCGCGCCTGCAGTCATCCAACAGCCGCAGTCGAATGTGAATTCCATGTGATGAAAGGCGGCGCATGGCCGCCATGCAGATCAAGCCGCAGAGCATCGATCTGCTCCTGGCAGCGGGCGGCATGGTCATCCAGGCAGCGGCCATGACGGTGCTCGGGCCTGCTTGCGCCAGCAGCGCGTTGCGCGGGGTGCGGCTCGCTGGGCGTTGGTGGCGGTGCTGCCGGTCTGCCATGCCTCGCTCAGCAATCCCCTGTGCTGCAGGCACAAAAAAACCGGCCGTCTCGCGACGACCGGTTTGATCGATCACTCTACAGCCAGGCGGCTGGATTATTTCGCCGGCGTCGCCTGTGCATCGTCCGGCAACGTCCATGCGATCACGCTGTCGCCCGACTTGGTTTCCATGCGGTCGTGTCCACCCACCGCGGCCACGATGTATTGCTTGCCGTCGATGGTGTAGCTCATCGGTGCGGCCTGCGGACCGGCCGGCACGCGGGTTTCCCAGACCTGCTTGCCGGTGCGGGTGTCGAAGCCGCGCATGAAGTCGTCCAGGGTCGCGCCGATGAAGGTCACGCCGCCGGCGGTGGCCAGCGAGCCGCTGTTATTGGGCGTACCGATCTCGAACTTGGTCTTGGACGGGATGCCCATCGGGCCCTGGTCGTAGCCGGTCCCCAGCGGACGGCGCCACAGCACCTGCTGGGTGCGCAGATCCACGCCGGCGATATAGCCCCACGGCGGGGCCACGCACGGGGTGTTGAGCGGCGACATCCACGGCTCCTTGCGGGCGCCGTAGGCCAGACCCTTCTGCGCCATGTAGCCAGGGGTCTTGCTCTTGCCGTCGAACACCGACACCACGCCCAGCTCGTTCATCTTTTCGCGGGTATAGACCTGCAAGGTGTACGGCAGGCGATTGCTGTTCATCACCATGATGCCGCGCTGCAGATCCACCGAGACGCCGCCCCAGTTGACGCCGCCATGGTTGCCGGTGAACGCCAGCGAGCCCTGCAGGGTGGGGGGAGTGAACATGCCTTCGTAACGCAACTGCTTGAACTGGATACGGCAGGCCAGTTGGTCGAACGGGGTCATGCCCCAGGCATCGGATTCGACGATGGTTTCGACGTCGTGGCTGGGCGCGCCCACGGTGTTGGGCATGCCCGGCGAGACCGGCTGGGTGGCGGCGGTCCAGTCGCCATGATCGGTGCCCTGCGGCACCGGGATCTGCTTGACCGGCATCAGCGGCGCGCCGGTGGCACGGTCGAGCACGAACACCTGGCCGGACTTGGTGGCCTGGATCACGGCAGGACGGGTACCGCCGCCGGCCACCGGCCAATCGACCAGGTTCGGCTGCGGGCCGATGTCGTAGTCCCACAGATCGTGGTTGACGGTGCGGAAGTGCCAGCGTTCCTTGCCGGTGGCCGCGTCCACGGCCACCAGCGAGGCGGTGTACTCCTCGTCCTGCGGGGTGCGGCCCTTGCCGAAGAAGTCGCCGGAGGCATTGCCGGTGGGCAGGTAGACCAGGCCCAGCTCATCGTCGGCGGCCATCAGCGACCACACGTTCGGGGTGGAGCGGGTATAGGTCTGCCCGGCCGGGGGTTCGGCGGTGATCGCCGGGTTGCCCAGGTCCCAGGCCCAGCGCAGCTGGCCGGTGAGGGCATCGAAGCCACGCACCACGCCGGACGGCGCATCGCCTTCCTGGCCGTCGCGCACCTGGCCGGTGGGCTGGATCACCACGCCGCGCATCACCACCGGCGGCGAGGTCGGGCCGACGAAGCCCGGCTTGGTGTTGCCGGTGCCGGCATTGAGGTCCACGTAGCCGTTGTTGCCGAAGCTGGTGCACAGCTTGCCGGTCTGCGCATCCAGCGCGCCCAGGCGGCCATCGACCATTGGCCAGAAGATCCGCGTCGGGCACTCGGCGGTGCCTTGCGGTGCCTGGTAGTACGACACGCCACGGCAGGTGGTGGCGGCCACGCCGGCCACTGCCTTGGGGTTGGTCTGCGGGTCGAAGCGCCAGCGCTCCTTGCCGTTGGCCGCTTCCACCGCGATCACCTTCTGGGTGGGCGTGCAGATGTACAGCAGGTCGCCGACCTTGAGCGGGGTGTTCTGGAAGGCGTAGCCCAGCTTGGAGCCGGCCGGCTTCAGGTCGCCGGTGTGGAATTCCCAGGCGATCTTCAGGTTCTTCACGTTGTCCGGGGTGATCTGCGCGCCCGGAGTGTAGTGATTGGACAGGTTGGAGCCGGCATAGGCGGTCCAGTTGCTGGCGTCGTGGTTGGCGGCCACGTTGCCGTCCGGGCTGGGCACGGTGGCGCGGCTGAAGGCGGCGGGGTTGTCAGCCTGCCTGGACGCATCGGCCAGTTCGACATTGCGTGGCACGAACAACGGCCACAGGATCAGTGCTGCGCCCAGCACCGGCAGCACGCCGGTGACCACCACATAGCCTGCGCCGGACAGCGGCTGCATGCGCCGACGCGCCACGCCCCAGAAGGGCAGCAGGACCAGACCCAGCACCGAGATCCAGGCCAGACGCGGGACCAGGCCCCAGCCATCCAGGCCCACTTCCCACAGTGCCCAGGCAATGGTGGCGGCCAGCGTGGCGCCGAACAGCCACAGGCCCGCGCGCTTGCCCGCCGCCAGCAGCACGCCCGCCAGCAGCAGCGCGATACCTGCCAGCAGGTAGTACCAGGAACCACCGACGGCCACCAGGCGCCCGCCTTCGTAGGCGAGCACCGCACCGAGCACGGCGATCACCACTGCATAGGCCACCAGCAACCAGGCGCCTAGCCCACGTTTTGAGGATTGATCAGTCATTTTGAGATGTCAGGAAGGACTTGGGCCGCAGCGGGCGACAAGTCGTGGAGGGAGAAAGGTCGCTCGGTGGCAAAGACTGCCGGCAACCTGGACATGAACGCGCAGCCCCTCCCAGGGTCCTTCAGCGCTAATCATCACGACATTTTAGACCCTTGCTCCTGTCGCGTCCGTGATGGAGTGGGAACCAGCGTTCCAACCTGTGAGCATGGAACGTTGAAATTGCTCAAATTCACAGGAAATGTGAGTCTGCGGTGGATGCCCGTGGGTTCGGGCGACATTCGCATGTGGCGGCGAATGCATGATTCTGGGGTAGCTCTATTTCGCTATTGACTCAAACGATGAAGCGGGAATTTTGGGATTTGAAAATTGGGATCTGTAGACGCTGAGATCTTTCATGCTTACGTGCACACGTACCCTCATCCGCCCTTCGGGCACCTTCTCCCGGCGGGAGAAGGATGCATTGCCCGATCGCGGTGCGTCTGGGCGCGCCGAGCCTGGCTCAGACCTCGGCCAGTGCCTGCAGGTAGCGTTGGCGCCAGTGACCGATGTTGTTCTTGCGCAAGTGGTCCATCATCCCGTGCCAGCGCTCGATGCGGCTTGCCAGCGGCATGCTCGCCGCGGTTGCGATCGCATCGGCCACGCCGTCCAGATCGTGCGGGTTGACCAGCAGCGCTTCCTTCATTTCGTCGGCCGCGCCGGCCAGCAGCGACAACACCAGAACGCCCGGATTTTCCGGGTCCTGCGCAGCGACGAATTCCTTGGCCACCAGGTTCATGCCATCGCGCAGCGGCGTCACCAGGCCCACCGATGCGGCGCGGTAGAAGCCGGTCAACGTGGCGTGGCTGAAGTTCTGGTTGACGTAGCGCAGCGGCGTCCAGTCCGGCTCGGCATGCCCGCCGTTGATATGGCCGGCGATCTGCTCCAGCTGACCGCGCAACTGGCGGTATTCGGTGACATCGCCGCGCGAGACCGGCGCGATCTGCAGATACGTGAGGCTGCCGGATTGATCCGGATAGCGCTCCAGGTAGCGCTCGAAACCCAGGAAGCGTTCTGGCAGGCCCTTGGAGTAATCCAGCCGATCCACACCGATGGCGAGCTGGCGCCCGCGCAGGCTCTCGCGCAGGTCGCGTACCGATTGCTTGCCGACCGAGGCCTTGGCCTGGTTGGCGATCAGGTCGGTATCGATGCCGATGGGAAACGCCGCCGCAGTGAAGCGACGCCCGCCCGGGCCTTCGACCAGATCGCCGTCCAGCACGCGCCCGCCGCCGAACAGGCGCACGTAGGCCTTGAAGCGCTCGGCATCGCGCTGGGTCTGGAAGCCGACCAGGTCGTAGGCATAGAAGGTGCTGAACAGGCGCGCGTGATCTGGCATCGCCTGCACCAGATCCGCCGATGGCATCGGAACATGCAGGAAAAAGCCCATCTTGCAGCCCACACCCAGCTCGCGCAGCATCGCCCCGAGCGGGATCATGTGGTAGTCGTGGATCCACAAGGTGTCGCTGTCTTTCAGAAGCGGTGCGAGCTTTTCGGCGAACAGCCGGTTGACGCGCATGTAGCCTTCGCGGGTGGCGCGGTCGTAATCGACCAGGTCCAGCCGGAAGTGCAGCAGCGGCCACAGCGTGCGGTTGGCGAAGCCGTTGTAGTACGAATCGATGTCGCGCTTGTTGAGGTCCATGGTGACGAAGGTGATGTCGCCTTCGCTCTGCTCGTGCATGCCGCCGCTGTCGCCGCGCACGGTCTTGCCGCTCCAGCCGAACCACATGCCGCCACGCTCCTTGAGCGCGGCCAGCAACCCCACCGCCAGGCCGCCGGCCCGGGTTTCGCCCGGGACCGCGACGCGATTGGATACCACCACCAAACGACTCATGACGCCTCCTGCCAGCTCCGCGACAAGCGCATCGCTGCGATGATCAAACCGACGTGCGAATAGGTCTGCGGGAAATTTCCCCAGGCTTCGCCGTCTTCGAACGATAGGTCTTCGGACAGCAAGCCCAGGTGATTGCGGCGCGAGAGAATACGCTCGAACAATTCACGCGCCTCGTCCTTGCGGCCGATCGCCGCCAGCGCATCGATGTACCAGAACGTGCAGATGGTGAAGCTGGTTTCCGGCTCGCCGAAGTCGTCCGGTGCGATGTAGCGGTAGAGCGCATCGCCATGCTTGAGCACGCGGCCCACCGCTTCGACCGTGCGCACGAAGCGGCTGTCGTCGTTGGCGACGATGCCGATATCGGCCAGCAACAACAGTGAGGCATCCAGGCGATGGCCGCCGAGCGTGTCGGTGAAATGGCCGTGCTCTTCGCTCCAGGCCTCGCCCAGGACGCGCTCGCGGATGCTGTCGGCGCGCTGGCGCCAGTACGCGCTGCGTTCGGGCAAGACCAGGCGGTCGGCGATCTTGCACAAGCGGTCGCAGGCCGCCCAGCACATCGCCGCGGTGTAGGTATGCACCTCGGCGCGGCCGCGGAACTCCCACAGGCCGGCATCGGGCACGTTGTGCAGCGCGTAGGCGCGCTCGCCCAGCGGCTCCAGGCGGCGGAAGGTATCCGCATCGCCCTGATCCTTCAGGCGCAGGTCGAAGAACAGCTGCGTGGAGGCCAGTACCACGCTGCCGTAGACATCGTGCTGCTGCTGGATCCAGGCCAGGTTGCCGCGGCGTACCGGGCCCATGCCGCGATACCCGGCCATGGTGTCGACTTCGTGTTCTTCCAGTTGCGATTCGAAGCCGATGCCGTACAGCGGCTGCATGGTGCCGTCGGTGGTGGCGATGTTGAAGATGTAGCCGATGAACTGCTCCATCGTGCGGGTGGCGCCCAGGCGATTGAGCGCGCGTACCACGAAGGCGGCATCGCGCAGCCAGCAATAGCGGTAATCCCAGTTGCGCGGGGTGTTGGGCGCTTCCGGAATCGAGGTGGTCATTGCGGCGATGATGGCGCCGCTGTCTTCGTACTGGCATAGCTTGAGCGTGATCGCGCTGCGGATCACCGCCTCCTGCCAGTCCAGCGGAATGGACAGATAGCGCACCCATTCGCGCCAGTATTCTTCGGTGCGTTCCTGCGCTTCCTGCACATAGCCGGTGAGCGAGCGGGTCAGCGATTCATCCACGCCCAGCACCAGGCTGACCGGGTGGCTGAGCACGAACGGCAATCCGTCGCGCACGAAGCGCACCGGCACGTCGGTGGTCAGGCGCAGGGTGAATTCCGGCAGCACCCAGCGGATATGGTTGCTGCCCCAGGTGGTCTCGGGCGTGCGGCCACCCCAGTCGGCCAGCGGGCGCGCGCGCACGATGATGCGCGGGTTGCCGGCCAGGGGGCGGATCTGGCGGATGATGCTCACCGGCCGATAGAAGCGGCCGTTATTGCGCCAGCGCGGTGCGAAATCGATCACCTCGATTTCGCCACCCTTGCTGTCGCGCAGCACCGTGCGCAGCACCGCGGTATTGGGCAGATAGTGCTGCTCGCTGCTTTCGAAATCCTCCAGTTCCACGGCGAAATCGCCGCCCTCGGTCTTGGGCGACAGCAGCGTGCAGAAGGCCGGGTCGCCGTCGAAGGCGGGCAGGCAACTCCACACCACGCGTGCCTGCCGATCCACCAATGCGCCGAAGCTGCAATTGCCGATGACGCCCAGGTCCAGGTTTGGCTCGGTCATGAAGTCCCAACACTCCTAATGCAATGACAAGGGAAAAAGGCGGACGCTCAGGCGCCGTGCGCGTTCTGCTGCAGCCACGCGTGGACGGCGGCGGTGCCCGGCACGCGATAGCGCGCACTGGTCTGGGCACGGTCGCCGACCAGCACGCTCCAGCCGCCGAGCCGGTTGGCCGCCTCGAAGCCGAATTCGTCGGTGAGGTCGTCGCCCACGAACACCGGTGTGCGACCGGCGAAGGCGCCTTGCTGCATCAGTTGTTCCACCGCCAGGCCCTTGTTGCTGCCTTCGGGCACGAACTCCACGACATGATCGCCCGGCTGCAGGCGATAACCGGGGAGCTGGGCGATCTCATCCTGCGCGAAGGCGAGCACGTCGGGCCCGGCCAGCGGCTGCGCGCGCCAGTGCAGTGCCACGCTGACGCCCTTGTCTTCGACCAGCACGCCGGGATGCCGGTGGGTGAGCGCAGCGGCGCGTCGATGCAGGCCGTGCAGCCACTCGGACGTGTCCTGCGGCATCGCCGCGCGCGCCGCGGTGTCGCTGCGCAGCTCGTGGCCGTGCAGGCCGGCGGCGGGGAGGATCAGGGGATGGAACAGGGCATCGAGCTGCGCCAGCGGCCGCCCGCTGACCAGGGCGATGGCGCCATCCAGGCGCACGCTGAGGCGGCCGATGGCCGTACGCACCTCAGGCAGGAGCCGCACCGCTTCAGGGCTGTCGGCAAAATCGATCAGGGTGCCGTCCACGTCCAGGAACAATGCGCAGGCATCGTCCAGCAATGGCGGCGACGGGAGGGGGGGATGCACGTCTGCCATCGCGGCAGTGTGCGCAAGGCGGTGTGAGATTCAGGTTATGGAACGGCGGGGATTACCCTTCTCCTTTCGGGAGAAGGTGCCCCGCAGGGGCGGATGAGGGTACGGGCGAAGCCTGTTGGAGTTTGGCTGCACGAGGGCTTCGCCCCGTACCCTCACCCCAACCCCTCTCCCTGAGGGAGAGGGGCTTTAAACCATTTCGCTCTAGCTCAAAACGTATACCGCACCCGCCCATACCAGTACGCGCCGTTGCTGCCGATCGGCGACAGCACGTCGTACGGCAGGTTGCCGAAGTAGGCGATGTCGTCGATGGAGCGGTCAGAATAATTGTCCAGGATGTTTTGCCCGCCGATGGCCAGCGTCCACTGCGTGCCCAGGTGGTATTCGGCTTCCAGGTCCAGCTGCCATTCGGCGCCGTAGGTCTGGCGCGGTACGAAGCCGCCGCCGAAGTCGAACACGCGGGTGGCGCTGCCGTAGCGGTTCACGCGGGTCTGCAGGTTCCAGCGTTGGTTGCTCCAGTTGGCGGCAAGCGCGGCGCGGGTGCGCGGCGCGGCATCGGTGAGCGTATTGCTTTCTTCCACGCCGAACAGCACATAGTCCGGGTTCAACGCCAGCAGCTGCGCCGGGGTGGCGATGATGTTTTCCAGCTCGGTCTTGGCGTAGCTGTAGGTGCCGGTCAGCAGCAGGTCGCCGCCGAAGGCGTACTGGCGCCAGTTGGCCACCAGCTCGGCGCCGCGCGTGCGGGTGTCGGCGGCGTTGAGGAAGTAGCTGGCGCTCTGCACGCCGGTCACGCCGAAGTTCTGCTGCACGAAGCTGGTCAATGCATCGCCGGTGATGTCTTCGGACAGCGCGATGCGGTCGTCGATGTCGATCTGGAAGAAATCCAGCGACAGGTCGAAGTGGTCGCCCAGCTGGCTGGTGAAGCCCAGGCTGTAATTGAGCGATTTTTCCGGCTTCAGGTCGGTGGCGCCCAGCGCACGGGCGATCGGGTTGTTGACCGACAGCAGGCGGCCCTGGGTCAGCCGGCCGGCGGCGTCGTAGCCGGTGGAGGTGGCTTCGTAACCGATCTGGCTGAGCGAGGGCGCACGCACGTTGTTGGAGATGGCGCCACGCAGCGCGAACGCCGGGGCGAACGCGTAGCGCGCGGCCAGCTTGCCGGTCCACTGGCTGCCGAAGTCCTGGTAATGCTCGTAGCGGCCGGCCAGGTCGGTGGAGAGCTTGTCGCCGAACTGGCTGGAGACATTGGCATAGGCGCTGGCCACGTTGCGCGACAGGTCGGCCTCGTCCTGCGGGGTGAGGCCGCCGCCGGCCTGCGAGCCGGTGGGGCGGTCGGTGAACGGGCCAGCCGCGTAGCTGGCCGGATCGCCGGCGTGGGTGCGGTACTGCTCGCGGCGGAATTCGGCACCGGTGCCGAAGGTGTGGGTGGCGCCGGCCGCATCGAACACGCGGGTCAGGTCGACATTGCCCACGGTCTGCGCGAAGGCGAAATCGCCGGTCTTGAAGCGCGTGGTGCTGGTCGGCCCCAGCGAGGCGTTGAGCGAATTGCGCAGCCGGTAGGTGAAGTCGTTGCGACCGTAGTTGATGCTGGCATCGTAATCCCAGCTACCCCATTGCCCGCGCGCGCCGGCCACCGCCTGCAGATCGCGGTTCTCGCCTTCGGAAATCGGCCGGTAGCCGTTGGGATAGAGCTCGCGCCAGTTGGCGCTGCTGTCCGGGTAACGGAAGTAGTTGGCGCCCTCGGTGTCGCGCTGGTTGTAGGTGGCGAAGGCGTAGAACTCGCCGCTGTCGCTGAAGGGCACCTTGGTGTTGAGCCAGGCGTTCAATCCCTTGGTGGCGCCATCGCCGAGCACGTAATTGCGCCGGCCGGCCAGCGCCAGATTGGCCGGGGTCTGCTCCTCGAACGGCGGAATTTGGTCCAAGCCGGCACGATTGGTGGCCTCGCGATTCTTCAGCTCCAGGCCCACCTTGAAGAAGCCGCCGTCATCGCCCAGCAGCGAGCCAACCTTGGCGCTGGCGTAGCTGGTCTGGCCATCGGTGACGCGGCGGCCGATCGGTTCAACATCGGTGTGGTAGGCGCCGAAGCTGGCTTCCAGTTCGCCGCGCTCGGGGTTGTCGTCCAGGATCAAGTTGATGACGCCGGCGATCGCATCCGAACCGTATTGCGCGCCGGCACCGTCGCGCAGCACTTCGATGCGCTTGATGGCGTTGATCGGGATGGAGTTGAAATCCACCGGCGTGGTGCCCTTGCCGATCTTGCTGTCGGTATTGACCAGCGCCGAGGTGTGGCGGCGCTTGCCGTTGACCAGCACCAGCACCTGGTCGGGCGAGAGCCCGCGTAGCTGGGCGGCGCGGATATGGTCGGCGCCGCCAGAGTTGGACTGGCGCGGGAAGTTGAACGAGGGCAGCAGGGCCTGCAGCGCGCTGCCCAGCTCGCCATTGACCACGCCGGCCTTGCGGATGTCTTCGGCGGTGAGCACGTCCACCGGCACGGTCGATTCCAGCACGGTGCGATCGCTGGCACGGGTGCCGGTGACGATCACGGTGTCCAGGGTGGTGGCGCCGGTATCGGCTTGCTGGGCCTGCGCGCTGGCGCTCAACACCGTGGCCACGGCCAGGCCGATCACCGAAAGGGTGGGGCGGGTCATGCTGTTTCTCCTGCACTGCGACTGCGAGGCGCCACTCGCTCGGCATCCGGCCGGGCTGGGCGCTGGGGGGCGGATTGTCCACATTCATCCGGATGGAGAGATATTATCGCGTTGTTCAGGCCTGTGCGAGATGCCACAGTGCGCGCATGGCGGCATCAGCTGATGCCCGGGCCGCATGAGCCTGCCCCCCAAACTGTTGTGGAGAAGTCGATGAAGTCGTTGCCGTCCTGCCTGTTTGCCGCCGTGCTGGCCCTGAGCGCCTGCGCGACCACGCCCGCCGGCGCCCCGGCCTCGACCACCGCCAGCCTGCAGGGCGATGCGGCGCGGCCGGCCGCGGCGCACGGCTGGGTGCGCAGCGAGCTGTACTTCGGCGTAGGCGAGGAAACCGGCCCGGCCGACCGCCCGCAGACCCGCACCATCGGCGAGGCGCAGTGGCGCGCATTCCTGGACAAGGAAGTGACCCCGCGCTTCCCGGACGGGCTGACCGTGTTCGATGCCTACGGCCAGTGGCTGTTCCGCGGCGCCAAGGAGCCGAACCGGCTGGGCACCAAGGTGCTGGTGATCCTGCACGAGGACACCCCGCAGCGGCGCAACGACATCGAGGCGATCCGGCTGGCCTGGAAACAGGCCACCGGGCACCAGTCGGTGCTGTGGTCGCGGCAGCCGGTGGAGGTGTCGTTCTGAGCCTGTCGATACGTGTGCGAACTTTGCACTGGCTGGATGTGCCGAGGTGTCTTGGCGCTGCGCTGCCCATGACCTTGGGTGCGGCGCTCGGCATGCAGGGGAATGCCGCGGCGGCGGCAGACGGCCCCGTGCACGTGGCGATCGACGCGAACACGCACGCAATCGCCAACCTGGTCGGCGCGCGCCTGCATGTGGTGCTTTCGCCCGGTGGCAGCGAGCAATGGCTGGACGCGGATGTGGACGATGGTGAGGGCGGGGGACGTGTCCGCAGTGACGATTACAACTTCGATGGGCATCGCGATCTGGCGGTGACCGCGATGCTGGGCCAGGTCAATGAAGCGACGCTCGTGTTCCTGTTCGACCCGACGCAACGGCGCTTCCAGCCATTGACCGCGCCTGCGCGCCCGGCAGTGCAATGCGAGGGCTTCTGGAATCTGACCCCGGAGCTGCAACAGCGCAGCCTGAGCAGTTCCTGTCGCAGCGGCCCGATGTGGTACGCCGATGTCTATCGCTACGGCCCCGATGGGCGCTTGTATGTGTACACGACCCAGCAGCGCATCGAGTCGCCCGCCATCCAGGAGCTGCTGGGCCCGGGTAGCGAGGATGGCATGCCGTTCTCCGTGTGGCCGCGCTTCGATGCGCACGGTGCGGTGATCGACACGGCCATCGGGCAGAGCCTGGACGCGCCCAGGCCGGCCACGTTCCAGGTGCAGGTGCCGCGGCTACCGTTGTATGCCACGGCCACGGCGGCCACCACGCGGCGTTATGTAATCGAGGGCGATCGCCTGCAGGCGCTGGACGTGAGCGCGGACCAGTCGCGGGTGCGGGTGCGTTATCGCAGTGCCAGCCACGCGGTGATCGAGGGCTGGATCCGCGCCGACGAGGCGATGCGGTAAGGCAACGCTGGCCGGTCGCTGCGGCAGGCGCCCGGCGCCAGCGTGGCCGCGGCGGCATGCCCCGATTCACCGCGGCGCTGTCGCGGCCGGGAGGCAGCGGCTACCATCGGCCGACCCCCACGCTCCCTGGCTCTCATGTCGGTTCCCTCTTCGCGTCCTGCGGCAGCGCCGCGCTGGTTCGTCGCCGGCGACCTCAATGGCTTCTTCGGCCTGGTGGTCGACAATCTCTCCATCCTGGGCTTCATTGCGATGGCACTGGTGGGCATCTTCCAGTTTCCCGTCGAGGTGGTGTTCGGGCGCATGTTCCCCGGTACCGCGTTCGGGGTGCTGGTGGGCAACCTGCTCTACACCTTGATGGCGCGGCGGCTGGCCGCACGCACAGGGCGCGATGACGTCACCGCCATGCCGCTGGGGCTGGATGCGCCCACCAGCATCGGCATGGCGCTGCTGGTGCTGGGCCCGGCGTTTGCCGGCTTCAAGGCACAGGGGCTGGACCCGCAGGCGGCGGCGATCGCCACCTGGAAGCTCGGCATGGCCGCACTGGTGGTGATGGGCCTGCTCAAGCTGGTGCTCTCGTTCGTGGGCGAGGCGGTGACCCGCGCGCTGCCGCGTGCGGCGCTGCTCGGCTCGATCGCCGGCATCGCGCTGGTGCTGATGGGCCTGTTGCCGTTGCTGGAAACGCTGCGCTCGCCGGTGGCGGGCTTCGTCACGTTGGGCCTGCTGCTGTACGTGCTGCTGGCCAAGGGCCGCTTGCCGACCAAGCTGCCGGGCGTGTTGGTGGCCTTCGTGATCGGCACCGCGCTGTATTACGGGCTTGGCCTGGCCGGGCTGGGCGCGCCGGGCTTCACCGTGCCGGCGTGGACGGCGCCGCAGATCGTCCTGCCGCTGCCGAACCTGGGCTTCATCGATGGATTGCCGGCCACGGTGGCCTATCTGCCGTTGCTGCTGCCGTTCGGCCTGTTGATGGTGGTGGGCGGCATCAACGTCAGCGAAAGCGCGCGCGCGGCCGGCGACGATTACCGCACCCGCGACATCCTGCTGGTGGAAGCCTTCGCCACATTGGTGGCCGGGGTCTGCGGCGGCGTGGCACAGACCACGCCCTACATCGGACAGCCCGCGTACAAGCACATGGGCGCGCGCTCGGGCTACACATTGCTGACGGGGCTGTTCGTCGGCATCGGCGGCATGCTGGGCATCATCAGCGGGCTGGTGCAGTGGCTGCCGCTGGCGGTGCTGGCGCCGATCATCGTCTACGTGTCCATCGACATCACCACCCAGGCGTTCCAGGCAACGCCCCGGCAGCATGCCGGTGCGATGGTGCTGGGGTTCCTGCCATCGGTGGCGTACCTGCTGACCATCAAAGCGCCGGGCTGGATGGCGCAGGATCAACTGGTGGCGCTGACCACGCAGGTGGACGGCCATGGCCTGCCGGAACTGGCGGTGATCTTCGCGCTGGGCAACGGCTTCATCATCACCGCGATGCTGTGGATCGCCACGGTGGCGGCAATGATCGATGGCCGCCTGCGAAGCGGCGCGGTATTCCTGCTGGTCGCCGCCGGGTTGACCCTGTTCGGGCTGATCCACTCGGTGGACCCGCGCGGCGGCATCTATCTGCCCTGGTCGCTGCAGGGGCTGGCGCGGGTGATCAGCTGGCAGTTCGTCGGCGCCTACATCGCGCTGGCAGTGACCTTGTTGCTGCTGTCGCTGCTGCCGGCACGCAAGCAGGCTGTGCAATGACGCGCCAATCATGCGCGCTGCAATGGTTGCTTGGCGCTGCGTTGGCACTGGGTGCCAGCGGCGCGTGGGCAGCGTCGTTCGACTGCAAACGGGCGAGCGCACCGGTGGAAAAACGCCTGTGTGCGGTGCCGGCGCTCGGCCTGCTGGACGAGCAGCTGGACGAGCGTTACCAGGAGCTGGTGCAGACCACGCCGCGCATCGCAGTGGCCGGCGTGCGCGAGCAGCAACGCGCCTGGCTGCGGCAGCGCAATGCCTGTGCGCAGGACGCCAAGTCGGACGCCTGCCTGCAGCGCAGCCTCACCACCAGGACCGATGTGCTGACCAAGGCCCTCGCTGCCCAGCAACAGGCGCTGGGCCGCATCATTGCGCGCATTCCCGCCGAGCCTGCCGACGCGGCGCGCCAACTGCAGGCGTACGACGCTCCACTGGCCTCGGCGTGGCTGGCATATCTGCATCGGTTCGTGCCGGCCGCCGGCGTGGATGCCACGCTGGCGACCGCGCGCTTCGAGAGCGCGCGCAAGGCCTTGCGCAAGGCCGACGATTTTGCCGCTTCGGTTTTGGACGATACCGGGTCAGGCCCTGATGCGCAGGATCCGGAGAAGGTGCTCACGCTGTTGCGCATGTGGATCGAGCGCGATGGCAGTGGCAACCGGCCCTACGTGCATTGCTTCGTCTTCGCGGCGGTGGGTGAGCCGGCGTACGTGGCATTCGGGCCGTTGTACGGCTCCACGCGCGACTCGTTCGCCCCGGTCTGCGAGGCGCCGGGCGGGTTGTTTGCGTTGCCCAGCTGGAAGCAGCTGGACGATGGCTTCGATTCCCTGATCGAAGCCCTGAGCAAGGACGCCGGCACCATCCGCTATGCCAGCTACGCCGAGTGGAGCGTGATTGCGTTGCGCGCATCGGTGTCGCCGCTGCTGTATCTGCAACCGGCCTTGCGCAAGCGCTACGGAGATGACCCGGACAAGGCGATTGCCGCCTGGAGTGGCGAAGACAGCGAGTGGCCGGCCGCAGATCGCAAGGCGGTGCGCGCGCTGTTGCCGAAGGTGCGTGCAGATACCGCCGCCTGGCTGGTGCGCGAGAAGCGCTTGCCGGAAAAACAGGCCCAGCAGGCGGCGGCTGCCATCGTGGCGGCATGGGTGAATGCGCGGCTGAATTTCGCCGGTTGAAGGTACGGCGCATGGCGCGTAGTGCTTCGCAACGTACGCCATTGCTTCGGATTGAGCGGTAGAACGTGTGTTGAAGGCTTGCCCTAGGGCGCGCGCGTTCGGAGGGAGCGCCCCTGCGGAATTGGCGAGACGTTTTCGGCGCTCGTGCGCATCGCGTCGCCATGCACGCGTCGATGAATGCGCTGCGGCGGCAGATCGATGGAACCCTTGCAACATCTGATGGTCATACCCTGGATGTTGTCGATGCAAGGAGTTCCATGATGCAAACCAAGCCGTCGCGCTGGCCGTGGCTATTGGCCGTACCATTGATTGCCGGCGCCGCCTGGTGGTTGTTCAGCGGGCCACGCCAGACATCGGGTGCGCTGCCTGCACCCATCAGCCAGACCGCCAGCGCGGTCGCCGCTGCGGTCACTCCATCGCCTGCCACTCCCGCCGCGCCGCGGCATCCGGTGCAGGCGCCATCGGCCGATGCCGCCGATGCGGCAATTCCCGCACTGGCGCAGAGCGATGACGCCGCATGGCAGGCGCTGCTGGATCTGGTGCCCGACGATGCGGCGCTGTCGCTCGTGTTGCGGCCACACATGATCGAACGTGTGGTGGTGATGATCGACAACCTCACCCAGCCCAGCATCAGCCGCCGCGCCTCGGTGCTGCAGCCGGTCTCGGGCGAACTGCTGGTGACCACCGCTTCCGATCGCATGGTCATCGATCACGCCAATGCCAGCCGCTACACGCCGTACGTCGCCGCATTCGCCGGCGTGGATGCGCAGGCACTGGTGCGCAGCTATGTGCGCTTCTATCCGTTGTTTCAGCAGGCCTACGCCAACCTGGGCGCACCGGACCGTTATTTCAACGACCGCGTGGTCGACGTGATCGACCACCTGTTGCGCACACCGGACCCGGCGCAGCCGGTTGCGGTGGTGCGCGACGAGCGTGGCCGCTATCGCTTCGTGGACCCGGCGCTGGAAGGATTGTCGGTCGGGCAGAAGGCCATCGTACGATTGGGTCCGGAGCAAGCGCGTGCGGTGAAAGCGCAACTGCAGCGCATTCGTGCGGCCTTGTTGCAGACGCGTTGATCCCATGTCCGGGCGTGGACCGGACCTGCGCAACCGTGGTCATGCAGTCGCGTCGGTGGTGGTGCGTGGCATCGGCCGTTGCGTCTGTTGGCACGCACAGCCCGCCGGATCATCCAGGGCCATGCGATTGGCGTGAGCGCCAGTTACTAGGCTTCGCACCGTCAGCCATTCCGGCAGGCGGTGCACCGGCCAACATTGCCGAGTGCAGTTCCAAGACCTACGCAGCATCAAGCTCCGGATAGTGGCGGAAGATGCCGTTGGTGTTGAACGCCACGCGCCGTTCGGAGGCGAGGTAGGCGGCAATGCGTGGGCGCGTTGCTACGCGCTGCTGCACGGTGCGCAGACCCGGGATGTCCTTCGCCAAGGTCGCCATCCGCTGCGGGAACATGTAGTCCAGCCCGCTGAGCAGTTGAAACAGCGACAGATCCACGTACGAGTGCACGCCCAATGCGGATGTCCCGCCGGCCCGCTGTACCACCTGTTCGAAATAGCCGAGGAACTTGGGCAGGCGATTGTCGCGCAGATCCCCGGCACGCTTGGCGGCTTCGGCCTTCTGGTCTTCGTAATACAGGCCGGTGGCGATCGGATGATGGGTGTCGTGTACCTCGGCCACCAGGTCGGCGATGGTCATCTGCAATTGAAGCGCCTGCAGGCGCTGCGCGTCGTCGTCGGGGACCAGCTGCAGCGCCGGACCCAGAAAATGCAGGATCGCTGCCACTTGCGCCACGACGACATCGCCTGCCCGCAGAAAGGGCGGGGCGAACGGCTGCGCGCCCGGCTGCTTGCCTTCCAAGAAGGGGGGGCATGACCTCGTCGCCCTCCACGCGCGCCACGTCGGTATAGGCGGCGCCGGCATCTTCCAAAGCCAGGCGGACGAATTCGCCGCGGCCCTGCAGGCCGGTCCAGTAATAGAGCTGGTAATGCATGCGCTGCTCCGCGGTTGCATGGCATTGCAGCGTAGGAAAGGCGTGGCTAGCCGGGCGTGATCGAGGTGTCAGCAGGCTGTGACCCGGCGATGCCCTGCGGCTGCGTCAACAGCCAATCCAGCTTGCGTGCGCGTGGCTGCCGCTTGAGCGCGCACTCGGCACGCGAGGCGCTGGCACGATCCGGATACCGGTGGCTGGCCAGCAATTGCAACGGCGGATTGGCGCGCGTGTAACGCGCACCGGTGCCACGCACATGCGCCTGGAAGCGCCGCTCCAGGTCGTTGGTGATCCCGGCGTAATAGCTGCCATTGCGACACAGCAGCAGATAGAGATACCAGGGCTTGGGTGCATCCATCGGCGCATTATCGCCGGTCGGTGGCAGACGCGCAGCGATCGCGGCAGTGCTGGCCCGGCGGCACCTGCAATCCACCCCGCACTGCCTGGGGAATAAGCACCCAAACATTGGTTATTTGACGCTCGCAGCGCTGGCAAACAGCATGCCGGAGCGCCATGCATGGTCGAGATGGCTTCGCCGCAGCGGGCCATGCCCGGATGCTGCAGCAGCGTGCGCTCGAGCATCCAACCCCCATCGCCGCAAGACAGAGGACCTACATGCCCGTGCACCACCGGCTCCCTGCAAGGAGCGCTTCTGCATCGAGGTTGTTCGCAAGGCCGCAGTTGCTGGCGTGGAGCCTGGCCCTGGCATGTACACCGGCTCTTGCGGACGACGTGGGCGAAGCCGCTGCCGCGCCGGAGGGTGCAGCACAGACCCTGGGTGCAGTGAAGGTGACCGCCACACGCCGCGAAACCACCTTGCAGCAGGTACCGGTAGCGGTCTCGGTGGTCCAGGGCCAGACCCTGGAGCGCGAGAACCGCAACAGCGTGGCCGACCTGCCGGCCCTGGTGCCCAGCCTGACGTTCCGCACCGGTGCTTCCAACAAGGACACCTCGCTGTTCCTGCGTGGCGTGGGCACCATCTCCACCTCGCCGGGCGTGGAGCCCAGCGTGGCCACGGTGATCGATGGCGTGGTGCTGGGCCGCCCCGGCCAGGCCACCCTGGATCTGCTGGATGTCGAACGCATCGAAGTCCTGCGCGGGCCGCAGGGCACCCTGTTCGGCAAGAACGCATCGGCCGGCGTGCTCAGTATCGTCAGCAAACCGGCGCCGGAGGCATTGGGTGGCTACGTCGATTACGCGCACTTCGGTGGCGGCGGCGAAGACCGCGTCCGCGCCAGCGTCGGCGGCGCGTTGGTGCCGGAGGTACTGAAGGCGAACGTGTCCGCGTTGTGGGCCGACTACGGCGGCAATGTGCGCAACGTGGCCGATGGACAGACCGTCAACGGCTACCGGCGCGCCGGTGCGCGGCTGCGGCTGGATCTGACCCCGACGCCCGACTTCAGCGCCACCCTGCTCGCTGACTATTTGCGCGCGCATGGCGATGCGCCCAGCGGCGTGGTGGTGGCCAGTACGCGCGCCGACTTCGCCGCCGCGCTCGCGCCGGTGCGTGCCGGTGCCGACAACCGGCAGATCAATAGCGATTACCGCACGTTCCTGGACGACACCAACAAGGGCGCCTCGCTGCAGCTGGGCCAGCACATCGGCGAGGTGCTGCTGACCTCGATCAGCGCATGGCGGCAATGGGACAACACCCAGTTCCAGGATGGCGACCGCACCGCCCAGCGCAGCGCCGCGTTTCCGTCCTCGCACGACCGTGGCGACCTGGGCTATACGCAGTATTCGCAGGAGCTGCGTGTGCAGACTCCGCGCGATCGCGCGGTGGAGGCCGTGGCCGGCCTGTACTACCTGCATGCGCGCAACGACGAAACCTATCGCCGCACCGTGACGACGCCGACCGTCAGCAATGTGGGCGTGGCCGATTACGCAACGCGGGCAGCCACCTATGCGGCGTTCGGCGAGGCGACCTGGCATTGGCGGCCGGACCTGCGCGCCTTGCTCGGCGCGCGTGTCACCCGCGATACGCTGGATTACCGCCACCAGCGCGTGTCCAGCTCCGCCACCGCGGTCACCGGCATCCAGCCGGCTACCGCAAGCAGTGGCAGCACCGCCGAAGATGGCGTGTCCGGACGTGCCGGCCTGCAGTACGACATCGATGCGCGCACCACCGGCTATCTCACCTATTCGCGCGGCTACAAGGGCCCGGCCTACAACGTGTTCTTCAACATGCAGCCGCGCGACACGCCGGCGTTGAAGCCGGAAACCTCCAACGCCTGGGAGCTGGGCCTGAAGGCGCGTGCGCTGGACGACCGGCTCAGCGCGAACCTAGCGCTGTTCCATACCGACTACGCCAATTACCAGGCCAATTTCTTCGACACCGTGGCCGGGCAGGTGGTGACGCGGCTGATCAATGCCGGGCAGGTCCGCACGCAGGGTCTGGAGCTGGATCTGGAGTATCGGCCCACCGAGCGGCTCAGTCTGGCCTCGTCGCTGGCCTACACGCAGGCCCGCATCCAGCGCTTCGCCTGCCCGGCAGCGGCGGCGGCCAACTGCAATGTCGATGGCCGGCCGCTGCCGTTCTCGCCGGACTGGAAGGGCAACCTGCGCGCGGCCTACCGCGTGCCGCTGCGCGGCAGCCTGGCGTTGGAGGTGAACGGTGATGTGAGCTGGCAGGACAGTGTGCAGTACGACCTCAGTCAGACCCCCCAGACCATCCAGGGCCCATATGCGATCTGGAACGCCAGTGTCGCGCTGGCCGACGACGCGCATGGCTGGCGGGTGGCGCTGCTGGGCCGCAATCTGGGCGATCGGTCTTATGCGCCGCTATTGGCCAATGCCACCGGCAATGTCTACCGGCTGGTGCCGCGCGATGACCAGCGCTATGTCGGCCTGCAATTGCACAAGGATTTTTGAGGATGCGTTGGATGCAGTGGCAACCAGTGTTCGATCAAAGCAGGCAGTCAACCTGCGGTGAGTGGCGATGAGCGCGCCGCGTCAGCTGTCGCTGGGGGCCTTCCTGATGGCGACCGGCCACCACGTGGCGGCATGGCGTCACTCGCAGGTGAGCGCTGACACGCTGGATTTTGCGCAGTACCGCGAGATGGTGCGCATCGCCGAGGCGGCCAAGTTCGATGCGGTGTTCGTCGCCGACAGCCTGGCCGCCGCTGGCGGGCCGATCGCGCCGCGCATGGCGCGTTCCAGCCTGTTCGAGCCGCTGACCCTGCTCAGCGCCCTGGCCGTGGCGAGCGAACGTATCGGGCTGATCGCCACCATGACCACCAGCTACAACGAGCCGTATCACGTGGCGCGCAAGTTCGCCTCGCTGGATCATCTGTCCGGCGGGCGTGCCGGCTGGAACCTGGTCACCTCCGATGCCGCCGACGAAGCGCTGAACTTCAATCGCGACGCGCACTACGTGCATGCCGAGCGCTATGCGCGGGCGCGCGAATTCCAGCAGGTGGTGGCCGGGCTGTGGGACAGCTGGGACGACGATGCCTTCATCGCCGACAAGGCGGCCGGCCTGCATCACGACCCGGCGCGTGCGCACGTGCTCGACCACCGCGGCGCGCATTTCCAGGTGCGTGGACCGCTGAACATCGCGCGTGCTCCGCAGGGGCACCCGGTGCTGGTGCAGGCCGGCTCGTCCGAGCCTGGGCGCGCACTGGCGGCAGAGACCGCCGAGGTGGTGTTCACCGCGCAATCCTCGCTGGCCAAGGCGCAGGCGTTCTATGCCGACATCAAGGGGCGGCTGGAGCAGTTCGGCCGGCCGCGCGATGCCTTGAAGGTGCTGCCCGGCGTGTTCATCGTGGTGGGGCAGAGCCAGGCCGAAGCGCAGGAAAAATTCGAGCAGTTCCAGCAGCTGGTGGAGCCGGAAGTGGGCATCGCGCTGCTCTCGCGCATGCTGGGCAACTTCGATCTGTCCGGCTACCCGCCCGATGGCCCGCTGCCGGAGCTGCCGCTGACCGAGACCGGGCAGCGCAGCCGCCAGCAGCTGTTCACCGAACTGGCAGGGCAGGAACAGTTGAGCATTGCCCAGCTCGGGCGGCGCATCGCCGGCGGGCGCGGGCACTACAGCCTGATCGGCACGCCCACCCGGATCGCCGACGAGCTGCAGGCCTGGTTCGAGCAGGACGCAGCCGATGGCTTCAACGTGCTGGTGCCGCACCTGCCGGCGGGGCTGGCCGACGTGGCCACGCACGTGGTGCCGGAATTGCAGCGGCGCGGGTTGTTCCGGCGTGAGTACCAGGGGCGCACCTTGCGCGATCATCTGGGGCTGCAACGCCCCGTCAATCGCTTCAGCGCACGCTGACTTACCGGACACTGTCATGAGCTATCTCGCACATCCCGACCGTTACGACCGTATCGCCTACCGCCGTGTCGGCCGTAGCGGCCTGGTGCTGCCCGCATTGTCGCTGGGCCTGTGGCACAACTTCGGCGACAGCACGCCGATCGATACCCAGCGTGCGTTGTTGCGCACCGCATTCGACCTGGGCATCACCCACTTCGACCTGGCCAACAACTACGGTCCGCCCTACGGCAGCGCGGAACGCAACTTTGGCCGCCTGCTGCGCGAGGATTTCAAGCCGTATCGCGACGAGTTGATCATCTCCACCAAGGCCGGCTGGGACATGTGGCCGGGCCCGTACGGGCAGGGCGGCAGCTCGCGCAAATACCTGCTGTCCAGCCTGGACCAGAGCCTGCAGCGGTTGGGCGTGGACTATGTGGACATCTTCTATTCGCACCGCTTCGATGCGGACACGCCGCTGGAAGAAACCGCAGGCGCGCTGGCAAGTGCGGTGCAGCAGGGCAAGGCCCTGTACGTGGGCGTGTCATCGTATTCGTCGGCGCGCACGCGCGAGATCGCTGCGCTGCTGGGTGAGTGGAAGGTGCCGCTGCTGATCCATCAGCCCGCCTACAACCTGTTCAACCGCTGGCCGGAGCAGGACCTGCTGGACACCACCGCCGACCTCGGCGCCGGCGTGATCGCCTTTACGCCGCTGGCGCAGGGCCTGCTCACCGGCAAGTACCTGCAGGGCGTGCCGGCCGATGCGCGGGTCAACCGCCCAGGCGGTCAGTCGCTGCGCCCGGAGCATCTGTCCGAAGACAACCTGCAGCGTGCGCGCGGCCTGGACGGCATCGCGCGCCAGCGCGGGCAGAGCCTGGCCCAGCTGGCGTTGGCCTGGGTGTTGCGCGATGCGCGCGTGAGCTCGGCGCTGCTGGGTGCCAGCCGCCCGGAGCAGCTGGTGGAGAACGTGGCGGCGCTGCAGAACCTGCATTTCAGCCCGGAAGAGTTGGCCGAGATCGATCGCCACGCGGTCGAGGGCGGTATCAACCTCTGGGAAAAACCGTCCACCGATTGGCGATAAGGAGGGGGCGATGCGCGATGGGTTTCCAGCAGCGAGCATGCACGCCATGACGATGTTTCCCACCCACGAGTCCAGGCGTTCGGGGGCGGCGAATGCTGCCGTGCGTGCCGGACTGGCACGCGTCGGGGCCGTGGTGTTTGCCAGGCGCATCACAGCGCTGGTGTTGCTGTGCCTGGCGTGGATGCAGGCCGCTGCAGCCGCCGAGCCGGCGCAATTGCGCATCGGCTACCAGAAGGCGGTGTCCAGCCTGGTGTTGGCCAAACAGCATCGGCTGCTGGAGCAGCGCTTTCCGCGCACCAGGATCAGCTGGGTGGAATTTCCTGCCGGCCCGCAGCTGCTGGAAGCCTTGAACGTGGGCAGCATCGATCTGGGCGGTGCCGGCGATATCCCGCCGCTGTTCGCCCAGGCGGCCGGCGCGGATCTGTTGTACGTGGGCTGGGTGCCGCCCACGCCCAAGGCCGAGACGATTCTGGTGCCGGCCAGGAGCACGCTGCGGCGCGTGGCCGACCTCAAGGGCAAGCGCGTGGCTTTCCAGAAGGGCTCGAGTGCGCACAACCTGCTGCTGCGGCTGTTGGCCAGGTCCGGGCTGAGCATGCGCGACATCACCCCGTTGTACCTGTCGCCGGCCAATGCGCGCGCCGCGTTCGCGGCCGGGCAGGTGGACGCCTGGGCGATCTGGGACCCGTGGTATTCGGCCTTGACGCTGGATGGCAGTGCGCGCCTGCTCGCCAATGGCGAGGGGCTGGGGCTGACCGGCGGTTTCTTCCTGTCGTCGCGGCGTTATGCGACGGCGTGGGGGCCGTTCGTGCAGCAGGTGATGGGCACGCTCAACCAGGCCGATGGCCTGCTGGAGCGCGACCGTGCTGGCAGCATCAAGACACTGGCGCAGGTCAGCGGGCTGTCGCCGGCGGTGGTGGAGCGCACGCTGGCGCATCGCCCGCCGGCCAGCGTGCAGCCGCTGAGCGCGCAGGTGATCAAGGCGCAGCAGGCCACCGCCGATCTGTTCTTCGCACAGCGCCTGTTGCCCAAACGCGTGCTGGTGGCACCGGCGGTGTGGCGTGCGCCCGCCAGCGTTGCCGCACAGGCCGCAGCAAAGTGATGCGCGCGCTGACTTGGACACGGTGCTGCAGCCGGCCGGTGCGCGCATGAGCACGCCGCTGCGCCAGTGGAGCGGCCGGCTGGTGCCGTGGCTGTTGCCGTTGGCGGTGCTGACCGCCTGGCAGATCGCCGCGTCCACCGGCTGGCTGCCCGAGCGCATTCTCCCGGCACCCGATGCGGTGCTGCGCGCGGCAGCCACGCTGGTGCAAAGCGGCGAGCTGTGGCAGCACCTGGCCATCAGCAGCTGGCGCGCGGCGCTGGGGCTGGCCATCGGCGGTGGCATCGGGCTGGCGCTGGGCCTGCTGACCGGCGTGTCGCCGGTGGCCGAGCGGCTGCTCGACAGCAGCCTGCAGATGCTGCGCAACGTGCCGCATCTGGCGCTGATTCCGCTGGTGATCCTGTGGTTCGGCATCGACGAGGGCGCCAAGCTGTTCCTGGTGGCGCTGGGCACCTTCTTCCCGATCTACCTCAATACCTATCACGGCATCCGCAGCGTGGACCCGGCACTGATCGAGATGGCGCGCAACTACGGCCTGCGCGGGCCGCAGTTGTTCGTCGACGTGCTGTTGCCCGGCGCGCTGCCGTCGATCCTGGTGGGGCTGCGCTTCGCATTGGGGCTGATGTGGCTGACCCTGATCGTGGCCGAAACCATTTCGGCCAGCTCCGGCATCGGCTACCTGGCGATGAACGCACGCGAGTTCCTGCAGACCGACATCGTGGTGGTGGCGATCGTGCTGTATGCGCTGCTTGGCAAGCTGGCCGACCTGGCCGCGCGCGGACTGGAAGCCTGGTGGCTGGGTTGGCATCCAGCACAGCAACGGCGTGCGGAGCTGCGCCGATGAGCGCGGTCGACACCGGCCTGCCGCTGCGCTTGCGCGGCATTGGCAAGCGCTATGGCGACAGGGAGGTCTTGCGCGGCATCGACCTGGAGATCGCGCCGGGCGCCTGCGTGGCAGTGGTCGGACGCAGTGGCTGTGGCAAGAGCACCTTGCTGCGGGTGATCGCCGGACTTGAGGCGGCCGATACCGGCGGCGTCGACAGCGCTGATGCAGCGCTGGCGGCGCAACGCGATGCAGTGCGGCTGATGTTCCAGGATGCTCGGCTGCTGCCGTGGAAGCGCGTGATCGACAACGTGGCGCTCGGGCTGGGCCGCGCCGGGCGTGCGCAGGCGCAGGACGCGCTGGATGCCGTGGGCCTGGGCGCGCGTGCAGGCGATTGGCCGGCGGCGCTGTCGGGCGGCCAACGGCAGCGGGTGGCGCTGGCGCGTGCGCTGGTGCATCGGCCGCGGCTGTTGCTGCTGGACGAGCCGCTGGGCGCGCTGGATGCGCTCACCCGCATCGAGATGCAGCAACTGATCGTGCAGCTATGGCAGCAGTACGGTTTTACCGTGGTGCTGGTGACCCATGACGTGGCCGAGGCCTGCGCGCTGGCCGACCGCATCGTGGTGATCGAGCATGGCCAGATCGGCCTGGATCTGGCGGTGCCGGTGGCGCACCCGCGCACCCCGGGCATGCCGGCACTGGCGGCACTCCAGGCGCAGGTGCTGTCGCGTCTGCTGGCCGGCGGGGCGGTGGAGGCAGCGGTGCTTGCCGGCGAGGCCGATGCCGGCCAGGACGCTGCCAGCCGCACCGCTTCGATGCGGGCAGGAGCGCCGCTGCGGCGGATCGGGTAGCGCCCGGGCGCTGCGACCCCGGCACGGTGCCGCCCGCACCGTGCCGCCTGGGCTGCATCACGCCCGGCCTGGTGCGGGAACGCCGAGCGCTGGCGCGACCTTCGTGTCGCAGCACACCTTGAAACGCCGCCTGGCAACCGCATCTGCTCGGTATCGCCGGACATGCCGGCCACCCGTTCAGAGGAATCCCCATGCGGATGGACAAACTCACCTCGCGGTTCCAGCAGGCCTTGGCCGACGCACAGTCGCTGGCCGTGGGACGCGACCACAACATCATCGAACCGGTCCACGTACTCACCGCGCTGCTCGACCAGAGCGGCGGCAGCACGCGCCCCTTGCTGTCGCAGGCCGGCGTCAACGTGCCGCTGCTGCGCGAGCGCCTGGGCGAGGCGCTGGAAACCTTGCCCAAGGTGTCCGGGCAGGAAGGCAATCTGTCGATCGGCAACGATCTCAACCGCCTGCTCAACCAGACCGACAAACTCGCCCAGCAGCACGGCGATGCCTTCATCGCCAGCGAGTGGTTCGTGCTGGCCGCCGCCGACGATGCCAGCCCGCTAGGCGTGGCGCTGCGTGCGGCCGGTGGCGACAAGAAGAAGATCGAAGCGGCCATCGACAAGCTGCGCGGCGGCGAGACCGTGCAGTCGGAAAACGCCGAAGAACAGCGTCAGGCGCTGGAGAAGTACACCATCGACCTGACCGCGCGCGCCGAAAGCGGCAAGCTCGATCCGGTGATCGGCCGCGATGAGGAAATCCGCCGCACCATCCAGGTCCTGCAGCGGCGCACCAAGAACAACCCGGTGCTGATCGGCGAGCCCGGCGTGGGCAAGACCGCCATTGTCGAAGGCCTGGCCCAGCGCATCATCAACGGCGAAGTGCCTGAAGGCCTGCGCGGCAAGCGCGTGCTGTCGCTGGACATGGGCGCGCTGATCGCAGGCGCCAAATTCCGCGGCGAATTCGAAGAACGCCTCAAAGCGGTGCTCAGCGACCTGTCCAAGAACGAAGGCCAGATCATCCTGTTCATCGACGAGCTGCACACCATGGTCGGCGCGGGCAAGGCCGATGGCGCGATGGATGCCGGCAACATGCTCAAGCCGGCGCTGGCGCGCGGCGAGCTGCGTTGCATCGGCGCCACCACGCTGGACGAATATCGCAAGTACATCGAAAAGGATGCCGCGCTGGAGCGCCGCTTCCAAAAGGTGTTCGTGGGCGAGCCGACGGTGGAGGACACCATCGCCATCCTGCGTGGCCTGAAAGAGCGTTACGCGGTGCATCACGGCGTGGAGATCACCGACCCGGCCATCGTTGCCGCCGCCACGCTATCCAACCGCTACATCACCGACCGTCAGCTGCCGGACAAGGCCATCGACCTGATGGACGAAGCCGCCTCGCGCATCCGCATGGAGATCGACTCCAAGCCCGAGGAGCTCGACCGCCTGGAGCGCCGCCTGATCCAGCTCAAGATCCAGCGCGAAATGCTCAAGAAGGAAAAGGACGAGGCCTCGCGGCAGCGCCTGGCCGACCTGGAAAGCGACATCGACAAGCTCGAACGCGAGTTTTCCGATCTCAACGAGGTGTGGAAGTCGGAGAAGGCCGCGCTGCAGGGCACCACCAAGATCAAGGAGCAGATCGAGCACGCCAAGCTGGAGCTGGAAGCCGCGCAGCGGCGGCAGGACTACGCCAAGATGAGCGAGATCCAGTACGGCGTATTGCCGCAACTGGAAAAGCAGATGCTGCTGGCCAACGAAGTGGAGCACCACGACTTCAAGCTGGTGCAGGACCGCGTGACCGCCGAGGAGATTGCCGAGGTGGTGTCGCGCTGGACCGGCATTCCGGTCAACAAGATGCTCGAAGGCGAGCGCGACAAATTGCTGCGCATGGAAGACGAATTGCATCACCGCGTGGTCGGCCAGAACGAGGCGATCAAGGTGGTGTCCGATGCAGTACGTCGTTCGCGCGCCGGTCTGTCCGACCCCAATCGTCCCAGCGGCTCGTTCCTGTTCCTGGGTCCTACCGGCGTGGGCAAGACCGAGCTGTGCAAGGCGCTGGCGGAGTTTCTGTTCGACAGCACCGAGGCGATGATCCGCATCGACATGAGCGAATTCATGGAGAAGCACTCGGTGGCGCGGTTGATCGGTGCGCCTCCGGGCTATGTGGGTTATGAGGAGGGCGGTTATCTCACCGAGGCGGTGCGTCGTCGTCCGTATTCGCTGATCCTGCTGGACGAGGTGGAAAAGGCGCATGCCGATGTGTTCAACATCCTGTTGCAGGTGCTCGACGATGGCCGCCTCACCGATGGCCAGGGGCGTACCGTGGACTTCCGCAACACCGTCATCGTGATGACCTCCAACCTGGGCTCGCACCAGATCCAGGAGCTGTCCGGCGACGGCAGCGCCGAGGCCTATACGCAGATGAAGGCGGCAGTGATGGGCGTGGTGCAGGCGCATTTCCGCCCGGAGTTCATCAACCGCCTGGACGACATCGTGGTGTTCCATCCGCTGGACAAGGCGCAGATCAAGTCGATTGCGCGCATCCAGCTGCAGGGCCTGGAAAAGCGCCTGGCCGAACGCGGCCTCAAGCTGGACCTGGACGACGCCGCGCTGGAGCTGCTGGGCAATGTCGGCTTCGACCCGGTGTACGGCGCGCGCCCGCTCAAGCGCGCGATCCAGGCGCAGGTGGAAAACCCGCTGGCCCAGCAGATCCTGTCGGGCCAGTACGCCAGCGGCGAGACCGTGCGCGTGCGTGCGCAGGGTGGGCATCTGGAGTTCGGCAAGGGGTGATCGACGCTCTGGCACCACCGATCGGGCGCGGCTTGCGCGGCCGATCGGTGCCTGCCTTTCCACAGATCTGCTGCAGGTTGGACGTGGAGCAGCATGCTCCGATGATCGGGTTGAATGCGGGTGGCCTGCGATGCGCCGGCTGTCGGCCCTGCAGCGGTAGGCAAGGGTCGGAGGCGCCGATCAGTCGCCCGGCCATCGGTCTCGCCGGCTGAGGTCCAGGCCGGTCAGTCCCAGGTCGCGAGGGAGATGCTCGCCACACAGGATGTCCCGGGACTGGCGCGCTGGTCGACGAAACGGCCCTGGAGTGTTGCGTCGACGACGGTTTTTTCGTTGCCCCGTCGGAAGGAGATGCCAACGCCGTCATCGAAGATGGCCAGTTCTTCGTCGGGAGCCTGCAGCCCGGTGTATTCCCCGACGAATCCGGCACGCGTCATCCGTTGGATCAACTCGCTCAGCCGCAGAGGACAGTGCTGTCCCATATCGCGTTGCATAGAATCATGCTTGTCGGATGCATCGCTGTCGCCTGTCCCGTCCACGGTAGTGAACAACGAAAACGAGAGGCCCCCCGGCCTGTACGTCACTTCGATCCGCTGTTGGTATGGCGTGCCTGCTTCCTGGGTGAAGGCGGTGAACACTTGGCCGATTGGCTGCTGCGGCGAGGGATTCCATGGTTCGGCGCGTGCGGGCGGCAACAGCCCTTGCACGAAATCGACGCCGAAGGCCGTACACAGGTGTGTGAGTTTGAGGGCGGTCCGATTTCCTGCTGTCACCTCTGACAGGAGGCCGAGATAACGCTCGGTCTGTTCGCGGATGGAGACAGCATCGAACACACTGCTCGGGTCGGCCTTGCGAACCCGCTGCCGGCCGCAATCGCCAGGCTGCGACCACTGCAGCAGCGCATCATTCTCAGCTGGCGGCGCAGCGTGCGCGCCTGGCGCGGTGAGCAGGGCGACTACCGTTAACGCAACCGCCAGATGGCTTCGCATCGCTTCACGTCCTTTGAGCGTCTGCACGATCATACGCAGTGGTTGTGGCGTTGGCGACTGACCGCGCCGCGAGCGGCAGGCGGATGTTGGCGAGCGTGGGCGGGGCGGGTCTGCTGGTCACGAGGTCACGAGGTCATGAGGTCATGACGTGCTGTCATGAATTGAAGGCCGCTGGCCGGGTATTTTGTTGCGTCGTCCCCAGCGAGCCGTGCCATGACCGATCCGCAGTGGAAACCTGAAACCATCGCCGTGCATGGGGGCTATCGCCCCGACCCGACTACGCGCGCGGTGGCGGTGCCGATCTACCAGACCGTGGCCTATGCCTTCGACGACACCCAGCATGGTGCGGACCTGTTCGACCTGAAGGTGCAGGGCAATATCTACAGCCGCATCATGAACCCCACCAACGACGTGCTGGAGCAGCGTGTCGCTGCGCTGGAAGGCGGCATCGGGGCGCTGGCGCTGGCATCGGGGCAGGCGGCGGTGACCTATGCGATCCAGACCATTGCCGAGGCGGGCGACAATATCGTCTCGTCCAGTGCGCTATATGGCGGCACCTACAATCTGTTCGCGCATACGCTGCCGCAGTTCGGCATCAGTACGCGGTTTGCCGACTACCGCGATCCGCAAGCGTTCGCCGGCCTGATCGACGAGCGCACCAAGGCGGTGTTCGTCGAGTCGATCGGCAACCCGCGCGGCAATATCACCGACATCCAGGCCGTGGCCGCGGTAGCGCATGCGCACGGCGTGCCGCTGATCGTGGACAACACCGTGGCCACGCCGTCGCTATTGCGGCCGATCGACTTCGGTGCCGACATCGTGGTGCATTCGTTGACCAAGTACCTGGGCGGGCATGGCAACAGCATCGGCGGCGCGATCGTGGACAGCGGGCGGTTTCCGTGGGCCGCGCACAAGACGCGCTTTGCGCGCCTCAACGAGCCGGATGTGAGCTACCACGGCGTGGTCTATACCGAGGCCCTGGGCGAGGCTGCCTATATCGGCCGCGCGCGGGTGGTGCCGCTGCGCAATACCGGTGCGGCGCTGTCGCCGTTCAATGCGTTCCTGATCCTGCAAGGCATCGAGACCTTGCCGCTGCGCATGGAGCGCATCAATGCCAATACCCTGGCGATTGCCCGGTACCTGCAGCAGCATGCGCGCGTGGCCTGGGTCAATTACGCGGCGCTGCCCGATCACCCCGAGCACGCGCTGGCGCAGAAGTACCTGGGCGGCCATGGCTCGGGCGTGCTGACCTTCGGCTTGCCCGGTGGGCGCGCGGCAGGCGCCCGATTCCTGGATGCGCTGCAGCTGTTCACGCGGCTGGTCAATATCGGCGATGCCAAGTCGCTGGCGACGCACCCGGCGTCCACCACCCATCGGCAGCTGGGGCCGGCCGAGCTGGAACATGCCGGCGTCAGCGAGGACACCGTGCGCCTGTCGATCGGCATCGAGCATATCGACGATCTGCTGGCGGATCTGGAGCAGGCGCTGCAGGGGGCGTGAGATGCACATAAGGCTTCGCTCGCACCCTCATCCGGCGCTGCGCGCCATCTTCTCCCCATGACGGGGGGACAATGTCCCGATGGGAGAAGGAAACCATCGTTGACCATCCCGGCGCGTGGCGACGCGCCTGGCTTGTCCGGTGGTCGCAGACCGTGGAGGCGCCTGCTACCATGCGCGGCCCTGAGGTGACTGCCGGCTGGCCGGTGGTTTAAACGGGAATCCGGTGCGCGCATCGCCTTGGCGGGCGCAAGTCCGGAGCTGCCCCCGCAACGGTGGGCGAGACAAGGGTCTGCACGTAACGCCACTGTGCTGTGCATGGGAAGGCGCAGGCCCGGGAAGCGACCGCTTCCGCTCGCGAGCCCGGAGACCGGCCTGAAGGGATTGACCCGGCACGCGGTGGGCGTGGCCCTGTGCATCTGGTGCCCGCGCGCCGGACGCCTGGCCCGTTGCTGCCTGCCACCCCATCGCCCCCGCGCGGGTAGGCGCGGTTCCAGGAGCAGCAGTCGATGTCCGTTTCTTCCGTTTTGCCGCGTCGCGCCGTGCTGGCGGCGGGTCTGTCGTTGTGCGTGGCCTCGCTGGCCCAGGCCGAGGCCGCCATCGATCTGGACGAAGTGGTGGTGACCGCCTCGCGCACCGCACAGACCCAGGACCAGACGCTGGCGCCGGTCACCGTGATCGACCGCGCGCAGATCGAGCGCCGCCAGGTCAATTCGTTGCAGGACCTGCTGCGCGGCGAAGCCGGCGTGTCGCTGGCCAACAACGGTGGCCCGGGCAAGGCGACCTCGTTGTTCCTGCGCGGCACCGAGTCGGACCATCTGGTGGTGCTGATCGACGGCGTGCGTATCGGTTCGGCCACCGCCGGTGGCGCGGCGCTGCAGGACCTGCCGATCGAGCAGATCGAACGGATCGAAATCGTGCGCGGGCCGTTTTCCAGCCTGTATGGCTCCGAGGCATTGGGCGGGGTGATCCAGATCTTTACCCGTCGCCCGCAAGGCAGTTTCGTGCCCACGCTCAGCGTGGCGGCCGGTAGCGACAATGCGCGCCGTTACGGGGCCGGTGTCGCCGGGCGCAGCCAGGGCGACCTGAGCGAGGCCGGCGGCTGGTATTCGGTCAACGCCGTGCATGACGAAACCGATGGCATCAATGCGTACCTGGATACCAGCTCCAGCGCCTACGATCCGGACCGCGATGACTATCGCAACGATTCGTTGAGCATGCAGGGCGGCTGGCGCTTCAACCGGCAGTGGGATGCCGATGTGCATGCGTTGCGCACGCAGAGCCGCAACGAATACGACGGCTCGGCCTTCGGCGGCAACCTGGGCAAGGGCGTGCAGCAGGCCGTGGGCGGGCGCGTGCGCTATGCGCCCAGCGACGCGCTCAAATTCACCGCCAGCCTGGGGAGCAGCGCCGACCTGAGCGATAGCTATTACGACGGCGCGTACCTGTCCACCTACGACACGCGCCGCAAGCAGGGCGCGTTGCAGGCCGACATCACCACCGCGCCCGGTCTGCTCACGGTTGGCTTCGACTGGCAGCGCGATGCCATCGCCAGCAGCGACAGCTACGATGCCGACAGTCGGATCGACCGCGCGGCCTTTGCGCAGTGGCAACAGCGCTTCGGCAGCCAATCGCTGCAGGCCAGCCTGCGGCGCAACGACAACAGCCAGTTCGGCGGCAAGACCACCGGCAGCCTGCTGTGGGGTTGGGATTTCGCCGATCATCTGCGCCTGACCGCCAGCTACGGCACTGCGTTCAAGGCGCCTACCTTCAACGAGCTGTACTACCCCGATTTCGGCAATCCGCTGCTGGGGCCGGAAACCTCCAAGAGCGCCGAGTTGGGCCTGCGTGGCAGCTACGACTGGGGCGTGTGGACGCTCAGCGCGTTTCAGACCCACATCGACGATCTGATTGCCTACGATGCGGGGCTGGTGGATGCCACCCATCCGTTCGGGCAGCCGAACAACATCGACAAGGCGCGCATCCGCGGTGTGGAAGCCGGCTACGACACCGAGCTGGCCGGCTGGACCCTGCGCAGCGCGCTGACCTGGCTACAGCCGCAGGCCGATGGCGAGGTCGATCGTTGCAACTGGTTGCCGCGCCGCGCACGCCAGAGCGGGCGGATCGATGCCGACCGCAGCTTCGGCGCGTTCGGCGTGGGCGCGAGCCTGTTCGGCTCGGGCAGGCGCTACGACGACCTGGCCAATACCGAGCGACTGGCCGGCTACGGCTTGCTGGATCTGCGCGTGAGCTATGCGGTGAACGCGGACTGGAAGGTGCAGTTCACCGCCAACAACGTGTTCGACCGCCAGTACGAAACCGCGCGCTGGTACGCACAGCCGGGACGCAACTACCTGCTGACCTTCCGCTACCAACCGGCGCAGTGAGACGGGGCAAACCCTGCGGTTGATCGAGGTAGACAGGCGGCCGGTGTGGACCGGTCGCCCTGCTTGCCACTCTTCGAGGAACATCGATGACCCCACTGTCCCGTCCTGCCCAGCGCAACCTGCTCATCGCCCTGATGCTGGCGATGACGGCCACCCGCTTCCATCACGTGGGCGATTGGCTGCATCTGCCCGATGCCTCGATGGCGGTGTTCTTCCTTGGCGGCCTGGCGCTGCGCCGGCACGCGGCGTTCGCGCTGTTGCTGGTGCTGGCGGTGCTGATCGACTGGGCCGCGGTCTCGCTGGCCGGCGTCAGCGACTTCTGCATCACCGCCGCCTACGCCGAGTTGCCGCTGGCCTATGCCGTGCTGTGGTACGCCGGCCGTGCGTTCCAGGCGCGCCTTGCACCTGCGGCGATGTCGTTGTGCGCGGCCTGGGCGTTGGGGGTCGCGGCTGCAGCGGTGTCGTTCCTGATCTCCAATGGCGCGTTCTATTGGCTGGGCGGGCGCTATCCCGACCCGCACTGGGCGCAGTACCTGCAGCGTGCGTGGCAGTGGGGCCCGGTGTTCGTGCGTAGCACTGCGCTGTATCTGGCGGTGGCGCTGGCCGTTGCGGGGTGTGTGCTGCGCTGGCGCACCAGCCGCGATGCCGCCGATTCGACCACCGCGCTGGAGCTGTCATGACCGTCGCTTCGCATCAGGCCGCGCCCGCGCGAACGGCCCTGCACGGCGGGGCCGCATGGGCCTGTGGCAGCGCACTGGCGCTGCTGATGGTCTGCACCCGCGGCCAGCATTTGGCCAGCGTGGACGTGTTGCCGAGCGCCTCGTGGGCGGTGTTCTTCCTGGCCGGTGCATTGCTGCGCCCGGTGTGGATGCTGCCGCTGCTGTTCGGGCTGGCCTCGGCACTGGATCTGATCGGCCTGGCCTCCGGCAGCATCGACGACTGGTGCCTGTCGCCAGCGTACTGGGCGCTGGCGCTTGCCTATGCCGCGTTGTGGCTGGGCGGGCGGTGGTCTGCCGTGCGGTTTCAACGCGATGCATGGGCAGGCCTGCCACGTGTGCTTGGCGCGCTGTTGCTCAGCGGTAGCGCGGCCTACCTGCTGTCCAAGGGTGGCTTTTATTTCCTTTCCGGCCGCTATCCGCAGGCCACGCTTGGCGGCTTCCTGGCCCGCGTGCCGGTGTACTACCCACGCGCGCTCGGCACCCTGGCCGGCTACGTGGGTGTCACTTTCGCATTGCTTGCCGCAGGGCGCAGCCTTGCCGCACGTCCACTGATGGGAGAGCGCGCATGACCACCCCAGAACACGACGACGCGCATTATCGGCAACGCGCGCAACGCAAGAAGGAACTGGTGGACCGGCGCATCGCGCGCGCGGTGATCGACCGCGGCGTGTTGCTGGTCAATACCGGCAACGGCAAGGGCAAGAGTTCGTCCGGCTTCGGCATGCTGGCGCGCTCGCTCGGGCACGGCTTGCACTGCGGCGTGGTGCAGTTCATCAAGGGCACGTTCTCCACTGGCGAAGAGGCATTCTTTCGCCGTTTTCCCGACCTGCTCGACTACCACGTGATGGGCGAGGGCTTCACCTGGGAAACCCAGGACCGCAACGTGGATATCGCCGCCGCGCAGGCGGCCTGGCAGCTGGCACGCGGCATGCTCGCCGATGCACGCTACGACTTCGTACTGCTGGACGAACTCAATATCGCCCTGGTGAAGGACTATGTTGCGTTGGACCAGGTGCTGGCCGCAGTAGCCGCGCGTCCGCCCGGCCAGCATGTGGTGATCACCGGACGCGGAGCGCCCGCCGGCCTGATCGAAGTGGCCGACACCGTCACCGAGATGCGGCTGGTCAAACATGCCTTCAACGCCGGCATCAAGGCGCAGCTCGGCATCGAGCTGTAGGCATGGGCGCGCGCGGCTTGCCCGGCGGTGGGCTGAGGTGTGGCATCACGCTGTGCCGCGCCCGATGCTGCTGATGACGGCCACCGCAGCAGTGCTGCTGGATCTGCTGCTGGGCGAGCCGCGGCGGGCGCATCCACTGGTGCTGTTCGGGCGGTGGGCGCAGCGCATCGAGCAACGCCTGCACCGTGACCACCGCAGCGCCGGCGTGCTGGCGTGGTGCGTGACGGTGCTGCCGTGGACGCTACTGGCCGCAGGGCTGCAGGCACTGCTGTGGTGGTGGTCGGCCTGGGCGGCAGCGGGGTTTGCCGCCGTGATGCTGTATCTGGCACTGGGATTGCGCAGCCTGGGCGAACACGCGCAACCGGTGATCGCTGCGTTGCAGGCCGACGACCTGCCGGCAGCGCGCGCGGCAGTGGCCCGCATCGTCAGTCGCGATACCGCCGCGCTGGATGCCACGCAGGTGGCCGCGGCCGCCACCGAATCGGTGTTGGAAAACGGTAGCGACGCCGTATTCGCCGCGTTGTTCTGGGGCGTGGTGCTGGGTGCGCCGGGCGCGGTGTTGTACCGGCTGTCCAATACGCTGGATGCGATGTGGGGCTATCACACGCCGCGCTATGTCAGCTTCGGCTGGGCGGCGGCACGGATCGACGATGTGCTCAACTGGTTGCCGGCACGCCTGACCGCGGCCACCTACGCCGCGCTCGGCGCAACGCACGTGGGCCTGCGCTGCGCCTGGCGCCAGGGCCGCGGCTGGAAAAGCCCGAATGCCGGGCCGGTGATGGCCGCCGGTGCCGGCGCGCTGCGCGTGCGCCTGGGTGGCCCGGCGCCGTATCACGGCCAGTGGCAGCCACGTCCCGGCTTGGGCGAGGGCGCTCCGGCCAGTGCCGACAGCGTGCGCCGCGCGCTGTTGCTGGTGCGCGCAGGCGTGCTGCTCTGGTTGCTGCTCGGCGCCTTGCTGATGGCGATGGTGATGCAATGATCGCAGCCGATGCCGACCGCCGCACCGGCTGTGCACTGCGCGGCTGTGCAGTACACGATTGCGACCGGCCGCGGCGCCATGTCTTTTCCTTCGGAGCACCGCATGCTTGAACACGGAGGCCGGTTGCGCCGCGCCGCGCAGACCTACGGAATTCCGCTGGCGCAGTGGCTGGATTTGTCCACCGGGGTGAGCCCGTTTGCCTGGCCGGTGCCGGCGCTTCCGCAGCCGGTGTGGCAGCGCCTGCCCGAAGACGACGACGGCCTGGCCGCGACCGCGGCGGCGTACTACGGCGCGCCGCAGGTGCTGCCGGTGGCCGGCTCGCAGGCGGCGATCCAGGCGCTGCCGCTGCTGCGTGGTCGCGGCCGCGTGGGCGTGCTCGCGCCGGGCTATGCCGAACATGCGCATGCCTGGCGGCGCGCCGGCCACAGCGTGGTGCCGCTGCCGGCAGCGGCCTTGCTGCAGGCGGCGGAGACCTTCGATGTGGTGGTGCTGATCCATCCGAATAATCCCTGCGCGGACCGCTTCGATCGCGAGGTTCTGTTGCAGCTGCATGCGCGGATGGCGGCGCGGGGCGGCTGGCTGGTGATCGACGAGGCCTTCATGGATGCGACCCCGCAGGCGAGCGTGTGCGCGCACACGCAGCAGCCGGGCCTGGTGGTGCTGCGCTCGGTGGGCAAGTTCTTCGGCATGGCCGGCGCGCGGGCCGGCTTCGTGTGCGCGCATCCGCCGCTGCTGGATGCCTTGCGCGAACAGCTGGGGCCATGGTCCGTGAGCGGGCCCACCCGCTGGGCCGTGCAGCAGGCCCTGGCCGATACCGGCTGGCACGTGCAGGCACGCGCGCACCTGCACGCCGCATCGCAGCGGCTGGCGCTGTTGCTGCGTCGCCACTGCATCGTGCCCTCGGCCGGCACCGCGTTCTTCCAGTGGTGCGAACGCGCCGATGCGCAGGCCCTGCACGTGGCGCTGGCACAGCGTGGCATCCTCACCCGGCTGTTCGAGATGCCGGCCAGCCTGCGCTTCGGCCTGCCGCCCGATGCGGCCGGCGAGGCGCGCCTGGACGCGGCACTGCGCGAGCTGCTGGCATGAGCGCGCGCGTGCTGATGGTGCAGGGTTGCACCTCCGACGCCGGCAAGAGCACCCTGGTGGCTGCACTGTGCCGTTGGCTGCACCGCCAGGGCGTGGCGGTGGCGCCGTTCAAGCCGCAGAACATGGCGCTCAATTCGGCGGTCACCGTCGATGGCGGCGAGATCGGCCGTGCGCAGGCCGTGCAGGCACAGGCCTGCGGGCTGGAGCCGCACACCGACTTCAACCCGGTGCTGCTCAAGCCCAACAGCGACACCGGTGCACAGGTGATCGTGCACGGGCGGGCGGTGGCCACGCTGGATGCGGTGGGCTATCACGCCTACAAGTCCACCGCGCTCAGCGCCGTGCTGGCCTCGCACGCCCGCCTGGCCGAGCGCTTCGAGGTGGTATTGGTGGAAGGCGCCGGCAGCCCGGCTGAGATCAACCTGCGCGCCAACGACATCGCCAACATGGGCTATGCCGAGGCGGTGGATTGCCCGGTCCTGCTGATCGCCGACATCGACCGCGGCGGCGTGTTCGCGCATCTGGTCGGCACCCTGGCATTGCTGTCGGACAGCGAGCGCGCGCGCGTGGCGGGGTTTGTCATCAATCGTTTTCGTGGCGACCTGGCACTGTTGCAACCCGGTCTGGACTGGCTGGAACGCGAAACCGGCAAACCCGTGCTGGGTGTGTTGCCATATCTGCATGGGTTGCAGCTGGAGGCCGAAGACGCGTTGCCGCGGCACGCCGTGCACAAACCGGATGCGCCATTGCGCGTGGTGGTGCCGGTGCTGCCGCGGATCAGCAGCCACACTGATGTCGATGCCTTGCTGGCGCATCCACAGGTCGATGTGCAGCTGGTCGGCCCGGGGCAGCTGCCGCCGCCTTGCGATCTGATCGTGCTGCCGGGAAGCAAGTCCACCCGCCACGATCTGGACTGGTTGCGCGCGCAGGGCTGGGAGAGCGCCATTGCGCGCCACCTGCGCTACGGCGGCAAGGTGCTCGGCATCTGTGGCGGCCTGCAGATGCTGGGCGAGCAGATCCACGACCCCGACGGCATCGAAGGCCCGCCCGGCAGCAGTGCAGGGCTGGGCTGGCTGGCGCTGGACACGCAGCTGCATCCGCACAAGCAGCTGCATCGCGTGCAGGGGCGCTTGCTGCTGGGCGATGCGCGTGCGCACGGCTACGAGATCCATTGCGGCATCAGCACCGGCGCGGCACTGACGCGTCCGCTGCTGCGGCTGGACGATGGCCGCAACGATGGAGCCATGTCCGAGGACGGCCAGGTGCTGGGCACGTATCTGCACGGCATCTTCGACCACCCGCAGGCACTGCATGCATTGCTCGCATGGGCCGGCCTGGCGCAGGCGCTGCCGGTGGATCTTGCCGCGCTGCGCGAGGCCACGCTCGAGCGCCTGGCCGATGCGGTGCAGACACATCTGGATACCGCCGCACTGACGCGGCTCACCTGCAGGGACCCGTCATGCGGCAGTTGATCCTGGGAGGCGCCCGCTCCGGCAAGAGCGCACTGGCCGAAGGCTTCGCCGCCAGCGCTCTCGCCGCCGGCACCGCTGCCGAGGTGGCCTATGTCGCCACCGCGCAGGCCTTCGATGCGGAAATGCAGCAGCGCATCGCGCATCACCGTAGCCGGCGTCCGCCGCAGTGGCAGTGCGTGGAAGAACCCATCGCCCTGGCGGCCACCCTGCAGGCGCTGGCGGCGCCGCAGCGCTGCGTGCTGGTGGATTGCCTGACCCTGTGGCTGAGCAACCTGCTGGGTCACCCGGATGCGGATACCTTCGCGCGCGAGCGCGCGGCGTTGCTGGCCACGCTGCCGCAGCTGCCGGGGCAGATCGTGCTGGTCAGCAACGAGGTGGGGCAGGGCATCGTGCCGCTGGGCGAACTTACGCGGCGTTTGTCGACGAGGCCGGCTGGCTGCACCAGGCATTGGCGCTACAGTGCGAGCGGGTGGTGTTGGTGGTGGCGGGCTTGCCGATGGTGTTGAAGGGAGAGGTGCGATGAGCAGCGACTGGATCTTTGCGCCCTGCGCGGTGCCGGATGCGCGCGTGCGTGCAGCTGCGCTGGCACGGCAGGAACAACTGACCAAGCCGCACGGTGCGCTGGGCCGGCTCGAGCAACTGGCGGTGCAGCTGGCGGCCTGGCAACGCAACGAGCATCCGCTGATGCAGCGGATCTGGATCGCGGTGTATGCCGCCGACCACGGTGTGGCGGCCGAAGGCGTGTCTGCGTTTCCGCAGGCGGTGACCGGTGAGATGGTGCGCAACTTCGCCCGTGGCGGTGCCGCGATTTCGGTGCTGGCGCGCGAACTGGGGGCACGGCTGGAGGTGGTGAACCTGGGCGTGGTCAACGACCCGGGCGAGCTGCCGCGTGTGCGCCGTGCCTGGATCGCGCCTTCCAGCGCCAATATCTGCGAACAACCGGCCATGACGCCCGGCCAGCTGCGCGACGCGCTTGCCGCGGGTGCCCAGAGCATTGCGCAGGCAAGCAGCTGCGATACGCAGCTGTTCGTGGGCGGCGAGATGGGCATCGGCAACACCACCGCTGCGGCCGCGCTGGGCTGCGCGCTGTTGTCGCAGTTTCCGCAATCGATGGCCGGCGCCGGTACCGGGCTGGATGCCGAAGGCATCGCACACAAGGCCACCGTGATCACTCGCGCGCTGGCGCTGCATGCCGATGCCGCCACCCCGCTGGAGCGCCTGCGCCGGCTCGGCGGTTTCGAGATTGCCGCCCTGGTGGGCGCCTACATCGCCGCTGCGCAGGCCGGCATCCCAGTGCTGGTGGATGGCTTCATCACCACCGCCGCGGCACTGGTGGCCACCCATCTCAACCCTGGCGTGCGGCAGTGGCTGCTGTTCGGGCATCGCTCGCAGGAGCGCGGCCACGCGGCGTTGCTGCGCGCGCTGGATGCCGAGCCGCTGCTGCAGCTGGACCTGCGCCTGGGCGAAGCCAGCGGCGCGGCGGTGGCGATCCCGCTGCTGCGCAGCGCCTGCGCCCTGCACAACGGCATGGCCACCTTTGCCGAAGCCGGAGTCTCCGACGCATGAGCGCGCAGATCACCTTGCTGCGGCACGGCGATACCGGCCAGCGCAGCTATCGTGGCCAGCTCGACGACCCGCTCACCGAGCTGGGTTGGCAGCAATTGCGCGCAGCCACCGCCGATGGCAGCTGGGACGTGGTGGTGGCCTCCACGTTGCAGCGCTGTGCAGCGTTTGCCGCCGAACTTGCCGGCGCGCGCGGCTTGCCGTTGCAGCTGGACCCGCGGCTGCGCGAATACCACTTCGGCCGCTGGCAGGGTGTGCCGGTGGCCGATATCGATCGCGACGAAGGGCAAGCGCTGGGCCGCTTCTGGGCCGACCCGCTGCGCTACCCGCCGCCGCAGGCCGAACCGTTTACCGACTTCTGCGCGCGCCTGTCGGCCGCGCTCGACGCCATCGTCGCCCGCTACCCGGCACGGCGCGTGCTGGTGGTCACCCACGGCGGCGCCATTCGCGCCTTGCGTTGCCTGGTCGCCGGTAGTGGTTTCGGCCGGATGACCGAACTGGCGGTGCCGCATGCATCGCTGCATCCGCTGGCCTGGCCGCCAACCGACGCGGCTGGCGCCCCGAGCCCGCCGCTCTCGTCCACGGCATCGCCACCGGCGCACGGCACCGAATGATCGACGGGCTGCTGGCGGCGATCGGGTTCCTGACCCGCATCCCGGTGCCCGCCCGGGTGTTCACGCGCGCAGGCGCGCAGGCGCGCTCGCTGTGCTGGTACCCGCTTGTGGGTGTGTTGCTCGGTGGGGTGGTGTGCGGGTTGGCCTGGTGCCTGCGCGAAGTTGCGCCGTTGCTGGGCGCAGCGTTGCTGTTGAGCGCCTGGGTGTGGCTGACAGGCGCCTTGCACCTGGATGGCCTGGCCGACACGACCGATGCCTGGGTCGGGGGCCTGGGCGAACGCGCACGCACGCTGGCGATCATGAAGGACCCCACCAGCGGCCCAATGGCGGTGACCGCGGTGGTGCTGGTGTTGCTGCTCAAATGCGCCGCATTGGCCAGCCTGCTGGCGCAGGCGCAGGCGCAGGCGCAGGCGCCGGCGCCGGCGCCGGCGCCGGCCACGCTATGGCTGGCGCCGCTGCTGGCACGCAGCGCGCTGGTTGCCGCGTTCCTGAGTACGCCGTACGTGCGCGCCGGCGGGCTTGGCAGCGCGCTGGTGGGCGCACCGCGTGCCGGCCTGTGGCTGGCGCTGATCGCCGCCGCGGCGGTGTGCATGGTGGCCGGGCTGGCGACCGCCTTGCTGTGCGGCGGCATCACCGCAGTGGTGTTCGCGCTCTGGCGCCGCGCCTGCCTGCAGCGCCTGGGCGGCATGACCGGCGACACCTGTGGCGCCCTGGTGGAACTGACCGAAACCGCGGTGCTGGTGACGCTGGCGCTGTGGTCGGGTTGAGCAGGCAGGTGCTGTAGCGCAGTCAATCGTCCTCCCGACTGATGGACCCCGGCCCGCGCATCGTTTGCGCCTGCGCAGCGGCCGTGGGCGCTGCGGCCATCGGCATCCGTCAGCGTGTGTTGCCTGCTGCGTTTTCCGGCGCAGGTGCAACACAGGCGTCGCTCGTGGCTTCCCGGCACTTGGAGAAGTCCCGCGCTTGGTCTACAAGCCTAACGGGGGCGTTCTGCAACAAGGCTTAGCATTTCCGACGTCGCTGCAGCACAATCGACCTGGAAGCGCCTGTTTCCGACAGGCGCTTTAAAAAATCGCGTACTCAAATTTTGAGAACGTCTTGATCTCAGTAGTATACGTGCGCGGTAGAACGCGAGTTGATATAACGGGTAAGGAAGCGCTCATGACACGACAAATCACAAAACTCGTAATCGGCGCGGGCATAATGGCCATCGCAACGCAAGTCGGGGCCAGCGAGTTTCTGATCGATATGCAAGGTGCAGCCGGAAATCGCGTCAATGTCTACGCCAATGACGCGACGATCGACCACACACCGATCAATGATGTCATGGATCCTGGCCTAAGCCGGATCCGTCAGATTGATTTGACAATGGTCTATGAAGCGGTCGACCAGCCCCTATGGCTGGAATATCAACTCCAGTTCAAATGCCCCAAGCCGAGTCGTCGCGGCCGTGGCGCGCCCAAGCGCAAGGCTGATTCAACCGGCATATTGGAAATGCCGGATTCCGTAGAATTCCGGGTGGCCAGCGGCGCAAAGGCCATGAAACAGGATCCGGCGATCATTGATCTCCAGCCCACCGATTGGCAAAGTACTACCAGCTTCACGATGCGACAGGCATGGAATGTAGCCTGCAACAGTGACAGCATTATCGGCGCCAAAGAAGCTGCGTCGGTCAATCGTGTGGTTCAGGCCGACACATTGCGACCGAAACTGGCAGCCATCGGTTTGAATGGACTGGAACTGGTTCCCGATGGACTGTCAATGAGTTCGCTTGCCGACTTTACCTGGGAAAAGTTGTGGTCCGATGTGCCGAAGCCCGCGATCAATAGCGGCCGCAAACTGACGCCAGCGGAATCGGCAGCGCTCACGGCAAAATTGGCCCAAATGCAGCAACAAGTAACCGAAGCACAGGGGATGGTGCAGGGCAACCTGGCGGCAATGAAGGCCGATATGGACTTTACTCAGATCGCCGCTGAATACCGTGGGAAAAGGCGTTTATCGCGTAGTGAATCGCTCCTGGTCCAGGTGTGGCTGGGTAAGACTGAGCAAGAGGTCGTCGCCGCGAACGGCAACCCAGCTGTCCGTCAGGCCGGGATCGCGCGGACGCTCTCTTATGGGCAGGCCTTTGACAATCGCGTCATGTGGCAGAATCTCGTGACCGGCGCGACTTACGATGGCGGCGGTTATAAAAGTTGCAACGTCCGCTATGTGTTGATCCCGGACAGCGCCGGGATGCTAAGGGTTGCCGATGTGAATATCTTCGTTGAGTCAAGTGGCGACACAAGAGGGATGGGGCGCGCCTGCACCGACATCTTGAACGTGCCAAACGGCTGAAATCACGGTCTATTTTCGAGCCGCGCTCATGCAAGCCGAAAGCTGGCGATACGCCAGCTGCAACTGGACAACTTTTGACCGGAACACCTCTTTCCCCTGAAGCTGGATGGCGAATTCATTACTGTCCGGCTTTTCCTGCACCGATTTCTGAACGTCGATGGTCAGCAACAACGCCCCACTGCTCTGGCCAGGCATGCTCACATGGGCGGCCTGAACATTCTGAGCAGGGTAGTTGGTAGATGACAACGTGATCGGAGCGATCTCGGGCTTTGTCACCGGTGGGATTGCCTCGCTGATGAACCAAAGACTGCCACGACTCTTTCGCGCCATCCCAGCGTCGGCGGGACCGCGAAGCGACAACGTGGAATCTGGCGTGATGAAATTAACCGAGCAGTGGTAACCGGTGTTGATGGGTTCGCGTACCAGCACCCAATTGCCCTCAATCCCTTTGTAGAAGGATTCGCTGAACATCGGCTTGTTCGGATCCGCGCCCCCGAGCAACTCAGGGGCGATTTGAGCAGCGCAGGGGCTAGTCCATGCCATAGTGACTACTAAGCCGATCAGCCAATTCTTCATCTGAAATCGTTCTCCATTCGTTGGTCCTTGACATACGGTTTCGTGCAATTCTTGTCGCGACCCCATGCAAGCGGCTACGGGCCATAGCTTAGCCTTCCAGGATTGCAGTGGGAGTTCTACCCCGTTTGCACGGACACTGACAAGAAGTCGATTCGGGGCATGAGGAGTATTCATGTCAAAGCCTAGGAAGTTCAGTGCCGAGTTCGAGCGCGGTGCAGTTGAGCAACGGTTCCAAGCGTGCAGCTTCCAGCATCCGGTGCCATTCCTGCGCTTGGCAGGCGTGAGCGACAGCCGGGCCAAATCTTCCGGGAGCAGCTCGCGACCTTCCGGGAGTGATCAGGCGATCACCGAGGAAATAGAACCGGCCCGAGCGTCGGTCAGATCCATACGATGGTGCGGGTCGAACTCAATTTCGAGTGACCTCAGGAAATTGCGGCAACAGCACATCTGTCTGTGAGCCTGCTGACGCAGGCCTGAGCGTTGTTCGTCCGCAACCGGTAAGTCAATGCCCCTCCTTTAGAAACACCGTCTGCGGCGGCGGGTGCATCAGGAACTGCTGGTGCGAAATATTCCACGCATAGGCGCCGGCCAGCGGAAAAGCCAGGCAGTCGCCGGGTGCGAGCGCGGCCACCGGTTGCTGGCGCGCCAGCACGTCCTTGGGCGTGCACAGCTGGCCGACCAGGGTGACCGGCGTGTCGCTGATCACCGGGTCGCGTGCGCCGCGCAACACGCGGAAAGGGTGATCGTGGGCTTGCGCGGCCGGGGTGCGGAAATGGTGGGTGCCGCCACGGGCGATCGCGAACCACTGGCCGTGGCTGCGCTTGATATCCAGCACCTCCATCAGGTACCAGCCGCAGCTGGCGCTGACATAGCGACCCGGCTCCAGGCGCAGGCGCAGGTCGGTACCGTGCTCGCGCAGCAGCGCGGGCAATCCTGCACAAAAACCGGCCCAGTCGAACGAGGCGGACGGTGCCAGATAGTCAACGCCGAACCCGCCGCCGGCGTTCACCCGCAACGGCCCGAGCGCATAGGTCTGCCGCCAGTGCTGCACGGTGCGCAGATAGGCGCCGATCAGGTGCAGCTGCGCACCGGCATTGCGCTGGTGCGACATCAGGTGGAAATGAAAACCCTCCAGGTGCAGCGACGGGCTGGCGTGCAGCAACTGCATGGCCGCGTCCAGATCTTCTGGATCCACGCCGAATGGCGAAGGCTGCCCACCCATCATCAGCCGCGTGCTCTGCGCGCCGGGTAAGGCGATATTCATGCGCAGGAACACCGGCACGCAGCGGCCGGCCTGCGCAGCGATGGCGGCCAGGCGCTGCAGTTCGCCGATGCTTTCCACATGCACGCTGCAGTCGGGCAGGGTGGCGGCCTGGGCCAGCTCGCTGTCCAGTTTGCCCGGCCCGCCGAACAGCAATGGCGCCTGCGGTTGCTGCGCATGCAGCCAGGCCAGTTCGCCGCCGGAGGCGGCTTCGAAGCCATCCACGTGCGGGGCGAGCGTGCGCAGGATGGGCGCCTCCGCATTGGCCTTGGCCGCGTAGAACAGCTCGCACTGCGCCGGCAGTTGCGCGCGCATCCAGGCCGCATGCCCGTCCAGGGCGGACAGGTCGTAGACATAGGCGCACAGCGGGCCGTCGCTGTCGGCGCGCAGCTGCGGCAGCGCGTGCATCAACGCCGCACTATCGATGCGCAGGCTCATGCGGCCACCTGTCGCGCACTGGCGAGCGCGGCGATCGGATTGGGCAGTGCGGTGTAATCGGCCTGACGATCGGCACGTTGCAGCAGGCGCGTGCCGAGATTGTTCTTGCCCGGCAGCGGCGCGCCATCGATCAGCCCCTGCAGCGCGGGTTGCGCACCATGGCGCTGCTGCCAGCGCGCGGCAAGCGCGCCCACGCACTGCCACAAACGCGCTTCGAGCACGGCGTCGCCTTCGGTGAGATGAAAGATCGCCTCGGCCAGATTGTTGACCAGTGCGCAATAGGCCACCCGGTTCCAGCCCTGTTCCGGCGTGTAGTACAGCGACTGCCGTGCGCGTTCGCCCACCCCGTGCAGGCGTGTTTCCGGCCAGTGGTGGGCGAGTAGCTTGGTGCCTTCCAGATCGCGGATCCACACCCGGGTGGGCCAGCCGTCGGCAAATCCGATCACGGTGTTCTGCAGGTGCGGTTCCAACGCAATGCCGTGCTGGAACAACGCGCTCCACACGCCATCCAGCAACAGCCCGGCATAGGCGCGGAACCACAGCACGGTGCAAGTGTGGCGATCCATCCGTGCGCTGGTCAGCGCCTGCAGGCGTGCGGCACAGACGCTGTTGCCCTGCGCATCGCAGGTGAACAGGGCCGCGGCCACCTGCGGCTGCCAGCGCGTGCGCTGCGCGGCGGGAATGGCCTTGCGGTACAGGATGCCGAAACTCTCCGACAACGCGCGTGCCGCCAGCGGGTCGGCGTCGTGCAGGGCGCGATCCACCTGCGCCACCTCCAGCGAGGTGGCTGCCGGTTCCAGCATCACATCGAAGCCCGGCACCTGCGCCGCCAGCGTGCGCCAGCTCGGCGCCAGCAGTTCGGTCAGGGCGACTGCGCTTTCCAGCTCGTACCAGGCGTTCTTGCGTACGCAGTTGGTCAGTCGCACATGCACCGAACATTTGAGGAAATAGTCCAGTTGCGGGTGATACAGCGTGCGCACCGAGGAGGTGGGCCATAGCATCTCGCCGCAAGGCCCCACCGGCTCGATCAGGCCACGTGCTTGCAGCGTGCGCAGCAGCGGATCGTCGAGCAGGCGTTGCGCTTCCCACGGGTGGCAGGGGTAGAGCGCGTCGCTGCCGCTGATTTGCCGCAGGCTGGCGCGCACATCGGTGCCCTGTGTGCGCAACAAGCGCGGGTCGATACGGAACCAGAACAGCTGGAAGGCCGCGCGTGCTTCCGGTGCGCAGGCCAGTACCTGGTCGAGCGCGACGCCTTCGCGGCTCTTGGGCGTGGGATGCAGGGCATGGCCCCACAGCAGCGATTGTTCGGCATCGATCATCGCCTCGCCGGTGGGTGCGCTGGCCTGTGCTTGGCGCAGTACCGCGGCGGTGACCGCCACGCTGTTGGCGCTCTGCGCGAGCAGCTCCGGGTTGACCGCCTGCGTGCTGCCCAGCGATTGCAGCAGGCAACGCGCCAGCGCTGGCGCATCCAGGCTATGCCAGGGCTGGCCGGCGGCCTTGAGGAAAGGCGTGGACGCGAAGCGGCAACGCCCCAGGCGGTCGGCGTAGGCGATGCGCACGCACAGCACGCCGGTCTCGCCCAGGTCGATACGCAGCCAGCGCTGCTCGGCCACGCGTGGACCGGGGCGATCCAGCCCGCGGTAATCGAAATCGGCGGCGCGTTGCGGGATGGCGAACTCGCGCAGGTAGCAGTTCAGCCAGCAGGTGCAGGCCTGTGCGTCGGCCATGCTGGCGTACCAGGGGTCATTGATCGTGTGCGGGGACATCGGCAGGTCTCCTCGAAGGAAAGCGCACCAGGACGGTGAGCGCAGCAGCGGCCGCCGCCAACGCAGCGGCGAGAAAAGGGGCGGCAGTCCCTGCGGCCTGGGTCAGCGCACCCGCGGCCGCGCCGGCGAGCACGCCGGCCCACTTGCCGCAGGCGTCGAAACGGCCGAACAGGCGCCCGGCGCCGTGGCCGCTGGCCAGCAGCGCCAGGCTGCGATTGAGCCCGCGCAGGCCGGCCAGCATGCCGACGCCGAACAGCAGACGCGCGCCGGCCAACGCAATGGGATCGCGCAGCACCGCCTGCCACACGCAGGCCAGCGCGAACATCGCCAGGCCGGGCACCAGCCACAGCTCGCCATCGCCGCGCCGCCACCACGGCAGCACCACCAGGTAGACCAGATGCGGCAGGCTGTAGAGCAGGCCGGCCACGGCATCGTGTCCTGCGCCGCGCGCCAGTGCGTACGGAATGAAATACGGAAACGTCACCACCATCGCGAAGCAGAACAGAAACTGCGCGAGCAGCAGCGCAGGCCAGAGCGCCGGAGTCGTCGGTGCCGCATGCGCGGGTGTCGTACTGGCCGCCGCCGCAGTGGCAGCGGCACCCGGACGCACGTGCGGTCGGTCGGCCGGCAACCGCCAGGTCAGCGCGAACGCGACCAGCGGCAGCAGTGCGAGCGCGCGATACAGCGACTGCGCCGGACCCAGCGCCAGCGCCAGCCCGAGCAACGCCGGGGCGCTGACCATCGCCAGCCGCGCCGAATACTGCGTCCAATCCAATGCACGCGCCAGCGGACCGGCCTGCGGTTGGCTGGCCAGGTAGGCATTGGCCGCCGCCAGCGAGCCGCCACAGGCGCCCTGCACGACCAGGCCGATCACCAGCCAGGGCAGCGACGGCGCAAAGCCGGCGATCGCAAAACCCAGCGCCAGCCCCAGCTGCGCGCGCAGCAACGAGCGCTTGCGCCCGTAGCGATCGGCCAGCCGCCCCCAGCTGCTGGCGGTCAGTGCCGTGCACAGCGTCGGCAGCACGTACAGCACGCCGCTCCAGCCCACCGCCGCGCCTGGCGCCAGGTCGGCCAGCACCTGCGGCAGGAATAGCGGCATGCCCAGCGCGGTGAAGGCCGCCAGGTAGTGCGCCGCCAGCACCGGGCCCAGCACGCGCTTCATCGCTGCCCTCCGGCCTGCCGACGCGGCGATGGTTGCGCAGCGGCGAACGCGGTGCCGAATGGATTGGGCGCGCTGTCGCCGTAGAACTTGTTGATGTCGGCCGCGCCGGTGAGCTGCTTGCTGAGCAGGCTGCCGGCACTGAGCAGATACTTCACCGGCAGCCGTGGCGCGCCCAGCAGGCGATACGCGGGCGCGGTGTCGATGCCCTCGGCGTCCAGCTGCGCCAGGGTCTGCAGCAGTTGTCGCTGCAGCTGCGCAAGCAATGGCGCGTGCAGAGACGGCTGCCATTCGGCCAGGCCTTCCAGTACCGCCTGCAGATCCAGTTGCAGCACGATGGTGCAGAACATCTGCGCTAGCGCCTGCGCATCGTCCACGGCGATACGCGCATCGTGCAGTGGGCCCAGCGCGGCGATCTCCGGCAGTTGTGCGCGCAGCTGCGGCATGGCGATGCGTGCGGCGTCGTTGTCCTTCATCAGCAGTCGGGTGGGCCGGCCGGGGGCATACACGAGCACGCTGTTCTGTTGATTGGCCTCCAGCGCGATGCCGTAGCGCAGCCACAGCCGCAGATGCACCGCAAGCAACAGCTCGGTGTAGTCGCGCCACCAGGCGTGCACGTCGCCTTGCGCAAACCGCTCGGCCAGGTGGATCGCCATCGGCCGGCCACCGGGCAGCAGCGCACACAGCGCGGCCACCGGTACCAGCGTGCTGTCTTCCAGTGGCGGATAACGCCGCAGCAGATAGGCCAGATGCCGGGCCTGCCCGACGTGCCCGCCGTGCGATTCGTCCACGAAGACGCAACGCCCGCGCAGGGCCGCATCGCGCGCGTCGATCAGGCGCAGGGCGCGTTCCAGCCAGTGCCCGTCGTACAACGTGGAAGGCTTGATCAGACGCAGGTTCAACGCGCCCAGCGTCCGCATCGGGATCGGCAGTTTGAGGTGCAGCTGCGGGTGCTGCAGCGGCACCAGCGTGCGCACCGACAGTCCGGGGCGCACGTCCAGCCAGGGCAGGGGCGCACGCACCGCGCCGGGAGGCAGCTCGAAGCCGGGTTGCTCCAGCCGCTCCCACACCAGCGGATGCACCGGCCACAGCCCATGCGTGGCCGCAAGCGCGGGCGGCAACCCCACCTCGCCGAATGCCGGCCACAGCTCGGCCGGCGGCGAACTGGTGCAGCTTAGCTGCGCCTGCGGCAGCGCCAGCCAGCGCAGCGCGAAGCTGGGCGCGAACTCCGGCGCGTAGTCGCGCAGTTCGGAGGGCTCCAGGCCGGCCTTGGCGCGTGCGGTGGGATAGAACGGATGGTCGCGATAGCTCGCCAACTGGTCGCAGCGATACGCGCGCTCGGCGGCATCGGCGTACTGCAGGGCAGCGTTCAATGCCGGTGCCTGCGCGTGGTACGCCTGCCGCGCCAGTCCGCGATGCGCAGCGGCGCAGTCGGCCTCGTCGGCGTAGGCGCGATGCAAGCGCTGAGTCTCCGCATCCAGCCCGGCGCCCAGGCGTTGCAGCCAGGCGTGGCTGCCCTGTTCGAGCAGTGCGCCTGCGGCGGTCTGCACGATCCAGCGATCGTCGCAGGCGCTGATGTCCTGCAGGACCCCGTGGCGATGGATCGGCAGCCACAACGTGGCGTCGGGCAGATGTGCGATCTTCCACCAGCCATCGCCCGGCACGGCGCCGCGCCACGCTGCGAGGAGGTGCGCCTCCGGCGTGGCCGGCGCACCCCGGCTGACGATGGCGCGCAGGTCTTCGCGCAGGCAGGCATCGATGATGCGGATGGCGATGTAACGCTGGTCGGCGGCCAGGCTCATGCGCGTGCTCCTGCGCGGTCGATACGCCATTGCAGGCCGGCTTCGGCCTGCACCACCGCTTGCTGCAGCGCCTGCGCATCGCTGGCCAGCGCGCTGAGCACGCCCAGGTAGTCCTTGTTGGAGTGGCTCAGCTGGATACGCTCGCCCGGTGCGCGCATGCGTCGGTACTGCACGTCGCAATGCGCATCGTGATGCCGGCGGTCTTCACTGGCGGCGACCAGCTCGCCGTCGTGGTCGGCCACGTAGTAGCGCAGCAGGGCGTGCGCGCGCGCGCTGCGCAGCTGCGGCAGCGGCTGGCCCAGGTGCGGCGCCAGCGCGGCAGCGAACCACTGCTGGCCGAACATGGCATCGAGCAGGAATTCGCGGCGGTCGCCGATGCTGCGGTAGTTGATCTCCACCAGCACCGGGCCATCGGCGGTGAGGATGAATTCGCTGTGGCAGAGCCCGAAGTTCACGCCGAAGCTGCGCAATTGCTGCACTGCCTGCGCGATCGCCGGCGTGTCCACGTCGCCATCCCAGTGCGCCTCGCATTCGACAAAGTGCGGTGGCGGCGACAGCCGCACCTTGAACCCGCCGATGGGTTGCATGCTGTGCCCATCGCCCAGCGTCTCCAGGGTGAACAACGGCCCGACCAACATGCCTTCCAGCAACACGCTGCGCTGCGGGTGACGCTGCCAGATCTCGTCCAGGTAGCGCTGCAGTTGCACGGCATCGGCGCAGTGGCGCACGTCCAGGCTGGCCACGCCTTCGCGCGGCTTGGCCACCACCGGCCAGGGGATCTGCGCAGGCGGTGCGGCACCGGGCGCCAGCGTGCAGAACCATGGGCAGGGCAATCCGCGCGCGCGCAGGCGCTGCCGCATCGCGGCCTTGTTCTTGGCGGCGTAGCACACCTGCCAGTCCTTGCCGGGCAGCCCCAGGCCGGCTGCCACCAGCGCGGTGCTGGTCTGCAGGTGATCGCTGTTGCTGAAGACGGCGCGCGGGCGTACCTCGGCGTCGTGCAGCACGTCCAGCACGCCGAGCGGGTTGAACACATCGCATTCGATCACCCGCTGCGGCGCATGCGCGGGATGGTCGCGAAAGTAGGCCAGGTGATCGAGCCGGTGGTCGGTCAGCAACCAGACCGGGATGCCTTGCGCGTGTGCGGCCGGCAGGAAACCGTCGGTGATGGCCGGGTGGCAGACATGGGTGAGGATCACCAGGGGGGCGTCGTTTACAGCGTTCATGGCAGCTCTCGTTCGACAGGGCGGTAGGGGAAAACCGGAACTGGACGGGCTGCCTGGCGCCGCGTGCGGCGTTGGGTGGCCTGCGATGCAGCGATCGCAATGCCGCGTACTGCGGCGATGAAGCGTGCCTCGTGCACGCGGTCTGTTTCCACGGCGATCGCAAACCGATCGCCGTTGCCGTCAGGCGCGACCGATGCCTCTGTCCATCGGTCGTGTACTGCCTCTGCCTGGACGCTGCAGAGTTGTTCTCACTGGATAACGCAGATGTGGGCCATGCCGGCGACGGTCAATTGCAGTGGCCGGCAAGGACCGGGCGTGCGGCGGTCGTCATCGGCCGCTTCGCAAGGCCTTGCTGTTGCGTTGCTGCGCGCTAGAACGTGTACTCCAGCCCTGCGGTGACCGTGCGGCCAGGCGCGGCCTGGCGACCCCACGGGCTGGTATCCACGCCGCGGAACCAGTACTGCCGATCGAACAGGTTGTTGATCGCCAACGATGCGCTGAATTTCTGCCCATCGCGTTCGAACAGCGTATGGCTCACCTGCGTGTTCCAGACCATATAGGCGGGCAGCTGGCCAACCGAGGCGATGGCGTTCTCCTGCACGGTGTTGGCGGCATCGCTGTAGGCCTTGCTGAAGTAATAGCCCGATAGCGCGACCGTGGTATGACCGAGCGCGTAGTTGCCGCCCAGGGTGATCTGGTTACGCGAGGTGAACGGCACCCGGAAGCCGCGGAATGCGCCCGATTCCTGGCTGGCATCCAGATACGCATACCCGGCGTTGAGGGTGAGCGCGCGCAGGTTTTCCGGGCTCCACTGCAGTTCTAATTCGCCGCCCTGGTGGCGGGTCTTGCCCAGGTTGCGGAACACGCGGGTGGTGTTGTCCAGCTGGATCTGCTGATCGAAGTCGATCAGGTAGGCGCCGACATGGATACGGGTGCGGTCGTTGGGCTGGTAGCGCGTGCCGGCTTCGTAATTCCAGGCCAGCTCGGCATCCAGGTTGTTGCCGAAGATGATCTGGGTGACCTGTGGCGCGCGCAGCGAGCGCTGCCCGTCGGCATAGAAGAACCACTGTTCATTGGCCTGGAAGCCCACCGTCAGCCCCGGCAGCACGTCGCGGGTCTGGTTGAGCGTGCGCACCCCGGTGGCACGGTTGAAATAGCGCGAATCCAGGCGCTCGTAGCGCAGCCCGGGGGTGATGGTCAGGCGCTCATCTGGAAGCGTGATCGCGTTGCTGACATAGGCTGCCAGTGCACGGTCTTCGAACTGCCAGTCGCGCACTGTGGTGAACAGGCCATCGCGCAGGCGCAGGTTGCCGACCAGGAAATCGATGTCCTCGCGTACCGCGCGCACGCCGGCGGTCCATTGCTGGCGCACACCGCCGGCCGTGCCCATGTTCCAGCTCAGCCGCGGCTCGCTGCCGACCACGCGGAAGTCGCGCGGGGCGGTCTGGCGCAGTTGCGGCGGCAGGTCCGAGCGCCAGGTTTCGGTGGCGGCCTGGCGCATGCCGATGATGAAATTGCGGCTGCTGCGCGCGCTGAAGTTGGTCCAAGACAACCGAACATCCTTCAGCGGCCCCCAGTCTCCGAACAACTGCTCATACCCCAACGACGCTCTCGTGGTACGGCCATTGAAACTGTCCAGCGGTCGCGTGGACTGGCGCGGGTCGCGCCGGTAGTCGGCCGGGCTCAGTGCGCCGGCCAGATCCATGTCCACCAGATAGCGCTGCACGCTGGCCTTGATCAACTTGCTGTCGTCCAGCCACCACTCCGCGCGCACGCGCAGGTTGCTGATGTCGGTATCGCTGTGCGCGCGCCAGTACTCGCCCCAGGTGCGATTGGCATCGACCTGCATGCCGAGGTTGTCAGTCAGGTAACCGCCGCTGCTGAGCGCGCTGTCCTGCAGGAACTGGCCCTGGCCGCCGGCGGTGACCTTGTGCGCCAGCGTGGTGCTCCACGCGCTGGGGATGTCTTTGCTGACCAGGTTGATCACTCCGCCCACGTTATTGGGCCCGTATTGCACGGCAGCGCCGCCGCGCACGATGTCGATGCGATCGATCTGGTTCAGCCCCACCGGAAACAACGACAGGCTGGTCTGCCCGTACGGCGCCAGCGCAAGCGGGATACCATCTTCCAGCACCTGCACGCGGCCGCTGCGGCTCTCGTACAGGCCGCGCAACATGATCTGCGGCAGCGCGCCGGTGCCGGTTTCGTCGAAGATCTTGATGCCCGGCACGCGTTGCAGCGCATCGTCGAGCGAGCGGTTGCCGCCGTTGCGCAATTGGGCGCGATCGATCACCTGGCGGCTGCCGGCATAGCGCTGCACGTCATCGGGTTTGGAGCGCCCGAGCAGGCTGCCCTGCACCTGGATCGCGTCCAGCGCACGGATGGGAGTCTGGCCTTCGGCGTCGTCGGTCGCCTGCGCGTCGGCGGCCACCGCCTGCAGCGACAGGCTCAGGCTGGCCGCCACGATGGCAAGTGTCAGGGCGTGGAAACGGAAGGTCGACATCTACGGCGTGCTCCTGCAGGCGGGTAGGGAAGCGGGTGCGTCGAACGTGGCCAGATGGCCGCGTAGCGCGCGTTGGATCAGGGCGCGGTCTTCACCGGCCAGCAGCCAGCGCAGATCCGGCTGCTGCAGCCAATGCGCGCGTTGCGCATCGGTGCGGGGATTGGGGCAGAACGGCACATCGGCGGCGCGACACTGCGCATGCAGTTGCAGCAGCAATTCCCACACCTGCGCGTGCGTGGGCTGCGGGCCCACGCCCAGGTCCAGTGCCAGATCCAGCGCGCCTTCCATCACCAGCGCCACGCCCGGCACGGCCACGATCTCCGGCAGCGCGGCAATGCCGGCGGCGCTTTCGATCATCGGCACGATGCGGATGTCGCGGTTGGCTTGCGCGATGTACGTGTCCAGATCGACGTTGCCGAAGCCGGTCACGCGGCCGCCGGTGATGCCGCGCCGGCCCAGCGGCGGAAAGCGTGCGGCAGCTACGGCCCGTGCCATCTGCGCGGCCGATTCGGCGCGAGGCAGCACGATGCCGCGTGCGCCGGCATCCAGCACGCGGCCGATCAGTTTTTCGTCCGCTTCCGGCACCCGCACCCACGCCTCGCAGCCGGACAGCTCACAGGCGCGGATGGCGTGTTCGAGCTCATCGGGGGCACGCAGTACATGCTCCAGATCCAGCACCACGAACGCATAGCCCAGACGGCCCAGCAACTCGCACAGCTGCACGCTGGGCAACGCATTGAGAAGGCCGACTGCACATGCCATGGAAGAGGCCGCCAGGGAAACGGGCGCTCATCCTGCGCTTGATGGGAATGATTATCAAGTGTGTCTTTAGGGAACTTTCGGTAACCAGGGAACCTGTCACTCCCTTGGCAGGGGCGGAATTGTCGAGGGATGTTCTCGATCCGGGGGATCCATCGCGCGTAATGAAGCTTGTTGCCGCTTAAAAAACGACGTAGTTTTTATAAAGACAAGGCAGCTCTTGCCCATTCCCTCATGAAGCGCACATCAGCCGCACTGCTATGCGTGTCGTTAGCGACCTTCCTGTGCGCTTGCGGCGCGAAGGAGACGGCCATGCAGTCCAGGGACGTGCAAACCCGCGACGCTGAAGGCGACCCGATCTATCGGAAGAACCCGCACCCCAAGCAGGCCTATCGGATCACCATGACCATCGAGAATGCGCCAGGACCGTTTGAGGCAGTGTCAGGTACGGCTTTTTATGACATGACAAATCGCGATGAATGTGCGCCGTTTGATCATTCACTGGGAATGTCGACAAAGCCCAAGGAAGATGCAATCCCTATCGCTTTCCAAAAAATCAACGACGCCACTTATGTCGCGATCGTCTATGTCGACGGCATGGTTGATGCTGACTATTACGGAAAAGGTATATGTCGCTGGGATTTTGGGGGGCTGGGTGCTTCGCTAAAGGCAACGGGTGAAAAGGCGGAGACAGATTTCATGCCTAGCCTGGAAAAAAAATATTTCATTGACGGCAAAGCGAAAACTACGTTTTTTTGGTCAGGTGGATATCCTAGGAGTAAAGTAGGTGGCTATCCAGATACTGGCGAAGAGTATGCTGAAAAGTATGCGAAGCCGAATCGAAGCAGCTTGTTTCGGGTAACGTTTAATGCGCGGAAGGTGGTTCCATGAGCTTAACCAGCCAGCAGTACGCCGCGCTAACGCGCGATGCTTATGACGAGCCAAGAGAAACCGGGAAGAGAAGCGCTATTGTGGACATCGGTGGCTTGCCTTACCGGCGGCTAGAATATGTGGATAAGCCATCGGGCTATCAAGGCGTGATTTACGAGAGGGCTGACACGGGTGAAGTAGTGGTTGTTCACCGAGGAAGCGAGTTTGATCGCCAGCCAGTGCAAGATGGCGCATTGGCCGATGGAGGTATGGTGGTGGCGCGTCATAACGCACAGGTTGCCGACGCCATCGACTTTACTCGACGTGCATTGGATTATGCAGAGCAAAAGCACATCAAGACCGGCCAACCAGCCCCCCAAGTGACCGTTGCAGGTCATTCCCTGGGTGGCGATCTGGCGCAGGTCACCGCGCACCATTTCGGTTTGAGAGGGCAAACCTTCGATGCTTATGGTGCAAATAGTCTTGATCGGCGAATTCCAGAGGGCGGCGAGGCAGTGATCAATCACGTCATGGCCGGCGATGCGGTCAGCGCCGCCAGCCGACATTACGGGCGGGTCGAGATCTACGCTACGCCCCAAGAGATCGCCACGCTGAAGAGCGCTGATTACACCAACGATAATAGGGTGCTGGATGCCCGTGATCCGTTGTCCGCTGCAATCAAGCTGGGCGAGTCGCATCGCATGCACAACTTCCTTCCAGTCGACGGCAGTGGCAAGCCGGATCGTTCCGTGTTGGAAGACCCCGCAGCACGGCAGCTTGCGCAGCAGCACGCGCCGATGATTGAGAAGTATCGCGATGACGTGGAAACGCTGCGGGCGGGGGTGACGCTGTATTCGCGCGGAATTCCCGGTCTGGCCCGCGATGGGATCGATCACCTGCGTGGTCCGTTGGAGCCGGGGGCCGGGCGTCGGGAAATGGATGCGCCAAGTTGGCAGCAGCAGATGCAGCAACTTCGGCAGGAGCGCGAGCGCAGCCATGCGCCGCAGGAGTGGCAGGTGCCGCTCAAACAGGATGCGCACGATGTGCGTGGGGCGTCGCCGACATACGGCGGCAGGTCGCCGACCTTGCAGGACGACCCGAGTGCTTTTCTCGACCGCATGTTGGCCGCCGCACAGAACGGCGACCGTGATCGGTTCCGTCAAATGACACAGGTCCTGGCCAACGAACCGCCTGGCCGCGCCTGGCCGCGCCTTGCGCGCCGATGCCGTCGAGACGGTGAACCAGCAGGAACAGCAGGCGGCGCAACAAGCGATGCAGGCGCAGCGGCAGCAGGCCGAACTGCAACAGCAGGAAACCATGCGTGCCGGCGCGCGCAGCCTGTAGGCGTCATCACCACGAAGCCAGGACGCATTGATGAACGCACAAGACCCGATGGCGCTGGTCAGCAAGACCGCTTCCCTGATGGAACAGTTCGAGCGCCGATGCGCCGAATTGGAGCAACTGCAACGCCGCCTTGCGCAGCAGTTGGAGCAGGTGGCCCAGTCGTTGCCCAATGTGGTCACCCGTTCGGCCGAGCAGACGCTGCAGCGCGTGCCCGACACCTTGATTCGAAGCATCCAGCAGGGACTGGATCAACCCGTCGCCGGCTTCGAGAAGCGGCTGCAGCAAGCCGGTGGCTTGATCGGCCAAGGCGCGCAGTCTTTGTCCGATCAACTCAAGCGCATCGAACGCGGGCAGCGCCTGCTGCTATGGAAAGGCGCGGCGGTTGTCCTGGGGAGCCTGCTGCTGTTGCTGGGCGGTGGTGGATGGTTGTTGACTCAGTATCGCCAGGATATTCGCGACAATCAGTTGCGCGCCGACCTGTTGCGCGCCTACAACGCCGCCGACGTGACGTTGTGTGGCGGGCAGTTATGCGCCAATGTGGAAACCAGGGGGGTGGCCTTTGGTGACCGTCGTCAGTATCGGCTCGTCAAGCCACGTTGAGGGCGGCGGCAACCTGGCATGCATCGCCCATGGCAATCCGGGGCCGCTGCAATCCGGAGGATCGCGTCCTGAAAGGCGCACGCCGGCATGCGCGCGCCTTGTCAACGGGTGGTGGCGTTGTGGACGGTAGCCCGCATCACGACGCCGGCACGCGCAACGCCCGATACGGTGGGGTGGACATCACCATCTCTGCCAGCGAATAGGCCAGCTCGCGTTCGGCCAGCACGGCGCCGTCTGCGCCGTGGTCGAGCAGATGCTTCACTTCCGCATCGCTGTGCGCGCGCGCCAGCAGGGTCAGCGATGGGTTGATCGCACGCAGCTTGGCCAGCGCTTCGCCCGCTTCCAGCGGCTGCGGGATCGCCAGGATCGCGATCTTGGCATGCTCCGGGCGTGCCTCGGCCAGCACCCGGTCGGCGGCGGCGCTGCCACGGATGCCGGGAATGCCGGCCGCATGCGCCTTGGCCACGTGCTCGCCGTTGTCGTCGATCACCAGCACCGGCACGCTGCGGCTGCGCAGCAGTTGCGCCAGCGCGCTGCCCACGCGGCCATAGCCGATCACGATGGCATGGCCCTCGGCCGGCAGTGGCGGGCCGGGCGGCAACTCCGGCTCCACTGCAGCCGGCGCGTCCTGGATCTGCCGGGCCTGCCAGCGATCCAGCCACGAGAATAGGAACGGGTTGGCCACGATCGACAACAGCGCGCCGGCCAGGATCAGGTCGCGCCCGGTCTCGGGCAGGATCGCCAGCTGCACGCCCAGCCCGGCCAGGATGAAGGAGAACTCGCCGATCTGCGCCAGGCTGGTGGAAATGGTCAGCGCGGTGCCGGTGGGGTGGCCGAAGGCGCGCACGATCAGGAACGCCGCCAACGACTTGCCCACGGTGATGGTCAGGAAGGTCGCCAGCACCTGCCAGGGATGGGCGATCAGGATCATCGGGTCGAACAACATGCCCACCGACACGAAGAACAGCACCGCGAACGCATCGCGCAGCGGCAACGAGTCGCTGGCGGCCTTGTGGCTGAGCTCGGACTCCTTGAGCAGCATTCCGGCGAAGAACGCGCCCAGCGCGAACGACACGCCGAACAACTTGGCCGAGACGAAGGCCACCCCCAGCGCGATACCGAGCACGGCCAGGGTGAACAGTTCGCGCGAGCCGGTGGCCGCCACCTTTTCCAGCGACCATGGAATCACCCGCCGGCCGATCACCAGCATCGCCGCGACGAATGCCACCATCTTGAGCAAGGTCACGCCCAGCGCGGCCAGCAGCGAGGGCGATTGCCCATCGTGCGCCGTCGCCGGCGCAGCGCTACCGAGCACATCCGCCAGCGCCGGCAACAACACCAACGCCAGCACCATCACCAGGTCTTCGACGATCAGCCAACCCACCGCGATGCGCCCGCGCTGCGTGTCGAGCAGGCGGCGTTCTTCCAGTGCGCGCAACAGCACCACGGTGCTGGCCACCGACAGCGCCAGGCCGAAGACCAGTCCGTGGATCAGCGGCCAGCCCATGCTCCAGGCCAGCGCCCAGCCGAGCAGGGTGGCCACCACGATCTGCGCCAGCGCACCGGGCACCGCGATCCACTTCACTTCCATCAGGTCTTCGAGCGAGAAGTGCAGGCCCACCCCGAACATCAGCAGCATCACACCCAGCTCGGACAGCTGGTTGGCCATGGTCTGGTCGGCCACGAAGCCCGGCGTAAACGGCCCGACGCACACGCCGGCCAGCAGGTAGCCGACCAGCGGCGAGAGCTTCACCTTCTGTGCGAGCGTGCCGAGGATGAAGGCGACCGCGAGGCCGACGGCGATGATGTCGATGAGGCTGGTGTCGTGATGCATTCCAATCCGTTGTGAGCGTGTCCGGAAGAACGATGAGGGCGTGTCCAGCCAACGGCACTGCGCCGGGCGTCGCCTGCGGGCATTGCGTGAATCGTCGCTGGGGGCCGGCGCGAGGGAACAGGACCGCATGGTCCGGTTGGCCGGACGCCCATAGTACACAGCGCATGATTAACGCGATGCGACATGCGACGCAGCCTGCATGGCGAGCGTGGTTGCAGCGCGTCGCTGGAGTGCGGTCAAGGACGCAGCTGCGGTCGCAGCGAGCATCACCCACGCGCCGGAGTGCACACGCGCCGGCATCGACCACGCACGTGCAGCGCTGTGTCGCAGGGCTGCGCAACGTCACCAGGCGCAGATCGGGTCTCCAGGCGAAAACACATGTGCATGAGCGAGCGCACGCAATTGCTGCGCGCATGTCGCCCGTGGTCGCTGCGGCGAAGATGTCAGCCTGTGCAATGGCCGCGGCCGCTTCTGGGGCGAGTGGTGGCGTGCAGCTCTCCGGGCCACGGTGTCTGCCATCGCAACGTGCCTGCGCGATGCCCTCCATCCATGCCTTCGATGACGCCATCGCGCCGACGCGATCGGTCCATTCAAGTTTGACGACAGGGCTTCGCGCCTGGGCAGGGCGCGTGCGAGGCGAGGTCCGACAATGCCGGCCTTGCATTGCGCAAGCGATCCGCACACTTCCCAAGCCAACGCCGTGTCGCGCGTCGCCGCGACCAGGCCCTACGAGCCCAGGCCATGCACCTCAGCGATCTTGCAACACCGCAGTTCCGCCAGGATCCGTATCCCACCTATGCGCGCCTGCGCGCCGAAGGACCCTTGGTGGAAGTGGCCGAACGCCGCCTGATGACCGGCCATTACCGCGTGGTCGACAGCCTGCTCAGCGACCGGCGCGTCGGCCGCGATTATCTGGAAAGCATTCGTCTTCGCCACGGCGAGGACGCGCCGGAGATGCCGCTGTTCCAGGGCCTGAGCCGCATGTTCCTGATGGCCAACCCGCCCGCGCACACGCGCCAGCGTGGAGTGATGACGCAGGCCTTCACTGCACGGCACATGGAATCCATGCGCCAGGTGGCCAGCGAGACCGCCGCCGAGCTGATCGCCACATTCCGTGCCGATGGCCACTGCAATCTGCTGCGTGACTTCGCGTTTCCGCTGCCGATCAGCATCATCTGCCGCATGCTGGACATCGATCCTGCCGACGCCGCCATGTTGGGCGATGCAACCAGCGCGCTGGCAAAGGCCTTCGACCCGACCTTGATCCGCGAGGAGTTCGAGGCCACCACGGCGGCCTACCTGCAGCTGGAACGCTACTTCCACGAGGTCATCGAACAGCGGCGCAGCAGCGAAGGCGACGACCTGATCTGCCGCTTCATCCGCGCAGAAAGCGAGGGGCACCGCCTGAGCACGGACGAAATCGTCTCCAACGTGATCCTGCTGTTCTTTGCCGGCCACGAAACCACCTCCAACATGATCTGCAATGCGCTGATCGCCCTGCATAGGCATCCCGCGCAACTTGCGATGCTCAGGGCCGATCCGGCATTGCTTCCCAATGCGGTGCTCGAATGCATGCGCTACGACAGTTCGGTGCAGATGGTCACGCGCTCGGTGTTGCAGGAGTTCGAGATCGAGGGCGTGCCGCTGCGGGAAGGCACGCTGGTGTACCTGATTCTCGGCGCCGCCAATCACGATGCCCTGCAGTTCACCGACCCGCATCTGCTGGATCTGCGGCGGCAGCAGGGGCGTGCGATGTCCTTTGGTGGAGGCATCCACCACTGCCTGGGCAACCGGCTTGCGTTGATCGAGATGGAGGCCGCGCTGGCGGCGTTGTTCGAGCACCTGCCAGGCCTGCGCCTGGAACAGCTCGATGCATTGACCTGGAACGATCGATCCAATCTGCGAGGCGTGGATGCCTTGCCAGTCTCCTGGTAATGCAGCTCCGCCGCACGGCCTGCCCCGCGCGTGCGTGCGCGCCGGTGGCCGAAACGGGAACGGGTAGGCACCGCCGGTACTGTGGCGATGCTCACGCCCGCGCTGCGCCGACCGATTGCAGTTGATCGGCGCAGGCAGCCAACTCCCCGATCAGAACCGGTAGGTCACCCGGCCATACCAGTAGCGGCCATTGAAGCCGAACGGCGACAGCGACGAGTACTGCAGGCCGCCGGCGCGATCGTCGTAGGCGGTGGTCAGCTGCGCCTTGGTCGGGTACTGGTTGGTGAGGTTGTCCGCGCCCACGGTGAAGGTGAAGGCGTTCCAGGTCTGGCTCGCGGCCAGATTCAGCAGCCAGCGTGCGTCGTAGGTCTGGTCCTGGCTGCCGTCGGCCGGGTCGCTGATGCGCTTGATCGCGCCGTAGCGGGTGGCATTGAAGTTCAGCGCGAATCCGCCGATCGACCAATCCGCGCCGGCCATGTACTTGGTGCGCGGCGTGGCATCGGTGAGCAGGCCCTGGCTGGCGCGGCCGAAGTTGGGGTTGGACAACTCCAGGATGCTGGTCTTGTTGTAGTTGGCGCTGGCGCTCAGGTTGAGCCTGCCGTAGCTGCCCAGGTCGGCCTGGTAGCTGTTGATCCAGTCCACGCCGCGGGTGCGGCTGGTGGCGCCGTTGACGAAGAACTGCACCGCCGCCACCTGGCCGATTGGCTGCGCTAGCTGCAGTTGGTCCGAATACAGGATCTGGTCCCAGATGCGGATCTGGTACACGTCCAGGCTTGAGGTGAAGTTGGCGGTGGGCTGCCACACGCCGCCCAGGCTGTAGTTGGTGGACTTTTCCGGGCTCAACGGACGCGCGCCCAAGGCGACGGCCACCGGATCGGAGGTGCGATAGGTGCCAACCTGCACCAGCTCGCCGTCCTGGATCAGGGTCACCACCGAGGCATAGTTCTGCTGCGCCAGCGAGGGCGCGCGGAAGCCGTTGGAGAGGGTGGCGCGCAGCGCGAACGTGTCGGTGAAGGCATAGCGCGCCGACAGTTTGCCCGAGCGCGTGGAGCCGGCATCGCTGTAGTTCTCGAAGCGGCCGGCAATGCCGCCGGAGAGCTTGTCGGTCAGATCCGCTTCCAGGTTCGCGTACACCGCATTGCTGTGGCGGCCGAATCGGCCGGCCACCGACGGCTCCAGACCGGAGAACACCTGTGCGCCGCCAGGGTAGGGCGCGCCGGTATCGGGGTTGATGGTGCTGGGGTCGAAAAAGTAAGAGTCCGGCGAGCCGGCGGTGATCTCGTAGCGGTCCTGGCGATGCTCCGCACCGAAGGCGACATTGACCGGGTAGGCCAGCCCCCAGTCGAAGGACTTGTTGATGTCCAGGTTGACCACACCCTGCTCGGTCTCGAAGCCGCCGGCGTTGAAGCGGGTCGGCGAGCTGCCGGTGGTCCAGTACAGATTGGTGTTGATGCTGTCGAGGATATTGAAGCTCATGTCGTTCTTGCCATAGGTGGCCGACACGTCCCAGTTCCATTCGCCCGCGGTGGTGCCTTTCAGCCCCAGCACCGCCGAGCGGTCGTTGACCGGGTTGTAGATCTGCGGCAGGAAGCCGTTCGGATATACCGCCTGCACGTTGCGGCTGGTGTTATCAAAGGCGCGGTAATAACCGTTGGAGGTGACCTCGCGCCGGCTCGCGCTGACATGGCCGTAGAGCTCCACGTTCGGCGAGAAGTCGTAGCCGAAGGCAGCCAGCCCCTGGTAGAAGGTCGAATCCGGATCGCCGTGGCGCTGGTAGGGCACGCCGCTGGGATTGGCCGCACCGGCGATGGTGGTGGCGCGGTTGGTGTTCTCGCTGCGGTTAGTGTCCATGGTGTTCTGGTAGTTCCAGGACAGCCGCACCCAGCCTGGGGCCGCATCGCCACCGCTGCCGCCGAACGGCAGCCCGATCGAGCCGTCGATGCCGTTCTGCGCGCCATCGCCCTTGTCCATGAGCCCGCCGTTGATCGACACGCTGTTGCTGCCCGCATCGGCGCCGTGCTTGAGCACGATGTTGACCACGCCGGCGATGGCATCGGAGCCGTACTGCGCCGAGGCGCCGTCGCGCAGCACTTCGATGCGCGCAATCGCCGACATCGGCAGCGAGTTCAGATCCGCCGGCGCCGAGCCGCGGCCCACGTAGGGGTTGTAGTTGATCAACGAAGAGGTGTGATAGCGCTTGCCGTCCACCAGCACCAGTACCGCATCCGGCGACAGGCCGCGCAAGGTGGCCGGGCGCGCGGCATCGTTGCCGTCGGAAATCGCCGGGCGCGGGAAGTTCAGCGACGGCAGCAGCTTGCCCAGCGCGGTGGCGATGTCGGTGGCGCCGGTGGCTTGCAGCGATTGCTCGGTGATGATGTCGATCGGCGATTCGGATTCGGCCACGGTGCGGTCGCTGACGCGCGTACCGGTGACGATCAGGGTGTCCAGGGTCTTCTGCGGCTGGGTCGATTGCGACTGCGCACTGGCAGCGAAGGAGCAGACGGTCAGTGCGACTGAAATCGCCAGCGAGAGTGCGTTGGAGGTGTGCATGGGAATCAAGGCTCAAAGGGGACGATGGACGCAGCGACGAGGCACGGTGAATGCCGGGGGAATGCAACTGCGTAGGGGTAATCGGTCATGCCTGCGCACCGATGCTTCCGGGGTGCGGAAGCGGCGTGCGCGAAGATGACAGCAATCGGCAAGGCGCGGTGTGGCGCCTTGCGCAGTTTGCTGAGCGCATCCTTGCCGGGAACGGTGCAAGCGCGCCTCGGTCCGGCATGACGCACGGGTGTGCGATCCGCCAGGAACGTGACCTCGCCAGGGCGTACTGAAGCGTTGCGGCAACACACAGGCGCCGGTCGTTACCGACCGGCGCATGCGATCTACCACTTGTAGTTCACGTTGGCATACACCAGCGCGCCATTGAATCCGAACGGCGAGGCGCTGCTGTAAGGCAGGTAGTTGCGCGTGCCCAGGCCGGCCTGCTGGCGATCCGGATATTCGTTGAGCACGTTGTCGCCGCCGACGGTGAAGTTCCACGCGCCCAGCTTGTAGGACGCGGCCAGATCCAGCGTCCACTTGGCCGCGTAGGTCTGGTCGCTGCCGGCATTGGTGCCGAAGGTGGTGAACTCGCCCCAGCGCGTGGCGGTGCCGGTAAACGACCAGTTACCCGGTGACCAGGTTCCGCCCAGGAAGAACTTGTCGCGTGGCGTGCCTTCAGTGATACGGCCCAGTTCTGCACGGCCGATGCGCACTGCACCCGGGTCGATGGCTTCCAGTGCAGCCGGGTTGGCGGCGATGCGCTCGACTTCGGTCTTGTTGTAGTTGTAGCCGGTGGTCAGCTCCGCGCTGCCGCCGTCCAGGGCCCAGCGATAGGTGCCGACCGCATCCACGCCCTGGGTCTTGGTGTCTACCGCGTTGGTGAAATAGCGCCCACCACCGATACCCGGGAAGCCGTTGGCCTGCAGATAATTGCGCGCCGCGGTGGACGTGAGATTCTCCGACAGCACGATGCGGTCATCGATATCGATACGGTAGGCGTCGACGGTGATATACAGGTTGTCCACCGGCTGCAGCACCACGCCCAGGCCGTAGTTCTTGGACTCTTCGGCCTTGAGCGGTTCGGCGCCGAGCGCAACGGCCGCCGGGTTGTCGGTGCGGAAGGTGCCGATCTCGAACGGAATCGCGGTCACCGTGCCGTTGGGCTGCGCCACGTTGAGGAACTGGGTGGCGATCGACTGGAAGTTCTGCTGCTGCAGCGATGGCGCACGGAAGCCGGTGGAAGCGGTGGCTCGCAGCGCCACCTTGTCGGTGAAGGCATAGCGCAGCGACAGCTTGCCGGTGGCGGTGTCGCCGAAGTCGCTGTACTTCTCGTAGCGCCCGGCCAGGCCGGCCGACAGCTTCTCGGTCAGGTCCGCTTCCAGGTCCACGTACGCCGAGTGGCTGTTGCGGTTGTAGTACCCGGCATCGGAGAGCTTGAAGCCGGGAAACACCTGCGCGCCCGGGATCAGCGTACCGGCTGCCGAGGGAATGCCGCCGTTGGCCGAAGACGCGGCATCGCCCGGCGACTGGTTGAATTTCTCCCCGCGCCATTCCGCGCCGAAGGCCAGCGTGACCGGGTAGGCCAAGCCCCAATCGAGCGTCTTGGTGAAGTCGGCATTGAGCACGTTCTGCGTCACTTCCAGCGTACCGGCATGGAAGTCGGTGGGGCTGGCCAGCCCCAGGCTGTTGTTCAAGCTGTTGCGCACATCGAAGGTGAGATTGTTCTGGCCGTAGTTGTAGCTCAGATCGATGTTCAAGCCGCCTTCGGTGGAGGTCTTCAGGCCGCCCACCCACGACACGTCCTTGCTGACGTTGTAGATCTGCGGCAGGAAGCCGTCGGGATAGATTTCCGGGCGGTTGCGGTTGTCGCCGGCGAAACGGAAATAGCCGTTGGACAGCACTTCGCGCCGGCTGACCATGCCGAACGAGTAGAAGGTGAGGTAATCGGTGGGGCTGTATTCGCCGTTGAACGAGATGGCGCCCTGGTCTATCTCCGGATCGCCATAGCGCTGCTCCACGCGGCCCTGAAACGGCAGCGCGCGATTGGTCTGGTCCGAATGCCCGGCCTGCGCGGCCAGGTGCACCTTGCCGGTGCCGGCGAAGCTGAAGCCGGCATCGCCGGACAGCTGGTACTGCTCGCCGTCGCCGGCGCTGTACTTGCCGTAACGGCCATTGACGTTGCCGCCTTCGCCGCTGCCCTTGAGCACCACGTTGATCACGCCGGCGATCGCGTCCGAGCCGTATTGTGCCGACGCGCCATCGCGCAGCACTTCGATGCGCTCCACCGCGGCGATCGGGATGGTGTTGAGATCGGCCGGCGAGGAACCGCGGCCCTGGGTGTCGTTGAGATTGATCAGCGCGGTGCTGTGATAACGCTTGCCGTTGACCAGCACCAGCACCTGGTCGGGCGACAGGCCGCGTAGCTGCGCAGGGCGTACCGCGTCCGAGCCGTCGGAGATGGCGGGTCGGGGGAAATTGAGCGAGGGGATCGCGCGTGACAGCGCGGTGGCCAACTCGGTGGTGCCTGTCGATTCCAGTGCCTGTGGCGAGATGATGTCGATCGGCGATGCCGATTCGGCCACGGTGCGGTCCGCCACGCGGGTGCCGGTGACGATCAGCGTATCGAGGGTTTTCTGGGCAGGAGCCTGCGACTGCGCAACTGCGGTTGAAGCGGAAAACGACAAGGCGACAACAACAGCGACTGCGAGTGGACTGGACTTGCAATTCATGCGGTGACAACTCCGAGTGGGGAACGGATGCAGCGCAGTGGGCCCCCTCCCAGGCCGCGTCCGTGGCGGCAGCTGCGGTGCGTTCTCAACCATTAACCACGCGTAACCGCATGTCAAATTTTGGTTACGTTGCGCATGCAACTGTCATCGAACATATGCTGATGCCAACGTTGTCATCGTGCACCAAAGTGAGGCGTCGGTTGCATATCCCCAACTGGAGCAACGCATTGCGTCGCCCCATTTTGGATCTCGATACCAGTTATGAAAGTTGTGCATCAAAACGTGATCTGCACCGCATCGGCGCTGCGTTGCGCAGGGCCATGAAAGACCGCCTCGATATTGTTGCCATCCGGATCGAGCACAAAGGCGGCGTAGTAGCTGGGGTGATACGGGCGCAGGCCCGGTGCGCCGTTGTCGCGACCGCCGTGCGCCAGGGCGACTCGATGGAAGGCATGTACCATGGCGACGTCGCGGGCCTGGAAGGCCAGGTGATGGCGGCCGGTCAGCACGCCCTGCGCCACGGTGTCGCGGTCGGATACGAACAGTTCGTCGGCCCAGAAGAATCCTTCGCCTTCGCCGCCGATCGGCACGCCTAGCACGCCGAGCACGGCGTGATAGAAGCGCCGGCTTGCAGCCAGGTCCTGCACCACCAGGTGCAAGTGATCGATCAGGCGGCCACGGCTCAACTGCGATGCTTCCATCTGCATGCTCCGGCAATCATGAGGAGTCCGCGTGATAGCACGGAGCCGGCGCAGGTATCGTCACGGGCATCGGCGTGGTCCGTAGGCTGCGGCTCGGCTGCGCGTTGCAGGGTGCAGCGTGGCCTGGCGAGCCCATCATGGCGCCGGCCGCAAGTCGTACCTGCAGCGCCTGGTTGCCACCTGCCAAGCAGACGGTGCGTATGCAGGACGGTCGTGATCGCCCGCACGCATGGCAGGCGCGCGACACAACGCGAACGCCCCGGGCAAGCCGGGGCGTTTGGCGGAACCAGATTGCTGGCGATGCAAGACGCACGCATCGGCTGAACTCCAATGCGCGATCGTCAGGACGGGCGCGGTCGCTATGCAGGGTTTGCAGGCATTGACCGTGCGCGGCCGCTGCGATGCGCCAGCCAGGCACCGAGGAACGACCACCTTGGCTCCGGACGCGCTTCATGCCCGCGCCCGGCTCGAAGCCGCACCCACACCTCACGCATTCGACCGCAGCTGGCCCAAATCGAGGTCGGCACCACCGCCACCGACCTCACGACTGCCCCAACTGGCTGCGCAGCGCCTCTGCAGGGACGCAGCGCTTACCAGCGGTAGTTGATACGCCCGTACACGTACGCACCGTTGAAGCCGAACGGCGACAAGTTGCTGTACGGGAACTGCCCGCTGGTGGAGTTGGCGAAGTTGTTTTCGTCCGGATATTCGTCCAGCAGGTTGTCCGCGCCCAGGGTCAGCGTCCAGCGGTCCACCTTGTAGCTGGCCGACGCATCCACCACCCACTTGGCGCCAAAGGTCTGGTCGTTGATCGCCGCCGCCGGGCGCGTGCTGTACTTGCCGTAGCGGGTGGCACCCAGCGCCAGCGTCCAGTGCTCGGAATTCCAGCTGCCATTGAGCAGGAACTTGTCGCGCGGGAAGCCTTCTTCGATGCGGCCGCGCTCGGTGCGGTCGATACGCTCCAGGCTCAAGCCGTTGGCCGATAGCGCCGCCGGGTTGGCGGCCACGCGGCGCACCTCGGTTTCCGAGTAGTTGTAGCCGGCGGTCAGGTCCACAGTGCTGGCGGCCAGCTGCCAGCGGTAGCTGCCCACCACGTCCACGCCGCGCGTGCGCGTGTCCACCGCGTTGGTGAAGTAGCGCCCGCCGTTGATGCCGAAGATGCCCTGCGATTCCAGCAGCGTGCGCACGCCTGTGCCGGTGAGGTTGGACGACAGCACGATGCGGTCGTCCACATCGATCTGGTACGCATCCACGGTGAGGTAGAGCGCATCGGTGGGCTGCAGCACCAGCCCCAGGCTGTAGGACAGCGAGGTCTCCGCATCCAGCGGTTCGGCGCCGAAGGCGCGTGCCACCGCGCTGTCGGCCGGGAAGGTGCGGATCTCGAACGGGTTCGGGTTGCCGGCCAGGAAGGTGGTGCTGGTGGACTGGAAATACTGCTGCGCCAGCGACGGCGCGCGGAAGCCCGAGGCCACCGTGCCGCGCAGTGCGATCCTGTCGGTGAACGCATAGCGCGCCGACGCCTTGCCCGAGGCCTGGCTGCCGAAATCGCTGTAGTCCTCATAGCGTCCGGCAAGCCCGGCGGAGAACTTGTCGGTGAAGTCGGCTTCGATGTCGGCGTACACCGCGTAGCTGTCGCGCGAATACTGCCCGGACACGCTGGGCGCGAATCCGCCAAAGCCCTGTGCGCCGCCGGCCAGCGTGCCGGCCTGGAAGTAGGAGCCCACTTCGCCCGGCGACTGGTTCCACTTCTCGTTGCGGTACTCGGCACCGAAGGCCACGGTCACCGGGTACGCCAGGCCCCAGTCGAAACCGCGCTTGACGTCCAGGTTGACGATGTTCTGCGTGGTCTCCAGCGCGCCATCGTAGAACGACATGGGCGAGGTCGGCCCCAGGCTCACGTTGAGCGTGTTGCGGGTGTGGAAATCGATACGGTTGTAGCCGTAGTTGTAGCTGGCATCCCAGTCCCAACCGCCGGCGGTGGAGCCGCGCACGCCGGCCACCAGCGAGCGGTCCTTGGCGTAGCTCTGGATCTCCGGCAGGAAGCCCTGCGGGTAGATCGAGCGGATGTTCTGGCTGCTGCCCGGCGCGCGGAAGAACGCGAACGAGGTGATGTCGCGGTTGCTGGCGGTGGCGAAGGCGTAGCCGGTGATGCTGTCGCTGAACTGGTATTCGGTATTGAGCGAGGCGGCCTGCGCATTGACGTCCGGGTCGCCGATCTTGAATGCCTTCTGGCCCACGGCCGGCTGCGAGACGCTGGGCGCGCCGGCATAGCCGCGTGCGCGGTCGGTGGGATCCTGCTGGTTGAGCTGGGTGGCCACGTGCAGCCAGCCGCGGTCGCCGCCATAGGACACGCCGGTATCGCCGGACAGCTCGTAGTTGCTGCCGTCGCCGGCCGAGTACTGGCCGAAGCCGGCCTGCAGGCTGCCGCCCTGTTCCGCGCCCTTGAGCACGATGTTGACCACGCCGGCGATGGCATCGGAGCCGTATTGCGCCGAGGCGCCGTCGCGCAGCACTTCCACACGTGCGATCGCCGCCACCGGAATGGTGTTCAGATCCACCGCCGCGGCGCCGCGGCCGATGGTGCCGTTGAGGTTGAGCAGCGAGGAGGTGTGGCGGCGCTTGCCGTTGACCAGCACCAGCACCTGGTCCGGCGACAGGCCGCGCAGCTGCGCGGGGCGGATCGCGCTGGTGCCGTCGCTCAGCGCCGGGCGCGGGAAGTTCAGCGAGGGCAGGGCGCGCGCCAGCGCGGTGGCCAGTTCCGGGGTGCCGGTGGCCTGCAGCGATTCGGCGCTGATGATGTCGATCGGCGACTGCGATTCGGCCACGGTACGGTCGGAGACGCGGGTGCCGGTGACGATCACCGTGTCCAGGGTGTTGGCGGCGGTGGCCGGCGCGGCGGTCTGGGCCAGGGCGGGAGAGGCAAGCAGTGCAGCGACCACGGCGGTCGCAAGGCAGGACAGGGGGATGTTCATGACAACTCCGAAAACGGCAGCCCGAGCGGGGCCAACTAGACTGGGCGGGTGGCGATCACGGCCGTGCGAAGCGGGCGCGTCGCCGAACCTGAAGGCGCTAATTATTCGTTAACGCTAGAATGGCGTCGCAGGAATGCTGCTCATCTGCTCATTCCTTTTCGTTCTATCGGACTGTCCATCAATGATTTCCCTGCGCAACTTCTCCATGCGACGCGGCGAGCGTCTGCTGCTGTCCAACGTCGACCTGACCATGCATGCCGGCTACCGCGTCGGCGTGGTGGGCCGCAACGGTACCGGCAAGTCGAGCCTGTTCGCCGCGGTGAAGGGCGAGCTGGAGGCGGACAAGGGCGATGTCGACCTGCCCGGCAAGGTGCGCACCGCCAGCGTCTCGCAGGAAACCCCGTCCTTGCCGGACCCGGCGCTGTCGTTCGTGCTCGGCGGCGATATCGAGGTGTCCGCGGTGCTGCAGGAAGAGGCCGAGGCCACCGCCCGCGAGGACTGGGAGGCGGTCGCCAACGCGCACCAGAAGATGGCCGAGATGGGTGCCTACGATGCCGAAGCGCGCGCCGGCAAGTTGCTGCACGGCCTGGGCTTCCCGGCCGATACGCACCACCGCGCGGTGTCCTCGTTCTCCGGCGGCTGGCGGGTGCGCCTGAACCTGGCGCGTGCGCTGATGATGCCCAGCGACCTGCTGCTGCTCGACGAACCGACCAACCACCTGGACATGGACGCGGTGCTGTGGCTGGAGCAGTGGCTGCTCAAGTACCCGGGCACCTTGCTGCTGATTTCGCATGACCGCGAATTTCTCGACAACGTGGCGACCCACACCCTGCACCTGCACGGCGGCACCGCCAAGCTGTATGTCGGCGGCTATACCGATTTCGAGCGCCAGCGCATCGAGCACCTGCGCCAGCAGCAGATCGCGCACGAGAAGGAACAGGCCGAGCGCGCGCACCTGCAGAGCTTCATCGACCGCTTCAAGGCGCAGGCCAGCAAGGCCACCCAGGCGCAGAGCCGCATGAAGCGGCTGGCCAAGATGGCCGGCACCGAGGCGGTGCGCGCCGAGCGCGAGTTCCGCATCCAGTTCGCCCAGCCCAACCGGCTGCCGTTTTCGTTGATCCGGCTCAATCATGTGGAAGCCGGCTATCCGGCTCCGACCTCCCTTCCCCCGCGTGCGGGGGAAGGTGCCCAAAAGGCGGATGGGGGCAACGCGCCCACCGTCATCCTGCACGACGTCGGCTTCGGTCTGGAAGCGGGCGACCGCATCGGCCTGCTCGGTCCCAATGGCGCGGGTAAGTCCACGCTGGTCAAGACCTTGGTGGGCGAGCTGGCGCCCTTGGCGGGCGAGCGCAGCGCCCATCCGGACCTGCGTATCGGCTATTTCGCCCAGCACACGGTGGAATCGCTGCATGAAGGCCAGTCGCCGATGGACCACTTCCGCGACCTGTCCCCGGATGGCTCCAATCAGGCGTTCCGCGATTTCCTGGGCAAATGGAATTTTGCCGGCGACCGCGCCTTCGAAGTGGTGGACGGCTTCTCCGGTGGCGAGCGCGCGCGCCTGGCGCTGGCGCTGATCGCCTGGCAGCAGCCCAACGTGCTGCTGCTGGACGAACCGACCAACCACCTGGACCTGGAAATGCGCGAGGCGCTGGCCGAGGCGCTGAGCGATTTCGAAGGCGCCATCGTGATGGTCTCGCACGACCGCCATCTGATCGGCCTGGTCTGCGACAGTTTCTGGCGCGTGGCCGATGGTGTGGTGGAGCCGTTCGCTGGCGACCTGGACGAATATGCCGCGTGGTTGCGCAGCCGCCCGGCCGCGCAGGGCACCAAGCAGAAGATGGCCGAAGTGGCACCGACCCCGCCGCCGCCGACCAAGCCTCTGCCGCCGAAAAAAGCCGTCAACCCGCACAAGCTGGCCAGCGCCGAAAAACGCGTGGGCGAACTGGAGGCGGCGCTGGCCGAGCTGGACCGCGAACTGGCCAACCCCGGCAATTACGCCGACAGCGACAAGATGGCGGTGCTGGGCCGTGACCGTGAGGCGACGGCGCAGCAGCTGGCCGCGGCGGAAGCGGAGTGGATGGAGTTGATCGAGAGCGCGTAACGCGCACGCGTTACGCTATGCACCGAGTCACGCACAGGGATGTAGCAAGCATGATCAGCGCCACCATCAGTCTGGAAGACCATCTGGCCGCACAGCGGCTGCATGCGCGGTACACGGCCAAAGGCCTGATCGTGTTCCTGGTGGTCTTGCTACTGATCGGGGCAGGAGTGCTTCGACTGAGCGGGGCCAGTGAGATCATCGGTCCGGTATTGATCGGCGGCGGCGGTGGCGGCTTGCTCGGTCTGGCGCTGTTGCACGCCTGGGGCTTGCCACGCAGGATCAAGCGCCTGCACGCCCAGCAGGCTGCGCTGCGGCATACCTACACCTTTGCGTGGGACGAGACCGGGCTGGAAATCACCTGGGCGGACGGGCGGCTGCGCCGGCCGTGGTCCGACTACATCCGCTACCGCGAAAACGACCGCGTGCTGCTGCTCTATCACAACGACCGCCTGTTCGAGCTGTTCGCCCCGCACTGGTTCGCCGATCGGGCGCAGTACGAGGCGTTTCGCCGCGTGGCGGTGCAGGGGATCACGGCGTCCGCGCGCCGCTGAGCACGGAGCTGCAATGAGAGCGCTCAGCCGGAGCGCTGCTGCTCTGCCTGCAGCCAGTGACGCAATCGCGCATCGGCATCGCCTTCCGGGCGCGAGCGCAGCCGGGTGAGCCAATAGCGCCCGGCGTCGATCTGGATTGGGAACGGGCACACCAGGCGTCCGGCATCCAGATCCTGGCGAAACATCGGCAGCGGCAGCAATGCCACGCCGGCACCGGCCGCCGCCGCGCTGGCCAGCGTCAACGAGGAATCGAACATGGCCCCGCGTGCGGCGACCTCGGCCACGCCTGCGGCGCGAAACCACTGCGGCCATTCGTCTACGCGGTACGAGCGCAATAACGGCAGCTGCGCCAGATCGGTCGGCGTGCGCAGGCCGCGCGCCATGCTGGGTGCGCACACCGGCGCAAACGGTGCCTCCATCAGCGCATGCGCGATCTGGCCCTGCCAGTCGCCATCGCCGAAACGGATCGCCAGATCCAGCCCTTCGCCGGCCAGATCGACCCGGTTGTTGTGGGTGGACAGGCGCAATTCGATATCCGGATGCGCGGCATGAAAGGCCGGCAATCGCGGCAGCAGCCAGCCGGTGGCGAAGGTACCCACCACGCCCACGCTGAGCACCTCGCGATAGCGCCCATCGGCGAAGCGCTCCAGGGTGGCGGCGATGCGGTCGAAGGCCTCGCCCAGCACTGGTGCCAGCGCCGCGCCCTCGTCGGTGAGCGCCACGCCGCGCGGCAGGCGGTGGAACAGGCTGGTGCCCAGGCGTTGTTCCAGCGCCTTGATCTGGTGGCTGAGCGCGGCCTGGCTCACGCACAGTTCGCTGGCCGCACGGGTCAGGTTTTGGTGGCGCGCGGCGGCTTCGAAGGCGCGCAGGGCATTGAGCGGCAGGCGGGGGCGTGGCATGCGCAGAGATTAATTCAATTCATGCCTGTGATCGAAACATCGCGATGGTCGGCTGCTTTGTGCGCATCGATACTGCGGGCTCCCTCCAGGAGGCAGACGCATGTTGAATCGGCGAGAGTTCTTGTACGCAACCGGCGCAGGCATGCTGTCTGCGGCGTCCAGGCCCGCGCAGGCGCTCAGCCCGGCAGTGAATGTGGACGACCTGCTGCGGACGCAGTGGGCGGACATCGAGCGCGGCACCGGTGGTCGCCTGGGCATCAGCCTACTCGGCAGCGCCCCCGGCTGGCGCCTCGGGCAGCGCGAGAACGAGCGCTTTCCGATGTGCAGTACCTTCAAATTTGTATTGGCTGCCGCAGTCTTGCGGCAGGTGGACCGGGGCAGGCTGACGCTGGCGCAAGCGGTCAGGATCCGTGCCTCGGACATGCTTGAGCATGCCCCGGTCACCAAGGGCCATGTCGGCGGCGCGCTCAGTGTTGGCGAGCTGTGCCGGGCCACCATGATCTACAGCGACAATCCGGCCGCCAACCTGTTGTTCCCGCTGGTCGGCGGCCCGCCCGGCCTGACCGCCTTCCTGCGCAGCATCGGCGATGCCAAGACCCGCAGTGACCGCTACGAGCCGGAGATGAACGGGTTCGCCCCCGGCGAGCCGCGCGACACCACCACCCCGGCGGCAATGGCGTCCACGCTGCGCACGCTGTTGCTTGGCGGTGCGCTGCAGCCTGCCTCGCGCAAGCAGCTGACCGACTGGATGATCGACAACCGTACCGGCGACGATTGCCTGCGTGCAGGGCTCACACGCGACTGGAAGATCGGCGACAAGACCGGCAGCAACGGCACCGATACCCGCAACGATATCGCCATCCTCTGGCCGCCGAAGGGCCGGCCGCCACTATTGCTGACGACGTACTTGAACGGTGCCAAGGTCGACGATGCTGCACGCGATGCGGCGCTGAAGGCAGTGGCGGTCGCAGTGCGGGAATGGTTTGGAAGGTGAGCCTGCCGAAGCGACACGCGGCGATAGCGGCGCATGTCGATTCGGCAGGCACGATGCCGGCTAGGGAGGTTGCGACGTTCTTCCACGCAGCGGCGTGCTGCGGAGCGATGGTTGCCGCTGGCCAGCGGCAACATTCGACCTGGCACGGCCACTCAACCCAGCGCGCCGATCACCACGGGGTCGTCCTGCTGCAGCCGCGCCGGCCCCCCCATGGCCGGATCGTTGACGCTGTCGGCGCCGGTTTCGATACGGCCAGCCAGGCGCTGGGCCGCGCCGTCGTGCTTCACCCACAGGTCGTACCAGCCGCCGGTTGCTGCCGCTTTCCAACGGCGCTGCTCGGTCGTGCCGGGCGCAATGCTCAGACGTTCGTGCGGTTGTGCGGCTGCATAGGCGCCCGGTTGCAGCTCTACCTGCACCGCAGCGCTGCCGCCATTGCGCAGCGATAGCAACACGGACGTGGCGTCGTTCGGATCTGGTGTGATCTCGGTCACCAGCAACGGTGCGCCAAGGTCGCCGCGGTAGTGACGATGGAATCCGTTCGGGCCGATCAGCCACAGATCGTAGCGGCCGTCGTAGGTGGTCCAGTCGCCGTCCAGCGTGGCATCGGGACCTACGGTGTAACGGCGTGGGATCGCCGCCAGATCGTAGCGGTCGTAGACATGCAGCACCGCCGCCGCGCCGCGGTTGTGCATGCGTAGCCGGACCTCGCCACGCTCGGGCACCTGCGCCAATTGCACGCTCGGGCGATACGGCACGGCGCGCGAACGGCGCACGCCGAACGCTTGCGCGGGCGGCTGCAAGGTGGCCGGCAGCGGCGGCAGCGTGTGCTCGCGCAAGGCTGCCGCACGCAGTGCCGCATCGCCCACATCGGGCAGCGCCGCGACGAACGGGCGTGCATCGGCGCTGCGGAAGTTGAACGCATTGGTCAGGTCGCCACACACTGCACGCCGCCATGGCGTGATCTGCGTGGCCTGCACGCCGAACCGCCGTTCCAGCAGGCGCAGCACCGAGGTGTGGTCGTACACCTGCGAATCCACCCAGCCACCGCGGCTCCATGGCGAGATCACATACATCGGTACGCGCGGGCCGAGCCCGTATGGGCGGCCGTGCAGGTCCGGCAGATCCACTTTCTGCTCCCCAGGTGCGCGATTGCGGTGGTAGTCGTCGTCGGTGGCGATGCTGGAGGCGCCGGCAAACCCGCCGGCTGCGCGCAGGTCCGGCGATGGCGGGGCGGGCGGCGGTACATGGTCGAAGAAGCCGTCGTTCTCGTCGAACATCAGCAGCAATGCAGTGCGGCTCCACACCTGCGGATCGGCGGTGAGCGCATCCAGCACGCGCGCGGTATAGGCCGCGCCCTGCGCCGGGCTGGACGGGTCCGGGTGCTCGCTGCCGGCCGCGTCGGCAATGACGAAACTCACCGAGGACAGCCGGCCGGCCACTACGTCCTCGCGCAGCTGCTCCACGCCTCGCGTGCTGACACCGCGCGCGCGCAGCTGTGCATCGTGACCCGGCGCGTTGCGGTAAGCCTGCCGAAACGCCTCGAACCCGGCCAGCGGGTTGTCGGTGAAGTTGTCGGCCATGTCCTGGTAGATCTGCCAGCTCACGCCCGCGCGCTGCAGCTGTTGGACATATGTGGTCCAGCGATAGGACTCGGCAAAGCCGCCCAGTTCCGGAAAGTTGTCGTGCGAGTTGCCGATCACCGGCCCGCCATTGCGGGCCTGCGGATCGTTGCCGCCGGTCCACAGGAACACGCGATTGGAATTGGTGCCGGTCTGGATCGAGGCGTGGTACGCGTCGCAGAGGGTGAACGCATCGGCGAGCGCGTACTGGAAGGGAATATCTGCACGCCCGTAGTAGCCCAGCGCGTGGTTGTGCTTGGCCGCCGCCCAGTGCCCGAGCCGGCCATGATCCCAGGCCTGCTGTGCATCCGGCCAGCTGTGCGGCGTGCCCTTGACGCGCATGAAGCCGAATTGCGCGGCCGTATCCAGTGCAAATGGGGTCAGCCATTGCATGCCGTCTTCGCTGGGCTGCAGCCACACTGTGCGCGAGGGCGCGCCGGGCAGCGGCGGGGCCGGAATCGGAAAGCGATCGCCGAATCCGCGCACGCCGGGCAGGGCGCCGAAGTAATGATCGAACGCGCGATTTTCCTGCATCAGGATCACCACGTGCTGCAGGTCCTGCAGCGTTCCGCTGCTACGATCTGGCGCGATGGCCGCGGCCCGCGCAATGCTGGGTAGCAGTGCCGTCGTGCCGGCGCTCAGTCCGGCCTGGAGGACGCGGCGGCGGGGAAGATCGATCATCGTGTCACCTGATTGGCTGAAACTTCACGAGTCCCTTCCACCGCCTGCGGGGGGAAGGTGCCCGAAGGGCGGATGGGGGCATGGTCGGCATAAGCAGCTAGTTGCAGGCGTAGGCGCGGGCTTTCTGGACCCCCGGTGTCCAAGCCCCGCCGGCCCCGCCCTCATCCGGCGCTACGCGCCACCTTCTCCCGCCAGCGGGAGAAGGGAAACGCTGCCTTCCACCGCCTGCGGGGGAAGTGCCCGAAGGGCGATGGGGGCGCAGCACTCGCACCTAAAAATCTCTCACTAGCGTAAGTCAGCAGCAGCGCCCGTGCACCACGCACCGGTCGATCCGCCGTTACAGATCCAGCGTCAGCGTCAAACCGACCGTGCGCGGCGCCGCGATAAACGCGCTGTCGCTGCCGTCCACGCCTTCCAGGTAGCGTTTGTCGGTGAGGTTGCTGACGTTGAGCGCCAACTGCAGGCCCTTCAGCTGCGAGGACAGCTGCGACAGTTCCAGCCCCAGGTTGGCATCGAAGGTGGTCACGCCATCGAGCGCGGCGCGGTTGGAAGCGTCCAGGTAGCGCTTGCCCAGATAGCGACCGGACACACCGATGCGCCATGCCTGCCCGCGCCAGTCGGCCGACATGACCACGGTATTGCGCGGTTGGCCGATCACCTGCGCGCCTGGGGTGATCTCCAGCGCGGCATCGCGCGCCGCATCGCCGCTGCCCAGGTAATCGGCCTTGTTGTAGGTGTAGGCGCCATTGAGGCGCCAACCGTTGTCCCAGCCATAGCCCAGCGCCGCTTCCACGCCGCGTGCATGCACGCCGCCGAAGTTTTCGTACACGCCGTCGGTCTCGCCCAGATAGTCGATGCCGGTGACGAAGTTGGCCGGCACGTAGACGATGCGGTTGTCGAAGCGGATGTCGTACAGGGTGACGCTGCCGGTCAACGGCCAACGGCTGATGCGCAGGCCTAGTTCGATATTGTCGGCGGTTTCCGGCTGCACGCGGCTGAGTGCGACCGGGTCGGTTTCACCGAGCACGCCGGAGGGAATCGCGGCGAAGTTCTGCGAATACCCGGCGAAGGCTTCCAGGCCCTGCACCGGCGTGGTCCAGGTCAGGCCGGCCGACAGCAATGGGTCCGAATGCGCATCCGACTCCACGTGCTGCGCATCGCCGATGCGGCGGTCGCGGGCCTGGTCGAGAAAGAATTGCTTGACGCCCACGCGCCAGGCGAAGGCGCCGTACCGCATCACGTCTTCCACGTAATACATCTGCTCGTCGGTTTGATAGTCGTCCTTGAACTGCACCCAGTACGGCTGATGGTCGAAGGCGATGTTGGTGCCCACGTTGAGCAGGCGATGCCAGTCGCGGGTGACGCTACGGTCGTAGCGCTCCAGCCACGCGCCGGCACGCACGGTGTTGTCGATCGGCCCAAGGGCGTGTCGCCATTCCACATCGGCCATGGCGCCGGCGCGGTGGTTGTCGTAATGGCTGTGGCGATACGACTGCACCGGCACCGAGCCGGCCGGATAGCAGGCCGGGTTGGACTCGGCCGGCACCGCATCGCTGCCGCTGCAACCGGCCAGCATCGTCGCGGCTGCGCCGCCCGGGGTCAGGTAATACAGCTTGCCAAGATCGCTGCCGCCATACACGGTGCTGCCGCCGCGCGCCTCCGATTCCCGCGCACCCACACCATCGTTGGTGACGTCCACCAGATATGGCGGAATCCAGTCACCGCGGCCCTGCATGCGATGCGCATAGCCGGTGAGCGTGGTCTTGAACCCGTTGCCGCCATCGAAGGCGCCGCGCAGGTAGCCGAAGGTATTCTTGCGCAATGCACGCGAGCCGGAGCGGTAGTTCTGGTCCAGATACGGGATGCCGGTGAGCGTTCCAGTCAACAGGTCGTGCTCGGGGTCGCGCGCGAACTGCTCCGGCGTCACGCTGGTGTATTCGGATTCGTCGGCATCGTCGTAGGAGGCGTAGCCGCTGAGCGTCCACGTGTCCAACGCACTGGCGAACTTGCCGGCCAGATGATCGCGGCTGGTGTGGCCGCTACCGTCGATCCAGTCGTCATTGCGTGCCGACGAGCCGCTGATCCAGGCGCGGGTGCTCCCACCGAGCAGGCCGGTGTCGTAGCGCGCGTAGTACTTGCGCGCCTGGTTGTCGCCGATGCCGCCGATCACCCGTACGCGCTGTTCTTCCAGCGGCTCGCCGGTGAGGTAGTTCAAGGTGCCGCCCAGCGCTTCGTTCGAGCGCGAGCCGATATCGGCGGTGCCCTGGCTCACTTCCACCGTCTCCAGGTCCGGCATGTCGATGAAGCGGTTGGCCTTGGAGCCGCCGCCATAGGCCGAACCGCCATTGGGCACGCCATCGATGGTGGTGCCGATCTGCTGCGTATCGCGGTTGCTGACAAAGCCGCGCATGCTGATCTGCGTGCCCCAATCGGACGAGCCGAATGCATCGGCTTCGGTCACCACCACACCCGGCAGCTCGTTGAGTGCGTCGTTGACGCTGCCCATCACGAACTGGCGGTCCAGCATCTCCTTGCTTACCGTGGTCTTGGAATAGGTCATCGCCTGGCCGACCACCTGCACCTGATCCAGCGTGGAGACCTGCTCGCCATTGCCATTGCCATTGCCATTGCCGGCTGCAAGCGGCGCGGATGGTGCTGCGCCGTCGGGGACCTGTTGCGCGTATGCGGGAAAGGTCAGCGGAACCAGCAGCAAGGCAAGCGTGGCCGGATGGCGCACGCGCGGGCAGGACATCGAATCCATTGCAATCCAGCAGGCGAAGGAGGGGATGGCCGCAGCCTGCCGCGCTTGCGTTGCGTGATGATGACCGCGCAACCGATGCGGCTGTGATCACCCAATCGATGCTGCCCCGGGGCCGGTTGCCAGGGCGAGCGGTTACCGCTGTCTGGGTGCCGAAGCGCAGTGCTTTGGCGTGAGATGCCAGGGCCGTGGTATGGGTCCCAGATGCTGGAAGGGGCTTCGCCGTTACGGCTTTTGACGGTGCAATCGACGTCACGATCACCGGATCATAAGCGCCTATCCACAGCGCGGGTCAGCGCTGCGTACCCGCCGTTTGAGCAAGCGCGATCACGGCAGGTTCCAGTGTCTTCAGGCCGGCAGCGCGTCCATGTTCGAGTGCCGCGGCAAGCGGTGTTCCCCGGTTGAACACCTGGTCGAGCGCAACCATCGCACCTACGCGGTTGGAGCTGGCGCAGTGGATCAAGACCTCGCCCTCGCGGCGGGCCTGATCGAGCAGCCGTCCGAACGCATGTATCCGGGTGGTGTCAAGATCACTGGCATCGGCGATCGGTAGCGTGGCGTATCGCAGGCCAAGTCGGTCAGCTTCCATCGCTTCGTCGTAGTCCACCGGCTCCTCGGGTGTGCGCAGGTTGATCACCGTTCGCACACCCTTGCGGGCAAGCTCGGCCAATTGAAGCTGCGTCGGTTGGCCGCTGGCGTAATGGCCTTCGAAAAACAGTATGGGAGTCGTCATCGAATGGCTTCCGGCGACACGTGGGCGGGAATGACGTTTAGAGCCAGCCAAACGCGCTGGCAGCACGCAACAGCATGTAGAGCGCAACAGCAACGATCAGGCCGGCGAGAACGAGGTTGAGCAAGCCATTGCGGTGGGCCAGGCGCGTGGCCAGACGCGCGCCGAACAGGCTGCCGATCGCTCCACCGGAGATGAAGATTCCAGCCAACGACCAGGCGACCAGGCCGGAACTGGCATAACTGATGGCGGTTGTCAGGCCAAACGCGCTGACCGCCACCAGTGAGGAGCCGACCGCGAACAGAATCGGCATGCCGGTCGACGCGATAAGGCCGGGAACGACCAGAAATCCCCCGCCGATGCCAAAGAAGCCGGAGAGCAGGCCGGTGGCTGCGCCGGCTCCCAGCAGCTTGGGCGCATTGCTCAGGTTGAACATCACGGAAGGGTCGCCATCGCGGCCGCGCGAGCGCACCATCATGCCGGCCACGGCCAGCATCAACAGGGCAAACAGCGCGAGCAACCTCTGCCCATCCATCGTCTTGCCCAGCGTCGCACCGAACCATGCGCCCACCACGCCGGCTGTCGCAAATGCCGCTGCACAGCGCCATTTGACGTTGTGCTTGCGAGCATGATTGGTCAGGCCGATCAGCGCGTTGGCCGCTACCGCCAGTGCGCTGGTTCCGATCGCCACGTGCGGATCCTGCACGCCCACCAGATAGACCATGAGCGGCACCGCCAGGATCGAACCGCCGCCGCCGACCAGTCCGAGCGTGAATCCCACTGCGCCTCCCGCCAGTGCGGCCAGCACGATTTGCAGGGAGGTCACTGCCTGGATTCCTGGCCACCGCAATACGCGGCGCACAACGCATCGATGACGCTGACAGCCGGGCCCTCGGCGAGCGCGTAGTAGATGGTCTGCGACTCGCGGCGCGTGGTGACAAGGGCCATCTCGCGCAACACCGCAAGATGCTGCGAGAGCGCCGACATGCTCAGGCCCGTGATTGGCTGCAGATCCCCTACCGAGGATTCGCCTTCGACAAGCTGGCAGAGCACAAGTAGGCGCGCCGGATGCGCCAACGCCTTGAGCAGCGCTGCCGCCTCATCGGCATAGCGCAACATCTGTTCGGGAGACGGGATCGACCTCTTTTGCTTCGGTGAACGGCTCATGGCTGCTTGCTTGAGAATTTTCTTGAAAACAGGTGTAGGAGGACCTAATTTAGGTAAAACTAAATAAAAGCGCAAGGCAATCCGGATGAATCCGCAGGTTCGAAGCTTCTACGATTCAGCGACGTCCACCTTCACGCATCTGGTGTATGACCAGGACGGCGGACGCTGCGCCATTGTCGACCCGGTATTGGACTACGACTCCGCCCAGGCCCGGACCCAGACCACATCGGCAGATCGCGTGCTTGCGTTTGCGGACCAACACGCCTTGCGCGTGAACTGGATCCTGGAGACCCATGCACATGCCGATCACCTGACCGCTGCGGCCTACCTCAAGCGCAAGACCGGAGCGCGCGTGGCCATCGGCCATGGCATTACCCGGGTGCAGGAACGTTTCAAGGCGTTGTTCGGACTTGAGCGTGAGTTTGCGACAGATGGTCGCCAGTTCGACCGGCTGTTTGCCGATGGGGAGACGTTTGCGATCGGCCAGCTGCAGGCGCGTGCAATCGCCACGCCGGGCCACACCGACGACAGCCTCACCTATCTCATCGGCGATGCGGCGTTCGTGGGTGACACGGTATTTGCTCCCGAAACAGGAACCGCGCGGGCGGATTTTCCGAGTGGCGATGCGCGCAAACTGTATCGTTCCATCCATACGCTATTCGATCTGCCGCGCGATACGCGCCTGTTCCTGTGCCACGACTACCCGTCCACCGGACGCCAGGCGCACGCGCTAAGCTCGCTGGAAGATCAGGCGCAGCGCAATGTCCATATTGGCGGCGGAATAGACGAAGCTGCATTCGTGAAGATGAGGACCGAACGCGATGCCACCCTGGCAGCGCCCAGGCTGATCCTTCCCTCCTTGCAGGTGAATATCCGTGCGGGCGAGTTGCCCCCGCCTTGCGCCAATGGCATCCGGTACTTGCGGCTTCCTTTGAACCAGCTGGGAGTCGACGCATCGTGACATGGCTCATCCCCCTTTCCGGTGGCGTACTGATCGGCCTGTCCGCAACGCTTCTGCTTTGGCTGAATGGTCGCATCGCCGGCGTCAGCGGAATCCTCGCCGGCCTGCTGGTTCCGAAAGCAGGGGATGTGTGGTGGCGGGCGATGTTTCTGCTTGGCTTGATCGTCGCCGCGGGCCTGTACATGCGGCTGGTTCCAGGTGCGCCGCTACCACGTAGCGACCATGCTCGCCTGGGTCTGATTGCCGCCGGTCTGCTTGTAGGCCTGGGCACCCGCATGGGCAATGGCTGCACCAGCGGTCACGGCGTGTGCGGGCTCGGTCTGTTTTCGTTGCGCTCCGCGGCCGCAGTCCTCACGTTCATGGTCACTGCGATGGCGACGGTGTTCGTCGTCAAACACCTGTGGAATTGACGATGAAGAAGCTTTCGTTTGCGGCCTTGCTGTCCGGGGTGCTGTTCGGGCTGGGGCTGGCCATGTCCGGCATGACCGATGCGCGCCGCGTCCTCGGTTTCCTCGACGTGTTCGGTCAGTTCGACCCATCCTTGGTCCTCGTTCTCGGCGGTGCCGTTGCTACCACCGCCATGGCGTTCCGCTTCGTGCTACGCCGCAACAGGCCCGTGTTTGCCGAGACGTTTCAACTGGCCAGCGCGCGACCGGTAGACCGCCGGTTGCTGGCCGGCGCAGCCCTGTTCGGAATTGGTTGGGGTCTTGCCGGCTATTGCCCGGGACCTGCGCTCGCCGGGCTGGGAACCGGCTCGGTGGAGGCCTTGTGGTTCGTTCCCGCGATGCTTGCCGGAATGGCGATGCATCGCGTCCTTGAGCGCGCATGACACTTGCACCGCTCAGCCTTCAGTGCGACATGTGGCCGTGTGGCCGCGGCGGCATCGCAACAGTGCCGGATGCCTTGCGAGGTGTGAGCGCAGTGCAGGGTGCACTTGCTGCTTGCGCGATGCGTCCGGGCATGCAGACGCTCTGTCGGTGTCCAGGCTGCCGGAGATCTTCGAAGGCGGCACGGTGCTGAAGCAGACCTGGCGGTTGCCGCTTGTTCGCTGTCGTCAGCCGCGCGTGCTGCTTCGCGCCGCTTCGGTTTGCTGCGTTTCCGGCATCAATTCCAGTGCCGATGGCGTGGTGCGCAGCATCGGACGGAACGCAATGGGGTGCGTGCGACGGCGCGCAAAGCGTAGCAGCCGCGACAGCGTAAAGCCGGCCAGCGCCAGCAACATCACGGCGAAATACACCGGCAAGGCGGCCGGGCCGAACTTCTGCATCGCACCGCCGGCCAGTGCCGGGCCGATGGCCGCGCCCACGCCATGCACCAGCAGCAGGCTGCTGCAGCCGGACAACAGGTCTTCGCGCGGCAGATAGTCCAGCATGTGCGCCACCGCAAACGGGTACAGCGAAAACGCCAGGCCGCCATAGACGAAGAACAGCACGAACAGCAGTGTGGTCTGCGCCTGCACCATCGGCACGGCCGCGGCGATGGCAGCGCCGGCAGCCAGTACGCTGACCGCGACCAGGCCGATCCGGCGGTCGTGGCCATCGCTGATGCGCCCGATCGGCCACTGCAATACCGCGCCGCCCACGATGGCGGTGAGCATGAACATCGCCACGCCGTCGGCATCCAGCCCGATGCGGTTGGCGTATACCGGCAGCAGGCCCCAGAACGCACCCATCGCCAGGCCGGAAAGGCCGGCGCCCATCGTCGCCACCGGCGCCAGCGCATACAACGTGATCAACCGCAGCCGCGAGACCTGCGGCACCTCGGGCGGGATCAGCCGCGTGGTCATCACCGGCATGACGGCTGCACAGAACAGGATCGCCGTCAGCGTGAACATCGCCGGTGCGCCTGCATCGCCAATGGTGAGCAGGATCTGCCCTAGTGCCAGCGCCGACAGGTTGATCGCCATGTACACCGAAAACACCCGGCTGCGCCGGCGCGCATCCGGCTCGGCGTTGAGCCAGCTTTCGATCACCGTGTACAGGCCCACCAGCGCTGCACCGGTGACCAGCCGCAGCACGCCCCAACCCCATGGGGTCAGCCAGATCGGATGCAGCAGCACCGCAATGGCCGCTAGCGATGCATAGAACGCGAAGGCGCGGATATGCCCGATGCGCCGAATCAGCGGCGGTGCGAAGAAGGTGCCCAGAAAGAAGCCGGCAAAGTAGCCGGACATGATCAGCCCCAGCGCACGCGCGTCGAAGCCGGCCAGGCCGCCGCGTACGGCAAGCAAGGTACCCAGCAGCCCGCTGCCGGTCAGCAACAGGGCAACGCCAAGCAGCAGGGCGGTCAACCGCAGCATGGATGCGGCACTCGTGGGGAGAACGTCGCGTCGATCACGGCATCGAGTGTAGCAGTCCGGTGGATGCGGCCAGCGCGGCCCGGCGTGATGCGGCTGGCAGATTCGCAGCGAACCACCCGCAGCAACGGGACCCGGGCAGACGAAGCGAATCGCCATATGCATGCAGTCCCGCACGCGCAGTGGCTGCGTATGCGTCGCACCGGCCGGCCATGCGCGCGTGCGCGCCAACGGACGTTGCGTGGCGACGCTGCTGCGCGCGGCATCTGCGGCGAGCATTTCGACAACACGGCGAGGTTGCCGGCCTTGCCGCGCATCGCGGCGCGCCGTTGCGCCAGCGCCTGCGCATCCGTCTAGAATCTGCGCCCCCCGCATCGTCTTCCAATAGCCTTCGTCATGCCCATCTACGCGTTCCAGTGCACCACCTGCGGCCACACATTCGACCGCCTGCAGAAGATGGCCGACCCCGATCCGCAGACCTGCCCGGCCTGCGCCGCAGCCACCATCAAGCGCCAGGTCACCGCGCCGGCGTTCCGCTTGTCCGGCAGCGGCTGGTACGAGACCGATTTCAAGTCGGCCGGCGAAAAGAAGAAGAACCTCACCGAAACCAGTGGCGGCGGCGACGCCAAGCCAGCAGCTGCCAGCGACAGCAAACCGGCCGCTCCGGCCGCCCCGGCTCCGGCCAAGCCGGCGTCCGACAAGGCGTGATCACGGCAAGGCGTGATCACGGCAAGGCGCGGCCTGGTCGCCAGGCTGGCTCTGCGCTGCTGGCCAGGGCTGCTGGTCGCGGTACTGAGCGGATGCATCGTTTCCGCCCCGTCGAGCCGCGCCAACCCGGACGCGCCGGCGGATCGCTTCCTGGCTGCGCTCGCCGCCTCCTGCGGGCAGGCCTTTGCCGGCCGCGTGCTGGTCGACACGCCCGCATCGGCCACGCCCGGCCCGTTTGCCGGCAAGGCATTGGTGATGCATGTGCGCGGTTGCCAGGAGCCGACGCGCACGCTGCGGGTGCCGTTGCACGTGGGCAAGGACCATTCGCGCACCTGGGTGCTGACCCGCACCCCGGCCGGCCTGCGGCTCAGGCACGACCATCGCCATGCCGACGGCAGCGCCGATGCACTGACCGGCTACGGTGGGGACAGCACGGGCGCCGGCAGCGCCAGCCGCCAGGAATTCCCGGTGGATGCCGACTCGATTGCCTTGTTCAAGCGATTGGGTGCCACTGCCTCGTTGCACAACACCTGGGCCATCGAGGTCGAGCCAGGCCGGCGCGTGGTGTATGAGCTGAGTCGCCCGGACGGGCGGCTGTTTCGAGTGGCGTTCGATCTTACCCAGCCGGTCGCGTTGCCGCCCGCGCCGTGGGGCGGTTGAACGGGGCGGGCGGCTGCTGCCTGTCGCCGACGGTACGCGCCCGGCCTGCGCCGCATGCGGCGTGGGCCCGACTACGGCGCATCCATGCGCCGCTCCGGATCAGCGTGCGTCGAAGCGTGCGCGGCAACCGTCGTTGACCCAGACGGTGGAGCGGCGCGGGTCGTAGCCCCAGGTGCGACCTTCTTCGCAACGGGTGTTCGAGAGTTGCCGGGTCAACACCGGGCGGCCGGCGCGGCCGTTCCAGTCGCAGGTGCGCAGGCGGCGGTCGTCGCTGCTGCAGGTCACCGAGTAATTGCCGTCGGGGCGGCCGCCGTACCCGTCATCGCGATCCCAGCCGCCGCCGCGGGCCTGCGCAAACTCGGCCCGGCACCCGTCGTCCACCCAGATCCGGCCGTTCTCCTGGTGCCAGTTGCGGCCCTCCACGCAGGGGGTGCCCGAAAGCTGGCGCACGATCATGGCGCGCCGCCAGCCGGTGTTGCAGATCGCCTGGCGCTGGTCGCGGCTCTCGCAGCGCACGGTGCCGGCGGCGGCGTTGCCAGGGCGGTCGTCGCCGCCATTCCAGCCGCCACCGCCCCAGCCGCCACGCGCCTCGACGAAGCGGCCACGGCAACCGTTATCCACCCAGATCCGGCCGCGCTCGCTGCCCCAGTTGCGGCCTTCGATGCAGCGGGTGCCGGAGATGTTCTCCACCAGCGCGGCGCGCCCGCGAAACGGGGTGTCGCACTCGCGGCGGCGGTTGTCGTTGCTGGAACAGGTGATGCTGGGGCCATTGAAGCCGCGGTCCTGCGCGGCGGCGGGGCGGCTGCCCAGTGCGCCAGCGAGGGTGATCAGACTGAAGCTGGAGATCAGCAGGGCGGTGCGCAGCATCGAGGCGTCCTTGGTGCGGGAGGGGCGTGGCGCCTATTCAGCCGGGCCCTGACTTAAGCGCCGGTGACCGCCGCCGCATTTGCTCCCGCCGGCCGCCGGCCCCAGAATATCCGGCTTTCCGGCGCCGTCCTGCGTCGGGTTTTCAGCGGAGCTTTCGATGCGTACCCACTTCTGCGGCCTGGTCGACGAGACCATGATCGGCCAAACCGTCACTCTCGCCGGCTGGACCGACGTGGCCCGCAATCTGGGCGGGGTGTGCTTCATCGACCTGCGCGACCACGAAGGCATCGTGCAGGTGACGGTGGAGCCGGCCGAAGGCGACGCCAACTCCGCCGAGGTGTTCAAGGTCGCCGCCAGCCTGGGCTACGAGGACGTGCTGCAGGTCGAAGGCGTGGTGCGTGCGCGCCACGCGGTCAACGACAAGCTGCGCTCCGGCAAGGTGGAGGTGATCGCCACGCGTATCAGCATCCTCAACAAGGCCGCGCCGCTACCGTTCCATGCGCACGAAAACCCCGGCGAGGACACCCGCCTGAAGTACCGATATCTGGACCTGCGCCGTCCGGAGATGCAGCGCATGCAGCGCACCCGCATCAAGCTGGTGCAGGCGCTGCGCCGGCACCTGGATGCGCGCGGCTTCCAGGACATCGAAACCCCGATCCTGACCAAGGCCACCCCGGAAGGCGCGCGCGACTTCCTGGTGCCGGCGCGCATGCATCCGGGCGAGTTCTACGCGTTGCCGCAGAGCCCGCAGCTGTTCAAGCAGATCCTGATGGTGGCCGGCTTCGACCGCTACTACCAGATCGCACGCTGCTTCCGTGACGAGGCGCTGCGTGCCGATCGCCAGCTGGAATTCACCCAGCTGGACATGGAGTTCGCCTTCGTGCGCGAGCGCGACGTGCAGGATTTCGTCGAAGACATGATCCGCGCCATCTTCAAGGAAGTGGTGGATGTGGAGCTGGCCGCGCAGTTCCCGCGCATGACCTGGGCCGAGGCGATGCGTCGCTATGGCTCGGACAAGCCGGACCTGCGCATCGCGCTGGAACTGGTCGATGTGGCCGAGCTGGTCAAGAGCAGCGAATTCCCGGTGTTCACCGCCGCCGCCAACGATGCCGACGGTCGCGTGGCTGCGCTGCGCATTCCGGGCGGTGCCACGCTCTCGCGCAAGCAGATCGACGACTACGCCGCGCACGCCGCCAAATACGGCGCCAAGGGTCTGGCCTACATCAAGCTGTCGGAGACCGGCGAAGTCAGCTCGCCGATCGCCAAGTTCTTCTCCGAAGACGCGTTCGCCGCGCTGCTCAAGCACGTGGGTGCAGGCAATGGCGACATCGTGTTCTTCGGTGCCGGCGGCTACACCAAGGTGTCCGATTTCATGGGCGCGCTGCGCCTGAAGGCCGGCAAGGACTTCAACCTGGTCGCCGATGGCTGGGCGCCGCTGTGGGTAACCGACTTCCCGATGTTCGAATGGGACGAGGAAGCGCAGCGCTACGTCGCCCTGCATCACCCCTTCACCGCACCGGCGGTGGACGATATCGCCGACCTGCGCGCCAATGCCCGCACTGCGGTATCGCGCGGCTACGACATGGTGCTCAACGGCAATGAAATCGGCGGCGGCTCGATCCGTATCCATCGCCCGGACATGCAGAGCGCGGTGTTCGAACTGCTTGGCATCGGTGCCGACGAAGCGCGGGCCAAGTTCGGCTTCCTGCTGGACGCATTGAACTACGGCGCACCGCCGCACGGCGGCATCGCCTTCGGCATCGACCGCATCGCCGCGCTGATGGCCGGCACCGAATCCATCCGCGACGTGATCCCGTTCCCCAAGACCACCGGCGCGCAGGACCTGATGACCGACGCCCCGTCGCCGATCGCCGCCGAGCAACTGGCCGAAGTGCACGTGCAGGTGCGTCCCAAGCAGGCCTGACCTGCATCGGGCCTGGCCACGCCGAGTGCGTGGCCGGGTGGCGCTGCCGGGCCACACGCAGCCAGCACCGCGCTCCGATTCGGCGCCGTTGATGCCTTCATAGAAAGCGTTGGGCAGGACCCGCCACGCAAGGCATGGCACACCGCGCCGCCATGTCACCGCGCCCCCGGTCCCCGCTGCAAGCAATACCGAAGCCGGCGCCCATCGCAGATCCGGCACAGCCTGCCGCTTACCGGGCCGCGGCCCCTGCTTGTCGCTCTCCCGACTCCCGAATCCCGACTCCCGAATCCCGAATCCCGAATCCCGAATCCCGAATCCCCCCGCTTGCACCACCAACGCCGCATGCGACAAGCTGCCACGTCCATCCGGCACGAGAAGCCCGCATGACCCGCATCCGCCGCGCCACGCCGGACGATGCCGAAGCCTTGTCGCTTCTGGCTGCGCAGACCTTTACCGAAACCTTCGGTCATCTCTACCCGCAGGAAGACCTGCGCGGCTTTCTCGAAGAGACCTACGCGGTCGAGCGCGCACGCATCGTGCTGGCGCAGCCGGACTATGCGATCTGGCTGCTGGAGCTGGACAACCTGCTGGTCGGCCACGCCGCCGCCGGTCCGTGCGGCTTGCCGCATGAGGACGTGCGCCCCGGCGATGGTGAGCTCAAGCGCTTGTATCTGCTCAAGGACTATCAAAGCAGCGGCTGGGGCAGCCGCTTGTTCGAAACCGCGCTGGAGTGGCTGGAGCGCGACGGCCCGCGCACGCTGTGGATCGGGGTGTGGTCGGAAAACTTCGGCGCCCAGCGCTTCTATGCCCGCTACGGTTTCGAGAAGGTGGGCGAGTACGATTTTCCGGTCGGCAAGATCATCGACCGCGAGTTCATCCTGCGGCGTGGGCCGATCGCTGCCGCGGGCTGAGCGAGGGGCGGGGATTGGGGGATTAGAGATTCGGGATTGGCGTGGTCCGCCGCACCGCCTCCGTTCATGCGCCAGCACCGGGCGCTCGTACACTGCAGGTCCTGCGCCGCGTCCGCCTTGCCCGACGCCCGCGCGCCACGTTCCGGTCCTCCTGCCCTTGTCCAGCGCATCTTCGGCCCTTGCGGTCGCCCCGCGACGCAGCGCGCGCAAGCAATCGACCACCACCACGGCCGATGTGCTGCTGGTGCATGGCATCTGGAATACCGCGCACTGGCTGCTGCCACTGGCCCGCCGGCTACGTGGCGACGGGCTGGCGCCGGCGCTGTTCGGCTACGCCAGCGTGCTGGGCGGTCCGGCGCAGGCGGTGCCGCAGCTGATCGCGCGCGTGCGCAGCAGTGGTGCGCAGCTGCTGGTCTGTCACAGCCTGGGCGGGCTGATGGCGGTGCAGGCCTTGCATGAGGCGCCCGACCTGCCGGTGCGGCGGGTGGTCTGCCTGGGCTCGCCGCTGTGCGGCAGCGCTGCCGCGCGCGGGCTGGCCCGGCGTGGCGGCGTCTGGGCCATGGGTCGCAGCGCCGCGTTGCTGCAGCAGGGCTTTGCGCAGTGGGAAGGTGCGGCCGAGATCGGTCAGGTGGCCGGCTGCATCCCGCGTGGCGTCGGCCGCTGGCTGGCGCCACTGGACGGCGACTCCGACGGCACCGTGGCGCTGGCCGAAACCCGCCTGCCCGGGCTGCGCGACCACTGCGTGGTGCAGGCCAGCCACAGCGGCCTGCTGCGCTCGCCGGCTGCCGCCGCGCAGGCGCTGGCCTTCCTGCGCCAGGGCCGCTTTCGGCAGTGAACATCCGCTGGCGCATGTCGCGGCCCCGGTGAGTGCAAGCAATCAGGTAAAATCCGCGCCCTGTCATCCAAGCCAGTCTGGAACCACCCATGGGTAGAGGCCCCTCCATCGAAGGCCGCAAGAACGCCTCCGACGCCAAACGCGGCAAGATGTTCACCAAGATCATCCGCGAGATCAGCGTGGCCGCCCGCGCCGGCGGCGGCGACCCGTCCAACAACCCGCGCCTGCGCACCGCCATGGACAAGGCCCTGTCGTCCAACATGTCCAAGGACGTGATGGAGCGCGCCATCAAGAAATCCACCGGCGAGCTGGAAGGAGTGGAGTACGAGGAAATCCGCTACGAAGGCTATGCGCCCGGCGGCGTGGCGGTGATCGTGGACTGCCTCACCGACAACCGCGTGCGCACCGTAGCCGATGTGCGCCACGCCTTCAGCAAGTGCGGCGGCAACATGGGCACCGAGGGCTCGGTGGCCTTCATGTTCAAGCGCCTGGGCGTGCTCAGCTTCGCCGCTGGCGTCGATGAAGACGCGCTCACCGATGCCGCCATCGAAGCCGGCGCCGACGATGTGGTGGTGTACCCGGAGGATGGCGCCATCGACGTGCTGACCGCGCCGGACGCCTTCGCCCAGGTCCGGGACGCCCTGGCCGCCGCCGGCCTGGAGCCCGCGCACGCCGAAATCACCTTCCGCGCCGAGAACGACATCGCCGTCGACAGCGACACCGCCGTGCAGGTCCGCAAGCTGCTGGACATGCTCGAAGACCTGGACGACGTGCAGGACGTGTATTCGAACGTCGATCAAGCGGCGCTTGGCGCCTGATGCAGGCCGGGATGGCGGGATTGGGCATTCGGGATTCGCGACAGCGATGGACGCACCGCGCTGCGCGCAGGTTACCAATCCCGAATCTCCAATCCCCAATCCCGGCCCCCCAATGATCCGCATCCTGGGCATCGATCCCGGCTCGCAGCGCACCGGGGTCGGCATCATCGATATCGACGAGAGCGGTCGCAGCCGGCATGTGCACCACGCGCCGCTGATGCTGCTGGGCGAGGGCGACTTCTCCCAGCGGCTCAAGCGGCTGCTGCACGGGCTGGGCGAGTTGATCGATACCTACCGGCCGCAGGAAGTGGCGATCGAGAAGGTCTTCATGGGCAAGAGCGCCGATTCGGCGCTCAAGCTCGGCCACGCCCGCGGTGCGGCGATCTGCGCGGTGGTCATGCGCGAACTGCCGGTGCACGAGTACGCGGCCACCGAAATCAAGCTCGCGCTGGTCGGCAAGGGCGGTGCGGACAAGCTGCAGGTCCAGCACATGGTCGGCATCATGCTCAACCTGAAAGGCAAGCTGCAGCCCGACGCCGCCGATGCACTGGCCGTCGCCATCACCCACGCCCATGTGCGCGCCACCGCGCAGCGCCTGGGCGTCAACACCCAACTGGCCTGGAGCCGGAAGAAATGAGAATCGGGAGTCGGGATTCGGGATTGGGGATTCGCAAAAGCGGGTCCGCCTGCGCTGAGTTGATGGGGCTGTATGCGGCAGTCGTTAACGGCCGCGAGGGAAATAACCAATCCCCAATTCCGAATGCCCAATCCCGGCACCGCCGCGGCGGTGCCCAATGATCGGCCGTCTGCGCGGCATTCTGGCCTACAAGCAGCCGCCGTGGCTGGTGATCGATGTGGGCGGAGTGGGGTACGAGCTGGAGGCGCCGATGAGCACCTTCTACGACCTGCCCGATGTCGGCCGCGACGTCATCCTGTTCACCCACTACGCGCAGAAGGAAGACAGCGTCGCGCTGTACGGCTTCCTGCGCGAGGGCGAGCGGCGCCTGTTCCGCGACGTGCAGAAGGTCACCGGCATCGGCGCAAAGATCGCGCTGGCGGTGTTGTCCGGGGTCAGCGTGGACGAGTTCGCCCGGCTGATCACCAGCGGCGACATCACCGCGCTCACCCGCATTCCGGGCATCGGCAAGAAGACCGCCGAGCGCATGGTGGTGGAGCTGCGCGACCGCGCCGCCGACTTCAGCAGCGGCGCGCCGATCACCGGCCAGCTCGGTCCGGATGCGGTGTCCGAGGCCACCGTCGCGCTGCAGCAACTGGGCTACAAGCCGGCCGAGGCTGCGCGCATGGCACGCGACGCCGGGGCGGAAGGCGACGATGTCGCCACGGTCATTCGCAAGGCCCTCCAGGCCGCGCTGCGTTAAGCAGTCTCGGCCTTTCCCATTCTTCACGCCCTTCGGCGATACCCTGCGCACCCATGTCACAGACCTCCACTCCTGCAGCGGGCCACGGCCACGCGCCCGCCAACGGCCACATGGCCCTGGTCATCGGCGCCATCGGCGTCGTGTTCGGCGATATCGGCACCAGCCCGCTGTACACCCTGAAGGAGGCGTTCTCGCCGCACTACGGGTTGACCAGCGACCACGACACCGTGCTGGGCGTGCTGTCGCTGGCGTTCTGGGCGCTGATGATCACGGTGACGCTGAAGTACGTCACCATCATCATGCGCGCCGACAACGACGGCGAGGGCGGCATCATGGCGCTGATGGCGCTGGCCCAGCGCACTCTCAGGCATGGCTCGCGTTCGGCCTACGTGGTGGGCATCCTCGGCATCTTCGGCGCCTCGCTATTCTTCGGCGACGGCGTGATCACTCCGGCCATCTCGGTGATGGGCGCGGTGGAAGGCCTGGAGATCGCCGCGCCCAGCCTGCACCCGTTCATCGTGCCGATCACCGTGGTGGTGCTGCTGCTGGTGTTCATGGCCCAGCGCTTCGGTACCGAGAAGGTCGGCAAGGTGTTCGGGCCGATCACCTGCCTGTGGTTCCTGTCGCTGGGGGCGATCGGCGCCTGGAACATCGTCGATGCGCCGGAAGTGATGAAGGCCTTCAATCCCTGGTGGGCAATCCGCTTCTTTCTGGAGCACGGCTGGCACGGCGTGTTCATCCTCGGCGCGGTGGTGCTGGCGGTGACCGGCGGCGAGGCGCTGTATGCGGACATGGGCCACTTCGGTGCGCGCCCGATCCGCCACGGCTGGTACTTCTTCGTGCTGCCGATGCTGCTGCTGAACTATCTGGGGCAGGGCGCGCTGGTGCTCAACCACCCGTCCGCGCTGAAAAACCCGTTCTTCGAAGCGGTGCCGGGCTGGGCGCTGTATCCGATGATCATCCTGGCCACGCTGGCGGCGGTGATCGCCTCGCAGGCGGTGATCACCGGTGCCTATTCGGTGGCGCGCCAGGCCATGCAGCTGGGCTACATCCCGCGCATGCTGGTCAAGCACACCTCGCGCGACACCATCGGGCAGATCTACGTGCCCGGTATCAACTGGCTATTGATGGTGATGGTCATCGCGCTGGTGCTGATCTTCCGCAGCTCCACCAACCTGGCGGTGGCCTACGGCATCTCGGTGTCGATGACCATGCTGATCGACACCCTGCTGCTGGCGCTGGTGGCGCGCGCGCTGTGGCCGCGCTGGCGCAGCTGGGTGCTGCCGCTGTGCGTGGTGTTCTTCATCATCGAGCTGGCCTTCGTCGTCGCCAATGGCGCCAAGCTGTTGCAGGGCGCCTGGTTCCCGCTGGCACTGGGCATCGTGGTGTTCACCCTGATGCGCACCTGGCGCCGCGGCCGTGCGTTGCTGCGCGAGGAGATCCGCAAGGACGGTATCCGCATCGACAGCTTCCTGCCCGGGCTGATGCTGGCGCCGCCGGCGCGCGTGCCGGGCATGGCGGTGTTCCTCACCGCCGACCCGATGGTGGTGCCGCATGCGCTGATGCACAACCTCAAGCACAACAAGGTGCTGCACGAACGCAACATCTTCCTCAACGTGGACACCCTGCCGATTCCCTATGCGCCGGTGGACAAGCGTCTGCAGATCGAATCGATCGGCGATGAGTTCTATCGCGTGTACGTGCGCTTCGGCTTCATGGAAACGCCCGACGTGCCCTTGGCCTTGATGCGCTCCTGCGACCAGGGCGGCATCCACTTCGACCCGATGGACACCACCTTCTTCGCCAGCCGCGAGACCATCGTGGCCAGCGCCAACCGCGGCATGCCGATCTGGCGCGACAAGCTGTTCGCACTGATGCATCGCAATGCCGCACCGGCGACCGGGTTCTTCCGCATCCCCGGCAACCGCCTGGTCGAGTTGGGCGCGCAAGTGGAGATCTGAGCATGGCCGCGCTCAAGTGGATGGTCTACGGTCGCTCGCCGAGCCTGGACACCTTCTGGGACGAAGCACTCAACCTGGGGCGCGTGCCGGCCACCGATGCCGCGATCGCTGCAGCGCAAGAGCGTCTCGGCGTGCGCCTGCCGGCCTGGTTGCGCGGGCTGTACGCACGCTACGACGGCGGCGCGGTGCAGATGGCGCGTGGTCAATCTCTTGAGGAGCCGGACAACTGGCTCAAGGCCGAGTGGCTGATCCCGCGTGCACGCTTACTCGGCAGCGCGGAGCTGTTTTCTTTCGCCGAGGTCTGTGTTCGCGAGGAGTATCGCGATGACGCCTATGCCGGGCTGGCCATCGGCGACGACGACCGCCGCCTGATCGCCATCGCCGCCGATGACCGCTCGCCGAGCCGGGCGCTGTGCCTGGACTATTCGGCACCGGATACCGAGCCCACCCTGGTCTACGTCGATGCAGGCAAGAATCGCCGGTTGTGCGTGTTCGCCACTGTCGATGCCTTGCTCTCGCAACTGGTCGACGTCCACTACTGGTCGCCGGCCTTGCAGGCCAAGCATGATGGAAATACGGTGCAGTGGCAGCCGCAGCCGCCCGCAGTGAACACGTTCTGGAGCGGCCCCGGGCACTGGAACGAGGCCGGGACTGCGGCCGGCAGCGATGCGCTGGCCGCCGCCGAAGCCCGGCTGGGCGTACGCCTGCCGGCACTGTTCAAACGCCTTTACGGCGTGCAGGACGGCGGCGACACCGGCTGGTGCTGGGTGCCGCGGACCCGTTTTCCCTCCGACCACTACGTGGATTGGGAATGCGTGCTGGTGGATCGCTATCTGCTGCCGTTGGCGAGCATCGGCAGCGTGCTGGATCTGGCTGCGGGCTTCGAAGACCCCTCCGACTTCCGCGCTGCGGCGTGCCTGCATGCCGGTCTGGATCAGGTGCTGGTGCTGTCGTGTCACAACGTCGATTGCCTGCTGTGCCTGGACTATCGCGCGCGCGGCCCGCAGTGCGAGCCGGAGGTGGTCTATTTCGAGCTGTGGGAGCAGCTGGTGCCGACCTGGCGCGCACCGAGCTTCGACGCGTTCTTCAGCGTGCTGCGGCAGGCCGAGCTTGATTTCTAGACCCTGGGCCATCGGTGCGCGGCATGAGAAGATGGCGGGATGACCGAGCAGCGCATCATCGCCAGCAGCTCCACCCGCGAAGACGATGCCGCCGATGCGAGCATCCGGCCCAAGCGCCTGGCCGACTATCTCGGCCAGCAGCCGGTGCGCGAGCAGATGGAAATCTACATCCAGGCTGCCAAGGCGCGCAGCGAGGCGATGGACCATGTGCTGATCTTCGGGCCGCCGGGCCTGGGCAAGACCACGCTGAGCCACGTCATTGCCAACGAGCTGGGCGTCAGCCTGCGCGTGACCTCCGGCCCGGTGATCGAAAAGGCCGGCGATCTGGCCGCGCTGCTGACCAACCTGCAGCCGCACGATGTGCTGTTCATCGACGAGATCCATCGCCTGTCGCCGGTGGTGGAAGAAGTGCTGTATCCGGCGATGGAAGATTTCCAGATCGACATCATGATCGGCGACGGCCCGGCCGCGCGCTCGATCAAGATCGATCTGCCGCCGTTCACCCTGATCGGTGCCACCACGCGTGCGGGCCTGCTGACGGCACCGCTGCGCGATCGTTTCGGCATCGTGCAACGGCTGGAGTTCTATTCGCCGGCCGAGCTGACCCGTATCGTGATCCGCTCGGCGGCGATCCTGGGCATCGATTGCACGGCCGAAGGCGCGGGCGAGATCGCGCGTCGCGCCCGTGGCACGCCGCGGATCGCCAATCGCCTGCTGCGCCGGGTGCGCGACTACGCGCAGGTCAAGGCCGCCGGCCATATCGATCTGCCGGTGGCGCAGGCGGCCATGCAGATGCTGAAAGTGGATCCGGAGGGCTTCGACGAGCTCGACCGCCGCATGCTGCGCACCATCGTCGAGCACTTCGATGGCGGCCCGGTAGGCGTGGAATCGCTGGCGGCCTCGCTGTCGGAAGAACGCGGCACGCTGGAAGACGTGGTCGAGCCCTACCTGATCCAGCAGGGCTTTCTGATCCGCACCGCGCGCGGCCGCATGGTCACGCCCAAGGCCTATCTGCACCTGGGCCTAAAACCTCGGGACCCGGGACCCGGGACCGGGGACCCGGGGGAACTGTTTTGATGGCGCTCCTTTGCTCGCCCGCCCGGGCGGTCCCGATCAAAATTTCGTCCCCATGACCATCGAATCCCGATTCCCGACTCCCGACTCCCCGGCTGTATTCAGTTGGCCGACACGCGTCTACTGGGAAGATACCGACGCCGGTGGGGTGGTCTACCACGCGCGCTACGTCGCCTTTCTGGAGCGTGCGCGCAGCGAATGGATGCGCGCGGCCGGTTACGGGCAGGAGGCGATGCGCCAGCAGCATGGTCTGGTGTTTGCGGTCCGCTCGATGCAACTGGATTTCCTCAAGCCGGCCCGGCTCGACGACGCGTTGTCGGTGTCGGCGGTGTTGTTGAAGTGCAAACGGGCCAGCCTGCTGTTCGCGCAGTCGGTGCGCCGCGAAGGCGAAGTGTTGCTGACCGCACAGGTGCGCATTGCCGCGCTCGGTGCCGGCGACTTCCGCCCATGCGGCATGGACGACGCGGTATACGACGTTTTGAAAGCTCTAGAAACTCCAGAATCCGATTACTGAGGAACGAACGGATGTCGATTGCATTGCTCCTGGCCCTGCAGGACACGGTAGTGGAAGCACTGCCGCAGGAAGTCACCGCGGCCGCGGCGCAAACCGCCACGGCGGCGCACAACAGCAGCATCAACTACGTGGACCTGATCCTGCGGGCCAGTATCCCGGTCAAGATCATCGTGCTGTTGCTGCTGATCGGTTCGTTCATCAGCTGGGTGATCATTTTCCGCAAGGCGCGCGCGTTCAAGCTGGCCAATCGCGAGGCCGACGAGTTCGAGAACCGCTTCTGGTCGGGTGCCGATCTGGCCAAGCTGTACGCCTCGGCCACCGACCGCAACCGCAGCGTCGGTGGTCTGGAAGCGATGTTCGAAAGCGGTTTTCGCGAATTCTCGCGGCTGCGCGACCGCCGCCGCCTGGATGCGCGCGTGCAGCTGGAAGGTGCCCAGCGCGCCATGCGCACCACCTTCACCCGCGAAGTCGATCAGCTCGAGCGCAACCTGGAACTGTTGGCCAACATCGGCTCCACCGCGCCGTATGTCGGCCTGGTCGGCACCGTATTCGGCATCATGGTGACCATGCACGACATGGTCAGCAGCGGCGAGCAGGCCGGCATCGCCGCGGTGGCGCCGGGTATCTCCGAAGCGCTGTTCGCCACCGCGATCGGCCTGTTCGTGGCGATCCCGGCGGTGTGGGCCTACAACCGCTTCACCACCCGGGTGGAACGGCTGTCGGTGCGCTATGAAACCTTCGCCGACGAGTTCAGCTCCATCCTGCAGCGCCAGGCTGGCGCGGACGAGTGATGCGCGCTCCCGGCATGCATCCGCGCAGTTTGGTGCGGGAGATGGCCGGGCGAGCCAGTCGCGTCGATGCACAGCGCCCTGCGCGGCTGTCCCTCTCCCGGGCGCCGCGCCATCCCGCTGCCGCCCGGCGCCGAGGATCAATTAGGAACGTTTCGCGATGATTTCCGGTATTTCCCGCCGCAAGAAGCGCAAGCTCAAATCCGACATCAACGTCGTGCCGTACATCGACGTGATGCTGGTGCTGTTGATCATCTTCATGGTGACCGCACCACTGTTGACCCTGAGCACCGACGTCAACCTGCCGAGCTCGCGCGCCAAGGCGCTGGACAGCAAGCAAGACCCGGTGATCGTGGTGGTGGCGGCCGATGGCCAGCTGGCCCTGCAATTGCCCAAGGGCAAGCCGCAGCCGATGGATGTGGCGGCGCTGCAGGCGCAGCTGGCCGCCATCGTGGCCCAGGACAAGGACGCGCGCGTGGTGGTGGCCGGCGATCGCGCAGCGCCGTACCAGAAGATCATGGACGCCATCGATGTGCTCAAGCAGGCCAAGGTCGAGAAGGTCGGCCTGATTTCCGACTCCGGCGGCACCGCAGGCAGCGATGCACGCTGACGCATTCCCCACCCAAGGTGCGCGCGAGGATGGCTGGCTGCGGCCGGTGGTCCTGGCCCTGGTCGTGCACGTACTGGTCGCGCTGGTGTTCATCGCCGGCTGGCTGTGGTCGCCGGAACGTTCGGTGGAACCGGCCGCAGGCGATCCCAGCATGGAGGCCTCGCTGGACGTCTCCGCTGCCGAGGCCCGCGTGGCGCGTCAGGCGCTGAAGGCCACGCCGGTGGAAGCACCGCCGCCGCCGGCGCCATTGCCCGAGCCCGCACCGGAAGACAGCGTGCCGCCGCCGCAGCCGATTCCCGAGCCGCGCCCGCAGGACGCGCCCACCCCGCAGCAGGCGCAGGCGCAGGAGCGCGTGGCCCAGCCGGACAAGGTCGATCAGGACAAGGTCGATGCATTGGCCATTTCCGCCGAAAAGGCCAAGCAGGAACAAGAAGCCAAGCGCCGCCAGGAGCAGATCGACCTGACCGAGCGCAAGCGCCAGGAAGAGGCCGAGCAGAAACTGCGCCTGGCCAAGCAGCAGGAAGAAGCCGACGCCAAGAAGAAGCAGGCCGCCGCCCAGCAGGCGGCCGAAGAAGCCGAACGCCAGAAGAAGATCGCCGAGATCCGCCGCCAGCGCGAGCAGGCCACCAAGGAAGCGGCGCTGGCCGAGCAGAAGTTGCGCCAGGTCGCCGCTGCGCGTGCGCAGCAGGCCTCTGCCGCCGCGGCGACCAGCGCGCAGCCGACCGCCGGGCAGGGCGGGACCAGTACCGACCTGTCGGCCAAGTACGCCGCCGCGATCCAGCAGAAGGTGCTGGCGCAGTGGGTGCGTCCGCCATCGGTGCCGCCCGGCCAGAAGTGCACCATCAACATCCGTCAGCTGCCCGGTGGCAGCGTGATGGAGGCCAAGGTCGCGCCGGGCTGCCCGTACGACGAGGCGGGCCAGCGCTCGATCGAAGCGGCGGTATTGAGCGCGCAGCCGCTGCCGTATCGCGGCTTCGAATCGGTGTTCCAGCGCAACCTGACCTTCGTGTTCACCGCGCAGGATCAGTAATCGCCGCATGCCGCCCCGGGCGTCGGTGATCGACGTCCGCTGGCGCCAGGTCGCCCGCGGCAGGCCGCAGGCGATCTGGCGCGATCTGCCTCCAAGCCTCACGGAGATGTCTTCCCGTTGTTCGCTCGCTCCATTTTCACGCTGTCGCGTTCACGATTGCGAGTATGTTCACTCGCTGATTGGTATCCCTTGCCCACTTTTCCTGCCCGATCCGAGCCGTCCATGAAAAAACCGCTGCGTTGGCTAGCCGCCCTGACCGCCCTGTTGTTGCCGCTGAGCGCACTCGCGCAACAGCAAGGGCTCACCATCGATATCGTCGGCGGTAGCGCCTCGGCCACCCCGATCGCCGTCATCCCCATGCCCTACCAGGGCTCCGGAGCCGCGCCGCAGACCGATGTGTCGGCCGTGGTCGGTGCCGACCTGGACCGCTCCGGCCAGTTCCGCACGCTGCCTGCCGCACAGATCGTCGAAAAGCCGACCCGCGGTACCGAGGTGCAGTTCCAGACCTGGCGCACGCTCAAGCAGAACTACATCGTGGTCGGCCGCGTGATGGACGCAGGCGAGGGTGCCTATCGCGTCGAGTACGAACTGTTCGACGTGGCCAAGGGCGAACGCCTGCTCGGCCTGGCCATGACCGCGCGTGCCAACGCGATGCGCGATGTCTCGCATCAGATGGCCGATGCGATCTACGAAAAGATCACCGGTGTGCGCGGCGCATTCTGGACCCGCATCGCCTACGTCACCGCCAGCGGCAAGGGCGGCGCCATGCGCTATGCGCTGATGGTGGCCGATTCGGATGGCTACAACCCGCAGACCATCGTGCGGTCGGCCGAGCCGCTGCTGTCGCCGAACTGGAGCCCGGACGGCAAGAAGCTGGCCTATGTGAGCTTCGAGCGCGGCAATTCCTCGATCTATCTGCAGGACATCGCCACCGGTGCCCGTGAATTGGTGTCCAGCTTCCGTGGCATCAACGGCGCGCCCTCGTTCTCGCCCGATGGCCGCCGCCTGGCGCTGGCCCTGTCGCGCAGCGGCAACCCCGAGATCTACGTGATGGACCTGGGCAGCAAGCAGTTGACCCAGCTCACCAACCACTTCGGCATCGACACCGAGCCGACCTGGTCACCGGACGGCGGCAGCATCTACTTCACCTCCGATCGTGGCGGTCGTCCGCAGATCTACCAGGTGGCCGCCAGCGGCGGCAGCGCCAACCGCGTGACCTTCCAGGGCAACTACAACGCCACCGCCAGCGTCTCGTTCGATGGCAAGAAGATCGCCGTGGCGCAGGGCAGCGGCAACAGCTACCGCATCGCGATGATGGACCGCAGCCTGGGTTCGCCGAGCTGGAGCACGCTGTCGCCGGGTTCGCTGGACGAATCGCCGAGCTTTGCGCCTAACGCCAGCATGGTGCTGTACGCAGCGCGCGAGGGTGGTCGTGGCGTGCTGTACGCGGTCTCTTCCGACGCTCGGGTCCGCCAGCGCCTGGTCCTGGCCGACGGCGATGTGAGAGAACCCGCATGGGGGCCTTACCGAACCGCGCATTAATGTTAATATTTCGCTGCGTTAAACCACTCATTGGCCCAGAGCCTCCATAGGTATCCCATGAACAAGTCCACCCGCGTCTTGCTTGTCTCCCTGTTGTCCGTTGCCGTGCTGGCCGGTTGCTCCAAGAAGGTGAAGGAAACTCCGCCTCCGGCAACCGATACCACCGCCGGTTCCTCCGTGCCCACCGGTCCGTCCACCTCCGGCCTGTACGGCCCGGGCGACCTGGATACCGATGCTTGCCTGCGCCAGCGCGTTGTCTACTTCGATCTGGATCAGGACTCCCTGAAGCCGGAATTCCAGGCCATCATGGCGTGCCACGCCAAGTACCTGCGTGACCGTCCCTCCTCGCGCATCACCCTGCAGGGCAATGCCGACGAACGCGGTTCGCGCGAGTACAACATGGGTCTGGGCGAGCGTCGCGGCAATGCCGTGTCGTCGGCGCTGCAGGCTGCCGGCGGTTCGGCCAGCCAGCTGACCGTGGTCAGCTACGGCGAAGAGCGTCCGGTCTGCACCGAAACCAGCGAAAGCTGCTGGTCGCAGAACCGTCGCGTCGAAATCGTGTACACGGCTCAGTAAGAAGCGATGCGCTTTCGAGTGACATCCCTGTTCGTCGCGGCGGCCCTCGTGGTCGCCGCGCCGGCATACGCCCAGCGAGCCAGTCTCGCTGATCGTGTGGCCGTGCTCGAGCAACAGCAGGCCAACAGCCAGGCCAACAACGATCTTCTCAACCAGCTGCAGCAGGCGCGTTCGGACCTGCAGGCATTGCGGGCGACAGTTGAACAGCTGCAGCACGACAACGAGCAACTCAAGCAACAGTCCAAGGACCAGTATCTGGACCTGGACGGACGTCTGAACCGGTTGGAAGGCGCTGGCGGCGCAACGCCTCCGCTGCCTTCCGCCACTGGCAGCGTCCCCCCAGCCCCGGCTCCGGCCGCGCGGCCTGCAGCGGCGGCCACTTCCGAAAAGCCGCCCACCGTCCATGGTGATCCGGGCACCCTGGCCGTCAGCAACGAAGAACGCACGGCCTACAATGTCGCGTTCGATGCCCTGAAGAATGGCAAGTACGACGACGCGTCGCAACTGTTCCTGAGTTTTCTCGAGCTGTATCCCAACGGCGTCTACACACCCAACGCCTTGTATTGGCTGGGTGAGAGTTATTACGCCACCCGCAATTTCCAGCTGGCCGAGGCGCAGTTCCACGATCTGGTCAGCCGCTATCCCACGCATGACAAGGCCGCTGGCGGCCTGTTGAAGCTTGGCCTGTCGCAGTACGGTGCGGGCAAGAACAACGAAGCCCAGCAGACCTTGCAGCAGGTGGCAGCGCAGTATCCCGGCACCGACGCCGCGCGCGTTGCGCAGGAGCGCCTGCAGTCCATCCGCCTCGGTCAGCAACTGCGCTGAACCGCGTCGCGCTCGCGCCTGTGGCGCGGCGCATACTTTGCCCATGAATGCCGCCGCCGTCCCCAGCGAGATCGTCCAGTCGCCCTTGCCGCGGCTGAAGATCACCGAGATTTTTCTTTCCTTGCAAGGCGAGGCCGAAGCGGCCGGCTGGCCGACCGTGTTCGTGCGCCTGACCGGCTGCCCGCTGCGCTGTACCTACTGCGACACGGCGTACGCCTTCCATGGCGGTCAGTGGCATGACATCGACGCCATCGTTGCCGAGGTCGCCAGCCACGGGGTGCGCCATGTCTGCGTGACCGGCGGCGAGCCGCTGGCGCAAAAGCGCTGTCTGGCGCTGCTGCAGCAGCTCTGCGATGCCGGCTTAGACGTCTCGCTGGAAACCTCCGGCGCGTTGGACGTGGCGGGTGTCGATGCGCGCGTGTCGCGGGTCGTGGATATCAAGACCCCTGAATCGGGCGAGGCGCATCGCAACCGTTGGGACAACCTGCCGCTGCTGACTGCGCGCGACCAGATCAAGTTCGTGATCTGCAGCCGTGCCGATTACGAGTGGGCGCGCACCTGCGTTGCCGAGCACCTGTTGGACCGTCGCTGCACGGTGTGGTTCTCGCCCAGCAAGGGCCAGGTGAGCGCACGCGAACTGGCCGACTGGATTGTCGCCGACCGGCTTCCGGTGCGCTTCCAGATGCAGTTGCACAAGATTCTCTGGGACGACGAACCGGGGCGTTGAGGTCCGCTGACGCGTTATCGCCTCGGCGACTCCAGCCTGATATCCACGAATCCCGCGCGCCCCCTGGAACTTGCGTGCAGGCATTGCGATATCGTTGGGGAGTCGTCGCCTTGCCGCGCGAAGTATGGCGCGGCCTATCACTGGGCTGGTCGCCTCATGCAGCGACCGTCGCGATGAATTCGTACGGCCATTGGCGGGGGAGGTCTTCGTTTCACCTGACGCGCTAACCCCTCGCTGGCCGACCCTGCTAGCCTTTCCGTTCTGCTGTCATCGTCCGATCCGTCATGAAGAAAGCCGTTGTGTTGTTGTCCGGGGGCATGGATTCCGCCGCCGTCATTGCGCTCGCCCAGGAGCAGGGTTTTGCCGTGTACGCACTGAGCGTGCGCTATGGCCAGCGGCATACCTCCGAACTGGATGCCGCCGCTCGGGTGGCTGCGGCACAGGGTGTGGTGGCGCACAAGCTGGTCGACGTGGATCTGCGCAGCATCGGCGGCTCGGCGCTGACCGACGATATCGAAGTACCTGAGGCCGGTGGCGATGGAATCCCGGTCACCTACGTGCCGGCGCGCAACACCATCATGCTGTCGCTGGCGCTGGGCTGGGCCGAAGTGGTTGGCGCCAACGACCTGTTCTGCGGCGTCAATGCGGTCGATTATTCCGGCTATCCGGACTGCCGGCCGGAATTCGTGCGGGCATTCGAGGTGCTGGCTAACCTGGCGACCAAGGCCGGCGTGGAAGGCGCGGGCCTGCGCGTGCATGCGCCGCTGCAGTTCCTGAGCAAGGCCGACATCGTCCGTGAAGGCGTGCGCCTGGGCGTGGATTTCGGCCTGACCGTGTCCTGCTACCGCGCCGACGCCGAAGGGCGCGCCTGCGGCCACTGCGACGCCTGCCGCTTGCGCGCCGCCGGCTTCGCCGATGCGGGCGTCCCGGACCCCACCCACTACGCCATTTCGTCTTGACGCCCGGGTAGGGTAGAATGCGCACCCCGACGCGCAGTCGGGGCAGTGGGCCGTTAGCTCAGTCGGTAGAGCAGAAGACTTTTAATCTTTTGGTCGATGGTTCGAATCCATCACGGCCCACCATTTCAATCCGCAGTGCAGCTGGCGCCGATGGCGCCTTTTTTGTGCGTTTGCGCTTTGCGGCCGCTGCCGCGGCGATATCCATTTCAGCGTCGCTCGACCGCTGGAACGCGTCGAGTCTGGGATGAGCCGATCAGCCTCGGCAGATCCATTTGCCGGTGACCTTGAAGGTCTTTGCGTTAATCGCACGCGTACTGACCTGCCCGAGCTGCACGCTCTTGGTCTGCGGAAATGCGTCCCGGCACTGCGCGGCGCCATCGGCCCACTGGTGATTGAAGACTTCGATCCTGCTCGGGCCGCCACTGGTGAGCGAAGTCATCTGCTCGGTACGGGAAACGACATGAATGGTCTTGGCAGATGCTGCGGTGGCGAGCGTAGAACAGCAGACGATTCCAAAAGCCAGAATGGAGCGCTGAAAGGTTTTTCCAAACGAGAAGGTCGGCGTTTTCATCGGCGATGATCCGAAAGAAGGGAGAGGTGCTGTGGAAAATCGCCGCGAGGCTACGACGCGGATAAGACGCCGGCGTGACGGGAGGCTTGCGCGACGGATGGATTATTGCGACGTTCAGCGTTGCGGAGTCTGGTGCCTCAACCTGCGCAAAGCAGCGTGCCGCGCGATGTTCGGTTGACCAGCAGGCGCGCAGTTACGGCTTCGTCATGCAGACGGTCGGGCGGGCCGGAAGGGCGGCGATATGTCGCCTCGCTGCACCAGCCACTTATCGGCGTGTGATCGTCGCGACGCAGCCGAGTGGACACGGCGTTCTGCGCTGCTCAACGCATCGGGTGCGAGTGTTTTCGATTTGGACGCGCGTCGCAAAACTTTTGGTAGATATGCTTTTTCAAGCAATCCTGGCTTCCGCGGCGGCATGATCGTGCGTTCACGGCTAGCGCTCTATTGTTTGCTCCAACTTCAGGACCACGACGTGAATGGCCGCGCATCAGGAAGACGCCGCAAGGTCGCGGATCTACGAGGCCTTGTTGCAGGCAACGCCGGATCTTTTATACGTGTTCGACACCCAGCATCGCTTCGTCTACGCCAACCAGGCGCTACTGACGATGTGGGGCATGCGCTGGGAGGACGCCGACGGAAAGACATGTCTCGAGCTGGGCTATGAGCCCTGGCATGCGGCGATGCACGACGAGGAAATCGAACGGGTGATCGCCACCGGCCAGCCGATACGCGGCGAGGTTCCGTTCCCGCATACGGTCAAGGGCCTGCGCATCTACGACTACATCTTTACGCCAGTGTTCGGGCCCGATGGCGAGGTCGAGGCGATCGCCGGGGCAACGCGCGACATCACCGAGCACAGGCAGCATGCGCAACATCTGCAATTGCTGATCAACGAGCTCAACCATCGGGTCAAGAATTCGCTGGTGATGGTGCAGTCGTTGGCGCGTCAGTCGTTCGGCAATGCCCACAGCCTTGCCGACGCCCAGGACAAGATCGATGCGCGCCTGCTGGCCTTGTCGCGCGCGCACGACACCTTGACCCGGGAAAACTGGGTCAGCGCCGATATCCTGGAGTTGACGCGCGACGCGGCGGCGCTTTACGAATCGCGCGACAGCCAGCGATTCATCCTGCACGGTGAGTCCTGTCACCTGGATCCACGCCGCGCGTTGGCGCTGTCGATGGCGCTGCACGAGCTGTGCACCAATGCGCTCAAACACGGGGCCTTGTCCTCGTCCGAAGGCAAGGTGCAGATCGTATGGGAGCGCTGCGTGCGCGATGGCCAGGAGGTCCTGGAACTCACCTGGCAGGAGTCCGGTGGCCCGACCGTGCGGGCCCCTGCGCGCAAGGGGTTCGGCTCGCGGCTGCTGGAGCGTGGCTTGAAGCACGATCTCAAGGGCGAAGCGCAGCTCGCCTTCGATCCTGACGGCGTGCGCTTCCAGGTTTCGATCCCATTGCCGACTGTACCCGCCGAGATGCAGCCATGAGCATGCGTGTATTGCTGGTCGAGGACGAATCCCTGGTGGCGATGCTGCTGGAGGATTGCCTGGTCGAACTGGGCTATGACATCGCCGCGACCGTTGGCGACGTCGATGCCGCGCTCGAGGTGGTGCGGCAGGGCAACCTGGATCTGGCGGTGCTGGATGTCAATCTGGGAGGCACGCTCTCGTTTCCGATCGCAGAAGCATTGGACGCGTGCGGCGTGCCCTACCTGTTCGTCACCGGCTACGCGCAGAGCGGGATCCCGGAGAAGTTTCGCCATCGGCATGGGTTGCAGAAACCGTTCCAGTTTCGCGACCTGCAAAACGCCTTGTCTGCGCTGGAGCGCAGGGCCAGCGCAGACTGAGGCTGGCCGTCACCGGGACCGCAGCGACAGTGCTATCACCGAGGGCAGTGGCGCCTGCACGCGTGCAGGGCGACGTCCATTCCTGGCCATGGCGCGGACGCGGTGGACGCGATGCCTGTCTCGTCGGTGCACCGGTAGCGGGTCAACGCAAAAACAACAGCGTCGGCGTGCCCTGTGCAGCGCGATCCAGGTACTGCGCGTGAGCAACAGCCGATGCCGCTGCCATCGGGTCTACGCGTTGACGTCGTAGATCAATTTTCCAGTGCGGCCAGCACTTCGGCATGCAGCTGCTGGGCACCGGCTTCGCTATTGAAGCGTGCAAAGACCTCTTCGCCGGAGAGCAGGCCGACCCGAACCGAATGGCAGTACGAGCCGAAACTTTCGCCGGCGTTGAACGGATCGCTGATGACGGAGATATGGTTGAGCCGTACCCGGGTGGTGCCGAACTTGATGAACATCTGCGATCTCCTGAGTGAGCGCCGAGTGTCCCACTTTGCAGCGCATGGCAGAAGCATGCGTGCGATGCGGCGCCACGACGCGGCGGCACACGCCAGTATCGCCACTTGCCAGGCAGCCCACGCCTCACGCAGCCGGCGACCCAGCACGTACACTGCCGTCCCCGATGCCGAGCCTGCCCGATGTCCGATCCCATCCGTCTGGATAAATGCGTTGCCGCGCACGTCGGTTGCTCGCGGGGCGAGGCGCAGCAATACATCGAGGGTGGCTGGGTCAGCGTGGACGGGGTGGTGGTCGAGGAACCCCAGGCCCTGGCCACTGCCGCACAGGTGACGCTGGCGCCGGATGCGGTGCTCGAACCTGCCGAGCCTGCCACCTTGCTACTGCACAAGCCTGCGGGAATCACGTCGGCTGCAGCGATGGCACTGGCAAGTCCGGCAGCCCGCAGCGAGCTGGACCTGTCGGAGGTACGCGTGCTCAAGCGGCACTTCGCGCGTCTCAGCGCGCCGCTACCGCTGGAGGACGCGGCCAGCGGCCTGCTGGTGCTGAGCCAGGATGGCCGGGTGCTGCGCAGATTGACGGCCGACGCGCATTCGATCGAGCAGGAGTTTCTGGTGGAAGTGCGGGGCGAGCTACGTCCATACGGTATGGCGCGCCTGGCACAGGGTCTGGTCTATCAACAGCGCAGTCTGCCGCCGTGCAAGGTGAGCTGGCAGAACGAAGAACGGCTCCGTTTTGCGATCAAGCAGGTACAGCCGGGGCAGCTCCGCTTCATGTGCAGCGAGGTGGGACTTGAGGTGGTCAGCATCCGCCGGCTACGCGTGGGGCGCGTGTCGTTGGGCAAGTTGGCCATTGGCCAGTGGCGCTATCTGCCGGCGGGCGAACGCTTCTGAGCCCGGCTTGCGCTACGCCGCTGCCGCCTGCAAGCAAGCAGTGCAGGCAGGTGGAAAGGTTGCAGCGATTCATTTGGATGTTGCAGGCGGCGCGTGTCGCAGTCGTATGCTCGCTGCAATGCCGTCCGCACTGACCACGATTCCAACCTCGTGCCCAAGACCGCGGTTCAGAACCGCGGAAAGAGCGTGCGTGGTGGGCCAAAGTCGATGAGAGTTTCAAGGCGATGCTTGAGCAATCGATCATGGGCACACCAGTCGCGCAGTATTCTGTTGTCTATCGGTCGATCGAACGCCAGATTGGTGCCGGAGCAGTGCCGCCTGATCGTCCGTCGTACCTCACACACCGGCATCTGCCGAGCGGCGCGTGCAGCTCACTTCTTGTTGCGCTTTTTCTTGGCGCGGGTCACCAGCCAGATCACTACGGCAATGATGCCGATGACCAGGATGACGAAAGCTGGTGAGAGAAATGCATTGTCGCCCATGAGGATCTCCTGAAATCGTCTGCAGCGAATCACTGCACTGACGTTAGCCTAGCGAGCGGCCTGCTTGATCGCGTGAAATGCGTTGAATCGGCGAGCAGCCACATCGTGCGCGTGCTTGGCATGATGATGGGTTCGATACCGTGTCGATCGGCAGGATGGCAATGATCAAGCCTGCGTCGATGATGTTGATGATGTCGCAAGCGCCTTGCCGTGCTGCTCTCGCAGTGTCTGGATGGGCGATGCGTATGTCATGCAACGGCAACTGCACTCCCGCGCGACGACACGCACGCCGAAGCACGCCACAGATGACGAACAGAGCCACGCTGGCGATGTACCCATGACCGACGATGCACCGGCAAGGGCGTGCTCAGCGCCTCGCGAGTCGAGCGGCCCAACAGGCTTCGCGTCCGGTAGCGGCAGTTTAAGTGAGGCATGCATCACGTAAATCGGGGTTGCGCTGACGTGGAGTCGGGAGTTTCCTGACGTGTGGTGACTGGATGACGTTTGCAGGTGGGGTAGACGCTGCTGCGATGATGGCGTGCGATGTGCGCTGGCCATGCATGGCGGCGCTCGGCGAGAAAGACGCAGGAATATCCACGTGTCTGACCGTTGATGCACGTGCACGCCTCGCTTCAAATCGACCGCATCGTGCCTCTCGACGCTGAGGCTTCAGCGTTTCCCATGCTGTGCGCCACCTGCGGTCGTCGGTTTGACCCGGCAGGCGGGGATGCCGCGATCACCGCACTGCACCGGCTCACCGTTGCCTGGACGGTTGCTGATTAGTTGTCGCTCACTGTGCCGCGACTTTTGCACCTGCTTGGCTACGCCGTATGGATATCAGCACTTGGAGTAGCTAGCAAAACGACTGCGCGGCTGCCAGGCGGGCGCGGTCGGTGCTCGGTGCGGCATGTACCACGCGTACACTGCGGTTCCTCCGCGCCGGACGCACCCACCTGACGAACGCTCGCTACGTTTTGTTAGCCGCTCTCAACCGCCGGGACAGTCGCGCTCGATGACAGACAACGTGCTAACGAGCGGGTCGGCTGTCATGCAGTGCTTGCAGCAGTCGTTGAATCGCGGGCCTGGTATCACGCGCCGGGCGTGGCGAGCATGCGGCGCTTGGCCATCACGCTGCGGATGGCGGTGAGCAATTGCTCGGGGGTATAGGGCTTTTCCAGGAACGCCACGCCGTCGGGCAGGATTTCTTCGACGTATTCGACCGCCAACCCGGAGGTCAACAGTACCGGCAGGTTGTACGGAGCGTGCGCCATCTTCAGCGCCAGATCGACACCCGTCAGGCCGCCTGGAAAATGGATGTCGGAAAACAATACATCCACGCGTGGGTCACTTTCGATCAACGCCAGCGCTTCTTCGACCGAACCGGCGCTGCGGCAGGTAAAGCCGTAACTTTCCAGGACAAGGCAGCTGAGTTGTCGGGTGCCATCGCCGTCTTCGACAACGAATACAACCGGCCGATCCTTGTTCTGTGACATGAGCATGTCTCGTGAGGCAGACCACATTCTCAGCGATGCGGCAGTGAATCCTCCGTCAACGCAGACGCAGCCGTATGGTCACCAGCCGAACGGGCCGGGACCGTAGCCGCCAGGAGCGAACCGCGGCCCGAAAACAGGTCCTTCGCCGCGGCCGACGCTGATGCTGACGCCGATCTGGTGCGCCTTGCCGTCGTCGTCGTAATAGGTTTTGCAGGAATTGAGGTTGGCGGCCTGCCAGTTGCTGTTGCCACCGCGACTGGAGTAGCCGATGCCGGTCTCGACTGCGCCGTGCAGTTTGCCCTGGCATTGTTCGGCTCGTTCGGCCGCGATCAAGGCCGCGCTCGGGCGTGCCAGTGCAGGCCTGGGGCCGCTCTTGTCGCCATAGAACGTGCCCGGCGGATCGGTGCTGTATTCCGGGTCCGAGCGGTACTGCACCGGTGCCTGCGGGACGCTGAGGTCCAGGGCACGGGCGGATGCCGGCTCGGCGCTAGCGTCGCCGTTCTGGGCGAGTGCGCCACCGGCGGCCAATAGAGTGGCCAGGAGAAGCAGACTGCGTTTCATCGGTTCGACTCGACTCAAGGGACTGGCAGCGCGTGCCAGCTCGCCCTGTGAAACTAGCAACGGTTGATTGAATGCCCGCTGTCGATTCAGGCCGATGGTGTGCCGGCCTGTGGCTCCCGCTGGCACATACGGTTGCATCAGCCTTGCTCGCGCACGATGTCGATCAACTGCGCCCCATAACGGGCCAGCTTGCCACCACCGATGCCGCCCACGCGCGAGAGCGCATCGATACTGGTGGGGCGCTGCTCGGCGATGTTGCGCAGGGTGCTGTCGTGGAAGATGACGAAGGCCGGCACGTTTTGTTCCTTGGCCAGTTCCGCGCGCAGCCCGCGCAAGGCGTTGAACAGCACCAGATCCTGCGGCTGCACCGGCAGGCCGGTCCGCTGTGTGCTGCGGTCGCGCTCGCGGCCGGCCGAAGGGTTCTCCCGCCGCATCATCACCTGGCGCTCGCCCTTGAGCACCTGGCGGCTGGCATCGGTCAGGCGCAGGCCGCCGTGGCCTTCGCTGTCGACCTCCAGCAGGCTGGCGGCCACCAGCTGGCGGAACACGCTACGCCAGGTGCGTTCGTCCAGGTCGCGGCCGATGCCGTAGGTGCTCAGCTGGTCGTGGCCCAGCTGTTTGATGCGCTCGTTCTCGCTGCCGCGCAGGATGTCGATCAGGTGGCCCACACCGAAACGCTGGCCGCTGCGATACACGCAACTCAGCGCCTTCTGCGCCGCCACCGTGGCATCCCAGGCGGCAGCCGGGGTGAGGCAGTTGTCGCAGTTGCCGCAGGGTTTGGAATAGGTCTCGCCGAAGCCGGCCAGTAGCACCTGGCGGCGGCATTGCATGGATTCGCAATAGCCGAGCAGGTGGTCGAGCTTGGCGCGCTCCAGTCGCTTGCGCTCCTCGGCCGCTTCGCCCTGTTCGATCATCTGCTTGAGCAGCACCACATCGCCCAGGCCGTAGCACAGCCAGGCCTCGGCGGCCTCGCCGTCGCGGCCGGCGCGGCCGGTTTCCTGGTAGTAGCCCTCCAGCGACTTGGGCAGATCCACGTGCGCCACGAAGCGCACGTCGGGCTTGTCGATGCCCATGCCGAAAGCGATGGTGGCGGTCATGATGATGCCGTCCTCGCGCAGGAAGCGGCGCTGGTTCTCGGCGCGCACCTCCGCCGGCAGGCCGGCGTGGTAGGGCAGGGCATTGAAGCCTTGCGCGCACAGCTGCTGGGCGGTTTCTTCCACCTTGCGCCGCGACATCGCATAGACGATGCCGGCGCAGCCGCGATGGCGGCCCAGGAACTCCTGCAGCTGCTTGCGCGCGTTGTCCTTCTGCACCACGGTGTAGCGGATGTTGGGGCGGTCGAAGGAGCTGACGAAGTGGTGCGCGTCCACCAGGTCCAGGCGCTCGGCGATCTCGCGCTGGGTGGGCGGGTCGGCGGTGGCGGTCAGCGCCATGCGCGGGATGTGCGGCCAGCGCTCGTGCAGCACGGTGAGCTGACGGTATTCCGGGCGGAAGTCGTGACCCCATTGCGAGACGCAGTGGGCCTCGTCGATGGCGAACAGGGCGATGCGGCTGCGCTCCAGCAAGGACAGGAAGCGCTGGGTCAGCAGCCGTTCCGGTGCCACGTACAGCAGGTCCAGATCGCCGGACAGCAATGCGCGCTCCACCCGCTGGGCGTTTTCCGCATCCAGGGTGGAATTGAGGAATTCTGCGCGCACGCCGAGCTGGCGCAGCGCCTCGACCTGGTCCTGCATCAACGCGATCAGCGGCGAGACCACGATGCCGACGCCATCGCGCAACAGTGCCGGGACCTGGTAGCACAGCGATTTGCCGCCGCCGGTGGGCATCAGCACCAGCGCGTCGTTGCCGGCGGCGACGTGTTCGACAATGGCCTGCTGCGGGCCGCGGAAGGCGTCGTAACCGAAGACGCGGCTGAGCAATTCGTGGGCGGGGGAAGACATCGGCCTAGGATACCGCGCGGTTCAAGCCCTGGCTGGCGTGATGCTGGGCGGGATTGCGCGAAGCGGCATCAGGGATTGACGTGATGCGGCTACCGGGATAGCTGGCACTTTGTGAAGTTTTGTGCGGCGTAAGCGCCATGGGGCGTCGCCCCGCACCCTCACCCCAACCCCTCTCCCGGCGGGAGAGGGGCTCAATTTTCGGCAATCGATGCAGGGGTTGTGGCAAAAGACTGCCGCGTCCTTCAGAGCCTGTACACCCTGCGCTCCATCGTCGTGAACCTAACCATCAATAGCCCCTAGAGTCAGGGGGCGCGCCGAAGGCGCGGGGTGTGGCAGGCAATTGAGCAGGGGCCCAAGGTCTCGCAGCAGCGAAACCTTGGGCAAACCCCAAGGGGCGACGCCCGCGGGTTTACTGCAGCAGCGAGCGCAGCATCCAGGCGTACTTTTCGTGGGTCTGCAGGCGCTGGGTCAGCAGGTCCACGGTCGGGTCGTCGCCGGCATCGTCGGCGGTGCCCAGCACCTTGCGCGCGGTGCGGCAGACCGCTTCGTTGCCGCTGACCAGCTGGCGCACCATCTCGCGCCAGTCGGCGCTGTCGCTCAGGCCCGGCTCTTCCGGGATCGAGGTCAGCGCGACGAATTCGCGGTAGGAGCCCGGTGCGTTGTAGCCCAGGGCGCGGATGCGCTCGGCCACTTCGTCCAGTGCCGCCCATTGCTCGGTGTACTGGGTTTCGAACATGGTGTGCAGCGAATTGAACATCGACCCGGTGACATTCCAATGGAAGTTGTGGGTCTTCAGGTACAAGGTGAAGGCGTCAGCCATGTAGCGGGCCAGGCCGTCGGAGATCTGCTTGCGATCGGCGTCCTTGATCCCGATATCGATATGCGGCGCGGATACGGCAGCGGCCGGCAGGGCATCGTTGACGACGACGGGCTTGTTGGCGTTCTTTTTCTTGGACATGGGATGGTCCTTACCGAGGGTTGGATGTCTGGTGGAACAGATATGGCGTCACAATAGACAGGCTAAAGGATCAAACGTCATTCAATCTTTCACATTCCTCGATCAATGAGCGCTATCGACACCGATCTTGCCACCACCTTGCGCGAGCGCCGCCGCGCGGTCGACGGCGCGATGAGTCGCGATCGTGGGCGCTTGCTTGGCCTGTGGTCGCGTTGGCAGGGCAAGCCCGGGAATATGCAGGCGCGCGAGGCATTCGAGCAAGCACTGGCGGCGTCGCAGGCGCAGCGCCAGGCGCGTGCCGAGCAGCAGCCGGCCGTCACCCTGGATGAGCAGTTGCCGATCGCGCGCGAGGCCGAGCGCATCATCGCGTTGATCCGCGACCATCAGGTGGTGGTGATCGCCGGCGAGACCGGCTCGGGCAAGACCACCCAGTTGCCCAAGCTGTGCCTGGCAGCGGGGCGCGGTGCGGCCGGCATGATCGGCTGTACCCAGCCGCGCCGGATCGCCGCGCGCGCAGTGGCCGCACGCGTGGCCGACGAGCTGAAGACCCCGCTCGGCACCACGGTGGGCTTCCAGGTGCGCTTTACCGACCGGGTGGGCGAGCAGTCGCGCATCAAGTTCATGACCGACGGCATCCTGCTGGCCGAGATCGCCAGCGACCGCTGGTTGTCGGCGTACGACACCATCATCGTGGACGAGGCGCACGAACGCAGTCTCAACATCGATTTCCTGCTGGGGTACCTCAAGCAGCTGCTGAAAAAACGCCCCGACCTGAAGCTGATCGTCACCTCGGCCACCATCGATACCGAGCGCTTTGCCCAGCATTTCGACAACGCGCCGGTGATCAGCGTGGAAGGCCGGACCTTCCCGGTGGAAGTGCGCTACCGGCCGCTCGAAGGCGAGGCGGGCGGCGATGACGACGCTGCCGGGCGCGACGGCGAGCGCACCGTCAACGAGGCCATCGTGGCGGCGATCGACGAGATCACCCGCATCGATCCGCGTGGCGATGTGCTGATGTTCCTGCCCGGCGAGCGCGAGATCCGCGATGCCCACCATGCGCTGGAGCGGCGCAAATACCGCGATACCGAAGTGGTGCCGCTGTATGCGCGCCTCTCTGCCGCCGACCAAGACCGGGTATTCAACCCCGGCCCACGCCGGCGCCTGGTGCTGGCGACCAACGTGGCGGAGACCTCGCTGACGGTGCCGCGCATCCGCTACGTGGTGGACCCGGGGTTTGCGCGGGTCAAGCGCTACAGCCCGCGGCAAAAGCTGGACCGCCTGCATATCGAACCGATCTCGCAGGCCAGCGCCAACCAGCGCATGGGCCGTTGCGGGCGCATTGCCGAGGGCATCTGCTACCGGCTGTATGCGGAGGCGGACTTTGCCGCGCGCCCGGCGTTCACCGACCCGGAGATCCGGCGCTCGTCGTTGTCCGGCGTGATCCTGCGCATGCTGCAGCTGGGGCTGGGACGGATCAAGGAGTTCCCGTTCCTGGAAGCGCCGGACGAGCGTGCGGTGGCCGACGGCTGGCAGCAATTGCTGGAGCTGGGCGCGATCGATGCCGATCGACGCCTGACCGCCATCGGCCGGCAGATGGCGCGCCTGCCGGTGGACGTCAAGCTGGCACGCATGCTGGTGGCCGCGCAGCAGCATGGCTGCTTGCGCGAGATGATCATCATCGCCTCGTTCCTGGGCATCCAGGACCCGCGCGAGCGCCCGCCCGAAGCACGCGAGGCCGCCGACAACGCACATGCGCTGTTCGCCGATGCGCGCTCGGAATTCGTCGGCATCCTGCGGCTGTGGGAGGCGTACCGGCAGGCGCACGAAGACCTCACCCAGTCCAGGTTGCGCGATTGGTGTGGCCGGCATTTCCTGGGCTTTTTGCGCATGCGCGAGTGGCGCGAACTGCATCGGCAGCTGCGTCTGTTATGCGAGGAACTGGGCTGGAGCGAGGAGCCGGCCACGGCAATGCTGGCGCCGCTGTTGGCTGGCCCCAGCGCGCCTGCGCGCGCCGATGGCCACAACGCCAACCGGCCCACGCGCGGTCAACTGCACCGTGCGGCACGGCTGGCACGCGAAGGCAGGGCCGATCCGTCGGCGACACCGGCGCAGCCTGCAGCGATGGCGCCGGATCGGCAGGCCGAGGCCGCCGAGGCGGCGGCACGCAGCAGCGAGCGCGAACGGGCGGCCGCCTATCAGGCGCTGCACCGCGCGCTGCTGGCCGGGCTGCCGACGCAGATCGGCCACCGCACCGAGAAAGGCGATTTCCTGGCGGCACGCCAGCGCCGGTTCGTGCCGTTCCCCGGCTCGGCGCTGGCACGCAAACCGCCGCCGTGGATCCTGGCGGCCACGCTGCTGGATACGCAGAAGGTCTGGGGCATGACCAATGCGGCGATCGAACCGGATTGGGCCATCGCCGAGCTGGGACATCTGCTGGCGCGCAAGCATTTCGATGCGCATTGGTCGCGTGCGCAGGGGCAGGTGGTGGCGTCCGAGCAGATCAGCCTGTTCGGGCTGGTACTGGCGCCGAAGAAGCCGGTGCACTTCGGCAAGATCGACCCGGCGGCCTCGCATGACCTGTTCGTGCGCCAGGGCCTGGTGACCGGCGAGATCAACACGCGTGCGGCATTCGTGGCCGACAACCTGCGGGTACTTGAGCAAGCGCGCGAGGAAGAAGCCAAACTGCGGCGCGCCGGCATCGTGGCCGACGAGGACTGGCAGGCGCGCTGGTATCTGGACCGCATTCCGGCCGAGCTGCATTCGGCCAGCGGGCTGGACGCCTGGTGGAAGACGCTGCCGGCCGACAAGCGCCGCAGCCTGCACTGGAGCTTGACCGATCTGCTGCCCGGTGAAGGCAGCGAGGCCGATCGATTCCCGAAGTATTTCGCGCTGGGCGATGCGCGGCTGCCGTTGCATTACCGCTTCGAGCCGGGCGCCATCGACGATGGCGTGACGCTGGAAGTGCCGCTGCATCTTCTCAACGCGCTGGATCCGGCGCGTCTGTCGTGGCTGGCGCCGGGCTTCGTCGCCGACAAGGCCTCGGCATTGATCCGCAGCCTGCCCAAGGCGCAGCGACGCAATTTCGTGCCGGCGCCGGATTTTGGCCGTGCGTTCTACGAGGCCTACACCCTGCCGTCGGCCGACGACATCCGGGGCGAGCTGGCGCGCTTTTTGTCCAAGGCCACCGGCGTGCAGCTGGCGGCGCTGGATTTCGACGAACCAGCGCTGGATACCCATTTGCTGATGAACCTGCGGCTGCGCGACGACGGCGGCAAGGTGCTGGCCGAATCGCGCGATCTGGCCGGGCTGCGTGCGCGCTTTGGAGAACGTGCGGGACAAGCGTTTGCCGCGCGCGCGGGGCGTGCGCTGGCCGCCGAAGGCCTGCGCGAGTTCCCGGCTGCGCCGATCCCCGAGCAGGTGGCCGGGGAAGCCGGCGTGCCGGCGTATCCGGCGCTGGTGGATCAGGGCGAGGATGCGGCGCTACGCATCTTTGCCGACCGCAACGACGCGGCGCAGGCGCATCCGCGCGGCGTGCGGCGGTTGCTGGAACTCGCCCTGGCCGACAAGATCAAGCAGGCGCGCAAGCAGTTGCCGGTGTCGCCCAAGACTGGCCTGCTCTATGCGGCGATCGAGTCGCAGGAGCGCCTGCGTGGCGATCTGGTCGACGCCGCACTCAATGCGGTGCTGGACGAGGGGCTTGGCGCAATCCGCGACCCGGGCGCGTTTGCGCATCGGCGCGACGATGCCGGCAAGCGCCTGTTCGGCGAAGCGATGGAGCGCCTGAAACTGGCCGAAAACATCCTGGGCGCGGTGGCCGAACTCAAGCCGCTGCTGGAAGCGCCGCTGATGGGCTGGGCACGCGGCAACCTGGACGACATGGTGCAGCAATTGCGCGGCCTGGTGCATGCCGGCTTCCTGCGCCAGACCCCGGCCGCGGCACTGGCCAACTACCCGCGCTACCTCAAGGCGATGATCCTGCGCACCGAACGCGCCAAGCGCGACCCGGCGCGCGACCAGGCACGCATGCTCGAACTCAAGCCGTTCGTGGATGCGCTGGACGATGCGGCCGCACGCGGGCTGCAGCAGCGCCCCGACTGGCAGGCGCTGCGCTGGGATCTGGAAGAACTACGGGTGTCGGTATTCGCGCAGGAGCTGGGCGCCAAGTCCGGCATCTCGGCGAAGAAACTGGCGCAGCGGGTGGCGGCGTTGCGCGGATAGCCGCAGCGCCCGAGCGTAGGCAGAGGCCGGTGGCGAGCGGCGCTGCACGCTCATCGCGTGCGACGACAGGGCGCAAGAAAAACTGTACGACCCCGCGCGACTACGCGATGCATCGGGCCACCCGACGGGGTGGCCCGATGCATCGCGCCAACCACCGCTCAGAACTTCAGATGCAAGGCGGCCATGTAGCGTCGCCCGCTCTTGTAGCGGCCGGCCAGGTGGTCCTTGTCGCCGAGATACTGCAGGTACTGCTCATCCAGCAGGTTTTGCGCATCCAGCTGCAGCGACCAGGTCGGGCTGAATGCATAGCCGATGCTGGCACCAAGTTCGGCATAGTCGTCCACGCTGGCCGGAGCGGCGCCGGCCACGTAACCGCCGGCCAGGTAGCTGTCGCGCCAGTTGTAGGTCAGCCGTGCATTGAGCGGGCCTTTCTCGAAGTACGGGCTGAAGGCCACGCTGTTGCGCGACTGGTAGGGCAGGGCATCGCCGGTGTTGTTCTCGCCGTTGGCGTAGGTGTAGTTGCCGGTCAGGCCAAAGCCGCTGTCGCCGAAGGGTTGCTGGAACGAGAGATTGAAGCCCTTGACCTTGCCCTGCCCGGCGTTGCGCGGCCGCTGGATGCTGTAGTCGCAATAGCCGTCGGCGGTGCAGCCATTGCTGCCCACCAACTGCGCCCAGCTCTGCGGCGCGGTGTCGCGCAGTGCGTTGTACTGGCGCTCCACGCTGGCACTGGTGTCGATGTAGTTGTCGATCTTCTTGTAGAACACCGACCAGGCCACCACCGCTTGCTGGGCGAAGTAGTACTCGGCCGACAGGTTGAAATTCCACGACTCGTACGGCGACAGCTCCGCATTGCCGCCACTGCCGGTCAGCGTGGTGTCGTTGAGGAAGGTGTTGTTGACCATTTGGTTGTACGGCGCCCAGGCGATCACCTTGGCCGCGGCGAAGCGGAACACCCAATCGGTGCTGGTGTCGTAGGAAAGGGTCAGCGAGGGCAGCAGGAAATCCTCCTTGCGGGTGCGGGTCTGCCACAGGCTGTCGGCGTTGGCCAGCGAAGGCGTGCCGCTGTAGACGAAGCCGCTGCCTTCGGTCTTGGAGTCGACATAGCGCACGCCAAGACTGCCGCGCAGGCCGCCGCCGGAGAAGTTCAGCTGCGCGTAGGCGGCATTGTTGGTCTGCTGCAGCGCCCAGGTGTTGTTGAGATAGCTGGCCGGGTCTGGAGCGGCGTAATCCACCGGGCTGTTGCGGATCCAGTTCAGCACATTGTTGCGGCCCGCCTGCACATGCCGGCCGTGGTCGGGATAGAAACCGTCCAGATCGGTGAGGCCGATGGTGCCCACGTCGGCCAGTGTGCCGGGTGTGACGCCGCCATAGACATTGAGCTCGAAACGCTCGTCGTGTTTGCCGTGGCGCACGCCCAGCAGCAATTGATTGAACACGCTGTCGAACTGCAGGTTCAGATCCAGCTGGCCGTAGGTGTCCTTGCTTTGCGTGGAGAAGATGCCGTTGTTGCCGAACCAGCCGCCGGCCGAGCCCCAGTTGGCCGGGTCGCGCGCGGCGGCCGGGTCGTCGAAGCGGATGCCGCGGCGGGTATCCCAGCTGAAGCCACCGTTGTAGAACGGCTCGATGAAGTACTGCGACAGATCCTTGTTCTCGGACTTGCTTTGGCCGATCTGTCCATTCAGGCCCCAGCCCTCGCCGCGAAACGCCCCTCGCAGGTCCAGGCCCTTGGTGGTGACTTCCGATTCGCGCACGTTATTGTCGTAGAGCACCGTGCCGCCCAGCGGGTCGGCATTGGCGCTGGAATGGCCGCTGGTCACCACGCCGTTTCGCACATCGCCCAGCCGGTCCACCGCGGCAACGGTGCCGGGATTCCAGGTCAGAAAGCTGTACATCGACTGGTTGTAGTTGTCGAAATTTTCGTTGATGTACAGGCCGCTCAGATTGAACTCCAGCGCCTCGCTGGGTTTGAGCTGCAGGTTGACCACGGCGCTGTCGCGCTCGCGGTCCTGCTGGAACCAGGCCGCATTGATCGAGTTGGGCACATCGGCATCGGGCGGCACCGTGCCTGCGGCATTGGCGAAACTGCTGGCCGGTGCGTAGCCGAACACTTCCATGCCGCGGCGGTCCACGCGCTCTTCGTAATGCTGCGCCGACACCGCGATGCCAAAGGTCTGCGCGCTGTTCTTCCAGCTGTAGAGCAATGCCGCGTTGGGCTTGCCCTGGCTGGCCTGGTCGCTGTAGCTATAGCCGATCGATGCGGCCACTTCGTTGACATCCAGATCCAGCGGCTGGCGGGTGTGCATCAACACGGTGCCTCCCAGGCTGCCTTCGGTCAGCCGCGCTTCGGAGGATTTGAGGATTTCCGCCCGGCCCAGGATCTGCGGCGCAAGCAATGTGTAGTCGAAGCCGCGATTGGGTTGTTCGCCATACAGCCAGATTGCCTGCGCCACCGGGTGGCCGTCCAGGAACGACAGGTTCAGGCTGGGGTCGGTGCCGTCGATGCTGACCCGCTCGCCCTGGCCGAAGCGCCGGTCCAGGGTGACGCCGGGAATCTGCGACAGCGCTTCGGCCACGTTGGTGCTGGGGAACTTGCCGATGTCCTCGGCAGTGATTGCTTCGGAAATGCCGGCGTTGTTGCGTTTGGTGTCGAGCGATTTTTCCAGGCTGGCACGGATGCCGACCACCTGTACGGCGTCCAGGTCGGTGGCTTGCTGGCCTGCAGCGTCCTGGGCTTGCACGGTGAATGCCAACGACAACGCAATCGCACTGGACAGCAGGGTGGTGCTGTATTTCATGATGTCTCTCCTCATCACGCACAGGGATGGACGGCGGGCTGCTGCTCGCCGGATGCGGGGTCTTGCCGCCGCGCGCTAGAAAAACGCGCGGCCAATCGCTTACGACACGTCAGCGCGGTGCTGCAGATACCAGTTGGCTGCGCCGAGCACGCCCAATTGCCCGTGCTCGACCAATTTGACCGGGATGCGTTCGAGCACCTCGCGCATGCCGCCCTTGTCGAGCAAGCGCGCACGAAACGCGCTGGCCGCCAGGAAGCTGCCGATGCTCGGCAGGATGCCGCCGGCCAGATAGATGCCGCCGGCCGCGCCGTAGGCCAGGGCCATGTCGCCCACGGCATGGCCGAGCAGCGCGCAGAACACCTGCAGCGTTTCGCATGCCAGCGCATCGTCTTCGTGCAGGGCGGCATGGGTGATCGCCGCGGGCAGCGCGAGCCGCGGGGTGGCGCCATGCAATTGGCAGGTGGCGGTGTAGAGCCGCAGCAGGCCGGGGCCGGACAGCACATGTTCCAGTGGCAGGTAGTGCCGATCGCGCAGCAGGATGTGCAGCAATTGCGCTTCGTGCGCGTGCGTGCTGGCCAGCGCGACCTGGCCGACTTCGGTGGCCAGCACGATCGGGCGCGGCCTGGCATCGATCCACACTGCCGCCCCCAGCCCGGTGCCGGGCCCCACCACCAGGATGGGACCGGCGGCGCGCGCATGCCGCGGTGTGGGCCCGCTCAGCTGCAGCACCGCACGCGGCTCCATGAGCGGGGCGGCGTAGGCGACCGCTTCGAAATCGTTGACCAGATGCACGCTGCGCAGATCGAGCGCGCCACGCAGGCGCCTGGGCGAAATGCTCCACGGCAGGTTGTTGCTGATGAAGGTGTCTTCGTCCAACGCGACTCCCGCACTGGCGATGACCACCGTATTTACGCGGCTCACCTGTGGCAGGAAGTCGGCCAGGATGGCGTCCAGGCTGGGGTACTCGGCACAGCGATAGGTGCGGTAATGCGCCAGCTCGATCGCGCCGCTGTCGGTCTGCAGCGCATGGCCAAGACGCACATGCGTGCCGCCGACATCGGCGGCGACGAAGCCGGTTGCGGCGGGAACGGCGGGCGAGACAGAAGCCTGAGCAGAGTGCGAGGTCGCAGCCACATGCAGTCCTTTGGTCCGTCTGATCGGCCCGTGCCGTCAGCGAGTACGGGCCTGTGTAGGAGTTGGTGACAACGATGTCAATGGTTCAGCCGGGTTGGATCGATCTTGCTGGCGGGCTCAAGTGCCAAATCACCCCCATCGACGGGTTGTATGCGGACTTCGTTGCGCAGGCTGGTCAACATCGCCGAGTTGGTGAGTTCCCATGGCGTGGCGGTACGCATCGGCGAGTCAGGCAGTTGGCACGGATGCGAAATCCGCGGGCCCAGAGGCGGCGCCGGCGGCGCTGGCCAGCACCGCGACCATCCATGCCAGCGGTGGTGCCCGACGCAGAACAGATGGGTACGCCATGCCGGCTCGGGCCGCGACCGCGACCGCTCACCGCAAGGCACATCGCTTCGGTCGGCGCAGCGCGGGTGCAGGCGGCCAGCTCTTCAGCGCGCTGCATTGCTCGCAGCGCCCGGCAGCGTGCTGCAGGCGGCGTTGTCGGTCGGCGGTGCCTGGGTGGGGTATTGCTGCCGACCGAGTACATAGGTCTGGCTGGTGGCGACGAAGCCATCGGCATAGGTGGCTTCGACGAAGTACGCGCTCCAGCCAGCTGCCGGAACCTGGACGGGCACCGCCACCTTGCCGCCGCGCGGCAACGGCAGCGGGGTCGCGTTGTAGCGGATGCCGCAGGCATGGCGGAAATCGCGCGCCTGGGGATTGCTGGCACTCCAGAGCCGCAGTTGGGTAGGGCGCTCGGACAAGCGCAGGCGGATCCGCGGCGCCGTTCCCGCCTGCAGCGTATCGCTGAGCTGCGGGAGCGCGCGCTGCTGCTGTAACCGGGTGACAAAAGGCACCAGGCTGTCGACCACCGATGCGCGGATGCCCTTATGCCCACTGTTGGGAACCATGCGCAAGGCTTTGCTGCCCGGCAATGCGTCGTAAAAGAAGCGCGTGTTATCCGGCAGGAAGAAATCGTCGCCGCTGGCATTGACGATGTACTTGGGCACCGACAGACGCTTGCGATACGGCGTACGCAGGTAGCTGAGCGGATCCTGCATCTGCACCAATTGCGCGAATTGCGGCGTCTGCAGCTGGGTGGTGATTCCCTGTTTGGCGTAGGCGTTGAAGGCGATCGGCCAATTGCCGCCGTAGGTCCGGTACATATGATCGAGCACGGCCGGCATGTTGAGGATGTCGATCACGAACGGCGCCACCGCCTCCACGCGCTGGTCGGCGATGGTGGCATGCCAGCTCGCCCAACCGCGCTTGGAGGCACCGGCCAGGATGAAACGATGGATCTTCAGCGGCGCCAGCTCGCGCTCGGCCAGCGACATGGTGCGTGCAATCGCCGCGGCCATCGGCACGTGCAGCAGCAGGGTCTTGCGCTGCGGCGGCGCTTTCAGGAATTGCGACCAGGTATAGGCAACGCTGTCATCCTCTCGGCGCGGCGCATCGTCACCGCGATAGCTCAGCGCCTGGTTGGGAATGTCGCTCAGCGCGATCACCACGGTGCGGCTGCGTTGCGCAAGTGCCGCCAGCGCTTCGGGCGTCAGTTCGCTGGCCGGTTGCGCCGCACTGCCCGCAGCCGCATTGCGGATGCCATTGGTGGACAGCAGCACGGCGCGGGTGGGCAGCGCATCGGCGGGGACGTAGATCGCCACATCGTGCTGCCACACGGCCGGGGTGACCAGCGATTCGGGCGACCAGGTCTGCGAGGTCAACACATAGTCGCGCCGCTCCACACCGTTCACCGTGCTGGTGGCGACCCGGGTATAGACCAGCGGTTGCCGCTCCACCGCGTCGTGATAGCAGACCAGCGCCTGGTCGAAGCCGACCTCCGGTCGCGTGCATTGCTCGGCGGCGGTGTCGGCCAGTGCCGACCCGGTGGTGAACAGCAGCAGCGTGAGGGCACAACGTGTCGACAAGGGCATCGGCATTCTCCGGATGCAGCGCGGTGCGCTGCGATGGTCAGCGAGCAGGCGTCCATCTGGCGTGTGCGGCAGGACGACAGACGGCTGCGCCGAAGTCTGGCAGACGCGTGCGTGCGGCGGTGTCTCAAGGGCGCAGGGTAGCGGCCCAAGCGAAGCCGCTATCGATCAACTCCACAGAATGCGACCACGGTGGCGCATCCGGTATGCGTACCTGGTGTGCGTACCTGCAGATGATGCTGCCTGCCGGCGAGCTTGCTCTGTCGGACGATAGCGCAGGCCGGCACGACCGGCGCACATGTCGCGGTGGCGACGGCGGATCTGGCCGCGCCCGCTGTGGTTGCGCGGGTGTGCCGCGCCGGCTGCCTGGTGGGCAGGCCGCAGCGTCACCGTGCGGCGTAGAGCGGCCAACACACGATGACGGGCAGTCGCCGGATGGGCACGGACGGCGCGCGGGGCCGGAGTGTACGAGCGGTACATGCCGATCCGCGTAGTAGTCTCGTCGGCAACGCTTACTTGATCCGCCGCACCTTGGCCGGGGTGTTATAGCCATCGATCTGCAGATACCAGACACCGACCAGGCCGGGTTTGATCTTCACCTTCGGGGCGTCCTTGCGCACGCCCGACAGGCTGGCCGCATCGGTCTGTTCCCACTCCTGCCCGTTGGCCAGGGTGTAGATACGGCCCTTGGAGAAGCCCTTGAACTCGCCCACGAGCGTGCTTTCGATCGGCTCCTTGCTGCCGAAATCGAAGAAGCCGCGGTTCTTGACGATAATCTCCTGGCGGCCGGCTTCCTTGGCCTGTTCGACCACCACCGCCGCCTCCTTGGCGACCTTGCCCTGCAACCAGTCGTTGAGCGAGGCCAGCTCGCTGGTGGTGAGCTTGTCCAGACCGGCGGCCTTGAACTGCTCGGCGCTCATCTGTGACTGCAGGTCGCCCTGCACGGCACGCTGGGCCAGCGCCGGCGTGGCGGTCAATGCAAGGGTCAGGCAGACCAGCAGTGGAATGCGGCGCGCGAGCGACATGGGAGCCATCCGTCAGTAAGAAGCCGCTAGTGTAGACGCTGGGCGGGCAGGCGGTTGCGGGTTGCCGTTGGCTCGCAGAATCTCTGGCGTCTGCCGGGTCCTGCCCAGTGCAGCCGCTCGATGAGCTGGGCATGGCGAGCGGGCAACAGAATGACCATGCCGAGCCGGGGGATGACCAGGTCGCTGTCTGCCGCGCAGGAATCGGTATGCCCTGGCAACGCGCGGGCGTGATTGAGTGGCGCCTAGTCCGGCGCGACGTCGGCCGTGGAAGGCTGGCGTTCGGCACGTGCCGGCCGGCGGTAGACGAATTCCGGTGCCACTGCCGCAGCTTCGCGCTCGGCCGTGGCGCGCACCTGTGCGTGCGCGGGCGAGCGCTCGCACACCGGATCCAGCGTGGCGGCATCGCCGCTGAGCGCCAGCGCCTGGCAGCGACAGCCGCCCCAGTCGATCTCGCGTTTGGGGCAGCCCTGGCACACCTCGGGCATCCACGCGGTGCCGCGAAAACGTACGAATGCCTCGCCGTGGTTCCAGATCTGCTCCAGCGTGCGATCGCGCAGATTGTCGAAGCGCATGCCTTCGATGGTTTCGGCGGCATGGCAGGGCAGCACGTCGCCGCGCGGAGAGATATTGACGAAGCGCTGGCCCCAGCCGCCCATGCAGGGCTTGGGCTGGCGTGCGTAGTAGTCGGGGGTGACGAAGTCGATCGCCAGGCGGTCGCCAAGCTCGCGGCGTGCAGTTTCTACCGCGGCAATAGTGCCCATCAATTGTTCGCGGCTGGGCATCAGTGCAGCACGGTTGCGCAGCCCCCAGCCGTAGTACTGGGTGTGGGCCACTTCGATGCGTTCGGCCTGCCATTCCAGCGCCAGCGCAATCATCTGCGGCACCCGTTCGGCGTTGTGCCGGTGCAGCACCGCGTTGAGCGTCAGCGGCAGGCCGCGCGCGCGCACGGCGGCGGCGAATTCGCGCTTCTTGGACAGGCTGTTGCGATACCCGGCAATGCGATCGGCACCGGCCGGGTCCACGTCCTGCACGCTCAACTGCACATGCTCCAGCCCGGCGGCCTGCAACTGGTCCAGCATCGGCTCGCCGCCGGCCACGCCGGAGGTGATCAGGTTGCTGTAAAGACCAAGCGCGCGCGCATGCGCCACCAGCTCGGGCAGGTCCTTGCGCAGCATCGGCTCGCCACCGGAGAAGTGCGCCTGCAGCACGCCCATGTCAGCGGCCTGCTGCAACAGCGAACGCCAACCACTGGTATCCATCTCTTCGCGCAGTGCCGCCAGCGCAATCGGGTTGGAGCAGTACGGGCACGCCAACGGGCAGCGGTGGGTCAGCTCCAGCAACACGGACAGCGGCGGTGGCGGCACGGCACTGCTCATAGCTTCAACAAACGCTTTTGGTGCAGGGTGCCGGTGAGTTCGATCACATCGGCTTCGATCTGCGCAGGATCGGCGTCGAATTCTGCCGCCAGCTCCAGCGCAATCTGCGCCAGCGAGCGCGCGCCGTCGAAACGTTGCGCCACCACCACGGCGATCTCGTCCAGTTCGACCACGCGCTCGGGTGCGAGCAGCACCCATTGGTCGCGTGCACGGTCGTGCTGCAGGCGCACGCCTGCGCGCAGGGCCGGCTGGCTGTCGCGGCCGATGCTGCTCATGCCGCAACCCGGCTGGCTGCGCGGTCGGGTACGAAGGCATCCGGCCAGACGATCCCCGGCGCGACATAGGCCACGTGCAAGGCATCCAGCTGCGCCCACAGCACCGAGCACTTGAAGTGCAGCGCAGCCTTGACCAGTTCCTGCTTCTCTGCGGTGTCGGCATGTTGCTTGACGTACTCCAGCGCGAAATCCGAATCGCGCGGCGCCTCGGTCAGGCGATGCTCGAAGTAGGCCAGCGCCTCGGGCGAGACGAAGTCGTAATGCTTCAGCATGCCGGCCACGCGCTGGCCGATGATGTTGGGGGCGAACAACTCGGTTAGCGAGGAGGCAATCGCTTCGAGCAGGCTCTTCTCGCGCACGAACTGCAGATACGCCTGCACCGCGAAGCGCGTGCCCGGCAGCAGGGCGCGTCCGGATTCGACCAGGTGGCGGTCCAGGCCCAGTGCGTCGGTCAGGTGCAGCCAGCGTGCGATGCCGCCGTCGGAGGCGCTGTTGCCGTCGTGATCGAGGATGCGCTGGCGCCAGATGCGCCGCAGCGCGGGATCTTCCATGCGCGCCAGGATCGCCGCGTCCTTCAAGGGAATGCAGCGTTGGTATTCGAAGCGGTTGAGCGCCCAGGCCTGCACCTGGCCGCGTTCGAGCTTGCCATCGTGCAGCAGCGCATGAAACGGGTGCTGGTCGTGATACAGGCGTGCGCCGATGGCGCGCAGCTCCGCTTCCAGTTGGTCCGGGGTGAGCAGGGCGGTCACAGGGTGATCTCCAGGCCGTCGTGCGCAACATCCCAGCCGTTGGCGCGCGCGCTGGCGTATTCGGGCGAATGGATATCGAGCACGGGATTGGTGGTGTTGATGTGGATGAAGATCTTGCGCGCCACACCGAGCGGTGCGAACGCCGCCATGGTGCCTTCCGGTCCATCGATGCTCAGATGGCCCATGCGCTGGCCGGTTTTCTGGCTGACGCCCAGTTGCACCATTTCATCGTCGCGCCACAGCGTGCCGTCGAAGAACACCAGCTCGGCGCCTCGCAGGCGCTCGCGCAGTGCGTCGGTCATGGCCGCGCAGCCGGGGATGTAGTGCACGCGGTGGCGGCCATCGTCGATGGTCAGGCCCAGGGTCTCCTCGTTGGAACCGGCCAGGTCGCCGCCGCTGCGCGATTCCATGAACAGCGGGACCTTGCCGGGCACCGAAAACGGGGTCAATTGCAGGCCCAGCAGCGACAGGGGCGTATCCAGCGCAAACGGCTGGCGCGACACGTAGTGCGGGTTGAGGGCGTCGAAGATCGGGTTCTGTGCCAGCAGGTCGAGTACGCGGCTGCTGGCATGCAACGAGAACGCCTGGCTCTCGCGCATCGACAGCAGCCCGGCGATATGGTCGATCTCGCCGCTGGTCAGCAGCACTGCCTCGATCGGTGAATGCCGCAGCCCGTGCTGCGGCCAGAGCGCAGGCGTGGCGAGAAGTTGTTGCCGGAAATCGGGTGAGGCGTTGATCAATACCCAGCGCTGACCGTCTGCGCTGACGGCGATGCTGGCCTGGGTACGACGTTGGGCACCGTCTGCTTGTTGCCAGGCCCGCTGGCTTGCGGGGGTATGGCAATTCCACTGCGGGTGCCCACCGCCGGCCGCCGATCCCAAGACAATGATGCGCATGGAGAGCTATTACCTAATCTGCCGGCCGCGGCCGGTCACGCATCGATGGGAAGGGCGGCAGGTGAGCTAAGAAACGGCCGGATCAAAACTCGCCGGAGACGTAGCAGTTGATTTCGGCGCCACAATTCACTTCACGGACGACAGGCTTCTTCCAGGTCTTCATCGGCTACCTCGCTGTGGGTGGAAAAACGCCGTCGCTGCGCAAGGCGGCGATGACGTGCAAGGAGCATAGGCAGGCGGTTTGGCCGAGTTGTAAAGAGCGCGTAAAAAGTCGATGCGATGCAGCGCTGCGTGTGCGCTATCGCACACGTCATGGCGCGCAGCGGTTACGAATCAAGCCCTTGCCGGGTGAACCGACCCTAAGTGCGCCCCGATGAGCTGCCACCGCCAGGCTGGAAATTGCGCGTTGTGGAGATGGTGATGCGCACGTTACCGTAGCTGCCAGATCCCAGTTATCGCCTGCCGCCGTGTCCACCGCTGTGACCAGTTCCTCATTCGATCGCCTGCAGGCAGTGCTGCAGCGCCCCGCGCTGGCATCGGTTGCTCCGGCATTGGGCGAAGCGCTGGCGCGCGCCTGGCAGGACGCACCGCCTGCGCCAGCCGACAGCGTGGCCTGGTCGCTGCTCGGCGATACGCTGGATGCACTGGCGCTGCTGGCCGCCGACGAGGCCACGTTGATCGCGGCATTGCTGTTCGACCTACCGACATTGCGCGGTGCGCTGGCCGGCCTGCCCTGGCAGCCCGCCGAACGCCGCGTGGCAGTGGAGGGGCTGCTCGACGGACTGGATGCGGCCGATCAGGTCTGGGCGCTGCATGCCGGGCGCGAGGCCGGACGCAACAGCGAGGGGCTGCGCCGCCTGCTGCTGTCCATCATCCACGACCTGCGCGTGGTGCCGATCCTGCTGGCACGGCAGCTGGCGCGCATGCGCGTGGCCGACCGCCTCAGCGAAGACCAGCGCCGCGCGCTGGCCCAGCTCACCCGCGACATCCACGCGCCGCTGGCCAACCGCCTGGGTATCTGGCAGGTGAAGTGGGAGCTGGAAGATCTGGCGTTCCGGCATCTGGAGCCGGAGACCTATCGCCGCATCGCCCGCGAAGTGGACGAGACCCGCATCGCCCGCGAACGCTATATCGAGGCGGTCAAGCGCACCCTGTCCGGCGCGCTGGCCGAGCAGGGACTGCGCGCGGAGGTGAGCGGACGGCCGAAGCATATCTACAGCATCTGGCGGAAGATGCAGAAGAAGCGGCTGTCGTTCGACCAGCTGTACGACGTGCGCGCGGTGCGGGTGATGGTCGATGACGTGGCCGCCTGCTATGCGGCGTTAGGGGCGGTGCATTCGCTGTGGACGCCGGTGCCCAGCGAGTTTGACGATTACATCGCCCGGCCCAAGGCCAACGACTATCGCTCGCTGCACACCGCCGTGGTCGGCCCGGAAGGGCGCACCATCGAAATCCAGATCCGCACCTTCGAGATGCACGCCCAGGCCGAGCTCGGCGTGGCCGCGCACTGGAAGTACAAGGAAGGCGGCAAGGGCGCCGAAAAGGCCTTCGACCGCAAGATCCTGTGGATGCGCCAGCTGCTGGAACAGGTGCAGGAGGGCGACCATGGCGAACTGGCCGGTGCGCTGGATGCCGAGCTGATCGAGGATCGGGTGTATGCGCTGACCCCCAAGGGCGAGGTCATCGATCTGCCGCAGGGCGCCACCCCGCTGGATTTTGCGTACCACGTGCACACCATGGTGGGGCATCGCTGCCGCGGCGCGCGTGTCAACGATCGCATCGTGCCGCTGACCTACCGGCTGCGCAGCGGCGACCGCGTTGAGATCATGACGGCCAAGGAAGCGGATCCGCGCCGCGACTGGTTGCTGGCGGCCAATGGATTCCTGGCCAGCGGGCGCTCGCGCGACAAGGTGCGCGCCTGGTTCCACAAGCTCGATCGCGCACGCAACGTGCAGGCGGGCAAGGATCTGCTCGACCGTGAACTCAAACGCCTGGGCCTGCAGCACGCAGATCTGGGCGTGGCCACGCGCAAGTTCCATGCCGACAGCGTGGACGAGCTGTACATCCAGGTGGCGCTGGGCGACACCGGACCCAACCAGGTCAGCCGTGCGCTGCTGGAAGCCGAGCGCGCGGCGTCGCAGCCGGCGGCGCCTGCGCCGCCGCGTCCGACCGCGCGCCGCGATGGGTTGGGCAAGTCCAAGTTCACCGTGCAGGGCGTGGGCAACCTGCTGGTGCAGCTGGCGCGGTGCTGCCAGCCGGTGGCCGGCGAACCGATCGCCGGCTACCTCACCCGCGGCCGCGGCGTGACCGTGCACCGTACCGACTGCGTGGCGCTGGCGCGCCTGGCGGCCGCCCACCCGCAACGCGTCTTGCCGGTGGAGTGGGGCAAGGCAGGCAGCGGCTACGAGGTGGATGTGCAGGTGCGTGCAGTGGACCGGCGCTGGCTGCTCAAGGACATCACCAACCTGATCGCGCAGGAGGACGCCCACGTGCTGGAGATCAACAGCGACAACGTGCGCGACACCGGACGGGCGCAGTTGCGCCTGCGGCTGAAGGTCAGCGACTACGGCCAGTTGTCGGCGCTGCTGGGCAAGCTGGATGCTTTGCCCGGCGTCAGCGAAGTGCGGCGGCTGGGCTGAGCGGCCGACGCGACCGCCGCGTTCTGCCTCAAGATGCCCCCTCCGGCCGATGCTGCTAGGACGCGTGCGCGTCCCGCACCACGCGCCGTCCGGCTTGCCAGCGATCCGGGCCAGCCGCTCACGCTGCAGCCGCGCCTGGCCGCACTGCAGGCGCCTTGAAAATTCGCCGAAAGAGTCCAACGCGCCTCCAGCCGTTCGCACCGTACCCGCCTCAACGAATCCCAAATCCCAAATCCCAAATCCCGAATCCCGAATCCCGAATCCCAAACAACCCACACCGCCTTCGCGCCACCCCGCTACCATGACGGGGTGAACGCGTCCCCGTCAGGTCGCGCCAAGGATGGACGCAACCGCATGTTTCCGCTGCCGCGCTGGGCCAGGTCGCCCCGCCTCTGGGCGCCGTTGCGCAGCCGCGCGCTCTGGCGCGTGGTGCTGGCGCTGTCGCTGTGCCTGCTGATGGGTGTGATCGTGTTGCGCCAGCCGCTTGCCGACTGGCTGTGGCCGGACACCCGGATCCAGCAACTGCTGCAGCGGGGCAATGCCGCATTGGCGCGCGGCAAGCTCAGTGCCGCCGACGGCAACGGGGCACGCGAACTGTTCGCCGCTGCACTTGCGCTGGATGGCGACCGCAGCGAGGCCCGCGCCGGGCTGGCGCGTACCGGTGCGGCTGCGGTGGTGCAGGCGCGTGCGGCGATCGCGGCCGGCGATGCGGCCGATGCGCAACGTGCGTTGGCGTTGGCAACCGCGCTGGAGGTGCCGCAGGCGCAGATCGCCCCGGTCTCCTTGCGTCTGCGCGATCTGCAGGCGCGCCGCGCCGGCTTGGACGCCCTGGTCGCGCAGGCGGTCGCCGCCCAGCACCAGGGCCGCCTGGATGGCACGCCCGACAGTGCGTTGCCGCTGTACCAGCGCGTCCTCAGCCTGGCACCGGACCGCACCGACGCGCTGGAAGGGCGCGAAGACGCCCTGACCGATCTACTGGCGCAGGCACGCCACGCCTTGGGACGCGATGCGCTTGGCGAGGCGGCCGCGCTGTTGGTGGCGGCCAAGCGCTACGACGCCGGCCACACCGACGTGCCGTCGACCGAAGGCCATTACCACCGTGCGCTCGAACAGCGGCGGCAGCGCGCCGATGCCTTGCTGCGGCGTGGTCGCCTGGCACCGGCGGCGCGCGATTTCATGGCAGTGCTGGCAGCCGAGCCGGAAGATGCCGGTGCGCGGCGCGGGCTGGATCGGGTGGCCAGCGAATATGCCGCCCAGGCGGGGCGCCAGGCCGCGGATTTCCAGTTCGACCAGGCCATGCAGTCGCTGCAGCAGGCGCGGGTGCTGGTGCCGGGCGCCGCCTCCATCGCCCAGGCCGAACAGGCGATCGCGCGCGCGCGCGATGCCCAGCGCGGGCCTGAAACCGGCTTGTCGCGCGGCGTACGCGAACGCCGGTTGCGCGCGCTGCTGCAACGTGTGGCCGATGCCGAGGCGCGAGAGCAGTGGATGACCCCGCCGGGCGCCAGCGCCTACGACACCGTGCGCGCCGCACAGGCGCTGGCCCCGCGCGATGCCCGCGTGCTGCAGGCCGCTGCGCGCGTCGCGCCGGCCAGCCGGCGCTGCTTCGAGGACGAGTTGCGCAACAACCGCCTGCGTGCGGCGCGCGGATGCCTGGACGCGTGGCAGGCGCTGACACCCACTGCCGACGCCTTGGCAGGCGCGCGTCGCCGTCTGGCGCAGCGTTGGATAGCAGTGGGGAGCGAACGGCTGGGCCAGGAAGACGCGGCATTCGCCCGTCGAGCGCAGGACGAGGCGCGCCAGCTGGACCCTGGCTTGCCGGAACTGACCGAATTCACGCGACGGGTCAAGGCCGTGGCCGAGCAGCGTTGAGCGGTCGTTGCCAGGTGTCGCCGACATCGGAGCCTGCCGAACCTGTAGCTCGACCCCGCATTCTGAAACAACGCGATCTGCCACGCGCAATCCTTCGCCCACCTGGAGAAGGTGCCCCGAAGGGGGAGGATGAGGGTACGAGTCAAGCCTGGCGATCTGTCTCCCGGCCGACACTGCTCACTTCGCAATAAACAACGCACGCACCGTCGCGCGTGCCGTATCCAGCGAAAAATGCTCGGCCACGTTGCGCAAGCCGTTGTCGGCTAAGCGCTGCCACAGCGCTGCATCCTGATACAGGCGTACGATCGCGCTGGCGAAGGCATCGGCGGCGTCGGCCACGCACACATCCTCGCCATCGCGCAGGTGCATGCCTTCCACCGCACAGGTCGTGCCGACCACCGGTTGCCCGTGTGCCATGCTGAGATTGATCTTGCCCTTGACGCCGGCACCGAAGCGCAGCGGCGCCACCGCGATGCGGACGTTGTCCATGAACGGCAACAGATCCGGCACATGACCATGCAACTGCACGCCGGGACATTCCTCGGCCAGCAGCTTCAATGCCTCGGGCAGATCCGCGCCGATGCAGTGGAACACCACCTCGGGCAAGCGTGCGCGCACCTGCGGGAAGATCGCACTGATGAACCACTGCACCGCATCCACATTGGGCGGGTGACGAAAGCCGCCGACGAAGACCAGGTCGCGGCGTTGCCCGAAGCTGGGGCCGTTGCCGGCCACCTCGTGCAGGTTGGAGAGCAGGGCGGTGCGGATCTGCGGCGCGTCCGCGTGCAGCTGCGCCTGTTCGGCAGCGGACACCAGCACGGTGACATCGGTGGCGGCCATGATCTCCAGTTCGCGCAGCCGGGTACGCTCGGCGCTGCGCAGCAGATTGGCGTCGCCGGCCAGTTCGGCGCCGCGTCGCTCGCGCAGGTAATGCAGGTCGACGGTGTCGAACAGCGTGCGTGCCTGCGGAGCGTACTGCTTCAACAGCGGCAGGCAGGCATGCGCGACGTGGTGGCGCACCAGCAGCACCACCGCAAAGCGCGGGCCATGGGTGCGCAGCCAGCTGCCGATGCCGTCCAGAAACGGTGCATACCAGACCTCCACGCCCAACTGCTGCAGCGCCTGGGTGTGGCGCCCGGCGTGCTCGCGGCGGGTTGGCACGAACACCACATGCGCGCCCTCCTCGCAAAGCAATCGGATCAGGTTGAACTGCCGCAGCGATCCCGAGTCGCGGTCCGGCTGCGGCACGCATTCGTCCAGGATCAACACCTGGCGTTGCCCACGGTGCAGCTGCGCCGGTCCGGGAACGGTGCCCACCGGCAAGTGCGCGGCCAGGGTGGGCTGCCATTTGTCGGCGAACACCCGCTGGTTGCGCACCTGATACGCCTTGACCCCGGTGCGGACGTCGGTGCCGTTGCTGGTGCCCTCGTCGTGCACCACCACGCTGGCCGGTTGCACCAGGACCTGGCGGCCGGCGGCGCGCACCGCAAAAGCCAGGTCGGTGTCTTCGTAGTAGGCGGGCATGTAGCGGCGATCCAGCCTGCCCAGCGTTTGCAGTAGCGTACGTGGCAGGGCAATCGCCGCCCCCGAGCAGTAATCCATGGCGCGGACATAGGCGTAACGCGGATCCTCGGCTGATTCGAAGCGGCCATAGCTCCAGGCACTGCCATCGGCGAACACCACGCCGCCCGATTCCTGCAACCGCCCATCCGGATAGACCAGTTGGGCGCCGACCAGGCCGGCGCCCGGATGCTGGTCGAAAGTGGCGATCAGCCGATCCAGCCAGTGGGGCTGGGGGATGGTGTCGTTGTTGAGCAACACCACGTAATCGCCGCGCGCCAGCGCGATGCCGTCGTTGCAGGCTGCGATGAAGCCGCCGTTGCTGGCACGCAGGTGATAGTGCAGGCCGGAAATCTGCGGCAGCTGCACGGCCGTGGCATCGCTGCTGCCATCGTCCACCACGATGATTTCCATCGCCAGCCGTGGCGGATGCGCGGCCAGCGCGCGCAGACAGGCCAGCGTGTGGGCAATGTGGTTGTAGACCGGAATCACCACCGTCACGCGTGGCGTGGCGCTGTGCGGCAGCGCGAACGGGGCAAACGGCGCTGCTTCGGGCAACCACAACGGGCTGCCCAGTGCGACCGGAGGTGCTTGCGTATGCACGCGAATGCGCTGCCAGGTGGCGCGCCACCCACGCGTGCGCATGCTGGCTACGGAGCGGTGGATCAGGCCGAGCACGCGATTGAACAGATAGCGCGCATCGGCCAGGGACATCGACATTGCGTTGGAACTCCAGCGTAAAGGCAAGTGGAACGTGGTGGCGATGACCAGCCGGGCGCGGATGGGTGGCGCAGCAGTGTACCGGCCAGATCCTGCCGCCTTGCGCCCGGCATCCAGCGCCGGAGCATTGTTAGCCGCGCTTAAGTCGGAACGGGCGGGCAGACCGCAACCATGACAGCGCTGCGCTAGACTCGCCGCACCCTACATTCTCGCATCCCCGTGCCCCGACGCTACGACCACGACGATTCCGACGATTTCCAGGACGACACCGACGAGCAAGGCTCCCGCTGGCAGCGCAGACTGATCGTCTGGGGATTTGCCGCGTTTGCGCTGGCGCTCGGTTTCCTGATTCCGTACACGGTGTATCTGAACAAGCAGGTCAGCCAGCGCTTCGGCGAACTGCGCTGGCAGATTCCCACCCGCGTGTACGGGCGTCCACTGGTGCTGGCGCCCGGCACTGCGCTGGATGCGGCCACCCTCAAGACCGAGCTGGATGCCGCCTCCTACCGCGACGACGGACAGGCCACGCTGGCCGGCACCTACCGGCAGGATGGCAGCCGCTTCCTCATCGCCAGCCGGGGCTATATCGATGTGGACGGGCGCGTGCCTGCACGGCGGATCGAGCTTGCGCTGTCGGGCGGGCGCGTGGCCAGCCTGCGCGATGCCGGCAGCCGCAAGGCGTTGAAGAGCGCGCGCCTGGACCCGGCGCGGATCGCCACGCTGTACGGGCAGAAGCAGGAAGAGCGCCGCCTGGTGCGCATGGAAGAAGTGCCCGAGCTGCTGGTCACCGGCCTGCAGGCGGTGGAAGACCGCGACTTCAACAGCCACCACGGCATCGACCTGAGCGGCATGGTGCGTGCGGCCTGGATCATGCTGCGCTCGGGCGGCCAGGTGCGCCAGGGTGCCAGCACGCTGACCCAGCAGCTGGCCCGCAGCGGCCTGCTCGGCATCGGCAAGGAGCAGACGCTCACCCGCAAGTTCAACGAAATCCTCTACGCGGTGATCATGGAGGCGCGCTACGACAAGCGCACCATCCTGGAGGCCTATCTCAACCAGGTCTACCTGGGCCAGCGGGGCGGGCAGGCGATCCACGGCGTGTCCTCGGGCGCCGAACTCTGGTTCGGCCGCGAGCTCAATTCGATGACCACCGAGCAGATCGCGCTGTTGATCGGGCTGGTCAAGGGGCCGTCGTACTACGACCCGCGACGTAACCCCGAACGCGCGCTGGACCGGCGCAACTTCGTGCTGGGCAAGCTGCACGAGAGCCAGTTGATCGACGCCGCCGAGTACAAGCGCGCACTCGCCGCGCCGCTGGGCGTACCGCAGGAGCCCGGCCTGGTGGCGGCCAATCGCTTCCCGGCGTACGTGGATCTGGTGCGGCGGCAGCTGGCGCACGATTATCCCGAAGGCGTGCTGCAGGGTGCCGGCATGAGCGTGCTCACCGGCATGTCGCCATCCGCGCAGGCGTATGCCGAAGGCGCCGTCACCGGCACCATCAAGCGGCTGGACAACAAGAAGCGCCCGCCGCTGCAGGCCGGCCTGGTGCTCACCGACGTGCACAACGGCGATGTGCTGGCGGTCGTCGGTAGCCGCGATGTGGCCAAGCCGGGCTTCAATCGCGCGGTGGAAGCGCAGCGTCCGGTGGGCTCGCTGCTCAAGCCCTTCGTCTACATGCTGGCGCTGGCCTCGCCGGACCGCTGGGCGCTGTCCAGCTGGGTCGACGATTCGCCGGTGACGGTGCAGCTCGGTCGCGGCAAGACCTGGTCGCCGGGCAATTCGGACAACCGCAGCCACGGCACGGTGCGGCTGGTGGATGCGCTGGCGCATTCCTACAACCAGGCCACGGTGCGCGTGGGCATGCAGGTCGGCGCCGACCGTATCGCCCAGTTGATCCAGGTGCTGGCCGGCATCAAGGCCGACCCGAACCCGTCGCTGATCCTGGGCGCCACCGACCAGAGCCCCTACGGCATGGCGCAGCTGTATCAGTTCCTGGCGGCCGGCGGCGAGATCCAGCCATTGCATGCGGTGCGCGGCGTGCTCGACCCGCAGGGCAAGCTGCTCAAGCGCTACGACAAGACCCCGGCACCGGCGCAGGAGGGCGATTCGGTGGCCGCCAACCTGATCAGCATCGGCCTGCAGCAGGTGGTCAGCAATGGAACCGCGCGGCAGTTGCTCGGCGATGGTCTGGGGCGGTTGTCGCCGGCCGGCAAGACCGGCACCTCCAACGACGGCCGCGACAGCTGGTATGCCGGCTACACCGGCGACCATCTGGCGGTGATCTGGATGGGCAACGACCAGAACGAGCAGACCGGCCTGTACGGCGCCACCGGCGCGATGCGGGTGTGGTCGAGCATCTTCGCCCGGCTGCCCAGCGCGCCGCTGAAGGTCAGCGGCAAGGGGCTGGACTGGCAAGCGGTGGATGCAGTCGGGACCGGCGTGACCGATGCCGGCTGCCCGGGCGCGCGCCAGTTCCCGTTCGTGGTCGGCTTCACGCCCGCCTATGTCCCTTGCGCGGGCGATGCGCCGTCGATCGATGGCGTGCCTGCCGATGCTGCCTCCGCGCCGGCCGAGCAATCCAGCGGCGGCGGCTGGCGGCGCTTCTTCGGCCTGGAAAAGAAGCCCGAAGAACCCGCGCCGGCGCCCGCTTCGGCGCCCCCTGCACACTGATTGGAGCGATTCGATGATCCCACTGCACCGTCTGCTCGTCCTGGCCGCGGCCTGCGCCACACTGGCTGCCTGCGTCAGCGCGCCGCCCACGCCGCCACCGACCTCGGTGGACCCGACCACGCCGACGCAGCGCTTGCTGCTGATCGAACGCGAGGCCGGCGCCGACGACACCGAGCTGTCGGTGCAGCCGCTGCGCGACCCGCAGGTGGACGACCTGCGCGACACCGCCAAGAGCAAGCGCCAGACCGGGGATCTGACCGGTGCGGCGGCGGTGCTGGATCAGGCGTTGGGGCTGGTATCCGGCGACCCGGCGATCCTGCAGGAGCGCGCCGAAGTGGCGGTGCTGCAGGCCGACTGGCCGGCCGCCGAACGCTTCGCCCAGCGCGCGATCGAATTGGGTTCCAGGACCGGCCCGCTGTGCCGCCGTCACTGGGCCACCATCGAACAGTCTCGCCTGGCGCGCGGCGAGAAAGAGAACGCCGCTTCGGCCAAGGCGCAGATTGCCGGCTGCACCGTGCCGGGCATGAAGCGGTATTGAGCCGATCGCCGGGTGCGTGGCGCCCGGTGAAGTCGGGCAGGGGGCGAAGGGAGCGGGTAAAGGGAAGCGGGCCATTGTCCAGCACCGACCTGTGCCATCCGGCGCAAGGCATCGCTGCCGACGGCGCAGTCGCGCAGCCGTCGTGTCGCCCAAGCGCATCGCTTGAAGCTGCGATCGAAGCCTGCGATCGCCACGGGCATCGGGGCCGCGCCCGACGTGCCGGTGGACGAGAAGTCGCTTGCGGCACGCCGGGGCCATGCTTGCCTGTCGAACAGAAGAGCGGGTGTGACGCGACGCTGCCTTGCCATCGCCAGGATCATCGCGTCGATGGCTGCATCGCGCACCGGCGAGAAACCAATTGCGATCAGACAGCCTCACTGCACACGCGCTAGGCTGTCGTGCTTTCCAGCCTGCATCCCTTCCATTCCATGTCCCAACTTGCCACTGCCAGCATCGAGGCGCTCAGCGAGGGTGGCGCGCTTGCGCGCCAGCTCGATGCGTTCGCGCCGCGCGCTGCGCAGCTGCGCCTGACCGGGGCTATCGCCGAGGCGTTCGAACAACGCGACGTGCTGCTGGCCGAGGCCGGTACCGGCACCGGCAAGACCTATGCGTATCTGGTCCCGGCGTTGCTGTCGGGCTTGAAGACCATCGTCTCCACCGGCACGCGCGCGTTGCAGGACCAGCTGTTCCATCGCGATCTGCCGCGCGTGCGCGCTGCCCTGGGCGTGGGCTTGCGCAGCGCGTTGCTGAAGGGCCGCGCAAACTATCTGTGCAAGTACCGCACCCAGCAGGCGCGTGGCGAACCGCGCCTGGCCACCCCCGAGCAGGTCACCCAGTTCCAGCGCATCGTGGCCTGGAGCGGGCGCACCCAGTACGGCGACATGGCCGAACTGGACGCCCTGCCGGACGATTCGCCGCTGCTGCCGATGGTGACCTCCACGGTCGACAACTGCCTGGGCACTGACTGTCCGTTCTATGGCGAGTGCTTCGTGGTGCAGGCACGCCAGCGTGCACAGGCCGCCGATCTGGTGGTGGTCAATCACCATCTGCTGCTGGCCGACCTGGCGCTCAAGCAGGAAGGCTTCGGCGAGATCCTGCCGGGCGCGCAGGCCTTCGTCATCGACGAAGCGCATCAGTTGCCGGAGCTGGCGGCCAATTTCTTCGGCGAAAGTTTCGGCATGCGTCCGTGGCAGGAACTGGCGCGCGACTGCATGGTGGAAGCGCGGCTGGTGGCCGGTGCGCAGGCCAGCCTGCAGGCGCCGATCCTGGCGCTGGACGATGCGCTGCGCAGCCTGCGCGCCGGCATGGAAGGGCTGCCGGCGCGTGGCACGCAGTGGCGCGCATTGGCCAGGCCGCAGGTGCGCGAAGGCTTCGATGCGGTGCTGTCGGCCCTGGCGCGGCTGGGCGAGGCCTTGCTGCCGTTGCGCGCCGCCTCGCCGGGGTTTGATGGCTGCACTGCGCGTGCGCAGGAAGCGCTGAATCGGCTGTCGCGCTGGCTGGGCGAAGACCTGCCGGTGGCCGATTTCGCGCAGGATCCGCCGGAAGACACGCTCGACAACGATGTGCTCTGGTACGAACTGAGCCCGCGCGGATTCCGCTGCCAGCGCACGCCGCTGGACGTGTCCGGCCCGTTGCGCGAGCACCGCGAAAAGTCACAGGCGGCCTGGGTGTTCACCTCCGCCACGCTGGCGGTGGGCGGGCAGTTCGATCACATCGCGCTGCGGCTGGGCTTGAGCGACCCGGTGACCTTGCTGCAGCCCAGCCCGTTCGACTGGGCACGCCAGGCGCTGTGCTATCTGCCGCCGAACCTGCCGGACCCGGCGGCGCGCGGCTTCGGCACTGCCCTGATCGCGGCGCTGACCCCGGTGCTGGAGGCCTCCAATGGCCGCGCATTCCTGCTGTTCGCCTCGCACCGCGCGCTGCGCGAGGCCGCCGACGCGCTACGCGGTGCGCCGTGGCCGCTGTTCGTGCAGGGCGAGGCGCCGCGCGCGACCCTGCTGCAACGCTTTCGCGATTCCGGCAATGGCGTGCTGCTCGGGTCTGCCAGTTTCCGCGAGGGCGTGGACGTGGTCGGCGATGCGCTGAGCGTGGTGGTGATCGACAAGCTGCCGTTCGCCGCGCCCGACGACCCGGTGTTCGAAGCGCGGCTGGATGCGATCCGCCGCGAGGGCGGCAACCCGTTCCGCGACGAGCAGTTGCCGCAGGCCGTGATCGCACTGAAGCAGGGTGTGGGCCGGCTGATCCGCAGCGAAACCGACCGCGGCGTGCTGGTGCTATGCGATCCGCGGCTGATCACCAAGAGCTACGGGCGCACCTTCATGACCTCGCTGCCGCCGTTCGCACGCACGCGGGAACTGGCCGACGTGCAGGCGTTTTTTGGGGAGCCGGGGCTGGGGACCGGGGACCGGGAACCCGGGTAAGCGCAGGGCGAAGTGCTCATGGCGGTGGCGTATCGTGCTCCTGTGCAATTGCAAGCGGGAACTGGCCGACGTGCAGGCGTTTTTTCAAGAGCCGGGACTGGGGACCGGGGACCGGGGACCCGGGTAAGCGCAGGGCGAGTGCTCATGGCGGTGGCGTATCGCGCTTCTGTGCAATTGCACCGGGTGGCACACCCCAACTCCACCTCTGCCCCCCAAATCGGTCAGTCGAACTGCACCTTCCCGGGTCCCCGGTCCCGGCTCAGTTGAACTACGCCTTCCCGGGTCCCCAGTCCCCGGTCCCGGCTCAGTTAAACTGCACCTCCCCCGGTTCCCCAGTCCCCGGTCCCCGGTCCCGGCTCTCTCCCATGAACATCCTCGCCTTCGAAACCTCCACCGAAGCCTGCTCCGTTGCGTTGCACGTGGATGGACGCGTGATCGAGCGCTTCGAACTGGCGCCGCGTCGCCACGCCGAGCTGGCCTTGCCCTGGGCTGACGCACTGCTGGCCGAGGGCGGCCTCACCCGGCGTCAGCTCGATGCGATCGCGGTCGGCCGCGGGCCTGGCGCCTTCACCGGCGTGCGGCTGGCGATCGGTATCGCGCAGGGCATCGCGCTGGCCCTGGATCTGCCGGTGCTGGCGGTCTCCACGCTGCAGGTGCTGGCCTTGCGCGCGCCGGCCGAGGCCAGGCAGGTGCTGGCCTGCATTGATGCGCGCATGGGCGAGGTCTATGCCGGGGTATTTGCACGCAACGCGGAAGGGCTGCTGGAACTCGCGCCCGAACGCGTGTGCACGCCCGATGCGGTGGTCGTGCCGGATGCCGCGCAGCGCTTGGCCGGGGTGGGAACCGGATTTGCGGCCGCCGACGGATTGCTGCAGCAGCGCCTTGCCGCCCAACTGAGCAGCGTCGATGCCAGCGCCTTGCCGCATGCGGCCGATCTGCTCACGCTCGCCGTGCCCGCGCTGCAACGCGGCGAAGGGCTGGCGCCGGAGCGTGTGGAGCCAGCGTACCTGCGCGACAACGTTGCACTGACCCTGGTCGAGCAACAGGCCGCACGCGCAGCGAAGGCCGCCGCCGCCGCGCCATGACACACGGCGATCTCGAACGCGCGCGGTTTCGCGGCTGCCTGCTCGGCCTGGCGGTCGGCGATGCGCTGGGTACCACGCTGGAATTCCAGGCGCCCGGCAGCTTCACGCCGATCGACGACATGCGCGGCGGCGGCCCGTTCGCCCTGCGTGCAGGGCAGTGGACCGACGACACCTCGATGGCGCTGTGCCTGGCGCACAGCCTGCTGCACCGGCAAGGCTTCGATGCGGCCGACCAGATGAACCGCTATTGCAACTGGTACCAGCATGGCTACCTCAGCAGCACCGGCCGCTGTTTCGATATCGGCAACACGGTGCGCCAGGCGCTGGAGCGCTATCTCGATGGCGGCCCGGCCTTCAGCGGTAGCCAAGACCCGCGCGCGGCCGGCAACGGCTCGCTGATGCGGCTGGCGCCGGTGGCGATGTACTACGCGCATCGTCCCGACGAACTGGGCGACCGTGCCGCCGACAGCTCGCGCACCACCCATGCCGCCGCCGAAGCACTGGACGCCTGCCGGTTGTTCGCGGCCCAGCTGCGCACCGCCCTGCTCGGCGCAACGCGCGAGCAGGTGCTGCGCACGCCTTGCGAGGGAATGGTCTCCCCGGCGGTGCGCGCCCTGTCCACGCGCGACCATGCAGCGGTTCCGGCAGCGCGGATTCGCGGCACCGGCTACGTGGTCGACGCGCTGTCGGCCGCGCTGTGGTGCTTCGCCACCACCGAGACATTCGCCGATGCGGTGTTGCGCGCGGCCAACCTCGGCGACGATGCCGACACCACTGCGGCGATCTGCGGCCAGCTCGCCGGCGCGTTCTACGGTGTCGAGGGCATTCCCGCCGCCTGGCGCGAACGCGTGCAGGACGCAGACGAAATCATGGCCTTGGCCGACCGGTTGCACGCCGCGGCGCAGGTGGCCTGAGACACCGGTCACCGCGGAGCTGCCACGCCATCTGCTGCATGCGGCAAATGACGCAATCGGCCATGCCGTTGCGCGGTCTAGGTGGATGTGCAAGCTAATCGCGGGTCGTCGTTGCCAGCCTGCTGCTGCACGTGCGCGCCGCTATGGCACCTTGGCGCTGTGCAGGCGTACAAGGCGGTGACCAGGCCGCGCAGGGCCGCTGGCCTGGGTCCACGCTCGGTCCAGGGGCATCACGGCACGAGGAGGGTGCGCCGCAGCGGCGCTGATCCTGCGCTTATATGTTCTGTCAGCCCGGTGCCGCTCGGCTGTGGTGCCTTGCATCGGGCGGTGAACGCCCGCGGGTGTCAGCGGTCGTCGTGCAGCTCGCCACCGGGCAGGAACAGCCAGGTGCGCGTGACCTGCAGGATGTCCACATCGTCCTTGGTCTTGGGCAGGGGCGGAAACGGCTGCGCCAGTTGCACCACGCGCAACGCGGCATCGTCAAGCAACGGAACCCCGCTGGAAACCAGCACGCGGCTGCTTTCCACGCTGCCGTCGCGGCGCACGCCTACGCTGATGACCACCTTGCCGCCCAGCCGGCGGCGGCGGGCATCGTCCGGGTAGTTCAGGTTGCCGACGCGCTCGGCGCGGTCCACCCAGGCACGCAGGTAGTTCGCGTATGCATATTCGCGGGTACTGGCCGAGACGAACTTGCGGTTCGGGCGCTTGGCGTATTGTTCCGAGCGCAGATGCACCTCGGCAGCCAGCCGGGCCATCTCGGCATCGCGCTGGATGCGTCGCGCATCGGCCGGGGTGAGCGGGTCGGTCTGCGGGTTCGGTTGCGGCGTCGGCATGGACTGCTCGCCGCGGCGGCTGCTCACCACCCGGGTCTGGGTGGGGGCCGGGGCCTGCACGCTGGTGGCGCGCTGCGCCTGCGGCGCCAGCCCGGTGCGTTCCTGTGGCACCACGCCCGGCTGGCTGTCGCGCGGGCGCTGGGCGGTGTCGTGGTCGCCGCCGCCCTGCTGGTTGGCCTGGGCCAGGAAGTCGGCCTGCTTGGGCGTCAGCGGGGTGCTGGTCTGGCTGAAGATCACGTCCAGGGTCGGAACCAGCGGGGCGTCCTCGCTGACCGCAAAGCCCACCCCCAGGATCAGCGCGCCGTGCAGCAGCAGCGAGACCACCAGCGTGGTGGTCAGCCGCCGGCGTTCGTCCATCGCTGCAGGCAGGGCCGCGGCCGTGCTCATTGCGCGGCGCCGGCCTCGATCGCATCGAACAGCAGCCCGGCGATGTTCAGGCCGAACTGCGCATCCAGCTCGCGCACGCAGGTCGGGCTGGTGACGTTGACCTCGGTCAGGTAGTCGCCGATCACGTCCAGGCCGACGAAGCGCATGCCGCGCCGGCGCATTTCCGGCCCCACCTGGGCGGCGATCCAGCGGTCGCGCTCGGACAGCGGGCGGCCTTCGCCGCGGCCGCCGGCGGCCAGGTTGCCGCGGAATTCGTCGCCTTGCGGAATGCGCGCCAGGCAATAGTCCACCGGCACGCCGTCCACCAGCAGGATGCGCTTGTCGCCGGCGCTGATGTCGGGAATGAAGCGCTGCGCCAGGGTCAGCCTGCGGTTGCCGTCGGTCAGCGTTTCCAGGATCACGTTGAGGTTGGGGTCGCCGGTGCCGCTGCGGAAGATCGAACGCCCGCCCATGCCATCCAGCGGCTTGAGTACGGCCTGGCCATGCTCCAGCACGAACGCCTTGAGCGCGGCGGCATCGCGGCTGACCAGGGTGGGGGGGCAGCACTGCGGGAACAGCAGCGCGGCCAGTTTCTCGTTGTAGTCGCGCAGGCCCTGCGGGTCGTTGACGATCTGCGCGCCGGCGCGCTGCGCCACGCTCAGGACCTGGGTGTCGTAGACGAACTCGGCATCCACCGGCGGGTCCTTGCGCATCAGCACCACCTGGCCGGGGCCGAAGGCCAGCTCGGCGAACGCGCCCAGGGTGAACCAGTCGTTCTTGTCGTCGCGCACGTTCAGCGGCGCGACCTGCGCCACCGCACGGCCTTCGCGCAGGCTCAGCCCGCCCGGGCGCACGTAATGCAGGCGGTGGCCGCGGCGCTGGGCTTCCAGCAGCATGGCGAAGGTGGTGTCTTTGGCGATCTTGATGGAGGCGATGGGATCCATCACCACGACGACGTCGAGCGACATGGGGCTAAACCTTTCGAACAGGCTGCCGATGGTAACTTCAAGCGGCGGGCGATGGCGCGTCCGGCCGGTTGCGAATGCGCGACTTGCCGGTCGAAACGCACCCGGACGCGGTCGGAACGTCCGCCTGGCGGGGCCCCGGCAACGCGCCCTTGACAGTCGATGCGGGTCTTGGGATATACATGCAGTTTCGTAGCGACGTCGGAAGGGATGAAGCGTTGCGCGTCCGGGGATATTTGCATGAGTGAAAACATCGCTGCGGGTGGGGAACTCGCAGGACTGAAGGTGATGGTGATCGATGATTCGAAAACCATTCGCCGCACCGCCGAAACGCTGCTGAAGCGCGAAGGGTGTGAAGTAGTGACAGCGACGGATGGTTTCGAGGCACTGGCCAAGATCGCGGACCAGCAACCTCAGATCATCTTTGTGGACATCATGATGCCGCGTCTGGATGGGTACCAGACCTGCGCGTTGATCAAGGGCAACCAGCTCTTCAAGTCGACGCCGGTGATCATGTTGTCGTCCAAGGATGGCCTGTTCGACAAGGCACGCGGCCGCATCGTCGGCTCCGAGCAGTATCTGACCAAGCCATTCACACGTGAAGAACTACTGAGCGCGATCCGCACGTACGTCCACGCCTGACCAGGGGGAAAGGCAACATGGCTCGAATTATATTGATCGAGGACTCGCCCACCGATCGGGCGGTCTTCAGTCAATGGCTGGAAAAAGCTGGCCACACGGTCGTCGCCACCGACAACGCCGAAGAGGGACTTGAGCTGGTTCGCAGCCAGGCGCCCGATCTGGTGCTGATGGACGTGGTGCTGCCCGGCATGAGCGGCTTTCAGGCAACGCGTGCACTCGCGCGCGACCAGGCCACCAAGGACATCCCCGTGCTGCTGGTCAGCACCAAGGGCATGGAAACCGACAAGGCCTGGGGTTTGCGACAAGGTGCCAGCGATTACATCGTCAAGCCGCCGCGCGAAGACGATCTGATTGCACGCATCAAACAACTGGTGCGTTGATGCGCTCTCCATTCGACATTCTCGAAGACTACGAGCGGCGTAGTCTTGCGCACGCCACGCCGCTGCCGGAACGCCAGTTCTCCGCAGACATCTGGCGTGGCGTCGGCTATCGCGTCGGCACCCGGCGGCTGGTTTCGGACTTCCGCGAAGTGGCGGAAATCGTGCCGATGCCGCCGGTGACGCCGGTGCCGGGCGCCCAGCCCTGGCTGCTGGGCGTGGGCAACCTGCGCGGCAATCTGTTCCCGGTGATCGATCTGAAGCAGTTCCTGGAGGGCCGGCGCACGGTGCTGCAGGAAGGCCAGCGGGTGCTGATCATGCGCCAGAGCGGCGGCGACGTCGCGCTGACCATCGACGAGCTCTACGGCCAGCGCAGCTTCGAACAGGTGCAGGCGGTCGAGCCTGGCGAGCTGGCCCAGGGCCGCTACGCCCATTTCATCGACCGTGCCTTCCGCAACGAGACGCAGGACTGGGGTGTGTTCTCCCTGGCGTTGCTGTCGCGCACTCCTGAATTCCGGCAGGCCGCGGCCTAAGCCGCGACCCCGCCACGTCATACAGATCGAGGTCGAACCATGAGTACCGCCCCGGACGCCCGCAAGACCAACAAGCTCGGCAGCGTCAGCACCAGCTTCTGGCTTGGCCTGCTGGTGTTGTCGATGATCGTGTTCGGCGCCAACACCGGCGTCGCCACCTGGCAGGGCAGCCGTCTTGCCGGTGCCGGCATCGGCGCCGCCGACCTGCAGGTGCTCTCGCAGCAGCTGGCCAACCAGGGCCGCGAAGCGGTCTCCGGTGACGCCAAGGCCTTTGCCGCCTTCAAGGAGACCAAGGGCCGCATCGACAGCACGGTGAGCGAACTCGATGGCCGCTACGGCCAGGAGGGCTCGGTGGCCAGCGCGATGGCGCAGCTCAAGGCGACCTGGGTGCCGCTGAGCAAGAACGCCGATCAGGTCATCGCCAGCGAACCGGCGGTGCTCGGCCTGGCCGGCAACGCCGAACGCTTCTCCGGCAGCGTGCCGCAGCTGCAGGCGCAGTTGAACGAAGTGGTGCGTGCGATGACGGTCAGCGGCGCGCCCGCCTCGCAGATCTACAACACCCTGCAGCAGGTCGTGGTCGCCGGCACCATGGCGCGCCGGGTGACCGAAATGCGCGCCGGTGGCGCCAATGCGGCCGCCTCCGGCGACGCGCTGGCACGCGACTCGGTGGTGTTCACCCAGATGCTGGAAGGCCTGCGCGCGGGCAACGAAGAACTCGGCATCGCCGCGGTGCGCAACCCGGCCGCCCTGGCGGCGCTGGAACAGTCGCAGACGCAGTGGGCGACGATGAAGAAGGACGTCGACGCCATCCTCGCCAGCTCGCGCAACCTGTTCGCCGCGCAGTCCTCGGCCGCGGCGCTGACCGCCGGCTCGGGCAAGATGCTCGACGACAGCAAGAAGCTGTTCGACGCGTTCTCCGCGTTCGGTTCGGTGCGCGACACCCGCCTGTTTCCCAACTTCTGGCTGGGCGTGGTGTCCGGCCTGGTCGCCTTGCTGGCCATCGTCGGCTTCGTCTGGAGCTCGGTGCGGGTGCGTACCCGCGAGCAGGACGTGCGCTACCAGGCACAGGTGGAATTCAACAGCCGCAACCAGCAGGCGATCATGCGCTTGCTGGACGAAATCAGCTCGCTCGGTGAGGGCGACCTGACCGTCAAGGCCTCGGTGACCGAGGACATGACCGGCGCCATTGCAGACGCGATCAACTACGCCGTGGACGAACTGCGTCACCTGGTGACCACCATCAACGACACCTCGGCCAAGGTGGCCGTGTCGACCCAGGAAACCCAGGCCACCGCGATGCAGCTGGCCGAAGCGGCCGGCCAGCAGGCCAACCAGATCACCACCGCCTCCGAGCGCATCAGCGAAATCGCTGCCAGCATCGAACAGGTGTCGCGCAACTCCACCGAGTCGGCCGAAGTGGCGCAGCGCTCGGTGGTCATCGCCGCCGAGGGTGCCGGCGTGGTGCGCGAGACGATCCAGGGCATGGACCAGATCCGCGACCAGATCCAGGAAACCTCCAAGCGCATCAAGCGGCTGGGCGAGTCTTCGCAGGAGATCGGCTCGATCGTGGAACTGATCAACGACATTTCCGAGCAGACCAACATCCTGGCGCTCAACGCCGCGGTGCAGGCCGCCTCGGCGGGCGAAGCTGGTCGCGGTTTCGCGGTCGTGGCCGACGAAGTGCAGCGCCTGGCAGAACGCACCTCCAGTGCGACCCGACGCATCGAAGGCCTGGTGCAGACCATTCAGGCCGATACCAACGAAGCGGTCAGCTCGATGGAGCAGACCACCTCCGAAGTGGTGTCCGGTGCGCGCCTGGCCGAAGACGCCGGTACCGCACTGACCGAAATCGAGCGCGTGTCCAACGCCTTGAACAACCTGATCAAGAACATCTCCATCGCCGCGCACCAGCAGTCGGCTGCGGCGACGGACATCACACAGACCATGGGCGTGATCCGACAGATCACCAGCCAGACATCGCAGGGTGCGGAGCAGACGGCCGAGTCGATCGGCAACCTGGCTCAGCTCGCTGCCGATCTGCGCCGTTCGGTCGCCGACTTCAAGCTGCCGGCGTGACCACGACGCGGAACGGGAAAGGATCAGCAGATGGCGCGTAGTCGCATTACGTCGATGCAGGAAGTGACCGGTGGCTGCGCAAGCGGTGTGCCGGCCGTAGTCAGGGGGCTGCAATGAGTGCGCTTCGCGATGCGATGAGCCACGCCGCGCTGGGCTGGGTCAAGCCGGAGCTGGACGAGACCTTGCGCCAGGCGCGCAACGAGATCGAGTACTTCGCCGAAGAACCCTCCGACACCAGTCGGATGCGTTTTTGCGCCGGCTACCTGCACCAGGTGCAGGGCACCTTGCGCATGGTCGAGCTGTATGCGCCGGCGATGGTCGCCGAGGAGCTGGAGCTGCTGGCCCAGGCCGTGCAGGCAGGCGAGGTGGCCGACCGCGACGAAGCCTGCGCCATGCTGATGCGCGGCACCGTCCTGCTGCCCGATTACCTGGAGCGCCTGCAGAACGGCCATCGCGACATTCCGATCGTGCTGCTGCCGCTGCTCAACGAAATCCGTGCCACGCGTGGCCAGCCGGGTCTGAATGAAAGCGTGTTGTTCGCGTTCGACCCGCAAGCCGGTGTCGCCACCGAAGCCGAGCTGGATCACGCCCGCGGCAGCCTGAGCGGGCGCAATCGCGAGCTGCTCGACACGGTCGGCAGCGCGGTCAAGGAAGAATTGCTGCGCGTCAAGGACGCGCTGGACCTGCACCTGCGCACCGGCGGCGACATCGCCGAGTTGCAGACCCAGGTCAACGACCTGGGCAGCGTGGCCGACACCCTGGGCATGATGGGCCTGGGCGTGGCACGCACGGTCGTCGTGCAGCAGCGCGATGCGCTGGCGCGCGTGGTCGACGGCCAGGTGCAGATGGACGAAGGCGTGCTGCTGGATATCGCCGGCGCGCTGCTGTACGTGGATGCCTCGCTGGATGACCAGGTCGCCAGTCTTGGCGCCGACATCGGCGATGGCAACGAAGCCAGCAACAGCGCCACCTCCTCGGAGGTGCGCCGCACCGTGGACGTGCTGGCGCAGGAAGCGATCGCCAATTTCGGTGCGGCGCGCGAGCACTTCGTCGCCTTCATCGAAACCAACTGGGATCACGCGCGCCTGGCCGAGGTGCCGCACCTGCTGGGCGAAGTCGGCGGTGCCTTGCGCATCCTCGAACTGCCGCAGGCCGCCGATTACCTGGAAGGCGTGCGCCGGTATGTCGATCTGGAGCTGATCGGCAAGCAGCGCGTGCCCAGCGGCCGCCAGCTGGACACCCTGGCCGATGCGATGGCCAGCCTGGAGTACTACCTGGAAGCCCTGCGCGAGCGCCGTCCCGGCCGCGAGGAGATCCTGGACATCACCCGCAACAGCCTAGAAACGCTGCGATATTGGCCGCTGCCGTCCGGGCAGCCGTCCGAATTGCCGGTGGGTACCGACCAGCCGGGCAGCGTCGTCGAGCCGCAACAGGTCGCCGTCGGCGGACTGCAGCTTGCCGGAACCCCGGATGCGGCGGCCAACGATGCCGCCCCGGCCGCCGCGCTGGAATGGGCCAACGCAATCGTGGTGGAACCGCCGTTCGTGGCCAGCGCGGTGCACGACACCGGCGCGGCAGCGACCGATACGGTGTTTTCGTTCGACCCGGTTGCCGCCGAGGAAACCGTGTCCGGTCAGGCGCACGTGCCGTTTACAGTGGCGCCACTGGACCTGTCCGACGATGGCGCGCAGGCGCCTGGCGATTGGCAGCTGGAAACGACCGAACAGGCGCCGCCGCTTGCTCCCTCCGCGTTCGACCCGGTGTCGGCCGAGCAGGATGGGCATCTCGCCAGCGAGGCCGCGCAGGTCAGCTACACCGTGGACCTGAGCGCCCTGGAACAGGAACATGCCGCGGCGCCCGTGGTGGCCGATGAGGCGCCGCTGCAGATCGAGCAGATCAGCTTGCCGGGCGACGCCGATCAGACCGACGCGCCGCTGGAGTTCATTGCCGAAAACCAGACGCGCCGTGCGCAGGTCAGCATCGAGGATGCGTTCTCGCCGCCGCCAGCTCCGCCTGCGCTGCCGCAGGAACCGGACGGCCCGTTCGTGGATGCCGTGCCCGATGCGCCGGACGCAGCGGTCGAAGCGACTGCCGAGCACACCACGCCGCGCGTGCAACAGGCCGTGGTCAGCGAGTTCGAGCTGGATGCGGCATCGGCTGCGTTCCTGGCCGATCTCGATGCAGCTGCCGCGCAGTTCGACACCGAGCGGCCGCAGGTCTCGCCGGGCAGTACCGATACCGCAGCCGATACCGCGCCGGTGCAGGCGCCTGGCGAGCCGGTGCCGGCGGCGGCCGATGCCGGCATCTTCGGCGGCTTCGGCGACAGCGATATCGATGACGACATCCGCGATGTGTTCCTCGAAGAATTCGACGAGGAACTGGTCAACCTGGGGCAGTTGCTGCCGGTCTGGCGCGCTGCGCCGAACAGCCCGGACAACCTGCGTCCGATCCGCCGCGTCTTCCACACCCTGAAGGGCAGCGGCCGCCTGGTCGGTGCCAGCGTGCTCGGCGAGTTCAGCTGGAAGATCGAGAGCATGCTCAACCGCGTGCTCGACAACTCGCGCCCGCCCAGCCCGGCGGTGGTGGCGATGGTCGAGCTGGCCTACCAGGTGCTGCCGCAATTCAATGCAGCATTGCGCGAGCAGGGCCGCATCAACGCGGACCTGCCGGAAATCCAGGCCATCGCCGAGCGCGTGGCTGCCGGTGAAGAGGTCTATTACGTGCCTGCGGCGGCGACGCCGGCAAGCACCGAGGTGTCCGCGGTTGCGGCCGTGGCCGGCGCATCTGCGGCCAGCGGCGGAACGCCGGCATCGGTGGACAGCGTGCTGCGCGAGATCCTCGAAGCCGAAGTCGCAACGCATCTGGACACCGTCAACGCGTGGCTGCAGGCCAGCCAGGCGGCGCCGCAGTTGGCGACCGAAGAACTGTTGCGTGCCGTGCACACCATGAGTGGCGCGTTCGCAATGACCGACGTGCCGGAAATCACCCTGGTGACGACCCCGGCCGAGAGCTATGTGAAGCGTCTGCTCGCGGCATCGGCAACGCCGTCGCCCGAAGGTATCGATGCGATTGCGGCCATGGCCGCGGCGATCGCCACCACGGTCACCGCATTGCGCGCCGACGCGCCAATGATTCCATCGTTCGCGCCGTTGACCGAGCGCCTGCGCGCCCTGGTGGACACCCTGCCGGAAGCGCAGTGGCCGCCGCAGGCGTTCCTGGAAGACCTGGACGATGTCGACGCGGCGAGCCAAGAGGCTGCCGGCGGCGACGCGAGGGTCGAACTGACCGGTGTGGAAGACCTGTCGCAGTACCTGGATGCCAGCGCACTGCCGTCCGAGTCCACCTCGCCGACGCCGCTGGCCGACCACACGCACGCCGCCGACGCCGACGCTCCGATCGCGGTGGACGAACTGGCCGAAGCCGAGGCCGATCAACACGCCGCGCATGCGCTGCAGGCACCGGCGCCGGACGATCACGCCGCACTGTCGCAGGATCAGCACGCCGCGCACGTCGACACCGCAGAGACGGCAGTCGACGACGCTGCAGCTGTGCAGGGCGACGCCGTGGGCGCCGACCATCACGAAGCTGCGACGCTGGCCGACGACGCACACGACACGCTGGCCGATGAGCCGGCGGTCGAAGCCGATGCCTGGGACGCCAACGAAGGGCAGCCTGCCGATGCCGCCGAAGCGGCGCTGGCGCACGCTGCGGCGCAGGTACCGGTCGATTCGGGTGACACGCAGGCGCATGACGTGCCCGATGCGAATGCGTCGTTTGCTGCGCACGACGCAGCAGCGGGCGATGCGGCTGCAGATGGCACGGACACCGGCGTTTCCACGCAGGACACCGTGGTAGTCGACGAGCTGGCCGACGCGGAAGCCGCGCTTGGCCAGGCGCAGACGCTTGCCAGTGCGGACGATGCCCACGCCGTGGCCGACGACGCGACGGTCGAGAGCATCGACGCGCTGGAAGCGGTGCACACCGATGCCCCGGTGGGCGAGGAGGCACCCGCCGCCATCGCCGAGGACTGGACGCCGGAAACCACGGCGCTGGACAGCGTGTCGACCGATCACGACTTGCCGCAGGGCGATCGAGGCGAGGCGGAATACGCCACCGAGTCGTCCGATGCCGATGCCACCGCGCCGGGCCACGCCGAGGACGTCGCCGAGGACGTCGCCGAGCAGGCAGGTGAAGACGAGGCCGCACCGTCGCACGACGCCCACGCCCACGCCGACGCCGACGCCGACGCCGACGCCGACGCACAGCATGCTGCGCAGTCGGATGCGGACGCCGAGGTACATGCGGAGCAGTCGCAGTTGGAGGAACCCGCTGCCTGGGACATGCCGTCCGAGACACACGCAGAGTCCGGCGAGCACACCGGCACGGCCGAACACACGGCAGTCGAGGACGCGACGCACGGCGAACACGTTGCCGAGATCGAGGCCGACCACGCCGACGCGGCGCATGCGCAGTCCGGTGGACATGACGATTCGATGCATACCGATGCGGCGCTGCCCGAGCACACCATCGAATCGGTGCAGGCGTTCGAAATGGCGCATGCGGCCGACCAGGTGGAAGAGGCGGGCGATCGGCCGGCGGACATTGCGCCCGACGTGCATGCCGAGCCGGTTGCCGAGACCGACGCACAGCACGATGGCGAACCTGCATCCGTCGATGCGACAGCCACGACAGACCAGGTCGGGCACCTGGAACAGGCCGGGCACGCCGATGCTGCCGAACACGACGCCTCTGCCAGCGAACACGCGGCTGCGCCGGAAGACACCGCTGCCTTCAGCGCGCCGGTGGAAGACCCCGCGCGTGCCGATACCGTCAGCAATGACGTCGGGGCCGCGTTCGATGTGGGCCCGCTCAACTTCGATCAACTCGATGGCGAACTGGTCGACATCTTCGTCGAGGAAGGCCGCGACCTGCTCGATCACAGCGATGGCCTGATCGCGCGGATGCGCGAAACGCCGGACGACCGCGAGGTGCTCAACGGCTTGCAGCGCGACCTGCACACGCTCAAGGGCGGCGCGCGCATGGCCGGCATCAACGCCATCGGCGACCTGGGCCACGCGATCGAATCGCTGCTCGAAGCTGTGGCGGCCAACCGCACCGATATCGACCGCGACGACGTGCGGCTGTTCGAGCGCGGCTTCGATCGTCTGCACCAGTTGCTGACCCGTACCGGCATGCACCGCGCGGTGGCCATGCCCACCGACCTGGTGGATGCCTTCGAAACCCGCACCCGTGGGCGCAATGCCGCAGAGCCCAGCGACGCGGACGTGCGTGCGATCGCCAAGGCGTCGGTGGAACCGGCACCGCTGTCGGCACCGATCCCGGTCGAAGGCCAGAGCGAAGACGATTTCCTGCCGCGCGTGCAACAGGAGCAGGTGCGCGTACGCGCCGATCTGCTCGATCGCCTGGTCAACCACGCCGGCGAAGTGGCGATCTACCGCTCGCGGCTGGAACAGCAGCTGGGCGCGTTCCGGGGCGCCATGGGCGAACTGGATCGCACCAACGCCCGTCTGCGCGACCAGTTGCGCCGCCTGGATCTGGAAACCGAAGCGCAGATCGTGGCGCGTTACCAGCGCGAGCAGGATCAGGGCGACCGCACCTTCGATCCGCTGGAACTGGACCGCTTCTCCACCCTGCAGCAGCTCAGCCGCGCGCTGAACGAATCGGCCGCCGACTTGGGCGGTTTGCAGGGCGTGCTGGAAGACCTCTCGCGTCAGTACGACGGCCTGCTGCAACAGCAGTCTCGTGTCAGCTCCGAGCTGCAGGACGGCCTGATGCGTGCGCGCATGGTGCCGTTCGACGGCCTGGTGCCGCGCCTGCGCCGTGTGGTGCGCCAGGCCGCCAGCGACACCGGCAAGCAGGTGCACCTGGTGCTGGAAGGCACCCAGGGCGAACTGGATCGCAACGTGCTCGATCGCATGGTCGCGCCGCTGGAACACATGCTGCGCAACTCGGTCGCGCATGGGCTGGAAACGCCCGAGCAGCGCCGCGACGCGGGCAAGCCGGAAGAAGGCAGCATCGCGATCCGTCTACGCCGCGAAGGCTCGGAAATCGTGCTGGAAGTGGCCGACGACGGCGCCGGGCTGGACCGCGAGGCGATCCGTCGCCGTGGCGAACAGCGCGGCCTGATCGAACCGGGCCAGGAACTGAGCGAGGCCGAACTCGACAACCTGATCTTCGCCTCCGGCTTCAGCACCTCCGAGCAGGTCAGCCAGCTGGCTGGCCGTGGCGTGGGCATGGACGTGGTGCGCAACGAAGTACGCCAGCTCGGCGGCTCGGTGGACATCCACTCGGTGCGTGGCCAGGGCGTCTCCTTCACCCTGCGCCTGCCGCAGACGCTGGCGGTCACCCAGGCGGTGTTCGTGCGGATCGGCGACACCACCTTCGCGGTGCCGGTGGCGTCGGTCAGCGGTATCGGCCGCATTTCGCGCACCCGCTACGAGTCGGGCGAGGGCGGTTATCACTACGCCGGCGAAGAGTACGTGCTGCACGACCTGGGCTCGCTGGTCGGCCAGGCCGCGGCGCGTGCCGATGGTCAGGCGCAGGTGCCGTTGCTGCTGGTGCGTGCGGGCGACCTGCGCGCGGCGGTGGCGATCGACCAGGTGCTGGGCAACCGCGAAATCGTGGTCAAGCCGGTCGGCCTGCAGATCGCCTCGGTGCCGGGTATCTACGGCGCCACCATCACCGGCGATGGCCGCGTGGTGGTGATCCTGGACGTGGCGCCGTTGGTGCGTCGTTACCTCAGCCAGCCGGCGCGTCCGGCGCTGGACACCCCCGCCGAAGCGCAGCGCCAGGTGCCGCTGGTGATGGTGGTGGACGACTCGCTGACCATGCGCAAGGTCACCAGCCGCGTGCTGGAACGCCACAACCTGGACGTCACCACCGCCCGCGACGGTGTCGAGGCACTGGAACTGCTCGAAGAGCGCGTGCCCGACCTGATGCTGCTGGACATCGAAATGCCGCGCATGGACGGCTACGAGCTGGCCACCGCGATGCGAGCCGACCCGCGCTTCAAGGCGGTGCCGATCGTGATGATCACCTCGCGCAGTGGCGAGAAGCATCGCCAGCGCGCCTTCGAGATCGGCGTGCAGCGCTACCTGGGCAAGCCTTACCAAGAGTTGGATCTGATGCGAAACGTGTATGACCTGCTGGGGATCGCCCGTGTCCGAGACTAATGGCGCAATGGGAACTCCGGTCGCCCTGCTGGGCCGGCCCGGACAGGCGCGCGAACGCCTGCGCGAAGCGCTTGGCCTGGCCGGTGCGCAGGTGGTGCTGGAAGACGAGCCTGCGGCCGTGGACGTGCAGATGCTGCGCGATGCCGAGCCGGTGGCGGTGTTGGTGGCGCTGGAGCCGGCCATCGAAGACGCGCTCGAAGCGCTGGAGCCGGCCTTCAACATCCCTGGCGTGACGGTGATCTTCGACGAGGCCGAACTCACGGTGCGCCGCGAGGGCTGGGAAGCGCAGCGTTGGGTACGCCATCTGGCTGCCAAGCTGCACGGCCATGCCGACGTGTTGCCGCCGGGTACCGAAAGCGAGCCCTCGCTGCAGCCCGAGCCTGGTCTTGCGCTTGCGCCGCAGCAGCATTCGGACCTGCAGCTGGACCAGCACCTGGAAGCGGCCGCGCATGCCTTCGAAAGCGTGCCTGGCGATGGCTTGTTCACCCATGCCCCCGAGCACGCCGAGACATCGGCCGGTGCCGGAACGGCCGCCCAGACGCTGGGCGATTCCAGCACCTGGGGCCTGGTGGATGAGGTCGCCGTGGTGGTGCGTCCGCGCACCGGACCGGACGTGGCTGCGCTGTCCACCGGCGGCCTGTCGCTGGTGGATCTGGAGCACAGCGGCGAGGTCACCGGTGCGGTGCTGGTGATGGCCGGGATCGGTGGGCCGGATGCGATCCGTCGCCTGCTGGCCGCATTGCCGCCGCAATTCCCGCGCGCCGTGCTGGTGCGCATGACCCTCGATGGTGGCCAGTACGGCAACCTGGTGCGGCAGATGGGGCGCGTGTCCGCGCTGCCGGTGGAGCTGGGCGAAGCTGGGCAGACCGTCGCAGCGGGCAAGGTCTATGTGTTGTCCGACGAGATCGGCCTGCAGCAGCACGCCGGCGCACTGGCCTTCGTAGCGCAGAGCGATCCGGCCGGGCTGATCGCTGCCTTGCCGCCGGCCGACAGTGCCGTGCTGATGCTCAGCGGTGCCAACGAAGCATTGGTGGAAACCTCGCTGGCGCTGGCCGAGCAGGGCGCCTGGCTGGCGGGTCAGTCCGCCGATGGCTGCTACGACCCGGCTGCGGCAGCGCGGCTGGCGCGACAAGGTATCTTGACCGGCGATCCCGCGCAGTTGGCGCAGGCGCTGGCACAGCGTTGGCCGGCGTAAGCCGGGCGCTTCCTCTCAGATCGGAACAGTGCGATGAGCTACGCCAATAACGACGAAATCCGCGGCGTCCTGATTCAGGCGGGCAACGAGCGCGTGCTGCTGCCCAACGCGACGGTGGCCGAGGTGATGTCGCGCGTGGCGGTCGAAGCGCTGCCGGACATGCCGCGCTGGGTGGTCGGGCGCATCGACTGGTACGGCTGGAAGGTGCCCTTGCTGTCGTTCGCACGCCTCAGCGGCCTGGGCGACGAACCTGCGGCATTGAACAACAAGGTCATCGTGCTGAAGGCGCTGGGCGGCAATCCCGCACTGCCGTACTTCGCCCTGCTGACCGCCTCGTTCCCGCAGCTGATCTCGGTGCCGCGCGACGGACTGCTGGCCGACGCGTCGGAAGACGCGCTGCCGGAAGGCGTGCACATGCGCGTGCTGCTCGGCGAGCAAAGCGCGCTGTTGCCGAACCTGGATGCCATCGAGTGGCAGGTGGCGCAGGCGCTGGCAGCGGCCGACGCCGCCTGAGGGCGGCTGACCCAGTTTCTGTTTTAGCCGTGTCTCACGCAGAGGGCTATCTGCAACAACGCGGTAATGGAGGCAGGCAATGAGCTTGCCGGCGTTTCTGCCGCGGCGGCACGCCGACGGTGTGCTGCTCTGCGACCTTGCCAGCGCCGACCCTGCCGCGGTTGCCGACTATCACGCGCGCAACCGTGCGCACCTGGCCGATGCGATGCCGCTGCGGCCGGAAGCGTTCTACACCGCAGAAGGCTGGCGGAGGCTATGCATCGCCTATCGCAATTCTGTTCCTGGCGAGCGCGAACTGCAGCTGGTGCTGGTCTCGACGCAGCAGGTGATCGGCACGGTGGGGTTTACCCAGATCCAGCGCGGTGCGTTTCAGGCCTGCCATCTCGGCTATGGTCTGGATGCCGCAGCGCAGGGCCGTGGCCTGATGCATTGGGCTGCCACGCAGGGCATTGCGTTCGTGTTCGGTCCGTTGGGCCTGCACCGGGTGATGGCGCAGTACGTGCCGGAGAATGTGCGCAGCGCGCAGGTGCTGGCGCGGCTGGGCTTCCAGATTGAAGGCCGCGCGCGGCGTTACCTGCAATTGAATGGGGTATGGCGCGACCACGTGCTCAGCAGCCTGTTGCGCGAGGACGGCGAGGCTGGCGAGAACGGTGAGCTGACCCAAGGCTGAGTGGCGCAGCGAAGGCGTGCGGTTTGTGAGGTCTCTGGCTGTGATTGTGCGTTGCGCGTTGGCCGGCGATCGCTGAGGCCCGGAGTCGCGTTGCACCGGTGCGTTGATGCCGGGACGGCGCGCTGAGGATGCACTGCGTGATCCTGCCTTGGCCGGAACTTTGGTGGACTGCGCGCTATGATCGGCGCCTTCAACGGCCAAGCGTGCCAATGAGCTGCCGTACTCGATGGATGGGTGGCACCAACGCCGGGGGCGCACGCGCATCGCCGCGCTGTGACCTGAAGGTGGAACACGTGTGTGCGGATGCGCTGGGCTTGGATATTGCCGCCGCCCGCTGCCCGCCGCCCGCATGCATGCATGCAGCGGGTCGCTGCAAGCTCAACTGTCGTCATCGATCCTCTGCGCAACAGCGAACCGCACGGGTCCAATACATCGGTGCGCACTGCGCTACACGCTTTGCTCTTGCGGTGGCACGGATCAGCAGTTGCTGCCGAACGGCTGCGGTTGGCCTTCATAACCAAGCGGCGTCCACAGCCACTGTACGATTGGTCCACGCCGATTCCGGGCAGCGGCCCTGCCAATCTTGCGGCTGAAACCCAGCTGCAGGCGCCGGGCTCAATCGGTGTTCGAGGCGACCTGCACTTCGATGCGCAGGCGATCATCCGGTAGCTGCGCATTGGACGCGATCTCGATCTGCGTGGACCAACCGCGATTGCGGCAGGCGGTACGCAGCTGGTCCACCCAGCGCCTGACGTCAGGTGCACCTGGTGTGGCGGCTTCGAGACGCAGCCTGGTCGGCGCTCGCTGGCCCGCGCGCAGATGGCGATCGATCCATTCGCCTGGAGTGCTCGACAGTGGCAGCAACTGCACTGCCGCGGCAGATGCAGCGCGCTGCTGCGCAGTGTCGGATGTCGCAAGCCTGCTGGCCGAGATCGGTTGTGACGCCGTTGCTTCGCCCGGTATTGCAGCAGTGTCGTCTGCCTGCCGTCGCTGGGCCGCGGGGGCCTTCAGTGGAGCCGTTTTCGGCGCAGTGCGCGATGGCAGTCCGGAAGGCTGAGTGGCTGGAGCGTCATTGTCAGCCTGGATGGGCGGTGTCGACTTGCCGGCCTCGGCGAGTGATCGCTGCTGGGTGTCGATTGCCGGCAGGGGTGCGCCGGGGACGTGTGCCGACGGGGGAGCCGCTGCGTTCGGCCGCTCCTGCGTGGTCTGTTGCGCGCTACCGTTGGCGATCGCGACAGATTCCCGCTCGGCAGACAGGGGCCGAGCGGCGCCGAGATCGGGGTCGGTAATGGCTGCCATCGGGGCTGCAGGCATCGATGGGGCCGGTGCAGCGACCATCGGTTCCGGCAAGGCTGCAGCCGGCGCAGGCGGTGCCGGTGGAGCGGGCGAGGCAGACGGCGCTGGACTCGGGGGAGCGGCGAATCTGTCTGACGGCGGTGCCGATGCAGGGCGTGGCATGGATGCCAATGGTGGTGGCATCGGCGAGCGTTCTGCGACCAAGCCGCTTTCGAATGCAGATGCAGAATCAGACTCGGCCGGGCTTGCCGCCACCGACCCAGCCTGCGGTTCATTGATCTGGTCTGCAGGCTCCTGGACGGCGACGCGTGCCGCCTCCATGGCCGGCACGGGCACCGGTGCGTTGGCCTGCCAGTGCAGCCCGACACCCACGGCCAGGATGACGGAGGCAGCCAGCGCCAGCGTCGGCATCCAGCGTTGTCGGCGCGCGCGCCGCACCGCCGGTGTTGCCGCATGCAGGGTATCGGCTGCTGCCGTAGCACCGTGCGTTACGGCCTTGGTCGTTACCTGCGACGTTCCGACGGCCTGTGCCGCGCTCTGTGCGCGATCGCCCGCTGCAGGACTGGACACCTCAGCGTTCGCATCCTGCGCAGCTGGCTGACTGTCATCGGCCGACGCAGCCGCTTCAGCGCCGTCGTGCCGATACCGTGCATCGCCATCGGTCGATTCGGTGCCGGTGGCCGGCGGCTGCAGCTGCTGCAGCCATGCACGCGTCGCGTCCTGCACGGGTGCGCCCAGCGCCTGCGTCGCATCTTCGCCGGCACCGAGGCGCGCCTGGACGGCGGCGCGCCGTGCGGCCTGGGCCAGGTCGGCCTGTGCGGCTGCCGCAGCAAACACCGCGGCCATCGATGCTGGCGGTTCGAACGGCTGCGCCGTTGTGTTGCGCGAGCTATCGGCCGGCGTTGCGGTGTGGGGTCTGTCAGCCTGCACGGCCGACGCGACAAACGGGGTGTCCATCGATGCGGGCGGCTCGAATTGTCCGACCTGTTGCGCGGCCGCATCGCGCGCGCCTTCCGCGGGCGGCGTGGCTTGCGTCTGATCGGATTGCGCAGCCGACGCGGCAATCGGCGCGCCCATCGATACGGGCGGTTCGAACTGCGCGGCGTCTTGCGCGGATGTGTTGCGTGCGCGCTCGGCCTGCTGCGCGGCCTGTGCAAACCAGGCATCCATGCGCGCAGGCGGCAGATAGCCCGGCTGGGCCTGCAGCAGTGCAGCCAGGCCGTCGTCGCCAGCCAGAAAGCGCTCGAAGGCCGCGCTCATTGCACTGCGTCCAGGCTCAGGCGCAGTTTGGCGAAGGCGTAGCGCAAGCGGCTCTTGACCGTCTCGAAGCCGTCGCCCACCACCTGCGCGATGTCTTCCACCGCCAGCCCGACGAAGAAGCGCAATACCACCACTTCGCGCTGCGCATCGGGCAGGGCCATGACGGCGACGCGCACGCGCTGTTGCTGCTGCCCCAGCATGGCCAGCTGTTCGGTGGACAGGTCGTCGTCGGGCAGCTGCAGGTGGGTGTCTTCCAGCGGTACCGAGGTGGCGACATAGGCGCTGCGCCGCGTGTCGAGCCAGGCATTGCGCGCGATCTGGAACAGGAAGCTGGTAAAGGCGGCCTGCCCCGGGCGATAGTCGCTGCAGCGGGTCATCAGCTTGACCCAGGTTTTCTGCGCAAGGTCTTCGGCCTCGCTCAGATTGCCTTCGCATTGCCATGCCAGGAAGTTGAACAGGGCGCGGTTATGGCGCTTGAACAACTCGGTGGCCGGTTGTTCGACAAACCCATTGGCGACGAGGAGCATGAGCTCCTCGTCGGGTAGCGGCGCAAGATCGGCTGGATGCATGCGCGCAGTATAGGCAACCGCCGCGTGCATCAGTCCGCGGTTGCGAGCGGCCGGCTGCCGAGTGCTTCGGCCTGCTGCACCATGCGCAGGAAGTCGGCGCGATACCCGTAACGATCCTTGCCGATACTGCCTGCGGCCAGGGCGCGCACCTGCGGGAAATCCCAGCCGTGCAGCTGGCTGCCACCGCGCAGGCGCTGGCCGAAACCGGCCACGGCCGCAGAGAACCGGAAGGCCTCGCTGGAGGCATCCAATGCCACCTTCTGGTCGCTGCGGATGACGGTGTCGAGCAGGCTGCTGCGGTGCGCGCTGGGCAATTTGTAGCGCAGCTTGAGGTAGGCAAGTTCGTTGTCTGCGTTGCCGGCCGGACGCAGCAGGCTGGCGGCGTAGCGCAGCGGATCCACCGACGCGGGGCTGGTGATCGGGGTGATTTCATACAGCGCGGTCACGCTGTGGCCGGCACCGATGTCGCCGGCATCGACCTGGTCGTTGTTAAAGTCCTCGCGGCGCAGGGCACGATTCTCGTAGCCGATCAGCCGGTACTCCTGCACCGTTGCCGGATTGAACTCGACCTGGATCTTGACGTCGCGCGCGATGGTCTCCAGCGTGGCGCCCAGTTCGTGGGTCAGTACCTTGCGCGCTTCCAGCGGCGAGTCGATATAGGCGTAGGCACCGTCGCCGGCATCGGCCAGTTGCTCCATCAGGGTGTCGTTGTAGTTGCCGGTGCCAAAGCCCAGCGTGGACAGCGCCACGCCGGAACGCCGCTTTTCGGCCACCATGCCCTTGAGCGTATCGAAGTCGGTGACGCCGACATTGAAGTCGCCATCGGTGGCCAGCAGGATGCGATTGATGCCGCCGCGCAGGTAGCTTTGCTGTGCCGCGCGGTAGGCCAGCTCGATGCCGCTGGCACCGGCGGTGCCGCCACCGGATTGCAGGCTGTCGATGGCTTCCACGATGCGCCCCTGCTGGTTGCCCGGCGTCGGCGGCAACACCACCGCGGTGCTGCCGGCGTAGGTGACCAGGGTGATGCGGTCCTGCGCGCGCAGCTGGCGCGTCAACAGCTTGAGCGAGGATTGCAGCAACGGCAGCTTGTCGGGCGCGTCCATCGAGCCGGAGACATCGACCAGGAACACCAGGTTGGCGGCCGGCAGCGCAGTGGTCTTGACATCGCGTCCATTGATTCCGATGCGCAGCAGCAGGTGCTTGCCGTTCCAGGGCGCGGGCGCCAGTTCGGTGCGTACCGCGAAGGGCTGGCCATCGCGGGGCGCGGGGTCGTCGTAGCGGAAGTAGTTGATCATCTCCTCCACGCGCACCGCATCCACCGGCGGCAGGCTGCCACTGGTGAGATAGCGCCGCACGTTGCTGTAGCTGCCGGTATCGACATCGATGCTGAAGGTGGACACCGGGTTGTCCGCGGCCTGCACGATCGGGTTGTCGCTGAGGGTCTGATAGGTTTCGCGGTTCTCGGCCGGGGCGGCCGGTGGCGCCTGCATGATCATGCTGCGGCTCTCCGGGAGTGCCATCAGCGCCGCAGCAGGCGCTTGCCGCGCCAGCGCGCCGCTGGGCATCGGTGCAGGCCGCGCGTGTACCGGTGGCGCTGGGGGGGCGGGCGTGTACGCGACCGGCGGAGACGGCGCGGACTCGGCAGCAGGCGTGTATGCGATGTCGTCGGTGTAGGGGGACAGCGCCGCTGCCTCGGGCGATGCGGGCGGGTCGCCGACGACGGGTGAGGTGGGTTCGTGCGAGCAGGCGCTCAGCAGCAAGGCGAGCGCGAGAAGGCTGTGACGTGGCATGGGAATCCTTTGCGTGGCGAGAACGAATGGGTGAACAACCGGGCAGCCCGAGGTCGCCGTGCACTGCGCCTCTGCAGTTGAAACGGGCCAGGGCGGCAAACGGGGTTAAACGGATGCAGTTTTTTTTTTGAAGCACGGCCGTGGCGCTCAATGGCCGTCGGCGGGAGTGGCTTGGCGCTGTCCGAGGGGTTTGCGGATCCGGCTCGGCGGCGCGTGGCGGGCGCAGCCGCGCTGGTCGGTTGACGTGCGTTGAGAATCCGAGACGGGTCGTGGCATTTATGCAGTCCGCCTTGGTTCGCGCAGGTCCTGGAAGCAAAGGATGGACGCTTCGTCCACGGATCAGATCGCCATCGGCTCGCGTCTGGCGATTGCACGCGGTGGACCGGAGGTGTTGCCGCTTGCTCGCCCGACGCCTTGCCTTTGTATTGGCGGCAGGTCCTGGCATACGCCATCGACGCAGCAGTCAGAGCGCAGGTCCGCCATGGCCGACATCCGCTTGCCCGCGTCCACTGGCCTGCATCGACGTCCGTGCAGGCTGTCTGCAGCAACAGCGCTGGCCGAAGTTGCGACCTTGCGAACGGAGGTGCGGCCGCGCGCATCATGCCTGCGGGCGTTATGCCTCAATCCGCATCGCGGCGCGGGGTAATGCGGTTTATCCGCGGGCGTCGCTGCCGCATGATGGGAGGCTGCGGCGCAGTGCGCAGCATCTGTTTCCGTTACGGAGTTCGCCTGGATGATTCAACGTCGTCATTTCCTCAAGAGCGCCACGCTGGGCGCCATCGCTTCCGGCCTGGCCGGATGGGGCGCGCGTGCGCAGGCCGCGGCCGCAGGCACGTCGGCTGTACGTCCCGCAGCGTTGCCCAAAGGCCAGGCGCGGGTGATTTCCACCTGGGATTTCGGCGTGGCCGCCAACCAGGCCGCGTGGAAGCTGCTGAGTACCGGTGGCATGGCGCTGGATGCGGTGGAGGCCGGTGCACGTGTGCCCGAAGCGGACCCGAACAATCCCACGGTGGGCCTGGGCGGGTATCCGGATCGCGATGGGCGGGTGACGCTGGACGCCTGCATCATGGATCACCTGGGCAATTGCGGCGCGGTGGCGTCGCTGGAAGACGTGGTGCATGCCATTTCGGTGGCACGCGCGGTGATGGAAAAGACCCCGCATGTGATGTTGGTGGGTGACGGCGCGCGGCAGTTCGCGCTTGCGCAGGGTTTTCCGCAAACCAAGCTGCTGACGCCGAGTTCGGAAGCGGCGTGGAAGCAATGGCTGAAGACTTCCCAGTATTCGCCCGAGGCCAACGTGGAAAACCGCGCCTGGCGCGACGCCAAGCTGCCCGGCGGCAAGGACAACCACGACACCATCGGCATGATTGCGCTGGATGCGCACGGCAATCTGTCCGGCGCGTGCACCACCAGCGGCATGGCGTGGAAGATGCACGGGCGGGTCGGCGACAGCCCGATCATTGGCGCCGGCCTGTATGTGGACAACGAGGTGGGCGGCGCCACCTCCACCGGCGTGGGCGAAGAGGTGATCCGCAATGTCGGCAGCTTTGCAGTGGTGGAAATGATGCGCCAGGGCAAGTCGCCGGCCGATGCATGCCGCGAGGTGGTGATGCGCTTGATCCGCCGCAAGCCGGAGCTGACGCGCACGCTGCAGGTGGGATTCCTGGCGATGAACACGCGTGGCGAGGTGGGCGCGTTCGCGATCCAGAAGGGTTTCAGCTATGCGGTCTGCGATGCGCAGCGGCAGGATCTGCTGGTGCCCGGCGACAGCCACTACACCACCGAGCCGGCCGCATGAGCGCGGTGGGCCTGGAAGTGGCCGCCGATTCGGTGGCATCGGCCGTGGCCGCGCAGGACGGCGGGGCGATGCGGGTGGAGTTGTGCGGCGGGCTGGATGGCGGTGGGCTGACGCCGTCGTTCGGCACGCTGGCGGTGGTGCGCGCGCGCTTGCGGATTCCGCTGTATGTGCTGATACGCCCGCGCGTGGGCGACTTCGTGTTCAGTGCCGATGAGGTGGAGGCGATGTGCCGCGATGTGCAGCAGTGCGTTGCGCTGGGCTGCGATGGCGTGGTGCTGGGCGCGCTGGATCGGCATGGCCAGGTCGATATGGAAACGATGCGCGTGTTGATCGAGGCGGCTGGCCCGCTGGGCGTGACCTTCCATCGTGCGATCGACGTCAGTGCCGAACCTGCGCGCGCGCTGGAAGATGCGATTGCGCTTGGCTGCGAACGCGTGCTGACGTCGGGCGCACGTGCGAGTGCGCCGGAGGGAATCGACACCATCGCCGCGTTGGTGCGGCAGGCAGGTGGGCGCATCGGCGTCATGCCGGGTGCCGGGCTATCCGAGCACAACATCCGCACCGTACGGCAGCATACCGGCGCCCACGAATTCCATGCGTCGGCGCGAGGCATGATCGCCGCCCAGGTGCCGTCTCCGCACCCGTATATCCGTGACCTGGGCGGAGACTATCAGCGGACCGATATCGTGCGGGTACAAAGGATGGTGGACGCGTTGCGGCAACAGTGAAACACGCGCAACGGGTCGTTCGGCCATGGGAGGCGCCGCCCGACCTGCTCAGGCACGACGACGGCGATGCCCGATTGACCGCCCTGCGTGTCGCGTCTACCGCTATTGCTGGTGTGAAGGTTCCGAGGTTATGTGCTGTTCGCTATCAGCGTCGTCGCCGACCTGCTCGGGAATGTGCAGTGGGAAGGAGGGGAAGCGTTCCCGTTCTTCGGGGTATGCATCGACAATCAACTCCCGGGTCTTCCACATCTGGACCGCCCTGGCCAGCGTCTCTGCGTTGAGCTGGCTTGCTTGGTGATAAACGAACTGCCCGAGATGATCGACGATGCCAAGGTGCGCGCTCTTCTGCGCCTTCCAGTTGCTGACGTTCGTGTAGTGGCTGCGGAGGCCTTCCTCGGACGGGTCTTCGACTCTGGGGGATGGGCCTGCGATGTCGCTCACCCGTGCCAGGAAATGACCATCCCTGCTTTCCTCCAGCATTTTCTTCAATGCCGGGATCTGACCGAAGGTGGTGGGAGTTCCGGCGTCGCGCTCTTGTGGAAGATAGGAGGGGGCGCCTTCCAGAAAGGGATTTCTTTCCTGATCGATGACCGTGCTCAGCATGGCCTGTGCGGTGGCTTCGATGCGTTCGAGCGCAACCTTGTGCAGAGGTTCGGTTGTGGGCGCCGAGGAGGATGCGCTGGCTTGATTGCCGGCAACAGGTGGCGAGAGATCCGGGGGGGCTGGGCCAGCCTGCTCTGGTTCGGCGGGGCGTGCAATCAGACGAAGACGGTCGAGTTCCGCCTGTAAATGCGGCGGCAGCCGGATCGTGCAACTGGCAGGTAATCTGGCGATCGACGAGGGCAGTCTGGAGAGATTCTCGCAGCCTCGCAGGTCGAGTTCTTCAAGTTGCGTCAGGCGGTGGATGTCCAGCGGCAGGGTGCGCAGGTTGCTGCAGTCTTTCAGACGCAGTCGTTTCAATGGCGCACTGCCGCCAAAAATCGGCGGATAGTTGCACAGCGCTGTGCAGCCTTCCAAATCGAGTTCTTCCAGCCTAGGCATTCGATGGATGGCCGGGGCAAGGTTGGACAGCGGCGAATTGCGTATCTGTAGGGTTTTCAGGTTTTGCAGGCCGGTGATGGAAGCCGGAAGCGATGTGATCCCGGTCCCCACCAGCTGCAGCTTCTGCAGGTTGACCAACCCCTCGTGCTCGCCGGATGCATTGGTGCTCGCCAGGCGTTCGGGAAGTTCCTTCAATTCCGGGCAGGAAAGGATGGAAAGCTCACGCAATCGGCTAAGGGTTGCGATGGATGCAGGTAGCGAGTCAAGCGGATTGTGCGCAAGCGTCAGTGTTTCCAGGCTCGCGAATTGCTGCATGGTGGCCGGAAGCTCCATCAACCCCGCTGCGTTGATCGTCATGTGCTGCAGATGAGAAAGACGGTATGCCTGATCGGGAAATTGCGGAAGGGGAACTGAGTGCAGCTCCAGCGCTACCCGCCCCGGTAGTGTTGCGTCTTCCAGCATGTCGGCTGTTGCCTTGAGCGCCCGGGCCGTTCTTGTTTCGACCTGCGGATCGTTGCTGTTGGCCTGGCGCCATGCGCTGTGCCAGCGGCTGCGATCTGCGCGGTAGTGTCGTTGCCATTGCGACAGGACGTCGCGGTACGGGCGAAGCGCTGTGGAGCGCTGCAATGGTGAAGCGCCAACGGTCGGTGGCACACGGGGGCGACCGGACCGGTAGCCAGGCACATATCTGATCAGGCCGCCGAGTATGCCGGTAGGGCGTTCGGGCGCGGAGTGTGCGGGTGGGACATCGCGCGCGGGTGCATTCGCATTGGACGCATCCTGCTCTGGCAGTCCGACAGGCGTGCCCGGCGGGCGTGGTTGATCGACGCGTCGCATCGCATTCCTCGTCTTGGCGGTAGCTCACCGACGATGATCGGCATGCAACGCTACTGGCGAATCCGTGGAGGCGAAGCCACCGTCATCACGACGAAGGATCGGCGACGTGGCCGCATGCCGTTGTGCAGCGCTCAGACTGCGTTGCGGGGGCGGGCGCCTGGCAGGGGCCGCATGCGTCGATTCGCGTGGGATCGAGCACCACGTGCTTGATGCGCTGGCGCTTCCATGTGTAGCTGATGTGGACCAGCCCATCGCGGGTCTGGATCGCGGCAGGATACGAAAATTCGTCCTTGGCGCTGTCTTCCAGCGTGAACACTCGCTGCCAGTGCACACCATCGTCCGATAGTGCCACCGCCAGGGTGCCGCGTCCTTCCCACCAGTTGGTGCCGGCGATGGCAAGGTTGTAGACCAGCAAGGCGCGGCCGTCGCGCAGCAGTACCGCGTCGGTGCCGGAATTGGGATTTTGCACATCCAGCAGTTGCATCGGTTGCCAATGCAGGCCGCCATCGTCGGAGAAGGTGCTGAAGAGCTTGTTCTGCTGGCTGCGGCCCAACGCCTGCACGCGTCCATCGGCATGCAGCAACAGGCTGGGCTGGATCGCGCCGATCACGCCCGGGTCGTTGAGCGGCATGCCGCGCTGCCAGTGTGCGCCATCGTCGTCGCTCCATTCCAGATGCGCGCGCCAGCCACGGTCTTCGCTGCTGCTGGGTGCCAGGATGCGCCCGCTCGGCAACTGCAGCGGCTTGTTCTTGATCGGCCCAAGGATGCCGTCCGGCAAGCGCTGCGGTGCCGACCATGTCGCGCCGCTGTCCATGGAGGTGAGCCGCAGCCCCCACCACTGCCGCGGGTTGGGGCCGAGTTTGTAATACAGCTGCACCTGCCCGCTGGTTGATTGGAAGAGCACCGGATTCCAGGCCGGCACATCGACACCGTGCTCGCCCGCGTGCGCGCCATCGGCGATGCGTTGCGGGGCCTGCCACTGCTGCGCGCCACGCCGCGCCAGCCAGATGCCGACGTCGGACGCACCTTCGCGCGTACCGCCAAACCAGGCCGCCAGCAGCTGCCCATCGCGGGTTTCCAGCAGGGTGGAGGCGTGCGCCTGCGGCGTGGGGGCGGGGTCGGCAATGAATTCGCTGTGCACGATGGGCGATGCCGGAGAAGAAGGAGAGCCTGCCTGCGCCTTGCAGGCAGCAAGACTGGCAACAAGGCAGGTCAGCAAGCGCGTGGATACCATCGGGTCCGGTGCTATGTGGAGTGAATAGAGACCTGTTTATCATCTATTTCATACCTGTGCTCTGGAACCGCTGGCAAAACGACTGCGCCGCTGGCGCCGCCAGGCGGGCGCAGCCGGTGCTTGAACTCTCCACGTATCACTCGGGCACTCCGATTCCGGGCGTGGCGTCCACATTCACACCAGGAGGGCGTGATGCAGGTCTATCGCGTGGATACCACGGCGGCCGCCGGTGCCGGCGGAACGATGGCGCAGACTGGCGTGGCCGATGACCTGACCAGCCTGCTCACGGTGCTCCAGGCGTTCAAGTGAGGCAGCGAACGACTGGCGATTGCAGATCGTGCTCGCCAGCGGTTCGCGTGTTCGGCGTGCTCAGGCCGCGTTGTCGTCGCGGACCTGCGGCGGCAACAGCGTCTGCGGCTTCTTTGCCGATTCGGTCTGGCACAGGAAGGCCATCCGGTGCGCCGCCTCGGTGCTGTCCATGGGCTTGCCGTGGACCTGCTCGGCGAACGCCTGCTGGGTGTGCTCCGCATCGGCGGGAACGGAATCTTGCGTAACGGTGGACGAGGACATGCAACGCTCCTGGAACCTGCAATCAAGCCGTCAACGTCGCAAGCAAGCGCATCCGTCACGGGGTCAGCCGGTGATCTTGCCTGGAATCTGGTCCGCCCGATACCAGGGTGGCAGCGGGCGGTGCAGGTGCACCGGACTTCCAGATAACGGCGCACAGTGCGCGGTCTGAAGGGTGGGGAGTCTGGATGGCTGACGCGGAGTTGGGCGGCGGTGGGTTTGGCGGTAATGCAGGGGGCCAGCGATGTGTCTGCGTGGTGACGCTGCTGGCTGGACAGTGGATTTGTAGATGTGCCTGATCGGCTGGCTGCATGCGGCGATGAAGTGCGTGAGGATTGACCCGAATCCGTACCCGTAGCCTCAACCCGTCTCCCGAGGACAGCCGGGTTTTATCCCTTCTCCCCTCGGGAGAAGGTGCCCCGCAGGGGCGGATGAGGGTGCGGCGTAGCTTGCTGTGCCTAGAGTCGCGCGCATCACGCACTGGGACCGTGCCCGCGCGCGCTATCGACGTTCAAGGAAATGATGGGTTTAGCGCGTGCGGCGCGCGCGCTCCAAGGCATACGCGCCAGTGGCGCGTATGCCGTGCTTTCTCGCTCCTAGGGGAGGGGCCTTTGTTCTGCGCGTGCCTGCCAGCGTCTGGGCCTGTGCGACGGTGCCGCGATCAATTCCCAGGTTTGATCCACACCTGCTGTTTCAGGCCGCGCACGCTGGGCTTGGCAGTGCTGTCCAGGTCGAACACCACCACCGCGTTGTCGCCCTTGCGCTGGAACGGCGCGGGGAAATACAGCGCCGTCTGCGGGCCGATGTTCCAGTGGCGGCCCAGGTTGACGCCGTTGGCCCAGGCGATGCCCTTGCCGAAGGCGCGCATGTCCAGATAGGTGTCGGTGGGTGTGCCGATGCGCAGGTTGCCGCGGTGAAACGCCGGGCCTTGTACGGGCTTGCGGGTCCAGCCGCGGAGGCTGTCGGGCGAACGCATCGGCAGCGGGAAGGCCTGCCAGCCGGTGAGTTGTTGGTTGTCCAGCAGCACCGGGTCGACCAGGCCGGCGCGGCCGTCGGCCATGCGTGGGCCGTAGTTGATGCGGCCGCTGTTTTCGACCAGGACATCCAGGGTGTGCTGGCCAGCCGGAATGTCCACGTCGGTGGAGATCTGTTGCAAACGCCGTTCGACGCTGCCCACTGGCTGCTGATCCACATACACGCGCGCTACGTCGCGCACCTCGCCCAGATACAGCGAACCCTTGCGCGGGCCGGTAATGGTGGTGCGGTAGAGGATGTAGCCGTAGTCCTGGCCGAAGTGCTCCATCGGCTGCGGGGTGTCGATGGCGATCGGGGCTGGCAGGTTGTCCCATAGCGAGGCCGATTCGCGCAGTTGAGTTTCCGGCAGTGTGGTGGTGGCGATCGGCGCGGGGAGCGCCGGTGCTTGCACGCCGGTGACGCGGGCGATGGCATCGCGCATCAGCGCGAACTTGGGGGTGGGCTGGCCGGCTTCGTCCAGCATGGCGTTGTAGTCGTAGCTGGTGGTCTGCGGTGCGTAATGGTCGCTGGGGTTGCCCTGGAAATTGGCGCCATTCATGAAGCCGAAACTGGTGCCGCCCACGAACATGTACAGGTTGGCCGAATAGCCCTGGCGCAGGATCCATTCCAGCTCTTCGGTCTGTTGCTTGGCATCGGTGTTGGCGTGCGGCGTGCCCCAGTGATCGAACCAGCCGGCCCAGTATTCGCCGACCATGCGCGGTTGCTCGGGGCGGAACTTGATCAGTTTGTCGAACGCGCTCTTGGCCTCGCCTGGCGCGAAATTCACCACCGCCAGGGTATCGGGCAAGGTGCCATTGGCGAGCATGTCGGCGCCGTCGGAGGTGAACAGCAAGGCCTTGTCGAAGCCGGCTTTGACGTACATGGCGCGGTTGTCGGCCATGTAGGCGTGGTCGTCGTCGTAGGAGCCGTACTCGTTTTCCACCTGCACGGCGATGATCGGCCCGCCATTGTGGTTGAGCAGCGGTTGCACCTGCTTGGCCACCGCATCCAGGTAGGCCTGGCTGGCGGCCAGAAAGCGCGGGTCGCGGCTGCGCACGCGGATATTGTCCTTGCCGAACAACCAGGCCGGATACCCGCCGGCCTCCCATTCGGCGCAAACGTACGGGCCCGGGCGCAGGATCACGTTGAGGCCTTGCGCGGCGGCTTCGCGGATGAAGGCGGCAACATCGTTGTTGGCGGAGAAATCGAAATGCCCCTGCTGCGATTCGACCAGATTCCAGAACACGTAGGTTTCCACCGTGTTCAAGCCGAGTGCGCGTGCCTTCTGCAGGCGATCCTTCCAGTAGGCGCGCGGGATGCGCTGGAAGTGGATGGCGCCGGAGAGGATCTGGTACGGCTTGCCGTCGCGCACGAACTGCGTGCCCTGCGTGCCGAAGGTGGGCCAGGGATCGTCCTTGGCCATCGCGGTGATGGGAAGCGCGAAGGCCAGGGCCAGAACGAGAGGGGTGAATGTGGCGCGCAGCATGGGCGATTCTCGACGGTGGCGAGTGAGTGGTGAGTGGGGGGCGATGGGAGTGGATTGTGTGCGTGTGGCGGCTTGTGCGTTGGCCCTCATCCGCCCTTCGGGCACCTTCTCCCGCTTGCGGGAGAAGGAAGAGGCAGGCCTCCCGCTTGGGGAGAAGGGAGGGGCGAGCCTCCCGCCCGCGGTGAGTGCGATGCCAGCAACGTGCGCTATGCAAACGACGGCGGCAAATCCTCCTTGTTGGCGCCGAAGGCCAGGTTCGGCGTCGCGCCCATAGCGAATTCCAGTGTGCCGCCTGCGGACAGATCGGCGTGGCGCAGCCAGGCACGGTTGATGGGTCTACCGTTCCATTTCAGCGACTGCACATAGACGTTCTGCGCGCTGTTGTCCTTGGCCAGGATACGCAGCGTGCGGCCGTTGCCGACGTCGAGCTCTGCGCGCTTGAACAATGGGCTGCCCACGATCCAGTTGCCGCTGACTGGATCCACCGCGTACAGGCCAAGCGCGCTGAGTACGAACCAGGCGCTCATCTGCCCGCAGTCCTCGTTGCCGGACAATCCATTGCGCGCGTCGTGATATTGCTCGCGCAGCAGCCGGCGCACCATCGCCTGGGTCTTGTACGGTTGGCCGGCATAGGCGAACAGATAGGCCACATGGTGGCTGGGTTCGTTGCCGTGCGCATACTGGCCCACCATGCCGTCGATGTCTGGCGGCGCATCGGCCGGCAGCTCGGAGCTGGTGGAAAACAGCTCGTCCAGCTTGGCCACGAAGCCATCGCGGCCACCGTACAGGTCCATGTAGCCGTACAGGTCGTGCTGGTTGAGGAAGGTGGCCTGCCAGGCGTTGGATTCGGTGAAATCGCGCCACTGTTTGCCATGGCCCATGCCGCGCGGGTCGAACGGTGTGGCCCAGTTGCCGTCTTCCAGGCGCGCCTGCACGAAGCCGCTGTCGCGGTTGAACACGTTGCGATAGTTGCGCGAGCGCGCGCGCAACGCGCGGGCATCGGCGCTGGCACCGGCCGCCTGCGCCAGGTGCGCGCAGGCCCAGTCGTCATAGGCGTATTCCAGGGTACGGCTGACCGCTTCGTCCACCTTGTCGGCCGGGATGTAGCCGAGCGTGCGGTAATACGCCAGGCCGTGGCTGGTGTCGTCCATCGCACGTTTGCGATACGCCGGCCATGCGGCTTCGTAGTCGATGCCGGTGAAGCCCTTGGCGTGCGCTTCGGCCAGTACCACGGCCGAGTGATAGCCGATCATGCAGCCGGTTTCCACGCCCTGCAGCGGCCAGATGCCCACGCCGTCCGGGCATTCGTTGGCGCCGCGCACCAGGCATTGCACCAGGTCGGGCACGCGCTCTGGCTGCACCAGGGTGAGCAGTGGATGTGCAGCGCGGTAGGTGTCCCACAGCGAGTAGGTGCTGTAGTTGTTGTAGCCGCTGGGCGCGGTGTGGATCTGCAGGTCCATGCCGCGGTAGCGGTTGTCCACGTCGGAGAACAGCGTGGGCGCCAGCAGGCTGTGATACAGGCCGGTGTAGAAGATGCGCCGTTGTGCTTCGTCATCGCTGTCGATGCGGATGCGGGCGAGTTCCTTTTCCCAGGCAGCGACGGCTTGCGCATGCACGCGCGCAAAGTCGAAGTCCGGCAGTTCGGCGTCCAGGTTGGCCAGCGCGTTCTCGGCGCTGACAGCGGAGATGCCGACCTTGATCAGCAACGGTGCGTCGGCGGCGTCGCGAAAGTGCAGCGCGGCCTTGAGATGGGTGCCGTCGCGGCGGTGCGTGCCGGCGGGCAGCGGTCGATCTTCGTCGTACAGCTGCACGCTGGCGAACGGCCGCGACAGCCGCAGGGCGAAATAGATGTAGCGCCCCTTGGCCCATCGATAGACACGGCGCCCGCCGGTCAGGGTTTGCGCATCGACCACGCGCAGCTGCGCATCGCTCACGCGAGTGGGAATGCCGGGTTTGTCCTGCATGCCATGGCACAGGTCCAGCAGCACGTGTGCGGGTTTGCCCTTGGGAAAGTGATAGCGGTGCAGGCCGGCGCGCGCGGTGGCGGTGAGCTCGGCATGCACGCCGCTGTCCTTCAGCCGCACGCGGTAGTAGCCAGGCGATGCGGCTTCGTCGCTGTGGTCGTAACGCGAGCGGTAGCCGGCATCGGGATCATCCAGCGGGCCGGGCACCAGCTTGACCTCGCCGGTGGCCGGCACCAGCAGGAAATCCAGCATGTCGCCGATGCCGGTGCCGGACAGATGGGTGTGCGAGAAGCCCATGATCGAGCCATCGGATTCGTGATAGCCCGAGCACGAATCCCACACCGCGTTGTAGGTGTCCGGGCTCAGCTGCACCATGCCGAACGGCAGCGTGGCGCCGGGAAAGGTGTGGCCATGGCCGCCGGTGCCGATGAATACATCGACATGCCGGGTGAGATCGGCGCGAGTGCGCGCGTCGGCCGGGAGCGCGTAGTTTCCGGCGCGCGCGCGGGCCAGTCCGGTTGCAAGTGCGCCGCTGCCGAAGAGGGCTGCGGCGATGGCGCCTTGGAGGAAGCCGCGTCGTGTTGCCATGGTGTTTGCTCTCGTAAATCATGGGCCGGTGCGGGAGCGCCCTCATCCGCCCTTCGGGCACCTTCTCCCGCACGCGGGAGAAGGAATGGGGCAGCTGTTCGCATGCGGGAGAAGGGCTGGGTCAGGCGTCCGCATGCGGGAGAAGGGTGGGGCAGGCGCTGTGTGGGAATCAGGCGCTACGCAGCAGCTGGGGCTTGCGCTGGTGCAGGTCGATGATCAGCTCGCCGAACAAGGTGTTGGCCCAGGCGAACCAGTCGCGGGTGAAGGTGCCCGGATCGTCCTTGTGGAAGGCCTCGTGCATGAAGCCGGTGCCGGCATGGGTGGTCTTGAGCCACTGCAGGCACTGGCGCAGTTGCGCGTCGTCGTCGCTGACCAGCGCGTACTGGATGATGGACATCGGCCAGATGGTGCCCATGCCGCTGTGCGGGCTGCCCACGCCCTCGGCGGCTGTGCCGCGAGAGAAATATGGGTTGCGCTCGCTCCACGCCAGCTGGCGGGTGCGCAGGAACACCGGGTCGGCGCGATCGCAGCAGCCCAGGTAGGCCAGGCTGAGTAGGCCCGGCGCGTTGGCGTCGTCGATGAACAACTGGTTGCCGAAGCCATCCACTTCGAAGGCCCAATACGCCTGGCCATCGCTGTCGCGCAGTTGGCCGAACTGTCGGGTTGCGGTTTCCACTTCATCGGCCAGTGCGCTGCACTCGGCGGCGAACACGGCGTCGCGATGCAATGCGGTGCTCATCGCAGCCAGTTGCCGCAGCGAGGTCACCGCGAACAGGTTGGCCGGCACGAACAGCGGAAACACGCAGGCATCGTCGGAGGGACGGAACATCGAGTGGATCATGCCGTTGGGTCTGGTCGGCTGGCCGTAGCCTTCCAGCACCAGGGTTTCGGTGGCCAGCGGCGAGGGGCGCTGGAACACGTAGGGGCCGCGGTCGTGCTTGCGCTGCTGCTCGCGGAAGGTGCGCACCACCACGTGCATCGCCTCGCGCCAGTCGTCGTCGAACGGTGCGGTATCGCCGGTGGCGCGCCAGTATTCGTGCGCGATGCGGATCGGGTAGCACAGCGAATCCACTTCCCACTTGCGTTCGCCCACGCCGGGTTTCATTTCGGTGATGTCGTTGAGCGACCACTTCAGGCGCTGGGTCTGGCCATCGGGCAGGAACGCGTTGGCGTACGGATCGAGCGTGATGCAGGCGGCCTGGCGCTGGATCAGGCCATGGAACATGCGTCGCAACGCGGGGTCACGCTTGGCCAGCGGCACGTAGGGGTGCACCTGCGCTGAGGAGTCGCGCAGCCACATCGCATGGATGTCGCCGGTGATGACGAAGGTGTCCGGCTTGCCGTTGCGGGTGCCGGTCTCCACCGTGGTGTCCAGCGTGTTGGGGTAGCAGTTCTCGAACAGCCAGGCCAGCTCGGGATCGGCGATCTGCGCCTTGATCTGCGCGATCTGCTGCTCGACCGCCTTGCTGACGAATCGGCGTTGCGCCTTGGGCGGGCGCTTGCTGACGAAGCTGCCGACGCCACGGGTGCCAGGGGCGGACGCCGCCGCGAAGGCAGGCAGCGCGCTGGCGAGCATGCCGGCGCCCGCGCCGGCACCGAGCAGCTGGAGGATGTCGCGACGGGTGTGCATGACCTCAAGACTCCGTGGGTTCACTGTAGCGGTCGCACGCCTGCAGATCGGCGCCGGTGGACGCGCCGGGGCGCGAGACGGCGATGAGACCTATGCATGACCAATTCCCGATGACCATACAACGTGTGCGCCGCAGATGCATAGTGCGGTCGCACAATTCGACGCCGTACGTGGTCAGCGGCGGCGATGGAGCAGGCCGCGACCACGGCGGCCTTGCCACCGGTGCCGCTCCATGGTGCGGGCGCATACACCGGGGCTGACTCCGCACCGCGGAACAGCGCCGGTCACGCTGGCGGGCGGCAGCAAGTGCGCTGCCGCGTCCAGCAGGACGGCGCCATCGCCGACATCTGCGGCAGGCACGATCTTCGGCAGGCGCGTCGCGGTGTCGCGCCTGCTCCGGAAGATCGCACTCGCCGACCACGCACAGGCGGGCATGCACGCCGATGGCACGGGCCATTCACCCTGGCGAGGTCGATGAACGCTCACCCGCAGCGATTGGGTCTTCCGGCTCTTCGACGATACGGAGGGACGATGAGCGACGCGCGGCGTGACCGGATAGGTGACGACGAGCGACGGGCTCGTCGTCACGTCCCGCCCGGCGTCCGGATTCGGCCGCTCCCTCAACGGGCTCGATCGAGCGGCACCGGCACCGTGCGCGAGGCCTTGGCGACGCCACCGCAGCCGGTGGCTTGCCTGCTGCAATGACCCTGGCCGATCAGTGGCCATGGCCGCCGATGTCGGCTGGCGATTGGCGGCCGCGCCGATCACTTCGGCAGCGGCGAACGTCCCTGGATCGTCAACGCCGCCGCCGCGCCGGGCGCGCCGGTGCCGGGCTGTCCGCCACCGACGAAGACCTGGTAATCGCCAGCCTCCACCGCGCGCTGGCCACTGCGATCCACATCGCTCAGGGCGCGTGCATCCAGCTGGAAGGTCAGCTCGCGCTGTTCGCCCGGCGCAAGATGCACGCGCTGGAATCCGACCAGGCTGCGCAACGGCGACTGCGGGCGGTTTGGGTACTGCAGATACACCTGCGCCACTTCGTCGCCGGCGCGCGCGCCGGTGTTGCGCACGGTCGTGGTCACCTGCAATGCGTTGCCGGCCTGCAGGGTGGCGGTGGACAGTTGCGGCGCGGTGTAGGCGAAGCTGGTGTAGCTCAAGCCATGGCCGAACGGGAACAGCGGCTCGCCCTTGAAGTAGCGGTAGGTGCGGCCCTTCATGTCGTAGCTGACGTAGGGCGGCAGGTCCTTGGTGGAGCGGTAGAACGTCACCGGCAAACGCCCGCCGGGGTTGTCGTCGCCGGCCAGCGCACGGGCGATGGCAGTACCGCCGGACTGGCCGGGATACCAAGCCGCCACGATCGCATCGGCGTGCTGCCTGGCCCAGTTCACCGCCACCGCGCTGCCGCTCATCAACACCACCACCAGCGGTTTGCCGGAGGCCTTGGCGCGTTCGAGCAGGGCCTGCTGCGGGGCGGGCAGGGAGATGTCGTTGCGGTCGCCGCCATCGAAGCCCGGCACGTCGATGCGCAGCTCTTCGCCTTCCACGTCCGGCGACAATCCGACGAAGGCCACCACGGCATCGGCCTGCGCCACTGCCTGCTCGGCCTCGGTCAGCTGCGCGGCTGCCGGTGCCAGCCATTCCAGGCGCACGCCCTGGTCCTGTCCGCGATGCTCCATCTCCAGGCGGATCTTGCGCGGGCGGGTGTCGTCGAAGTGCAGCACGGTCTCCACGTTGCGACCGTCGGCGTTGTGCATGCCGGCCGGCACGTGCCTGTCTTCGGCGTTGCCGGCAACCACCAGCTTGTCATCGATGTACAGCCGCACCGGGTCGTGCCCGGTGCAGTCGAAGCAGCGCGCCACGCGCACCGCCAACGTGTAGTCGCCAGGGCCTGGCGGCAGCAGTTCGCCACTCCAGCGCACTGCGTAGCGGTCTGCTGGTACGCCCTTGGCCGGGCTGACCTGGTCCCAGTTGAAGCTGACGGTACGGTCCTGGCGCACCACCGCCGGCTTGCCGGCCAGGTCGAGGTTGTCGAAATATTCGCCACGCAAGCCCGGCATGCCATCGCTGCGCAACGCGGTTTCAGGAATCATGCCAGGCACGCCGGCGGCCAGCGGCGCGCCTTGTGCGTAGCGCACCTGCGGCGCACCGAAGCGCTCGCGCAGACCCAGCAGCGGGGTCACCGGTTGCGCGGACGTGCCCTGGTAGTTGGCCTCCAGCGCGGCCAGCGCATCGGCATTGGGGCCGAGCACTGCCAGCCGCGTGCCTGGCTTCAGCGGCAGGGTACCGGCGTCGTTCTTCAGCAGCACGATCGACTCTGCGGCCGCCTGCAGGGCCAAGGCACGGTTGGCGCGGTTGTCGATGTCCTTGGCGCCCAGCCGCGCGTACGGGTCCCTGCGCGGGGCTTCCAGTTCGCCCAGGCGGTAGCGGGCGGCGAACAGCCGCACCAGCGATTGATCCAGCAACGCCTCGTCCACTTCACCGCGTTCGATCGCCGTGCCGAGTTCGCGATAGGCATGTCCGCAATTGAGGTCGTGGCCGGCCTTGAGTGCGGCGGCCGAGGAGCCGGCATTGTCCGGGCGGAAGTAGTGGAACTGGGTCATGTCGTCCACCGCATCGCAGTCGGATACCACGAAGCCCTTGAAGCCCCAATCGCCACGCACGCGGCCATTGAGCAGCCAGTCGGCCGCGCACGCGGGGATGCCGTGCAGCGAGTTGTAGGCGCACATCACCGAGCCGGCCTGGCCCTCGACTAGCGCGGCGCGGAACGCGGGCGTGTAGGTCGCTTCCACATCGCGTGGCGAGACATCCACGTCGAAACCATGCCGGCCTGGTTCCGGACCGCTATGCACGGCGATGTGCTTGGGCGTGGCGATCGTACGCGGGTGGCCCGGGTTCTCGCCCTGCAGGCCGCGAATGAAGCTGACCGCGAGCTGCCCGGTGAGGAATGGGTCTTCGCCATAGGTTTCCATGCCGCGGCCCCAGCGCGGGTCGCGGAAGATGTTGATGTTGGGCGACCAGATGGTCAGCCCGGCGTAGCGCTTGTGGTCCTTGCCCGGGCCGCCGGCTAGATTGAACTTGGCGCGCGCCTCGGTGGAGACCACCGTGCCCACCTGCTGCATCAGCTGCGTATTCCAGCTGGCCGCCAGGCCGATCGCCTGCGGAAACACCGTGGCATAGCCATTGCGGGCAATACCGTGCAGGCCTTCGCTCCACCATTCGTAGGCGGGGATGCCCAGGCGCGGGATCGCCGGCGCATCGTTCATCGCCTGGGCGACCTTCTCCTCGCGGCTCATCTGCGCTACCAGCGCGGCGGCGCGCTGTTCGGGCGTACCGCTGCGGTCGGCGGGTGCGGCGAGGGTGGTGCAGGACAGGCTCAGGCCCAATGCCATGGCAAGACGCGATACAAACAGGGACGACATCGATTCACTCCTGCGCAGCGGCCAATGCCGCCAGGCGTTGTTCGGGTAGCGCCGCAGAGTCAGCGGCGAGGTGGGGGGCGGGCGTGGCGGTGTCATGCGCGCGGTTGGGTGTGGTGGTGGCTCGTGCCGCGGTGGGCCCTCATCCGCCGCTACGCGGCACCTTCTCCCGCTGGCGGGAGAAGGACACCCATGGCTCGCGGAAAGTCAGGGTGCCGGACGAAAGGCATGCCAGGACATCAGTTCCTTCTCCCGCGTCGCGGAGAAGGTACCCGCAGGGCGAATGAAGGCATGCATCGCAGGACATCAGTTCCTTCTCCCGCTCTGCGGGAGAAGGTACCCGCAGGGCGGATGAGGGCCGCTTCGTGCTTCATTTCGCTGCCGCTGCCTCCGGCGGCTCCGGCGGAGCGCCGGCCAGCGTCGAGGCCAGGTCGCGCACCTGCAGCGCTGCCTGCACCTGCGCCATCGGCAGCTTGCTGGACACGTGCAGCGTCAGCGGCTCGCCCGGCAGCAGGTCGAAGGCGTTATCGGCCACCTTCACCTCCAGCTCGCCGAACGACAGCCATACCTCTCGCGCCAAGTTGTTGCTGGTCAGGGTCAGCGCATAGCCATCGCCATCGGCGCGCCACTGGGTGTCGATCTTGGCCGTGGGCAAGGCCAGCTGTTTGGCCGGTGCGAAGAACACCACTTCGCGCGAGAGCACCTTGTCGCCCTCCAGCAACTCGAACACCGCATAGCTGCGCTTGGGGTCGGCCTTGCCCAGCAACTGCGCATCGCTGAAGTCGCCTACCTGCAGGCTGCTCAGCGGCTTGACCATGGCCTTCTGCTCGCGCTTGCTCAGCACCTTGCCGTCCATGCCCATCACCCGCATGCGCCAGCGTGCCTGCAGTGGCGTGGTGCGATCGGAGACCAGCGAGACCTCGGTCTGGCCCTTGCCGTTGCGCAGCGCGGCGATCAGCTCCGGCGCATAGAAGCGGCGTGCGTGATAGTGCAGCGCCTTCCAGCGGCCGTAGTAATCCACGCTGGACCACGATGCGCCCGGCCATACATCGTTGAGCTGCCAGTACAGCGAGCCCATCGACTGCGGACGCGAGGCGCGCAGGTGCGAGGCGGCCAGATTGATGCCTTCGGCCTGCATCAGCTGGCTCAGGTAGACGAAGCTTTCGAAATCCTTGGGCTCGCCGAATTCGCGGCGGATGTACAGCATCAGCCGCTTGTTGCCGTTGCCCTTGTCGAACTTCTGGTGCGCGCGCATCACCGGCGATTCCGGGTCCATGTCGGCCGCATCGGCGAACACGCGCACGGTGCGCATGTCAGGGAACGACTGCAGGCCGTATTCGGACATGAAGCGCGGGGTGACGTTGAGGTATTCGGTCACCGGCAGGGCCGGGCCGCCCCACACCTTCCAGTAGTGCATGTCGCCGTCGTTGGTCTGATCGGCGGCACCATCGAAATTGGTGCCCGGCGAGGTGGCCCAGTACGGCACGTCGCTGTCGTAAGTGGCCACCACTTCGCGGAACACGGTGCCGAACAAGGTGGTCATGCCGCGCTCGATGCGGCTGCGTTCCTCCGGGTCCACCGACTGCTTGAACTTGACCCGGTCGCCCCAGTTTTCCCAGCCGGTCTGTACTTCGTTGTTGCCGCACCACAACACGATGCTGGGATGGTCGCGCAGACGCTTGACCTGTTCGATCGCCTCCTGCCGGGTGTTCTCGCGGAACTCCACGTCATACGGCGGCACCGCGCCGCCGAACATGAAGTCCTGCCAGATCATGATGCCCAGTTCGTCGGCCACCTCGTAGAAGTGGTCGTCCTGGTAATGCCCGCCGCCCCACATGCGCAGCATGTTCATGTTGGCATCGCGCGCGTCCTGCAAGGTGCTGCGCATGCGCTCGGCGGTGACGCGCGAGGGGAAGGCATCCAGCGGGATCAGGTTGGCGCCCTTGGCGAAGATCGGGATACCGTTGATCACGATCTCCATGCTATTGCCCCACTTGTCTTTTTCGCGACGCAGCTCCACCGAACGCAGGCCGGTGACGCGCTTGATCTGCTGGCTGTCGCCATCGGCGTCGCGCACGCTGGCCACGAAGGTGTAGCGATCCTGCGCACCATAGCCGGCCGGAAACCAGCGCTTGGGATTGGCGATGCGTACCGGCAGATCGATGCGGTTCTGGCCTGGGTCGACCACCGCGTCCTGGGTGAACTGGCCCACCTTCTGCCCGTCCGGGCCCAGCACCTCCAGCGTCACCTGCACCGGCCCGCTGCGCCCGGCCTGCAGTTCCAGCTGCGCCTGCAACTGCGCGCTGCCGGCGTCGACGCGTTGCTGGGCGATATGCAAGCCGTCCACGCGCACTGCGTCCCAGGCTTCCATGCGTACATCCTTCCAGATGCCGGCGTTGACCATGCGCGGGCCCCAGTCCCAGCCGTAGCTATACGGCGCCTTACGCACATAGGTGGAGCTGTGGCGGCCATCGGGCTCGTCGCCGAACGCCGAATCGTAGGCGCCCGGCAGCGCATACGGCTGCTTGGCCAGCCACGGCTGGATCTTCTTGATCGGCGAGAAGAACTTGATTTCCAGCACGTTGTCGCCGCGCTTGAGCAGCGGCTTGGCGTCCACCCGCCACTGCCGGAACATGTTGTCGGCACTGAGCAGCTTCTTTCCGTTGAGGGTGACCTCGGCCAGCGTGTCCAGGCCGTCGAACACCAGCTCCACGTGCTCGCGCTTGAGCGTGGCCGCATCCACCTTGAAGCGGGTCTGGTACTGCCAGTCGCTCAGGCCGGCCCACTGGATCTTGCCTTCGTTGTCGCGCAGGAACGGGTCGGGCACCACCTTGGCGGCGATCAGGTCGGTCTGCACCACGCCCGGCACCTGCGCCGGCATCCAGCTGGCGGCCTTGGGATAGGTCTTGGCCTGCGGTTGCCCCGGCACCAGGCGCACCTGCCAGCCGCTTTCCAGATTCACTGCCGTCGGCGGTGCGGCCCAGGCCTGCGAAAGTGCAAAGGTCAGGGCAAGCCCGAGACGTGCGGGTGTGAGCAGGGACAGTGCGGGAGTAGTGCGGTGCGACAGGGGCATGGGTGGATCTCCTTGGATGGGTCAACGCGTGGCGGCGGGGGGCGCCTGCGCGGTGGTTTCGATCAGTTGCACGGCGCCGATGGCATACAGCGGGCCGCGGATCGGTGCGGTGAAGCGCAGGCACAGATCATGGATGCCGGTGCGTGCGGGCAATGGGGTTTCCAGGGTGAATTGTTCGCCCAGGGCGTCGCTACGGGGCAATTGCACGCTGGCGAGCAGCTCGCCCTCGCAGCCCTGGCGCACTTCCAGCTCGCCACCGCGGGTTCTTGCCGGGTACTGCACCACCTTGGATTGCTCGTGCGCCAGGCCGAAGTTGTTGGGCAGGCGGGCAGCCTCGATGCGGATCGCACCAACGCCATCCAGGCGTGCCTGCGGATACAGCCGGCAGGCATGGAACAGATCGACGTTGTAGACCGGCGTGTCGGCGCCGGTCATCTCCGGCAGCAGCGGCAGGCGCAGGCCGAGCGCGCCGGCCTCCACGCAATGGCGCAGGCCTTGCGTGTCCATGCGCAACAGCGAGGCGCGGTCGAAGCTGCGGCTGCGCGTGGCGGCCAGCGGCACGCCGTCGGCGGTGAATGCCGTGGCCTTGACCGTGATCGGCAGGGTGATCGTAAACGGCGCCTCATAGCGCGGCGATGCCGGCGTGGGGTCGCTACCGTCGATGGTGTAGTGCAGCGTGCCCGCCCCAGTCTGCGTGCTCAGCGCCACCTTGGCCGGGCCACCGGCAAGCACCGGGTTGGGGCCGTTTTCCAGGGCGATCTCGGCGGCGAAGGCGCCATCGCTGTAGTCGATGCCCAGCGCCTGGTAGCGCTGCAGCTGTGCCGGAAGGCGCGCCAGAAAGCTGTCCCAGTTGCGTGCCGCCGGCGGCGACCAGGTCACTTCCGCCACCGCCGACAGACGCGGAAACAGCGCGTGATCCACATGCCAGCGCGAAGGAATGTATTCGGCCCACAATGCGCCTTGTGCGCCCAGCACATGCCTGGACTGGTCGGGCGTGAGGTCGGCCGGCACCGGCTCGAATGCGTAGACCTTGGACAGCGGCAACACCGTCAGGCGGCCGTTGGGCTCGTCGTTACGGGTGGTCTGCAGATTATCCAGATACAGCCAGTCGCCCGGCGCCAGCACCACATCGTGGCCTTGCCTGGCGGCGGTGACCGCGCCTTCCACGCCACGCCACGACATCACCGATGCGCTGGCCGGCACCCCGCCTTCGAGGATTTCATCCCAGCCGATCATGCGCCGGCCGTGCGCGGTCAGATACTGCGCCAGTTGTTCGTTGAACCAGCCTTGCATGGCGTGGGCATCCTTCACCCCCAGCTTGCGCATCTGCGCGCGCACCGCCGGCGAGGCTTCCCACTGATCCTTGACCGCCTCGTCGCCACCGATATGGATGTAGGTCGACGGGAACAGCGTCAGCACTTCGTCCAGCACCTGGGTGATGAAACTCAGGCTGCGCTCGCTGGTATTGAACAGATACGGGTTGACGCCCCAGTCCACGCCCACCTGCGTGCGCACACCGGGCACGCCCACCTCTTCCGGATACGCGGCAACGGCCGCCTGCGCGTGGCCGGGCATGTCCAGCTCAGGCAGCACGGTGATGTGCATGCGCGCGGCGTAGGCGACGATCTCGCTGATCTGCTCCTGGGTATAGAAACCGCCGTAGCGTTCCGGCGTGCCATGCCGGCCTGCGCCCGGCGGCGTGCGCCAGGCACCGACCTCGGTGAGTTTCGGGTAGCGCTTGATCTCGATGCGCCAGCCCTGGTCGTCGGTGAGATGCCAGTGCAGCACGTTGAGCTTGTGCACGGCCATTGCGTCCAGCACATGCTTGACCGTGTCCACATCGTGGAAGTGGCGGGCCACGTCCAGGTGCTGGCCGCGCCAGCCGAAGCGTGGCCAGTCGCGGATGCTGATCCCTTGCACCGTCACCGCGCCCTTGCGCGCGTCCGCTGTCATCAACTGCCAGGCGCTGACGGCGCCATACAACAGCCCGGCGCCATCGCGTGCGGCGATGCGGATGCCCTTGGCGGTCACGTCCAGGCTGTAGCCTTCCTTCTGCGCCACCGGTGCCTGCGCGCTGCGCTGCAGGCGGATGCTGGCCGGCGAGGCGGTTGCCTCGGTGCGCACTTCCAGCGTCAGCCCGCGGTTGCGCTTGAGCAGGCCGGCTAGATATTCAGCACTGCGCCGCGCATCGGCATCGCCGCCTTCGATCGAAATCACCGTGCCGGCATCGATGGTGAAACTGCCAGCCGCAGGCTTCGCCTCGACCGGTGCGGGAATCAGGGGTAACGGTGCACTGGATGAGGGCGCGGATGCGGTCGCCCCCGCATCTGCCACCGCCGGTGCGGTGCCGGCTTCGCGTTTACCACAGCCGGCCAGCATCAGCGCGGCCAGCGACAATGCAAGCAAACGCGACGGCAGTCTGCTCAACGACAGCCTGCCCAATGACGGCATGCGCACTGGCCGCGTGCACGATGCAGACGTGCTCGATAGGGGCGTACCCGATGACGATGCATCCAGCCGCAGCACTCTCGACAATGGCGTGTGTGGAGCCCGGCTGGTGTTGACCATCATGCAATCACATCCCGATATGACGGAGAGCGGGTCGCTGCGACAGGGCATCGACACAGCGGAGTAGGGCAGCGGCATCGTGCAGTGCCGCAAGCCAGCTGTGCCCGGCCGCTGCGATGCTGCGACTCACACATATGGCGACACTGGCTGCAGCCCCGTTGCAGTGTACGAGTGGCGAGCGATGATTTCGAGCGCATGCCGCATCCCCGCCGCATCGGTGCACATGGCGATCTGCTCATGCATCGCGCAACGCACAGTAACAAAGCCTCCATGCTTTACGCAGGGACTGGCGCACGCTTCAACGCGCTGCGCCAGTCGGGTGTGTGGGTCAGCGCTGCGCGACCGGCAATTCGTCCCACACCTTCGGATCTTCCGCACCCAGCACCCAGCAGCTGAAGCCTTCCAAGCCGTACTGCTTGGCCATGTCGTAGCGTGCCTTGAAGCTGCGCGCGTCGGGGCGGAACACCCACTCGCGCATATCGTCGCGATAGAAGTAGAACCACGACTCCTGCTCGACCGGATCCCACTGCACGGTAGCGTTCTGTTCGATCGCCAGCGGGAAGGACTCGTCGGCATCGATATACGTCGCGGAAATATTCGACGCTTCGGTGCCGTCTTCCTTGACCGGGTTGCCGGTGTACCAGCGATAGCCATAGGTGGCGATGCCCAGCGACAGCTTTTCCTTCGGCACCTGGGTAATCGCGTAATCCAGGTGCTTCTTCATCCACACCATGCCATCGACCGGGCCCGGCGTGGTCCAGCGGGTGTGCTGGTCGTAGGTCATCAGGCTGATCAGATCCGCAGCCTGGCCCAGCGCCTTCAGGTCGTAAGCGCCGCGCCAGTATTCCCACATCCACTTGGAGAACTGGCCGCCTTCGGCATGGCCCGGTGCGTTGGGTACCACCGCCACCGACATCTTGAAGCCGGCCTTGTGCAGCGCATCGGCGGTCTGTTTCACCATCAAGGTGTAAGCGTCGCGATCGGTCCAGGCGATATTCTCGAAATCGAACTGGAAGCCGTAGTACTTGTGCTGCTTGCCGTGGATCAGCAGCGATTCGATCATGCGCTTCTTGGCCGCTTCATCGTGCATCAGCTTGTGGAAGCCGTCGCGTCCGGTGGTCATCGACAGGATCGGCATCACCCGCAGCTTCTTCTGCTTGGCGATGTCATACAGGTACATGTTGGGGGTGCCGTTGACCAGGCCGTTCTGATCCACGCCGTACCAGGTGGGCACCACCACATCGATCTTGTCGACGTTGGCAATGAACGAGTTGGTCGATTTCTGCGTGTTCATCAGATAGAACAACGCCGTGGGGTTTTTGGCCAGGGCCGGGGCGCAGGTCAGTGCCAGCGCAAGTACTATCCAGCTCAATCGCTTGCTCATGAAAGACAACATCCGTCAGGGAGTGGGGGAAGAAAGGTCGATGCGGAATACATACGCACTCTCGCCGACCGGCTTTACCGGAAGGCGCAGATGCAGGCCGTCGGCGCGTTGTTCGAACGGAATCTTCTTGCCGTTGGCCAGCAAGGTCACGCCGCGCACGCCATCGGCGGGTGTCAGCGAGCGGATCACCGCTTCGCCATCGGTTGGCCAGCCGAGCTCGATCGCATACAGCGCGCCGTCGCGGGTGGTGAAGCGGAAATCTTCTGCCGTGTACGGTTTGGTCTTGACGTCCTGGAAGGTGCCGCCCACCACTTCGGTCGGGCCTTCGCCATACACGCGCCACGGCGCGCTGTCGTAGATCGCGCTGCCGTTGGTCTTGAGCCAACGCCCGATCGCCAGCAGGATGCCGCGCTCGGTGTCGGGGATCGAGCCATCGGCGCGCGGGCCGATGTTGAGCATCAGGTTGCCGTTCTTGGCCACCACGTCGGCCAGCATGTGGATGATGAAAGTGGGCGACTTGTAGGTGTCGTTCTCGATGTAACCCCACGATGCATTGCTCACCGAGGTATCGGTCTGCCAGTGGGTGGGGTGGATGCCGGTGAGCTGGCCGCGCTCGATATCCAGCGTGCCGGCGCCTTCCGGGAATGCGCCCAGCTTGTAGTTCACCACCACCCCGCGGTCGGCGTCGGTACGTGCCGCGCCCTGGTTGTAGTAATAGGCCAGCATGGTCGGCAGGCTGCGCCGGAAGGTAGGGTGCGCAATCCACCAATCGAAATAGATCAGGTCCGGCTGATAGGTGTCGATCAGCTCGGTGGTGCGTGCCAGCCAGTCGTCCAGCCAGGCCTGCGACACCGGCGTCCAGTCGTTGGCCACGTCGGCATCGTCCTTGCCCGGCAGGCGCACCTGCGCCGGGCCGTACAGCGCCGCATAACGCGGATCGTTGACGTCCGAGTCGAATTTGCGTCCGCCATCGAAAAACCAGTTGTGCTCGGCGCGATGCGACGACAGGCCGAAGTGCAGGCCCTGCGCGCGGATGGCGGCGGACAGCTCGCCCAACAGGTCGCGCTTGGGCCCCATCTTCATCGCGGTCCAGTCCGACAGCTTGGAGTCGTACAGCGCAAACCCGTCGTGATGCTCGGCCACTGGCACCACATAGCGCGCACCGGACTCACGGAACAACTTGGCCCATCCCTTGGGGTCGAACCGGGGCGCGGTGAATTTGGGAATCAGATCCTTGTAACCGCTGGTCGCCTGCGGGCCGTAGGTCGCCACGTGATGGGCGAACTCCTTGGAGCCTTGCAAATACATGTTGCGCGAGTACCACTCGCTACCGAACGCCGGCACCGAGAACACGCCCCAGTGGATGAAGATGCCGAACTTGGCGTTGTCGTACCACGCCGGGGAGCGATACGCCTTCAGCGCAGCCCAGTCGGGACGGAATGGACCCTTGCGCGCGCCGGCCTCGGCTTCGCGCACCAGGCGTTCGCGTTCGGGCGCGTACTTGGCGGTGGCATCGAGCCACTGCTGGTCGATGGCCTCGGGGCTGAGCGTAGTAGCGGTCGGTGCGGTGGGCGATTGCGCGCTGAGCGTGGCAGCAGGCAATGCGAGCAGCAGACCGAGCGCGACCATTCGCGTTCTGGGTGCAGCTCCGGCGTGGCGGCGGGATGGAGCCGCAAACACGCGGCTATCGGTCGTCATGGGAACTGCACTCCTGTTGAGCAAGACGCGCCGGCGATGCTGCAGCCGTGCGTGGATGGCAAAAGCGGGCCTGGCCATGCTCCCTCAACCGCGAAGGGGCGTGGCCAGTACCACTCCTTGTTACAACTTCAAGTTGTGCGCTGCATGCGACGCACAGCTCAAAAAAAAGCGCGCCACCGTGGAGGGTCGGTGGCGCGCCGGTGCTACGTCAGAACTTGAAGTTCAGCTGGGCCTGATAGCCGCGGCCGTTCTTGTAGAACGCCGTGGGCGCTGCCCGGGTGTTGCTGAAGAGCCGGTAGGTCGAATCGAGCAGGTTGGTCGCGCCGAAGGTGATGCCCATGTAGTCGGTGATCTGGTACGAGGCGGTCAGGTCCAGCTGCTTGTAGCTGTCGGCGAAGTCCTGCGAGGCCAGGCGTCCGATCTGGGTGAAGTACTTCGAGCGGTAGCTGTAGTTGACGCGCACCATCCAGTCGCCATGTTCCCAGTACGGGATGATGTTGTAGGTGTCGCGCGACAGATACGGCAGGTTCAGGCCGGAGCTGGAGTCGGATTCGGCGAAGGTGTAGTTCGCCTGCACGCCGAAGCCCAGGCCCAGCGACTGCTGGTAGTTCACCGCCACGCCCTTGACCTTGGCGTCGGACACGTTCACCGGCGTGGTCACCTGGTAGATGCCGGCTACGGCCGGCGGTGCCGGGTTGAGCTGCTGGCTGACCGTGGTGTTGACGATGTACGAACTGATATCGCGGTAGAACACTTCGCCCGACAGCATGCTGGACGGAGCGAAGTACCACTCGGCCGCCACGTCGTAGTTGGTGGATTCGTACGGCTTCAGATCCGGGTTGCCGCCATTGGCGGTCAGGTTGCCGTTACCGCTGTTGATGGTGAACGAACCGGCCAGATCGGCGTAACGCGGGCGCGCAATGACCTTGGCTGCCGAGAAGCGCAGCACGGCGTCGTCGGTGATGTCGTAAGCGATATTGAAGCTGGGCAGCGCCTTGCGATAGTCGTTGGTCTCGGCCACACGGTTGAAGGTCGCACCACCGTCCTGGCTCTGCCAGAACTCGGACTTGTCGGTGGTGTCGATCAAGCGCACGCCGACGTTGCCGCGCCACTGGCCCGACTCGAAGTTCAACTGCGTATAGACGTTCTGGGTGATTTCCTTCACGTCGAACGAAGAGCCGAAATCCGTGCGGTATGCACCCTGCGGCTGCGCGAGCAGATAGCGACGCACGGCCTCCAGGTTGGCGGTCGGCCAGGTGGTCAGGTCGCCGCTGGCGCCCAGACCGTCGTACAGGCCGCTCGGCGTGGTGCCCGGGTTGAACTGCGTCAACGAAATCGGGTCGGTGGTGTTGATGCGGTTACCACGCGCTTCCACGCCGTTGTTGTGGTTGATGTACTTGTAGCCGAACATCAGCTTGGTGAACGGACCCCAGGCCAGATCGCGCGCCGCGTCCCACTGGAAGTATTTCTCTTCGTCGGTGCTCTTCTGATAGAAGATGCCGCCGGCCTGCATGGTGCTGGAGTCCTGCGAGCCTGCCGGCAGGCCCGCCGGCGAACCCGGCAGCGTCCAATTGGCGGCGTTGCCGTTGTCGTAGTTGACGGCGGTGTTGCGGCCGTCGAATGCATAGTTGTAGCCACCGTCCTGCATCAGGAACTTCATCAGGTATTCGGGGTTCTTGCCGCCGGTGGCCTTCGTATCACCGACCTGTGTGGTGAACACCCACTTCTCGCCCGACCAGTCGTGGCGCAGGTTCAGGCTCTTGGTGGTGACGGTGCTCTCGCGGTAGTTGGCATCCAGCTGCGCATACGGCTGGCCGGCAGCGCCATCGCTGACGGTGGCCGAGGTGACAATGCCGTTCTGCACGTTTGCCTGGGTGATCTTGCGCATGTCGTCGTTGCAGGCCGGGCAGACATAACGCGACTGACTGAAGTTGTTGTACTTGCCCTTGATGTACAGGCCGGTCAGGTTGAACTCGTTCTGCTCGTTGGGCTTCCACTGCAACGCACCCTGCACGCCACTGCGTTCGCGGGTCTGCTGGAAGAATGCGCTGTTGATGCCGGCCGGCACACGGGCGGTGGCCACGTTGCTGCCGTCGCCGGTGATGGTGGCGGTCGGCGGGATGTTGGCGCCGGTGGTGTAGCCGAAGTATTCGATACCGGCGCGCGCCAGGTCCTGCTTGTCGTGCGTGGCGGAGATCAACGCGCCGAAGGTTTCGTCGTCGTTCTTCCAGCTCCACAGCGCCGAGCCGCGCGGATTGCCTTCTTCCGAGCGGTCGTTGTAGTTGTAGCCGAGCGAGCCGCGGATGGTGTTCTTGGGCAGGTCCAGCGGCTTGCGGGTGTGCACGATCACGGTGCCGCCGATCGAGCCTTCGTCGATGCGCGCCTCGGGGGTCTTGTAGACCTCCATCAGGCCGATGATTTCCGGCGACAGCAGGGTGTAGTTGAAGGTGCGGCCGCTGGTGTCGGTCGGGTTGCCGCCCCAGTCGCCGGAGGCGATGGTCTGGCCGTTGAGCAGCACGCGGTTCAACGCCGGGTCGGTGCCGTTGATGCTGACCTTCTCGCCTTCGCCGAACTGGCGGTCGACGCTGATGCCCGGCAGATGCGACAGCGATTCGGCGGCATTGATGTCCGGGAACTTGCCGATGTCCTCGGCGCTGATCGCATCGACGATGGAGTTGGCCGAGCGCTTGACCGCCTGGCTCTTCTCCAGCGACGCGCGGTAGCCGGTGACGGTGATGGTGTCCAGTTCGGTCGTTGCCGATGCGCTGGCAGGCGTTTGTTGTTGTTCTTGTCCGGCAGCCATTGCAGAGCCGGAGCAGTACAGAGCGGCGGTGATACAGAGTGCTAACGTCGTGGTGCGGCTGTGCATGGCTAAACCTCGTTGGTTAGTGCTGTGAGCGCGCCGCCTTCCAAAGGCGTCACGCGCTCGGCGTGGCCGGCAAAACAACACGCCCTGACCGATCGCGGTGGTCGCACTCGGTGCCGCGCAATGGCAGCAGGCGGTGTCGATTCGCGTGGTAGAGGAGGTGTCCCCCGTATGGTGAAGCGGTGGAGCGAACGCGACATCAGCGGGCCGCGCGTCTGACGACGCAGGACCCACGAACCTGGAATCAGCAGGGAAGGGAAGAGCCGTTCTTCAGTACCGAACAGTCCATGGCCCCTCCTGCCAGAACTCCGATTTGGATCGAGTCTCGCGTAGCGCTGACAGCGTTGTCAACACATCGTCACAGATCTCTGATGTGGCTGCGATTGCGCTGCAATGCAGCATTTTTGCGACGTGATCGCCGAAGTGCGCGTGCGTCCGGCCGCGATAATGCAGCTGGCCGGAGGGCGCGATTGGCGCTTTCAATGGCTGCACGGAGCGTAGCCGGGTCTTGCCCGATGTTTGTGCGGAAATCGTTGTGATCGGTGCGGATTTTTCGTGGATGATGGGCGTAGGCCGGGACGGCGTCGATTGTGGCCGGCACGGTTGCGTTACACGGCGATTACTGACAACGTTGTCTACCCGGTGCCGTTCGTCGGACAGCGGGACTCGACGCCAGCCCGCTGCCACTTATCAGGAGAACGCGTGAGCGCAAGCAGCCCAATGGAAGCGGTGGCCTTTCCGCGCCCCGACACCTTCGTTGCCGCAGACGTGGGAGGGACGCATGTGCGCCTGGCGTTGGTGTGCCCGAGCAACGATGCGCGCACGCCGGTCACGGTGCTCGACTACCGCAAGTACCGCTGCGCCGATTACCCGGGCCTGGCCGAGATCATGTCCGCCTTCTTTACCGAGTTGGGATGCGCGCCGGTGCGCCGCGGCGTGATTGCCAGCGCCGGGTATGCGCTGGAGGACGGCAATGTGATCACCGCGAACCTGCCGTGGGTATTAGCGCCGGAGCAGATCCGCCGCCAGCTCGGTATGCAGGCGCTGCACCTGGTCAACGATTTCGAAGCGGTGGCCTATGCGGCCAATTCCATGGTCGGCAATCAGGTCATGCAGCTCTCCGGCCCGGCGCAGGGCGCGCCCGGCCCGGCACTGGTGCTCGGCCCGGGAACGGGGCTGGGTGCGGCGGTGTGGATCCCCAATGGTGCCAACCCGGTCGTGCTGCCGACCGAAGCCGGCCACGCCGCGCTTGCCGCTGCCAGCGATCTGGAGGTGGCCTTGCTGCAGGAACTGCGCCGCACGCGCAGCCACGTAGGCACCGAAACGTTGCTGTCGGGCCCAGGTCTATTGACGCTCTACACCGCACTGGCCACGCTGCGCGGCGAGCCGGCGGTGCATGCCGGTCCGGCCGATGTCACCGCCGCCGCACTGGCCGGCAACGACGTGCTCGCGCGCGATGCGCTGCAGGCGTTCTGTGGTTTCATGGGCAGCGTGGTCGGCGACATGATGCTGCTGTACGGCATCCGTAGCGGCGTGTATCTGGCCGGTGGGTTCCTGCCGCAGATCGCCGACTTCATCGCCGCCAGCGATTTCGTCGCCCGCCTGCTCGACAAGGGTACGCTGCGCCCCGCGCTGGAGCAGGTGCCGGTGCGCATTGTCGAACACGGCCAGCTCGGCGTGATCGGCGCGGCCAACTGGTTTTTGCAGCGCGCCAGCTAGCGCGGCTAATAAAACGTAGCGAGCGGTCGTGAGGTGGGGGCGGACGGCGCGGAGCAACCACAGTGTACGCGTGGTACATGCCGCACCGAGCACCTACCGCGCCCGCCTGGCGGCCGCGCAGTCGTTTTGCCGGCTGCTCTAAGCCAAAACCAGATCGCATCGCCATGCAGGAGTGCCCCAGGGCGTTGCACGAGCGCCCCTGGGGGCGAGAGGCATTGCCGTGGCTGCTGGAAAACGTCGCTCTCCAGGGGAAGCCCTGTCGCGACCGGTTGCGCTCCTGCGCGTCATCGTGGCTGCCTTGCCTGTGGGAGCTGCCCCATCCGCGTGTAGCTGCACCTTCCACGATCCATGCCGCCACGGCAGCGCCTTATAGATCCCCGAACCGCGATTGCAGTGCCGCAATCGCCGCCAGCCCGGCGGTTTCGGTGCGCAGGATGCGCGGGCCCAATTGCAGGCCGCTGAAGCCGGCGTCTGCCAGGATGGCGCGATCGCGCGGCGACCAGCCGCCCTCCGGCCCGATCGCCACGATAAGCCCCTGTTCCATATCCGCACTCAGCGTGGACAGGCGATGCTCACCCTGCGGGTCCAGGGTCAGCCGCAGTGCCTGCAGGTCGCTGGCCTGCGCTGCCTCTTGCAAGCCAAGCGGCGCAGCGACGGTGGGTATGCGCGCGCGGCCGGATTGCTCACATGCGGACACCACCACGCTGCGCCAGTGCGCCACGCGTTTCTCCAGGCGTGCCGCATCCAGCTTGACCTCGGTGCGCTCGGCATTGACCGGCACGATGGCCGCAACGCCCAACTCGGTGGCCTTCTGCAGGATCAGGTCCATCTTCTCGCCGCGTGCAATGCCCTGCAGCAGAGTGATCCGCAATGGCGATTCGTTGTGCAGGGGCTCGACACGCTCCACCCGCGCACGCGCCTCGCGCTTGCCGGCCACGCTGATGCGGGCGTGGTAATCGCTGCCGTCGCCATTAAACAGAATGCAGGCATCGCCCTCGCGCAGACGCAGCACGCGCAGCAGGTGATTGGCGGACTCGTCTGGCAGGGTGACGTCCTGGTCGCACTGCAGCGGCAGTGCCACATGCGAGCGGGTCAGGCGCATGCAACGGCCTCCTCGATGGCGTGGCGGGTAGTGGCCGCCAGCAACGCGAGTTGCGTCTCGTCCACGCAATACGGCGGCATCCAGTACAGCACATCGCCCAGCGGCCGCAGCACCACGCCACGGTTCAGCGCTGCGCGATACGCCTTCAACCCGACCCGCGCCGCCGCAGGGAAGGGCGTACGCTTGTCGCCGTCCCGGGTCAGCTCGAACGCCACGATCATGCCGGCCTGACGCACGTCCGCCACCGCCGGGTGTTCGCCGATCTGCGCCGCGAGCGTGGCCATGTGGGCAGCGGTGTGTTGGTTGCGCGCAATCACCTCGTCGTCCGCGAAGATCTGCAGGGTCGCCAACGCGGCCGCGCATGCCAGTGGATTGCCGGTATAGCTATGCGAATGCAGGAACGCGCGCTCGCGCGAATCATCCAGGAACGCGTCGTATACCGCTTGCGTGGCCAGCACCGCCGCCAATGGCAGGAAGCCGCCGGTCAGGCCCTTGGACAGGCACAACAGGTCGGGCATCACCCCGGCCTGTTCGCAGGCGAACAAGGTGCCGGTGCGGCCGAAGCCGGAGGCGATCTCGTCGGCAATCAGGAACGCGCCATGCGCATCGCACAGTTCGCGTGCCCGACGCAGATAGGCCGGGTGATACATGCGCATGCCGCCGGCGCACTGCACGCGCGGCTCCAGGATCAGCGCGCAGATCTGCCCAGGCGAGCGCTCGAACATGGCCTGCAGTGCATCAGCTGCCTGCAGCGCGTACTCCTCCGCAGTCTGTCCGGGCTCGGCCAGATAGGCATCCGGGGATGGCGCAAAGAGCGATTCCAGCAGCAGCGGTGCGTACACGCGGCGATACAAGGGAATATCGCCCACCGACAGCGCGCCGATGGTCTCGCCGTGGTAACCGTTCTCCAGTGCGATGAAACGCGTGCGGCCGTGCTCGCCGCGGTTGTGGAAATAGTGGAAGGCCATCTTCAAGGCCACCTCCACGCCGGCCGAACCATTGTCGGCATAGAACACCTTGGCCAGCGGCGCGCGCCCGGCCTGGCGCGGTGCAATCGCCAGCAGGCGCTCGGCCAGCTGCACTGCCGGCGCATGCGTGAAGCCGGCCAGCATGACCTGCTCCAGCGTGCCGGCCTGCTGCGCGATGGCCGCACCGATACGCGGTTCGGCGTGGCCGAACAGGTTGGTCCACCAGCTGCTGACCGCGTCCAGATAACGGCGACCATCGTGGCCGATCAGCCAGGCGCCCTCGCCGCGGGCGATCGGTACCAGCGGAAGCGTGTGCGGGTGCTCGCGCATCTGCGTGCATGGGTGCCACAGCACCGCGAGATCGCGTTCTCGCCAATGATCGGCAGCTGCGGAGGCTGCCGGGTCTGCTAGGATTTCGGGCTCATGAACATGTCGATGCATCCGCCTATTCTATCGGCCCGCTCCGCGGCTGCGTGCTGCGCATGAGCCCGCGTCTGCCGATCATCCACAAGACCACCGATCTGGGCGACGGGCCGTTCCGGCGCCAGCAGCTGGATCTGGAATTTTCCAACGGCCAGCGCCGCATCTACGAACGCCAGCTCAGCCAGGGCCATGGCGCGGTGGTGGTGGTGCCGCTGCTGGACGAACAGACCGTGCTGCTGGTGCGCGAGTACGCCGCCGGCGTGCACCGCTACGAGCTGGGCCTGGTCAAGGGCCGCATCGATGCCGGCGAGACGCCCGAGCAGGCCGCCGACCGCGAGTTGAAGGAAGAAGCCGGCTACGGCGCGCGCCAGGTGCAGGTGCTGCGCGCCATGACGCTCGCTCCTACTTATATGAGTCACCAATCGTGGCTGGTGCTGGCGCGCGACCTCTACCCCGAACGCCTGCCCGGCGACGAACCGGAAGAGATGGAAGTGATCCCCTGGCCGCTGGCGCGCCTGGACGAGTTGATGCTGCGCGATGATTTTTCCGAAGGCCGCTCGCTGGCGGCACTGTTCATTGCGCGCGAGTGGCTGGAGCGCAACCGATGATCCGCATCCCGATGGAGTTGCGCGAAACCGTGATCGCCATCGCCCGCGAAGCCGGCGACGCCATCATGCAGGTGTACGCACAGGACTTCGCGGTCCAGATCAAGGACGATGCCAGCCCGTTGACCCAGGCCGATCTGGCCGCCAACCGCGTCATCGTCGAAGGGCTGCGCCGGATCACCCCGGACGTGCCGGTGCTGTCGGAAGAATCCGCGCACGTGGCATGGACGCAGCGCCAGTACTGGACCAGCTACTGGCTGGTCGATCCGCTCGATGGCACCCGCGAATTCGTCAAGCGCAATGGCGAGTTCAGCGTCAACATCGCGCTCATCCATATGGGCGCGCCGGTGCTGGGCGTGGTGCAGGCGCCGGTGGACGGCCGGGTGTGGTACGCCGCACGCGGCGAGAACGCCTACCGACGCGATGGCGATCGCGATGAAATGCTGCAGACGCGCACGCCGGCCGCTTCGCCGCTACGGGTGGCGGCCAGCCGCTCGCACCGCGATGCGCGCACCACGGCCGCGCTGGAGCGCATGGGCGAGGTCGACGTGGTGGCGCAGGGTTCGTCGTTGAAGTTCTGCCGCATCGCCGAAGGCGATCTGGATGTCTACCCTCGCTTCGGCCCCACGTCCGAGTGGGACACAGCCGCAGGCCAGTGCGTGCTGCACGCCGCCGGCGGCGTCCTGCTGGCCGGCGCCAGCGGCAAACCGTTCCGCTACAACCGTCGCGAGACCTTGCTCAACGGCGATTTCATCGCGCTGGGCGACCCCAATCTGCCATGGCGCGATTGGCTGGCCTGAGCGTGACCGTCGCTCGTGTGCGTGGCGAACGGCCGGCGGGCAGGGCCGTCATCGGCTGACCGCTACACTTCGGCAGCTTCTCCGCGCGGCATCGGTTTCGGCGATCGGCGCGGCGCGCCGGTGAATCGCGGAAGGCGCCTTCTCCCCGCATCCCGTTTCAGGAATCCAGCATGTCCCAGACTCCCTCCACCGGCGATCTCCACGGCCTGCTGCAGCTGATGGCGCGCCTGCGCGACCGCGAGCATGGATGCCCGTGGGATCTTGAGCAGACCTTCGCCAGCATCGCCCCGTACACCATCGAAGAGGCCTACGAAGTGGCCGACGCGATCGATCGCAACGATCTGCAGGGGTTGCGCGACGAGCTGGGCGACCTGCTGCTGCAGGTGGTCTTCCACGCGCAAATGGCGGCCGAGCAGGGCGCGTTCGGGTTTGCCGATGTGGTCGCCACGCTCAGCGACAAGCTGGTGCGTCGCCACCCGCATGTGTTCGCGGCGCAGGTGGCCGACGATGCGCAGGCGGTCAGCACCAATTGGGAGCGGATCAAGCGCGACGAACGCCGCACCGCCGGACACCAGGACGACTCGGCACTTGCCGGCATCGCCCGTGGCCTACCGGAGTGGCAGCGCTCCACCAAGCTGCAGGCGCGCGCGGCGCGGGTCGGCTTCGACTGGCCGGGCCCGGCGCCGGTGCTGGACAAACTGCAGGAAGAAATCGAGGAACTGCGGGTGGAATTCACGCGCGGCCCGGTGGCCGACAATCAGGCGCGCCTGCAAGACGAACTCGGCGATGTCCTGTTCGTCTGCGCCAATCTGGCGCGGCATGCCAAGGTCGACGTGGGCGCCGCGCTGCGGCACGCCAACCTGAAATTCGAACGGCGCTTCCGCGCGATGGAGGCCCGCGCGCAGGCGCAGGGCAGCGCACTGGACGCGCTGTCGTTGAGTGCGCAGGAAGCCTTGTGGCAACAGGTCAAGCGGGACGAAGCGGCCGCAGCGGCGATGCCCGATACCGGCCCTGCGGCACACCGATGAACTCCGCGCTGGGCACCGTGCTGCTGTTCGTCGCCACCGCCGTGGCCGAGCTGGTGGGCTGCTACCTTCCTTATCTATGGCTGCGCAAGGGCGGCAGTGTGTGGTTGCTGCTGCCCACCGCGTTGAGCCTTGCGCTGTTCGTGTGGCTGTTGAGCCTGCATCCCACCGCCAGCGGGCGCACCTACGCGGCCTATGGCGGGGTCTATATCGCCAGTGCGCTGCTGTGGCTGTGGTGGGTGGATCGCATCGTGCCCACGCGCTGGGACCTGCTCGGTGCCGCCTGCTGCCTGCTGGGCATGGCGGTCATCATGTTCGCGCCACGCAGCGCCTGAGCCGGGTAGACGCCGGTCGCGCAGGCCGGCTGAAGCTTGCGCGCAACGGCGTGATCGGTGCTGCGCAGCGTTGCCCGTTGCCGCCGGTGCGATGTATGCGGCGGGTGCCTACCTCGCGCAGGACCGACGCGTCATGCAAAGGGACTGCGCAGGGTTCCAACTTCGTTTCTGGCCATCGTCGTGCTGGTCGCCGGCGTCGTCGTGTCGTTCAAGACCGTGCCCATGGTGCCGCAGGGATTCCAGTGCACGGTGGAGCGCTTCGGCCGCTACACCCACACCATGTACATCCGCGACACCTAGCCGCCGCGCGATCCGATCGATTCGACGGCGCGGCAGATGAAGGCCGAGCGCGAAAAGCCCGCGCAGATTCTGGAAGAAGGCTCTCGGCAATCGGAGGTCCTGCGTGCCGATGGCGAGAAACAGGCCGCCGTGCTCGAGGCCGAAGGCCGCGAGGAAGCCGCCTTCCGTGATGCAGAAGCAGGCGGGCGGCTGGCCGAGGCCGAATCCCGCGCCAGCCAGGCGGTGTCCGATGCGATCGCCAACGGCAGCGTGCAGGCGAGCAATCGTTTCGTTGCGCAAAATGACGTGGAGGCGTTCGAGGCGCTGGCCACTGCGCCCAGTCAGAAGTTGCTGCCGATGCCGATGGAGTCCAGCGGCATCATCGGCTCGATCGCCGGCATCGCCAACCTGGCAAAGGAAGCGCTGGCCACGCCCGATACCGCCGGCGTTCGGGTGCCGCCGATGCCGCTGCGCGCGCGAGGCTGAGCCATGCGTCGGGACGTGGTGGTGTAGGCGGTGCTGGCGCTGCTGTTGATCGCCGCCGAGACCTTGGTGCCTGGTGCATTCCTGTTGTGGATGGGTATTGCCGCGGCCGCGGTGTGCGTGCTGGTGCCGGCAGTGCCGGGCATGCCGCTTTTGGTGCAGATCGTGGCGTTCGCGCTGCTCAGCTTCGTGTCGGTGCACGTCTAGCGCAGCTGGTTTGGCGGCAAGCGGCGGCAACGCGACCGTCCCTTGCTCAACCGGCGCGCCGAGCAATTGAGCGGCCGTCGCGTGTTGCTCGATCAGCCCAGCCACGATGGCCGCGGTCGCGCCGAGGCCGACGATGCGTTCCGGGTGGTCAGCGGCCCGGAGCTGCCGGCCGGCGCACCGGTACGTATCGTCGGCGTGGATGGCATGACCTTGCTGGTGGAAGCGGCGGGCTGATCGATACGCCGGCATCCCGTGCTGCACGGCATGTTGCAGTGCGGGGTCGCAGTGTCAGGCGTACGCGCCTTGGAGTCCGGCTGTGCGTCTGCACGGCTTCCCCGCAAGTGCGGCCGGGCGGCGATAATGGGCGACTTTCCTCGGACCGGCGCTCATGACCCAGAAGACCATCCTCAACGACACCCATCGTGCGCTCGGCGCCAAGATGGTCGACTTCGGCGGCTGGGACATGCCGATCCACTACGGCTCGCAGATCGACGAACACCATCAGGTGCGTCGCGACGCCGGCATGTTCGATGTCAGCCACATGACCGTGGTCGACCTGCACGGGGCGCGCGTGCGCGAGTTCCTGCGTTACCTGCTCGCCAACTCGGTGGACAAGCTCAAGGTCGCCGGCAAGGCGCTGTACACCTGCATGCTCAACCCGCAGGGCGGGGTGATCGACGATCTCATCGTCTATTTCATGCGCGAGGATTTCTTCCGTCTGGTGGTCAATGCCGCCACCCGCGAAAAGGACCTGCAGTGGATCGGCGCGCAGGCCGCACGCTTCGACGTGCAAGTGCAAGAGCGCAGCGACTTCTCCATGGTCGCGGTGCAGGGCCCCAACGCGCGTGCCAAGGTCATCGCGTTGCTGGACCCGGCCGACGCCGCGGCTGCGAGCAAGCTCGGCCGTTTTGCCGCGCTGCAGACGCACTCGCGCGACGGCGTCGCATTGTTCGTCGCACGCACTGGCTACACCGGCGAAGACGGCTTCGAGATCGTGCTCCCGCAGGAGGCGGCGGTTGCGTTCTGGAATTCGCTGCTCGCGCAGGGCGTCAAGCCTGCCGGCCTGGGCGCGCGCGACACCCTGCGGCTGGAAGCGGGCATGAATCTTTATGGCCAGGACATGGACGACGCTGTCAGTCCGTACGAGGCCGCGCTGGCCTGGACCATCGCACTGGACGAAGGCCGCGACTTCATCGGCCGCGAGGTGCTCGAGTCGCAAAAGGCGCAGGGCGCCCCGCGCCAGATGATCGGCGTGGTGATGGACGAGAAGGGCGTGCTGCGGCACGGCCAGACCGTGCTCACCGCGGCCGGCCAGGGCGAGATCCTGTCCGGCACCTTCTCGCCCACGCTGGGCAAGGCGATCGCCTTCGCACGCGTGCCTGCCGGCAGCATCGACGACCTGCGCGTGGACATTCGCGGCCGCCAGGTGCCGTTGCGCGCGGTGAAGTTTCCGTTCGTGCGCGATGGGCAGGCGCATCCTGGCGTTCTCGGCGAATGAGTCTGGCGATGCCGGCCGTCGTCGGCCGGCGTCATGCGATCGCATGCAGCCCAGCCATGCCGGCGCGCGTGCACCTGTCTCATCGCGCGGTCTAAACTAGCCACCTGTCCCCAACCCCAAGTTTCCCCGGAGCACACCCATGAGCGAGATTCCTGGCGACCTCAAGTTCCTCAAATCCCACGAGTGGGCCCGCGTCGAAAGCAACGGCCGCGTGACCGTCGGTATCTCCGACCACGCGCAGGGCTTGCTGGGCGACCTGGTCTATGTCGAACTGCCGGGCGTCGGCGACACCGTGCAGGTCGGCAACGGCGCGGCGGTGGTCGAATCGGTCAAGGCCGCCTCCGACGTGTATAGCCCGGTCAGCGGCACCGTGGTCGAGGTCAACAGCGCGCTGAGCGACAAGCCGGAAACCATCAACGAAGACGCCTACGGCGACGGCTGGATCTTCGTCGTCGAGATGGACGACAAGGACCAGCTCAACGATCTGCTGTCGCCGGACGACTACGCCGAACTGCTCGAAGACGACGACCACTGATTCCAGCTTGCCAGCCGCAATACCGATGGCCGCTCTCCGAGCGGCCATTTTTTTGGAGGCAGGGCGCGCGCGATGTGCGTGCCGGAGCGTGATCGAGTGGGCAATCGGACCCGCGCGCTGCGATCGACGCCTCGCCATGGCCGGTGCTGCCGCTGATGGGTTCGCGCTTGCCTGCATCTTCGACAGGATTCCACGGCGGCGGCACCCTGCCGGCGCGTCGGACGTCTGTGGCGTGAGTCGGTCGTGAGGGACCGGCGTGCGCTCGGTGAAAACTTTGTCGGCGACGACGCGCGTCGACGATGCTTTCCATCTCGCGTGCAGTGCCATCGCCACCGCGCAAGAGCGCATGCGCGAGGATCGAACGACGCAATAAGTTTGCGCATTTCTGCTTGTGCGACGCCGGAAGTGGAGCTTGCGGATAAAAAATTTTCAGCTGGCGGACAGGCGGCGGGCGATGCCGTGATGCGTGCCGCGCAGTCGCGGCAACGTGGCTGCTCCAGCCGCACGGTTTTGCGTCGCTTGCAGAAAACAGCCGAAAAGAAGTGCTTTTTCGAAAACGGTGTCGCGAGGCTGTGCGCCATGGGCAGGCCGCGCATACCGCGTGCGGCGCACCGGCCCGACGTCGATGCCGAACATTGCGATGGCCGGCGGAAAAAAATTTGCAAAAGAGTGTTGACAGTAAAAAAAAGCGTGATTAGGTTTCGCCCAGCAGACATTGCTGCGAAAGAGAGTGAGCAGAATCGACACCAAGCCGACCAGCTTGTCCAAGACGTCCACCGAAGCACGATCGATGGTGGAGTCGGGTCCGCTTCCCTCCAAGAAAACAGCAGTCGTCCCGATCACGCACCCGTGTCGCCGTTCGATGCGGGTGTTTCTGTATCCGTCCCGTCGCGCATCACCCGCGGACGGTTCCCGACGACGGCATGCCGGCGCGGGGTTTGGTTCAACTGGGCGTTTCACCTCCATAGTTCACTGACGAGGAGCCAATTACATGGCCACTAAAAAAGCTGCGAAGAAGAAACCCACCGCCAAGAAGGCAGTGAAGAAGACCGCCGCCAAGAAGGCGACCAAGAAGGTCGCGAAGAAGGCAACCGCCAAGAAGGCAGTGAAGAAGACCGCTGCCAAGAAGGCCGTCAAGAAGACTGCCAAGAAGGCAACCGCCAAGAAGGCAGTGAAGAAGACTGCGAAGAAGGCAACCAAGAAGACTGCCGCCAAGAAGGCAGTGAAGAAGACCGCCAAGAAGGCGACCAAGAAGGCAGCCGTCAAGAAGACTGCCAAGAAGGCAGTAGCGAAGAAGGCAACCAAGAAGGCGGCTACCAAGAAGTCCGCTGCCAAAAAGCCTGCCGCGAAGAAGGTCGCCAAGAAGAAGCCGGCCGTTCGCAAGAAGAAGGCCGCTCCGGTCGCGCTGCCCGCAACCCCGGCACCGCTGATCTGATCTGCAACACCCGATCGCCGTAAACATCGAGCTCTCTCCCCGACGCCCAGCGGGGAGGGAGCTTTTTTATTGTGTGTCCCTCAGGTCGATTGCAGCGTGCGCAGCGGTGCTGATGGGCCGATCAGGGATCGTGGCGGCGTCACGCAAACCGGGGCTGCTGGCTCTGGCAGGCGACCCCATTGCGACGCAGCTGGGTAGAGGACGACGCTAGATGCCTGCTCCGGCCGTATCCACCGGCAACGCGACATCTACCCCAGCTGTCCTGTGCAACGCGCAGGATGCCCAAAGCGCCAGTTGCGGGCTGCCGTGTCGCGGGCTACGCCGCGGCCCCAGCACAGTACCGTCGAGCTACCGCATGGCCCGGATTGCAGCACTGCGAGAGCTACAGCATGGCCAAAGCTACAGCATGGTCAGATCTACAGCAGGGCCAGAGTTACAGCACCGCCATATCTGCATCACAGCCATATCTGCATCACAGCCATATCTGCATCACAGCCATATCTGCATCACAGCCAGATCTGCAGCACAGCCAATCTGCAGCACAGCCAATCTGCAGCACAGCCAATCTGCATCACAGCCAGATCTGCCAGCACAGCCAGCCTTCGCTGAGCGTACCCCTGGCCGCATTCCAGCGTACCGGCCGCACCGCGCGGCGGAGGTCGAAGCGTATCGCCTTCCTTCCCCCGCCTGCGGGGGAAGGTGCCCGAAGGGCGGATGGGGGGGGGGCGTGGTGCCCGCACTCCGCCGAGCCGAGCCGCTGCACGACTGCACGACTGCACGGCCGCACTGTGCGACGCGGCGAGCGCTCAGGCCGGCGCGCCAGCTAGGAGTGTGTCCATATGCTGTCCCACGCCTGCGGCTTCGGTAGCAGGCGCGCGGTCCGGGCCGAGCATCGCAGGCCATCTCCCCCGCGTGGACGAATTGCGATGCCTCGGCGGTGCCATCCCCGCCTGCGACGCGCGCATTCCGGATGCGCAGCCGCCCAGGCCGAACGGGGAGCGGAGTCGCGCTGCATACGTTACGCATGCCAGTGCGACGCCCTTCGTCGTCCATTCGCGTATCCGTCCGCTCCGATCAGGGCGGAGATCGGTGCCATCCATTCCTGCACCGCGTCTCTCGCATCGTCATGTGCTGCGACGTGGGGTGTCCTGCGACGGTACGCGGGCGGTGCACCGGTCAGAAACGACACAGGCGGCCGAAGCCGCCTGTGTCTGCACGTGCGCCATCAGGCGCTGGAGACCGCGACGTGCTGGCTCAGCGCGGCGAGGCGACCGACTTGCCGGATGAAGCGCCCTTGCCGGCTGGATCGGGTCGTTCGGCCAGCATGTTCTCGCTGCCGAAGTCGCCATCCACATCGATGTCCAGCCAGCGCTTGGCCGGCAACCCGAGCGCGCGGTCCAGGATGGTCGGCATCATGCCGGAGGGCAGGCCGCTCTCGCCGTTCCACATGATCGCGATGCCGAGGTCGCGCTCGGGCAACAGGGCGACCAGGCCGCGATAGCCCTGCACCGCGCCGGCATGGAAGATCACCTGGTGGCCGGCGTAGTCGAACACGCGCCAGCCCAGCGCGTAGCTGGCGGCATCCACGCGCTCGTGGCGCCAACCCGAGCGCATTTCGCCCGGAGTGGAGATCAGCGGTGCGTGCAAGGTGGCCAACAGCGGGGCAGGCAACACATCGGGGCGGTGCCCGGTATGCGCAAGCAGCCACTGCGCCATATCGCTGGCGCTTGCATTGACGCCGGCGGCTGGTGCGAGGCGGTAATAGGTGGGCTTGGGCGTCAGCGACACCCAGCCATTGCGGCTGCGCACATGCGGAACTGCCCAACGCGGGCTGGCCTGGATACCGGCCAGGCCCATGCTGGCATCGTTCATGCCCAGCGGTTTGAAGATGCGTCGCTCCACCGATTGCTCGTAGAAGCTGCCGGAGGCGGCAAACACCACATCGCCCACCAGACTGAAAGCGACATTCTGGTAGGCATAGCAATCGCCCGGCGCACAGCGCAGCGGCGCGGCCGCCAGCTTGTGACTGAGCGAGTAGTAATCGGCGTTGGACTCGATGTCGCGGTCGTAGGCATTGCGGGTCAGGCCGACGCGATGGCTGAGCACTTCGGCGACGGTGAGGTGGCGGGTCGCTGCGGTATCGCTGAGCTGGAAGCCCGGCACGTAGTCGACCACCTTGCTGTCCCAGCGCAGCACGCCGTCGTTGACCAGCAGGCCGGCCATGGTGCCGGCGAAGGCCTTGGACAGCGAGGCCAGACGGAACACGGTGTGGGCGTCGACCGGCTGCGGGCGATTGACGTCGGTGACCCCATAGCCGCGCGCGCTGAGCACCTTGCCGCCCTGCACGATGGCCATCGCCATGCCGGGCACGCGGTTGCCATAGGTCAGCTGGTCGGCCATCGATTCGAACGCCGCCACGTCGAAGCCGGCGGCTGGCGCCAACACGCTGCTGGCCGGCAATGACGCGCGGTACGCGAGCGGTGCAGTGGGAGACTGCGCGATGGTGGCTGGCTGCAACGCGTTAGCAGTGGGCGCAGGCGTCTGTGCCGTGGAAGAGAGGGCCAGAGGCAATAACGCCCCAAGCAGCCCGATGGCCAACGGACGGAACCGTCGGCGCCTGCGCATTTGTGTCATGGTTGTCCCGCCTGTTCCACTGCCTTCGGCGATTCTAGCGCCGCGCTTCGCAATAGCACAAACTGCCGGAAGATGAATGGGCATCATATTGATCCTATTGACGATTTTGATTCAGAAACCGGGCCGCTTCGAGCGCCTGAAGTGCAGCCGGTGACCTGCATGTGGACCTGTGGCTGAAACGCTGCAAGCGGCGTGCCGGACGATGGAGCCATGGCATCCGCGTGCGGCGGCCGCTGGTCGTGCTGCGCTGCATCGGCTAACTTGCGCGCTTCTTCCGCCGCGTGCTGTGGCTGCCATGCTCTTGCTGTCGGGCTCGTTCGCGCGGGCGATGTTGACGCCATGACCCACTCGCTTGCACCGCGCTCTGCGCTTGGCCGGCTGAGCGCAGCATTGCGCCGTTCGCCGCCGCTGACCTGGTCGTTCCTGTATTTCTTCTGCCTGCTGAGCGGGTATTACGTGTTGCGCCCGGTACGCGAGGCGATGGGTGCCTCGGCGGATGTGGAAGCGATCTTTCCCACCGGCGTGATCGCCTTCTTCGCCGCACACGGTGTGCCGCTCAAGGACTTCACCTTGCAGGTGCTGTTTACCTGCACCTTCCTGATCATGGTGCTGCTGCAACCGCTGTACGGTGCGCTGGTCAGCCGTTACCCGCGGCGTGTGTTCCTGCCGGCGGTGTACGGCTTCTTCATCGCGACCCTGCTGCTGTTCTATGTGCTGTTCGACAGCGGCGTGCCCGGTCGCGGCATGGCGTTCTTCCTGTGGGTGACGGTGTTCAACCTGTTCGCGGTGGCGGTGTTCTGGAGCTTCATGGCCGATGTCTTCAGCAATGCCGAGGCGCGCAACTACTACGGCTACATCGGTGCGGCGGGCACGCTGGGCGCGTTTCTCGGGCCCGTCCTCACCCGCACCTTGGTGGAGCGGATCGGCGTCGCCCATCTGATGCTGGTGTCGGCCGGGTTCCTGACGGTGTGCCTGGTGTGCGTATTGCGGCTGCGGCTATGGGCGGTGGCGCGCGAACGGCAGTTTCGCCTGGATTCGGGCGAAGTGCCGATGGGCGGCGACGTGTTAGGCGGACTCAAGCTGATCGTGCGCGAGCCGCTGTTGCGCTGGCTGGCGCTGATGACTCTGTTCGGCGTGGGCGTCGGCACCTTGCTCTACAACGAGCAGGCCGCGTTGGTCCGTCGGCTGTATACGGATGCGGCGGCCAGTACGGCGTACTACGCCACCATCGATCTGGCGGTCAACGCGCTGACGCTGGTGCTGCAATTGCTGGTGACGCGTGCGCTGTTGTCGCGCTTCGGCATTGCGCCGGCGCTGCTGATTCCCGGCGTGGCCATCACCCTGGGCTATGCCGTGCTGACGGCCTCGCCGTTGCCGATGATGATCGCGATCGTGCAGGTGATCACCCGCTCCAGCGAGTTCGCGCTCGCCAAGCCGGCACGCGAGACGCTGTACACGCGGGTCAATCGCGAGTGGCGCTACAAGGCCGGCGCGGCGATCGATACGGTGATCTACCGCGGCGGCGACCTCAGCTTCGTGTGGATCCACAAGCTGGTTTCGGCCTTGGGCTCCAGTGCGGTGTTCGGCGTCGGCTTGCTGGCTGCGGCGGGCATGACGGTTGGGGCATTCGGCCTGTTGCGCGAAGCGCGCAAGCTGCCTGCAGAGCGCGATGCGGCGGAGGAGCGAACCCCGGCCGGCTCGCAGGGCTGATCGACGGCGCAATGTGCGTTTTGCCGCGGGTGCATGCAGGTGGGCGAGGACCGCCTGCGCCACGGTGCGGCTGGGGCTGAGCGCGCATGCCATGTCCACGCCTCGGCGCTGTCTGCGTTGCTGGTGGTCTCCCGGCGGTGCCGTCGATGGCATCGGGCTACCCTGGAGTCCCCGTCGTGCCGGTTGCGCCATCCCGGCAGGAGCCGATTGCCGGCCTCTGCGTGGTTTTCCCAACGAAGAGCAGGTGATCGCGGCTATGCTTGCCGCCCCGTCCATCACTGCTGCCTGCCATGTCCCTGTTCGCCATCGTTGCCGGCCTGTGCGTCGCCCTGCTGCACGTCTACATCCTGGTGCTGGAAATGCTGCTGTGGACCCGCCCGTTGGGTCTGAAGACCTTCCGCAATACAGCGGAGAAGGCGCAGGCCACGCGCGTGCTGGCGGCCAACCAGGGGCTCTACAACGGCTTTCTGGCCGCTGGCCTGTTCTGGGGCGCACTGGCCGAACGTGCGGACGTGCTGAGCTTCTTCCTGGGCTGCGTGGTGGTGGCCGGTTGCTACGGCGCCTACAGCGTCAACCGCCGGATCTTCTTCGTGCAGGCCTTGCCTGCGCTGATCGCATTAGCGCTGCTGTGGTTGCCGAGCTGAGCGAAACGCTTGGGCAATCGCTCCTGGGCGCGGCTGCGCGGGCGATGGTGTCCTGGCGGTAGTCGCTGGCCCGTCAGCTAGTACGCAAGCGCGGAGGCGGAACGGTGCAGCGCCTGGTCGCTGTTTGCGATGGCATCGCTGTATCTGCAGGACGGTCCGGATCTTCTTGATTGGCTGGAGGCGGGAGTCCTTCGCCTGGCAAGCCACGTGCGATCACTTCCACGGTGTACTCACCAGCTTGATACGCGATCAGGCATGACAGCTGGCATCGCCGGCGCGATGGATTGGTGCCCTAGGCCCCAGCCATGACCTGGCAAGACGCCCGCGCAGCGCCCTTGTGTTGATCTTGCCCGGCACATCCGGCACGTGACGTCTGCGCTGCAGCCACACCTGCCGTGCCCTCAACCGCAAACGGCGAGCCGAAGCTCGCCGTTTGTTTTTGCCTTGTCGACGAAAGCGCCAAATCAGGCCGCTTCGCGCGGCTGCTGTGCCTGCGGCTTGTCGTAGAAGCTGGCCGCACGCAATTCATGCGGATCGAAGTCGTCCACGGTGATGGTATCCATCATGATCTCGCGCAGTTCTTCCAGCAGCTTGCGCTCGTCCAGCGTGAGCACGCCTTCGGCGACCGCTTCGTCCAGCTGTGCGGTGAACTCCAGCGCTTCGATGCCCTTGGTCTTGAGCGCCTTGAGGAACTTGCGCTCCACCGGCTCGGCCATCACGGCTTTGGTCAGATAGCTGGCGATGCGACCACCCGGGTTGTTGGCGCACGGGGTCAGGAACACACCCTGTGCCAGGCGATCGCGTGCCTCGTTGGGCGCCATCAGGATCGATGCAACGCGGTGGCCCAGACGGTCGCCCGGCGCTTCGGCTCGGCGGCCCAGCGGGAAGATCAACACCCACATCAGCCAGCCCACCGGACGGATCGGGAAGTTGCGCAGGGCGGCCGACAGCGCGGTTTCGATCTTGTGCACGCTGTCGTGGAAGGCCCAGGCCAGCAGCGGCTGATCGCTGGCCGGTGCGCCTTCATCGTGGTAACGCTTGAGCATCGCGCTGGTCATGTAGATGTGGCTCAGCACATCGCCCAGACGGCCGGACAACGACTCCTTGAACTTCAACTTGCCGCCCAGCATCAGCATCGAGACGTCGGCCATCAACGCCAGGTTGGCCGAGTAACGGTCCAGCTTGCGGAAGAAACGGCGGGTGTAGGCATCGCCCGGCGCGGCGCCGATGCGCGCACCGGTCAGGCCGAACCAGAACGAACGCACCGCATTGGAAATGCCGAAGCGGATATGGCCGAACAGGCTCTGGTCGAACGCTTCCAGGCCGCGACGGGTGTCCGGATCCTGCGCTGCCTGCATTTCCTTCATCACCCACGGATGGCACAGGATTGCGCCCTGGCCGAAGATCAGCAGGCTGCGGGTCATGATGTTGGCGCCTTCCACGGTCACGCCGATCGGCGCGGCCTGCCAGGCGCGGCCGGCGAAGTTGCGCGGCCCCAGGATGATGCCCTTGCCGCCGATCACATCCATCATGTCGCTGACCACTTCGCGGCCCATGGTGGTGCAGTGGTACTTGGCGATCGCCGACGGCACCGACGGCACGTCGCCGCGGTCCACCGCCGCTGCCGTGGCCTGCGACAGCGCACTGATCGCATAGGCCTTGCCGCCGATACGCGCCAGCGCCTCTTCCACGCCTTCGAAACGGCCCACCGACAGGCCGAACTGCTTGCGGATGCGTGCATAGGCTCCGGTGACCACCGCAGCCGCCTTGCTGCCGCCACTGGCGGTGGAGGGCAGGGTGATCGAGCGACCCACGGCCAGGCACTCGTTGAGCATGTTCCAGCCCTTGCCGACCATTTCCACGCCGCCGATCAACTGGCTCAGCGGAATGAACACTTCTTCGCCATGGATCGGGCCATTCTGGAACGGCGAGTTCAACGGGAAGTGGCGGCGGCCGATTTCCACGCCGGGGGTTTCGCGCGGCAGCAGCGCCAGGGTGATGCCGATGTCCTTCTTGTCGCCGATCAGACCTTCCGGATCGTAGGCGCGGAAGGCAAGGCCGATCAGCGAGGCGACCGGTGCCAGGGTGATGTAGCGCTTGTCGAAGGTCAGCTTGACGCCGAGCACGTTGGCGCCATTCCACTCGCCTTTGCAGACGATGCCGTAGTCCGGGATCGAGGTGGCATCGGAGCCGGCAAACGGACCGGTCAGGCCGAAACACGGCACTTCCGCACCCACGGCCAGACGCGGCAGGTAATAGTCCTTCTGTTCCGGAGTGCCGTAGTGCAGCAGCAGCTCGCCGGGCCCTAGCGAGTTCGGCACGCCGACGGTGGAGCTGACCACGCTGGAGATCGAGGACAGCTTCTGGATCACCTTGTGGTGGGCCAGCGCGCTGAAGCCCAGGCCGCCGTACTGCTTGGGAATGATCATGCCGAAGAACTTGTTCTTCTTGATGAAGTCCCACAACTCCGGCGGCAGGTCGGCATGGACGTGGGTGATTTCCCAGTCGTTGACCATCTTGCACAGCTCTTCCACCGGGCCATCCAGGAACGCCTGCTCTTCGGCGGTGAGCTGCGGCTTGGGATAGTTGAGCAGCTTCTGCCAATCCGGGTCACCGGTGAACAGTTCGCCTTCGAAACCGACCGAGCCGGTCTCCAGCGCGATGCGCTCGGTCTGCGACAGCGGCGGCAGCACCTTGCGGAAGAACGCCATCAACGGCGTGGTCAGCAGCGGCTTGCGCAGGAAGGGCAGCAGCACTGGAGCGGATACCAGCACGACCAGCGCGGCCGCAACGATGGTGGCGATCAGGTTCGCGTCCAGCAACCAGCACGCCACCAGCACGCAGGCGCTGATCGCAACCCAGGTCGCAAGGCGCATCCGGTGATAGGCAGCGATACCCGCCGCCAGGATGACGAGGAGGAACGGTGCAACGATGCTCATGGTCTTGCTCCAGTGACATGCTCGGTGATGTTGGACGCTGCGATGGTGCCAACCGAGGGTAATGCGCCCAGGTACTGCAACACGGTGGCGGTAAACGTGGTGTTGTCGTCGCCGGCCAGCATGTGCGTGGCATCGGGTAGATGCACATGCTGTGCGTGCGGCACGATCGACAGGAACTCATTGATGGTGGCCGGCGTGACCAGGTCGCTGCGTCCGCCGCTGATCAGCAGCATCGGGCAACGCACCTGCGCTGCGGCATCCAGCAGCGCATGCTGCTGCAGCTGCGCATCCTGTCCGGCCAGCTCGTCGACCAGGCGCCGATCCCAATGCCATTGCCAACGGCCGTCGTCGCGCTGGCGCAGCAGCGCCTGCAACTGGCTTGCCGTCTTGCGTGGCCGATGCGGCAGATAGTCGGCGATCGCATCGGCGGCGGCCTCCAGCGAGGCGAAGCCATCCGGGTGCGCGGTCATGAAGCGCAGGATGCGCTCCACGCCGCTGGTGTCCCAACGCGGCGTGATGTCGACCAGCACGATGGCGCGAAACAGGCCCGGCCAACGCGCTTCGGCAAGCAGCCCAAACAATCCCCCCATCGAGGCGGCGACCAGCACCGGCGGTTGCGCGTGCTCGCCGGCCACCACGATCAGGTCATCGGCGAACTGCGTCGGCGAGTAGCGCACCTCGGCCGCATTGAAGCTTGAATCGCCATGCCCGCGCGCATCGTAGGACAGGGCACGGTAGCCAGCCTTCGCCAACGCGCGTGCAGTCGCTTCCCAGGCATGCCGCGTCTGCCCGAACCCATGCGCCAGCACGACCGTTTGCGCGCGTTCGGCGCCTTGGACCGACACCGCCAACTCGGCATCGCCAGCGCTGATGTGCGGCGCAGACACAGTGCGGGCGAGGGTAGGAGGACGAGTGACCATACCTAATGGTATGGATTCGTCACGGCAGCTGTCAATACTCTCTGGTATGGACGGTTAAGCCATTGAATCATGGCGATTGTGCGTCGATTTCGTGACGCATACTGCAACTGACTCAAGCGTATGGTTAAATCGCAGCATGAACGACATCACCGAATCCAGCCCCACCACTCCCCGGGCCAGTTCCGGCCGCGGCAACCGCCTCAGTGCGGACGACTGGGCGCAGGCCGCGCTGGACCTGATCGCCGAACAAGGCGTGGGCGCGGTTGCCGTAGAACCGTTGGCGCGCCGGCTCGGCGTGACCAAGGGCAGCTTCTACTGGCACTTCCCATCGCGCGACGCGCTGCTGCAGGCCGCCCTGGAGCGCTGGGAAATCTTTGAACAGAAGGAAGTGTTCGGCAGCCTGGAAGACGTCCCGGACCCCAGCGCCCGCCTGCGCGCCCTGTTCCAACTGGTCGCCCATGAAGTCAAACCACACGTGATCTATAGCGAACTGCTCAAGGCCCTCGACCATCCTGCGGTGCGCCCGGTCATCGACCGCGTCTCGCAGCGCCGGCTGGATTACCTGATCGCCTCCTTCCGCCAGGCCGGCCTGTCCCGCACCGACGCCCAGCACCGTGCCCGTCTGGCCTACGCCGCCTATGTCGGCTTCCTGCAGCTTTCGCTGCAACTGCAGCAACCCAAGCCCGCCCGGGAAGATTTCGAGGCCTATGTCGAGCATGTGATTCAGACCTTGATTCCTGGCTGATCGCAGCACCTGCCTGTGTATGTGGCTACTGGATCTATGTTCAGGTCGCTAGACCATGGTGGAATAAGTCTTTGTTTTAAAAGAAAATTCTAATGTTTTCGGTTGGGCTCTCTTGCCGCATGGTCATGGCTTTGGAGCTTTTAGCGGCAGCTGCAACGGGAACTTTAGCGGTCTTCGAGGGGGCTGGCGAAAGCTAAGTGCTCCCTGAATTCACGGAAAGACAATTTCTCGTTAACGCATCTTTAATTTTTCAAACTTGGTAGCTACTATCGGCTCCACCTTTCGCTTTGGGTTCGCTTCTTCGATCCCTCGAACGGTTGTTCATTACGCCACTACCAAGATCTTGGAGAGAGAGAGCTCAATGATTTACAAGACCAGCAAGCTTCGCGACGCGATTTCATTCGCCATCGCGGTTGGCGCGACTGCCTCGGCACTGCCTTCGATCGCCATCGCCCAGGACGCCGGCGCGACCAACCTCGATCGTATCGAAGTGACCGGTTCGCGCATCCGCCAGGTGGATACGGAAACCGCTCAGCCGATTCTGACCGTCAGCCGCGCCGACATCGAGAAGCAGGGCTTCTCGTCGGTCGCCGACATCCTGCAAAACATCAGCGCAGTCGGCACGCCGCCGATCAGCCGCGCGTCGCCGCTGTCTTCCGGCGAAGCGGTCGGTGGTACCTACATCAGCCTGCGTGACCTGGGTGCGGCTCGTACGCTGGTGCTGGTCAACGGCAAGCGTCTTGGCATCACCACTGACGGCCTGCAGGACATCTCCACCGTTCCTGTCTCCTCGATCGATCGCATCGAGGTGCTGAAGGACGGTGCTTCCTCGATCTACGGTTCCGACGCGATCGCCGGTGTCATCAACATCATCACCCGTACCAACTTCGATGGCGCGACCGGCAACGTCTACTACGGCCAGTACTCGCAGGGCGATGGCGAGACGACCAATGCCGATTTCGTGATGGGCGTGACCGGTGAGCGTGGAACCCTGACCGTTGGCATCGAGTACGCCAAGGAAAACAAGGTTGCTGCCTCTGACCGTCCTTACTCGGAATTCCCGCGCTCGTCCAATCATCCGGACTTTGGCTGGACCGCCGTCGGCGAGTTCGGTGGATTCGTCAGCCGTCCGGCGGATGCGCTTCCCAATGTCCGTTACCCGGCCGCCACTGCAGCCAACCCGAATCGTGAAGTCCGCGTGCTGGTACGCGATGGTGGCAACCCGGACAACCCGGCTGACTACCGCGCTCAGAACACCGACCAGACCGTTACCCAGGACAAGACCAACACCAACCGCTGGACCGACCTGCGCACTCCGCAGGAGCGCCGCTCGCTGTTCGTGGATGGTTCGTACGACCTGACGGACAACGTTCGCTTCCGCACCAACGTGCTGTACAGCAATCGTGATTCCGAGCGCCAGATCGCGGGCTACCCGTACCAGGCACTCGCATTCGGTTCGCCGATGTCGGTGGATAGCGCATTCAATCCGCTGAACCGCGAAATCCCGAACTGGTGGCGTCGTACGACCGAAGTACCGCGCACCACGCGTGCGGAGCTGACCACGTATCGCTTCTCGGGCGCGTTCGACGGCTCGTTCAATGTCGGCGACCGCATCTTCGACTGGGATGTGGGTTACCTCTATAACAACAACAAGCTGGTGCAGAGCGGTTACGGCGATCTCAACCTGACCTCGTTGCGTGCAGCTGTGGGCCCGTCCTTCATCAACGCCTCCGGCGTTGCGCAGTGCGGCTCGGCTGCCGCTCCGATCGCTCTGGCACAGTGCGTGCCGTTCAATCCGTTCATCGCCGCTGGCCTGACCGGTCCGGGTGCACTGACCGGCAATCAGGCCCTGCAGGACTTCCTGATCCCTACCACGCACGCGACCGCAGACACCAAGACCAAGGTCATTTCTGCCAACTTGTCGGGTAGCTTGTTCACCCTGCCGGCTGGCGATCTCGGCTTTGCCGTGGGTGCCGAGCAGCGCAAGGAAGAAGGCGAGTTCAGCCCGGACGCGTTGGCGCAGTCGGGTAACACTTCTGGTCTGGCCAACTTCCCCACCGGTGGCAGCTACAAGGTGGAAGAAGTCTACGCCGAGCTCAACGTGCCGATCCTGGCTGATCTGCCGTTCGCCCAGGAGCTGAGTCTGAGCCTTGCTTCCCGGTATTCCGACTACAACACCTTCGGCGACACCGTGAACAGCAAGTTCGGCTTCAAGTGGAAGCCGATCCAGTCGCTGCTGGTTCGCGGTACCTGGGCCGAAGGCTTCCGTGCGCCGACCATCTCCGACCTCTATGGCGGCGGTTCGCAGACCTTCGATTCCTATACCGATCCCTGCGACGTCCAGTTCGGTGCTTCCCGCACCAGCGCCGCTGTCCGCGCACGTTGCGCTGCAGCACTGCCCGTCAATGCGGCTACCTTCCGTCAGCAGGCGCAGGGGTTCGTGCCGACCACGGCAGCCTCGTCGCAGACGCCTCTGGCGTTCCTGTCCGGCTCCAACGAAGAGCTGACCCCGGAAACCTCCACCTCCAAGACCTTGGGTTTTGTGTGGAGCCCGGGCTTCGTCAACGGCTTGAACGTGTCGCTTGACTGGTGGCAGATCCGCGTCGAAAACACCATCATCGGCGACACCGCCAACCTGATCCTCAACGATTGCTACATCAACGGCATCGCCGAGCGCTGCAACGCGTTCACTCGCGATCCGGTCAGCGGCATCGTCAACACCTTGAGCCGTACCTCGATCAACGCGGGTTACCGCGAGGTTGAGGGTTACGACTTGGATCTGGGCTACCGCCTGGCAACCGACGCAGCCGGAACCTTCGGCGTCAAGTGGACGACCACCTACACCAGCCGCGACGAGTTGGTCACCACCCGTAATTCCGTCACCAATCCGAACCCGTTCACGGGCGTGGGCTGGGCGGGCACCACCACCGGCACGCACTTCCGTATCCGTTCCAATGTCGCTTTCAACTGGGATAAGGGCGACTTCGGTGCCAGCTGGACGGTGCGTTACTTCTCCGGCCTGAAGGAAACCTGCCTGAGTGCGTCGCTGTTCCCCGACGAGTGCAGCGATCCCAACTACCGCGCTCCGAACAACCAGGGCGTTTCGGTTGGTAACCCGACCAACGAGCGTGGCGCGACCATCTTCAACGACGTCCAAGTACGTTGGAACGCTCCGTGGAACGCGACGATTGCTGCCGGTGCCAACAACGTGTTCGACCGCGTCGGCCCGACCCTGTACAGCCAGCCGAGCTCCAACGTGTCTTACTTCGGTGGCTTCGATATCGGTCGCTTCCTCTACATGCGTTACACCCAGCGGTTCTGAGAGTGGGTTTGAAAGCTTGACCTAGGCTACGCCCCCGATCTCGGGGGCGTAGTTTTTTATGCGTTGTTACATAACTGTCTTGAATGTCGTAACACGTAGAATCTTGAAGTCTCCTGAAGTCTTTGTATGCATGGTGAATCCGTAGCGTTTGATTCGATGCGACGGGCACGTTTCTTGCGAAATTTCACTGGCCAGGATGTGAGATCATTCATCAATGATCATGTCGGCGTCTGCTCACCAAGAAAGAATGCGGGCATGGATGCGTGAAGGTGTCGCGCCCGCTGTTTCAAACAGCGCCGGATGGCTGGCATTTGCAGAAGAGCTGCATCGCCACGGCGTTCTCCATGATGCTTGTCATGCCTACTGGCATCTGGCGACTCTTCAGCCTTCCGAGCCGGCCTATCTAATCAATATCGGAAATTTATTGCTTGAACTAGAAGACTTCGGACAGTCTCTGGTCGCCTTCGAAGAGGCCATCAAGCGCGGTGCTGGAAACGAAGTGGCTTGCCAGTTGGGTCTAGGGCTGGCATTGCTTTATCTTCAAAGATATCAGCAGGCAGAAATAAGCCTTGGGCGTGCCTGGCGGCAGGAGCCCGACGCATACGACGTTGCTCTGGCCTATGCGCAATGCTTGATGGAGCTCGAGCGATTTGACGAGGTGAGATCTTGCCTTGGGCATCTGGATCATCGGGCAATGTCTCGCGCGCAATGCGAGAGTTTCGCCTGGTTGCTCGCCAATTGCGGCGAAGAGTTGCGCGCGTTGGCGCTGTATGAGCAGCTGCTTGACGACACTACCGCAACGAGCGAGTTACGAGTACAGCTCGTTCTTTTGCTCGAAAGACTCAATCGCCTGGACGAAGCCGGTCGCCATCTGCTGCACCAAAGCGTTGTCGGAAGCGAGATGTCTCCGATGAAGGCACTTGCGATGGGGCGAATGCTGCGGCGACAAAAGAAGTACGAAAGCGCTGATAAGAGTCTTGCATCGGGTATCGCGATGGCTGGGGATGGAGCAATTGGAGCATTGCTGGAGTTCGAGCGGGCCAAGAATGCCGATGCAGGCTGTCGCTTCGATGACGCCATGGCTGCATTGGATCGCGCGCACGCGCGTGCCATCGTGGCTTACACTCGCCGTTTTCCAGGGCAGACGGAGGATGGCGCCCTGGGATGGCTGGACGAATCTTTAAGAGCTCCAGTTCCTTTAACTTGGCATTCCTCGCAAACGAAAGGTGGGCGTTCAGAAGATCCGACATTTCTTGTGGGTTTTCCGCGGTCAGGCACAACACTTTTGGAGCGCATATTGGATGCGCATCCAGGTTTCGTCGTATTGGATGAGCGACCGGCGTTGGAGGAGGCTATCGCCTGCTTGCGTGCGGGCATGGATTTGGCCGAGCCGCACCTGGACGACTGGTTGGCTTCGCTTTCCGACACTCAGATTGGCAAGGCGCGAGATATCTATCATGCGGTGGTCGCCAAGTATGTTTCCGTAGATTCGTGCTTGATCGATAAATATCCCTTGAATTTGACGCGAGTCCCGTATATCGCCCGGCTATTTCCGCGTGCGAAATATATTCTCCTTTTGCGCGACCCTCATGACTGTGTATTGAGTTGTTACATGCAGGCATTCGGTATGCGTGGAGGCGCACTCTCATTCGCAACCTTGGAGGCCTCCGCAGAGACGTATGTAAAGGTAATGTCTTATTGGGAGCGCCATAGGGCATTGGCCAGTGCCCAAGTCCATGTAATTCGATACGAGGATCTGGTCAATGACATGCCGTCGCATGTATCGGCATTGCTACACTTCCTCGCGTCTGAGTGGGACGATGCCGTGACAAGTTTCCAGGAGCTCGCCAAGTCGCGACCCACGCGAATCAATACGCCGAGTTACGCCCAGGTTATCGAGCCGATCCATGATCGTGCAATTGGACGGTGGGAGCACTATCGACATCATTTCTCCCCGCGCACGCAACATCTTCTTGCGCCATGGCGCCTCCGTTATGGTTACGCCTAGTCAGCGTTGTGGGAAACGGAGATACGTGGAGAGGATGTACTTGTCCCCGCTCGTGGGTGGCCTGCCTTGATGTGCGTACATCCAATATGGCGGAAACATCAAAAGCCTACCGGCTCGCGGCGTAATGCCATGGTTTAAACCTGGAAACCAGGTTTCGCCGCCTTGCTCGACATCATTGAGATACCAGAGAAAAACCAGATACCGATCGCAGACGCTATTTATCGAATCGAAGTGCGTCTGGAAGCGCTCATCGCTTTCGGGGCGATAACGCTTGAGGATCAATGGGCTGAGAAGCGGGCTATCAGGGACCGCGATACTGAGGCCGATATCGGCATTGTAGCGAGCGAGTTCCTTGCTGATCAGAGAGCGGAAAAAGCTCAAAAATGCGTGATCTGACAGTTTGGAGATATCCAGCTCTGTCCACGCGCTGTCGTCCAGCCCGGGGCGCACGCCTCGGCCGTTCCGTTCGTGGAATTCGCCCAGCGTCAGAAAAGATTCGACCAGCTTGGCGCACAGTTGCGGCGGCAGGCTGTTGTCGTATGTCCGAATGAAGTGCCGAAGATGATCCTGAGAGGAGGGCGCCGCGGATGCGGCGCCCTCTTCCCCGTGATGCAGATCAGAATCGTGCAGTCCAACGCATCCAGTAGTACCTGCCGATGGCATCGTAGGTCCGCAAGTCGGTGGAGGCATTGAAGCCGGAATAGACCAGGGGTGGTTGACGGTCTGCCAGGTTGCGAACGCCGATCTGGATCGTACTGTTGTTCAGCGACTCAAGGCGATACCCCAACTGGAAGTCGGTCTGGGTATACGACGGAACTTGGCGCTTGGCCACGTAACCGTCGGTACCGACCTCGGCAACGTCTGGGGCCTCGTTCACATGGTGGACGTATCGGGTGGTCAGACTGGCATTCAGATTTCCGAACGTCCAGGTCAGATCATTGAGGGCGCGCCAGCGTGCAATATTACCGAAGCCTGAGGATGCGGAATCCACAAATGTGCCCGCCAAGCCCTTGCTTTCCGGTATTCCGGGGAATGCACCGACGTCGCTGGTGGGATCTCCCGAGAGCAGGCGAACATCGTATTGACGAATGTATGTCGTATCCAAATTCCACGACAGCTTGCCCCACGCAGCTTCCTGCGTGTTGTAACGGAAGCCCAGGTCGACGCCGCTCGTACGCAATTCACCAAAATTGCCGATCACATTGGTCATTTGTGCAACGTCGCCGGCTGCATCGCGAATGAATGTGTCGCAATAGCGCCCAAACTGGTAGCACTGATTCAACATCACGGTCTCGGGCAGATTGGTGATGAACTGATCAAGGCTTACACGCCAGTAGTCGGCAGTCACGCTGAACCCGTCGAGCCAGCTGGGACTGTAAACGAAGCCATATGTAAAGACGTCACCTTCTTCCGGCTGAAGGTTCGGGTTCGACACCTGGAACGAAGTCACCTGATTGTTGCTCTGGCGGAATGAGCCATCAGGAGCAACGCCTGCACACGCACGCGGATCTGCAGTCGCCTGTCCCGAATAGCCATTGCAGGGATCGACGTAGCTATTCGCGCTGGGAACCGTCGGCGAGAAGAGGTCGCCGATGGTCGGTGCACGGAACACATCTGCATACGTACCGCGGATCAGAAGATCGGAAAAGGGCTTCCACTCTATACCGACCTTCGAATTGGTCGTGCCGCCGAAATTCGAGTAATCGGAATAACGCGTGCCCATCGTCAGGTTCAGTTTTTCTGCAAAAGGCACCTCGCTCAAAAGCGGAATGAGCGCTTCTGCGTAGACTTCATTGACGTCGAACTTTCCGGAGATGTCGCCGTAAGTACAGGCTTCCTGCGTGGTGAGGCAGACAGTTTCGCCCGGCGGGATGATGGTCAGGAAATCGCTGGTCGAACTGGCAGATTCCTCACGGCGTTCCACGCCAACTGCCAGGGACACGGTGCCTGCAGGAACATCGAAGAGGTCGCCGGTCGCATTGGCGTTGAAGACCTTCAGGGTGTTTTCGTTGGTGTTGGTAATCGTCGGGTTGATCAGACTGAGCGCGTTCAACTGCGCTTGGCCGGTCGGGGTGGTCGCGTCGGGGGCAGGACCCAGGAAGTTGACGGGCAGGCAGCCATTGATCGCCGTTGCCGGGTTTCCTGGCGTACGGACGCAGATCGGATTTCCGGTTGCCGGGTCGATCATTGATGGGCCGAGTGCGGCGGCCAGACCGGGACTGTACAGATATCCCTTCACCGAGGATGACTGCGGTGAGCGGCCGTATCCGTAAGATGCGTCCCAACTCCAACTGCTGTCACCGAAGGCGCCGCGCAGCCCGCCGGTGATCTGATATGTCTCGGTGGTGAAACGCGTGGTGCGTGTAGGAATGAAATCACGAAGGCGCAGACGTGCGTCCGTGATGTCGACCCCGAAAGGGTTATAGAGGCTATCTGCGCTGATCGGAACATCGTCCACAGCAGGACGACCGTCGAACGGCAACGGTGCCAGGGCAAAGGCGGATTCAGTCCGCAACCAGGAGCCCAGTACAAATGCCTCGACGTTGTCGCTGAGCTTGTAAGTGCCGTTCATGAAGAGGCTGGTCCGCTCCTGCGGCGTCAGCGTCAGGTTTCCATCCGCCTGATAGTTGTAGACGTCCGTTTGCGGATTGAAGCAGCGGAAGTCGGATGGAGACGAACCAGGACGGCCATCGATACGCGTCAGAGTGACATTTGCGCCCGCCCCACAATTGGGATCGGCGAGGTTGACGCCAGCAGCATTGGCGCGCGGCACGACGTAACGGCCAGTCAGAATACGACTGGTACCGCCGATACCCTTCTCGCCTGCGTACAGCTGATACGGTTGACTGGAATAGGTGCGATCCGCGGCGCGAACCTCGTCAGCCTTGTCGTAGCTGGCCCCCAGCATCAGTGCGCCTCGATCGCTGGTTATCCCGAAAACAGCGTCGTAGCGTTGGGTCGCAGCATCGCCGCGCGCGGAGGTTCCGTAGTAGGCGCTCGCTTCTACACCATCGAGGTTGTTGCGAAGGATGAAGTTGACGACGCCACCGATCGCGTCGGATCCATAGATCGCCGACGCGCCGTCCTTCAACACTTCGACTCGCTCAATCAGGCCGAGCGGGATCGAGTTGATGTCGACGGCGCCATTGGCGTTGCTAACCGTGCCTATCCATCGGCGTCCGTCCACCAGAACCAGAGAGCGATTGACGCCCAATCCGCGTAGGTCCACCGTCGCCGCGCCCGCGCCGCCGCCATTGTTCACCTGCGGATTGGTCGCCGCGCCGGCAATAGCCGGTGTGCGTTGGAGAAATTCACCGACTGTCGCGGCGCCGGAACTCTGGATGGTCTGACGGTCTATCACGAACACCGGGCTGGATGTTTCCAGATCAGCGCGCTTGATACGCGACCCAGTGACCTCGATCTTGTCCAGGTTGGTCGTGGAACCAGCTGATGCGTCTTGGGCGAAGGATACTGGGGAATAGATTCCTCCGACGGCAAGCGCAAGTACGACGGCGTCACGCAACTTGCTTGACGTGTACTTCATGGGCTCTCTCTCCATAACAATTTGGGGTAGGCCTGGCAGGCGGGTCCGAAGATGCGGTCCCAAGGCGACAGGGTGAACCGATGGTATATGGCAAGCAGAGAGAATTAAAGTCCCGTTAACGCAGAGCGGGCACATACAAAAACGCCACCGCAAAACGGTGGCGCTACGCTAAATTTGATGGCTGGGCTGCTCTACAGGTCCTGCTCGTACCGGACGTACGGAACCGTGCCGTCGCTGTTGCTGTCGTTGTTCGGCGCGAAGGGGTTCTTGCCGCGCGAGATGACGTTCTCGGCGCCGACAGTCAGCTGGCCGCTCCAGGGGGTGCGCCAGGTCAGGCCCAGGCCCAGGCCTTCCCACTTCTCCGGCTGGCCGGGGACGTCCACGACGCGGCCGATGACATTGGCGCTGAAGGCGCCATAGCCGCCGCCAACGCTCAAGGTCTTGCTGTCCCATTGGTCGGCAATGGCGGGGGAGACATCTGCGAGCGGCACCAGCCGTGCGCGGGCGTAGGTGCCGCCGATCGAGACGAAGCCTTCGCGGCCGATGTTCTTCTGGCCGAACACGGTCAGATCGTTTTGCTCGACGCGCGTCAGCGGTGCCTTGCCGGCGCCGATCAGCCAGGCGGGCAGGGTGTCGCGACCGGTACCGGCGGTGACGCCCACTCGGCCGCCGGCGCGGTTGAAGCCCAGCGTTCCGGACACCCGGCGCGAGGCGGCGGCGCTGTCTTCCTCGTCGTCGCCGATGCCGGCCAGCAGGCAATGGCTGGCCAATCCGCTGATGTTGGTGCCACGGCTGCTGTTGCAAAGCAGGCCCAGCGAATCGCCGGAGGTCAGGCCGAATGCCGCGTCCAGGGAGTTGCGACCGAAGTGCCAGCGTGCGCCGGCCTTCTGTTCACCGGTAGGTTCCAGATATAGGAACGCCTCGACCTTGCCGCTTCCCTTGTTCCACACCGGCAGGATCGTGCTCTCGCGCAATTGCTGCGCCGACTGCGCGTGCACGCCCGTGGCTGCCGCAAGGGCAACCAGCAAAGCGAGCGGAAGGCGCAGAAGGTGTCGCATACCGAGAGTCAGACCCAGGCGTAGTTGTTAAGTTCCCGAGAGCGGGCAGGGAGAATGCTAGGGTGTTTATGATTATTTAACAAGTAGTCACGTTCCCCGGAACGCAGCCGTAATGCTATCTATTGCAACCGTTCCGGCGCCTGCTGAGAGGGTTGCGCTGCACTGAAAAGTACGGCCAGATCGGTCAACGGAAAGTGATACTCACGACCGCAGAATTCGCAGCGCACGTCCACGCTGCCGGTCTCTTCTGCGGCGGCGCGCGCCTCGTCTTCGCCCAGCGATTGCAGCATCGCGGCAACTCGTTCGCGCGAGCAGGAGCAGCCAAAAGCAAGTGGCTTGCTGCCCATCAACTGCGTGTCTTCTTCGTGGAACAGGCGGTGCAGCAGGTCGTCGCTGGCGACCGACAACAGCTCCGGCGCGCCGAGCGTGTCGAACAGGGCGCCGATGCGGGTCCAGCCGTCGGTGTCGCCTTCGTCGCCCGGCAGCTTCTGCAGCAGCAGGCCAGCGGCCTGATCCGGGCCGGCCGCCAGCAGCAGGCGGGTCGGCAGCTGTTCGGACTGCTGGAAATAGGTTTCGAAGGCCTCGGCCAGGTCCGGGGCCTGCATGCCGACCAGGCTCTGGTAGCGCTGCGGTTCGCGCGGGTCCAGGCCGGGGTTTTCGATGGTGATCGCCAGCAGGGCGGCCTCGCCCAGCTCGCGCAGGTCGGTCGGCGCATCGGCGCCGTCGGCCAGTTGCACGATGCCGCGCAAGGTGCCGGCGGCGGTGCATTCGGCAAACAGGGTGCGCAGCGTGTCGTTGCCGCGCAGCTGCACGGATAGGCGCCCATCCACCTTGGTGTGGCCGGTGAACAGAGCGGCCGCCACCGCGGCTTCGCCAAGCAGCTGGCGCGCGGCTGGCGGGTACTCGGCGGCGCCCTGGATGTCGTGCCAGGCCTTGGTCAGACGCACATGGACTCCGCGCACGCCGGCGGCCGGCAGCAGGAAACGGGAAAGCTGATCGTGATCGGTCATGGAGACATCGGACGTAAGGGACGCCGGTTGCCGGATAATGCGGCAGGCATCGGGATTGAAGGTCGAAGCGAACTAATGGGGACGGATGCATTGGATGGCAAGCAGGGGACACCACCGCGGCGCAGGCGCTGGCTGCGCTGGCTGCGCTGGCTATTGGCCGCGCCGCTGCTGTTCGCCGCCGCGAGCGTGTTGCAGGTGCTGGTGCTGCGGGTGGTCGACCCGCCGATCAGCAGCACGATGGTGGGCCGCTATCTGGAAGCCTGGGGCGAGGGCGATGTCGGGTTTTCCCTGCATCAGCAATGGCGCGACTACGAGAAGATCGCCGCCAGCCTGCCGATCTCGGTGGTGGCGGCAGAGGACCAGCAGTTCCCGATGCATCACGGGTTCGATCTGCAGGCCATCGAAAAGGCGCGCGATCACAATGCGCGCGGCGGGCGGGTGCGTGGCGCGAGCACGATCAGCCAGCAGGTCGCCAAGAACGTGTTCCTGTGGCAGGGCCGCAGCTGGCTGCGCAAGGGCCTGGAGGCCTGGTACACGGTGCTGATCGAGTTGTTCTGGCCCAAGCAGCGCATTCTGGAGGTGTATCTCAACGTGGCCGAGTTCGGCGACGGCGTGTATGGCGCGCAGGCGGCTGCCCGGCAGTTCTGGGGCAAGGATGCGGCCGGGCTGTCGCCGACCGAGTCGGCGCGCCTGGCTGCGGTGCTGCCTTCGCCGCGGCGCTATGACGCGCGCCGGCCGGGCGCCTATGTGCAGCGGCGCACGGCGTGGATCCAGCGGCAGGCGCGGCAGCTGGGCGGCGCTGCCTACCTGCAGGCCAGGTGAGCATGAGCAGTATCGACCCCAGCGCCGCCCCTGCCGTTGGCGAGCGGCTGACCGTGGTGATTGCGGCCTACAACGAGGAAACCAGCATCCCGTTGTTGCATCCGCGGCTGTGCGCGGTGCTGGCGCAGCTGCATGGGCTGCAGACGCAGGTGCTGTATGTCGACGACGGCAGCACCGACGGCACCTGGGACGTCTTGCAGGCGCTGGTGCAGGCCGATGCGCGGGTGGGCGCAGTACGGCTGTCGCGCAATTTCGGCAAGGAAGTGGCGGTCTCGGCGGGACTGGATCATGTGCTGCCCGGCGCGGTCGTCCTGCTCGATGCCGATGGCCAGGACCCGCCGGAACTGATCCCGGAATTCGTCGCGCTGTGGCGGGCCGGCTACGACAATATCTTCGGAACACGCGTGTTTCGCGAAGGCGAGAGCTGGATCAAACGCAGTGCCGCCCATGCGTTCTATCGGGTGATCCGGCGCCTGTCGCGCACGCCGATCCCCGCCGACACCGGCGATTTTCGCCTGCTGTCGCCGCGGGTGGTGCAGGCGTTGCAGCAGTTGCGCGAGCGGCATCGCTTCATGAAGGGCCTGTTCGGCTGGGTCGGATTCCGCCAGGTGGCGCTGCCGTACCGGCGCGCGCCGCGCCTGTCCGGGACCAGCAAGTTCACGGCCTGGCGGTTGTGGAATTTCGCGCTGGACGGCATCACCAGCTTTTCCACGGTGCCGTTGCGGGTAGCGACCTATCTGGGCCTGCTGACGGCGCTGGCGGCGTTCCTGTTCGGAGGCTGGGTGGTGATCAAGGCGGCGCTGGTGGGCGATCCGGTCGCGGGCTGGCCGACGATGATGTCGGTGATCCTGTTCCTGGGCGGCATCCAGTTGATTGCGCTGGGCCTGATCGGTGAATACCTGGGCCGCTTGTACGATGAGGCCAAGCAGCGCCCGCTGTACCTGGTCGATACCCAGCGCGGCGCGGTGGGAGTAGGCTGCGATCACCAGACCAAGCGCGGAGCGGGCCATGCAGACCGTACGACAGCTGTTGGGGACCAAGCAGGTTGAGGTGTTCGCCGTTGCGGCCGATGCCGCAGTGATCGAAGCGATCCGGCTGATGGCCGAGAAGGGCATCGGCGCGGTGTTGGTGATGGACGGGGCGAGGCTTGCCGGCATCGTGTCCGAGCGCGATTACGCGCGCAAGGTGGTCTTGCGCGAGCGTTCGTCCCACAGCACCAGCGTGGCGGAGATCATGAGTTCGCAGGTAGTGACGGTGTCGCCTTCGGACACCGTGGAGCGCTGCATGCAGCTGATGACCGAGGGCCGCTTCCGGCATCTGCCGGTGGTCGAAAATGGCCGTGTGCAGGGGGTCATCTCGATCGGCGACCTGGTCAAGGCGGTGATCGAAGATCAGCGGCGCGATATCGATCAGTTGCAGCGGTATATCGCCAGCTGACATCCGCGCGTGGTGCCGGTGCGGTCGTTGGCAAGCCTTCCGGGTAGGTGATCAGCGCAGGCGCGCCAGTGATCGGGCCCCGCCTTGGTGCTCACTGCGCGTACTTGCCGCCGCAGTCGCTGTCCTTGCCCGGGCCAGGTTCGAAGGTGGCCAGCAGCGCGGCGGGTGGCGCGATGCTGCCCAGGGCAACGGCGATCGCACCACGCACGCCCAGGGCCTTGAAATCGGGGCGGAACGAGGGGTCCTTGAAGGTGCCGGCAATGCGCAGCGGCGAACGCAGGCTCAGGATGCTGCGGTCCTTCGGGCGCGGGCGCAGCAGCAGGTCCAGGGTTTCGTTCTTCAGGCTGATGTTGCCCTCGCCGACGATGATGGTGTCGGTACTGTCGAAGGCCAGGGCGCGCGATTGCATGAGACCGTCCTGCACGCCGAAATCGCCGAAGATGCAGCGCACCGGGATCTGGCGGTCCTTGGTGATCAGGTACTTCAGCGATTCGGCGATGTCCAGGCCGGCCAGCTCCATGATCAGGTTGCCGACATGGCCGCGGCCCATGCCCACGCCAATCGAGCCATCGGCGCTGCCGAGCATGGCGGCGATCGAGTTGCCGCGGCCGCGCAGATCCAGCTCGCCGCCGATGGCGCCGGAGGCCTGCCTGGCCAGGGTGGCATCGGGAAACAGCCGGTCCAGCCGGATGCCGCGGATGCCGGCCTTCAGATGCGTGGCGATGACCTCGTTGCGCGCATCCATGCGGATGGTGGAGCGGATATCGCCGCCGGCCACGCCAAAGTTGAGTGGATCCAGCTGCAGCAGGCCATCTTTCAGGTTCAACGAGGCATCCATGTCGTCCAGCGGCCAGGACGGTGCGTTGATGCGTTGGGCGCGCCAGCGCACCTGCGCATCCATGGCGCGCAGCTTGGACAGGTCGTAGGGCGTGGCCGGCAGGACACGCGCGCTGGCGGCAAGTTGGCTGGCCTGCTTCTTCTGTTGCGCATTGGCCGATTCATCTGCGCCGGTCTTGGGCGGTGCGCCGACGAAGCCTGCAAGATCGTCGAAATCCAGGCGTTTGGAGGCCAGGTCCGCGCGCAGGAACGGGCGCTTGTTGCGCAGGTCGATCTCGGCGATACCGGACAGGTCGCTATCGCCGGCGGTGCCGGTGAACTTCTCGTAGCGCCACACATCGCCATCGCGCCGCAGCCGGCCGTCCAGTGCATACGGCGGGGTGGAGGGCATGGCAACGCCGGTCAGTGGATACAGGTCCTGCATGTCCTGGCCGCTCAGCGCCATCTGCAGGTCGAACACGCGGAACTGGAACGGATTGGTCAGCGTGCCGCGCACATGCGTGCGGGTGGCGCCGGCACGCCCACGCAGATCGACGCGGAAGGGATGCTCGCTCTGGCTCAGCTCCAGCGGCGAAGCGGTGTCGCCTTTCAGCGTGAATGGGTAGCCCTTCCAGCGGCCCTTGCCGTCGATGCCGATCGGCGCCGCACGCTGATCGCTGCGCGGCGGCGCCAGGCTGTTGATCGCCACGTCGATATCCGATCGGCTGGCGTCGTCGATATAGCGCAAGCGCCCGTCTGTCACCAGCAGCCTGCCAAGCCGCGGCATGCTGCCGTCGCCGCCGTCGGTATCGAACACCCAGTTGCCGGGATGGCCGTCGCTGCCGGCTTCGAGCAGCACATTCGGATGATCGAGCCGGATTTCCGGCAAGCGAACCGTGCCACGCAGCAGGGGCCATAGCTCCACATCGATCTCGGCTGCGTTCAATTCCGCCATCGCGCCGCGTGTGGACCAGGCGGCATTGCCCAGCTGCAGGCGTTGGCCGCGAACCGTGGTGATGCGACCCAGATCCACGTCCAGGTGGCCTAGATGGAATTCGCGCCCAGTCTTGGCACTGACCGCACGCTCGACCGGGCCGCGCAGCCAGTTCCAGTCGAACAGGATCAGGAAAACCACCACGAGCAAGGCGACGATGCCAAGCCCGATCAGCCAGCGTCGCCGACGCGGTTGGCGCAAGGTGCGTGGATCGGCGGCGGGAGTCACGTTGTTCACGTGCGCATGGTTGGCGATGGCTCGTGCAGGCCGCGCGAACGCCCGCACGCGCCGCCTCACATCACTTGCTCGATCACCGCAACGAAGTGGCAGGCGCTACCGGCAAGCACGAACAGGTGCCAGATGGCATGGAAGTAACGCTGGGTGTCGCGCTGATAGAAGTAGGTGCCCAGGGTGTAGAACAGCCCGCCGGCCAGCAGCCAGCACAGCGACCAGGTGTCGACCGAGCGTAGCAGCGGCTGGATCGCCACGATGATCAGCCAGCCCATGGCCAGATACAGGATGGTTGAGAGCAACCGAAAACGGCCGGTGAAGAACAGCTTGAAGATCACTCCGGCGGCGGCGATCGTCCAGATGGCCGCAAACAACCCCCAGCCCCATGGGCCGCGCAGGTTGATCAGCGTAAACGGCGTGTAGGTGCCGGCGATCAACAGATAGATCGCGCAGTGATCCAGCACCTGCAGGCGCGCCTTGGCGCCTGGATGCGGGATGGCATGGAATAGCGTTGAGGCGACGTAGAGCAACACCAGCGTGGCACTGAACACGATGGAGGTGGCCAGCTGCCAGCCATCGCCATAGATGGCGGCCAGCGTGATCAGCACCGAGCCGCCGGCCAGGGCGGCAATGGCACCCAGGCCGTGGGTCACGGCACTGGCAATCTCGTCGCGCAGGTCGGTCGAGGGGGAGGCGTCTGCGTTCATTCCAAAAAGGTACCGCAACTGCGAGCGATTCGCATCGCCGGCAGTGGCATGCGTCGGCGGGAATTCAAGTGCAGGTCAATCCATCGCCTTGGCATGCGCATGTTCGCGCGTGGCCGAGAAGCGCACATCCGGGGCGCGTTCCTGAGCCAGTTGCAGGTTCACGCGTGTCGGTGCCAGGTAGACCAGTTCGCCGGCCGCGTCGATGCCGAGGTTACCGGCGTTCTTCTCGCGGAATTCCTCGAGTTTCTTGGCGTTGTCGCAATGCACCCAGCGTGCGGTGGTCACGCTCACCGGCTCGAAGATCGCATCCACGCCGTATTCGTCCTTGAGCCGGTATGCGACCACGTCGAACTGCAGCACGCCCACCGCGCCCAGGATCAGGTCGTTGCTCATCAACGGGCGGAAGAATTGCGTGGCACCTTCTTCGGACAGCTGCGCCAGGCCCTTCTGCAGTTGCTTGAGCTTGAGCGGGTCGCGCAGGCGTGCGCGGCGGAACAGTTCGGGCGCGAAATTGGGAATGCCGGTGAACGACAGCGATTCGCCTTCGGTGAAGGTGTCGCCGATGGAGATGGTGCCGTGGTTGTGGATGCCGATGACATCGCCCGGCCAGGCCTCGGCGGCGATCTCGCGGTCGGAGGCCATGAAGGTCAGCGCATTGGCCAGCTTGACCTCCTTGCCGCTGCGTACGTGCAGCGCCTTCATGCCGGCGGTGAACTTGCCCGAGCACACGCGCATGAACGCGACGCGGTCGCGGTGCTGCGGGTCCATGTTGGCCTGGATCTTGAAGACGAAGCCGCTCAGTTTCGCTTCGCTGGCTTCGACGCGGCGGCCGGTGGTGTCGCGCGCCTGCGGCGGCGGTGCGTGCTCGACGAAGAAATCCAGCAGCGGCTGCACGCCGAAGTTGTTGACGCCCGAGCCGAAGAACACCGGGGTCTGCTGGCCGGCGCGATAGGCCTCCAGGTCGAACGGATTGCTCGCGCCCTGCACCAGTTCCAGCTCGTCGCGCAGTTCGGCCAGCATCTGCGCGCCGATCTTCTCTTCCAGGCCCGGGGCATCCAGCGACGGGAAGATGGTCGAGTCCTGGCGGGTGAAGTTGCGCCCCTGTTCGTACAGGTGCACTTCGCCGCTGATCAGGTGCACCACGCCTTTCAGACGCTGGCCCATGCCGATCGGCCAGGTGACCGGGGCGCACTGGATGCCGAGCACGGTTTCCACTTCATCCAGCAGTTCGATCGGGTTCTTGCCCTCGCGATCGAGCTTGTTGATGAAGGTCATGATGGGGGTGTCGCGCAGGCGGCAGACTTCCATCAGCTTGATGGTGCGTTCTTCCACGCCCTTGGCCACGTCGATCACCATCAGCGCCGAATCCACCGCGGTGAGCACGCGGTAGGTGTCCTCGCCGAAGTCGGCGTGGCCGGGGGTGTCGAGCAGGTTGACGATCTTGTCCTCGTAGGGGAACTGCATCACCGAAGATGTCACCGAGATGCCGCGTTCCTTTTCCAGCGCCATCCAGTCCGAGGTGGCGTGGCGGGCGGCCTTGCGGCCCTTGACCGAGCCGGCCATCTGGATCGCACCGCCGAACAGCAGCAGCTTTTCGGTCAGCGTGGTCTTGCCGGCGTCGGGGTGGGAAATGATGGCGAAGGTGCGGCGGCGCGCGGCTTCGTTGGAGACTTCGGACATGGGCGGTGCGCGCCCGGTCGGACGCCTGCGGAAACGGAGGAAGCCGGTGATTATAGCGGCTTCGGGGAGGCGGACCTTTGCTGGCTGCCGGCCAGACCTGCGGGACCTGGCCGGCGCCACTCAGGGAGCGGGCGAGGGAAACTGCAGCTCGCCCTGCGGCCCCAGCATGCGGAACGGTACCGAGACCAGTTGCAGGCCGGCGTTGCGCTGGACCGAGAAGTGCAGGTGCGCAGCCGTGCTGTAGCCGGTATTGCCGGAGGCGCCGAGCCGCTCGCCGGTGTCGACCCGCTGGCCGAGCCGCACCGCCACGCCGCCTGGCGCCAGGTGGGCGTACAGCGCCATGCTGCCGTCGGCGTGCAATAGGCGCACCAGATTGCCGCCACCGGCAGCCGGGTCGTCGGCGCTGCCGTCGGTCACGTCCTGGCGCAACTCCATGACCACGCCTTCGCGTGCGGCCAGCACCGGCGTGCCCTGCGGCAGGGTGAAGTCCACCGCATACCAGTTGGGCAGGTCGGCATGGCTGAAATGCCCGCCGTAGCCCTGATCCACCTGCACGGGTCGATCGCGGAACGGCAATTGGTAGCGTACGGGCTGCGGTTGGGCCTGCGGATCGCCGGGAATCACCTCCAGCCTGAGCCCCAGCCCTGCCAGGGTGCGCTGGCTGCTGGCCGGATAGAGCCGGGCGAGCAGGCGCCGCTCGTGCGCGGCCAGCAGCAGCGTCAGCGGCAATTGCGGCACGGCGCGGTAGTCCTCGCTGGGCGGCGCGCTCAGGCGAACCTGCGCAGGCCCGGCCAGCGGGTTGTCGACCCAGGCCAGGTAGGCCGGCGCCTGCCATTCCAGCCGCAGGGCCAGGCCGGCGCTGCTCGGCATGGGGAGCGGTTGCGTCGTCGTGGAGGGCGCTGCTGCAGCGCGGGGCCAGTGCCAGCGCTGCTGCGCGCTGGCGGGAGCGGCACACAACAGCAGCACGGCGGCTAGCGTTGTGCGGATCGCGCAGATGGGGCGGCGAGACAGAAGATGGGACACGCGACCGAGCCGGACCAAAGGGCGCAAGTATGCGGCCGGTCACGCCGCGTAGTGGTATCGGATGAAAATATATCTTTTCATCCGCATGAAGCGATTGACATCGCAAAAGCGCGGTGGCATCGTAGCTTCACCATCGAGACCGGCGGAGGGACAGGCCCTTTGATGCTGGGGCAGCCAGCGGAGCGCGCAAGCGCCCGCGTTTGGTGCCAAATCCTGCGGGGACCACCGCGTCCGCCGAAAGATGGTTCGATTCGTGCCTTGCGCACGTCGAACGCGAGCTCCCGCGAAGCTCGATGGCCGATCCACCCCGGATATCGCCATGAGCCTCGTGACCACAGCATCGCCAACCACTTCTGATGACCTTGTAACCCTCGCTGCCGAATCGGCTGGCCCCGCTGCGGTGCGCGGCGAACTCGTCGTATCGCTGCCGATGCGCCATGCCGGACTGCGCGAGTTGCGGCTGCGCTATGAACTGGTCGGCGCCGCCAACGCGCCGGTGGTGTTCGTGGCCGGCGGCATCTCTGCGCACCGGCATCTGGCCGCCAATGCCCTGTTTCCGGAAAAGGGCTGGGTGGATGGCCTGGTAGGCGCCGGCCGCGCGCTGGATCCGGCCACGCGCCGCCTGCTGGCGTTCGATTTCCTGGGTGCCGACGGCACCCTGGATGCGCCGATCGATACCGCCGACCAGGCCGATGCGATCGCGGCGTTGCTGGACGCGCTGGGCATCACCCGCCTGCACGGCTTCGTCGGCTATTCGTACGGCGCGCTGGTCGGGTTGCAATTGGCCGTTCGCCATGCCGGCCGCATCGGCACCTTGATCGCCGTCAGTGGCGCGCACCGCGCGCATCCGTATGCGGCGGCCTGGCGCGCGCTGCAGCGCCGCGCGGTGGCGCTGGGCCAGCTGCAGTGCGCCGAACACCATGGCCTGGCGCTGGCGCGCCAGTTCGCCATGCTCAGCTACCGCACGCCGGAAGAATTCAGCGAGCGCTTCGACGCGCCGCCGGAAGTGATCAATGGTCGCGTACGGGTAGCCGCCGAAGACTATCTGGACGCCGCCGGCGCGCAGTACGTGGCACGCACCCCGGTCACAGCCTACCTGCGCCTGTCCGAGTCCATCGACCTGCACCGCATCGACCCGGCGCAGGTGCGCGTGTCCACCGTGGTGGTGGCGGTGGAGGGCGACCGCCTGGTGCCGCTGGCCGACATGGTCGGCCTGGTCGAAGGCCTGGGGCCGCGCGGCAGCCTGCGCGTGTTGCGCTCGCCCTACGGCCATGACGCCTTCCTGAAAGAAATCGATCGCATCGACGCGATCCTGACCACTGCCCTTCGCATTACCGGAGAAACCGTATGAGCTTTCGCGACCCTGCCGACGCCCCTTGTACTGCCGCCACTGCCGCCGTGCGCGCCGGTATCGACCGCGATACCGCCTACGGCGCGGTGACTCCGCCGATCGTGCTGTCGTCGAACTTTTCGTTCGATGGATTCGGCAACAAGCGCCAGTACGACTACACCCGCAGCGGCAATCCCACCCGCGACCTGCTCGGCGAAGCGCTGGCCGAACTGGAAGGCGGTGCGGGCGGGGTGATCACCTCCACCGGCATGGGCGCGATCAATCTGGTGCTCAACGCGGTGCTGCAGCCGGGCGACACCCTGGTGGTGCCGCACGATGCCTACGGCGGCAGCTGGCGGCTGTTCAATGCGCTGGCCAAGAAGGGCCATTTCGCGCTGATCACCGCCGACCTCACCGACCCGCGCTCGCTGGCCGATGCATTGGCGCAATCGCCCAAGCTGGTGTTGATCGAAACCCCGTCCAATCCGCTGCTTCGCATCACCGACCTGCGCTTTGTCATCGAAGCGGCCAAGAAGGTGGGCGCGTTGACCGTGGTCGACAACACCTTCCTGTCGCCGGCGCTGCAGAAGCCGCTGGAATTCGGCGCCGATCTGGTGCTGCACTCCACCACCAAGTACATCAACGGCCACAGCGATGTGGTGGGCGGTGCGGTGGTGGCGCGCGATGCAGAGCTGCATCAGCAGCTGGTGTGGTGGGCCAACGCGCTGGGCCTGACCGGCTCGCCGTTCGATGCCTTCCTCACCCTGCGTGGCCTGCGCACGCTGGATGCGCGCCTGCGCGTGCACCAGGAAAATGCCGATGCCATCGCTGCGTTGCTGGACGGGCATGCGGCGGTCAACCAGGTGTATTTCCCGGGGCTGGCGTCGCACCCGGGCCACGCCCTGGCCGCGCGCCAGCAGAAGGGCTTCGGCGCGATGATGAGTTTCGAATTGAACGGTGGCGAAGCGGCGGTGCGTGCCTTCGTCGATGGCCTGCGTTACTTCACCCTGGCCGAGTCCTTGGGTGGCGTGGAAAGCCTGATCGCGCATCCGGCATCGATGACGCATGCGGCAATGACCGCCGAGGCACGTGCGGCGGCCGGAATTTCCGATGGCCTGCTGCGCTTGTCGATCGGGATCGAATCCTCCCAGGACTTGCTGGCCGACCTGCAGGCCGGCCTGGCGCGCGCCGAAGCGACCCTGGCCAACGCCACCCGCAAACAGGTCGACGCATGAGCAGCGTGCTGCCCGTATCGCCGCGCGCAGCGAAGCCGGCGGTGACACCGACGCCCCGGCTCGCGTTGCTGGGCACCGGGACGGTGGGCCGTGCCTTCGTCACCCGCTACACCGCCTTGCAGCAGCGTCGGCTGCAACTGCCGCGGTTCGATTGGTTGGCCAATTCGCGTATCGCCCACGATTGCGGCGTGAGCGCCGAACAGGCGTTGCAGCAGGCCAATGCCGCGCCGCGTGGTCGGGCCGTCCTGCAGCCCTGGGCGGAGACCGTGGCGTTGCGCGCCGGCGATGTGCTGGTGGACGCCACCGCCAGCGATGTGGTTGCGCAGTGGCATGTGGAATGGCTGAGCCGCGGTGTGCATGTGGTCACCGCCAATAAACTCGGGCAGGGCACCGCGCTGTCGCGCGCACAGGCGCTGCATGCCGCCCGGCATGCCAGTGGCGCGCACTACGGCGACAGTGCCACCGTGGGCGCCGGGCTGCCGGTGCTGAGCAGCGTGCGCGCGCTGGTGGCCGGCGGCGACCATATCCATTCGATCGAAGGCGTGTTGTCCGGATCGTTGGCGTGGCTGTTCCATCGCTATGACGGAAGTGCCGCTTTTTCGGACTGCGTGCGCGAGGCGATGGCGGCGGGCTATACCGAGCCGGATCCACGCATCGATCTGTCCGGTGAGGACGTGCGACGCAAGCTGCTGATCCTGGCGCGCGCGGCCGGCTGGCAGCTGGAAGCCGAGCAGGTGCATGTGGAATCGCTGGTACCGGCCAGCATCGCCAGAACCCCTCTGGCGCAACTGGAGGCACAGCTGGGAGCGCTGGATGCCCAACTGGATGTGCGCTGGCAGCAGGCACGCGCGGCAGGACGTTGCCTGCGCTTCGTGGGGCGCGTGGACGCGCACGGTGCGAGCGTGGGATTGCGCGAACTGGCGCTGGATCATCCCCTGGCCGGCGGTGCCGGGACCGACAACCGGGTGGCGATCAGCAGCGACCGCTACCGGGATCAGCCCTTGCTGATCCAGGGACCGGGTGCAGGCGCAGAGGTGACGGCCGCAGCCTTGCTGGATGACGTACTGCGGATCGTGGCTGGCTGACGGCGACGCGACGGAGCTGACTCCGTCGCGTCGTCATGCGTCTTGCGTGTGCATGGTCGGTGTTGCGTGTGCCCGCGCCATGCCCGCAGGATCAATGCGCGATCGCCTTCAACAGCGCAGCGTTGAAGCGCGCCGGATCCTGCACCTGTGGCGAATGGCCCAGGTCGGCGAACTCGATCAGTGTCGCATTCGGAATCGCCGCCGCCGCGCGCTTGCCGAGCTTGGTGTAATCGCCCACGCGGGCCTTGACCTCGGGGGGCGCGGTGTCCTTGCCGATGGCGGTGCGGTCCTTGAGACCGATGAACAGCGTGGTCGGCACTGCGAGTTTGGGCAGCTCGTAGACCACCGGCTGGTTGAACACCATGTCGTAGGTCAGCGCCTGATTCCACGCCACCGCCTGCTTGCCCTGGCCCAGCGACATGCCGGCCTGCATGCGCGCCCAGCGTTCGAATTCGGGCTTCCATTGACCGGCGTAGTACACCTCCATCTGGTATTTCTTGATCCGCTCGAAGCTGCTCTTCAGCTCGTTGGCGTACCAGGCATCCACGCTGCGCCAGGGGATGCCTTCGGCCTTCCAGTCTTCCAGCCCGATCGGGTCGACCAGCGCCAGATGCTCGGTGGCCTGCGGGTACATCAGCGCATAGCGGATCGCCAGCATGCCGCCCATCGAATGGCCGACTACCACCGCACGCTCGATGCCGAGCTGTTTCAGCAGCGCATGGGTGTTGTCGGCCAGTTGCGTGAACGAGAACTGATAGGCGACCGGCTTGCTGGATTTGCAGAAACCGATCTGGTCCGGCGCGATGACGCGGTAGCCGGCCTTGCGCAGCGCGGCGATGCTGTCCTCCCAGGTGGCTGCGCAGAAATTCTTGCCGTGCAGCAGCACCGCGGTGCGCCCGTTCGGCCTGCCGGTGGGCGCGACATCCATGTACGCCATTTCCAGCGGCTGCTGCTGCGAGGTGAAGGCGTAGGTCTTGAGCGGGTGGGGGTAGTCGAAGCCTTCCAGGCGCGGGCCATAACTGGCTTGCTGCGCCATCAGCGGACTGCAGGCCAGGGCAAGGGCGAGGGTAAAGGCGGGCTTTCGCATCGTCATCTCCATCCAAATCCGGTCGTTGAGGCTAGCGCGGTGGATGTGGTGGGGGCGTACAGCCGGGCGAGGTTTGGCGGGCGCTGCCAGTGCGTTGCTGGCGATGGCGTGGTGATCCGACTCCAGTGTGTGCGTCGATGCCTGTTGCCCTCATCCGCGCTTCGCGCACCTTCTCCCGCTCGCGGGAGAAGGGCAGAGCGTTCTGCGCCTGATGCGTTCGCTCATTTGCGCTTGGCGCACCTTCTCCCGCTCGCGGGAGAAGGGCAGAGCGTTCTCTGCGCGATGCGTTCGCTCAATCGCGTTTCGCGCGCCTTTTCCCGCGTGCAGGAGAAGGGTAGAACATTCTCTGCGCCTGGTGCGTTCATTCATCCGCACTTCGCGCACCTTTCCCGCTCGCGGAGACGGCCGTGCATTTGTTCGCGCTAGCTGCTTTCCTCGTTCGCACTCGGCGCGCCCTCCGCTGCTTGCGTCAAGAGGGCAGTGCATCCACGTGCGTCTGGCGTATCTTTTCCATCGAGAAGGGCGCGCATCTGTCGCCGCTGCGAACGCCGGCCCAGCCAGCGCTCCCGCATACGATTGACTCAGCACTCGATGACGTTCACCGCCAGGCCGCCACGGCTGGTTTCCTTGTACTTGTCCTGCATGTCGCGGCCGGTGTCGCGCATGGTCTTGATGACCTTGTCGAGCGAGACCTTGTGCTTGCCGTCGCCGCGCATGGCCATGCGGCTGGCGTTGATCGCCTTCACCGCGCCCATCGCGTTGCGTTCGATGCACGGAATCTGCACCAGCCCGCCGATCGGGTCGCAGGTCAGGCCGAGGTTGTGCTCCATGCCGATTTCGGCAGCGTTCTCGATCTGGCCCGGGTTGCCGCCGAGCGCGGCAACCAGGCCGCCGGCCGCCATCGAGCAAGCTACGCCGACCTCGCCCTGGCAGCCCACTTCGGCGCCGGAGATCGAGGCGTTTTCCTTGTAGAGAATGCCGATCGCTGCGGCGGTGAGCAGGAAGTCGAAGATGCGTTGCTCCGATGCGCCGGCGCAGAAACGGTCGAAGTAATGCAGCACCGCCGGAATGATGCCGGCCGCGCCGTTGGTGGGGGCAGTGACCACGCGGCCGCCGGCGGCGTTTTCTTCGTTGACCGCCAGCGCGTAGAGGTTGACCCAGTCCAGCGTGGTCAGCGGATCGCGCATCGCGGCTTCGGGTTTGGACGAAAGCTCGCGGTACAGCGCCGGTGCGCGCCGCGAGACATTCAGGCCACCGGGCAGGTTGCCTTCCTCGCGGATGCCGCGCGCCACGCAGGACTGCATCGCATTCCAGAGTTCGCGCAGGCCATGACGGATCTCGTCTTCGCTGCGCCAGCTCTTTTCGTTCTCGAACATCAGCGCAGCAATGCTCAAGCCGCTGCGCGCGCATTGCGCCAGCAGTTCGTCGCCGCTGAGGAACGGATACGGCAGCGGGGTTTCGTCGGCCACGATGCGGTCGTCTGCGGCATCGTCCTGGTTGACCACGAAGCCGCCGCCGACCGAGTAGTAGTCGCGCGTGGCGATCACAGCGTCTTGGGCATCGTAGGCGGTGAAACGCATGCCGTTGGTGTGGTACGGCAGCTTCTGCCGCTTGTTCATCGGCAGGTCGCGTTTTTCGTCGAAGCCAATCTCGTGCTCGCCCATCAGATTGATGCGCTTGCTGGCGCGGATGCGCTCCAGCGCGGCGGGGATGATGTCCGGGTCGATCAGGTTGGGGCGGTGGCCTTCCAGCCCCAGCAGCACCGCCTTGTCGGTCCCGTGGCCGCGGCCGGTGAGCGCCAGCGAGCCAAACACTTCGGCGCGGATGCGCGCCACCTCGTGCAGGCGGCCCGCGTCGAGCAGCCAACGGTGCACGAAGCGCTCGGCGGCACGCATCGGCCCCACGGTGTGGGAGGAACTGGGACCGATACCGATCTTGAACAGGTCGAACGTGCTGACAGCCATGCGTGCCGGAGAGGTGAGCGTAAAGGCGGCTATTCTAGTCGTTCGGCGCTTGCGGCAAGGCTGCAGCGCAGCATGAGACCTGCATATGGCCCTGACCCTGTACCAGCGCGACGACTGCCACCTGTGCGATCAGGCCATCGAAGCGCTGGCGCAGGCGCGTGCGGGCGACTTCCGCAGCGTGTTCATCGACGGCGATGCCTCGCTTGAGTCCGCTTATGGCCAGCGTGTGCCGGTGCTGCGGGATGCGCAGGGGCGCGAACTGGCGTGGCCGTTCGATGGCTCCCTGCTGCGTGCATGGCTGGAGCAAGGCCGCGACCAGCACGGGTAGTGGGGCGATAGCGTGCAGCCGGCACTGCTCGCCTGCGTTGGTGATGGGGGTTGGAAGACCCCCGGCTCGCGCCTTGCCCAGCACCTACCTCGCGCGGGACCCGATACGTCTTGCTGCGCTGCGCCGCGCGGGTCCGCGATATCAGCAGGCGACGCGTGAGAGCAGCTAACAGCACGACTGCGCTCACCGCCAGACGCGGCCGGTGCCCGGAATCGGCACGAACCTCTCCTACGCCGCGGTTCTGAGCGCGCCATCTCACCACGGCTGACCACCGCGCGCCACGCTCTGCCGCCCGCGCTACGTTGCCAGGCCCATGGCACCGGCTGAATTCAGTTCAACGGCACCACTGCTGCTCGCAGGGCACCCCGTCGCCGTCGCCATCCATCTGGGTATTGGGGCAGTGCTGCAACACATAGGTGGCATCGGCACAGGAGCGCATTTGCGAACACTGGGTACGGCCATCGCAGCTGGGTGGCGCCGGAGTGACAGCAGGCGTGGCGACCCGGGGTGCCGGTGCTGGTCCGGCGATGGTGGTGGGCGCCATCGCCGCGCTCAGGCCGTCGCGTTGCAGGTAGGCGACTGCGGCGCCACCGGTCAGCAGCATCAGCATTACCACCTTGCCGACCCCGAGCCGGAACCCGCTGCTGGTCCCTGTGCGCGGTGCGTGGCGATGGCCGGAAGCTGCGTGCCTGCGGGCCTGCGCACCGGCGCGGGTGATGCGCGCCGCGCGCAGGCGCCCGTCAGGGCCGGCGTCGGTCTCGAAGGAGATCAGCTCGCCGATGCGCGGCGGCGGCGTGCCGCGGCCGAAGGCGGAAACATGCACGAACACATCGTCGCCTGGCCGCGCCGGAGTGATGAAGCCAAAGCCTCGCTCGGCATTCCAGCGGGTCAACGTTCCATGTGTGCGCATTGTTCGCGTCCTTGAAGTCAGCCCCCAGTCTAGCTGTCTTGCGGTGTCATTCTGCACTGCTGGCATAAAAAAGCGGCGGACCCGACGAGGTAGTCCGCCGCTCAGTGGCCGCGTCCGATTGCGGCCTGTGGCGTTACTTCGCCTTCAACACGACCTTGGTGCTGATCGCGGTTTCGTTGGGAATGGTCTTGGTGTCGGCCCAGTCGCCGCCGCCCACGCCGAAGTCCAGCCGCTTCACTACCGCCTTGCCGGCCAGCACCGGCTGCGCGCCGGGCGTCCAGGTGAAGGTCAGCGTGACCGGCTTGCTGACCCCGCGCAGTTCCAGGGTGCCGTCGGCAGCGTACTGGTTGCCGCCCAGGGCGCGGAACTTGTCGGCGCGATAGCGTGCGGTGGCGAACTTGGCGACATTGAAGAAGTCCGGGCCCTGCAGGGTCGAGTCGCGGTCGTTGTTGCCGCTGACCGCGCTGGCCAGCGGAATGCGCACATCGAGCTTGGCGCCAGCCAGGTTGGCCGGATCGAAACTCAGCGTGGTGTCGAAGCCGGGGAACTTGCCGGTGAACACTTCGCCGTCGTATTTGCTGGCGAACACCAGCGTCGAGCCGGGGGCCTGCACGTAGTCGGCGGCCAGCACCGGCGCGGCTGCAAAGGTGGCCACCAGCGATGCGGCGACCAGCATGGGAGAGGCGAACAGCTTGGACGACATGGGAAATCCTTAGGGTCTGGAGGAAAGCCAGCCGCGCGGCAACATCCGCGCAAGGGTGGCGTCACGCTGGAACAGGTGGTGGTAGAAGGCGGCGCCGGCATGTGCCAGCACCGTGGCGATCAACAGCCAGAAGCCCCACTCGTGGATGAAGTGCGCGATGGCGCGCAGCTGTTCGTCCGGCGCGCTGAGCTTGGGCACATCGAACAGGCCGAACCAGCGGAACGGCCGCAGGCCGCTGCTGGAGTCGTATAGCCAGCCCGACAGCGGCATGGCGAAGATCATCGCGTACAGCAGCCAGTGGGTGAGCGCGGCGATGCGCTCCTGCCAGCGCGGCGTGCCGGACACCGGTGGCGGTGCGCCCGCATAGATCCGCCAGCCCAGCCGCACGACGACCAGTGCCAGCACGGTCAGCCCCACCGATTTGTGTGCGGTGTAGACCCAGAAATATTTCGGCGTCTTGGGCAGCTCGCCCATGGTCAGGCCGACGATGCCCAACGCCAGGATCAGCAGCGCGATCAACCAGTGCAGGGCCTGGCTGACGCCACCCCAGCGGTCGGTATTCTTCAGGCTCATGTTCCCGATTCCTGGCTGGCGGCGGCGTCCGGCGTGGTGGGTGCGGCGTGCGGCGGTGCTGCCTCGTCGTCGGCGCGGCCTTCGCGCACCGCTTCGGCTTCGATGCGCACTTCCACCGTATCGCCGATCATCGATTTCCATGCGTCGATGCCGAACTCGGCCCGGCTCAGCGTGGCGGTGGCGGAGAACCCGGCGGTGCGGCGAAACGGTGGCAGCGGATGGCGCTTGAGCGCGTTGAGGGTCACCTCCAGGGTGACCGGGCGGGTGACGCCGCGCAGGGTGAGGTTGCCGGTGACCCTGGCGCGGTTCTCGCCGCTGGCCTCCACGCGCGTCGAGACGAAATGCGCGTCGGGAAAGCGCTCGGCGTCGAGTAGGTTGCGTGCCAGGGTGGCCTGGTTCCACTTGGCATCGCCCAGGTCCGCGCGCTGCAGCGGCACGCTGACGTCGAGCCGGGCCGACGTCCAGTCGTCCGGGTCGAAGACCAGGCTGCCGGTACTGCCGGATACCGTGCCCAATGCCTTGGAAAAGCCGGCATGTTCGACCGCGAACAGCACCCGGGTGTGCACCGGATCCAGCGTGTAGCGCACCGGCGCGGCGGTGGCGGCCAGGCTGGTCAAGGCCAGGGCGGGAAGCAGCAACAGGCGGGCAAGGGGCGTCATGGGCGGATTCTAGACACATCCCGGCGGCACGCGCTCGGCTTGCGCTCGCAACGATCCGTTGCGAGCATGCCGGCTGGACGTGGAAGGGATTCCCACATGCGTGTGCTGATCGTCGTCGTGGCCTTGTTGCTGGGTGTGCTGCCCTGTGCAGCCAGGATCCCGGAGGTGCCGCGTTTTCGGGTCCTGGGGCCCGGCGATGGTCTTCCGTCGACCATGGTGGTGGCGATCGGCCAGGACCATGCAGGCTACGTATGGCTTGCCACGATGGATGGCCTGGTGCGCTACGACGGCGCCGGGTTCAAGACCTGGCGCCACGATCCGGCCGATCCCGCATCCTTGCCGTGCAATGCGATCCAGGCGCTCTACATCGATGCGCTGGATCGGCTCTGGATCGGGTGCGGCAAGACGTTGAGCGTCATGGACGCCAGCCGCAGCCGCTTCCGGCATTACCGGGCGGCCGCCTATCCCTTGTTGAAGGACGGCCAGATCTTCAGCATTGCCGAATTCGATGGCGATATCTGGGTCGGGACCACGACCGGTGCGCTGGCGCGTATCACTGCCGACGATGTCATGTCGTCGATCGACCTGGGCTCGGTCGAAGGCGAGCTCGATCAGGCCATGGTGATGAACCTGGCCGTCGATGCCAGCCATCGCTTGTGGATCGGGACCAGCAATGGACTGGCCTACTACGACGGAAAGCGGCTGCACCGCGAGTACATCCCGGGCGAGGAGAATCCGCAAGCGGCCATCTTCGGTCTGCAGTGGACTGGCGATCGCCTGTGGCTGGGCAGCGATTCGGGACTGCATGTGCGCGGCCCCGGCGAGCAATGGCAGCCGTTGTCCTGGTCCGGCATGTTCGGCGTCGGCAACGAACTGTGGAGTGCGGTCGCTGCCCCGGACGGCGAGTTCTGGCTGGGCAGCGGGCGTGGCTTGTGGCGTACCCGTGGCACCCGGCCGCCGGTACCTGCCTTCAATGGCGAAGGGCCGCTGTCGCGGCGCAACGTCATCGGCTTGCTGAGAGCGGCCGACGGGGGATTGTGGGTCCCGATGCACGGGACCGGGCTTGGCTATCTGCCTGCGGACTGGAAGCGCACCGCGGTGATCAAGCCCGCTGCGCCGTCTGGCGATGCGATCTATTGCAACCTGGCGCCGGCGGCCCGCTCCGGCGGGCTGTGGCAGACGGATGCGGAGGGTCGTTTGCTGCGCGTGGACCTGGCCACCGGCGACACGTTCCGGACCGGTCTGCAGTCGCCGCATCTGAAGGGGATGGAGCTGGTGTCGGCGCTGGAGGATCGCCTGCAACGCGTATGGCTGGGCAACCTCAGTTTCAGCCTGTCGCGCATCGATCTGCGCACCGGCGAGCTCATTCACTGGCCATCCGATGGCCCCGAACCGGCCTCCTCGCTCTCGCCGCCGGAATGGATCGTCGAAGACGGCGATACCGTCTGGATGGCCTTCATCGATATGGTCCAGCAACGCGATCTGCGCAGCGGACGGGTGCTGCAGCGCATTACCTCGCAAGCGCTGCATGGACTGCGCGACATCGACGTGCGGCAGCTGGCGCAGGGCCCGGATGGGCGCGTCTGGGCTGCAGGCGAAGGTGGCATGTTCGCCTGGGACGCGGCGGCGCAGCGCTTCGTGCCGGTGGCGGGTCTGGAAGGCGCGCAGATCCAGGCATTTGCCAGTCAGTCGCGGCAGGCGTTCTGGGCGTACCGTGCGACCGGCGCAGAACACTGGAAACTGATCGACGGGCGCTGGAAGCGCGTGCAGCGCATCGGGGAGGGCGAGGGGCTGGCCGGGTTCGATGCGTCAGCGATGCAGATCGATCCACGCGGGAGGGTGTGGATCTCCAGCCTGCGCGGACTGTGGCGCATCGACGCGTCGGTCACCCCGGCGCGGGTGCGCACGATCGGTACGCGCGATGGCCTGACCAGCCAGGAGTTCATCCAGCATTGCCTGCTGATGGCCGGCGACACCCTGATCGGCGCGACCAGCGATGGTGCGACGGTTCTGCTGGACACCGCCATGCCCGACAGCGCACCGGTGGTACCGGCGCTGCAACTGGAACGCGTGAGCGTGCTCCGCAACGGCAGCCGTATCGCATTGCCGATGGATCGCCCGTTCCAGCTGGGGCCGGGAGACCGGCAATTGCAGGTCGTCAGCCGGTTGCTGTCGTACACCGATCCGGTGTCCAACCGGTACCGCAGCTTCCTCAAAGGCTTCGACACGGAATGGCAGACCTCCGGCAATACCGGGGTCCGGGAATTCGCCAGTCTGCCGCCTGGCAACTATGAGCTCGCATTGCAGGGCGTAGACCCGCTGGGCAATCGTTCGCAGCTGCGTCGCCTGCAGTTCTCGGTCCGCCCTCCGTGGTGGCGCAGCGATGTCGGCATCGCGCTGATCTGCCTGTCCGGATTGCTGCTGGCCGCGCTGGTCGCCGCCGCCTATCGCCGCCGTGTCCGCATGCGCGCGCAGTGGCAGCTGGCCCAGCACAAGCGCGAACTGGCCGAGCAGGCGTCGTTGGCCAAGACGCGCTTTCTGGCGACACTGGGACACGAGGTCCGTACACCGATGACCGGCGTGCTGGGCATGAGCGAACTGTTGTTGCAGACGCGGTTGGATGCACGGCAGCAGGGCTATGCCGGGGCGATCCAGTCGGCCGGCAAGCACTTGCTGCGGCTGGTCAACGATGCGCTGGATCTGGCCCGGATCGAAGCCGGCAAGCTGCCGCTGGACTATCGCGATTTCGATCTGCGCCAGTTGATCCGGCAGGTGGTGGAGCTGGTGCGTCCCAGTGCCGAACAGAAGCAGCTGGAGTTCGCCTGCGAGCTGGATGACGCGCTGCCGCCGGCGCTGCATGGCGATGCCAGCCGGGTACAGCAGATCCTGCTCAATCTGCTGTTCAACGCGGTCAAGTTCACCGAGCGGGGCAGCGTGCGGCTGCGTGTGTCCGGCGTGCCGCATCGCCCCGGGCAAGGCATCCGGGTGGAGGTGCGCGATACCGGCCCGGGCATGAGCGCCGAGCAGCGTGGGCGGCTGTTCCAGCGCTTCGAGCAGGCCGAAGGGGCGCTCACCCATGCGCGGCATGGCGGCAGTGGACTGGGACTGGCCATCTGCCGCGAACTGGCCGCGGCGATGGGCGGGGCGGTGAGCGTCAGCAGCGAGTTGGGGCAGGGCGCGTGTTTCGTGGTGGAGCTGCCGTTGCCGTGGGTGACCACGCTGCCTGTAGGGGCGCAGGACGCGGCACGTGCGGTGCTGCCGCTGCAGCAGGCGTCCCTGCAGCTGTTGCTGATCGAGGACGACCCGACGGTGGCGCAGGTGATCGTGGGCCTGCTGCAGGCGCGCGGGCACGCGGTGACGCATGTGATGCACGGTCTGGCGGCCCTGGCGGAGGTGAGCATGCGCAGCTTCGATGCGGGCTTGTGCGATCTGGACCTGCCCGGTATCGACGGGGCCGCGCTGGTGGCGCAGATGCGCGCGCGTGGGGTGCGCTTCCCGATCGTGGCGGTGACCGCGCGGGCCGACGCCGATGCCGAGCCGCAGGCGATGGCGGCCGGCTGCAACGGCTTCCTGCGCAAGCCGGTCACTGGGGACTTGTTGGCCACCGCGCTGGCGCGGGCGCTCGCCGAGGCGGCGGATGCGTCGGACGGTGGCGCTGCCGGGTAGTCACCGCGCATACCGAAGCAGGTACAGTGCAGTCCGGCCGGGGAGTGCGCGATCGCGCAGGTGGCCGGGACAGGGATGACAATGAACATTCGAGTGCTGTGCGCGCTTGCGTCCGTGCTGCTGTCGATCGGCATGGACGCGATGGCGGTGAACCAGATCGAGACGCCACGGATGCGTCGCTTCGGCCCGGCCGAGGGACTGCCTTCGCGCATGGTGCTGGCCTTGGCCCAGGACCGGCAGGGCTATGTCTGGGCGGCCACCAGCGACGGGCTGGCGCGCTACGACGGCATCGGCCTGCAGGTGTGGCAGCACGACCCGTAGACCGCGCGCTCGATCCCCGGCAACGAAGTGGAAACCCTGCTGGTCGACGATCGCGACCGGGTCTGGCTGGGCGTCAACGGCTCGCCGCTGAGCATGCTCGACGCCGAGCGCACCGGCTTTACGACCTTTCCCGCCGTGGCCAACGCCTGCGCCGGGCAGGTCTGGGCATTGGCGCAGGCGCAGGGCGCGATCTGGATCGGAGGCAGTGGCGGTGGCCTGTGCCGCCGCGAGGAGGATGGCCGGGTCACGGTCTTCCTTGCCACTCCCGATGCGCCGGACGGGCTTCCCAGCGACACCATCTTGAGCATGCTGGTCGATGCGCGTGGCCGGCTATGGATCGGTACCGCAAGCGGCCTGGTGATGCGCGATGGCGAACGGTTCGTGCGTATTGCGCCGGACCGCCTGAGCGCGACGGTGGTGAAGTTGAGCAAGGATGACGACGGCACGCTGTGGGTGGGCAGCGCCAAGGGCTTGTACCGGGTGACAGCGGACGGCGTGCTCGAGCCCGCGCCCTGGGTGGGGGCGTCCAGCGTGCGGGCCGGCACCGTGGTGCACGATGTGCACGGCGGTTATTGGGTAGGGGCGGCCGACGGGTTTTTCCGCGTTGCGCCTGGCGAGCGCGCGCTGCGCGTCATGGAGGGCGACCGTGGCAGCGGCTTTCTGACTGCGCACAGCGGGGTGCTCGATGTCATGCAGGATCGCCAGGGCGGGCTCTGGCTGGGACTGATTTCGCAGGGCGTGGCCTACCTGCCGCCGGACTGGCGGCGCTTTTCCACCATCTTCGAGACCCAGGGCAAGCAGCTGGAGGGCCTGTATCTGGTGAACGCGGCCGCCGACGGCGACAGCTTCCTGGTGACCACCGGCGAAGGGGTGTATCGGGTCGGCGACCAGGGCGAGGTGCTGCCCGTGTTGCACAGCGATGTGCTCGGTGGCGGAACCGTGCAGTCGGTGCTGCCGGCCGGCGATGGTGCGCTGTGGGTCGCGCTGCGCGACGGCGTCACCCTGTATCACCCCGGGACCGGGCGAAAACGCAGGCTCGCGATGGGATTCGAAACCTCCGACACCCATCGGGTGGAACTGATGGCGCCCGGCGTCGATGGCGAGTTCTGGCTGTCGATCGTGGAAGGCGGGGTGCAGCGGCGCGCGGCAGACGGCCGCCTGCTGGCCACCTTCCGCTTCGGCAGCGACCTCAGCGAGGTGGGCGGCATGGTGCAACAGCTGCTCATCCGTCTGGACGGTTCGGCGTGGGTGGCCGCTGGCGATGGCTTGTGGGTCTGGCAGGGCGAGCGCTTCCGCCGGGTGATCGATGGCGGCGAGTCCGAAGTCTATGCGCTGGCGTTCGTGTCGCCGCGCGAATTCTGGGTCGGGCGCTCCGGGGCATTGGAACGCTACAGCTGGGACGGGCAGCAGGCGCGGCGGCTGGAGCGCGTGGGGCGCTCGCACGGCCTGCCGTCGACCGAAATCCGTGGCCTGGCGCTGGGCGGCACGGACACCGTGTGGGCGACCACCTCGCGTGGCCTGTTCGCCTACAAACGGGGTCAGCCGCAGGTGCGCCTGTTCGGCCAGCGCGACGGTCTGCCCGACAGCGAGTTTTCGATGCGCCCTCCGGTCACCGGCCCCAGTGGACAGGTGCTGGCGCTGACCACCAGCGGCATCGTGCTGTTCGATCCAGCGCGGCCGTTTTCCCCGGCGCCGGTGGCACGGTTGGTGATCGAATCGGTGCAGGTCCGCCGCAATGATGCGGAGCGGCCGCAGCCGATTGCGCACAAGCAGCCGATCGTGCTGCAGGCGCGCGACCGCGACTTGCGTATCAGTGCGCGATTGCTGTCCTTCGTCGATCCTGCGGCAACCCATTACCGCTACCGGGTGGAGGGCTACGATGAGCGCTGGGTGGAACAGGGCGCCACCGGCGAACGGGTCATTTCGCGGCTGCCGCAGGGCGATTACCGCATCGAAGTGCAGGCGCGCGCCGGCGATGGCGAGTGGATCGCCGCACCCGCGCTGCAGCTGGAGGTGCGGCCGCCGTGGTGGTCGAGTGCGCCCACCCAGCTGGCGGCGGTGCTGCTGTGCGTGTTGCTGTGCTGCCTTGGCGTGTGGGGATGGCGGCGGCGGGTGCGGCGCCAGCAGGAATGGGTGCTGGCACGGCAGCGCCAACAGCTGGCCGAGCAGGCTTCGGTTGCCAAGTCGCATTTCCTGGCCACCCTCGGCCATGAGGTGCGTACGCCAATGACCGGTGTATTGGGCATGAGCGAACTGTTGCTGGCCACGCCGCTGGACGCCAGGCAGCGCAGCCACGTCGATGCGATCCGCAAGGCCGGTGCGCATCTGCTGCGCCTGGTCAACGACGCGCTGGATCTGGCGCGTATCGAGGCCGGCAAGCTGGAGCTGGTGCAGCAGCCGTTCGATCCATCGCAGCTGACCCAGGAATTGGCCGATTTCATGCATCCCATCGTCGAGGCGCGTGGGCTGCTGTTCCGCTACCGCAACCAGCTGCCCGCCGGGCTGATGGTGGTGGGCGATGCCACGCGGGTGCGCCAGATCCTGATCAACCTGCTGGGTAACGCGATCAAGTTCGCCGAGCGTGGCGAGGTGGGGCTGGCGGTTGCGCAGCGTGGCGAGTTCCTGCGTTTCAAGGTGCGCGATTCCGGTCCCGGGATCGGGCCCGAGCAGCAGAAGCGACTGTTTCAGCGCTTCGAACAGGGCGAGGGCGCGCGCACCAGTTCGCGCTACGGCGGCAGCGGGCTGGGGCTTGCGATCTGCCAGGAACTGACGGTGGCGATGAAGGGCCGGATCCGCGTGCGTAGCCGGCTGGGGGTGGGCACCCAGTTCACCGTGGACCTGCCGCTGCCGATCGACCGTTCGACCCCGCGCGCCGCTGCCGGCCAGGCGCGCACCCTGGCTGGCGAGCCGCTGCGTATCCTGCTGGTGGAAGACGACCCGACCGTGGCCGAAGTGATCAGCGGGCTGTTGAGCGGGCGCGGCCATCGCGTGGTGCACGCTGCGCATGGCCTGGCGGCGCTGTCCGAGGCGGTCGATGGCGGTTTCGATGTGGCGCTGCTGGATCTGGATCTGCCGGGGCTGGACGGTTTTGCGCTGGCATCGCAGTTGCGCCGGCTCGGTCATGGCTTCCCGTTGCTGGCGGTCACCGCACGCGCCGATCGCGATGCCGAGACGCAGGCGCACAGCGCCGGGTTCGACGGCTTTCTGCGCAAGCCGGTGACCGCCGACATGCTGCTGGAGGCGATTGCCGCCGCACGCGTGGCGCGCACGCGCGCGCAGTCGATTCCCGTGTCGGGCTGATGCTGCCTGCAACGCGCCGTGCCCGCGTACCTGGCGAGCAGCCGATGGCCGGCCGCAGCCATTGCACCCAACGCAGGACAGTGCAGTCGATGCACCAGCTCACTGCGAGTTGCCAGCATGCAGCGCGGTCCGCACTATGCGTTGAAAGGGAACAAGGGCGCATGTTGCAACCAATCCGTCTCTGCTACCGCGTGCCGGCGATCATGTCGCTGCTCAGGTGCATGCTGTGGGTGTGCCTGACGGCCGCGGTCGCCTGGCCGATGTCGGCCTGTGCCGGTGTGCCGGTGCTGCCGCAGCCGCGGCAACTGACCGTGGCCGACGGATTGCCGTCCAACGTGGTGTACGGGTTCGACGAAGATGCCAATGGCTATCTGTGGCTGGCCAGCAGCGATGGGCTGGCGCGCTACGACGGCCGCAACTTCCGCATCTGGCGTATCGAGGACGGGTTGCGCGACAACCAGGCCTGGGCGGTCCATGTCGACAAGCGCAATCGGGTCTGGGTGGGTACCGGCATGGCGGGGCTGGCGATGCTGGACACCTCGCGGCATCGCTTCACCTTCTACGACAGCACGCGGTATCCGGCGCTGCGCGGTGCGGCGATCTGGAACATCAAGTCCACCGAAGACGGCAGCATCTGGTTCGGCACCGAAAGCAGCGGGCTGTATCGGCTGCGACCGGACGGCACGCTGGAGCATTTCGTGCATCGCGCCGACGACCCGCGCAGCCTGCCCGACAACGCGATCTACCGGCTGGAGGTCGATCGCCACGACACGCTGTGGGTGGGGACCGCCGACGGCGCTGCGCACTGGAACGGCAAGGACTTCAAGCGACAGGCGTTTCCTTCGCCAGCGTCGCAGATCATCACCCGGCTCACCGCCGATCCCGATGGCAGCGTGTGGATCGGCACCAGCGACGATCATCTGTTCCGGCGCGATGCCGAGGGCAACGTGCGCCCGCATCACTGGAAGGTGTCGGCCGAATTCCCGGTGCTGGGCGTGCTGCTGCGCGACCACGATGGCAGCTATTGGCTGGATACGCTGGACGGGCTGGGCCACGCCATCGGCGATGAGGTGAGCAATGTGCCGCTGTACAGCCTGTCCGCGCATGGCCGCATCCGCCCCAACTGGGAGTCGGCCTACCAGGATCGCGAAGGCGGGGTGTGGTTCGCCAGTCCCAACGGCGGGCTCTGGCATTTGCCGTCGAACTGGCGCCGCTTCGCGGTGGTCTTCAATTCCAAGGAAGACGGCCAGCATGGCGGCAACCTGGCCATCCAGGCCACTGCCGAATCGCGCGATGGACGCTTCTGGCTGGTGGGCACCGCCGGCGCGCTCGAGCGGGTCGATCCGGCCGTCGGCAAGCTGGAGCGGGTATTGCCGAGCCTGGGGGTGAGCAGCTGGTCCTACAGCGTGCTCGAAGATCGCAAGGGCCGGGTCTGGGTGGGGCATTTCGGCGAGCTGGTGCGCTACGACCCGGCCAATGGCGCGCTGCGCCGCTGGAAGATGGCCGACGAGCAAGCGCGGGCCGATGGCCAGGATGAAACACAGGATGCCGCGATGGAGGCGCTGCAGCAGACAGCCGACGGGCACATCTGGGTGCGCACCACCACCGGGCTGCAGGAACGCGACGAAGAGGGCAGGCTGCTGCGCAGGGTGTTCCGCGGCAGCCATGGGCTGGAGCGCGACATGGTCGTGCACGATCTGCAGAACGGCCCGGATGGCGCGCTGTGGTTGGCAGGAAGCCGTGGCCTGCAACGCTGGAATGCCGCCAGCCAACGGTTCGAGGCGATCGCCGGCGCACCCGCGGAGCAGATCTTCACCTTCCGCTTCAGCGACAGTGGCGTGGCCTGGTTCGCCGGGTTGGGCAAGCTGCATCGGTACCTGTGGAAGAACGGCCGCCTGCAGCATCTGGACACGGTGGGCACCGAGCAGCAATTTCCGGCGTTGGCGCCGCAAGGGCTGGTGATCGATGGCGATGGCGTGGCCTGGCTGTCGAGCATGCGCGGCCTGATCCGCGTGGACCCGGCCACGCGCGGGGTGCGGGTCTTCGGCGTGCATGACGGCTTGCCCAATCCGCAGTTCGTGGCACGCTCGCTGGTGCAATCGTCCAAGGGCATGATCGTCGGCGCCACGCCCGACGGTCTGGTGATCTTCGATCCCGCCGAACTCAAGCCCAACGATCATCGCGTGCCGTTGGTGATCGAGCGAGTGGGGCTGCGGCGTGGCGAGCGTGGGCTGGACGTCAGTCATGTGCAGCCGCTGGTGGTGCGCGATGGCGATCGCGATCTGCATATCGTCGCGCGTCTGCTGAGCTTTGCCGACTCCGAGTCCAATAGCTACCGCTTCCGCCTCAGCGGCTACGACCCGGACTGGATCGATGTCGGTCCCAGCGGCGAGCGGCTGTTCTCGCGCCTGCCTGCCGGCCATTACGTGCTCGAGGTGCAGGGGCGCACGGCCGACGGTATCTGGTCGGCCAGCCAGAGCCTGCGGTTCCAGGTCCTGCCGCCGTGGTGGTTGTCGCCATGGGGCCTGGCGGCCTTGGGCTTGCTGGTGCTGTGCATCGTCACCTGCGCGGTGTTGCTGTACCGCCGTCGCCTGCGCCGCTTGAGCGCCTGGCAGCTGGCGGTGCACAAGCAGGAGCTGGCCGAGCAGGCCTCGCTGGCCAAGACGCGTTTCCTGGCCACGCTCGGCCATGAAGTACGCACACCGATGACCGGCGTGCTGGGCATGAGCGAGTTGTTGCTCAAGACCGCGCTGGACACCAGGCAACGCAGCTACACCGAATCGATCCGCCGTGCCGGCGCGCACCTGCTGCGGCTGGTCAACGACGCGCTGGATCTGGCGCGGATCGAATCCGGACGCCTGGAACTGGACCTGCAGCCGTTCTCGGTGCGCCAGCTGGTGGCCGAAGTGGAAAGCCTGATGGCGCCGCTGGCACAGGAACGCGGCCTGCGTTTCAGCCTGGAAGTGGGCCTGTT
>NZ_MDEC01000002.1 GCF_002939785.1 Xanthomonas codiaei
GATTCGGGATTCGGGATTCGGGATTCGGGATTCGGGATTCGGGATTCGGGATTCGGGATTCGGGATTCGGGATTCGGGATTCGGGAGGCGGGAGGCGGGAGGCGGGAGGCGGGAGGCGGGAGGTTTGCCTTGCGGAGGTGGACAGCGCGGCACATCAGGCGCGACCCGATCCCAACCGGCAAGCTCCCTTCTCCCGCTGGCGGGAGAAGGTGCCCGAAGGGCGGATGAGGGCAGCCGGCGGCATCTGCAAGTCCCGGATACAGCATCAACCCGACCTTGCACAAGGCGCCACCGCCTCGCCTGTAACGCACCCAGCGATCAGCTCAGCCGCGCCGTCTCAACCCGCCACCACCACATGGCATCCCGCTACACACGCTCCAACCCACGCATCAGCCAACGAAATGCTGATACCCGCGCTGCGTCGGATGCCAGGGATTGCCATCTGCGTCGTGCACCACCACACCCGGTGTGGCCACGATGCGGCCGATACGCGTCGCGGCCACACCAGCGAACGCCATCGCCTGCTGCACCGCATCGCGGTGCTGCGCGGCGGCGGTGAAGCACAGTTCGTAATCATCGCCGCCACCCAGCTGCCAGCCCAGCCACGTCGGCGCGTCGAAATCGGCGCCGCGCGGCATTGGCGGCAGCGCCGCAGAAAGGATCTGCGCACCCACACCGCTACGCTCGCACAGATGGCCCAGGTCGGCGAGCAGGCCATCGGAAACATCCACGCAGGCATGCGCAAGCCCACGCAGACGCAAGCCGGCCTGCACGCGTGGCCGCGGGCGCAGCAGACGGCCGCGCCAGGTTTCATGCAACGGATTGGCCGCCACCTGCGTGACATCCAGCCGGCCGGCCTGCCACAGCGACAATGCCGCGGCAGCTTCGCCCGGCGCCCCGGTGATCCACACGTCATCGCCCACGCGCGCAGCATCGCGACGCAGTGCCGCGCCTGGCGGCACGCTGCCGATGGCGGTCACTGCACACGACAACGGCCCGCGCGTGGTATCGCCGCCGACCAAGGCGATGTCATGCGCATCGGCCAGCGCAAAGAAGCCATCGGCAAACCCGTCCACCCAGGCCAGATCGTCGCTGGGCAGCGACAGCGACAAGGTGCACCACCGCGGCTGCGCGCCCATCGCGGCCAGATCCGAGAGATTCACCGCCAACGTCTTCCAGCCGACATCGGCGGCCTGCGTCTCGTGCGGGAAATGCACTCCGGCATTGAGCGTGTCGGCGGTGATCGCCAACTGCTCACCGGCCGGCGGCTGCAACAGTGCCGCATCGTCGCCAATGCCCAACGGCACATCGGCACGCGCGGCAATGCGGGCGCGCAGACGGGCGATCAGATCGAATTCGGGCATTTGCAGGACCGGGAGTGGGGATTGGGCATTCGGGAGTGGTAACAGCAGGCTGTGTGAGCAGCTGGCCAGTCGTCCTGTCGACGGATGCGACAGCGCAGCCATGGCGGATCAACTCAAGGTCATTCGAGCAAAGGCGCTCGCACCTTGCATCAGCCGGACCGGCGCTCGCTGCCAATCCCGAATCACGAATGCCGAATCGCGGAGCCTCAGGCGCCCGACTCGATCTTGCGCCACTCCACCGCGGCGCGATCCAGCACGCCATTGACGTAGGTGTGGCCATGTTCGGAGCCGAAGCGCTTGGCGGTTTCGATCGCTTCGTTGATCACCACGCGGTACGGCACGTCCTGCCGGTACAGCAGCTCGTAGGCGGCCAGGCGCAGCACCGCGCGCTCGATCGCATCGACTTCTTCCACGCCACGATCCAGATACGGCGTCAGCGCGGTATCCAGCTCGGCACGGTTGGCGATCACGCCATCGACCAGGCTTTCGAAGTACGCCAGATCGGCCACTTCGTGCGCCTGCTCATGCGCGAACTGGGCGATCACCTGCTTGGCGAATCCGCCGGAAATCTGCCAGGCATACACCGCCTGCAAGGCGCGCCGGCGCGCGCGCGAACGCAGCACCGGGTCGATGCCGTCGCGACGGCCGTGGCGGGCGTGTCCACCGGACTTGCTCATGGCAACAACTCCATCAGATTCACCAGTTCCAGCGCGGCAAGCGCGCATTCCTCACCCTTGTTGCCGTGGCTGCCGCCGGCACGCGCCTCGGCATCTTCCACGCGCTCGACCGCCAGCACGCCATTGAGCACCGGCACGCCGGTCTGCAGCTGCACGCTCATCAGGCCTTCGGCGCACAGGTCGGCCACGTGTTCGTAATGGCGGGTATCGCCGCGAATCACGCAGCCCAGCGCGATGATCGCGCCATGCTGGCCGGACTGCGCCACGCGGTTGGCGGCGATCGGGATTTCCCAGGCGCCGGGCACGCGGATCACGTCGATGGCGTCCTCGCCAATGCCGTTGCCGGCCAGGCTCTGGCGCGCGCCGGCAACCAGCACGTCGGTGATGCGGGCGTTCCAGCGGCTGGCGATGATCGCAAAGCGCGCGGTGGTGGGGCGAAGATCGCCTTCGTAGTGGGTCATGCGGGTCGGCAACTCGAGGGGGCGGGAAGTTTAACAGCTGCCGGGGCCGGCCCCGGCGGGCATCGGCATGGCGCGGCCCGGCAAAGCAGGCCCTGCCTTGGCGCCGAGCGCTTGGCATTGGGCGACGCTGCCGTGCGGGCAGGCGACGGGCAGGCGGCAACCGGGCGCCGCCTGCGACCGCACCGCGGACGGCGCGTTGTCGCCGGACTGCGCCAGCGCCACGCGACAGCGCGGCGCTGGCGCAGCATGACCTACGGCACCGCGTCCGGCGGCACCGAGCGCACGCCCTGGCCCGGGTGGCATTCCAGGTACTCCACCACTTCCAGCCCGAAGCCGGCCAGGCCGACCTGGCGGCGCGGCGTGCCCAGCACCCGCAGCTTGCCCAGGCCCAGTTCGGCCAGGATCTGCGCGCCGGCACCGTTGCGCCGCCACTGACTGACGTCCTTGGCGTTGGCGGCGGCCTCCGGCTGCTGGCGCAAGCGGGCCAGCAGCGACTCGCTGTCGCGCGGGGCCGACAGCACCACCATCACGCCCTGCCCTTCGGCGGCGATGGCACGCAAGGCGTCGGTGGCGGCCACGCCGAAATCCTCGCGCTGCCAGTGCAGCAGGTCGGCCAGCGGGTTCTCCACCTGCACCCGCACCAGCGTGGGCGTGTGCGGATCGGCCGTGCCGCGCACCAGGGCGAAGTGCAGGTCGTGGGCGATGCGGTCGCGGTAGGTCACCAGTTGGAACGGCCCGAACTCGGTGGTGATCTCGCGCGCGTCCACCCGCTCGACGGTGTGCTCGTTGGCCAGCCGGTACGCGATCAGGTCGGCGATCGAGCCCATCTTCAGCCCGTGCTCGCGCGCGAACACTTCCAGCTGCGGGCGACGCGCCATGCTGCCGTCCGGGTTGAGCACTTCCACCAGCACCCCGGCCGGTTCCAGCCCGGCCAGCATCGGCAGGTCGCTGGCCGCCTCGGTGTGGCCGGCACGGGTCAGTACGCCACCAGGCTGGGAAATCAGCGGGAAGATGTGCCCCGGCTGGCTCAGGTCCTGCGGCTTGGCATCCGCACGCACTGCCGTGCGCACGGTGTGCGCGCGATCGTAGGCGGAGATGCCGGTGGTCACGCCTTCGGCCGCTTCGATGCTGACGGTGAAGTTGGTTTGGAACTGCGCGGTGTTGTTGCGCACCATCGGCGCCAGGCCCAGCTGCGCGCAACGCTCGCGGGTCAGCGACAGGCACACCAGGCCGCGCGCGTGGGTGACCATGAAGTTGATGTCAGACGGCTTGACCAGCTCGGCGGCCATGATCAGGTCGCCCTCGTTTTCGCGGTCTTCGTCATCGACGATCACCACCATGCGCCCTGCGCGCAGTTCTTCGATCAACTCGGGAACCGGTGCGAAATTCATGCCGCACCCCGCGTGCCGAGCAGGCGTTCGACATAGCGCGCCACCAGGTCGATCTCCAGGTTCACCGCCGCGCCCACCGCGGTTGCGGAAAACGCCGTGTTTGCCACCGTATGCGGGATCAGCGCGACCTCGAAGCCGGCATCGTCCACCGCGTTGACGGTCAGGCTGACGCCATCGACGCAGATCGAGCCCTTCTTGGCGACATAGCGCAGCACCTCGGGCGGTGCGGCAAATCGCCAGCGCTGTGCGCGGGCATCGTCATGGACCGATTGCACCTGGCCCAGGCCATCGACATGTCCGCTGACCAGATGACCGCCCAGCCGGTCGGTGGGGCGCATCGCGCGTTCGAGATTGATCAGCGCACCTTCGGGCAGCGCGCCCAGCGTGGTCAGCGCCAGGGTTTCGGTGGATGCATCGGCCTGGAAGCTGGTTGCGTCGAACGCGATCACGGTCAGGCACACGCCATTGACCGCGATGCTCTCGCCCAACTGCACCGCGTCGAACGGCAGGCTGCCGGTGGCAAAGGTGAAACGCACATCGCCGCCCTGCGGCTGGCGCGCGGCCAGGCGGCCGACGCCTTCGATGATTCCGGTAAACATCAGTGCGCTCCCTCCTGCAGCGGGCGCTGCGTAGACGTCGGGCGGTGAACAGGTGCAGGAAAGTGCAGCGGGTGATGCAAAGACATAGTCGTTTCTCGCAGGAGTTGAGCGAAAAACGCCACAAGGCAAAGCAAACAGGCGCACGCACAGCCGCAAGGCTGCGCATTGGCCGTCTTCTTTCATCCGGACTATACCGTCGGCTCCGGCATCGGACCGGATCTGCTGACCTTCGCCGGCGTGTCCGCACGGGGCGGGGCGACGGCGAAGCGCTCGCGGGCTCGCACGCTTGCACATGCCTACCGCCGGTGGGGAATCGCACCCCGCCCTGAAGACGTTCGTGAGTGCCGGCGAACCGGCCCGGAGAGTTTAACAGCGCCTCGCCTGGGCATTGCTGGCCGCAGCACGCACGCTGGCAGGACGCTGCGTCATGTCGGGAATTCCCCCATAGCCAGCATTGTGAAGGTTCTGTTAAATTTCGCGCCGCGACGGGAGACGTCGCTCGCCGTCCCGCAACGGGATGGACTTACGGATATCACTGGAGAGAAGTACATCATGCGCAACACCCTCATTCTGGCCGCCTTGCTGGCCGCCGCACCGTTCGCTGCGTCCGCTGAAGGCTTGAGCTACAGCTATGTCGAAGGCGGCTGGAATCGCACCGAGATCAGCGTGAACAGCGATTCCGACGACCTGGACGGTGGCTACATCCGCGGCTCCTGGCAGATCGCCGAACCGGTCTATGTGTTCGCCGGCTACCAGCGCGCCGAAAAGGACTTCAACCTCGGCTCGGGCTTCGTGCTCGAAGGCACTCTGCAGCAGGCGAATCTGGGTATCGGCTACCGCCAGGAAATGACCGAGCGGGTCGAGTTCATCGCCGACATCAGCGTACTGCGCTCCAAGGTCGAATCCGAACTGCGCCGCGGCAATAGTTCGCTCGGCGATTCGTCCGATACCAGCACCCTGGGTTTCGGCAACCTGGGCCTGCGCGGCAAGCCTTCGCCGCGCACCGAAGCGTGGGTCAAGGCCGGCTACATCGACGGCAGCGACGTGGACGAAGGCGAATTCGTCGGCACCCTCGGCGGCCAGGTCAACTTCACCCGCACCTGGGGCCTGGTCGGCGAAGTCCAGTTCATCGACAACGCGAATCAGTACCGGGTCGGCGTGCGCGCCAGCTTCTGATCGGCGGCGTCATCGCATCACCGAGGCCCCGAATGCGGGGCCTTTTTGTTGTCTGGATCGAGGCTGCGTGGTGAGGCCTGCACACCGCGTAACGACGATCGGTATACGCCTGCGACTGAAGTTCTCGCGATGCGTCAATGCCAGCGTGTGATCGCACATCGCAACCCATGAGATGTGCAGCAGGCCGGCTCGCGTCCAAGCCCGGAAGATATCCGGCGCGCGGGAGTACGCACCGGCATGCTTGAATCGCCATAGCACACCTCGCAGCCGTTCGCATCAACCGCCTGGCACAGGCGGTGACGGCCTTGCTGCGCGACTCAACTGCTGTGGCTCGAACGGCGCTTTGCCGGATGTCAGCCAGCCGTCACGGGCGCGTAGCGCAGGCGCAGGTCCTGCCCCAACTGACGAACGTCGAGCAACTGCAGCTGCTGGCGTTGCGCCAGCGTCTGAATGTCCAGGCCCGCCACCAGCGGCCTTGCGCTATCGCCCAGCAGCACTGGCGCCAGGTAGACCAGCAGCTCGTCGACCAGCCCGGCCTGCAGGAGAGCGCCACTCAGGGTGGCACCGGCCTCCGTATGCACCTCGTTGATGCCGCGCTCGGCAAGCACTGCTACTACGGCCTGCAGATCGAAACGGCCATGGTGCAATGGCATGCCGACGAACTCGGCAGCGTCGAGCGGCGGCGGCGTCATCTCTTCGCCATGCAGATACAGGGTCGATGCGTCGCCCCGGCGGATGTTGCCGCATGCAAGCGTACGCAGGCCCGCATCCAGCACCACCCGCAGCGGCGGCACGAACGGCGTGTCGTCGCCCAGCCGCACCGTCATCGACGGATCGTCGGCCAGCACCGTGCCGGCGCCGGTGAGGATGGCGCTGGCGCACGCGCGCCAGCGCTGCACATCGGCACGCGCATCGCCGCCGGTGATCCATTTGGATTGGCCACTGGCCAGCGCAGTGCGTCCATCCAGGCTGGCGCCCAGCTTGACCCGTATCCACGGCCTGCTCCGCTCCACCCGCGAAAGGAACCCGCGATTGAGCGCGCGCGCCTGCGCCTGCAGCACGCCGCTGACCACCTCGATTCCGGCCTCGCGCAGCAGCGCGAATCCGCCGCCGTTGACCTGCGGAAACGGGTCGGCCATGGCGGCCACCACACGTGCCACGCCAGCCTCGATCAAGGCCAGGGCGCAGGGCGGGGTGCGCCCGTAATGCGCGCACGGCTCCAGGGTGACATAGGCCGTGGCCCCACGCGCCTGCTCGCCGGCAGCGCGCAGTGCGAACACTTCGGCATGCGGACCACCAGCGCGCTGATGGAAGCCCTCGCCCACGCAGACGCCATCGCGCACGATCACGCAGCCCACCATCGGGTTCGGCCGGGTGGTGTAGGCACCGCGCTCGGCCAGGCGCAGCGCCTGCGCCATCCAGCGGTGGTCGTCGGCGGTGGCGGCATGATCGGTCACGGTGCTGTCTCCTGCGGGGCGATGCGCATCACCACGATCTGCATCGGCCCCAATAAAAGTTCGGTATGCGTCTGCCATCCCAGACGCTGATAGAACGGCACCAGCGCCGGTTGGCAGTACAGATACAGCAGCGGCACCTTCAGGCGTGCGGCGGCCTGCACGCAATGCGCCACCAGGGCCTGGCCGATGCCCTGCCCGCGCGCCTGCGGCCGCACGTACAGCGAGGCCAGCCAGGGCGACCAATCCCCGAGGCGGGCGTCATCGGTGTCCAGCAGGCTGACCGATCCCAGCCAGTGCGCGCGATCGAGCGCGATCCAGGTGGTGGGAATGACGTCGTCGCGCGTGTGGCTGCGCAATTCGTCCAGCGCCTGGTCCAGGGTCCAGTCGGGCAACAACGCGCCGAACGCCTGCAGGTGCGCCTGCGCAATGGCCGGCAGATGCTGCGGCGTTTCCGCCACGCAGGCGATGCGCACCGCGCTCAGCGCTTGCCGGGTTTGCCGGCGCGTTCCAGCGCCGCTTCCAGCAACGGCAGCTGCTCGCTGCCGACCGGAAGCTCGCGTTCGAGCTTTTCGATTTCCTCGCGAAAATCGGCCACGTCCTGAAAACTGCGGTAGACCGAGGCGAACCGCACATAGCCGACATGATCGAGCTTGCGCAGCTCGACCATCACGTATTCGCCCACCCGCAGCGAACCCACTTCGCGCTCGCCGGACATGCGCAGCTGGTGCACCACCGAGCGTACCGCCGCCTCGATCTGCTCCTCGGCCACCGGCCGCTTCTGCAGCGCGCGGTCGAAACTGGTGCGCAGCTTGCGCGCGTCGAAGGCCTCGCGCCCGCCGTCGCTCTTGACCACGGTGGGCAACTTCAGTTCGATCGTTTCCAACGTGCTGAAGCGCTCGCCGCACGCCTCGCACTCACGGCGCCGACGAATCGTCGTTCCGTCTTCGGACACGCGCGAATCGATCACGCGGGTGTCGTTGTGCTGGCAGAAGGGGCAGTGCATCAGGCGTCCGGGATTTGGGAGTGGGGATTCGGGATTGGCAACAGCACAAGCAAAGGCGCGCCGTCAGCGCATCCCCAATCCCGAATCACCAATCCCGGCACCTCAGCCATACACCGGATACTTCCTGCACTGCGCGGTCACCGCGTCGCGCACCCTCGCCAGCACGGCCTCGTCGCTCGGGGCGTCGAGCACGTCGGCGATCCAGTTGGCCAGGTCGATGCTGTCCTGTTCCTTGTAACCGCGCGTGGTGATCGCCGGGGTGCCCAGACGCAGGCCCGAGGTCACGAACGGCGAGCGCGGGTCGTTGGGGACCGAATTCTTGTTGACGGTGATGTGGGCCTTGCCCAGCGCCGCTTCGGCGTCCTTGCCGGAGACATCGCGGCCGACCATGTCCACCAGCATCAGGTGATTTTCGGTACCGCCGGAGACGATCTTGTAGCCGCGCGCGATCAGCGTGTTGGCCATGGCCTGGGCATTCTTCACTACCTGCTGCTGGTAGGTCTTGAACTCCGGCTCCAGCGCTTCCTTGAACGCCACCGCCTTGGCCGCGATCACGTGCATCAGCGGGCCGCCCTGGATGCCGGGGAACACGATCGACTGCAGCTTCTTCTGCAGCTCCTCGCTCGCCCCCTTGGCGACGATGATGCCGCCGCGCGGTCCGCGCAGGGTCTTGTGGGTGGTCGAGGTGACCACATGCGCATGCTCCATCGGGCTGGGATACACCCCCGCGGCCACCAGGCCGGCGATGTGGGCCATGTCCACGAACAGAACCGCGCCGACGCTGTCGGCGATGGCGCGGAAGCGCGCCCAGTCGATTTTCTGCGAATAAGCCGAGAAACCGGCCACCACCATCTTCGGCTGGTGCTCGGTGGCCAGGCGCTGGACCTCGTCGTAGTCGATCAGGCCCTGCTCGTTGACGCCGTACTGCACCGCGTTGAACAGCTTGCCGGAGACGTTGACCTTGGCGCCGTGGGTCAGGTGGCCGCCGTGCGCCAGGCTCATGCCCAGGATGGTGTCGCCGGGCTGCAGCAGCGCCAGATATACCGCCTGGTTGGCCTGCGAGCCGCTGTGCGGCTGCACGTTCGCATAGTCGGCGCCGAACACCTGCTTGATGCGGTCGATCGCCAGCTGCTCGGCGATGTCCACGTACTCGCAGCCGCCGTAGTAGCGCTTGCCCGGGTAGCCTTCGGCGTACTTGTTGGTCAGCTGGCTGCCCTGCGCCTGCATCACCAGCGGGCTGCAGTAGTTTTCGCTGGCGATCAGCTCGACATGATCCTCCTGGCGGCCAGCTTCAGCGGCGATGGCCTTGGCCAGTTCGGGGTCGTAGGTTTCCAGTCGGACGTCGCGCGAGAACATGCAAAGCTCCGGAGCAGCTGCAGCCAGTAGGGCCGCCGATTGTATGCCTCCGCCGCACGGGTGACCAATCGGGCCAACTGCGCTCGCGCCGCACACATGGCAAAGGCGCACCCGTGGGTGCGCCCTTGTGTGATGACCGGCTCCATTGCCCTCCAGCGGCTGGACGCCGCTGGCCGCAGCGCTTTAGTTGTTGAGCACCAGGTCGGCAATGATGCCGGTGGCGATGGCGACCAGCAGCAGGTTGCCGCGGTCGTCGCGCTGCCAGCGGTAACCGTACGGCGGGCGGCGCAGGTCGTAGCGGTCGTAGTCGTTGATCACATAGACCGGGCCGTGATAGCGCTGGCCGCGGGCCCAATACGGACGCGGCGGCGGGCCGGCGCGGTAGTAGGACGGGCGATCGTAGACATAGACCCGATTGCCGTAGCGGTGATCCTGGTAGCGCGCGTCGCGATAGCCCTCACGGTAGCCGTTGCTGTAATGGCGGCGGTCGTCGCGCCATTCGCGCCGGTCGGCCCGGCGATCGTCGCGCCAGTCGCGGCGGTCGTTGCGCCAGTCGCGGCGGTCGTTGCGCCAGTCGCCGCGGTGGTCGCGGTCATGGCCGCGGCGATCGTGGTCGCGGTCCCAGTCCCCGGCAAAGGCAGCCGGAGCCACGGAACCCAGCGCCAGGATGGAGGAAAGCACAACGGTAACGATGCGTTTGCGGTTCATGACCAGCTCCTGTTTGCGATGTCGCAATTTCATTAAGGCGCTGCCCGCCTTAACGCATTCTTGCTGGAATCGGTTACGAAATTCCCTATTCAGGTCATAGGTAGGCTGCTGTTTAGCTCCAGATCGGCCCACCGCGGCTCCGGGCAGTTGCCGGTATAATCGACGCAATCCCTTTTCCGCTGCCTCCGGCCTCGGCCGGCGGGCTGCCTGCGTCCACGGAGCACCCATGTCGCAATACATCTACACCATGAACCGCGTCAGCAAGGTGGTCCCGCCCAAGCGGCAGATCATCAAGGACATCTCGCTGAGCTTCTTCCCGGGCGCCAAGATCGGCCTGCTGGGCCTGAACGGCGCCGGCAAGTCGACGGTGCTGAAGATCATGGCCGGCGTGGATACCGATTTCGAGGGCGAGGCCCGCCCGCAGGCCGGCATCAAGGTCGGCTATCTGGCACAGGAACCGCAGCTCAACCCCGAGCACACCGTACGCGAGGCGGTCGAGGAAGGCGTGGGCGACGTGCTGCAGGCGCAGGCCGCGCTGGATGCGGTGTATCTGGCCTATGCCGAGGAAGGCGCCGACTTCGACGCCCTGGCCAAGGAACAGGAGCGCCTGGAGGCGATCCTGGCCGCCGGCGATGCCCACACCCTGGAGAACCAGCTGGACGTGGCCGCCGATGCGCTGCGCCTGCCGCCGTGGGACGCGGTGGTCGGCAAGCTCTCCGGCGGCGAGAAGCGTCGCGTGGCGCTGTGCCGGCTGCTGCTGCAGAAACCGGACATGCTGCTGCTCGACGAACCGACCAATCACCTGGACGCCGAATCGGTGGAATGGCTGGAGCAGTTCCTGGCGCGCTACACCGGCACCGTGGTGGCGGTGACCCACGATCGCTACTTCCTGGACAACGCCGCCGAGTGGATCCTGGAACTGGATCGCGGCCGCGGCATTCCGTGGAAGGGCAACTACACCGACTGGCTGACCCAGAAGGACGAGCGCCTCAAACAGGAAGACAACCAGGAGAAGTCGCGCCAGAAGGCGATCCAGAAGGAACTGGAATGGTCGCGCCAGAACGCCAAGGGCGGCCGCACCAAGGGCAAGGCGCGTCTGGCCCGCCTGGAAGAACTGCAGTCGGTGGACTACCAGAAGCGCAACGAGACCAACGAGATCTTCATCCCGCCGGGCGAGCGCCTGGGCAACTCGGTGATGGAATTCAAGAACGTCTCCAAGAAGTTCGGCGACCGCCTGCTGATCGACAACCTGTCGATGATCGTGCCGCCGGGCGCCATCGTCGGCATCATCGGCCCCAACGGTGCCGGTAAGTCGACCCTGTTCAAGATGATCACCGGCCAGGAGAAGCCCGATTCCGGCGAGATCGTGGTCGGCCCGACCGTGCAGCTGTCCTACGTGGACCAGAGCCGCGACGCGCTGGAAGGCAACCACAACGTGTTCCAGGAAATCGCAGGCGGCCTGGACATCCTCAACATCAATGGCGTGGAGATCCAGTCGCGCGCCTACATCGGCCGCTTCAACTTCAAGGGCCAGGACCAGCAGAAGATGGTCGGTTCGCTGTCCGGCGGTGAGCGCGGTCGCCTGCACATGGCCAAGACGCTGTTGCAGGGCGGCAACGTGCTGCTGCTGGACGAACCGTCCAACGACCTGGACATCGAAACCCTGCGTGCGCTGGAAGATGCCTTGCTGGAATTCCCCGGCAACACCTTCGTGATTTCGCATGACCGCTGGTTCCTGGACCGGATAGCCACGCACATCCTGGCCTTCGAAGGCGACTCGCACGTGGAGTTCTTCCAGGGCAACTACCGCGAGTACGAAGAAGACAAGCGTCGCCGCATGGGCGACGATGCCGGCCCCAAGCGCCTGCGCTTCAAGGCGCTGAAGTAAGGCCGACACGGACGACCGGGGCGCCGCAAGGCGCCCTTGTTGTTTCCGGAGCGGGGAAAGCGTGTGCACCGGATCCCGCGCAACCGGTGACCTCACGCCCGCGGATGGACGCGCTTGCACGAGCGCAGGCGCGCCGGTGCCGCGATGCGCCTGATTGAGCGCGCGATGCGCCCGCCGATACGGGACACCGCCTGCATCCGTCCACGATCACGGGTCTGCCGGGCGCGTGGCTACAGCTCGTACGACAACACGTCTTCGAAGCCGAAGGTAGCGAAGTTCTCGATGCGCGAAGGATACAGACGACCGATCAGATGGTCGTATTCGTGCTGCACGACGCGGGCGTGGAAGCCTTCGGCCTGGCGATCGATCGGGCTGCCGTCGGGCGCGAAACCGCGATAACGGATGCGACGGTAGCGCGGAATCACCGCGCGCAGCCCCGGGATCGACAGGCAGCCTTCCCAGCCGTTTTCCATCTCCTCCGACAACGGCTCGATCTGCGCATTGGCCAACGCCGTACGCGGCACCGGTGGCGCCTCGGGATAACGCTCGCTGGCCTCGAAACCGAACACCATCAATTGCAGGTCCACCGCGATCTGCGGTGCCGCCAGGCCGACGCCGTGTGCGTGGTCCATGGTCTCGAACATGTCGGCCACCAGTGCCTGCAGTTCGGCGCTGCCGAGGTTGGTGACCGGAGGTGCGACACGCAGCAGACGCTGGTCGCCCATGCGGATGATCTGGCGAATCATGCGGATGCTCCCGAAAACGATGACGCGATCTTAGAGCCTGCGATGCACGTCGAGGTGAGCGCGAAGCGGCCGATGGCCTGCCCCGAGGTGGGCGTTGCCCCCGCTGGCCGCCCGGGCAACGCACGCTCCCCGGGGCAGCGCGCCAGTCCACCGTCCGGATGGCGGGTCCGTCACTGCCACCGCGCATGCGCCGTGCTGCAAGACAGCGCAGCGGTCAGCCGCCGATCGGCCGCCCGGTATCGTCCAGCACACGCTCGCCGCCTTCCTTGCGGAAGGCGCCGGTGGCGGGCGGCAACACGGCCAGTACCTGCTCGGCGGGGCGGCATAGCCGGGTACCCAGCGGCGTCTGGACGAACGGGCGATTGATCAGCACCGGATGCGCCAGCATCGCGCTCAGCAAGGCGGCATCGTCCAGCTCCGGATCGTCGAGCCCCAGCTCCAGATAAAGCGTTTCCTTCTGCCGGATCGCCTCGCGTACCGACAGACCCGCCTGGGCAATCAGCTGCTGCAACCTCTGCAGGCTTGGCGGGTGCTGCAGGTAGTGGATGATCTGCGGTTCGATGCCGACATGCCGGATCAGCGCCAGGGTGTTGCGGGACGTGCCGCAGGCGGGATTGTGATAGATGACGGCGTGCATGCAGGTCCTCGAAGGTGCGACGGAGCACGCGTGCAGGCGTGACTGCTCACGCCCCGCCGCGACGCGTGGCGCGCAGTGTACGAGCGGATGGATCGAGTGCGCACACGCACCGACCGGCTCCGTCCTGCGGGGGCAGGTTTTCCGTGCCGCCCTTGGCGCACCCCGCCAGGCGACCAGCGGCGACCGGGTCGTCCACCACCGTCTCCATCACGCCGCACCTCAAGCCCCTCCCGCGCCGATCACGACGGCATCGATCACTTCCCTGCCGCGCGCTGGCCCACGGCTGCGCGGCAAGCGCGGGCCAGGCACGAAACGCCAGTGTGACGGACCGGCGCGCCATGTGCCGGCGCACGACCCACGCAGCGTCGCCCGCACCGCATCCGCCCATGTCGGCACCTGCCCGAAGACGGCGGGCGGCCCCCTCTTGGCGCCGCGTCGGATTTCTGACTGAGGCCGGCGCCAGACGGGGTCTTGGATCCAAACAAGCAGCCGAGCACAAGCACGAAGCTGACTTTTTCAGGCCATTGCTTCGCATGAGACGCCCGACCTGTCAAAAGATTGACACAAGTCACGGATTCATGATTCAGTCATGAACAGACTAAACCGGAAGGATTCTCCCGAACGCCGGGATCTCGCACGGCGTTCTTTCTGCAGTTGGACCCAAGGAAACCCCAACGATGATGAGCTTTCGCAAGCCCGGATGGATGTTGTCCGGCGTGCTGTGTATCGCCTGCCTGCCGGCGCTAGCCGGGGCGCAGGATGTCGCCGCCAGTTCCAAGGTCGGCATCGATCCTGCCACCGGCAAGCTGCGCCCGCTGACCGACGCCGAGAGCGCGGCACTGGACCGGCAGGCCGGCGCGGCTGCGCGCAGCGCCGCGACCCGCACGGCGATACCGCAGACCGAGGCCGCCGCCCGCGCCACCGAGCGTCGCCTGCCCAACGGCACCGTGGCGCGCAAGTTGCCGGCCACGCAGATGAGTTCGCTGACCGCCACCCGTCAGGCCGATGGGCGGATCGTGATCGAACACGGCGACGACGCCGACACCCAACCCGCCCACGCCGAGCACGGAGCGCTGCCGCATGAATAAGCCCTTGTTGCTGTTGTCCCTGGCCGTGGGCGCCGCACTCGCGCCGCTGCACGCCTCGGCTGCCAATGTCACGCTGATCAATGGCGATGCGGGCACCGTGGTCGGCTTGAACGACCCGACCGCCGCTGCCCCGCTGGGCGGCAACCCCGGGCGCTCGGTGGGCGAGCAGCGTCGCATCGCCTACCAGTACGCAATGGACCTGTGGGGCGCGGTGCTGCAGAGCAATGTCGAGATCAAGGTCTACGCCTCGTTCGCGCGACTGACCTGTACCGCCACCGGCGGCACCCTGGGCCAGGCCGGCCCCAACTGGATCGTCAACAACTTCCCCGGCGCCAAGCCCAATACGCTGTACCCGTCTGCATTGGGCGATGCGATCGCCGGGCAGGACCTGGTGCCCGATCCGGCCGATCCGGCCGACGTGTTCTCGCAATTCAACGGCGACCTGGGCAAGGACGACTGCCTGGCCGGCTCCGGCTGGTACCTGGGCCTGGACGGCAAGACGCCGGAAGGCCAGATCAACTTCCTCAATGTGGTCATGCACGAGATCGGCCACGGCCTGGGCGCTGCCGGCTTCCTCAACAAGACCACCGGTGTGCTCGGTTCGGGCAGCGGCCTGACCGACGTCTACACCTCGCAGGCCTACGACAACGTGCAGAACAAGCGCTTCGACGATCCGGCCATGACCAACGCCCTGCGCGCCGAAGCGATGCGCACGCCGGGCCGCACGGTATGGGCCGGCACGCGCGTCAACCGCGAGGCGGCCTTGATCCTGGATCCGCGTACCCTGCTGCAGGTCACCGCGCCCAGCACCGCCGCCGGCAAGTTCGAGGTGGGCTTTGCCAGCTTCGGCCCGCTGGCCACCGCCGGCAATTTCCCCGCCCGCGCGGTGGTGACGGTCAACGATGGCGTCGCCGCCGCATCGGCCACCGATGGCTGCGAGACGCCGTTCGTCAACGCGGCCGAGGTGGCCGGCAAGGTGGCGCTGATCGACCGCGGCACCTGCGCCTTCGCCATCAAGGTCAAGAACGCCCAGCTCAATGGCGCGGTGGGCGTGATCGTGGCCAACAACGCCGCCGGCGTGCAGACCATGGGCAACGCGGCACCGCCGATCACCGACATCACCATCCCGGCGATCATGGTGTCGCAGGCCGATGGCGCACGCCTGAAGGGCAGCACTGCGGTCGTGGCCGGGCTGTACGAGGACCCGGACCTGCTGCAGGGCACCGACAGTGCCGGCCGCACGCGCTTGTACGCCCCCAGCGTGGTGGCGGGCGGCTCGACGTTCTCGCACTTCGACACCGACCTGCAGCCGAACGCGTTGATGGAACCGTTCGATACGCCGGAAGTGCAGGCGCATCTGAACATCGACCTGACCCCGGCGATGTTTGCCGACATCGGCTGGACCTTGAACCGCGGCCTGACTCGGCTGGGCAACTGCAATACGCTGGTGCCGACCGTGGAGACCGGCGGCCTGATCGCCGGCGCCAATGTCACCGCCGAGAGCAGCCTGTGCAAGACGCAGAATGCAGGCAACCGCTTCGGTTACCTGAGCTGCATGAACGACCATCTGCGCGAACTGGAAGGCCAGGGAGCGATCAGCCGCGTGCAGCAGGCGGCGACCTTCATCTGCGCCACCAAGGTGCGCCCGTAAGGCGCGCCTGCAACCCGTAATGGGGATGCGAACGGCGCCGCGAGGCGCCGTTCGTTTGTGCGGTGTCCGGCGGTGCGCCGCAGGCCGGCCTGGGCATCCATGCACGTGCGCGGCATGCATCGCCGGCACAGGCCGCAGGCCTCGATCGCTCTGGCTCGCATGCAGCGGCGACGGCCGGCGGGGTGGAGCCCACCGGCCGTGCCGTCACTGCCTCAACGATCGGCGGCGTACGGCGAGGTCAGCACCTGCGGCGCACGCCCAAGCGCGGCGCCGAGGCGGTCCATCACGAACCGCAGATAGAGATTGCTGCTGAACTGGTTGTAGTCGCGCGCGTTGTTGAAGGTCATGCGCCCGCCCAGGAACAGCTGCGGCGCCACCTGCCATTCGGCCGCGCCGCTGAGGTTGTAGGACACCCCGGTGCGGCTCTGGCCGGCGTACACCGGATCGGTGTAGCGGTCGACCAGGCCGAGCAATGCGGCCAGCGACGCCGCATCGTAGGCGGCCTGCTGCAGGGTCGGGTCGGTGGGGAAGTACGCTGTCGGGTCGGTCTTGAAATGCTGCACGCCGATGCTGGCGTCGACCTTCCAGTTGACGGTCTGTCCTGCGCTGCGGCCGCTCCAGTGCACCGGGAAGCCGAGGTCCACATACTCCTGCGGGCTGAAGTAACCACCGTGCCCGTAGGTGAAGCCACTGAGGTTCTTGTCGTACTGCATGGCGGTCAGGTTGACGCCGGCGGTCAGCGACTGGTTGCGGGTTTCCAGCGCATGCACGTAGAAGCCCAGGTCGGCCTGGCGGTGGTCGTTGTCGGCCACGTTGTTGCCCCTCAGGCGATGCGCGGCCAGGTTGGCGTAGCCACCGAGCAGGCCGTTGTCGGCCGTGGCCGACAGCGCGATGCCGCTGCTGGTGACACCGCCCCATTCGCGCCCGCTGCGGCCGTCCTGCGCGCCGGCGAACGACAGCACGCTGTCGGTGACCGCGCGCCGCGAGGCATCGGCCGACCAGCTCACAGTCTCGCCGAGTTCGCCGCGATAGCCGACACCGCCGACGATGTTCTGTTCCTGGAATCCGATCGGCGTGCTGCCCACATCGGCGCTGAACCCGCCGTTGCGGTAGCGCACGCCGACACCGACGCCGGTGTCGTCCTGGCTGAGCCGGCGCGCACCGTTGCCGGTGGCGGCCATGCTGTTGAGCGTGGCGGCCAGCGTGGTGGGCGTCTGCTGCGCGGCGGCATCGCTGCTGGCCAGGGCCTGCAACGCGGCGCCGTCGCCGGCGGCCAGCTGCTCGCTGATGGCGGTGTTGCCGAGGATGTCGCGCGCCAGCTGCGCGATCGGGGTGTTGGACGCATTGACGCTGAGCAAGTACGCCGGCAGCGGTTCGTTGGCCAGTGCAGCCAGCGCGGCCGGCGTGCTGTTGTTGTTCTCGGTCAACAGCTCGCCGAACAGGCCGGTGTTCAAGGCATAGCGACGCAGGCGTTCGCGCGTGGCGGCGGTGTTGCCTTCGGTGGCGAGCAGTTGGTAGACCGAGGAGTTGGTCAGCGTGTCGATCGAGCTGCGGTCGGCGGCGAGCGCGTCGTTGACCGCCGTCTGCGGGCCGCTGCCGAAGCGGCTGGCGGTAGCGTAATCGGAGGTCACGGTACCGGCATCCACCACGGTGGGCGTCAGCGTCAGCCCGAGCTTGCCTTCGCCGACCGCGAACTCGGCCTGCACCGGCATTTCGATGTCGTCCAGGCGGCCCAGGCCGTCTTCGCCATCGCGCGAGCGGTACAACGCGCCACCGGCGAGGTGGTCGCTGTTCTCCGACTGCACGGCGCGCAGTTCGTCGAGCACGCTGTTGCCGCTGCCGACCGGCGGCAGCGCCTGGGCGGCCGGCCTGGTCAGGCGTGGGCCGGCATCCGCGCCGATCGGCGCGACAGTGCGCGTGGCCAATGGCGCATCGTCGCGCGAGGACGCGCGCGTGCGGCTGCCGGGTGCTGGCAGCATGGTCGGCGCAGCGCTGGCGCTGACCGGTTGCGGCAACACATCGGTGCCGTTGTCGACGGAGGGAGCGGCAGCGGCCAAGCGTGCCAATGCCGGCGGCGCGGCGACCGTACCCTCGCCGTACGCGTCACCGGCCTGCATGCGCTCGGACAGTACCGCCGGCGAGCGCGGCATGCTGCCGGTCATGCCGGAGAACGGATTGAGCGGGCGACCGGACGAGGCCACAGCAGCGGGGCCGCGTGCGGCCGGCAGGCCGTTGTCGAGCTGGCCGGCCTGGCGCTGTTGCGCAGCCAGCGAGGCGCGGAAATATTGCTCGGCCTTGCGGTTCTTGCCGGCGCTGCGATACACGCGGCCGGCCGCGGCCAGCACTTCCGGCGACTCCGGTGCCTGCACCAGCGCGCGTTGCAGATAGCTCTCGGCATTGCGCAGATCCGACTGCGCGGCGGCGCTGTTGGCGGCGGCGGTGAGCGTGTCCAGATCGTTGGGATGGCGCTGCAGGATCTGCTGGTACAGCGCCAGCGCCTGCGGCTGGTCGCCGGCGGCGGCATACAGCCGCGCCAGCGCGGCCTGAGCGTCGCGGTTGTCCGGTTGCTGCGCCAGGATCGGCGACAGCGCGTCATAGGCGCCTTCCAGATTTCCCAGCTCGCGCAAGGCATCCACCTGCCGCAGCGTGTAGGCGCTGCGCAGGCCCTGATAGCGGCGCAATTGTTCCGGCGTCATGGTGGTGGATTGCAGCTGGCGCAGCACCGCCGACAGCTCGGCGTCCTGCTGCGCACGCAGCAGCACGCCGGCATATTGCAGGCGGTCTTCGGTGCGCGGGTTGGCGCCGGTGACCAGGCGCTGGGCCAGCACCAGCGCGCGCTGGGTGTTGCCGGCGTCGGCATGCGCACCGGCCAGCGCGGCCAGCAATTGCGGGTCGTCGAGCTGGTTGCCCAGCGCGGTTTCGGTCCGCGCCAGCAACTGCTGGGCCTCGCCCACCCGGCCCTGCTGCACCAGCCCGCGCGCCTGGCGTGCCTGCAGTTCGATCCAGGCGGTGGTGCGCAGCTGGGTCATCTCCGGCGTGCGCGCAGCCACCGGGATGCGGTCCAGGCTGTCGTAGGCGCCCTGCCAGTCGCCGCTTTCCTGGGCGAACAGCGCATTGGCCTGCAGCGCTTCGGGTTGGTCGGCATGCACGGCGAGCAGGCCGTCCATGACGCTGCGGGCCTGATCGGGGCGGCCGGCCTGCCGGTACAGGCGCGCCAGATCCAGGCGGATCCAGGCATCGCCCGGGCGCTCGACCATGGCCGCTTCCAGCTCGGCCTGTGCGCTGACCGCATCGCCCGCCTCCAGCGACTGGCGGGCACGCGCACGCTGCACGTTGGAACGCAGCAAGGCCTGCCCACCGGACTTAGCGCGTTCGGCGGCCGGCAGGCGGTTGAACAACTCGGTGGCTTCCTGCATGCGGCCCTGGCGGCTGTACAGCCCGACCAGGCCCTGCAGGGCGCCGGCATTGTCGGCATCGCGCGACAGCGCCTTGCGGTAGCTGGCCTCGGCGGCGACCGGGTCGCCGGCAGCCTGCAATCCGCCCAGCGCCACGTGGCCGGCCGGCTCGTTGGGCAGCAGCTGCACCGACTGCTCCACCAGCTGGCGTGCCTGCGCCAGGTCGCCGCGCGCACGTGCGGCCTCGGCCTGCTGCAGCTGCTGCCAATAACGCGCGCTGTCCAGTGCGGGCTTCCATTTGCCATTGCTGGCCGCGGCCGGGCGCAGCAGCTCCTGCGCTTCGGAAAAACGTTGCTGGCGCAGGCGCACCGAGCCCAGCCCACCCAGTGCCTCGGGGTCGCGCGCGCGCGCGCGCAGCACCTGGGTGAAGCGTTGTTCGGCCACGCTCAGGTTGCCGGCGTTGAGCGCACGGAAACCTTCGCCGAGCGCAACGCCATTGGGATCGGCGGGCGTGGTCTCGGCGCTGCGGCGGTTGCTCAGCTGGCCGAGCTTGGCGGTGACTTCGGCATCGTTCGGGGTGCCGGCCAGAAACGCCTGGTACAGCGGCGCATCGGCGCTGCTGGCGTTGAGCCACAGCAACGCCTGGCGCCAGCTGGTGCGCGCCGGGCCGCCCACGTCGGCGCGCTGCGCCAACGTGCGCAGCTGCGCGATGCCTTCGCGGCGGGTGGGTTCGCGGTAGCTCAGCACCTGGGCCAGGGCCAGCTGCAGCGACGGATTGCCCGGCTCGCCGGCCTGCAGCTTGCGTAGACCGTCGCGCGCGCGCTCCCAGCCGGTGGGCGTGCCCGCCAGCGATTGGTAGTACTCCAGCGCCAGGTTCGGCGGCGGTGCCTTGCCGGCGAACACGGCCTCGTAGTTGCGCGCGGCTTCCACATACCGCCCGGCGGCCGCGGCGCGGCGCGCGTTGCGCAGGTTGGGGTCTTCGCCGGCGCCGGCGCTGCCGCGCGCGCCGATCGCCACGCGCAGGCGCTGGGCCTGCGGCGATTGCGGGTGGGCCGCCTCCAGCTGCTGCAGGCGCTTGCGCGCTTCGGACTGGCGGCCCTGCGCCAGGTCGATCTGGGCCAGGCCGAGCAAGGCATCCGGCTGGTCCGGGTCGATACCGAGCAGCTTCTTCCAGGTGTCGGCGGCCAGATCGTCGCGGCCCTGGTCATGCCAGTAATTGCCCTGCCCGACCAGTTGCTGGGTGGCGCTGGTCTGCGCATGCACCGGTGAGGCGAGCAGGCACAGGTCGATCATGCCGGCGAGGTAGAGCGGGGTCAGGTTTTTGCGGAGCATGCAGGCGTTCTCCAGGCGGGCAACAGGCGCCCGTCTGCGGCAAAGCGGTAGCGGTTCTCAAGCCAGCCCTGTCCGAACAGGGCCAGCGTGCGTTCGTAGTACGGCAGGGCGGCGGCCGCGGGCTGGGCGGCGGCGGGAATGCGCTGCGCCTGCGCCTTGAGCAAGGCGGGCTGGCCCAGGGCGCTCAGGTACGGCAGCAGCGCGGCGGAAAAGCCCACCGGCACCGCGCCGGTGCCCACGCCGCGCGCGGTATCGATCTTTTCGGCGAAACCGGTGCCTGCCGCCAGCAGGTCGGCCGGTCCGGACAGGTCCTGCAGCAGCCTGGCGCGCAGCGGTTCGCCGGCATCGAGCATGCCGGCCCACAGATACACGCGGATGGCGTCGTAGCTGCCGACATTGCCGCGCTTGGGATCGGCGCTGAAGCTGGTGCCGTCCCATACCGTCCAGTCCGGGGCGAATCCCACCGGCGCACTGTCGCGCAGCACGCGCGCGCTGTTGGCGGCGATGGCGGCCCATGGGCCCTTGGGATCGGCACTGGCACACCGACGCAGAGCCTGGATCGGCAGGTAGCTGGGGTTGAGCGTCCAGCGGCCCTTCTCGACGAATCCGTTGCGGCCGGGCAACAGCATCGGCCCGAGCCCGGGCAGCGTGGCCACTTCCTGCGCGCGCATCAGCTGCAGGATCTGCTGGCCGGCCTTGACATAGCCGGGGCGGTTCCACAGCCGGCCGGCTTCCAGCAGCGCGTAGGCGATCCACAACTCGCCGTCGCTGGCGGTGTTGGGGTCGAGCACCCGCCAGGTGCCGCCCTCGTCGCGGCCCCACAGCCAGGCCGGCAGGTTCAGGTCCGGACGGCCGCCGCACAGGTTGTGCCGGGTCCAGCCCAGCACCTTGTCGAACAGCACCTGGTCGTTGGCCACCAGCGCGAAGAACAGCGCGTACGACTGGCCTTCGGAAGTGGAGCGCTGGTCGGCATTGAGAAAATCCACCACCCGGCCATCGGGCTGGATGTGCCTGGAGACGAATGCATTCCACAACGGCCAGCCGCCGCACTGCGTCGGCGCCGGCTTGGCGCCCGCCGGCAGGACCGCCGCCAGGCCGGCCAGCGCGCCGGCGCGCAGCAGGCGGCGGCGGGTCATGGCACTGCCGGTGTGATGTGCGCTCATGTGCCCTGTCCTTCGTTGAGACGCTGCGCAGTATGCCGGCGCAGCAGCACGCGGGCGGCCAGGGCCAGCAACAGCGCCAGCAGGACCACGGTGAACGCCAGCCACACCGGATGGTGCGAGAAGTACCAGCGCAACCAGGTCGGCAGCGGCAGGTGGCCGACGTAGTAGGTCTGGTTGCCGACCAGGCTGGTGACCTTCTTCTGCTGCAGCAATACCACGCTGCCCTGGAAATCCTTGAGCAGGGCCGGGTCGAACCAGGCATCGAACAGGCGGCTCATGTTGGCCGGGTCTTCGGTCTGGAATGCGACCACGCTGCGGCCGGATGTCAGCGGCGATTCGAAGCCCATCAACAGCACATCGTCCGGCTGCGGCTGCAGCGCGATCTCGGCCGTGGTGGGCAGGTCGGTGCGGCGCGCATCGAAGGACAGGAAGCCGGGCAGCTTGTCGAACAGCCAGTCGGTCAGGCCGATACGCCGGCTCTGCCCGTCCTGGCCAATGGGAAGCTGAGCGCGCCATTGCTTGAACAAGGGCTGCGAGGTGGCGCTGCCGAGCAGCAGCAGATCGCGATCGGCGTGCTGCTGCACCGCGCTGGCGCCGATGATCTGCGCATGCAGCGCCGGGTAGCCGGTGGTCGCACCGAACCGCCCGAGCAGGGTCAGCACGTTGCCCAGGTCCTGATCGCCCGGGTTGTTGGGCAGCACGATGGTCGATTCGGACAGATCGGCCAGCCGCGTGAACGGATAGCCGGCGTTTGCGAACGCGGCCAGGTTCGGCATCGCCATGTAGTGATGGAAGCCGCTCAGGTCGATGGTGGAATCGGCATCGATGGCGCCGGACACGTCCGGGAAGGTGTTCTTGCATTCTTCGCCCTGCGGGCGATCGAAGAAGAAGTGGAAGCGCAGCTGGCTATTGGCCGAGAACGCGCCCACCGGCAACTTCAGGTCCTGGTGCACCGGCATGCTGCCGCGCGCACCCAGGCTGTTCCACCAGCGCATCGGGGTGGACTCGGCGAACGGGCGGCCGGTCAGCGGCAGCGTGGTCACGAACGACTCGTTGATGCTGACGTTGAGCGCGGACTTGTTATCCACCTCCGGCACCGTGTAACGGTATTTCAGCGCCACCGGAATGCCGTCGCGCTCCCACACGAACAGGTCTGGCGGCAGCTGCAGGCCGACCCGGATCAGGTCCGGGTGGTAGCCGGTGACATTGAGCGCGCCGGGCTGGGTGACCAGGTCGCCGAAGCGCACCGGATGTTCGCTGGACACCCACTTGGGCGCGTCGTAGGGCTGGCGCGGCGCCGGCGCGGACATCTCGCCGATCCGGGCCACCGCGCCGGTCAACGGCGCACGCAGCGCCAGTGCGGCGGCGGCGCGCTGCAGTTCCTCGCTGCTGCGGCCGAGCACCAGCAGCAGCTTGCCGTTGGGATCGGTGGGGTTGACCACCACCGCCACGGTGGGGCCGCGGATATCGGCCACGCCGCTGTCAGCGGTGGCGAACTGCGCCGGCAAGGTGGCCGGGGTGGCGAACACCACGGCGTTGCCGCTGGCCGGCAGGCTCGCGGTGGACGCGGGGAAGACCGCGCCGCGATACCCGGCCAGGGTGCCGAACCACGAGGCCACCGTGCCGGCCGCCTGCAACGTGTCCATGTCCGGCTGCTGCGGGAAGTAGAACGGCAACTCCAGACGCCGGGTGTCGCGGACGTCGAAGAACGGCACCGGCAGCAGCGCCAGGTTGTTGGCCAGCGCCAGCGGCGTGGTGGTCAGCGACAGGCTGGTGGCCGCGTCCACGTTCGCCCACAGGCTGCTGTGGTCGGGGTCTTCGCACTCGCGCGTGTAGTGGCCGATCAGCTGCAGGTTGAGCTGGTTGTAGTCGGTGATCAGGCGCGGGTCGATCGGCAGGTCCGCCGAGAGCAGCTTGCCGGCATTGGCCTTGTCGGTGGGCAAGGTGGCCACGGTGACGCCGTTGATGGTGACCTTGAGGTGCGACAGGTCCGGCAGCAAGGAGGGCGAGTAGCTGTACTTGAGATTGAGCGTGGCGGCAGTGACGATCTCGTCGCTGCGCACACTGAAGGGCACGCCGGCACTGCCCTGCACGCCGCGCAAGGTGATTTCGTAATCGATGCCCAGATCGCGCAGCGTGGCCGCACGCGCGCTGCCGGGGGGCAGCGGCGCCTCGGGCACGGTCGCCGCGGCGGCCTGCGCATCGGCTGCGGGCGCGGTCGGCGCGAGCTGCTGCGCCTGCGCCAGGCCAGCCAGGAGGGTGAGCGCGCAGGTCAACACGGCGGGGGACATTCGCATCAATGGCTTCTTGGCAAGGGAAAGGGACACAGCACGCATCACGCTCACGACTCCAGATCCACCGGGCGCGAGGGGCGAAAGCCCTGCCGCGCACTGTCCACCATATGCCGGCCCAGCCGCCCGAAGCCGCGTGCACTGGCTTCCAGCACCTGGCCCATCGAGCGCCAGAACGAATCGCGGTCGTGCTGGCCCCATTGCGAGAGCCAGATATCGGCGCGCGCGAAGGTGGATGCCACCAGCCAGCGTTCCTGCTCCATCGACATCTGCGTGAACTGGATGCTGACCTGGCCATCGCGATCCTGCCGCACCACCGCCGGCAGGGTCTGTTCGATGCCACGATGGCTCAGCCCGATCTGGACCGGCAGGCCGGGTTCGATCGGCTGCGGCCGATCGAGCTTGATCGCCATGCCGCCGGTGGAGAAATTCAACGAGCGGCTGGGCAGCACGTTGCCGTCGGGCAGGTACAGGTTGACCGGGATATCCAGCGGCACGCGGTGTGCGCTGCGCACCTGGCGGGTTTCGCTGGCAGTGGCGATCGTGGCGCCCAGCAGCACCATGTTGTACAGCGTCCAGGCCAGGTTGAACCAGATCGTCTGCTGCTCGCCGCTGCCGCCGACATAGATCAGCCGCAGCACGCCGGCCACCACGCCCACCACGTTGAGCAGCAGCAGGAACAGATAGGGCTTTGCGATCTGCGCGTCGAAATAGCTGCGCGCCACCAGGCCGCCCTTCGGGGTCACGTTGAACTTGCCCAGCTTGGGGTTGATCAGCGCCACCAGCGTCGGGCGGAAGATGTACCAGGCCAGCGTGGTCTCGTAGACCTCGTTCCACAGCAGATGGCGGAACCGGCTCTGCACGCGCAGGTTGGTCAGGTTGGCCTGCAGGATGTGCGGCAGCGCATAGGCCAGGATCATCAATGCCGAGGCCTGGATCACATGCGCGCCGAAGAACAGGTAGGCCAGCGGCGCGGTGAGGTAGATGATGCGCGGCAGCCCGTAGAAGAAGTGCAGCATCGCGTTGAGATAGCACAGCCGCTGCGAGAGCTTGAGCCCGCGGCCGAGCAAGGGGTTATCGATGCGCGCGATCTGCGCCATGCCGCGTGCCCAGCGGATGCGCTGTGCCACATGGCCGGACAGGCTTTCGGTCGCCAGCCCTGCGGCCTGCGGCACCGCCAGGTAGGCGGTGCGGTACCCGCGGCGCTGCAGTTTGAGCGCGGTGTGCGCATCTTCGGTGACGGTTTCCACCGCCACCCCGCCCACTTCTTCCAAGGCGGTGCGCTTGATCACCGCGCACGAGCCGCAGAAGAACGTGGCATTCCACTGGTCGTTGCCATCCTGCAGCAGGCCGTAGAACAGCTCGCCCTCGTTGGGCACCTTGCCGTGGGTGTCGAGGTTGCGCTCGAACGGATCCGGCGAGAAGAAATAGTGCGGCATCTGCACCAGCGCCAACTTGGTGTCGCGCAGGAACCAGCCCATCGCCACCTGCAGGAACGAGCGGGTCGGGATGTGGTCGCAGTCGAAGATCGCCACGTACTCGCCGCTGCACTTCTTCAAGGCCGCATTGATGTTGCCGGCCTTGGCATGCGCGTTGTTGGTACGGGTGACGTAATTGATGCCGACTTCGGCGCAGAACTCACGGAACTCGTCGCGGCGGCCGTCATCGAGCAGGTGGATGGTGATCTTGCCGGCCGGCCAGTCGATCACGCTGGCGGCCAGCACGGTGGTGCGCACCACCGACAGCGGCTCGTTGTAGGTGGGAATGAAGACATCCACGCTTGGCCACAGGCTCTGGTCGGCCGGCAACGGCACCGGCTTGCGGTTGAGCGGCCACAGCACCTGGAAATAGCCCAGCACCAGGATCACGAACGCATACAGCTCGGCGCCGAGCAGGCCCAGGCCGAGAATGAAATCCACCGCGCTGCCCACGCCCATGGTCTGGGTCATGCGCCACCAGATGTAGCGGCACGACACCGCCAGCGACATGCCCATCATCATCAGGATGACCACCCGCCCGCCACGGTTGCGCACCGCCAGCGCCACGGCGAACAGCACGCCGGAGAACACCAGCTGCTGGTTCACGTCCATCGGCACGGCCACCACGAACACCAGCAGCAACGCACCCAGCAGCCACAGCGCCCAGGTCGCCAGCCTTGGCAGCGGTGATGCGGAACGGACACTGGCAGCGGTCATCGGACAAATCCTTTCAGGCGTGGCGGCATGCGGCAAAACGGAAACGAACAAGCGCGCGGGCGCTTGCCGGGGATCACTCTGCTACGGGAATCAACGCGAGCGCAGCCGCTTGAGCGGGCTCTGTGCCGAGGTGCGCGCGTCGGCCTGCAACAGGCGCTGGAACAGGCGTTCCAGCGGCGTATGCGCCGGCCGCTCGGGCGTCGGCAGGCCGCGCGGGCCGGACTCGTCGAGCTGGCGCAGCTTGCGCAGCGGCGCCAGCGCATCGGCTGGCGTCAGCTCGGGAACCGCGTCGTCCGGTGCTGCGGCCTGCGCGGTACCCGGCGCCTGCACGGCTGGCGCGTGCGGCGCCGGGGCCGCTGTCGGCAGGGGCGGCATCACCGCGTCCGGTACGGGCGTCACCGCCTCGGCCGGTGCAGGCGCATCGGTCGGCTTGCGTGGCGGCAGCTGGGTGTAGGCGAAGTCGTGGTAGCCCTCGCTCGCCTGCGTCCCCAACCGCGCGAACAGGCCCGAGACATCGTCATGCCCAGGTGCATTCTTGGTGTCCTTCGATGCCATCACTGTCCCCTTGCCCGATCACACATGCTCATGCCGTCCGCGCCAGCACGAACTGGCGCAGATCGACGGTCTCGCCCGGAACGGTCTGCACCGCCAGGCCTGCCAGCATCCCCAATTGCTGGAACCACCCTTCATACACGCCTTGCAAGAACCCATCGCTCCACGCCGCGCCGTCCAGGGCCACGCCCAACGGCGCGCCGCCATGGCGGATCTGCACATGGTCGGCATGTTCGTCCATGGTGCACTGGCCCCAGTCGCAGCCGTCCCAGATCGCATTGGCGGCCTGTTGCACCTCATCCAGCGTGGTGCAGGGCGCAAGCCGGTGCTCGCGCGCGAAACGGCGGCCGATACGCGCCATCAGGGTGGCCAGATCGTGCTCGGGCAACTCGGCACCGAATTCCTCGGCCATCGCCCGCACGAAGCCCAGCCACTGGCGCGAGCAACTGCGGGTGCGATAGAGCGACAGTGGATCGAGTGCGGACATTCGACAGGCTTCGCGAGGGAGGGACGTCACATACGACGCATGCGCCAAAAGTGATGCAAGCGTGATGCCAATGTTAACGTTTGCCAACTGGCAATTGAGAGATGCATCTCACTTTTCCGGGCATTCCCTGACAGCCGCCGGTCCTTTTCGGCAGTTACTGCCGGCCTGCGTCAGTGGTTGCCGCTACCGGTCAGGCGCCTTCCGGCATCGGCGGCAGGCCGAACACGTCGCGCAGATAGCGCAGGTAGCCGGCGTCCTCGCACATGCTCTTGCCGGGCGAATCGCTCAGCTTGGCCACCGGCTGGCCGTTGCAGCGGACCATCTTGATCACGATCTGCAGCGGCGTCGGCCCCAGGTCGTTGGTCAGGCTGGTGCCCACCCCGAACGCCAGCCGGCAGCGGGTGTGGAAGTGCTGGTACAGCCGCATCACCTTGTCGATATTGAGGCCATCGCTGAACACCAGCACCTTGGTCCTGGGATCGATGCGATGGGCTTGCAGGTGCGCAATCACCCGCTCGCCCCACTCGAACGGGTCGCCGGAATCGTGGCGCATGCCGTCGAACAGCTTGCAGAAGTACAGGTCGAAGTCGCGCAGGAACGCGTCCAGCCCCACCACATCCGATAGCGCGATGCCCAGGTCGCCGCGGTACTCGCGCGCCCACGACTCCAGCGCGGCCACCTGCGAATCGCGCAGCCGCGGCCCCAGCGCCTGGAACGCCTGCAGGTATTCGTGCGCCATCGTGCCCAGCGGGGTCAGGCCGTAATGCTTGGCGAAATACACATTGCTGGTGCCCACGAACTGCTCGCCCAGCCCGTCGCGCAGCAACGGCAGCAGCTCGCCGTGCCAATGCCGCGAATAGCGCCGCCGGGTGCCGTAATCGGCGATCTTGCAGCCGGCCGGCATGCCGCGCAGGCTGCTCACCTTGGCGCGCAAGCGGCTGCGCCCCTCTTCGAAATCCGGCTCGGAAGTGTTGCGGAACCACACCTCGTTGACGATGGCCAGCAACGGCACCTCGAACAGGATGGTGTGCAGCCAGGGCCCGCGAATGGTCAGTTCGATCTCGCCCGGGTGGGTGCTGGACGCCGCCAGTTGCAGGTATTTGCGGTCCAGGTGGAACAGCGCCAGGAAGTCGGCGAAGTCCGGCTTGATGAAGCGCAGGCTGCGCAGGTAGTCCACCTCGTCCTCGCGCAGGCGCAACCGGCACAGCGCGTCGATCTCGCGCGAGATCTCATCGATGAACTGCGCCAGGTCCACGCCGGGCGTACGGCACTTGAAGCGGTACTCGACCTGGGCGGCCGGGTGCTGGTGCAGCACCGCCTGCATCATGGTGAATTTGTACAGGTCGGTGTCGAGCAGCGAATGGATGATCATGCCGTCGGATTATGCCCGCAGCGGCAGCGCGCGCGTGCAAGTGGGCATGACCGGACCGCTGGCTGCGCCACGCTGGCCCGTCGCCTGGCACGACTGCGCGTTCAGCGTCTCAGCGCGCCAGCACCTGCTGCGCCGGCTTGCCCTGCACGGTGAAGTCGCTGTCGCCCGGGCCACCGGCGGTGGGGTCGGTGTACCAGCACCACAGCGCGATGCCGTCCATGCCGTGCGCCTGCAAGACCGTGCGCCATTGCTGCAGCACCTGCCGCTGCAGACGGGTATCCACCGTCGCGGTGCGCTGCTCCGGGCTTTCCCATGGCGCGGCCAGGCTGCCGCGCGCCGAGCGCAGGCCCAGCTCGGCCACCCACACCGGCTTGCCCACGCGCTGCCCCAGCTGCTGCAGCCGCTGCGCGGCGGCGTTCATTTCCTGGGTGCGCGCCTTGGCTGCCTCGGACAGGCGCGGATACAGGCTGGTGCCCACCGCATCGAACAGCGACCAGTAACGAAAGCGTTCCGCGTACTCCATGCCGTCGGCCACGTACAACAGCTTGCCGCGATAGACCTCGCGTACTGCCGCCACCAGCCCGGGCCACTGCGGCGCGTCCTGCAGCTTGCGCAGCTCGGTGCCGATCACCAGCGCCTCGGCGTGTTCGTCCTCGGCTAGCCGTGCCAGCGGCAACAGCGCCTTCCGGTACGCGGCGAACCAGGCCGCCTGGTCGCCGGGCGCCACTTCGCCAGCCCAGTGGCCGGGGATCCAGACATGCACCTTGAGCGTCGGATTCAGGCCGGCGCGATGGCTCTGTCGCAGTGCCGCCCGCATCGCCTCCAGGCTGCTGTCGCTGCCCAGCACCGGGTCGCTGGATTGCGGCGTGGCCTGCCACACGAACGCCACCAGCAAGGCCTTGCTGGCACCGGTGGCGGCCAGGGATTGCAGCGACTGCGCCGCGGCGGGGCTTTCCCAGGGCGCGTTGGCCGAGACCTTGACGTTGGCACCCATCCACATCGGCGCGGCCGCATTGCAGCCATTGGCCAGCAGGCACACGCCCAGCACCGCGACGAAGGTCAGAACGCGCTTGAACATGCGGCCGCTGCCTCGCTGGTCGACGCTGCCGTGCCCTGCACGCAGTGGGTCACGCCCAGGGTCGCCTGCGTCGTGTCCGACGGTGCCCTGCTGCCGGTGGTCGGGCCTGCGGCCGCGTCGGGCGCGCTGGCCAGCGTCGATGCATCGAGCACGGACGGCATCTGCGTTGCGCCCTGCGACACCACCGGCGCATTCACCGGCTGCGCAACCGCGCGCCCCAACGGCAGCGAGGCCGGCGCCGTCATCACCACCGCCTCACCCTGCAGCAGCGCCTGTTCGTCGGCCGGCATCGCGCGCAGCCAGCTCCCCCAGCCTTGCGGTTGCACCCAGGCGGCACCCAGCAGGCCAAGCAGCAGCAAGCCCGCAGCCTGGCTGCGCTGGTCCGGCTGCAGGGCGCGCAGCAGCAACGCGGCCGGCACCCATAGCAGCACCAGCACATCGAACCCGGCCCAGCCGAAGGCGAACGACAGCGCCGCCGCGCAGATCACGGTGCCGGCACTGGCAACCACGCCGCGGGCCAGCGCCGCGCTGCGCGCACGCACCAGCAGCGCCAGCACCGGGAAGCAGGCCAGCGCGGCCACGCCCCAACGCACTGCCGGCAACCAGTCCTGCGCCTGCGCGGCCAGCGGCAACGGCAGCGGATGGGCGCCCTGCGCAATGCTCGACAGCGTCGGCCACGGCGCGTTGAACACGGTCAGATTGACGTAGGCCCACATGCCGACCAGGAACACGACTGGCAGGTAGCACACCAGGTAGAACGACCCCGGCGCCTTGCGCAGCAGTTGCGGCGGCATCACCAGCAGCAGCCACGGCGCCACCATCGTCGACAGCGCCAGCGTCTGCAGGTCCAGGCACAGCAGGATGCACAGCCAGCCAGCGATGCGCAGATAGGTGAACGCTTCCACCGGTGCCTGCAGGCGGCGCAGCGTGCGGCACAGACCATAGAACGCCAGCAAGCCCACCGCCTGGCTGCCACCGGCAGCGATCGGCAGCAGGAACAGCCGGTTGCAGCCCACCAGCAGGGTCAGGCCGCTGGCCCAGCCACGCCCGAACACGCCGGCCAGGTCGCGCCACAGCAGCGACAGGAACAGGGCATTGGCCGCCACCGCCAAAAACGGCCAGACCTGGAACGGCAGCTCCCAGCGATGCAGCGCCAGCTCCACCGCCCACGCCAGCAGCCCGCTGGCCGGCACGCCCACGCCAGGGGCGGCCACCGGTGCGGCCCCGCCCAGCGACTGCACCAGCAACGGCTGGCTCAGCAGCGACAGCGCCACCACCGCCACCAGGAACGCCGGCAGGCCGCTGTCGCGACGCGCGGCAGCCGGCTCACTCTTCGAGTGCGGCGCGGCGCTCGTCTTCCGAATGCTTGCTGATGCCATGCGTGGTCTTCTCCCAGTAGAACGGATTGTGGATCAGCTGCCAGAGCCCCTTGTAGCCGGCGATCGATTGCAGCACCCAGTAGAACGGCACCGTCAGCGCATACGGCGCCAACTTGAAGTAGTCGCGTTTGAACGCGGCCACCAGCGTGATGTAGATGAAGAACGCATTGGCCAGCAGCAGATTGACCAGCGACACCGCAGCCAGCCATGGTGGAAAGATCGCCTCGAAGAAGCGCGCGCCGCTGACCACGCTGATCAGGCACAACGTCCACATCAGCGGCACGCCCAGCGCGATGAAGAAATTGCCGCCGATGAAGAACTGGAAGCCCCAGAAGCCCTTGAACCCGGTGCTGCGATACAGGTGCAGCGGGTCGCGCATGTGCACCAGCCAGGTCTGCATGTAGCCCTTGAGCCAGCGCGAGCGCTGCCGGATCCAGTTGGGAATGCTGACGTTGGCCTCTTCGAAGGTGGTGGAGTTCACCACGTTGACGCGGTAGCCGTTCTGGATCAGCCGCACGCCAAGGTCGGCGTCCTCGGTGACGTTGTACGGGTCCCATGCGCGCACCTGCCGCAGCACATCCAACCGGAAGTGATTGGAGGTACCGCCCAGCGGAATCGGGATGCGCAGGTATTCCAGTGCCGGCAGGTAGAAGTCGAACCAGAGCGTGTACTCCAGCGTGAACATCCGCGTCAGCCAGTTTTCGTCGGCGTTGTAGTAGTTCAGCCGTGCCTGGATGCATGCCACATCCTTTTCGGCCTTGCGGAACGCGGCCACCACGCGCTTGAGCTGGTCCGGCTCGGGCTTGTCTTCGGCGTCGTAGATGGTGAGCAGCTGGCCACGCGCAAAATGCAGCGCGTAGTTGCAGGCCTTGGGCTTGGTCTTGGGCTGCGACGGCGGCACCCGGATGATTTCGAAAAAGGCTTCCAGGCCGAGTTTCTTGGCCGCCTCGATGGTCTCGACGTCGTCGGCTTCCAGCACCAGCTTCACGTCGAGCTTGCTGATCGGGTAATCCAGCTTGCGCAGCGCGTTGGCCAGGATCGGCAACACCTCCGGTTCCTTGTACATCGGCACCAGCACGGTATAGACCGGCAGCTCGTCGTCGCGCAGCGCGGCGACTTCGTCCTCGGTGACCTTGATGTCGATGCGGTGGCGCGAGCCGAACCACACCAGCAACAGCTTCAGGCCGAAGGTGGCCAGAAAGCCCAGCGCCACCAGCACGTTGACGGCAATCAGCGTCGGCACCGGAAACGCCGCCAGCGTCACCACCAGCAGCGCGGCCAGCGCCCACAACGCGATCTTCTGCCGGTGCGTGACCACCTGGCGCGCCGAGTAGGTCGGCGCATGCGCGGCGAGCAGGTTCAGCGCGTTGTCGGTGAGCTGCTCGTCGGCATGGCGTTGCAGACTCCAGATGATGTCGAACTTGGCGGTGCCGACAAAGCGCACCTCCTCGCCGTAGTGCGCGCGCGCCCAGGCGAACAGCGCCGGGTCCGGGTCGGCCACCGCCAGCACCAGCACACCGTCCTCGCGCCGCCACGGCAGCAGCAGGCGTTGCGCGTAGCTGTCCAGATCGGCCGCGACCAGCAGCGCCGGATCCGGCGGCTGCTGCACCAGATCGATGAACTCCAGCCCGAAGTGCGCCGCCACGATGGCGTAGAAGCGCTGCGCCGGCACGCCGCGCTGGGCCAGGATCACATCGCCCAGGCGCGAATTCCAGCGTTGCTGCAGCGCCAGCGCCGCACGCAGTTGCTCATCGGTGATGACGCCTGCCGACACCAGCGCACGACCCAGCAGCCCGCGTTCGCGGCCGATGTCCGGCGCCCGTCCCAGCGCATCCATGTCGCAGGTGACCGTCATGGCGTGGCCTCCTCAGAACCGCCACCAGGCGGCCACGAAGGGCCCGCCTGCGGCGCCGGTATTGCGGCCCATCACCGGCTGCTGGTAGCCCAGCTGCCACTGGCTGCCGCCCGGTGCGGTGTAAAGCGTGGACAGCTGCAGCTTGGTGAGGTCGTAGTTGGTGCCGGTGGCGACGAAGCCGACGCCGCCGGCCGTGCCGGCCACATCGACGTTGCCGCGACCATTGCCCAGGCCCTGGATCACGTTGAGTTCGCCCAGCAGCAACCAGCTTGGGGTCAGGCTCAAGCCCGTGGACGCATCCACCCGCACTTCGTCTGACGCCGCACTGCCGCGCAGGCGCACTGCGCCGCCCAGGTCGACATAGCCATTGCGACCACTCAGCGTGTAGCCACGGCCGCGGCTGTAGCGCAGCTCCAGCCCATAGTCGCCCAGTCCAAGCGCAGGGTCGGAATTGGCGTCGGGATTGTCCGGATGGTAGGTCTTGCTGCGGCCATAGGCAGGAATGCTCACCAGCGCCTGCACCGAACTGCGCCAGACATCGTTCTGCCCGCTGGGCAATGCATAGCGCAGACCGAGCTCCTGATCGGCAAAGCCGGTCGTCGAGGTCTTCTGCCGCCCATTGACGGCATCGTGGCTGCTGAAACCCACATCGCTGAAATAGAAATTGCCGATGAAGCTGAGCCGCTCGGTCAGCCCATGCTCGACATACACATTGAGCTGGTCCTGGCGACTGCGCCCGTTGCCATCGAATTGCTGGCCATCGCCAAAGGTGGTGCGGTGGTGGCTGTCGTCGAACCATCCGCGGCCATCGCTATGCAACGCCTTGACGATCACCAGGGTGTCGCCTTGCGGCTGGGTCCAGGCACCGGCCGTGGCGGCGCCCGACAGCGCACAGCCTACGACCAGGGCCGACATCGTGGCCAGTGACAGCCGGCCAGATGGACGCGACAGACCGGCTGCCGGGACAACCGGACGGGACTGCAGACGGGCAGGACACGACTGACGTACCCGCGAGCGCGGGTCGTTCCTTGGAGACATTTGTACGATTCCTGATGGGGGACCCGTTAGGGACAGGAAGCACGGGCTAGATCACACTTCGTCGCGCAACGTATCACAGTTGCGAACGCTTCCCCATCACGAACTTATCACCAATTTAACGCGCCAAAAATTCATTTCGCGCGCAACAATCTCGGCACCTGGACAACGGCGTGGGTCCAGATCGCCAGCCACACGCCCACCCGGGTCGGCAGGCCGCGCTGGCCTGCCTCGAACTTGCGGAAATAGCGCCACAGGCCGCGATGCTTGTGCCACTCCACGAAGAATGGCCGCGCACGGCTGGAGACGCCGCGCACATGCACCACCTGCAGATCGTTGGCCACCGCAACCAGCGCACCGGCCTGGCGCGCGCGCCGGCACAGGTCCAGGTCCTCGGCATGCAGCCGGTAGCGGCCATCCCAGCCCTCCAGCCGGTCGAACAGGCTGCGCTGCATCAGCATCAATGCGCCGGAGATGGCATCCACCCGTTGCAATGCCGTGGACGGGTCGGCCGGCACCGCCAGTTGGGCGGCGGCACGCGGCGCGCGCAGCATCGCCGCGAAGTCGGGGTCGCGCCGACGCACGGCCGCATCCGGCCGGCCCTGTTCGTCCACCTGCTCCACCCCCAGCAGCACGGCGGCATGCCCGGCGGCACGCGCGCACAGTTGCACCAGCGTGTCGGTCTCGACCATCAGGTCCGGGTTGATGAAGACCAGCCAAGGGGCGTGCGAGTCGCGCGCGCCCTGGTTGCAGGCCGTGGCAAAGCCGGGATTGTCCGGGTTGGCGATGAAATGCACGCGCGCATCGGCCAGGGCATGCCGCTGCACCACGTCCAGGGTGTCGTCGCTGGAGGCGTTGTCGACAACGCGGATTTCGCTGATGCCCTCGGCCGCACGCAGCCGCGACAGGCAGGCATCGATGGTGCTGCTGCTCTGGTAGGTGACGACGACAGCGGCGATCTGGATAGGGGTCATGCGCGCATTATCCGGTGACCAGGCGTTGCCGCGCCATGGCATCGCGCGCAGCGCCCACAGCACACCGGCATGGCGGCCGGCACCGGCAGCGGGCATACTGCGCGCCCGACGGCCGCCCAGCGGCCCGCGTCGGTGCCGTTCGCGGCGCCCCTCTACTCGATCCAAGTGATGACAGCCAGCAACCGCACGGTTTGCCGCTGCCTTTTCACCTTCTGCCTCGCGGCGGCCTAATGCGGCCAGCGCGGCAACGACGGCCCGGCAGCGCCGTCCTTCCTAGCGCCGGCCTGCATACCGGTCCCGCACATGCACTTCCACCAGGCTGGTCTATACCACCTGCCGCTCGTGCAGCCAGCGCGTACGCGCCCGGGGGTGCCCGATGAGTGCCACCCATCAGGTCCACGGCATGAGCCTGGAGCTGGCACTGCCGGACTGGCCAGCCCTGACCGTGGACGAAATCCAGCGCGTGCTGCAGCGGTTCGCCGGCATCGGCGGTGGCGAGGTAGTGCGCTGGCATAGCGCACGTCCGTTCTCCGCGGCGGCCTGCGTACAGACCCCCGCCGGGCCGGTGATCGTCAAGCGCCACCACTGCAGCGTGCGCAGTGTCGCGGCCTTGCGTGAGGAACACAGCTTCATGGCGCATCTGCGCTGGGCCGGCGCACCGGTGGTGGAGGTGTTGCATGCGGCCGGCGGCCAGACTGCGCTGGCGCAGGAGCAATGGGTCTATGAGGTGCAACGCGTCGGTGCCGGCCAGGACCTGTACCGCGACGCCTTGTCGTGGACGCCATTCGCCGCCTGCGCCCATGCGCAGGCGGCGGGCGTGGCGCTGGCACAGCTGCACCGCGCGGCGCAGGGCTTCGATGCGCCACCACGTTCCACCAGCGTGCTGGTCGCCAACCTGCAGCTGTTCGCGCAGGCCGAGCCACTGCTGGCGCTGCAGCGCACGCTGCCGACGCGGCCGCACCTGGCAGCGGCCCTGCAGCGCTTTGCCTGGCAACGCGACCTGGCCACCCATCTGCTGCCCTGGCATGCCAAGGCCTGGCCGCTGCTGTCTGCGCCGGGTGCGATGCCGCCGCTGTGGACGCACGGCGACTGGCATGCCTCCAACCTGCTGTGGACCACCGACGCCGACGGCCACGCCGCGGTCAGCGCGATCTTCGATTTCGGCCTCAGCGACTGCAGCAGCGCGCTGTTCGATCTGGCCACCGCCATCGAACGCAACCTGGTGCCCTGGCTGCAGCTGGATGCCGGCGCGCGCGCGCGGCCCGAGCTCGCCCAGCTCGATGCCTTGCTGGACGGGTACGCCCTGCACCGCCCGTTGACGGGTGCGCAGCTGCGTTGCCTGGCAGCGCTGTTGCCGATCGTGCATGCGGATTTTGCGTTGAGCGAGATCGACTACTTCGCCGGCATCACCCGCTCCGCCGACAACGTGGACATCGCCTATCACCGGTACCTGCTCGGCCATGCGGACTGGTTCGCCAGCGCCGATGGCCAGGACCTGCTCGCGCATCTGCACGCGCGTGCGCACCGCGCGCCATGAGCGCCTTCTTCTCCTCTCGAGTCTTTCGCATGCCTGCATTGCGCCCCACCCTGCTCTCCCGCTGCCCGCTCACGCTTGCATTGGCGCTGTACCTGGCCACCCCGGCGCTGGCACAGCAACGCCCCGACGCCGACGCGGTGGAACTGGACGCGGTGAATGTGCGTGGCCAACGCAGCGACACCGCCACCGCGCTGGGCGGTTTCGGCGCCACCGGCCTGCTCGATGCGCCCGCCTCGATCGCCGTGATCGAGCGCGCGCAACTGCTCGATCGGCAGGCGCGCGTGCTCAGCGAGGTGCTGCGTGCCGATGCCTCGGCCGGCGATGCGTATGCGCCGATCGGCTATTACGAAAACTTCGTGGTGCGCGGCTATTCGCTCAATGCCGCCAACAGCTACCGCATCAACGGGCTGAGCGCGGTGGGCGAACAATCGATCGCGCTGGAAAACAAGCAGCAGGTGCAACTGCTCAAGGGCCTGGCCGGGCTGCAATCGGGCGTCAACGAACCGGCCGGGCTGATCGACTACCGCACCAAGCGCCCAGAGCACGTGCGCAGCGTGACCCTGGGCACCGACGAGCAAGGCTCGCGCTACATCGCCACCGACCTGGGCGACTGGTTCGGTGCCGAGCGCACGCTGGGCCTGCGCGTGAATGCCGCGCGCGAAGACATCGACAGCTATGTCGATCACGCCGATGGCTACCGCAATTTCCTGTCGCTGGCCGGCGACTGGAAGATCGCCACGCACTCGCTGCTGCAGCTGGACGTGGAATACCAGCATCGTCAGCAGCGCTCGGTGCCCGGCTATCAATTGCTGGGCGGCACGCAGGTGCCCCGCGACATCGACGTGCGCCGCCTGCTCGGCTACCAGCCGTGGGCACGCCCGGTGGAAATGGACACGCTCAACGCGCAACTACGCTATGCCTACCAGTTCAACGACGACTGGCGCGCCACCGCCGAAGCGTCGCGCAGCCGCTCGACGATCAACGATTTCTCCGCGTTCGCCTGGGGCTGCTATGGCGCTGCCAGTTGCGCCAACATCGCCACGCCCAACTTCTTCAGCGCGCAGGGCGAGTACGACATCTACGACTACCGCAGTCCCGACGACACCCGCGTGCACGACCAGCTGCGCGCCACGCTGGAGGGCCGCGTGGTCACCGGCGCGCTGGAACATCGCCTGAGCATCGGCGGCGACTGGCTGCGCCGCACCATCGACCGCTTTGGCTCGATCAACGAATTCGTCGGCAGCGGCCGCATCGATCGCGACCCGGACGTCTTTGCGCAGACCGATGTCGCCCTGGACCCCAGGCAACGCCGCCTGGATAGCCGCCAGCGCGCGCTGGTGCTGGCCGACCGCATCGGCCTGGGCGCCGCGTGGGAACTGTCGCTGGGCGCGCGCGCCGTACGGCTGGACGAGCGCGCCTTCGATCGCGACGGCCTGCTGGAACGGCGCACGCGCAAGGACGCGGTCTTGCCGCAGGCGGCGCTGTTGTTCAAACCGCAGCAACACGTATCGCTGTACGCCAGCTACGCCAAGAGCCTGGCCGCCGGTGGCACCGCGCCCTGGTTTGCCGACAACGCCGATGAAATCCTGCCACCGACCAACGCCTACCAGCTGGAAACCGGCGCCAAGCTTGACCTGGAGGGCCTGCGCCTGGGCGCGGCGCTGTTCGATATCCGCCAGGCGTATCAGTTCACCCAGCCCCAGACCGACGGTGGCCTGCTGTTCGTGCAGCAGGGACGCCTGCGCAACCGTGGGCTGGAATTGTCGACCGATGGCGCGGCGACCGAGCAGCTGCGCCTGTTCGCCAGCGTCGCGTCCATCCGCGCGCGCGCCGAAGACACCGGCATTCCCGACTACGAAGGCCACCAGGCCATCAACGTGCCCAAGCTGCGTGCCAGTCTGCAGGCCGACTACAGCGTGCCCGGCATCGATGGTCTGGCGGTGCTGGCGGGCGTGCAGTACAGCGGGCGCAAGTTCGCCGACCGGCTCGGCAACGCCAGCGTGCCGGCCTATACCGTGGCCAATCTGGGTGCCCGCTATGCCACCACCGTCGGCGGGCTGGCGACCACCTGGCGGTTGAACGTGGACAACCTGTTCGACAAGCGCTACTGGCGCGATTCGGGCGAATACCAGGGCGATGCCTACCTGTTCCCGGGCGCGCCACGTACCGCGCGCCTGACGGTGCAGGTGGATTTTTGAGCTCTGCTGCCCCATCCGCCCTTCGGGCACCTTCCCCCGCAAGCGGGGGAAGGACGTGACGTTCTGATAGCCGCTCCAAGGCAGGAGCTCAGCGATGAGGGCGCTGTGGCGTTTCCATTGCACGCAGCTTCGGGGCATCGCACGGCATCCACTTCCGCATCACGGTGTTGCACGGGTTGCAGCTCTACCACCGCTTTCCGCTTTCCGCTTTCCGCTTTCCGCTCTCCACTTTCCATCAGGCATTGCATGTCGTTGCTCGAATCCATCGCTGTCGTGATCAACCTGCTGGGCGTGTGGCTGACCGCGCGACGCGTCCGCTGGTGCTGGCCGGTGGGCATCGTGGCGGTGGCCTTGTACGCATGGTTGTTCTACCAGTGGAAGCTTTACTCGGACATGCTGCTGCAGGGCGTGTACGTGCTGACCCAGCTGTATGGCTGGTGGCAGTGGCGACAAAGCAGTGGCGTGCAGACACGCATCCGCCCGCTGCCAATGCCGCAGCGGGAGCTGGGGCTCAGCCTGTGCATCGGCGCGGCATTCGCCGCCGCGCTGGGCGCCTACATGCACCACCGCACCGATGCCGTGCTGCCGTGGCTGGACGCGGCACTGGCCAGCTTCAGCCTGGTCGCCAGCGTCTGGGCCGCGCGCAAGCGCATCGCCAACTGGGTGCTGTGGATCGTGCTCGACTGCATCTACGTGGGCGTGTTCGTCAGCAAGGGCCTGTATCCCACTGCCCTGCTCTACGCCGCCTTCGTGGCGCTGGCCGTGTACGGATGGCGCAGCTGGAAAGCCCAACAGAACCGGAATCTGTCCGCACTACGCTGAGCCGGGGGCGGTTTGCCTGCGCGTTTGTCTTTACCATCGCCGCATGCACCACTTCCCATCCGTCGTCCTACCGATGCTCCAACTACCCGCCTGGCGACGTCCCGCATGAGTGCGTCGCGCCAACACGCCATTACCGAAATCGTCTCCGCACAGATCGCCGCTGGCGAATGGGGCGCGGACCAGCGCCTGCCGGTGGAACGCGCGCTTGCCGAGCGCTTCGGCTGCACCCGTATCACCTTGCGCGAGGCCCTGCAGCAACTGGAGGCGCAGGGGCGCATCTACCGCGAAAACCGCCGCGGCTGGTTCGTCAGCGCACCGCGCGTGCGCTACGACCCCACCAGCATCGCCGGCTTCATGCAGTACGTGGCCGCGCAAGGGCGCAAACCGCGCACCGAGCTGCTGAGCGCAACCCGTCAACCGGCAGGCACCGCATTTGCCGCCGCGCTGCGGCTGGAATCGCCGTACCAGGATGTGTTCGTGCTGCAGCGCCGGCGCTGGATCGACCGCCGTGCGGTGCTGCTGGAAACCAACGTGGTGCTCGCCGCCTGGGCGCCGAGCCTGCTCGAGCACGATCTGGCCGGCTCGCTGTCGAGCGTCTTCAACCAGAAGCTCGGGCTGTTCCTGAGCCGCGCGCAGCTGTCGATGCACCCGGCCGGCCTGGATGCCACGCAGGCCATGCTGCTGCAGTCCACCACCGGCACGCCGTGTTTCCGACTGCAACGCATCAGCTTCGCCGAAGACGGCCGCGCGGTGGAGCTGGATATCGAATCCTGGCGCCACGATGCGCTAGAAGTGGTGGTACGCACCGATGCGCCAACGCATGCCATGCGCTAGCGCGCGCGGCATCCGTCGCTAGAGTGGGCCGAACCCTGCCTTTTCCAGCTCCGCCGCAACAGCGGGTGTCGCCAGATAGGCGATCAACGCCGCAGCCGCCGCCGGTTGCCCGGCATGCTGCGCGATCGCCGCGGCAACCACGTTGGCGCGTTGCAACGCTTCGGGCAGCGGCCCGACCACCTGGATGCCGGGAACCGCCAGCAATTCGCTCATCTGCTGCAGACCCACCTGCGCCTGGTTGCGCAGCAACGCCTGGCCGACCAGTTCCGGCGCTTCGATGATCCGGAGCTTGCCGGCCAGCTGGTCGGCGATACCCAACCGGGGCAGCAGGCTCTCGGTGACGTATCTCCCGCTGATGCCATCCGACAAGGCCACCGATCTTGCGGACAGCAGACTGCGGCGCGTGCTGTCGACGGTGCCGATGTCGGGCCTGTGCCCGCCCTGTCTCACCGCCAGCCCGATACGCGAGGTGGCAAGACCCACTCGGGTTTCGACCCGAAACCGACCGCGCCGGATCTGGGTCTGCAGCGCATCGTCGATCATGATCGCCACATCGACCGGCTGCCCCCTGCCGATGCGCACCGGCAGGGAATCCTGCGCCGATCCATAGGAGGCGCCCCAGGAAAACAACAGACGATGTCCGGTGGATCGCTCGAAATCCGGGGCGATCCGCTCCAGCACCGGTCGCATCGCGGTGGTGGCCAGCACCTGCACCTCTGCTGCATTGGCGTTGGCATCGGCGATCAGCAACCACAGCACCACGACGGCTGCGGCGCGCGCGGACCGCATTGCGAAGTTGCACCAGCCTGCCATCGGCGTGTCGGTCATCGTTGCCCCCTGATCACGCGCCGCGTGCGGCGATTGCCCCAAGGTGTGCCGAACGCCAGGCACGACGGACGGGCGATACCGGCACGGATAACGCGCCGGCCTGCGCACGTCGCTGCACGGCGCATCAGCGCCCACGCAGCGCATTGACCACCGCCTCGCCCACCCCCTTGGCCGATGCGGGGTTCTGCCCGGTGATCAGGCGGTCGTCCACCACGACGCGGGACTCGAAGTTCGAGGCTTGCTCGAACCTCGCGCCGGCATCCTTCAAGGCCTGTTCGAGTTCGAAGGGAACGATCGTGTCGTAGTGCCGGGCGGCCTCTTCCTCCGCGGTGAACGCGGTCAGGCGGCGCCCGTCGATCAGCCGTGCGCCATTTCCCAGCCTGACATCGACCAGCCCGGCAGGGCCATGGCATACCGCGCTGACGATGCCATGGTTGTCGTAGATGGTGCGCACGAGGGCGCCCAGCTCCGGATTGTCGACGAAGTCCCACATCGGGCCATGGCCACCGACCAGCAGGATCGCCGCATAGTTCGCCGGGTCGACCGTCGCCAGCCTGAGCGTGTTGCCCAGCTTGTTGCGATGCTGCGGGCTGGTCCAGAAGTCCAGGTTCGCCTGATCCTTCAGATCGAAGCCGTCGAACGGCGCCAGGCCGCCCTTCGGGCTGGCGATGTCGTAATCCAGCCCCGCGTGATTGAAGACTTCCACAGGGTGGGTCAGTTCCGGAAACCAGAATCCGCCCACCAGGTTCGGCGCCTTCCTGTCCAGGCTGGACACCACGATCAGGACGCGTTTTTTTGCCGGACCTGGTGCCGTGGCATTGGCCGCCGCGGCGGAGCCAGCGGCCAGCAACGACAGGACGATGACGATGGTTCTGAGAAAGACATGCACGCGTGGACACTCCTGCTGGGCGGGTCGTCGGCCAACCGGTGTCGGCCTGGAAGCAGGCTAGTCGCAGCCACCCGGACGGATAAGGCGCAAAGTTCCGAATCTTTTGCCCGATCCTGCAAGCACGCGCAGCAAACGGTTGCGGCACCGCGGGCCGCACGCCTACAGTGCGACCATCTTCAGCGGTGATGTCCCGATGGCGCCTGGCCGGCACGCGTTGCACCTTTCGACGCAGATGCAGGAGATGGCCAGGCGCATCGGCGCGCTTGCCACCAGTGACGGATTTCTGCCGTCGGCGTTGCCGGAGGTGCGGCTGATGCGTTCGGGCAGGCACCTGTCCCGCAGGCCGATGATCTATGCGCCCAGCGTCGTCATCATTGCGCAGGGAAGAAAGCTCGCCCGCTTTGCCGACCGGACATTCGCCTACGATCCCGGTCACTGCCTGACGCTCAATGTCCCATTGCCGTTCGAGAGCGAAACCTTCGGCACGCCGTCCGAACCGGTGCTGGGCATGGTGGTGAGGATCACGCCCGCCCTGGTCACCGAGCTGCTGCTCCAACTGGATGCGCCGCCGCCGGAATCGGCGCTGCAAGCGATGCAGGCCTGCCCGATGGATGACGCACTGGCGGACGCGGCGCTCCGCCTGCTGGCCTGCATGCGGCGTCCGGAGGAGGCACGCATCCTCAGGCCGGCACTGATCCGTGAGCTGACCTATCGGCTGCTCGACAGTGCGCATGGCAGCAATCTGCGCGCGCTCGGCCATACCGGCAGCCGGTTCGGCCAGATCGCCAAGATCCTGAACCGGCTGCACACCGACTATGCGCAGGACCACGACATCGAACGCATGGCGCGCGACGCCGGAATGAGCCTGTCCTCGTTCCATGCGCATTTCAAGCACATCACCGCCTCATCGCCATTGCAGTACCTCAAGACGATCCGGCTGCATCGCGCCCGCATGTTCATGGTCAACGAACGCATGAGCGCGTCCCAGGCGGCCGCGCGTGTCGGCTACGAGAGCGTGTCGCAATTCGGCCGCGAGTTCAAACGGCTGTTCGGCGATACTCCCGGCAACATCACTGCGCAACTGCGCGCGATCCTCAGCGAACGCGGTATCGCGCAGCTGCATGGCACGCCGGAATTTTTCGACTGACCCGTTGCCCCTGCGCTACCGAACGTCGATGTCCTGTTGCGCAGCTGGCGTGTCCTTTCCCACTGCAAAGCGCCTACCTGGAGTGGAGGCGGGCTAACCGAACAGCCGGTGCTGCGGATCCGGCGGTGGCAGCTCGGCCAGCAACTGGCTCAGTTGTTCGCGCTGCGCACGCAGCGGGTCGTGCATCAGGAAGCTGGCCAGGCGTGCGTGCCAGGCCGGCCAGCGGGTGGCCAGGGCATCCATGTCGCCGTCGGCCGGATACCCTTCATGCGGCGAGGCGACAAAGGCGCTCTCGCACAGCACATTGCGCCAACCCAGCCCGCCCATGCGCAGGCTCAGGTCCACCAGCGCGGCGTACCACGAGCCGTAACTGCTGGCATCCAGGCCGCCGGCCTTGCGCCGCGCGCTGCCGCGCAACAGCACCGCATGGCCGACCGCCGACGGCAGTTCCGGATGCAGCGGCGGCATCGCCGCACAGGCGGCGGCAAGCCGTTGCGGCGCCTCCGGCATGGGGTTGAGTTCACCCTGCCGCGGCCAGCTGCAGGCTTCGCCCACATTGCTCCACGGCGTGGCGGTGGCGATGGCGGCATCGCGCGCGAAACATGCGCTCAACTGGCCCAGCCAGCCCGGCAACGGGCAAGCATCCACGCCCAGCACCGCCACATCGGCATCGCCGCAGGCACTGAGCATTTCATCCAGATGCGCCACCTCGCCCAGCATGCGCTGGCGACGGGTGTGATGCGCCTGTAGCCGGGTGCGCGCCAGCCAGTGCTCGATCACCGCGCGTCCGCGCGGGCCGGCCTGCGCATCGTCGGCCAGCCACACCCGCGTGCCGGCGGGTGTGGCCGCATCGAGCGCGCCCAGGCAGGCATCCAGGGCCTCGTCGTCGGTGCCCACCGGCACCAGCACGACGGGCAGCGCCGCACTCATTGCGGCTTCTGGCTGGGTTTCAGCGGCTCCATGGCCTTGAACTTCTGGCCGTACTCGTCGGTGAGATTGCGCGCTTCCTGCGGGTTGCGCACGATCGAGGGAGTGATCAGGACGATGACTTCGCGGCGGTTGCTGTCCTTGGTCTTCTGGCCAAACAAGGCACCCACCACGGGGAGTTTGCTGAGAAATGGCACACCCTCGCTACCATCGGTTGTCCTGTCGTCAATCAAGCCAGCGAGCATGATGGTATCTCCGCTTTGCACCGCGGCTTCGGTCTTGATCCGGCGTGTATTGATATCGACGTTACATGCAGCAGCATTGACTGTTGCGGTCGCCGAAAGGCACGCAGCCGGACGGTTATCTGGGCTGCTGACTTCCTGCACGATATCCAAGAACACCATGCCGTCCTTTGTCACCCGTGGACGCACCTTCAGGATCACACCGGTATCGATGTATTGCACCGAAGAGAACGTGCTGTCACTGCCGATTCCAGTGTTGATGGAAGTTGAATTGATCGCGATGCGCGAACCTACGTTGAGAGTGGCCTCAGCATTATTTCGGACGAACACCGAGGGGGTCTGAAGCAAACGTACATTAGTCACTCGGTCAAGTGCGGTGATAACTGCAGCGGCGTTCTTCCCTAGGAAGGTCCAACCGAGACCGCCACTGGTTACCCGACCGGCGATGTCACCCCAGATGTTTCGCCCTACCGCACTGGGAAGCCCCGCGCCGCCAAACCCGTTGGTGATCGAATCGGGGGCTGCATTCACCGCATTTTCGAAGTACCAGTTAACGCCGTACTGAAGCGCACCCGTCAAATTCACCTCAGCCACCTGCGCCTCGATATGCACCTGCATCGGCATCACGTCGAGCTTTTCGATGACGTCGCGGATGGAATTCCAGGACTGCGGGGTGGAGCGCACCAGCAAGGTGTTGGTTTCGGCCACTGCCGACACGCCGACCTTGTCGCCCTCCACTTCCAGCGTCACCGCGCCGTTGCCGTTGCTGCGCGGCGACAGCTGCAGGCTGCCGTTGCCCAGGCCGCCGCCGGTACTGCCGCTACCCATGCCGCTGCTGCCGCCGAACTCGCCGCCCACCGTGCCGCTGCTGCTCCCGTTTTCACCGATGCTGCCTCCGGTCAGGCCGGAGCTGCCGCCCATGCTGCTGTCGCGATTGCCCAGCTGGCCGCCCAGCACGCTGGTTTCCGCCCCCGGTGCCAGCGAGGCGTTCGAGTCGCCGCCATTGCCACGCCCGCCGAACACTTCCGCCAGGCGATCGGCCAGATCCTTGGCCTTGATGTACTTCAACTCGTACGAGAACAGCCGCACGCCGCCACCGGCACTGTCGATGCGGTCCAGCCACTGCTGGATCTGGTCCAGGTAGCGCGGCTGCGGCGTGATCACCAGCACCGCATTGGCGTTATCTAGCGGCATGAAGCGGAACATGCCGGCGCTGGGCGTCTTGCTCTGTTCGCCGAACACTTTTTCCAGATCGGCGGCGACCTTTTCGGCCTTGCCGGACTGGATCGGGAACACGCCCACCGACATGCCCGACAGCCAGTCCACGTCGAAGATCTGCACGGTGCGCAGGTAGTTTTCCAGCTCGGCGCGGGTACCGCCCAGGGTGATCACATTACGCGCCGGGTCGGTGCCGACGATGGCGTTCGGGCGCGCGTAGGGTTCGAGCACCTTCTTCATCTCGCTGGCGGAAATGAACTTCAAGGGCACCACGCGCACCTCGAAGCCGCGTGCGGCCGAGGGCGATGCGGTGCTGGGCGCCACCGTGCCAGCCAATGCCTGGTCGGCCGGCACGATGTTGTAGCGGCCACCGCTGAACACCATGCGCGCATTGTTCCAGCCCAGCACCATCTCCAGCAGGTTCAGCGCCTGCGCGGGCGAGACCGGGTTGGGCGTGGCCAGGGTCACGGTGCCCTGCACGCCGGGCGCGATGACGTAGTTCTGCCCGAGCATGTCGCCCAGGATCGCCTTGACCACCGCCTGCACCGATTCGCCTTCGAAGTTGAAGGTGGCGCTGCCGCTGCTGGCCATGCCCAACGTGGGCGCCGGCGCGCCAGCCGCGCCCTGGTTGATCATGGTGCCGCTGCCGCGGCGGATCACCGGGCTGGGCTTGGCGCTGGCATTGCCGTCGGCACGCTGCTCGGCGGAGGTCTGGGTGGCACCGGCGGCGCCGACTTGCGGGTCCAGGCGCGCATTGCGGCGCACGTCCGGCGGCGGAGTGGTGGCGCAACCGGCCAGCAGGCCAATCAGCAGGGACACGGGAAACAGGCGCGGCGTCATGCGTTCACTCATTGGGTCTGACCGGGGGTAGAGCCGCTCTGGCGCTGCTGTTGCAGCTGGCGGCGTCGGGCTTCGATGCGTTCGCGGATGGCCCGCATCTGATCGTCGGAGGGGCGTGGGGCTTCCTGTGCGCCATCGCTGCGCTGCGGCGGCACCGTCGGCGGTGCCTGCCCGCCGGGCTGCTGCGGCGGCGTGGACGGCTGCGGCTGCGGCTGCTGTGGCGGTTGCACGGTCGCGGCGGCATCGGGCGGCGGTAACGGCGGGGTGCCAGCGGCGGCGTTGGCAGTGGGCGGCTGCCCGCCCTGGCCGTTGAACACGTGCAGTTCCAGGGTCTGGGTACCGCCGGGGCCTTCGATGGTTGCGCTGCGCGGCTGCAGCGCCAGCAGGCGCCAGCCCTTGACCGCCTCGCCGCCCAGCTGCACGCGCACCGAATCCTGTGGGTCCAGGGTCAGCGTGGCCATCTTGAAGTTCTCGGTCAGCAGCACGCCGGTCAGACGCACCGTCGAGGCCGCGCCGCTGCCGTCGTTGCCGGACAGGAAGAACGGGTGCGGCAGGCGATCTTCGGCGAAGGCCGGGTGCGCGGCGATCTCCGAATACTTCTCGAAGGCCCCCAGGCGCTCAGGCGCCGGCGCCGGCAGGGTGGGCAGGCGTTGCACCAGCGCCGGGTCGTCCGGCAGCAGGTCCACCCGCTTGCCCAGCCCGGCCACCGCCAGGATGCACACCAGCAGCGCCCAGCCGACCACCGTGGCCAGCAGCCAGGTGCGCAAGCCGATCAGGTCAAGGCGCATTGCTGGCCTCCCCGGCGTCGGCGGCAGCGGCGGGCGCGGCATCGGTGTTCAACGGCGCGGCGCTGGCGCCCGGGCGCAGATAGCCGGCCAGTTCGAAGGCGATATCCAGGCCGTTGCCGCTTTCGTTGGGCGAGAGTTGGTAGCGCTGCGCCATCACGTTGAGATTGTCCACGAACAGGCGCGGGGTGCCGTTTTCCAGGCTGTACAGCACCGAGGCCAGCTCCGGGGTGCCGCAGCGCAGGCGCACCTGCACCGCCACGCGGGTGAAGCGGTCCTTGCTTTCCGGCTGCAAGGGCGAGCGGTTGCTGATGGCGCAGCTGCGGTTGCCGGGGCTGGCTTCCACCACCGCGCGTTCCAGCCGCTGCACCAGCCCGGCCGAGGCCAGCTCGGCGGAGGTTTCCGGCAGGAAGCCGGGGCGGCTCTCCAGGGTCTGGCGCGCCTGCTGCAGCCGTTTGCTGACTTCCGGTGCCTGCTGCAGCTGCACGCGCACGCGCAGCTCGCGCTCGCGCAGCGCTTGCAGTTCGTCCTGCACGGCGATCATCGGCTGGGTGAACCACGGGTGCACCAGCACCAGATAGGCCACGCCCAGCACCAGCAACAGCAGGCCCAACGCGATCCAGCGGTCGCGCTTAACGTTGCGTGGCATCGGCCGCCTCCTTCGCATCCGGACCGGCCAGCTCGGCGGTGATGGTGAAGCGATCGACATTCCGACCGGCATCGCTCTGCAGCACGCCGGTCAGCGAAGGCGTGCGCCACAGCGGCGAGCCTTCCAGACGGCGCACCAGCGAGGAGGCTTCGTTGCTCAAGCCGATCAATTGCAATTGCCCGCCTTCGACCGAGAATTTTTCCAGATAGGTACCGCCCGGCAGACGCCGGCTCAGCTCGTCCCAGATCTCCACCGAGGTCGGGCGCGTGGCACGTTGTTTCTGGAAGAAGTTGGCGCCTTCGACCAGGTCCATCAGTTGCTGGCGTTCGGCGGCCACCTGGCGCGCGCGCGCGGCATTGGCCTGCACCTTGGCGCGCAGGTCGTCGGCGGCCTGGCGGCGATTGTCCAGCAGCAGCCAACCGGCTACCGCCAGCAACACCACGGCGGTAGCGGCAAGCAACAGGTTCCAGCGCTGCATCGGGTCGCTGCGCCGCAGGCGGCGCGCCGGCGGCAGCAGGTTCACGCCCAGCGGCGCGCCCTGCGCATCGGCCACGTCGATGCCGGACAAGGCCGTGGCCCAGGCATCGGGCACACCGGCCGGGCCATCGATCATGCGCCGCGGCACCACCACCAGTTCGGCATCGAGCTGGCCGTCTTCGCGCACGTCGAGCACGCGTGCATCGAAATACACCTGGTCGGCAGTGAACGGGGTTTGCCGGTCGATCTCGAAACGCGCCACATCCTGCAGCCGCGCCGCAGCAGCGGCCGGCAGGCGCAAGGGACGCCGCAAGGTGTGTGCGGCCGGCAGCAGCCAATGCCGCGGCAGTCCGTCCAGCGCGGTCGGCAGCACGGCGTTGACTTCCTGCGGCTGCACCGGCCAGGGCAGGCTGGCGATCGCCTCGCGACTGTGATCGCGCTGGCGCACCAGGTGCAGGGTTTCGCCATCGAGCTGCAATAGCAGACGCGCCTGCGACAGGCCCAACTGCCATTGCCAGCGCTGCGGCAACCACGCCAGCAGCGAATGCTGCCACCAACGCCAGAAGCCTCCGGCTCCCGGCATGGCGCGTACGCCGATACGACCCAAGGTATCCCGCCATGCGGTCATTGCACTGCTGCTCCCTCTTCCCAACGCAACACGGTGTAGGCCGATCCCGGCAAGGCAGACGCGCTGGTGGACACCACCGCCCGCAATACAGCCTCGCGTCCCTGACTCAGTCGCGCCCGGCTCTCGATACTATAAGTGTCAGAGCCACCGACCGTCGCCTCGCTGCCCGGCAAACCCAGCGGCGCGTCACGCTGCGCCAGCAGTTGCTGCGCATCCAGCCCCATCGCGGTCAACACCGGACCAGGCGCAAAGCGCGCTTCCGGACGCGAGCGCCCGCTGTACAGGGTGATGTTGGGCAGCAGCTTGCGATACAGCTCGCTGTCCATGCCCAGCACCAGACGCAGTTCGCCCAGGGTTTCGAACGGGCTGTCCTTGGCGCCGTACGGCAGGCCGGCATCGGCATAATCGCGATCTTCGGCGCCACCGCCGGGCTGGCTCAACGAATCGCCATCGCGCCAATCGACGATGGCGCCGGCAATGCGCGTATCGCGGCCCTGTTCGCCGCCAACCGCACGTACCAGCCCGGCCAACAGCGCCGGCTCGGCCATGTTCAGATCCACCTTGCCGCTTTCGTCGGTGATGCGGATTTCCACCGTGGCATCGTCCATTCGCCAGCGATAGCGCCGGCCATCCGCGCGCCAGCGCGCCTGGGTGTCGGTGCTTTGCAAGCGCGAGAGTGCGTATTCCAGGCCGGCACGCGCATATTCCTGCGCCTGTGCGCCATTGCGCAGCATGCTGCCCTGCAGGGCTTCCACCCGTGCGGTCAGCGCAAATGCACCGATCATCGCGGTGAGCAGCGCGATCAACCACAACACCAGCACCAGCGCGGCACCGCGCGCCCGGCTCATTGCCCCGCTCCCGGGTTGCTGGATTGCGGCAGCGCCACCACCACCGGCGGCCACGGCGCATCGTTGCTGCGGATTTCGATGCGCACCATCAGCGGCAGCCGGTCATGCCATTCCCACTGCGGCAGCCAGGCACTGAGGCGGCCATTTTGCGGGTCCATGCCGCGATAACGAAAGCTCACCTGTTGCACGCCGTCGGCCAGCGTCTCCGGCGGCAAGGCGGTGCCTTCTTCGATCGACTTGCCCGATTGCAACATGGTCAGCGCAATCTGCAGGCGGCGCTGCTCGCCATCGCCAACCACCGACAGGTCGTGCAGATACGGGCCGCCACGGCCCAGATAATCCGGGATGTCGGCGGCAAAGCGCATGCGTTGCGGCTCGCCGACGAACAGCATCGGCTGCTGGCTCTGCGGGTCGATGCCCATGGCCAGCGGCAACGCGGCCGCCAGTCGCCGGCGCAGGAATTCTTCCACCGCGCGTACGCGCTCGCTGCGCTGGGCGATGGCTTCGCCACGCTGGCTCACTGCGCTGGCCGAGCGCAGCGTGGCGAAGGCCAGCGTCAGCCCGCCGACCAGCAACATCGTGGCCAGCAACACCTCGATCAAGGTGAAGCCTGTATTGCGCGAGCGGCTCATAGCGTCCCGTCCTGCGCGCTGGCAGCGACCAGGCGCAAGGTGCGCCATTGCAGCAATTGGTTGGGCGCATCGCCCCACCGCACCACCAGGGTCAACTGCAGCAAGCGGTGCCCGCCCGGCGCGACCGGCGCCTGCGGATTGCGACGCGGCTCGTCGTAGGGGCGCACGTCCATCGACCAGCGGAAGTGCCCATTTTCAAAAGTGCCCTGCTGCTGCTCGGGAACCAAGGGTTTTTCCATGCCCTGCATGGCCAGCAACGACTGCGCGTGCAAGGTGGCACGCGTGCTTTCATCGGCCGCACGCACCTGGCGCGCCGCACCGGACAATGACCCCAGCAACAGGCTCAGCGCCAGCGCGAGCAACGCGAAGGCGACGATCACCTCGATCAGGCTGTAACCGCGCTGCCGCTTCATGGCGCCGACGTCCGCAGCGGGCCGGAACGCACTTCGCCGGTGATCCAGCCCACGTCCACGCGCCAGCGCGCGTCCTTGACCTGCAGGTCGATCCGGCCGCCAGTGGATGCACCATCGGGAAAGAACTGGATCGCGCCCTGGTCCTGGCGCGATTGCACCTGGCGCGCGCCGGTGAAGCGCACCTCCAGCGACGCCGGCAGGTCGCCGCGGTGGCCGCCGGGCGCTTCCCAGCGGCGTTGCTGCGGATCGATCAGAAACCGCTGCGGCGTGCCGGTGGCGATGGCCTGGGTGCGCGTATAGCGCAACTGCGAGGCGATTGCCTTGCCGGCAGTGCGCAGCCGCATGCCGTCGATACCACCGTTCAATGCGGCGGCGGCCAGTACGCCGGCCATCGCGATCAACGCAATGACCAGCAGCATTTCCAGCAGCGAACTGCCACGCGTGCGCCTGCCCCCAGAGCCGACCACTGCATGCGGGCAACGCAACGGCGGACGCGCAACGCGCATGTCGTAAGGCTTATTGGTACTTGATGTCCGCGTCGTAGCTGCTGCCACCGGGGCGGCCGTCCTTGCCCAGGCTCATCAGATCGAACGGCTGGCCATCGCCGGGCACGCGGTATTCGATGGTGTGGCCCCACGGGTCGTTGAGTTCGGCCGGCTTGGCGTACGGGCCCAGCCAACCGCTGCTGCCGCCGGGCTGGGTGACCAGGTCGTCGAGCTTGCCCGGCAACTTGCCGGTGTCGAGCTGGAAATTCTCGATCTTGCCGGCCAGGGTCTGGATCTGCGATTTGGCCAGGTTGGCCTTGCCGCGATCGGCGCCGCCCAGCACACGACTGCCCACCAGGGTCAACACCGCGCCGATCAGCACGATGACGATGATGATTTCCAGCAGGCTCATGCCGGCCTGGGCTGCACGCGACGGACTGCGGGTAATGGAACGCTTGATCATGAACGATTTCCTTGCACGTCGATGAAGGATGCTGCCGCCAGCAGATGACACGGCGACCATTGCATTGGTTCCCGCGTGGGTGTTGCGCGGTCACCGGAACGTTGTGGTGGATACCCCGCACAGCTGAACGCACTGCGCGACGCTACCGAAGTGTACGAGCGATACCCGCCGATGCCGAGCCCCGCTCGGGTCCGGCTGACGGCAACGCAGCGGTGTGGGTCATTGCACTCAGCCGATCGCATTGGTGAGGTCATACAGCGGTACCAGCACCGAAATGATGACAAGCCCCACCACCGAGGCCAGCACCAGGGTGATCAACGGCACCAGCGCCGCCAGTGCGCGATCGATGGCCTGCGCGGTTTCCAGCTCGAAGGTATCGGCGGTCTTGAGCAGCATGGTGTCCAGGGCGCCGGATTCCTCGCCCACCTGGATCATCTGCAGCGCCAGCCGCGGGAACCGCTTACCGCGCGCCAGCGACACCGACAGGCCATGGCCGTTCTTGACATCGTCGGCAGCGGCGGCCACATCCTCCACCAGCGCGGTATTGGACATCACGTTACGCGCGATGCCGATCGCCGCAAGCAGCGGCACGCCATTGCGCAACAAGGTGCCCAGCGTGCGCGTGAGCCGTGCGGTTTCCAGTCGCGCGATCAGGCTGCCGATCACCTTCTGGCGCAACAACCATTCGTCCAGTGCCGCGCGGAACGCCGCATTGCGACGCTTGCGATCCAGCCAAAGGCCCAACACGCCCGGCACCACCACCAGCACGATCCACCAGTCGCGCACCAGCAGGCCCACGCTCAGCACCGCCTGGGTGAACCACGGCAAGGCGACATCCAGGCTTTCGTACATCTGCGCGAACTGCGGCACCACATAGCCGAGCAGGAACAGCAGCGCGCAGCCCACCACCGCCAGCAGGATCGCCGGATAGATCAGCGCGTTGATCACCTTGCCCTTGAGCGCGCGGCTGCGCTCCAGGTAATCGGCCAGCCGCTGCAAGGTGTCCTGCATGCTGCCGCCGGCCTCGCCGGCGCGCACCATGTTGATGTACAGCTTGGAAAACAGCCCGTGCTGGCGCTCCAGCGCCGAGGACAGCGGCGCGCCACCGCGCACGGTGTCGCGTACATCGGCGATCACGCGCCGGCTTTTGTCGTCGTCGGGCAGGTCCATCAGGATCGACAGGGCGCGATCCAGCGGCTGCCCGGCGCCGATCAGGGTGGACAGCTGCTGGGTGAACTGCACCAGCGCCGCGTTGTCGAACGGCTTCTTGCGCAGCAGCATGCGCAACGACGGCGAGTCGTTTTCGCCGGTGGCCAGGCGGGTTTCCACCGGCAGGTGGCCCTGCTCCTGCAGCCGCAGCGCCACCTCGGCATCGTTGGCCGCTTCCATCTGGCCATCGAGCATTTCGCCGTGGGCGTCGAGCGCCTTGTAGCGGTAGAGGGGCATCAGTAAACGCCGGGACCGGGGACCCGGGACCGGGGACTCGGGAAAAACGATGCGCTGCGCACCTGCGGCCTGGCCGCGCCTCGGTACGCGCGCGGCAGATGTCTGACCAAACCATTGGCCTGGCTGTCCCCGGGTCCCCGGTCCCGGGTCCCCTGTCCCGTCGCCCCACCGATCACGCATCCTCCGTGACGCGCAGTACTTCCTCGATGGTGGTTTCGCCACGCAGGGCCTTGGACAGGCCGTCTTCGTACATGGTGCGCATGCCGGCCTGGCGGGCCAGTTGTTCGATCTCGCCCATGCCGGCGCGGCGCATCACCGCACGGCGCAGTTCGTCGTTCATCACCAGGAATTCGACGATGGTGGTGCGGCCCAGATACCCGGTCGGCGCCGCCGCCGAGGGACGCGGGCGATACAGGAAGATCTCGCCATCGGGCTGCAGGCGGCGCAGGTTGAAGCGTTCGATCTCCTCCGGCGATGCGGCATAGCGTTCGGCGTTGGCCAGATCGAGTTTGCGCACCAGGCGCTGCGCCAGGATACCGTTGATGGTGGAGGTGAGCAGGTAATCCTCCACCCCCATGTCGAGCAGGCGGGTGATGCCGCCGGCAGCGTTGTTGGTGTGCAGCGTGGACAGCACCAGGTGGCCGGTGAGCGCGGACTGGATCGCGATACGCGCGGTTTCCAGATCGCGCATTTCGCCGATCATGATGATGTCCGGGTCCTGGCGCACGATGCTGCGCAGCGCATTGGCGAAGTCCAGCCCGATCTGCGGCTTGGCCTGGATCTGGTTGATGCCCTCGATCTGGTATTCCACCGGATCTTCGACGGTGATGATCTTGACGTCGGCGGTGTTGAGCTGGCTCAGCGCAGTGTATAGCGTGGTGGTCTTGCCCGAGCCGGTGGGGCCGGTGACCAGCATGATGCCGTGCGGCTGCTCCAGCACCTTGCGGAACTGCGGCAGGAATTCTTCGGTGAAGCCGAGCTTGTAGAAGTCGAACACCACCGTTTCGCGGTCCAGCAGGCGCATCACCACGCTCTCGCCATGCGCGGTGGGCACGGTGCTCACGCGCAGGTCCAGCTCCTTGCCCTGCACGCGCAGCATGATGCGCCCGTCCTGCGGCAGCCGGCGCTCGGCGATGTTGAGCTTGGCCATGATCTTGATGCGGCTGATCACCGCGGCAGTGAGCTTGGCGGGCGGGCTTTCGCCTTCCACCAGCACGCCGTCCACGCGATAGCGCACCTTGAGCCGGCTTTCGAACGGTTCGATATGGATGTCGGAGGCGCGCAGCTCCACCGCGTGCTGGATCACCAGGTTCACCAGCCGGATCACCGGCGCTTCAGAGGCCAGGTCGCGCAAGGCCTCGATGTCGTCGCTGCTGTTGGCGTCGCCGTCGGCGGTTTCCACGATGGTGCCCATCGCGCTGCGGCCCTGGCCATACCAGCGCTCGATCAGATCGTCGATTTCCGAGCGCAGGCCGACCTGCAGGAACAGCGCACAGCCGGTGGCAAGACGGACCGCATCGATGGCGTAGTCGTCGTGCGGGTCGGCGATCCACAGATCCAGCCGGCCATCGCGTTCGCCCACCGGGCACAAATGGAATTGCTTGAGAAACCGCAGCGACAGACCCTGCACTTCGGGCAGCATTTCCGGCGGTGTGTCGCCGAGCTGGCGCGCGTCCACCAACGGCAGGCCGAGCACGTCGGCGCAGGTCTCTGCGTGATCGCGTTCGGACACCAGGCCCAGACGGCCGAGCAGGGCCAGCAGGCCCATGCCCGATTCGGCCTGCAGCTGGCGCGCGCGCAGCAGATCGGTGTCCTTCAGACGGCGGCGTTCAAGCAGCGCTTCGACGATGCGCATCTCCGCGCTTCGATGCTCAATTGGATCGACGGCAACCGCGTTCACACTCGTCTCCACTGGTCCGGCGCCGACTGTAGCAGTTTGCCGCGACGATCAACCGCACGCATCTGAATCGCCCTGAAAAACGATGCCCCCGGTGATGAGCCGGGGGCATCGGTCACACTATTGTCCGCACTTACTGTCGCGCGACGAGCGTCACCTTCGCATAGTCCATCGCACCCACCAGCTTGATGTAGTAGGTGCCCGCCTTGGGCGCGGTGAAGCGCACGGTCTCGCTGTTGCCCGGACGCGTCGACTTGGCGTCGAAGCTGGTGGCGCTGGGCTCGGCCTCATGGCTAACGTAGACCGACACATCGCCGGTGCCGCCGTAGGTCATGAAGCTCAGTACCGCGCCGGCCTTGGCTTCGAAGCTGTACAGCGTGGAGCTGCCATACGTGCCGCTCAGGCCGGTCAGCGGCACCTTGTTGGTCAGCGCGATGGCGGTCGGGGCGCAGGTCTCGGTGTCCGGATCGCACGGCTCTTCGAGCACCGCTTCCAGCGCGGCCTTGGCATCGACGATGCCGCTGCCGATCGGGGTGCTGGCCGGCGGGGTCACCGGGAAGCGACGGCTGGTCTGCTTGAGCAGGGCCTCGACCGCGGCCGGGGTCAGCGGGCCCTCGCCCAGGCCGATGGCCGCGCTCTGCACCAGGGCCACGATACCGGCCACGTGCGGGGATGCCATCGAGGTGCCGCCCATTCCCATGTACGTGTAGGAACCGGAGGTCGGAGTGGTGGCGCCGGTGTAGCCGGACTGCCAGACGTAGCCGCCCGGGTTGCCGTCCACGCTGCCGCCACCGCCCGGGCCGGACAGATCGACCTTGCTGCCGTAGTTGGAGTAATAGGTGATGCCGCCATTGATGCGGGTAGCACCGACGGTGATGGTGTTGTTGCAGCTGGCCGGCGAATGGTTGGCCGCATCTTCGCCACTGTTGCCGGCCGCCACCACCACGGTGGTGCCGCGCGACACCGCGCCATTGATCGCCAGTTGGGTCGCCGAATCGCAGGCACCGCCGCCGCCCAGGCTCATGTTGATGACTTCGGCCGGGTTGGTGTTGGCGGGAACGCCCTCGACCGTACCGCCGGAGGCCCACACGATCGCATCGGCGATGTCGGAGGTATAGCCGCCGCAGCGGCCTAGCACACGCACCGGCAGCACGGTGGCCTTCGGCGCCACGCCTGCCATGCCGACGCCGTTGTTGGTCGCTTCGGCCACGGTGCCCGCGACATGGGTGCCGTGCCAGGAGCTTTCCTGCGCCACGGACCCGTCATAGCAGACGTTGTCGGCTTCTTCCCAGTCGCCGTAATCCAGCGCGCCAGGCACGCGGGCGTCGGTGGGGCGACGCGAGACTTCGGCATCGGTGATGAAGTCATAGCCCTGCAGCAGATTGCCGGCAAAATCCGGATGACCCGGCAGGATGCCGGTATCCAGCACCGCCACCACCACGCCGGCACCCTGCGACAGGTCCCACGCGGCCGGCGCGTTGATGCCGCCGTTCGGGTTGCTCAGGTGCCACTGGTACTGCGCGTACAGCGGGTCGTTGGGAACCAGCTGCGGGCTCACGTCGGTGGCGGCAACGCTCTTGTTGATCTCCACCGGGCGCAGCATGCGGTCGATCTGCACGTCGGCCACGGACGGATCGTTCCTCAGTTCGACCACGACCTTGTCCACCTGCGCGGCGGTCAGGGTGCTGGACAGCTTGATCAGGTCCGAGCCGATGCCCAGCTTGCGCACGTACGTGGCCTTGGCAGCGGCAGCGCTGCTGCGTGCGCCGGTGCTGGCGCCAACGCGGCCGACCGCGGCCTGCACCGCACCCAGCTTGCTGCTGCGATCGGTCGCAGCGGCGGTATTTTCCTTGTAGCGCACGATCAGGCGGCTACTGAAAGCGGCGCCGGCCGGAGCTGCCTGGGTCGGTTCCTTGACCAGCAGTTTCGGGGCGGCTGCCAGGGTGCCGGAGGCACCGAGCGCCATCATCAGGATGGCGCCGGTCAGCGGGGTGAGGCGGAAAGTCTTGTCGATCACGGTGAAGTCCTCTTCGTGTTTTTCGTGAATCAGGCTTGGAGCAGCGTCGAAAACGCCGTGCAGCCGCTGCGCGGCCTGCGGTGATTTCTCGGTCGCCCCTGGTACGGCCATTCCTCCATGCGAATCCGTTGGCTGGCCTAGCCACGGTCCTTGCCCGCCCCCTCAGGCCCTGCCCTGCCGCGACGGCGCGCATCGGCGCCGCCGCGTTTGATGCAACCGCTTACCAGCCGAAACCGGCGCCCACGCCGATCGAACGGTCGTCGCCGCTGAGCGCACCGCCCACGGTCAAGGTGGCGCGCGGGCTGATCGCACGCTGGTAACCCACCGACAACGCCGATTCGCCGTTCTGGAAACCGACACCGGCACCGATGCGGTTGGGCGAGGCGATACCCGCCACGCTGGCGGACATGTTCAACATCGCCGAGCTCATCGCACCCTGGCGGTCCAGGCGACGGTTCTGCCTGCGCAGACGGTCCTCGATATCGCCCTGGTAGCTTTCGAAGCTGTCGGCCATCGCGCTGTAGCGGCTGTCGGTGTAGCTGTTGGCCGCGGCAACCCCGCTGTCCAGCTGGCCCTTGTTGACCGCATCGGTGGCACGCGTACCGGCGGCCACATTGGCCACCTGACGCTCGCCGCCCACGCTGCCCACCGACACCGTATTGGCGCGGTCGGCGACCGAGCCCTGGCCCAGTGCCACGGCACCCTGCGCGGTGGCACGTGCACCCTGACCGATCGCAGTGCCGGACGCAGCGGTCACCTGCGCGCCTTCGCCCATGGCCACCGCATTGGTGGCCACTGCCGCGATCTGCGTGTTGGCGCCCACCGCCGTGCTGCCATCGGCATTGACGCGTGCATTGCTGCCGATCGCGGTGTCGTTGGGGCCGTGCGCATAGGCGCTGCCGCCGATGGCCGTGCCGGTCACGTGGTTGGCCACCGCGGCGGTACCGACTGCCGTGGAGGTCGCTGCCGGGGTGATGGCGCCGACCACTGCGGCGGTCGGCGTGCCCTGCACGCCGGCGGTTGCGCCGCTCCCGTTGCCTGCAGCAGCCGCCGGCACCGGCGCATTGCCCGGCGACACCGGACGTGCAGGAGTGCCGGCAATCGCAGTGCCAGTGCGCACGTCCAGCTCGCTGACCTTGCTGTCCAGCGCGGTCAACGCAGCGCCCACGTTGTTGTAGCTGGCACCCTGGATCACATAGGTCGGCGCCACGAACACGCCTTGCGCACCGATCGCCGCGCCACCGCCGAGGAAGCTGGCCGCATTGCTCAGCGCCTGGTACAGCTGGCCGCCATTGATCGCATCGGTACTGGCATCGGTGATCGCACCGGCACCTACATTGACGATGCGACGCGTGGCCGGGCCACCGCGACCATTGCCGCTGCCCACCGACACGGTATTGGCGTCGTAGGTGCGCGACCCAGAGCCCAAAGCCACCGAATCGGCGCCGCTGGCACCGGCATTGGCACCCAGTGCCACGGCATTGCTGCCGCTTTCGCGCACGAAGGAGTTGTAGCCCAGCGCAACGCCGTTCTCGCCGATCGAGTTGGTCTGACGGCCCATCGCAGTGCTGTTCACGCCGCTGGCGCTGCTGTCCACGCCCATCGCGCTGGCACCGGTGGCCGAAGCCTTGCTGCCGGAGGCGATGGCGACGCTGCGTGCGCCAGTGGCAGCGGCACCTGCGCCGGCGGCAGTGCTGCGATCGCCCTCGGCCGTGGCCACGCCATCGCCGGTGGTCTTGAACTTGCTGCTGGTGTTCTGCACATCCGCAGACAACGCATCCAGCTGGCCCTTGTTCACCGCGTCGGTCGCCGCCTGGCCATCGCTGACATTGACGATGCGACGCGTGGCCGGACCGCCGCGACCATTGCCGCTACCCACCGACACCGTGTTGGCGTCGTAGGTGCGCGAGCCAGAGCCCAAAGCCACCGAATCGGCACCGCTGGCGCCGGCATTGGCACCGAGCGCCACGCCATTGACCGCGCTCTGCCGCACAAAGGAGTTGTAGCCCACCGCGGTTGCGTTTTCGCCGATCACATTCACCTGACGACCGACACCGGTGCTGTTGATGCCGGTGGCCGACGCATCCACGCCGACAACGCTGGCACCGATCGCATCGGCGCGGCTGCCGCCTCCCACCGCCAGCGTGTTGTCGGCCAGCGCGGCTGCGCTCTGGCCCAGTGCACTGGCGTTGAGGCCATCGGCAAAGGAATTCCAGCCGATCGCCGTGGTGTAGTCCGCCGTGGCCCACGCACCCGCGCCGAAGGCCGCCGCACCGGTACCCGACGCACGCGCCGGGATGAAGCCGAAGAACGTGCTGCCGCCGACGGCGACGCTTTCATCGCCGGTGGCTTCGCTGAATTCACCCACGGCTACCGCGCTGGCGCCGGAGGCCTGCGCTGCGGCACCGACTGCGGTGCTGTAGTCGCTGGATGCCACTGCGCCGTAGCCCAGTGCCGAAGACAACCGGCCGGTGGCTTCGCTGTAGCCACCGAACGCGGCGCTGCCGACATCCGAGGCCGTGCTGCGGAAGCCCATCGCCGTGGCCTGGTTGGCCGAGGCAACTGCCTCGTTGCCCACCGCCGTGGTGTAGGTGGAGATGGCCTGTGCGCCGGCGCCGTTGGCGGTGGCGCCCACATCTGCGGCAAGCGCGTCGCTGCCGAACGCGCTGCTGTTCTCGCCCAGCGCCTGTGCATTGCTGCCCACCGCTGCACCGCCGATGCCGCTGGCCAGTGCATTCAGGCCGACCGCCGTGGCCGCATCGGCAACGGCTTGCGCGCCGGCACCCAGGGCGGTGGTGCCGCTGCCGGTGGCATTGGCGCCCTCGCCTGCTGCCAGGGCGTTGTCGCCCTCGACATACGCGCCGGCATCGCTGTCATCGCTGCCGCTGGCCTGGAAGTACTTGCTGGTGGCCGCGCCGGCCTCGGCAACGGCGTTGAGCTGATCCAGGTTCACCGCATCGGTGCCCTGCGTACCGGCAGCGACGTTGGTGATCTGCCGTTCGTTGCCGGCACTGCCCACCGACACCGCGAAGTCGCGGTCGGCCACCGAATCGGCACCCAATGCCACGCTGCTTTCGCCGGTGGATTCGGCGAAATTACCCAGCGCGGTGCTGTTGAGACCCGGCGCCCAGGCCGCGCCGCCCACGGCGGTGGAGTAGTCGCCGGAGGCTTCGGTCGGCAGCAGGCCGAGCAAGGCGCCGCCCACCGACACGCTGTGGTAGCCACTGGCCACACTGCCCTGGCCTGCGGCGACGCTGTAGGCGCCCGTTGCGGTGGCATCACCGCCCACGGCCACCGTGTTCGAACCGCTGGCGGTGCTGAAATTACCCAGCGCAGTGCTGTTGAAACCGCTGGCGGTGGAATACCCACCCAGGGCGGTGGAGTAGTTGGACGTGGCTTCGGCGCCGAAGCCGAACGCCGCGGCGCTGGTGCCGTTGGCGACACTCTCCGCGCCGACGGCGGTGGCCGATTCGCCGCTGGCGCTGGCGAAATACCCCATCGCGGTGGATTCGCTGCCCTGCGCCTCGCTCAACGCGCCGACCGCCAGCGAACCATCGCCATAGGCGCCTGCCGCTGCGCCGAGCGCGGTGCTCTGCGCGCCGGCCGCTTCGCTCTCGCCACCCACGGCCACGGCGTAATCGCCACTGGCCTGGCTGAAGGCACCATTGGAAACGCTGCCGAAACCGCTGGCCGCCGCGTTGTAGCCGGCGGCATTGGCGTATTGCGCGGTGGCGCTGGCACCGCTGCCGATCGCCACCGCACCGATGGCGGTGGCCTGGCTGCCGGCACCGAAGGCGCTGCTGTAATCGCCATCTGCGGTGGCATCGGAGCCGGCGGCAGTGGCATCTTCGCCCTGCGCCAGCGCGGTGCCTTCACCGGTGCCGGAATACAGGCGCGCGGTATTTTCGGCAGCGCCAGCCACGGCGTTGAGCTGGTCCAGATTCACCGCGTCGGTGCCTTCGGTGCCGGCAGCGACATTGGTGATCTGGCGCTCGCCGCCGACCGTGCCCACCGACACCGTGTTGGCGCGATCGGCGAGCGAGCCTGCGCCCAGCGCGACGCTGTTGTCGGCAGGTGTATACGAACCGCTGCCAAGGCTGACGCTCTGCGCGCCCGAAGCGTTGGATTGCCAACCCAGCGCGACGCTCTCGTCGCCACCCGCATAGGATTGGCCGCCAAGCGACGTGGCGCTCTGGCCAGCCGCGACTGCATAGGTGCCCGCAGCGATCGACGCGAGGTTGGTTGCAGACGCATTCGCGCCCAGCGCCGTGCTGTCATCGCCGTAGGCGACACTTTCCGTACCGATCGCGGTGCCACCGTCACCCCACGCCACACTGGCAAGGCCCAGCGCGGTCGACGCGGTTCCGTTGCCGATGCTGTCGTAACCGATCGCCGTTGCACCGCGCTCATTGGCGACGCTGTAGCCGCCGACGGCGGTGCTGGAAGCTCCCAATGCCCTGCTGTCGGCACCGAGCGCGGTAGCGTGGATACCGCTGGCGCTGCTGTAGGCCCCCACCGCCGTGGCGTAGACGTCGCTGGCGCTGGCGTAGCTGCCAACGGCAGCGGTACCCGTCGCAGCGGCCTGACTGCTTGCACCGAATGCAATGCTTTCGTCGCCCGACACGTTGCTGGAGACGCCCAGCGCAACGCTGTCGGTGCCGCTGGCGTTGCTCTGCGCACCGATCCCGATCGCGCGCTCACCGCCGCTCAAGGCGGTGTTGCCGATCGCGATGGAGCCGGTGCCACCGGCACCCGAACTGAACCCCAGCGCCACGCTACCCTCGCCGTAAGCGGTGCTTTCCGCACCCACCGACGTGCTCAGATCGCCCCATCCCACGCTGGCGAACCCCAGCGCGGTGGATTCGAGCCCGTTGCCGATGCTCTCGAAACCGATCGCAGTGGCACCGCGGCCTTCGGCCACGCTGGTGCTGCCGACCGCCGTGCCATAGAAGCCCGACGCCGTGCTGTCCGCGCCCAGCGCGGTGGCGTAACGGTCGCTGGCAACGCTGTTGAAACCCACCGCGGTGGCATTGTTGAAATTGGCCACCGCACCGCTGCCGACGGCGGTGGTGTTGATGTCCGACGCCAGGCTACTGGAGCCCAGCGCGGTGCTGTAGTCGCTCAGCGCCGATGCGTTGGAGCCGGCAGCCACGCTGTCGACACCTTCGGCCAGCGCGCTGCCGTCTCCGGTGGCAGCAAAGCTGCGCGCGGTGGCCGAAGCCACATCGGACACGGCGGTGAGCTGATCCAGGTTCACCGCATCGGTGCGTTCGGTACCGGCAGCAACGTTGGTGATCTGGCGTTCCGCACCGTCAGCGCCCACCGACACGGTGTCGGCGCGCGTGGCCACCGAATTGGCGCCCAGGGCCACCGAGTTGGCGCCGCGCGCGGTGCTGTAGTAGCCCAGCGCCGTGCTCAGTTCGCCGCTGGCCCAGGATTCTGGACCAACCGCGGTGGCGCCCTCGCCAGGCGCATAGGCGAAGTAACCCACTGCGGTGGCTTCGCTGCCGGAGGCTTCGCTCAGCGTGCCTACGGCGGTGGTGTAGGTGCCCGAGGCGATCGCACCGGCACCCAGCGCGGTGGAAGCTTCACCGCTGGCCTGGGTCTGCACGAAGAAGCCCAGCCCCGGAATCAGATCCACCGGGCCGCCCACGGCGGTGCTGCTGGTGCCACTGGCGCTGGTCTGGGTGCCCACGGCGGTGGCGTAATCGCCAGCGGCGTTGGCCACCGCACCGAACGCGGAGGACTGCGCGCCGGCGGCATAGGCGCCGACGCCGAACGACGAGGCGGCAAAGCCATCGGCATTGGCGCTGGCACCGACGGCGGTGCCGCCGACCCCGGCGCTGGTGGCGCCGGTATCGACCGGCACGCCGCCGTTGGTGATCAGCGGCTGGCCGTCTTCGTCCACTGCCGCGCCGCCAACGGCCACGCTGGCGGGGCCATTGGCCTGTGCGTTATGGCCGAATGCCGCGCTGTTCTGTCCCGATGCCAGTGCGTTGGATCCCACTGCCGTCGCGTTCTCGGCCACCGCATTGGCGCCGGTGCCCAGCGCGGTAGTGGCGGTGCCCACTGCATTGGCACCGTCGCCTGCGGCCAGGGCGCGCTCGCCTTCGACATAGGCGCCGACGCTGTCTTCGCCCGGGCTGGCCTTGAAGAACGTTGCGGTGTCTTCGGCCACATCGGCCACGTCCTGCAACTGCGCCACGTTCACCGCATCGGTGGCGTTGACGCCGGCGCTGACGTTGGTGATGCGGCGCGTGGCCGGGCCACCGCGGCCATTGCCGCTGCCCACCGAGACCACGTCGTCTTCGTGGGTGCGCGAGCCGGCACCCAACGCGACCGAATTGGCGCCGGTGACGCCGGCATTGGCGCCCAGCGCCACGCCGTTTTCGCCCGCCTGGCGCACGAAACTGTTGTAGCCGATCGCCACGGCGTTCTCGCCGATGGCATTGGTCTGGCGCCCGATCGCGCTGCTGTTCACACCGCTGGCGCTGCTGTCGGCGCCGGTGGCCACCGCGCCGGTCGCACCGGCATGGCTGCCGGCACCGATGGCGGTGGCCTTGGCGGCAGGTGCCGACGCACCGCGGCCGACTTCGACCGATTGCGCGCTGGCGGGGAGAGGGGTGACGAAGCCGGCGCTACCTAGCGCCAAGGCGATGGCAGCGGCCAGTGCCAGGCTCTGCCGGCGGTCGATGAGCGAGGCCTGCGCTACTGCTCCAGGGCTGTCGCCGCTGGCCAGTTCCGAGGCCACCGTCCACACACCCAACGATTTGTTCCAGACCTTGCGATAAATCCGATTCATCGACGTACGACTCCTGAGTTGTTGGGACTGGTTTTTGTCGAACCCCCACCATCGAATGGCCCTGCGAGCCAGGCGATTCCCCGTGGTTGTTGGCGCCATGTGCCGATCGGCGGTGCGCGGCGAACGCCTGCACCCTGGATAGTCAAAAAGTGAACGCTACCCAACCATAGAACTGCGCAGAGTGTTAACAGCCGTCAAATCGGGCGTCAAGTTTTTGACAGGAAGCGAAGTTAAGTGTGTTTTTTGTCACACTTCTGCTTGCTTTTATTATTTTTTTGATAATTCTTTGGAAAACATGGACCTAGATCATGTCCTTGGAGACATTTCCAGACTGAATGGCTGGAACCGCCAGGGACAAAAAAAGCCCGCTGGCAGGACGCCAGCAGGCTTGGTTGCGCAAAATTGCAGGTCAGCGGCCGGTCAAACCTCGGCCCAGGACTGCCCGCGCGGTGCCCCCGACCCGTGGGGGCGACATGCGCCAAAGAACCGGCGTGGCGCCGGTGTCCGTGCGCGGCGGCGGATCATTGACGCGCCATCACGCTCACCCCACTGAAGCGCGGCCCTTCCAACTTGACGATGTAGGTGCCGGCGCGCGGCGCGGTGAAGCGCACCGTCTGGCTGGTGCCTACACGTGTGGAAGCACCGTCGTTGTCGGTGGCGCTGGGCTCGCGCCCCAGGCCCACGTACAGCGACGACTGGCCGCCCCCGCCAAAGCTGATGAAGCTCAGCACCGCACCGGCCGCGGCGTCGAAGCTGAAGATCTGCGCATCGCCGGCAACATTGGACACCCCGCGCTCGGGCACGTTGTTGCGCAAGGCCACGGTGTCCAGGCGGCAGCCGATATCGCCGGCGGCGCAGCGGCGCAACGCACGCGTCACCGCTGCACCGGCATCGACGATGCCGCTGCCGGCAGGCGTGGCGGCCGGCATGGGCACCGGGAATGCACGCGCGCTGCGCTTGAGCAGGCGTTCCAGGTCTACCGGCGGCAGTGCCGCGCGGCCGTCGGCGATCAGCGCGCTCTGCACCAGCGCGGCTACCCCGGCCACATGCGGTGAGGCCATCGAGGTGCCGGCAAAATCCACGCCGAGATAGGTGAACTGGCCCGATGTCGGCGTGGTCAGCCCGGTGTAGCCGGCCTGCCAGACCCAACTGTCGATCGGACCATCGAGCGGGGGACCGCCCTGGGTCAGGCTCGCAGCGCCGCCGGGCCCGGCAAGATCGATCTGCGCGCCGAAATTGCTGTAGAAGGCCAATGCCCCGGTCGCACCGGTGGCCGCCACGGCGACGACATTGGCGCAACCGGCTGGCGATATATCGGCCACATCGACAGCGCTGTTGCCGGCAGCCGCCACCACGGTGGTGCCGCGCGCCACGGCGCTGTCGATGGCGAGCTGCATGGCCGTCTCGCAGCCGCCTCCGCCGCCCAGGCTCATGTTGATCACCTCGGCCGGCGTGGGATTGTCGGGCACGCCATCGACGTGGCCGCCGGATGCCCAGACGATGGCGTCGGCGATATCGGAGGTGTAGCCACCGCAATGACCAAGCACACGTACCGGCAGGATCTTCGCCTTGTAGGCCACGCCCGCGCCGCCAATGCCATTGTCGGTCACCTCGGCGACCGAGCCGGCCACATGCGTGCCGTGCCAGGTACTGGGCTGGGCCACCGAGAAGATCCCGCAATCGCCGTCCTGCGCCACCCAATCGCCGCGATCCAGGGCACCGGGCACGCGCGCATTGCTGGGGCGCCGCGACACCTCGGCATCGGTGATGAAGTCGTAGCCCGGCAACACGTTGGCTGCCAGATCCGGATGCGTGGGCAGGATGCCGGTATCCAGTACCGCCACCACGATGCCCTCGCCCTGGCTCAGCGCCCAGGCGGCCGGCGCATCGATACCACCCACCGGATCGATCAGATGCCATTGGTTGGTCTGCAGCAGCGGGTCGTTGGGCAGGCGGCCGCCGCTGCTCTGCAGCGGCACCTTCATCCGATCGATCTCGGCATATTCCACCGCCGGGTCGGTACGCAATTCGCCCAGCACGCGCTCGGCGTCGCCACGGTCCAGCGCGCGCGGCAAGCCGATCACCTCCGCACCCACCGACAGCGTGCGCAGGCGCAGCGGTTGTGCCGGTTGCGCACCACCGCGCGCAACCGGCGCCAGCTGGATCGAAGCGCGGTGGGCGGCCGCCGTGACGCTGTTGATCGACGTCGATGCACTGCGCGTGGCGGCGGGATTGCGGTATTTGACGATGAGCCGTTGCACCGGCGCATCGTCGATGGCCTGCTGGCGCCGCTCGCCGGCATCGCTGGTGCCAGGGTCGGCAGCGGATGCCGCGCCGCCGAGCGACAGCGCGAACGCAGCGCAGAGCACGGCCAGGTGTTTGGAAACATGCGAATGGATCACGGGAATATCCTTGTGCTGGGAAAACTGCCAATGAGGGAGAAAGCCGCACCACCTGCACAGCAAGCGGTGCGTACGCTGCTGCCGGCCGGTTACCAACCGAAGCCCGCACCCATGCCGATCGAACGGTCGTCGCCGCTGAGCGCACCGCCCACGGTCAAGGTGGCGCGCGGGCTGATCGCACGCTGGTAGCCCACCGACAACGCCGATTCGCCGTTCTGGAAACCGACACCGGCACCGATGCGATTGGGCGAGGCGATACCCGCCACGCTGGCGGACATGTTCAACATCGCCGAGCTCATCGCACCCTGGCGGTCCAGGCGACGGTTCTGCCTGCGCAGACGGTCCTCGATATCGCCCTGGTAGCTTTCGAAGCTGTCGGCCATCGCGCTGTAGCGGCTGTCGGTGTAGCTGTTGGCCGCGGCAACCCCGCTGTCCAGCTGGCCCTTGTTGACCGCATCGGTGGCACGCGTACCGGCGGCCACATTGGCCACCTGACGCTCGCCGCCCACGCTGCCCACCGACACCGTATTGGCGCGGTCAGCGACCGAGCCCTGGCCCAGCGCCACGGCACCCTGCGCGGTGGCACGTGCACCCTGACCGATCGCAGTGCCGGACGCAGCGGTGACCTGCGCGCCTTCGCCCATGGCCACCGCATTGGTGGCCACTGCCGCGATCTGCGTGTTGGCGCCCACCGCCGTGCTGCCATCGGCATTGACGCGTGCATTGCTGCCGATCGCGGTGTCGTTGGGGCCGTGCGCATAGGCGCTGCCGCCGATGGCCGTGCCGGTCACGTGGTTGGCCACCGCGGCGGTACCGACTGCCGTGGAGGTCGCCGCCGGGGTGATGGCGCCGACCACTGCGGCGGTCGGCGTGCCCTGCACGCCGGCGGTTGCGCCGCTCCCGTTGCCTGCAGCGGCACTGGCGGCCGGCGTTGGGACAGGCGCCGTCTCGCCGGCGACCGAAGTCGCCAACACCGCACCGGCATCATCGGCAGCGCTGCCAGCACCGGTGCTTCGTGCACCGCTCATCCGCGTTGCTGCAGTACGTAGTGCAGACACCCGCGAGGCGGTCGCCGTGCCTGCACGCGCATCCAGTTCGCTGACCTTGCTGTCCAGCGCGGTCAATGCAGCGCCCACGTTGTTGTAGCTGGCGCCCTGGATCACATAGGTCGGCGCCACGAACAGGCCTTGTGCACCGATCGCCGCACCGCCGCCGAGGAAGCTGGCGGTATTGCTCAACGACTGGAACAGCTGGCCGCCGTTGATCGCATCGGTACTGCTGCCTGCGAGCGCGCCGGCACCCACATTGACGATGCGCCGCGTGGCCGGGCCACCGCGGCCGTTGCCGTTGCCCACCGACACCACATTGGCGTCGTAGGTGCGCGATCCCGAGCCCAAGGCCACCGAATCGGCACCGCTGGCGCCGGCGTTGGCACCCAGCGCAAGCGCATTGCGCGCGCTCTCCCGGGTGAAGGCGCTGTAGCCCATCGCCAGACTGTTGTTGCCGAGCGCCCGCGCCTGCACGCCCAACGCCACCGCGGCACTGCCTACCTCGCCGACGAAGACACCGACGCCGGCATCGCGTCCGATTGCGATCGCATCGGGCGCATCGGCCTTGGCATTGGTCCCCAAGGCGATGGTGTCGCCGTAGATGATCGAAGTATCGGCGCCACTGCCGATCGCGATGCTGCGGCTGGACGCAGCACGCGCGTCGTAACCGATGGCGATCGCCTCCGCCGCCTGCGCCGACGAAGCGGCACCCAGCGACACCGTGCGCGGCCCGAATGAGCCGGCGCTATGCCCGATGGCCACCGCGTCGACGTTGTTGTCGTTGCCGAACACATTGGCGTTGTAGCCCAGGGCGATGGCGTAGTCGGCCTCGCTACGCGCGCCTGCACCGATCGCCACGCTGCCCAGACCCGAGCTCCCCGCACTGAACAGCGTGTTGCTGATCAGCGAGAACCCACCGATGGTGACGCTGCGCTCCCCGAACGCCGCTGCACTGCTGCCCACCGCGACGCTGCTCTCGCCATTGCCAAGCGCAGCAAATCCCACGGCGGTGGCCAGCCTGCCGGTGGTCACCGCATTGAATCCCAATGCCGAAGACGCCGCGCCACGCGCCGCCGAGAAACTACCCAGCGCGGTATTGGTCTCTTCCAGCGCCTGCGCGGCGAAGCCCATCGCCGTGGACTGCGCGCCGCGTGCCGATGCACCGGTGCCCACCGCAGTGGCAAAGGTCTGCATAGCCTGCGCGCCACCGCCCAATGCCACCGCGCCACGCCCCTGCGCAGTGGTCGCCTGTTCCTGTTCGCCGACGATGAAGCCGGTCGCATCGAACAATGGCACGTTGGCCACACCGCCCAGCGCCACCGCCGACGCATCCGAAGCGCTGGCGTTGCGCCCTACCGCCACGGTGTCGCGGCCGACTGCCGCGCTACCGGAACCCAGCGCATTGGCACCATCGCCCAATGCATTGCTGGCGCTGCCAAGGGCAATGGCATCACTGCCTTCGGCAAAGGCATCCGGCGCCTCGGTATCGGATTTGGCCAGCGCCAGATGACGGTCCAGACGCGAAGCGATGGCACCAACGCGATCGAGCTGCGCCAGGTTCACCGCATCGGTGGCCTCGGTACCGGCGGCAACGTTGGTGATCTGCCGAGTCAAGCCGGTCTGCGCGTTGCCCACCGACACCGTATTGCTGCGGTCGGCATACGAATACGCACCCAAGGCCACGGCGCTGGACGGGGAGCGGTTCCAGGCATCGTCGATCAGATCGCCCACCCGTGCGCCATACCCGATCGCCACCGCATCGACGCCGTTGGTTTGCACATCCGCACCGATGGCGGTGTTGTTGCCGTTGAACCACGAGGTCGCAGCGCGCGCACCCACCGCGACGCTGTTCTCGGCGTAGGTGACGCTCTCCTGGCCGATCGACACGCTGCCATCGCCCATCGTCAATGCAGAGCCGCCCAGGGAAACGGTATGCGGCGCGAAGGTTCCGGCGGAATGACCGATCACAATCGCATCGGTATTGCCCGGCTGATTGGGGAAGACGTTGGAGTTGTAGCCGATCGCGATCGCGTAGTCGGACTGGCTCTGCGCGCCGGCACCCAGCGCGATGCCACCGAGCCCTGTCGCCGCACTGATCGACCCCTGGGTGCTTCTGCTGGCACCGCCGATGGCCACGCTATCGGCACCGCTGGCGAGCGAGCTGTCGCCCATCGCCACCGTGCCGGTGCCGGTGCCGCGTGCGCCGAAACCCACCGCCGTGGCGAAATCGCCGCTCGCATTGGCGCTGTAACCCAGCGCGGCACCGCCAAAACCCGACACCTGCGACAAACCACCCACCGCCGTGGCGGCATCCTGCACAGTGCGTGCGTGATACCCCAATGCCGTGCTCTGTATGCCGCCGGCAATGGTGCCGGTGCCCACCGCCGTGGCCAGCGGATCGACCGCCTTGGCACCGCCACCGATGGCGGTGGACGCAATGCCGGTGGCCTCGGTGGCTTGCTCGCTGCTGCTGATGATGAAGCCAAACGCATCGTACTCGTAGACCGTCGCCACCCCGCCGATGGCAACCGCAGACGTTCCGACGGCCACCGCATTGCGCCCCACCGCCGTCGTGTCGCGTTCCAGTGCCAGGCTGCCGGCTCCCAGCGCACTGGCGCCATCGGCCAACGCATTGCTCGCGGCCCCCAGCGCGATGGCATCGCGTCCGTCCACAAACGGAGGAACCTCGCCGTCCTCGTCCGCCGCTGTCGTCGCCCCCCCGCCGGTGGTCGGCACGGCTGCATCGGCGAGCGCATCGGCACCGGTCATGGCCGCTATTGAGGACGCAAGGCAGCTCTGCCGACCGTCGATGACGGCGCAGCGTTCGGTGGCAATGCGGGCCTGGGCCGCCGCAGTTGCCGGCATGCCCCCGCCGGCCAGCACGATGCAGACGGCAATCGCCAGCCCGCTGCGTGCCTGCGCTCCCACCCAGCCGTGGACAGTTGAGATAATCCGGTCACGCTTCGCCGTACCGGAGGGAGAATTCCCTTCGGCATGTCTGATATTTTTCATTAACGACTTACTCCCCATTATGGTCAGGCGTATAAGAACCGACCACCGTGCGCCACTGTGGCGCAGGGTCCCCCTGAGGTTTTATCGAGCGCAGCAACTCCCGTTCGCCTTTATTTCCCGGCGAAAACAGCAATCGCGAGTGTCCAGCAGCAGTGCGAACTGTACGGATATGTAACGCATAAAGAATTTATTGAAAATCCGAATGACTAAAAGCGAACCATGTCACGCGGATAAAAAAAAAGAACTCCGCACCGAATAACTATTATTTTTTATAGTTACCAGAAGTAAACCTTATGGTTGTTTCGGGACTTTGTGGCGACTGCGAGGCCGGGGCAGCCCGGGACTCGACAACGCAGCGGGCAGTCCGGGACTCAGCGCGACGAATAAACGTCTGTAGAGCCGCCAGGCGGGCGCAGCCAGTGCTCGCAATCGATGTTTACCGGCCGAGCACTGCTGGCCCGAGCGCACCGCCCACACCCGGCTGCCCACTGCTCGCTACGTCCTGCCAGCCCCTCAAGCGGGGCCGGTCAGTCGCATGCAGGCAATGCAATCATCGGTTGCCGTTGTTCACACCCGCAGCTGTCACAGCTGCGTCTTTTCGACGGCAGCAGCGCTGCAACGATGGTTGAGCGCGGATTCCGGCGCCCTGTGCGATGCGACGTCCCCGCAGGCATGACCTGATTTTTCGGCACTGCAGGTAAACGGCCTGCAGCCTGTCATGCCTCGCCGGTCAACCTGCGATGGTGGCCAGGGCCGCATGGCAGGCGTTGCGTGGGTGAGCCGGGCCAGGCAGTTGGAAAACCGTGCAACGCCAGGCACACGATACCGACCGCCCACTCGGGCCGGAGCCGGCGATGGCGCGTAGAGGCCTGTGCAAAACCCGCTGCGTGCGAGACCGGGCAGGGGGCTCCCAGCCACTCGGCACATGCCTTTTCCCGGCACGCGATAGCACGCTTTGCATTCACCGCAATGTACACGCCACGCGCCAAACGCGAACGGCCGCGTGCATCGCTGCACACGGCCGCCAGCACAAAAGCGCATGGTGCAGTCAGCGCATGCGGCTCCTGAGCATCCGGCTCAACCGCACCAGACGCGCGCGTTGCGGAACATCCGCAACCAGGGCGACTCCTCGCCCCAGTCCGCCGGATGCCAACTCAGGTTCACCGTGCGCGGGGTGCGCTCGGGATGCGGCATCAGGATGGTGGCGCGGCCATCGGCGCTGGTCAGGCCGGTGATGCCGTCCGGCGAGCCGTTCGGATTGAGCGGGTAGCGCGAGGCCGCCACGCCATCGCCATCGATGAAGCGCAGGGCCACCCGTGCGGCCGCCTGGTCCACGGCGGTATCGAATTCGGCGCGGCCTTCGCCGTGCGCCACCGCCACCGGGATCCGCGAACCGGCCATGCCGCGCAGGAAGATCGACGGCGACTCCACCACCTCCAGCAGCGCGGTGCGTGCCTCGAACTGCTCGCTGCGGTTGCGCAAAAAGCGCGGCCAATGCTCGGCACCGGGAATGATGTCCTTGAGCTGGCTGAGCATCTGGCAGCCGTTGCACACGCCCAGCGCGAAGGTGTCGCTGCGCGCAAAGAATGCGGCAAAGGCATCGCGCAAGGCCGAGCGCTCCAGGATCGAGGTGGCCCAGCCGCGGCCGGCCCCCAGCACGTCGCCGTAGCTGAAACCGCCGCAGGCCGCGAAGCCGGCGAACTGCGCCAGATCCACGCGCCCGGCGATCAGGTCGCTCATATGCACGTCGAACGCGCGGAACCCGGCGCGCTCGAAGTTGTAGGCCATCTCGATCTGCCCGTTGACGCCCTGCTCGCGCAGGATCGCCACCTTGGGCCGCGCACCGGTGGCCACGAACGGCGCGGCCACGTCTTCGGACGGATCGAACGCCAGCTTCGGACGCAGACCGGGCGCCTGGAAATCCCGCGCCAGCGCGCGCTCTTCGTCGGCGCTGTCGGGGTTGTCGCGCAGCTTCTGCATGGCGTGGGTCACCGACCACCAGGCATCGAACAGCTCTTCCCACCGCCATTCGGCCAGCACCCGGCCCTGCCCGCTGACCCGCACGCGCGGCGTGCCGGTGGGGCGTGCGATGCGCTGCGCGCATTCGGTCAGCGCATGCCGCTCGACCAGATCGGCGAACGCAGCGCGATCTTCGCTGGCGATCTGCACCACCGCGCCCAGTTCCTCGTTGAACAGGCTGCGGAACGCATCCTCGCCCCAGGCATCGAGGGTGATGTCCAGGCCCTGGCGCGAGGCGAACGCCATCTCGCACAGCGCCGCAAACGCGCCGCCATCGCTGCGGTCGTGATACGCCAGCAGCAGCCCGCTCTGGCGCGCATCGCGGATCAGCTCGAAGAAGCTGCGCAGCCGCTGCGCATCGTCCAGGTCCGGCACGTCACCGCCGAATGCCGGCAGCGCCGCAGCGTCGGCGTACACCTGCGCCAGCACCGACCCACCCAGACGCTGCTTGCCGCCGCCGAGCCCGATCAACCACAGCTCGCTTTGCTCATCGTTGCGCAGCAACGGCGTCAGCTGGCTGCGGACATCGCTCACCGGAGCGAACGCGCTGATGATGAGCGAGACTGGTGAAACGCTCTTGTGGGTGGTGGGATTGGGCATTGGGGATTGGGGATTGGCAAGAGCGGAGGGCTCCGGTGTTTCGCCAATCCCGAATGCCGAATCACCAATCCCGGCCTCAACCCACTGCGCCTGCATCGACAGCGAATCCTTGCCCACCGGGATGCTCAGCTCCAGCGCCGGGCACAGTTCCATGCCGACCGCGCGCACCGCGTCGTACAGCAGCGCGTCCTCGCCGGGGTGACCGGCGGCGGCCATCCAGTTGGCCGACAGCTTGATGCTGTCCAGCGCCTGCACCGGTGCGGCGCACAGGTTGGTGATCGCCTCGCCGACCGCCATGCGCGCGGAGGCGGCGGCATTCAGCAGCGCCAGCGGGGCGCGCTCGCCGATCGACATCGCCTCGCCTTCGAAGGTCTCGAACCCGGCCAGGGTGATCGCGCAGTCGGCCAATGGCAGCTGCCACGGCCCGATCATCTGCTCGCGTGCAGTCAGCCCGCCCACGCTGCGGTCGCCGATGGTGACCAGAAAGCTCTTGGACGCCACGGTGGGATGCGCCAGCACGCGCAGGCCGGCCTGCTGCAGATCCAGCCCGGCGGTCTGCAGCGCCGGCCACTGCGGCGCGGCCGGATGCACCGCATCGCGATGCATCTTCGGTGCCTTGCCGAACAGGACGTCCATGGGCAGGTCGATCGGGAGCTGGGATTGGGGATTGGGGATTGGGGATTGGTTGGAAGCAGGAGCGACTCCAGCACCCGAGGAAGCGCCGTTGCGAATCCCGAATCCCGCATCTCCAATCCCGGAGTCGAAGACTCCATACCCCACCACCAGCCGCTCCTCGGCCGTGGCCACGCCGACGGCGGCGAACGGGCAGCGCTCGCGGGCGCAGATGGCGGCGAATTGCTCCAGGCGCGCCTGCGGTACGCCCAGCACGTAGCGTTCCTGCGATTCGTTGCACCACAGTTCCAGCGGCGACAGCGAGGGGTCGTCGCTGAGCACGCGGCCCAGGTCGATGATGCCGCCCACGCCCGAGTCGTGCAGCAGTTCGGGGATGGCGTTGGACAGGCCGCCCGCACCCACGTCGTGGAACCAGCGGATCGGGTTGTCGGTGCCCAGCGCCACGCAGCGGTCGATGACCTCCTGGCAGCGGCGCTCCATTTCCGGGTTTTCGCGCTGCACGCTGGCAAAATCCAGCGCCTCGGCGCTGTCGCCGGCAGCCACCGAACTGGCCGCGCCGCCGCCCAGGCCGATCAGCATCGCCGGCCCCCCCAGCACGATCACCGCATCGCCCGGCTGCAGGCGCAGCTTTTCCACCTGGTTGCGATCGATCGCGCCCAGGCCGCCGGCCAGCATGATCGGCTTGTCGTAGGCGCGGGTCAGGCCCTGCCCCTCGGCAAGCTCGAAGCTGCGGAAATAGCCGAGCAGGTTCGGGCGGCCGAATTCGTTGTTGAACGCGGCACCGCCGAGCGGGCCGTCGAGCATGATGTCCAGCGCCGGCGCCATGCGCGGGTTCAGCGCGCGCGGCGCTTCCCACGGCTGTGGCAGGGTGGGGATGCGCAGGTGCGAGACCGAAAACCCGGTCAGGCCGGCCTTGGGCTTGCCGCCGCGGCCGGTGGCGCCCTCGTCGCGGATCTCCCCGCCCGCACCGGTGGCCGCGCCGGGGAACGGCGCGATCGCGGTCGGGTGGTTGTGCGTTTCCACCTTGATCGCAAATGCCGACGGCAACACCGCTTCGCTGCGGTACTCGCCGCTGGCCGGGTCCGGGCGGTAGCGCGCAGCCGGCACGCCTTCCACCACCGCCGCGTTGTCGCTGTAGGCCGACAAGGTGTGCTGCGGGGTCTGCTGGTGGGTGTGCTTGATCATCCGGAACAGCGAGCGTTCCTGCGGCTTGCCGTCGATGGTCCAGCTGGCATTGAAGATCTTGTGCCGGCAATGCTCGGAATTGGCCTGGGCAAACATCATCAGCTCGACATCGGCCGGATCGCGGCCCAGGGCGGCGAAGCGTTCGCGCAGGTAGTCGATCTCGTCCTGCGCCAGCGCCAGGCCCAGCTCGCGGTTGGCCTGCTCCAGCCCGTCCAGCGGCACGCGCTGCAGCTGGCCCGGGTCGGGCACGTTGAACAGCGCCTCGGCCGCGGCGGCCGAGCCCAGCAGCGACTGCGTCATCGGGTCGTGCAGCAGCCTGGCCACCGCGGCCTGCGCGGCGGCATCGGCCGGCCAGCCGACCAGATCGATACGGGTGCCCCGCTCCACGCGCTGGATCGGCTGCCCGGCCCCACGCACCAGCTCGGTGGCCTTGCTCGACCACGGCGACAGCGTGCCCAGGCGCGGCACCACATAGCGCGAAGAGGCGTCCTGGTCGCGCGGCGCCGGCTCTGCGCCGGCCTGCAGGATCCGCTGCAAGGTCACCTGATCGGGCGCTTGCCCGGCCTCGGCGCGGACGAAGTAGACGTGCCAGGCGCCGGTGATGCGCAGCGCGGGAACGAGGGTTTGCAGGCGGGTTTCGAGCCGAGCGCGGCGGAACGGCGAAAGGGCGGAAGCGCCCTCGAGGACCATCATGTCCGGGGAACCGTGTCAGAAACGGGGCTGCAGATTGTAACGGAGCCGATGGGTCGGCGTCGGTCGCGCGTGCGGCCGCAGGCAATCGGCCAGCGAATCAGGCCGAAGGCCACCAGCCCACGTTCGTTCGACGCGGCCACCATGACGGGCGGACGAGCGAAGCGAGCTGGCGACTGGCTGTCTGGCTGTCTGGCTGACGCGTTGGCGACCAGCCATCGGGCTAACGCGCTGGTTGGCAGCGCCCTGTTCTGCCCACCTGTCTTCGTCCACTCCGCCATCGTGGCCCTGCAACCGGCGCAGTCGCGCGATCTGGCAGTGGCGACATCTGCGCGCGGACGCAGCCGATCCACACCACCGCCTGCGCAAGCCGGCTGTCCGACACCACCCGGCCGCTCGATCAAGCCAGCCATTCCATCCCGAAACGCAAAAGGCCGGAATGCAGACGCATCCCGGCCCTCCAGCGAGCGCCCAGCCATCGAGTGCCAGCGCCAACGCGGCATCACACGACCGCGTCGCAATGGATCAGCGGCTGCCGCCCGCCGTGGTGACGGCGCGCTTTTCCAGTGCTTCGCGCAGCTGCGCCGGCGGCAGGTAGCCGCCGAGCTGGGTACCGTCGGGCGCAAAGATCGCCGGAGTGCCGTTGACGCCCAGGCGTTGACCCAGCGTGTATTCCATCGACACCGGGTTCTTGCAGTCCTTGGAAGCCACCGGCTGGCCCGACTTGGCCGCCGTCAATGCCTGCTTGCGGTCGGCCGCGCACCACACCGCAATCATTTCCTTGTGGTCCTGGCTGCCCAGGCCCATGCGCGGGAAAGCCAGGTATTCGACCGCAATCCCCTGCTTGTTGAGCTCGCCGATCTCGCTGTGCAGCTTGCGGCAGTAGCCGCATTCCACATCGGTGAAGACGGTCACGGTGTACTTCGGGTGGGCCGGCGCGAACACGATGCGATCGGCCTTGGGCACCGTCTCCAGCTGCTTGCGGCGGTAGGCCAGCAGGCCCGGGCTGGCCGCGAACTGCTTGTTCTGGATGTCGAACGGCTGCGCCTGGATCAGATAGCGGCCGTCGTCGCTGACGTACAGCACCTGCCCGCCGACCACCACTTCGCGGAACCCGGGAAACGGCGCGGCACCGATGTAGTCGGGCTTGAAGTCCGGGTCCAGCGCCTTGAGCGCACTGCCCACGCGCTGGTCGACATTTCCCGACGCGGCGGCGGCAGGAGCGGCAGCGGGCTTGGCTCCGGCAGTGCTTGCCGCAGGCTGCGAGGACTGCGCGCAGGCAGTGAGGCTGAGTGCGCCCAGCAGCGCGGCGATAGCAAGACGATACATTCACGCATCCAGTGGAATGGGGTCGCACGATTCTCGCACAGGGCGGATGAAGCCTGGCAGCGGCCGCGACGGTTTGTTCGCGCGCGCGCCGGCAAGTGGCGATTCCCAGGACTTCAGCGCATCGCAATGCACATTGCACCGCCATTCGTGCGCCGGTAACGACGGGGTGGCGCCCACCGCACCGTCATTGCCCGGGCTGCACCGGAACCTGATGCCTGCCGCTCCGGCCTGTCCTAGCCGCGCGGATGGTGCCGGGCATGCAGCGTCTGCAGGTGCTGACGCGCCACCAGCGTGTAGATCTGGGTGGTCGAGAGCGAGCTGTGGCCTAGCAGCATCTGCAGCGCGCGCAGGTCGGCGCCATGGTTGAGCAGATGGGTGGCGAAGCTGTGCCGAAGGCCATGCGGGCTGACCGTGGCCGGGTCGATGCCGGCCAGCGCCGCGTAGCGCTTGACCAGTGTCCAGAACTGCTGGCGGCTGAGCGGCTGGCGCGCGGCATCGATGAACAGCGGCACCTGCCCGTCTGCGGCGGGCACTGCCTTGCCGTCGGCCAGCAACGGGCGCGCCTCGCGCAGATAGCGCTCCAGCCAGTGCAGGGACTCCTCGCCCAGCGGCACCAGGCGTTCCTTGCTGCCCTTGCCGGTGACGCGCAGGACGCCCTGGCGCAGATTGACCCCCACCGCCGGCAACTCGACCAGCTCGCTGACGCGCAGCCCGGCCGCATACATCAATTCCAGCATGGCGCGGTCGCGCAGGCCCAACGGCGTCTGCACATCCGGCGCCGCCAGCAAGGCATCGACCTGGGTTTCGGTCAGCGCCTTGGGCAGGGAACGCGGCAGGCGTGGCGGGTCCAGCAAGGCGGTGGGATCGTCGCTGCGCACGCCATCGCGCAGCAGCAGCCCATAGAAGGCACGCAGGGTGGACAACAGCCGGGCATTGCTACGCGGGCTATAGCGCGCCTCGGTGCGCCAGCGCAGGTAGTCGAACAAGGCCGGACGCTGCATTCCCGACAGGCCGCCACCGGCACCGTCGCACCAGCGCGCCAGCCCTTCCAGGTCGCGTCGGTAGCTGTCCAGCGTGTGTCGCGCCACGCCGTTTTCGGCCCAGAACCGGTCGGCAAAGCGTTCGATCGCCGCCGCATCGGCCGCCTGCAAGGGCGGCAGCTGCTGGGCGAGTTGGCGACGTTCGGCGGGGCTGCTGGCAGACATCGCCACAGCATAGAACGTGACCGACGGCATGCGCGAGACGGGGACTGCCTGCGACGACGCGCACCCAGCGCTTGCCCGGCTGGTTGGTCACCGCACAGGCACGCCACACCGACGCCTGCCACGCACTGCCGCAGCGCGGCGTTGCCGTTGCACTGGCGCCGGCTATGCTCTCGGCATGACGGCGATTCCTGCACCCCGCACTGCGCGCCCGCCTGCCCTGCTGGGCTGGCGGATCCTCGCCCTGTGTTACGACGTCTGGCCGGCGCTGGCGCTCTGGATGCTGGTGTCCACCGGCTTCACGCTGGGCTTCACCCTGGCCGGACACCCCGCCCGCCAGAACATCGCTCCCTTCAGCGCCTGGCAGTGGCTGCTGTGGCTGTGCTGCTGGATCGTGGCGGGCGTGTATGCCACGGTCAGCTGGCGCCGCGGCGGCCAGACCCTAGGCATGCGTCCGTGGCGGCTGCGATTGCGCGAGCCGCGCCCCAGCTGGCGCCAGGCCTGGACGCGTTATGCGGTGGGCACGCTGTCGCTGGTCCTGGCCGGCGCCGGATTCTGGTGGGCCTGGGTGGACCGCGACCGGCTCACCTGGCATGACCGCGCGAGCGGGACCGGCCTGCAGCGCATTCCCAAGCCCGCTCGGTGAACAGATGGCAGTTCGGCTGCGGACCGAGCCCGACTGAGAATGAGTCGATGGCGACGTCGTCGAGCAGGCACGCTCCAGATCCGCCCGGACAGTGTCGTCTACCGTGAAAACGGCGACGGGCGCTCAATCCATGCCTGTATCAGACTGCCCAGCAGATACAACACGACCAGAAACGGCGGCACCAATACGAGGTAACTCGCCAGCCAGGACAGGCCAGATGCCCAGGAGCCGACGCCGACCGCATCCAGCACCGCGAGTTGTGGGGTAAGCGGCAATTGCAGCATCACAAATCGCCCCTTATCGTCCCCACCCGCCTCCTGAGCGATCCACAGGCAGAGCACCGTCGGCATCGCGTACAGCACGCACAATGCGATGCCGAACACGCTGGGACGCCACCGGTGGATCAACTACTGCGTCGCCGGAACAACCACGCCGACACGCCCAGCATCACCATCGGCGGCAGCGCGTAGGCGATGCGGTAGTCCAGCTTGAGCGCGCCAGCCATGCGGCCGAAGAACAGCTGCAGCAGCCAGAAGCCCAGCGCGAACAGGATGCCCAGGAACAAGCGCTTGCCCAGGCCGCCACTGCGCAGCGAACCGAACGAGAACGGAATGGCCGCCATGCACAGCGCCAGTACGTTGAGCGGGTAGAACCAGCGGCTCCAGTACTGGTCTTCGTAGTCGCGCGCGTCCAGGCCGTTGCGGCGGCGGTACTCGATGCTCTGTTCCAGTTCGTGTGCGGAGAGATTGCGCGGCTTGGCCAAGCCGGCCGCCAACGCAGCCGGACTCAGCTGCGATTGCCATGCCAGTTCGGGAAAGGTCTCGCGCTGCACCGAGCGTTCCTGGAAGGTGTCGCGGCGTACCTGGCGCAGCGTCCAGCGGCCATCGCGGTGCTCGGCCACCGACGCATAGGTCAGCTGCTGCATGCGGCCGTTGGCATCCAGGTGATACAGGCGCACGTCGTGCAGATCCAACGCAGTGCCGCCGCTGTCGAGCAATTTTTCCTCGCCACTGAGCGCATTGAGGAAGGTGTCGCCTTCGCGCGCCCACAGGCCGGAATAACGCGACGAGGCCATATTGCTGTTGTAGCGGGCGCTGGCCTTGAGCGTGTCGGCCTGGTTCTGCGCCCACGGCCCCACGGTCTCGCCGCTGATCACCATGCTGGCGGTCAGCAAGGCCATCGCAGCGACCACCGAGGCGGACATGCGCTTGCGCGACACACCCAACGCGCGCAGCGCGGTCAATTCGGATGTGGCCGCCAGCTGCCCCAGACCCATCAGCGCACCGATCACTGCGGCGGTGGGAAACAGGGTATAGGCGCGACGCGGCACCGTGTAGGCCACATAGGCCACCGCATGCCCGAAGCTGTAGCTGCCCTGGCCGATGTTCTTGGCCTCGCTGGCAAACGCATTGACCAGGTCCAGCCCCAGCAGCACCGCCCAGGTCAGCAGTACGGTGAACAACACCGCACGGCCGACGTACCAATCGTGTACCCGTGGCGTCAGCCTCATGCGCGCGCCCTCGGCCGGCGCACGCGTCCATCGCGCGCATAGGCCCAGATCGCCACCGCCAGCAACAGCAGCGTCAGCCACCACAGCCCCAGCGCGGCCGGGGTCTTGCCGTTGGCGATCCACTGGGTGCCGACGATCATCAGGTTGGTGCCGACCATGTAGGCCAGGAAGGCCAGCATGATCCGGCCGTAGCGCTGCTGCCGCGGCGCGCTGCGCGACAGTGGCAGGGTCAGCAAGGCGAACGCCAGCGCCAACAGCGGCGGCGCCAGCCGCTCATGCAATTGCGCGCGGGCAGCCGGGCGTTCGTCCGACAGCAGCTGCGTGGTCCACATCACTTCCGGGTCGTTGGCATCATGCACGCGGGTACGGTCGGGCAGGGCCACGTCGTTGCTGGCGAACTTCATCAGGCGGTAGTCCAGGGTGTCGCCGGCCGCCGGGCCCTCGATGCGGTAGCCATCCTCCAGGCGCAGGTAGCGGTCGGTCTTGCCTTCGAAGAACATCGCGCCGCGCTCGGCAGTGACCACATCGATGCGGTCGTCCTTCTGCCGCTGCAGGAACACCTTGCCCAGGTTCTTGCCGTCGGCGGAAATGGTGGTCAGGTAGACCACGCCACCGCCGGAGAGCGGAGTGAACTTGCCCGACTCCAGGCCGGCCATCAGCACGCTGCGATTGGCGTCTTCCAGCATGGTTTCGGCGGTGCGGCTGGCCCAGGGACCCAGCCACAGCGAGCACAGCCCGATGACCACCACCACCGGCACCACCAGCATCAGCATGGGCCGCAGCAGGCGTTTGGGGCCCACACCAATGGCGGTGATGACGGCCATTTCTGAATCGCGGTACAGCCTTGCCAGCGCCAAGAGCAGGCCCAGCATCAGCGCCAGCGGCAGGATGATGGGCAGATAGGCGACGAATTGCAGCCCCACCTGCGACAGCAGCAGGCGCGCCGGGATGCGGCCATCGGCGATATTGCCGAGGATATCCACCAGCACACCGCCGACGCTGACGACCAGCAGCACGATCAGGGTGGCCAGGAAGCTCTGGGTGAAATCGCTGAGCAGGTATCGATCGAGCTTCGGCATGGGGTGGGCTTGTTTTAAACTCTCGGATTCGTTCGCGGCGCCGCCAGCCTAACCAGGCCGGCGTAAACGGCCCGCGATTGTACGGATTTGCCTACGGAATCTGATCAATGGCCCTGCAATTCACCCTGAACCAAGACGCGCCGGCAAGCGCCGCGGTCGACTGCATCGTGGTTGGCGTGTTCGCCGACAAGACCCTCTCGCCCGCCGCCCAGGCCCTGGACAGCGCCAGCCAGGGCCGCCTGACGGCCCTGGTGGCACGCGGCGACGTGGTGGCCAAGACCGGCAGCACCACCCTGCTGCACGACCTGCCCGGGGTCACCGCCCCGCGCGTGCTGGTGGTGGGGCTGGGCGATGCCGGCAAGTTCGGCGTGGCGCCCTACCTCAAGGCGGTGGGCGATGCGACCCGCGCGCTCAAGACCGGCGCGGTGGGCACTGCCCTGCTGACCTTGACCGAGCTTTCCATCAAGGCCCGCGACGCCGCCTGGAACATCCGCCAGGCCGTGGTGGTCAGCGACCATGCCGCCTACCGCTACACCGCCACGCTGGCCAAGAAGAAGGTGGACGAGACCGGCCTGACCACCCTGGCCATCGCCGGCGACGACGCCCGTGCGCTGGCAGTGGGCATCGCCACCGCCGAAGGTGTGGAGTTCGCCCGCGAGCTGGGCAACCTGCCGCCGAACTACTGCACCCCGGCGTATCTGGCCGACACCGCTGCGGCCTTCGCCGGCAAGTTCCCGGGCGCCGAGGCCGAGATCCTGGACGAGGCGCAGATGGAGTCGCTGGGCATGGGCTCGCTGCTGTCGGTCGCGCGCGGTTCGGCCAACCGCCCGCGCCTGATCGTGCTGAAGTGGAACGGCGGCGGCGACGCGCGCCCGTACGTGCTGGTCGGCAAGGGCATCACCTTCGACACCGGCGGCGTCAACCTCAAGACGCAGGGCGGCATCGAGGAAATGAAGTACGACATGTGCGGTGGCGCCAACGTCATCGGCACCTTCGTGGCCACGGTCAAGGCCGAGCTGCCGATCAACCTGGTGGTGGTGGTGCCGGCGGTGGAGAACGCCATCGACGGCAATGCCTATCGCCCCTCTGACGTGATCACCAGCATGTCCGGCAAGACCATCGAGGTCGGCAATACCGATGCCGAAGGCCGCCTGATCCTGTGCGATGCGCTGACCTACGCCGAGCGCTTCAACCCCGAAGCGCTGGTGGACGTGGCTACGCTGACCGGCGCCTGCATGGTGGCGCTGGGCCACCAGACCGCCGGCCTGATGAGCAAGCACGACGACCTGGCCAACGAGCTGCTGGCCGCTGGCGAGCACGTGTTCGACCGCGCCTGGCGCCTGCCGCTGTGGGACGAATACCAGGGCCTGCTGGATTCCACCTTCGCCGACGTCTACAACATCGGCGGCCGCTGGGGCGGCGCGATCACCGCCGGCTGCTTCCTGTCGCGCTTCACCGAAAACCAGCGCTGGGCGCACCTGGACATCGCCGGCGTGGCCAGCGATGAAGGCAAGCGCGGCATGGCCACCGGCCGTCCGGTCGGCCTGCTGACCCAGTGGTTGCTGGACCGCGCCGCAAGCGGCGCGGCGTGATTGGGGAGTGGAGATTCGGGATTCGTGCCGCCGCACGCATCCCGCCGTCCTTAGCAACTTGCAGGCAGACAGTGACCGGCTGTCGCCAATCCCGAATCCCCCTCAACGAATCCCTGCCCTGATGCCCCGTGCCGACTTCTACCTGATCGCCAAGCCGCGCTTCCTCAACGAACCGCTGCGGCTGGTCTGCGAGCTGGCGCGCAAGGCCAACGACGCCAACCTGTCCACGCTGATCCTGGCGCGCGATGCGCAACAGGCCGAAGCGCTGGACGACCTGCTGTGGGCGTTCGACGACGAGGCCTATGTACCGCACCAGATCGCCGGCACCGACGACGAAGACGAACTGGCGCCGGTGCTGATCGCCGCCCCGGAGTTCGCCGCGCCGTCGCGCCCGCTGGTGATCAACCTGCGCGACGACCCCTACCTGGGCGCCTGCGACCGTGTCCTGGAAGTGGTGCCGGCCGACCCCGCCGCCCGCGAACCGCTGCGCGAACGCTGGAAACAGTACAAGGCCCTGGGCCTGGAACTCACCAAGTACGACATGTGAGGGCGGCGGGGATTGGGGAGACGGGATTGGGGATTCGTAACAGCAGATGTTTGCGTCTCCCTGGGCTGCATCCAACGACCAACCCAATCCAGCCGATCTTCGTTCCGCAGCACCAACACCGACATTGATGAGTGGATTGCCAGTGATTCTCGCCGGCCCCATGACGCAACAAATCCCGAATCCCGAATCCCGAATCCCGAATAACGAATCCCAGCCCTTCTATGACCACCCTCGCCTCCAGCTACGACCCCGCCTCCTTCGAATCGCGCCTGTATGCGCAATGGGAGGCGGCCGGCTATTTCGCGCCGTCCGGCAAGGGTGAGCCGTACACCGTGCTGCTGCCGCCGCCCAATGTCACCGGCACGCTGCACATGGGGCATGCGTTCCAGCAGACCTTGATGGACGCGCTGGTGCGCTACCACCGCATGCGCGGCTTCGACACGCTGTGGCAGGTGGGCACCGACCATGCCGGCATCGCCACCGAGATGGTGGTTTCGCGCAATCTGGCCCTGGAAGGCAAGGGCGAGACGCGCGACACGCTCGGCCGCGACGGCTTCATCGCCAAGGTGTGGGAGTGGAAGGCGCAGTCCGGCGACACCATCGAGCGCCAGATGCGCCGGCTGGGCACCTCCAGCGACTGGTCGCGCAGCAGCTTCACCATGGACCCGCAGCCGTCGGCGGCGGTCAACGAAGCCTTCGTGCGCTGGTACGAGCAGGGCCTGATCTATCGCGGCCAGCGCCTGGTCAACTGGGACCCGGTGCTGAAGACCGCCATCTCCGACCTGGAAGTGGAAAACGTCGAGGAAGACGGCTTTTTGTGGTCGATCCGTTACACCCTGGCCGATGGCGTGAGCTACGAACACGTCGAGCACGATGCCGACGGCAACGAGACCCTGCGCGAAACCCGCGATTACCTGGTGGTGGCCACCACGCGCCCGGAGACCCTGCTCGGCGACACCGCGGTGATGGTGCACCCGGACGATGCGCGCTACGCCACGTTGCACAGCGCACGCATCGTGCTGCCGCTGACCGGCCGCCAGGTACCGGTGATCACCGACGACTACGTGGACCGCGCGTTCGGCACCGGCGTGGTCAAGGTCACGCCTGCGCATGATTTCAACGACTACCAGGTGGGCGTGCGGCACTCGCTGCCGATGATCAACCTGTTCACCGTCACCGCGACCCTCAACGAGCAAGCGCCGGAGCGCTATCGCGGGCTGGATCGCTACGACGCACGCAAGCTGGTGCTGTCCGAACTGGAAGACCTTGGCTTGTTGGCGGAAACCAAGCCGCACAAGCTGCAGGTGCCGCGCGGCGACCGCACCGGCCAGGTGATCGAGCCGTATCTCACCGACCAGTGGTTCGTGAAGATGGATGCGCTGGCCAAGCGAGGCCTGGAGCTGGTGGAAAGCGGCCAGATCCAGTTCGTGCCGCCGAACTGGATCAACACCTATCGCCACTGGATGGAAAACATCCAGGACTGGTGCATCAGCCGCCAGCTGTGGTGGGGCCATCGCATCCCGGCGTGGTTCGATGAGGCCGGCAAATGCTACGTCGGCCATGACGAAGCCGAGGTGCGCGCCAAGCACGGTTTAGGTGCGGAAATCGCGTTGCACCAGGACAGCGATGTGCTGGAAACCTGGTTCTCCTCGCAGCTGTGGCCGTTCTCCACCCTGGGCTGGCCGGATGCGAGCGCGATGGCCGAGCGCGGTTTCGAGCGCTACCTGCCGTCGTCGGTGCTGGTCACCGGCTTCGACATCATCTTCTTCTGGGTGGCGCGCATGATCATGGCCACCGACAGCTTCACCGGCCAGGTACCGTTCCGCGATGTCTACATCACCGGCCTGATCCGCGATGCGCAGGGCCAGAAGATGTCCAAGTCCAAGGGCAACGTGCTCGATCCGCTGGATATCATCGACGGCATCAGCATCGAGGACCTGGTGGCCAAGCGCACCGGCGGGCTGATGCAGCCGCGCATGGCCGAGAAGATCGAAAAGGCCACGCGCAAGGAATTTCCGGACGGCATCATCGCCCACGGTGCCGATGCGCTGCGCTTCACCATCGCCGCGCTGGCAACCCATGGCCGCGACATCAAGTTCGACCTGGGACGTGCAGAGGGCTACAAGAACTTCTGCAACAAGCTGTGGAATGCCACGCGCTTCGTGCTCATGAACAGTGAAGGCCAGGACCCGGGATTCGCGGCCCGGGGCCCGGGCCAACTGCAGCCGGTCACCGATGCCGAGAAGTGGATTCTTGCGCGCCTGGACAAGGTCACTGCAGAAACCCACGCGCATTACGCCAACTACCGTTTCGATCTGCTCGCGCAATCGCTGTACGAGTTCGCCTGGAATGCCTTCTGCGACTGGTTCGTCGAACTGGCCAAGCCCGCCCTGAACGGCCAGGACAGCGAAGCTGCCGCCAGCACCCGCCACACCCTGCTCTACGTGCTCGAAGCCCTGCTGCGCCTGCTGCACCCGCTGATCCCGTTCGTTACCGAAGAGTTGTGGCAGCAGGTCGCTCCGCGCCTGGGCATCACCGACGCCACCATTTCCCTGCAGGCCTTCCCGCAGGCCAGCGACCTCGATACCAGCGGCTATGCCGGTGCGGAGGCCGATGTCGAATGGCTGAAGTCGATGGTGTCGGCGCTGCGGCGCGTGCGCAGCGAATTGAACGTACCGCCCTCCAAGCAGGTGCGCCTGCTGCTGCAGGCCGGTAATGCCGACGACCGTGCGCGCGTGGCGCGCTTCGCATCGCAGCTGTCTTTCCTGCTCAAGCTCGAGACGATCAACTGGCTGGCAACCGGCCAGGATACGCCGCCCTCGGCCACCGCCATCGTCGGCGAACTCACCCTGCTGGTGCCCCTGGACGGTCTGGTTGACATGGATGCCGAACGCACCCGCCTGGACAAGGAGATCAAGCGCGTGGAAAGCGAGATCGGCAAGTGCAACGGCAAGCTGGGCAACGCCACCTTCGTGCAGAACGCGCCGGCCGCAGTGGTCGAGCAGGAGCGTGCACGCCTGAACGACTGGACGGTGCAATTGACCGGCCTGCGGGAACAGCGCGCCAAGATCTGACGCAGCGGATCGTCTCGGTGCGCTGCAATTGCACGATCACGCATCCGTGCAAGCGGCGCCGATGCGACGGCAACACCGGGCCGGGCACTGGGCGGATCGCTCACAGCGATGAAGGCATGCACTGCTTGGTGGTGCACCGACCATCCTGACCGGCCCTTGGCCCTGCAGCCAAGTCGCAGACCAGACGCCTGGCGCATCATCCATCCGCAGCAATCGCTTGCAGACACCGATATCTACGCGATGCCCCCGCCGGGCACCACACCCAAGCAAAACCCGACAGCGCTGGCCGCGCGTTGTTTCGACGCAAGCACCGCATCGGGCATCATGTGCGCATGAAGATCTATCTCGTTGGCGGCGCCGTCCGCGATGCCTTGCTCGGCCAGCCGGCCGGCGACCGCGATTGGGTGGTGGTCGGTGCCGATCAGGCGCAGATGCAAGCGCAGGGATTCAAACCGGTGGGCAAGGACTTCCCGGTGTTCCTGCATCCGCGTAGCGGCGAGGAATATGCGCTGGCGCGTACCGAGCGCAAATCGGGCCGGGGCTATCGCGGCTTCGTGGTGGATGCCGATCCCTCGGTGACGCTGGAAGAAGACCTGTTGCGGCGCGACTTCACCATCAATGCGATCGCCCGCGACGAAGACAGCGGCGAGCTGGTGGACCCGTATGGCGGTGCGCGCGATCTGCAGGCGCGCATCCTGCGTCATGTGGGGCCGGCGTTTATCGAAGATCCGGTGCGCGTCCTGCGTGCGGCGCGCTTCATGGCGCGGTTCGCCCCGCTCGGCTTTACCCTGGCGCCGGAAACCGCAGCGCTGATGCGCGAGATGGCGGCCAATGGCGAGCTGGACAGCCTGGTCCCCGAACGCGTCTGGCAGGAACTGCGCCGCGCCCTGACCTGCGCGCGACCGTCCGCCTTCCTGCGCACGCTGCACGACACCGATGCACTGCGCATCATCCTGCCGGAAATCGATGCGCTGTACGGCGTGCCGCAACGCGCCGACTTCCACCCGGAAGTGGATACCGGCATCCACCAGGAGATGGTCAGCGACATGGCCGCACGTCTGGCGCCAAGCGATGCGCTGATCGGCTTTGCTGCGCTCACCCACGACCTGGGCAAGGCGCTGACGCCACCGGAGCAGTGGCCTCGCCACCTGATGCATGAGCAGCGCGGTGTCGACCCGCTGCTGGCGCTGTGCGAACGGCTCAAGGTGCCGCAGGACTATCGCCAGTTGGCCGTCACCGCCTGCCGCGAGCATCTCAACGTGCACCGCCTGCCCGAACTGCGCAACAGCACCGTGCACGACTTGCTGGTGCGTTGCGATGGCTTTCGCCGGCCAGAGCGCATCGCACAACTGGCGCTGGTGTGCGAGGCCGACAAGCGCGGCCGCCTTGGCAGCGAAGAATCTGCCTACCCGCAAGGCGACCTGCTCAAGCGTCTGCATGCAGCAGCACTGGCGATCAATGCGCGCGACCTGGCCGCAACCGGCCTGCAAGGACCCCAGATCGGGCAGGCCCTGGCAAAGGCACGCATCGCCGCGATCGCCGCCGTGCGCAACCACCCCAGCTGAGAGCTACCGACCGGCTGCGGCACGCAGTCCCTGGATCGATGAGCGCACACGTGACACGCGCAACGCCTGGCACCCAGGCCACATCGACACCGAGTCCCCGGCCCTATCGACCGAAACGGCTGCACCACGCAGCCGCCCGGCACCCGTCACAGCTTGAAGTTCAGGCTCAACATGAAGGACCTGCCGTTCTTGTAGAGGTAGTACGGCTGGTTCTTGTTGCCGATGTAGCTGAAGTAGGTTTCGTCCAGCAGGTTGGTGGCTTCCAGCGCCACGCGCAGCCGCTCGGTGGCCTGGTAGCCGAACGAGGCATCGACCTGGGTGAAGGCATCGGTCATCTGCTGGCCGTTGAGTCGGCCGATCTGGGTGAAGTATTCCGAGCGCCAGCCCAGGTTCACCCGCGCGCTCCACTTGCCCTGCTCGTAGTACGGGCTGATGTTGTAGGCGTTGCGCGAGTTGTACGGCAGGCTGTAATCACCGTCGGTATTGGAATCGGAATAGGTGTAGTTGGCGACCACGCCGAAGCCATTGCCGAAATTGTGCTGCAGATTGAGCGCCACGCCCTGCACCTTGGCGTCGCCGGCGTTGGTGGGCACCGAGGTCTGGTAGGTGCTCGGTCCACCGGTGGCGTTGTTGAAGAACACCCGGTCTTGTACGGTGGTGAGGATGTAGTTGGAGATATCGCGCGAGAAGAACTCGGCGCTGAGCAAGCTGCTGTCGGCGAAATACCATTCCATCGACGCACCCAGGTTGGTGGATTCGTACGGGCTCAGGCCGGGGTTGCCGGTCGACGCGGTCAAGGTGGTGTCGTCGGTAGCCACGTACGGGGTCATGTTGGTGTAGCGCGGCCGCGCGATGACCTTGGAGGCGGCAAAACGCAGCATCAGGTCATCGCGCAGGTCATAGGCGATGTTGAAGGCCGGCAACCATTTGCCGTAGCTGCTGAGAAAGTTGACCGGCGTGTAGCTGCCGCCCGGCGCGTAGCTGAAGCCGTCGGTGGAATCGCGGGTATGCACGTAGCGCACGCCGAGGTTGCCGCGATAGCGCTCGCCGGAGAAGTTGCCCTGCAGGAACCAGGCGCGGTTCTGCTCCTCGATGCTGTAATTGCCTGCGTAGCTGATCGGCAGGCCGGCATCGCCTTCCAGGCCGCCGATGTAGCGGCTGATCGCACCGCGACCGATGGTGGACCAGCGCTGCATGTCGGCGCTGGTGGACAGGCCATCCAGGTAACCGGATGGCGTGGTGCCTGGCGAAAAATCCGCCAGCGTACTGCCATCGTTCGGTGCCCAGGTGCGGCTATAGGATGACTGTCCGGTGGCGTGGTTGGTGAGCTTGATGCCGGTGAGGATCTGCGTGAACGGGCCCCATTCCACCGCATGGTCGAAATCCAGCTGCAGGTAACGCTCCTTGTCGTACTGCGGGCTGTGGCTGGCCGAGGCGTTGTTGAGCTGCATCGCCGCCGTATTGGTCGGCTCGGTGCTGTAGTCCATCGCGGTGCGGCGCCCGTCGATGGTGTAGCTGTAGCCGGCCAGGTTGCGGAACTGGATGCCGTAGATGCGCTCGGCACCGCCTTGTGAGCTGGTGTAACCGACCTGGCTGGAGGCATTCCAGCCGTCGCCATGCCAGTCGGCGCGCAGATGGATGCTGCCGGTGCTGACATCGCTGTTGCGCAGGTAGCCATCCAGGAACGTGGTGGACTGATCGCCGAAGGTGCCGGAGGTGGCCACGCCGTTTTCGAAGCCCAGCGCCTGTGCGTCGCCGGGGTTGGATCCCCAGTAGCCGTAGCGGCTCTGGTTGTAGTTGTCGAAATTCTCGGTGACGTATAGGCCGGTCAGGTTGAGCTCGAAATCGGCATCGGGCTTCCACTGCAGCGCAGCGCTGATGCCATCGCGTTTACGCGTCTGCTGGAACAGCGCGGTGTTGATCGAGGTCGGAAACACGCCGGTGTTGTTGCCGACCACCGCAGGTGGAAACGCGGCGCCGGCGACATCGTCGTAACCGAAGATCTCCACGCCCTCGCGGCGCAGCACGCGCTGGGAGTGCATCACCGAGGTCAGTATGCCGAAGGTTTCGTCCTGGTTTTTCCAGCTGTAGAGCGCGGAGGCGTTCGGCTTGCCCTCGTCGGAGCGATCGTTGTACCCGTAGCTCACTGTCCCGGTGAGCGTATTGCGATCGAGCTCCAGCGGCTTGCGCGTGTGCACGATCACGGTGCCGCCGATGGAGCCTTCGTCGATCCGCGCCTCGGGGGTCTTGTAGACCTCCATCAGGCCCACCACTTCCGGTGCCAGCGTGCTGTAGTTGAACGAACGGCTGTCCGGATCGTTGGGGTCGCCACCCCAACTGGTGGAGGCGATGGTCTGGCCGTTGAGCAGCACGCGATTGAGCGCCGGATCGGTACCGAGGATGCTGACTTTTTCGCCTTCGCCGAACTGGCGATCCACGGTGATGCCGGACAGGCGCGACAAGGATTCGGCCACGTTGGTGTCGGGGAACTTGCCGATATCCTCGGCGCTGATCGCATCCACGATCGCATCGGCATTGCGCTTGACGTTGAGCGCCTTGCCCAGGCTGGCCTGGTAACCCACCACCTTGATTTCGTCCAGCGTGGAGACCGAAGGAGTGGTTTGTGTAGCTGCCTGTTGCTGCGCAGGTACAGGCTGTTCCTGCGCAAGCGCCGGAAGCGCCGCGACACAGGCGACGGTGGCGCCACCGACAAGCAAGCGCCTGACGGCAGCACTCAATGCAGAGCGGTGTAGCGCAGCGATGGACGCATGCACTTGCACACAGCGGGATGAAGCGAGCATACGGGGAGACAGCATTGCGTGACCTCATGACTTGTGTCGGATGGCAACCGTCTGGTTGCGCAACGACGCGCGACGCGCGTGTCATGCCCGCAATCCGTCCCCTGTGCCGGATACGAGCAACCACCCGCATCCCAAGACGTCATGCGGGTAACGCCAGGCTGCGAAAAGCGCGGCCGGCAATGTTTTTCTCGAACGTGGAGCAACGGCTCCTCGCTGACAACGTTATCAGCGAAGGTGCCTTCCATAAGCGGCACTGTCAACCCATCTGCACGAACGCAGAATTTTATGCTTCAAACAGCGTATTTTGCGCAGATATCTGGATGACCGCGCGACCGTCGTCTCACTGTTCTCGGCGCGTGTGCAGACCGATGCGCCTTGCGGCCTCGCTGCGACACCGCTGCGACACCGCTGCGCGCAGAATGCTGGCGCGGACTGTTTGCGCGTGCGAAATGTGGGGTGCGTGCGGCGTCGGCAATGCATAACGACGCTAAGAGCGGCTAACAAAACCTAGCGAGCAGTCGTCAGGCGGGTGTGGATGGCGCGCAGGAACCGGAGTGTACGAGTAGTACATGAGGATTCCGAGCACCGGCCGCGCCCGCCTGGCGGCTGCGCAGTAGTTTTGTTAGCCGCTCTAAAGAGACGCCGCACTGCGCGAGGTAGGTGAAGGTTCGCAATAAGGCGACACGCGATGAACGCCGCGCGTAGTCGCGCGGCGCAAACGCAACGCTTACTCCCGCTGCCCGCCAACCCAGGTGCCGAGCACCTGCACGTCGACGTCCACCAGCACCAGATCGGCCTGGTAGCCAGGTGCGATGCGGCCCAGGCGCTCACCCAGGCCGATACATTGCGCCGGATACGTGGACGCCATGCGTGCGGCTTCGGCCAGATCCACGCCCAACCAGCGCACGCTGTTGCGCACGGCGGTGGCCATGTCTAGCGCCGAGCCGGCAAGCGCGCCGTCGGCATTGCGCACCACCCCATCCACCGCAGTGATGGTTTCGCCGTACAGATCGAAGCTGGGGCTGTCGCTGCCGACCATCGGCATGGCGTCGGTCACCAGCAGCAACTTGCCACGCGGTTTGGCCGCCAACGCCACGCGCAGGCTGGCCGGATGCACATGCACGCCATCGACGATGACACCGCACCACACGTTGGGATCTTCCAGCGCAGCGCCCACGGCGTTGGGCTCGCGCCCGGCCAGTTGCGACATCGCGTTGTACACGTGCGTGAAGCCACTGACGCCAGCAGCGATGCCATCGCGCGCCTGCTCGTAGGTGGCTGCAGTGTGGCCGGCGAACACGATTGCACCGCCAGCCACGAACGCGCGGATGTCCTCCAGCGGCACGCGCTCGGGGGCAAGCGTGATCAGGGTGACGCCGTTGTCCAGCGAGGTGTCTACCGCGATCTCGCGCGCGTCCGGCAGGCGGAACTTGCGCGCATCGTGAGTGCCCTTGCGTGCGGGGCTCAGGTAGGGCCCTTCCAGATGGACGCCAAGCACGCCGGGCACGCCTTGTGCGATGGCGGCGCGCGTCGCCTCGATCGCTTCGGCCATCACCTGCGCGGTATCGCTGATCAGCGTCGGCAGCATGCCGGTGGTACCGAAGCGGCGATGCGCCGCCGCAATGGTGGCCAGCGCCTGCGGGTCGCGTGCGTTGTTGAACAACACCCCTCCGCCGCCGTTGACCTGGATGTCGATGAAGCCGGGCAACAAGGTGGCGCCGCCCAGATCCACGCGCGTGTGCGCCTGCGCCACGCGTGCATCATCGGCCGGCACGATCGCCTGGATCTGCGCACCGTCCAGCAGCACGGCCAGGCCATCCTGCAGACCGTCGTCGGTCAACACACGCGCATTGCACAGCGCTTGAATCGGGGAAGCATCCATGGTCAAACGGTTTCCGTAACCTTGTTCAAGTGCGGCGGCAGGTCGGGATTATGGCCGCGCTGCAGCGCAAGCGCATTGATCGCGCGATAGAAGCTCTGCACGGTCAGCAGCGGCGCACACGCCGGGTGCGCGGCATCGGCCAGTGGCAGATCGCCATCGGGCGCGGCCAGCCACACCTGCGCGCCACGTGCACGGAATTCTTCGGCCAGCGCGCGCGTGCCTGCGCCGGTTTCGTCGGGCTGGGCGAACACCAGCACCGGGAAACCCGGGCCAACCAATGCCATCGGCCCGTGTTTGACCTCTGCCGAGCTATAGGCTTCGGCATGCAGGCCGCAGGTTTCCTTGAACTTCAGCGCCGCTTCCTGCGCCGCGCCCAGGCCGAGGCCACGCCCGAGCACGAACAGGTTGTGCGCAGGCGCCAGACCGGTGGTCAGTGCGGACCAGTCAGTCTGCCAGGCGCTACGCAGTTGTTGCGGCAACGCATCCACTGCGGCGAGCAGTGCGGGGTCGTTCTTCCACACCGCGCCCAGCTGCAGCACTGCCGCCAGCGAGGCAAGATAGCTCTTGGTGGCGGCCACGCTTTTTTCCGGGCCCGCGCCTAGCGGAATCATCACATCGGCCAATTGCGCCAGAGGCGAATCCTCCACGTTGACCAAGGCCACCACGCGCGCGCCGGCGGCCTTGGCCGCTTCGGCATTGCGCAGCAGGTCCGGGCTCTTGCCCGATTGCGAGATCACGATGTACAGCGCGCCACGCAGCTGCAGCGGTGCGGCATAGACCGATCCCACCGAGGGAGACGCCGAAGCGGTGACGATGCCCAGCTGCGTCTCGAACAGGTACTTGGCATACGTTGCCGCGTGATCGGAACTGCCGCGCGCGCAGGTCACCACGAACGGCGGCGGGTTCTCGCGCAGCGACTGCGCCAGCGCAGCGATGGTATCGGCATTGCGCGCGAACTGTGCGGCGACCACGTCGGCGGTCTGTGCCGCCTCGCGGAACATCAGGGTCTCGGTTTCGAGGGGGAGGCTCATCTGGACTCAGGCGGATTCGGGGGAAAGAGGTTTGCTGGCCGGCGTCTGCGCCGGAGCGGTGGAACCGCGCACCACCAGTTGCGGCACGAAGCCGCGGTTCTGCAGTTGCGCGGGCTGGTCGTCGTAGGCATCGCTGCGCAGCTGGCTGATCAACAGGCGTGCGGCATGCCGCGCGATGTCGTCGGTGGCCTGCTTGGCGGTGGTCAGTGCCGGCCACGACTGCCGCGAGAACGGGCTGTCCTCGAAGCCGGCGATCGACAACTGATACGGCACGTTCATGCCGGTGGACTTGGCTGCGGCCAGCACGCCGGCAGCGATTTCGTCGTTGCTGCCGAAGATGGCGGTGGGTGGCTCGCGCAGCGACAGCAACCGACGTGCACCACGGAAGCCATCGTCGAAGGTGTAGTCGCCGGGAATCACCAGGTGCTTGTCCAGGCTGATGCCGTAATCCTTCAACGCGGCCTCGTAACCGGCGTAGCGTTCGCCGCTGGAGCGATGCTGCGGCCCGCCCCACAGGAAACCGATGCGCTGATGGCCGAGCTGGATCAGATGCTCGGTGATTTCATACGCCGCATCGCGGTCGTCGATATACACACAGGGGCCATCGCCCGGATCATCGGTGGCGGCGATGATGCGCACGCTCTTGATGCCGCGCGCGGCCAGACCAGCCAGTAGCTCGGGGCGCTCGGACATCGGTGCGGTCAGCACCACGCCGGCCAGGCGCGAACGCTGCACCCATTCGGCCAGTTCCTCGGCCAGCAGCGGCGAGGTGGAATCGCAGGGATGGATCTGCAGGCCGAAGCCGGTTTCGCGGCAGGCGGCCAGCACGCCGTTCTGGATGCCGATGATGTGATACGGATTGGGGTTGTCGTAGACCAGGCCGATCACGAACGGCGTGCCGCTGCGCAGGTTGCGCGCGGACGGATCGGGTTCGTAGTCGAGATCGGCGATGGCGCGCAGCACGCGCGCGCGCGTGGCCTGCATGACCGAGGGCTCGTTGTTGATCACCCGCGACACGGTCTTCAATGAGACCTTGGCGCGCTCGGCGACGTCTTTGATGGTGGGCCTGCGCATGGGTGTGCCTTGGTCGTCGGAACGCATCATGCCGGCGCGCTCACTTGGCCTGGGCCGGCAGGCCCACGCGGTGACCGCGCAGCGAATAGAACAGGATGTACAGATAGCACGGCACCATCAGCGCAGCGAACACGACCTGGAAGTCGTAATGCTGTTTGAGGATGGCGAACAGCTGCGGAATGATCGCGCCGCCAGCAATGCCCATCACCAGCAATGCCGAGCCGATCTCGGTGAACCGGCCCAGTCCGCGAATGGCCAGCGGAAAGATCGCCGGCCACATCATCGCGTTGGCAAAGCCGAGCGCGGCGACGAAGCCCACCGACACGTAGCCATGGGTGAACAATGCGCCCAGCGAGAACAGCACGCCGAGCACCGCCGACACGCTCAGGTAGCGCGCCTGCGAAATGACGTTGGGGATCAGCACCAGGCCGGCGATGTAACCCAGCAGCATCGCGCCCAGGGTGTAGGAGGTGAATAGCTTGGTGCTATCCAGCGGCAGGTTGAAGCCATGCCCGTAGGTGCCGATCGCATCGCCGGCCATTACTTCCACGCCCACGTAGACGAACAGGCACAGCACGCCCAGCCACAGGTGCGGAAACTGGAAGATGCTGTGCTTTTGCCTGCCGGTCTTGGCGCCGGGCGTGGCATTGGCCTCGGCGGCCCGGAGTTCGGGCAGTGGCGAGAACAGCACGCCGATGGCCAGCAGCAGCAGCACGCCGGACATCACCAGATACGGTGCGTGGATCTTGGCGGCGAATGCAGTGAGCAAGGTTTGCTTGGTCGCGGCATCGGCGCTGGCGACCTGCGCGGACAGGTCGCCGATGCCGTGCAGCACCAGCGAGCCGATCAGGATCGGTGCCAGGATGCCGGCGACCTTGTTGCAGATGCCCATCAAGGCGATGCGCCGCGCCGCGCTTTCGATCGGCCCGAGAATGCTGATGTAGGGGTTGATCGCGGTCTGCAGCAAGGCCAGCCCGCTGCCGATCACGAACAGGCCGCCCAGCGCGCCCGGATACCAGCGCTGGGTGGCGAACTGGCCGAAACCGGCCGCGCCCACCGCCATCACCACCAGGCTCAGCGCCAGGCCCTTCTTCATGCCGGTGCGCCTGAGGATCCACGACGACGGCAGCGCCAGGAAGAAGTACGACAGGTAGAACACCATCAGCACCAGGAAGGCGTTGACCTCGTTGAGATCGAACGCCAGCCGCACGAAGGTGATCAGCGGCCCGTTGATCCAGGTGAAAAAGCCGATGATGAAGAACAGCACGCCGACGATGGCGATCGAGACAACGGGATTTGCGGGCCTGGCGGTAGTCATGGATCGGCTGGCTCTGAGGTTGTCGTGGGGATGCCGTTGGCGTCAGCGGCGCAGTTCGGCGACGAAGTCGTAGAAGTCGTTGTGGCAATAGGTGTCGGTCAGTTCGATCGCGCTGCCGTCGCGGGCGTAGCCCACGCGCACCACGTGCAGGATCGCCTCGCCGGTCTTCATGCGCAGGTGCTCGGCCAGCCGCGCCGGCAGGTTGATGGCGCGAAAGTACTGCAGTGCGCGCACCACCGGGGTGCCTTGCGCATCCAGATAGCTGTAGAGCGAATCGCCTACCTGCTGCGGGTCGGCCACGATGCGCTGCGGCAGCACGGCATGTTCGTAGGCCATCACGCGGTCGTCGGCGCTGCGCAGGCGCGTCAGCGAGGCCACCGCCGCGTCCGGCGACAGGCCCAGCCGCAAAATCTCCTCGCCGTGGGCCGGGCGCAGGCGCCGCTCCAGCCAGCGCGTGCCCGGCTCGTAGCCCTTGATGCGCAGCGTCTCGCTGAAGCTGGTGAGGCCGCTGAGCTGGTGCTGGATCTGGGTGGTGACGAAGGTGCCGGCGCCCTGCCGGCGCGACACCAGGCCTTGTTCGACCAGCACGTCCACTGCCTGGCGCAAGGTCACCCGCGAGATCTGCAGGCGCTCGCACAGCTGGCGCTCGGCCGGCAAGGCCTCGCCGGCCTTCCACTGACCACCGCGGATGGCGTCGGTGAGCTTGCCGGCCAGTTGCAGGTAGAGCGGCGTCGGCGCGGATGCGTTCAGGTGCAACTCGTCCAGTCGCTTGTCGGCGTCCGTCTTGGGCTTGGCCATTGGTTGTTCCTGCCCGCCTGAATTCGATAGGTCCAATATAGTACCAATCGACGGCAGCGCACCAGCCCCCGGCGCGCCAGGCACTGATGAAGCACGGATTCGGCTAGGAATTCAATCTCGGGCCGGCTGACGCACTGGTATGAAATTTCGGGACGATCGCGCAGTGGTCTGCCTGATGCCGCGGTGGCAGGGCCGGACGAGACGTCCTGCCAGGACCGCGGCAATGGCGTGCCGAATCGGGATTCAGACCGATTGCATTGCGGGTCAGCCGCAGCGTGCCCGATCGGCACTGCCGGACAGCGCGCTATGCCATGGACGTGTCGCTGTCCCCCACTGCACCGGTGGCCCATCGGCCCTGCAAACAGATCTACAGCTGCCCTTCGTCGCGCCGTACCAGCCAACGCTCCGGCGTCTGCGTAAAGCCGAGCAATTGCAGGCCCAGCTGCAGGGCGGTGTCGGGGCCTGGCTCGACCTGGGTACGCCACTGCCAGCGGCCATCGCGTTGCAGGCGCAGTTCGGCATTCAACTGCACGCCATCCGGCAGGCCGCCATCGGGGGCGAGTGCCAGCACCACTGCATCGTCCACGCAACGCGGGCTGCCGCGCAGGCGCAGCGGCAGCAAGCCGGCGGCCTCGCCACCCTCGCTGGGCACGATCTGCATGGCCACATCGCCGCCGGCCTGGATGCAGCGGGCGGTGTCGAAGACCGCGCGGACATCGCGCAGATCGATCGACAGATCCATCAAGCTCACCCCGCCGGGCTTGCGTAGCAACAGCCGGCCATGGGCCTGCTCCACGCCCTGCCGTGCGCCCTGCAGGGCAACCGCGTGCACGGTGGCCGAGCGCAGCTGCACCTGGCGTTCGCCACGCAGCAGCGGCAGCGCACGCAGGCGCACACCGACATCGCCCAGCTGCAAGCTGTTCCAGCGCAGCTCGCGCAAGGTGCCGTTCCAGATCGAGCCCTGCGCTTCCAGTGCGGAAAACGGCAGGCGCTGCGCCGACAACAGCAGGCGCAGCGGCAAGGTGGCGATCACAGCCGTGGCGAGCAGCAGCAGGCCCAGCAGCGCCCAGCGCAGTGCCCTCATGGCGCGATGCCCGGCAAGGTGATGTGCGCCTGCAGTTGGCCGTCGCGGCGGGTGATGTCGAGTTGCGTCGGTGCCAGATGCTCGCGCTGGCGCAGCTGTTCCAGCCAGGCAAACAGGCTGGCACTGCTTACGCTATCGATCTGCAGCTCGAGCGTTCCCGTTGGGCTCACGCGGTGATGGGTGATGACGATGGTGGCCTCGCGGGCGCTGCGCAGAATGCGCTCAAGGGGGACCGCGGCTACTGTAGCGGCGCGTTGTGAAGCGCGCGCAGCGAGCAGGGCTTCGGCGGCCTGGTCGTAACGGGACTGCGCCCTGTCCTTCCAGTGCCGCAGTGGCACCAACAGTGCGTACCACCCCACGAAGGCGGCCACGGCCACCAGCATGATCGCCAGCATGCCGCGCTCACGCGGCGCACGCGCCTGCCACCATGCCTGCATGCGTTGGCTCATCGTGGCGGCTCCAGCTGCAAGGTGGTGCGCAAGCGCGCATCCTCAGATTCGCTGGGCGATGGTTGCAGCTGCCAACCGGCATCGCGCAGACGAGAAGTGACATTCTGCAGCTGCGCCGCATCGGCATGCAGCACCGCGATCCGTATTGCGCCGGTGTGCCGGTAAGACAGCGCATCCAGTTCCACGCCTGGCGCCGAGTCCACTGCGGAGAACACGGTTGCCAGGCGCGTAGCGAATGCGTTCGGCGCTGTAGCGGCGGCCTGTGCGGCCGCATCGGACGGACGGTTGGCACCGCTGCTACCGAGCAGCGCGGCAGCGCGCCGCTGCAGCAGCTGCGCACCGATCTCGTAGCGCAGGGTCTGCGCGAGCAGCAGCAACACTGGCGACAGCACCAATAGCGCAACCAACAGTGTCAGCGTGCGCGTGCGCAGGCCGGCGCGCTGGCGGCTGACCAGCGCAAAGCCTTGCTGGCGCAGATCGATCGGCGCGCTGGCCGCATGCCGGGCGAACTGCGCGATGGCCGGCTGCGGATCCGGATCCGGCGGCAGCACGGGCGCGACGGCAAGCGAGGCAATCAGCACCTGCGCAAGCGGCGGCTCCAGGCTGCAGGCCAGACGCGGGCCGCGCAACAGCCAGCGCCCGTCCCATTGCAGCAGTGTCGGCGGCTGCTCGGCGGCCGGCACGGGCAGCAGCAGGCAATCCGGCACCACCGCATCGGGAACGATGCCAACGCCTGCAGCGCGCTCCAGCCACTGCTGCATCACCGCCGTGTCCACCGCCGCGACCAGGTACATGCCGTCGGCATCCGGCTGCGCAGCAATCGCCACGTGCAGGGACTGCGTGTCTGCCGCCAGGTGCTCGGCCAATTGCAGGCGCGCGGCCGCCACCGATTGCGCCATGCTGCGCCCGGGCAAGGCCATCCAGCGCAGCTGCACATCGGCGCCGGGCACCGCCAGCACGCTGCGTCCAGCCGGCGCAGGCCGTGCGCTGCATTCGCCCTGCCAGACCACCTGCCCGTGCGCATCCACATGCACAGCGATTGGCAGCGTTGCGGTGTCGGCCGGCAGCAGCACCAGCGTGGTCATCATGCGTCGGGGCTCCATTGACGTGCCACCAGCCGCACGCGGCCGGCCGGGTCTTGCTGCAGCAGGGCTTCGAGCATGACCTGCGCACCGGCATGCTCGACTTCGCTGAAGAGGGAAAAATACGTGGTGCGCAACTGCACCTGCTGCAGCACGGCGTTCGATGGTGCCGCTTGCAGCAGGGCCGGCATGTTGAAGAACACCGCCGGATCGCGCCATCCGCCGGCCGGGCGCGCGGCGATCACCCGGCGTGCGGCGGCCAGTTCCAGCCGGCCTTCGGTCAGCGCCACCAGCACCGGCGCATCCTGCAGGCGCAGCGTGTTGATGTTGACCGGCGACAGCCGCCCTTCCGGTAGCGCGCACAGATAGGGCTGCAGCAGCGTGATGCGCTCGGGCGTGTAGCCGGCGATGGCGCCCAGCTCGCTGACACCGGCCAGCAGGGCCGCACCGGTCCGCAGCGGCACGGCCGATTGCAGATACTGCTCGTCCTCGGCGCCATGCGCGCCGGGTTGGCTGTCGCTGTCGATCCAGTCCACCAGCGCATCGGTCAGCGCCTGCGCCTGCGGCGGCGTGATGCCCAGCGCCTCCAGCAAGGCCTGGTATTGGCGCGCACCGTCGTCGCTGCGCTGCCATTGCTCGGGCGCACCGGCGACCACGCTATTGAGGTTGAAACAGCTGCCACGGTCGCGCAGCCGTACGCTCACCATGCCGTCGTCCAGCGGGAAGGTGACCGGCTGATCGTTCCAGCCGCCATCCAGCGTGGTGCGCAGCGGGTCGCGCCTGGCCAGTGCCTGCAGGCGTTGCCGCGCGAGGGTTTCGCTGCCCAGTGCATACCACTGCGCCTGCGTCATCGCCTCGCCATTGCCGCTGCGGCGCAGGCCAAAGCGCAGATCGTCCAGCACCGCGACCATCAGCAGCGTCATCACCGCCACCAGCAGCAATACCGTCAACAATGCGACGCCGCGTTGCCGCGCAGGTGCATGCAGCGCCCTCATGCGCGCCCCTCCGGCAGCAGGAACACTTGCCGCACGCGCCCCCATTGCTCCAGGTCCAGCTCCAGCGAGATCGCATCCGGCAGCGCTTCCAGCCCGCCGCTCCAGCCATCGCTCCATTGCGCACGGTAATGAAACGCCACCACCGCCGAGCGCACGCCACGCAATAGCACCTGCGGCGTTGCGGCCGCCGTGCCATCCAGCGCCGCGCGTGCGCTGCGCTCCAGGCGTCCTTCGACTAGTCGGTACTCCACATATTGCAACGAGGCACGCGGCGCCCGATCCGGATTGCTCCAGCCGCGCCGCACGAAGCCGAACAACGGCCCCTGGGTTCCCGGCGCACTGGCGATGAAGGCCGTGCGCGCGGCGCTGCCATCGCCATTGCGCGTGCGCCGCACCGCGGCCTGTTGCAGATCGCTGCGCAGCAGGCCATGGGCCAGCTGGAAATCGCGCACCTGCTGCAGCCGCTCACGGACCGCATCGCGTTGATCGATGCTCTGGCGCATCGCCACCACCGCCGCAGCTGCCACCAGCGCGAACACCGCCAGCGCCACCAGCAGTTCGATCAGGGTGAAACCCGCCGCGCGACGTGGGCCGCTCATTGCACGCTCCGCAACACGCTCAGGCTGGCGATTTCCTGCACCTGGCCTGCGGCACGCACCTGTACTTCGATACGCACCATGCCGGCGCTGGCCGGCATAGCCTGGCGCTGCCAGTCCCAGCTGCGGCCACCCAGCAGCTCCTGCCCACGCGCAGGCGCCAGCGCAGCGGCGGTGGGTGCAAGCATTGCCTCGATCGCCTGGTTTTCCGCCACCACGCCCGCCAGTGCGCGTTCTTCCAACACCACCGCCGTGCGCGTGCTTTCGCCGGACAGGTTCAACAGCCCGACCACTGCCATGCCGAAGATGGCCAGGGCGACCAGCAATTCCAACAGCGAAAAGCCGGCCGCGGCCTGGCGATTACCGGTGCGGCGCATCGACCCGTACTCCGCCGGCGGCATCGACCAGCACCTGTAGCTGTTGCTGCCCGTCGGCCAGGGCGATGCGTTGCGGCGTAGCCGCACCGGTGGGATCGAAGCGCACGCTCAGCCGCGTGGCACCGGCTGGTAGTTGCGCCTGCACACCGGCCGGCCAGCGCGTGGCGACGAACGGCTTTTCGTCCAGCGCCACCCACTGCTGCCGCGCCTGACGACGGAAGGCGTAGCCACCGCTATCGACGATCACCTCGACCATGCGCAGGCTCAGGATGGCGTCGTCGCGCGCGTTGATCAGTGCACTGGCCAAGCCGTCGGCCTGGTCGTGGAGATCGCGCCGGGTGTCGGGCAGCGTCATCACCACCAGCGTGCTGGCCAGCGCGGTGATGACCAGCACAGCCAACACCTCCAGCAAGGTGAAACCACGCGTGCCCGCACGCCGGTGGCGTCGTGCGCATCGCTGCACGATGACGGGTGCGATCGGCACGCGCGCGTCTCAGCGCCAGTTGCCGATGTCGGCATTGTCGGCATCGCCGCCTTCGACACCATCGGCACCGAAGGAATAGACGTCGAAGCCGCCATTGCGGCCCGGGCGGCGATATTGATAGGCATGCCCCCACGGATCTTCCGGCAGGCGGCGGATATAGCCGCCCTGCCGGTAGCGCTCCGGCCGGGCCAGGCCGCTCGGTGCGGTGAGCAGGGCCTGCAGGCCCTGTTCGGTGCTGGGATAGCTGAGGTTGTCCAGGCGATAGGTTTCCAGCGCCTGCTCCAGCACCGCCACATCCGCGCGCGCCTTCTCGACCATGGCGCGGTCCTGGCTGGGCATCACGTTGATCATCACCACGGTGGCGAGCAGGCCGATGATGACGATGACCACCATCAATTCGACCAGGGTGAAACCGCGCGCGCGACCACGCAGCGGACGCGCGCCGGCAGATGCAAGAAAGTGGATGGAGTGCATATGGATCTCCGAAAGGACGGCTGCGCTCAACCAAGCGCCAGGGTGTTGAATTGCAGGATGGGCAGCAGGATCGACAGCACGATCACCGCCACCACGCCACCGAGCAGCACGATGATGGCCGGCTCCAGCAGGCTCATTGCCGCAGTGGTGAAGGATTCGAACTCGCGTTCCAGGTAATCGGCGGCGCGTTCCAGCATCGGCGCCAGCCGCCCGCTGTTCTCGCCGCTGGAGGCCATGTACAGCAGCGTGGGCGGAAACACGCCCGCGCGCTTCATTGCCGCCGCCAGGCTGCCGCCTTCGCGGATGGCGGTGACCATGCTGTCGGTGGCCAGCCGCAAGGCACGGTTGTCCACGGTGCGTGCGGCGATCATCAGCCCTTCCATCAGCGGCAGGCCGCTGTTGACCATGATCGCCAGCGTGCGTGCCATGCGCGCAGCGTGCAGGTCGCGGATCAGCCGACCCAGCAAGGGCGCGCGCAGAATGGCGCGATCGGCGGCCAGCCGCGGCGCCGGCCGCTTGAGCAGACGGGCCGCCGCGAACCCAGCGATCGCCATGGCGATCAGCAACGGAATGCCTGCCTGCAACAAAATATTGGATACGCCGATCACCGCCCGCGTCAGCCAGGGCAAGGCGCGGCCCATCGAATCGAACTGGTCCACCACCTTGGGCACCACGAAGGTCATCAGCACGATCACCACCGCCCCGGCGGTCAGGGCCAGCGCCGCCGGGTAGACCAGCGCAGACTGCAGCTTGCTGCGCACCTGCGCCTGGCGTTCGAGCAGGTCGGCCAGGCGTTCGAGCACCTGTGGCAGGGCGCCGGCACTTTCGCCGGCGGCCACCATGGCGCGATACAGCGGCGGGAACGCGTTGCCCTGGCGCGCCATCGCATCGGACAGGCGGAATCCTTCCACCACCAGCGCATGGGTCTGGCCGGTGACCCGGCGCACGCCGCGACGCTCGGACTGGGTGCCGATGGTGCGCAGGGCTTCCTCCAGCGGTGCGGTTTCCACCAGCGTGGCGAGCTGGCGGGTGAACAGCACCAGGTCCTTGCCGCTGAAGCGCGCTGCACGCACGGTGATCGACGTCGTCGTGGCGGCGGCAGCCGGATCGACGCGCACCGGCACCCACTGCCGCTGTTCCAGCTGCACCCGCGCGCCCTGCACGCTGTCGGCGCTGATCACGCCCTGGCGGCTGCGCCCCTGCAGGTCGAGCACGGTGTAATCAAACCGCGGCATGCGCATCCTCCTGCTGGCGGGTGACGCGCATGGCTTCTTCCAGCGTGGTGAGGCCTTGCAGCACGGCTGCACGCGCGGCCTCGCCCAGGCGCGGCGCACGCGCGAAGGCCACCGCCGCCAAGGCGTCTTCATCGGCGTTGCCGCCGATCAGCCGGCGCATCGCATCGTCCACCGCAATGGCTTCGTAGATGCCCACGCGCCCGGCGTAGCCGCTGTGATGGCAGGCGCTGCAGCCCACGGCCGCATACACGCTGGCAGTGGGGTCGCACCCCATCAGCTCGCGCGTGGCGGCGTCCAAGGGGCGCGGCGTGCGGCAGTGCGTGCACAGCCGCCGTACCAGCCGCTGCGCCAGGATCAGGCGCAGGCTGGAGGCAAGCAGGAATGGCTCGATGCCCATGTCGCGCAAGCGCGTGACCGCGCCGACCGCATCGTTGGTGTGCACGGTGGAGAGCACCAGGTGGCCGGTGAGGCTGGCCTGCACCGCGATCTGCGCGGTCTCGGTGTCGCGGATCTCGCCGATCATCACCACGTCCGGGTCCTGGCGCAGGATGGCGCGCAGTCCGGCGGCGAAGGTCATGCCGACGCGTGCGTTGACCTGGGTCTGGCCGACGCCGTCGATGGCGTATTCCACCGGGTCTTCGACGGTGAGGATGTTGCGCGAGCCATCGTTGAGCAGGCTCAGCGCCGCATACAGCGTGGTGGTCTTGCCCGAGCCGGTTGGGCCGGTGACCAGCACGATGCCATTGGGCATCTGCAGGGCGCGCTGCACGGTGTGCATCACCGCCGGCGGCATGCCCAGCTGCGCCAGCGACAAGGTGCCCTGCTCCTTGTCCAGGATACGCAACACCACCCGCTCGCTGCCGCGCGTAGGCAGGGTGGACACGCGCACGTCCAGTGCCTTGGCGCCCATCACCAATGACACGCGGCCGTCCTGCGGAATGCGTTTTTCGGCGATGTCCAGCCGTGCCATCACCTTGACCCGCGACACCAGCAAGGGCGCGATACGGCCGGGCAGCGTGGCCGCTTCGCGCATCACGCCATCCACGCGCAGGCGCACGCGCAGGCGCGATTCGTAGGATTCCAGGTGCACGTCCGAGGCACCCAGCCGCGCTGCCTCGGCGATGATGCCGTTGATCAGCCGAATGATCGGCGCATCGTCCTGGCTGTCCAGCAGATCGGCGGTGGGGATGTCGTCGATCAACGAATCCAGGCTGCCATGCAGGTCCAATGCCTCGACCTGCACGCCCTGTTCCAGCCCGGCGTCGGCATAGATCTCCGACACATGCCGGTCGAACACCGCCGGGGCCAGCGTGCGCACCTGCAACGGCATGCCGAGCGCGCGCCGCAGTTCGATCAAGGCCTGCACATCGCCGCCTTCGCGCAGGCCGATCTGCGCGCTGTCATGCGCGCCGAGCAGCACCACGCCATGGCGCTTGGCGAAGGCATAGGAAATGGCGGTGCGTGCGGTGGTCATGGCCTCAGCGCTGCATCGGACGTGCGCCAGGCGCAGGCGTCGCTGCCGGCGCCGGCGCAACCGACGACGGACCCGCCGGCAGCTGCGGCGGCTGCGCGCGCAGATAGTCGCGCACCAGCGCATCGAGCGCGGCCTCCGGGTCTCCATCGGCCAGCTGCCGATCGCGCAGGTAGTTGTAGCGCGGCGCGGTCATGCGCTGCGCATCGGCCGCATCGCGGATGATGGTCGGGCGGATGAACACCATCAGGTTTGTCTTGTCGCGGTTGCGCGACTTGTGCCGAAACAACGCGCCCAGGCCCGGCACGTCGCCCAGCAACGGCACCTTCTCCACGGTCTGGCGATCGTTCTGGTCGAGCAGGCCGCCGAGCGCAACGATGGCGCCGTTCTCCACCACCACGCGCGTTTCGATCTGGCGCTTGTTGAACACCAGCTCGGAGGACTGCGTGCTCACCGGCCCGGCAATGGCCGAGACTTCCTGCTTGATGGCCAGCGTGATGCCGCCGGCGGTATTGATCTGCGGGCGCACTTCCAGCTCCACGCCCACGTCCTGGCGCTGGATGGTGCGGAAGGGATTGTCGTTGGCCGCACCCAGCACCTCACCGGTGGTGATCGGCACTTCCTGACCCACCAGGATGCGCGCCTGTTCGTTGTCCAGGGTCATGATCGAGGGCGTGGACAACAGGTTGGAGCCGGTGTCGCTCTTGACCGCATCGATGATCATGCCGAACACCGCATCGTTGCTTTGCCCGGCCAGCCCGATCAGTCCGCCGCTCAGGCCCAGCAGGGATTGCGCGGCCACGTTGCGCGCCTGCTCCAGCGCCGAATCGTCATCGTCATTGCCGCTGCGCGCGCCGGCCGCCGCTGCGGCCAGCGGCACGATGCCGGGCGAAGCACCGCTGTACTGGGTAGCGATCAGGGGCACGGTGCCGTTACGGCCGGCCAGCAGCAGCTGCACGCCCAGGCGCTTGGCGGCGGTGTCGGAAATCTCCACCACGATCGCTTCCACCAGCACCTGCTCGCGGTGCACGTCCAATTGGCGGATCACGTCCATCAAGGCGCGCTGTGTTTCCGGGTCGGCATTGATGATCAGCGCATTGGAACCGGGGTAGCGCACGATCACCGGGCGCTTGCCAGCGGCCGGGGTGATCACCTGCGTCTGCGCGGCGCCGGTGGCGGCGGCAGTCACATCCACCGCAGTGGGGCGCGTGTCCTGCCCGGGCTGCGCCTCATTGCCCGGGGTCTGCCCGACCAGTTGCTGCAACACCGGCAGCAATTGCTCGGCGCTGGCGTGCTGCAGCCGCACCACACTGACATCGCCACGACGTTCCGCGCGTCCGTCCAGGTCCACTGCGGTGCGCACCACCCGCTGCACCAGTGCGGGGTCGCCACGCACGATCAGCGAGTTGCTGCTGTCCACCGCCAACACCGACAGCACATTGCTGCGCTCGCCGCCTTGCCCGAACAGCGTGGTCAGGGTGCGCGCCAGTTCCTGCGCCGAGCTGTTGCGCAACGTCACCGTATCGATGGCCGCGCGGTCGGTATCGATCTGCGCCACCAGCCCGCGAATGCGCCGCAGGTTGTCGGCGTAATCGGCGATCAGCAGGCTGTTGCCCTGTGGCATCGCCATGATCACCCCGCCGCGTCCGACCAGCGGCTTGAGGATTTCCGCCGCGCTGCGCGCATCCACCCGTTGCAGCGTGAACACCTGGGTGGCGAACCCCAGGTTGCCGTTGGCCGCGCTGCCCGGCTGCTGCGCGGCGGTGTCGTCGGGAATGATGCGATAGGTGGACGGGCCACTGGACACCGCAATCAAGCCATTGGCCCGCAGCACCGCCAGCAGCATGCCCAGCAGATCGGCCTCGGACATGGCCTGCGCGCGCGCCACGTTCACCGTGCCCTGCACGCGCGTGTCCACGATGAAGGTGATGCCGGTGGCACGCGAGACATCCTGGATGAAGGCGCGCAGATCCACATCCTGCAGGCGCACCGCCGGCGCATCGGCCGCGCGCAGCGAAACCGCCGGCATCACCGGCAGTGCAAACAACAACGTGGCCGAGATCAGCCAGAGGGGGCGAACGGCAGTCATTGCGGGCGCTTCAAGGTCATGGTGTGGGTCTGGCCATTGCGGCGATAGGTCAGCGTGGCCGCCTGGCCACCGCGCAGTTCGTCCTGCAACTCGCGCAGGTGTTCGGCATCGAGGGTGCGGCCGTTGATCTGGGTCAGTACATCGCCGGCCGCCAGGCCGGCCTGGCGCAGCAGCGCGCCATCGCCGCGCGGCATGATCGTGAAGCCGCTGCCGTCCTCGCTTGCGCGCAGCCCGGCAGTGCTCAACAACTGCTGCGGGTCCACGGCAGCGGCGGCGGCAGCGTCGGCCGCGTTGCCCACGTTCGACATCAACGCAGCGGCCGTGCCTGCCGCTGTCGTGCCCGCTGCCGGTGTCGTGGACGCGGGCACCTGCGGCACGGCCTCGATCAACGCCAGGCGGCGCACGCCGCTGCCGGTGCGCAGCAGCACGTGGTCTGTGGCGACCGCCTGCAGCACCACGCCGGGCCGCACCGCATCGCCCACACGGTAGGCGCCCTGCCCACCCTCGCCGTCACTGAGATAGGCCGCCGCGTGCATGCCACCGGCACGTAAGCCATGCAGCACGATGCCATCGCTGTCGAGGTCGCCGACATTGCGATGGAACACGTCGCGACGCAGTGCCGACAGATCCGATGCCGGCTCGCTGACGGGCGCTTGCGTGCCCAGCGGGCCGATCGGCGTGACCACCAGCCACACCAGCCGCAGCGCCTGCACCGCCAGCAACATGGCCAGCACGCAGAGCACGGCCGTGCGTGCGCCGCGCAGCGACATGACGGTATTCAACGAGGGCAACACACGCTGCAAAGCAGACATCCGTCTCACGATTGCGATCGGATGACAGAATGCGGCAGCAATGTGTCAGTTATAAGAAACCGATGACATTGGCCGACACAAACTGATGTGCGGCACAACGCAAACGCCCACCGTGCCAAGCACTGCGGGCGTTTGCGGCCCTTCCCGCGCGCTGCGGATCAGAAGCGCGCTGTCACACTGATGTCATAACTGATGCCGGGCTGGTAGCTGTACAGGTCCACCCGGCTGCTGCCCACCTGCTGGTATTCCTGGTACTTGGTCTTGAGCAGGTTGCGTGCGGCAAAGTTCACCGACAGCGTATCGCCCGACCACACCAGGCCTTTCCTGATCACCAGATCCAGCGAGGTACCCGGCTTGTCGATGTAGTCCGGCTGGCCGGGGCGGCCGCGCGCCGACACCCGCTCGCCCACGTAGTTGGCGATCAGGGTGGCCTGGCTGTTGGTGCTCTCGCTTTCCACGCCGATCTGCAGATTGGCGATATCGTCCGACTGCCCCTGCAGTGCCGAGCCATCGCGGATGAACAGGTTGGCCTGCACCGGCGCACTGAAGCCGAACGGCTGCACGGTGTCGCTGGCGCTGGCGCTCACCTTGGACTTGGTGCGCGTGTAATTGCCGGACACGAACAGACGCTTGTCGCCCCACCAATCGGCGGCGATCGGCAGATCCAGATACTTCTTGGCTTCCAGCTCGATGCCGTAGAGGTTGGCCTTGGGCGCATTGATGAAACTCTGCACGATGCCGCCACCGGGCGCGTCGTTGACGATGGCTTCGATCGGCTTGTCGATGTCCTTGTAGAACGCACCGACGGTGACGTACTGGCCCGGTTCGAAGAACCACTCGTAGCGCGCATCCAGATTGACCAGCTCGCTGTCGACCAGGAACGGGTTGCCGAAGAACTGGCGGTCGATATCCGGGTCCAGATACTGCTGCGGCGCCATTTCGCGGAACTGCGGCCGCGCGATGGTCTTGGACGCACCAAAGCGCAGCTGCTGGTTGTCGGCGAAGTTCCAGGTCACCGTGGCCGACGGCAGCGCGTAGCTGTTCTGCAGCGGCGCCACGCTGTCCTGGCGCGTGCCGCTGAAGATGTCGTACGGATGCACCGCCTGGGTGGCATCTTCGTAACGCACGCCGACGGTGGCACGCAGGGTCGGTACGATCTCGCCTTCGGCCTGCAGGTACGCCGCCTTGACCTTCAAGGTCGCATCGTAGGCCGCCGCACCGAAGCTACCGGTGGTCTCGCGCAGCCGCAGCAGATCGTTGCTGAGATTGTAGTCGGAGAGCAGATAATCCACGCGCTGATACTGGTTCAGAAACGGCAGCGGGCCGTCCAGCGCCAGGAAGCGGAACTCGCGGTTCCACGCGGTGCGGTCGTTGTCCAGATAGGCCAGACCGCCCTTGACGGTGAGATCGTGCTCGATCGGCAACCGCCAGGTCACGTCCACGCCGCCGCTGGCGACGGTGTCGTCGACCTTGCTGAAACGGGTGTAGTTCTGCACGCGCGAGGCATCGTGCGCCCAGTAGCCATCCAGCAACTCATAGCGGATGCCGGTTTCGTACGGCACGTCGCGGCTGGCATTGGCCACTGCCGCGCGCCATTGGATCTTGAGATCGTCGTATTCGCCGAACGCGTGCGAGCCCAGCAGCTGGTTGTTGATCAGTTGGCGCTCGTACCATTCGGTGTTGTCGTCGCGCACATCGAAACCGGCCAGCTCATCGCGGCCGGCACGGCTGCGCGCCACCTTCAACGCATCGTGCACGTACAAGGTGGTCCAGCCGATCTTGTGACGGCCATATTCCCAGCCCAGGCCCAGCATGCCGTTGCTGCGCACGTTGTTGCGGGTGGTGGCGAAATCGTAGTTGGAGTTGAACTCCACGCTGTCGCCGACGAAGATGCCGTCCTGCTGCTTGCCGGTGCGGGTGCGCCATTCGTTGTCGTAGCTGGCAACGGCCAGGATGCCCAGCTTGGCCTCGCCGATGTCCATGCTGTAGCCGGCGCTGGCGCCCACATTGACGTCCGGGTCGATGCTGTCCTTTTCCTGCAGCACATACAGGTTGGCATTGTTCATGCTGCGCCCGATGCGGCGGATGTCCTCGCGCGAGAAATTGCCCAGGTCCACGCGGCGCCCGCTGGCGATGGCATCGCGCAATGCACCGGGCTGCTTGCGTGCGCCGTCGTCATAGCCCCACTCGTCATCGCCGGAACCGTAGTAGGTCAGGCCCTTCTCGCCGGTGCTGACGCTATTGGCGCCGCCGCCCACGGTGAGCGAGAGGAACGGCTTGTCCGGCACCGTCATCGATTGCAGATCGATCACGCCGCCGCCGAATTCGCCCGGATAATCGGCCGAATAGGTCTTCTGCACGGTCACGCTCGCCAGCACATCGCTGGGGAACAGATCCAGCGGCACCACACGCTGCATCGGCTCGGGGCTGGGCAACGGCGAGCCATTGAACAATGCCGACGAGTAGCGCTCGCCCAGGCCGCGCACATACACATATTTGCCGCGCGACAGGCTCAGGCCGGTGACACGCGTCAGCGCCACCGCGGCGCTGCTATCGCCGGTGCGCTCCATGTCCTCGCGGGTGACGAACGAGGCCACCTCGGAAGTCTGCAGCATCGGTTCGGGAATGTATTCGCCGCGCACCACGACCTGGTCGAGTTGCTTGGGCGCAATGGCGGCACTGGAACTGCTGCCGCCGGCAGCATCGCTGGTGGTCGACTGCGCCAACGCGGCGCCGGACATCAGCAAGGTGGAAATGGAAAGAGACAGGCCCGTCCGCGAGAGACGGGCAACAGTGGAGGTTCGCATCGTGGGAGCCCTGGCAACAGAAAGATGAAGCGGGACGCATCGGGCGGCGGCATCGGGCCACCGCGCGATGCCGTGCCTCAGCAGGGACGATCGGCGGTCAGGCCGCAGGTCCAGCCCTGCCACCAGGTGTCGTTGGCATCACGCACGCCACCGATGTAGTTCACCTGCTGGAAGAAGCTGCTCACCCCGTTCAAGCCCTGGAATGCCGGCACCGCGCTTTCGTTGGCGCCATTGACGAACGTGTTCTGCAAGGTGGACACGCCGTTGGCGACGTTGTTGGTACCGGCCGCGAACTGGGTAGCCGCACGCGGATCGCTGCCGAACGCGGTCGGGCAGGCGAAGAACACCGAGTTGAAGGTACCGAGCGTGTCTGTATCGGCCAGGTTGAAGCACACCAGACCATCACCGGTGCCACCGGCCGGACGGGTGACCACCGTGTTGTAGAACGCGGCCTGGGTGCCCTGGTTGAGCATGATCGCCGCACCGGCGCGCGCATTGCCCACATAGGTGAAGTTGGCCACCTTCGGGCGCGAATACGGCTGGCGACGCAGGCTGCTCCACTCGTTCATGCGGTCGCCGCCACCGGCGCGCTGCACCACGATGCCGAACTGCAATGCACCGCTCCAACCCGCATCGGTATCCAGCGAATCGTCGTCGGCACCGGTGATGACCACGTGGCTGCCGTTGACCGTGCCGCCGAACCATTCGATGCCGTCGTCGGAGCTGTTGTGGATCTGCACATAGTCCAGACGCGTGCCGCTGCCCACGCCGGCCAGGGTGATGCCCTGCAGCTCGTTGTTGGGCGAAATTTCGAAGCCCGAATACATCACGCGCAGGTAGCGCAGCGAACCGCTGTTGTCGGTGGCGCTGTTGCCGCCGTAGAACGCGTTGGTGCCTTCCACCTGCGCCTGACACTCGGGCGTGCCCGACACGGTAGCGCCCGGGCAGTTGTTGATCGCCGCGCGGCCCAGCACCACGATGCCGCCCCACAGACCGATGGTGTTGGCGCTCACCGTGCCGTCCAGCGCCTGGCGTGCCGTGAACACGATCGGTGCGGTGGCGCTGCCTTCGGCAAAGATCTGCGAGCCGCGATTGACCACGATGTAGTCGCTACCGGCCGAACCATACAAGGTCACGCCCGGCTCGATGGTCAGAATGCCCTGCACACTGCCGGCCGCCGGTGCGGTGGCATTGCCGCCGCGGTCGGTGCCCACATTGACGCGACCGCTGATCGAATACGCGGTGCCTGCACGGGCCGGCACCACCAGGTTGCCGGTGATGGTTTCCGGCAACTGACAGGAGCGCAGCGTGTTGTTGGCGATGGTGCCGACGTTGGAAAAACCGGTCGGGCAATCGGCGGCCGGGCCGCCAGGTGCCGGTGCAGGCGTGGGTGCAGGTGTGGGTGCCGGCGTCGGCGCGGGCGCCGGTGCAGGCGGAAACGCGCCTTCGCCCGGCGAAGCGACACGGTCGGCACCGCCACCGCAGGCAGACAGCGCCAGGGCGGTACCAAAGGTCATGAGAAGTGTCCTGCTGCTGTTGCGAACGGCCATGTGGCTGATCTCCAGGTCAAAGAGTCCGGTATGAAGAGGAGTCGTCAAGAATTGGTTGCGTTCCGCGCACTGCAGTGGCGAGCACGTTCAAGATCCCCGTCACCTTTATAGGGGCCGTCTGTTGCATTTGTCTTACCGCGACACATTTGACATATCGCTGACACACGCCAGCATGCACTGTAGCCGGATGACATCCACCGCAATTCCCACCCCATTGGCCGACTGGATCCTGGCGCAGGCCCTGGCCGGCCAACCGCCCGAACAGGCGCTACAGCCGCTGATCGATCAAGGCTGGACCGAGCAGGACGCCATCGACGCGGTCGAGGCATTGGTGCGCGACCACATCCAGCGCCATGCCCAGGCCAATGGCCTGCCGCTGCCGGTCCGCGTGCCGGCGCTGCTGCAACACGACGATGCCTCGCTATTGGAGCTGGGCGACCGCCAGGTGCGCGTGCTGATGAGCCTGCTGCTGCCGCGCGTGGTGGTGTTGGGCGGCTTTCTGTCCGATGACGAATGCGATGCCTTGATCGCGCTCGCACAGCCGCGCCTGGCGCGCTCGCGCACGGTGGACAGCGGCAGTGGCGCGCAGATCGTGCACGCCGCACGCACCAGCGACAGCATGTGCCTGCAGCTGGGCCAGGATGCGCTGTGCCAACGTATCGAGGCACGCATTGCGCGTCTGCTCGACTGGCCGGTGGATCACGGCGAAGGACTGCAGGTGCTGCGCTACGCCACCGGCGCGGAGTATCGGCCGCACTACGATTATTTCGACCCGGATGCGGCCGGCACGCCCGTGCTGCTGCAGGCTGGTGGCCAGCGCGTCGCCTCGCTGGTGATGTACCTCAACACGCCCGAACGCGGGGGTGCCACGCGCTTTCCCGACGCGCATCTGGATGTGGCCGCGATCAAGGGCAACGCGGTGTTCTTCAGCTACGACCGCCCGCACCCGATGACACGTAGCCTGCATGCCGGCGCACCGGTGCTGGCCGGGGAAAAGTGGGTGGCCACCAAGTGGTTGCGTGAGCGCGCAGTGCGCATGCCTGGCTGAGGGCGGCGATCAACGCGTACACAGTTGCCAAGTGCTTGACGATTTCGCTGAAGATGATCCGTCCAAGCTCTTGGATCAGCTCCCTGCGACAGGGTGTCGACTCATGATGGCTCTCAGAGACAGTCAAGAGCTGGGTGAGTCGAGCGAGCGGTACCCTCACCGCTCGCGGGACACGCCGTAAACCCGTCCATGGGGGGTTCGATGGCGGCATCCATGCCACCAACGGTCCCGCAATCGGCGAGGGCACCGCACCACAGAGTTGGTCGACAGCTAACCGAAAGCGGTCACACCATATGCCGCGTGGGCTTGCTGCTACGGCACTGGTGTACGACAACAAGAAAAGCAATCGAATGAATCTGATCAGCAACGCGCTCATGCATTGCTCTCACTTGCACACCCACCAACTCCACTGGCCCTTGCCCGCCCACCGTCGCGGGACCTTACGCGGCATGGATGCCGCGTAAGAGCTTACAAGGACGTACTTGCAGCGTGTCTCGCGATGGTGGGCGGGCAAGGGCCCTGCAGTGAATCTGCAGCCCCACACCTACCGTCTTGCCGACCAATCAACGCGGCCCAAACAAGCGCCGATCGATCCGCAGCATCACAAAACGCAGCGGCGTCCATGCCAGGCACAGCCCGGCCAGGATGCCCAGCGTATCGGCCAGCGCATCGTAGGGATCTGCGCTGCGATTGGTGGTCAGCGCGCCTTGCGCGATCTCGATCCCGATCCCCAGCAGCACCAGCCCGAACGCAGCCAGCAACAGCGCGCGGCGCGTGGCGAACAATTGCACTGCACCCCAGCACAACAACACGAAGGTCAAGAAATGCTCGGCCTTATCGCTGTTGGACGGCAACTCCGGAAATTCCGGTGGTGGCCCCAGGCACACGGCAACGACCACACCGATTGCAGCAATCCACAGACCCACCCACAAGCGCGGCCGCCGAAACGGCCGTAACGCCGAAGTCACAGCCGCCACGTGAGATCGCCAGCCAGAAAAGCAGGGGCGAAATCCATCTCGCGCGAGAAACCCATCACCTGGAAACGCTCGCCCATTTCGCTGGGCAGGGTGAGCTGCTTGACCTGCTGACGCAGGCGCATGCGCCCGACTTCATCGGTACGCGCATCGGCCTGGGTCAGCAAGGTATCCAGGCCATTGCCCAGCAGGAAACTGGCCTGCGTGCAGTAACCGGCCAGCTCGAAACCGGCGCCGGTGCCGGCCTCGGCCAACGCAGTGAAATCCACCGAGGCGGTCAGGTCCTGCAGACCCGGCCAGCGATACAGATCCTCGTGCATGCGGTGGCGATAGAACGCGCGCAAGGTGCCGTCCTCGCGCTGCGCACGATAGAACTCGCCACGCGGATAACCGTAGTCGACGAACAGCATCGCACCGCGTTTCAGTCCGCCGGCCACCGCCTGGATCCAGTACGGCAGCTGCGGCAACAGCTCGGATCGATAGCCGTCGGCGAACGGCTGTTCCAGATAGCGTTCCAGATGCCGTACCGCCGCGCTCAGCAAGGCGTCGGCCGGCTGCTCGCCGCGCGCGAACTGCTGCTGCGCATCCAGCACCACGGTTTCCTCATAGACCTGCCCATTGCGCATCGCAAAGCGTGGCGTGGGCAAGGCGTCGATCACCTCGTTGGCGAACAGCACGCCGTCCCAATCGTCGGGGAATGGTGCGTCCAGCCACTCGACCAGATCGAACACCGGCGGAATCAGGCTGCGCCCCAGACGCTCGCGCTGGCGTTCGCGCAGGTCGGCACTGGGCTCGAGAATCGCATAGCGCTCGGGCAGCGCATCCAGTTCCAGCAACCGCTTGAGCGTGACCTCGGCAAACGCACCGCTGCCACCGCCCACTTCCAGCACCCGCGCCTGCGGCCCCAGTTGCTGCAGCACCGGCGCCAGCGCACCGGAGACGGTGGCGGCGAACAGCGGCCCCAGCTCGGGCGCGGTAACGAAGTCGCCGGTCTCGCCGAACTTGCTCGACCCGGCGCTGTAGTAGCCCAGGCCCGGCGCATACAGCGCCAGCTCCATGAAACGCGAGAACGGAATCGCTCCGCCGGCCGCCTGGATTTCGGCGCGCAGATGCGCGGCCAACCGCTCGCTATGCGCCAGGGCGTCCGGATCGGGTGTGGGAAGGTCGGCGTGCATGCGGGCACCGGTTGCGAAGACAATGCACAGGATAGCCGAGCCCTCCGCAACGCCGAGCGAGTACGCCATGACAGACAGTTCCAAGGTGGTGTTGATCACCGGTGCAGGCCGCCGCATCGGCGCGCAGATTGCCACCACGCTGCACGCCGCCGGCTACCGCGTCGCGCTGCATGCGCACCGCTCCGGCCAGGCGCTGAGCGCGCGCGTGGCTGAGTTGTGCGCGCAGCGCGCCGGGAGTGCATGCGCCCTGCAGGCGGACCTGCGCCTGCCGCAGGCGCCCGCCCAGCTGGTGGACGACTGCATCGCCGCCTTCGGCCGCCTGGATGCGGTGGTCAACAACGCCTCGGCGTTCTATCCCACCGCGCTGGGCCAGGCAACGCCGGCGCAGTGGGACGAATTGTTCGCCGTCAACGCACGTGCGCCGTTCTTCATCGCCCAGGCCGCCGCCGCGCAGCTGCGCCTGCACCGCGGCGCCATCGTCAACCTCACCGACCTGCATGCCCTGCAGCCGATGCGTCATCACCCGCTGTACGGCGCCTCCAAGAGCGCGCTGGAAATGCTGACCCGTTCGCTCGCACTGGAACTGGCGCCGGACGTGCGGGTCAACGCGGTGGCGCCCGGTGCGATCCTTTGGCCGGAAGAAGGCAAGGCCGCCCAGGCCAAGCAGGCACTGCTTGCGCGCACTCCGTTGGCACGGATCGGCACGTCGGACGAAATCGCCGAGGCGGTGCGCTGGTTGCTCGACGACGCCAGCTTTATCACCGGACACACGCTGCATGTGGATGGCGGCCGTCGACTCAGCTGAGAACGGTTGGCCGCACAACTGCGCTCACCGCCAGGCGGGCGCAAACAATGCTCGGTGAGAGATGCGCATGGCGACTCGTACATCTCGATCATGAGGGCGCCATCCACACCCGCCTGCCGACTCCTGGATACGTCTGCTGCGCGAAGGCGGACCAAGCACATTGCGTCGTGCGACTACATCGCCAGCGATCGGCATCCCCCTGCGCACAAGCCAATCTGCACAGAGCCCGGCTTGAGTGCGGCACGGCCAGCTGCACTGCACACCTGCGCTAAAGCGCAGCATTCAGCGCAGGCGCATCCAGCTCCACTGTGGCGAACGCACTGCCATGCTGCGGATGCGCCTGCCATAGCGCGGCCAGCGTCTGCCCGCTCAACGGGTCCACGAAGTCCGGCGCGATATCGGCCAGCGGCTTGAGCACGAAGGCATGCTTGAGCTCGGGCCGCGGGATGCGCAACTGCCCTGGCCCTTCGACGATGCAATCGCCGAAGAACACCACATCCACATCCAGGGTGCGGTCGCCCAAACGCGGCCCGCTGCGATCGCGGCCGTGCGCATCTTCCAGCGCATGCAGCCACTGGTCCAGCGCGGGCAACTCCAGCTCGGTCTGCAGCGCCACGGCGTTGTTGACGAAATCCGGCCCATCGAAGCCCACCGCCGGCGTGCGGTACGCCGGGGACACGAGGAGCGGGCCAAAGCGCGCGTGCAGCGCCGCCACGGCCAGGCGCAGGTAATGGGTCGGCTGGACGTTGCTGCCCAGGCTGAGAAGCACGGTGGTCATGCGGTATTCGCGCATGCGGCCGGCGTCAGCGTCAACTGTTGCACGCGTGCCGGCTGCCTATCGACGCGCAAGCCGCACACCGCACTTCGGCTCAGGCCACTTCGAGCGCGTGCGCCACCGCGCGGAACACCCGGCGCATTTCCAGCGGTTTGCGCAACACGTGCACCGGGATATCGGGCGGGAAGTGCACCCGCTGCAGCGGCGACCCCATGTCTTCCAGCAAGATCGCCGGCCCCTGGTAACCCAGCTCCTGCATGCTCAGCAGGACATTCACCGCAGACAGCTGGATGATGTCGCTGTCGATGATCACCAGGTCCGGCATGGCATGCTGCTGCACCAGCTGCAACGCCGCAAAGCCATCGGTGGCCAGCTGTGGCTGATATCCCTGGCTGGACAACGCATTGCCCAGCAGCGACAGGCGCGTGGCCTCGCCATCCACCAGCAGGATGCGCTGCCCACGGCCCAGCGCAAGCGGCAGTTCGGCGTCGGCGATCGTCACTGCGGCCGCACGCATCGGCACGATCATGTCAAAGCGCGTGCCTTCGCCCAGCCGGCTATCGACCTGGATGCTGCCGCCGTAGCTTTCCACGATGCGCTTGCACGAAATCAGACCCAGTCCGGTGCCATCGACCTTGGTGGTGAAGAAAGGGCTGAACAAGCGCGCGCGGGTTTCATCGCTCATGCCCACGCCGGTATCGGCCACGCTCATGCGCACGCGCGTGGCATCGAAGCGATCGGCCGACAGCATCAAGGTGCCGCCGCCCGGCATCGCCTGGATCGCATTCAAGCCCAGGTTGAGCAGGCATTGCTGCAGCTCGGTGGAGTTGGCCTCGATGGTCAGGTCCGCCGCGATCGGGTCCATCTGCAGCCGCACGCCATCGGGCAGGCTGCTCTTGAGCAGCATCTGCACGGCCGAAAACAGGCTGGCGATGGACACCTGCTCGCGCGGCTTGTTGGAGCCGCGTACGAACGACAGCATCGACTCGGCCATCTCGTGCCCGCGTCGGCCGCACTCGGCCACCACGTTGGCCAGCTGGCGCAGCTGCGGGTCGTCGGTGCGGCCGGCCAGCAGGTCGGGCACGATCAGCAAGGGTTGCAGGATGTTGCGCAGGTCGTGGCTCAAGCCGGCCGCCAGCATCGCCAGGCTCTCCAGGCGCTGCGCACGCATCAGTTCGCTTTCCACCCGCTGGCGCTCCAGATCCGCGCGCGCCTCGCGGATGGCCCGCATCACTGCGCTCGGCAGGCGGGTGGGATTGTGCTTGATGATGTAGTCGTTGGCGCCGTCCTGCAGCGCCTTGACCGCGGTCTCCTCGCCCATGGTGCCGGAGACGAAGATGAAAGGAATGGCGCCGTTCTGCCGCACCAGGCGTAATGCCTGGTGACCGGAGAACCCGGGCATGCTCAGATCCGACAGCACGATGTCCGGCTGGAACGCGTCCAGCGCACCGCGCAACGACGGCTCGCTGTCCACGCGCTCGAACGCCGCATCGATGCCGGCATCGAGCAGCTGATCGGACAACAGCTCGGCGTCTTCTGGCGAATCTTCCACCAGAAGGATCTTCAGCTGCTCCATTTTGCCCCCCTCATGCGGCATGGGTCAGTCCAGCTCCGGCGCCTGGTTGATGACCGCCCAGAAGGTGCCGAGCGTCTTGACCGCGTTGAAGAACTGATCCACATCCACCGGCTTGACCACATAGGCATTGACGCCCAGGTCCCAGCTGCGCGCCAGGTCGCTCTCCTCGCGCGAGGACGACAGGATCACCACCGGCAGACGCTTGAGCGTTTCATCGCTGCGCACCTGCTTGAGCACTTCCAGCCCGTCCAGGCGCGGCATCTTGATGTCCAGCAGCAGTACCGCCGGCAGACCTTCCTCGCGGTTGGCATAGGCACCGCGGCGCAGCAGATAGTCCATGGCTTCCACGCCGTCTTCGACGTGCACGATGGGGTTGGCCAGGCGCGCATCGCGCAGGGCGTCGACCGCCATCTCCGCGTCGGCCGGGCTGTCTTCTGCCAGAAGGATGGTACGAATGGCACTCATACGGTGAACTCTTGGTTGGGCGCCTCATGCGCAGGGGGAAGCTCGAAATAAAACGTGGCGCCTTCATCGACGACGCCTTCGGCCCAGATGCGGCCACCGTGACGCGTCAGCACCCGCCGCACGCTGGCCAGGCCGATGCCGGTGCCCGCGTACTCGCTGGCCTTGTGCAGCCGCTGGAACACGCCGAACAGCTTGCCGCTGTACTCCATGTCGAAACCGGCGCCGTTGTCGCGCACGCTGAACTGGTGGCCGCCCTCAGGCGTTGGCACATAGGTGATCTCGATCCTGGCCACCTCGCGCTTGGCGCTGTACTTGACCGCATTGCCCAGCAGGTTCATCCACAGCTGGCGCATCATGTTCTCGTCGGCCACCAGCACCGGCAGTGGCGCGATCTGCCACTCCACGCGGTGACCGGTGTTCTCGCTCTTCACATTGGCATCCAGGATCGCGCGCGTTTCGGCGACCAGCGACTGCATGTCCACCGCCTGCAGTCGCAGCGCACCACGGCCCAGGCGCGAGTACACCAGCAGATCGTCGATCAACGACGCCATGCGCCGCGCCGAGCTGCTGATCACTTCCATGTAATGGCGCGACTTCTCGTCGGCGGCATCGCCCAGATGGCGCGCCAGCTTGTCGGAGAAGCCGGCCACATGCCGCAGCGGCGCGCGCAGGTCGTGCGAGACCGAATAGCTGAAGGCCTCCAGTTCGCGGTTGACCTCCGACACCTGCTCCACCTTGCCCTCCATCTGCCGGTTGAGCTCGGTGATGCGCAGCTGCGAGGCCTTCTGCAGGCTGATGTCGCTGACCGTCATCAGCACCACGTCTTCGTCCACCGTGTCCGGCAACGGCATACGGCGCGCATTGATCAGCATGGTGCGCATCACGCCGTCGGCGGCGCGTTGCTCGTGTTCGAAATCCCACAGCTCGCGGCCGCGCAGCAACACGTCGGCCAGCCGCTGGTGGATCTGCTGGTCGCGCCACACGCCGTCCCCCACGTCCTCCAGCGCCATCAACTCGTTGCCGCGCTCTTCCAGGCCGTACAGCTCGGCGAACGCGGGGTTGTGCAGCACGATGCGCTGGCTGGCGTCCAGCAACACGATGGGCTCGCGCACGGTCTGCAGCACCGAGCTGGCGCGGCCATTGGCACGCAGGTATTCCTGTTCGGCCGCCAGCCGGCGACGGATCTGCCGCTGCAGCAACCAGATCACCGTGGTCAGCAACAGCAACTGCACCGCCAGCGCAGCCCAGCTCAGCATCGTGTAGTGCATGCGCTCGGTTTCCGCGCGCGCGTTGCGCTGCGCCAGCAGCCGGCCCTCGGCACCTTGCAGTTCGTCGATCAACACGCGAATCGGGTTGTTCACCGTCATGTCGTTGATCAGCGTGCGGATCTGCTCCGGCTCGGTCGTCACGGCGATCCGCTCGGCCAGCAGCAACCGGCGCTCGATCGTGCTCTGGATCCGCCCGACGCGCAGCAGCTGCGGCGGGTTGTCGTTGGTCAGTGCAATCAGCCGCGACACCGCGGACATGGATTCGCGCCGGCCCCGACGCATGCGCTCCAGCAGCGCGGGGCGGTCCACGCCATGCGAACGCATCAGCGCGGCCGACTCGGTGTCGCGCATCGCCGCTTCCAACCGTTGCGCGGTTTCCTGCACTTCCTGGCTGTGCGACACCCACACCGCAGCCCGGTTGGCGTTATGCGCCATCTGCTGCAGCAACAGGGACGGCACCACCACGATCAGGCACACCGCCACCGCCAATGAAGGCAGGCGCCAGCGATCCCATTTGTCTGCTTGGGCCGTTGTCTGCATTACCAGATCTGTATCCGCTCGCTGCAAGTCCCGGGTCGGCTCGGCATTGTCTCCGATCCCGCCCCACACCAGATTAATGATTCAGCAAATTTCGGGTAGCTCCGTGACATTGCTGAATGGGCATATCATAAGTGCAGCAAACGTGAAAACGGCGAGAGCGCCCGCCACCTGTCGGCTTGCCGGTCAACTGGACCAGACGAAAAAAGGCGCACTCCGGAGAGTGCGCCTCGTGCTCGGGCCAGCCGCCTCGCCTCGGCCGGCCCGGCATTGCCAGCGGCTGCGCTTACTTCTTCGCAGCGACGACCTTCAGGCCGGTCGACTTGACGCTCTTGACGCCTTCGATGCCCTTGGCCACGGCCACCGCCTTGTCGTGCTCGGCCTGGGTCGCCACCGAGCCGGTCAGCGTCACGATGCCGTTCTTGGTCTCGACCTTGACGTCGGTGCCGGACACGTTGTCGGTCGCCAGCAGGTCGGCCTTGACCTTGGTGGTGATCCAGGTGTCGGTGACCGGCTTCTTGGACTCGTTCATGCCGGCGGCATGGTCCTTGTGCGCGCCCATGTCCTTGTCCTGCGGCGCGGCGAATGCCTGCGTCGCACCCAGGGTCAGGCCCAGCGACAACGACAGCGCCAGCAGCTTGCGTGCATGTTTCATGTTCTTCATTCGAGCCACTCCTGTTGAACGTGGCTGCAGCTTGCGGCGGCGCTCGTCGAGCAGACGTGACCGCAGCATGCAGGCGCCGTGAACCCGGCGAACACGCGTGGGTGCAATACCATGCGGGTTCCTTCCGTCGTTGCGATGAACCGTTTTCAATGCCTAAACCGTTCAATCTGGCCGTCGTCGGGTACGGCTATGTCGGCCATACCTTTCATGCACCGCTGATCGCCAGCACGCCGGGCCTGCAGTTGCACAGCGTGGTGTCGTCCAAGCCGCAACAGCCACAGGCGGACTTCCCGGGCATCGATGTCGTCGCCGACCTCGACACCGCGCTGGCCGATCCCGCGCTCGATGCCGTGGTGCTGGCCACGCCCAACCAGACCCATGCGCCATTCGCGTTGCAGGCGCTGGCGGCCGGCAAGCACGTCCTGGTGGACAAGCCCTTTGCGCTGGATGCCGCGCAGGCGCGCAGCATGGCGGCCGCCGCGGCCGCCGCCGGGCGCATCGTCAGCGTGTTCCAGAACCGCCGCTGGGACGCGGACTTTCTCACCTTGCGCCGGCTGATCGACGAAGGCCAGCTGGGCGAGGTGGTGGAATTCCATTCGCACTTCGACCGCTATCGCCCGCAGGTGCGCGACCGCTGGCGCGAAAGCGATGCTCCCGGCGCCGGCCTGTGGTACGACCTGGGCCCGCATCTGCTCGACCAGGCCCTGCAACTGTTCGGCATGCCGCAGGCGATCGGCGCGGACCTGCAGCGCCAGCGCAGCCAGGCGCGCAGCGACGATTATTTCCACGTCACCCTGCACTACCCGCGGCTACGGGCAATCCTGCACGCCGGTTCGCTGGTGGCCGACAACCGCCTGCGTTTTGCGGTGCATGGCACACGCGGCAGCTATCTCAAGCATGGCCTGGATACGCAGGAAGATCAGCTGCGTGCCGGACGGCGCCCCGGCACGGTCGGTTGGGGCGTAGACCCGTTGCCGGGCACGCTGACGCGCGTGGACGACGAAGGCCGCGTGCACACCCATCAGCCGGACAACCTGCCCGGCGATTACCGCCAGTGCTACGCCGCCTTCCGCGACGCTCTGGCCGGCACCGGTCCGGCGCCGGTGGCTGCTGAGGAGGCGGTGCAACTCATGCATTTGCTGGAGCTGGCGCAGCGCAGCGCGGCGACCGGCCAGGTGCAGTGGCTGGAGGACGTGCGCACGCCCTGACGCAGACCCGGCCGCACCCGCGTTGCAGCGGGCACGGCCATGCAAAGCCGCCTATGCGTCCTTGCTGCCGATCGTCGGCGGGGCCGCGGTGGCGGACATCACCGCATGCCCGCCGAACTGGTTGCGCATCGCCGCCAGCAGCTTGTCGGTGAAGGAGTCCTTGTCGCGCGAACGCAGCCGCTCCATCAGCGACAGGGTGATGACCGGCGCCGACACTTCCAGATCGATCGCCTCGGCCACCGTCCAGCGGCCTTCGCCCGAATCGGCCACGAATGGCGCAATGCCGCCCATGCTGGGGTTGTGGCGCAGCGCATCGGCGGTCAGGTCCAGCAGCCACGAGCGCACCACGCTGCCGTCGCGCCAGATCTCCGAAACCTGATGCAGGTCCAGCGCGAAATCGGTCTTGTGCTGCATCAACGCGAAGCCTTCGGCATAGGCCTGCATCATTCCGTACTCGATGCCGTTGTGGACCATCTTGGTGAAGTGGCCGGCACCGCTCGGGCCAACGCGCCCCCAGCCCTTGTCGGGTGCCGGCGCCAGGGTGGCCAGGATCGGATGCAGCGTGGTCACCGCCGCTTCCTCGCCACCGACCATCAGACTATAGCCTTCCTTCAACCCCCACACGCCGCCGCTGGTGCCGCAGTCGACGAAGGCGATGCCGCTGGCCTGCAGCTGCGTGGCGCGGCGCTGCGAATCCTTGTAGTACGAGTTGCCGCCATCGATGACGATGTCGCCGGCCTGCAACAGCGGCAGCAACTGCGCCAGGGTGTCGTCGACGATCTTGCCGGCCGGCACCATCAGCCACACCACGCGCGGGCTCGGCAACGCGGACACCAACGCGTCCAGCGCATCGGCCGTCACAATGCCCTTGGACTGCGCACCGCTGCGCGCGCTGGCGCCCGGATCGTAGCCATGCACGCGGTGCCCGCCGTGCACCAGGCGCTCGGCCATGTTGGCGCCCATGCGGCCCAAACCCACCATACCCAGTTCCATAACCACTCCTCATGCTCTGATCAGTGCAGGGTGCCACGCCCGGCGTACGCCGGCGTGGCGGAATTCTCAATGGATCGTTCCGCGGCGGCGCTGGTGGCGCACTGTTGCAGCTGCCAGTCGATCCAGCGCCAGTACAAGGTGGTGTGCAGATTGTGCAGGGTCAGGTCGATGGCATAGGGCGTGCGCGGATTGCGGTCCAGCAAGCGCGCCACGTGATAGCCGATCGGCTTGATGCCCTTGGGATGCACGTACACCAGAAAGCCCTGATAGAACGGATCGTCCAGCAGCGTCTGCAATGCCTGCAGCTGCGCCTGCTGCTGCGGCTCCAGGCTGGCGCGCAGCGACGCATCGCGTTCGTAGAGCAGCCGTTCGAAGCGTCGCTTGCCCGGCCCGCGCAGTGGCTTGGACAGTTCCCAGATCCGCCGGTTGAGCGCGTCGTAATGCGCAAAGCCGCCATGCCGGGCCAGCGCCTGCGCCGCCGCATCGCTGACATCCACCACCACGAAGTTTTCGGCCTGGTTATGGATATCGTCCAGATAGGCCTTGTCGAAGACGTGCGCGATGAAACCCGGCGCACCGACGAAGGCCTGCCGTCCCAGTCGTGAGGTCTTGACCGCCTTGCCGTCGGCAAAGAATTCACCAGCGTGCGCGCCGAGCAGAATGCTGTCGGTATCGTGCAGGGTCAGGAAGGTGCCGATCGACAGCTCGCCGGGCGTGAACATCTGGTCGAATCCGGCATCGCCATACAACTCGCGTTGGGTGGCGAGCTGGGCCACCTGCCGCCCCACTCCGCATTCGGCGCGCACATGCCCGCGGTAGAACGCATCCAGTGCCTGCGCATTGCCGGCACGCGGCCGATAGCCGCGGCCGAAGCTGCGAAATCCGCTCCAGCCCTGCGTGGCCGCACCGCGCCAACCGAAGCCGATCCAGCCCAGTTGCAGCGCCGAAAAACGGTAGTTCGGATTGTCCTGCAACTGGGTCACCGCACGGCGGGTTGCCGCCCCCACCTCGAACCCATAGGCGCAGTGCGTGGCCGGTTCATCCAGCAACGCCTTGAGTGCGGCGCTGCGTTGGGACGTGCTCCAGCTCGACGGCAAGGTCACCTGCAGATCGCCGGCCGCCTGCGCCTGCGCCCGCGAGGCGCGTGTGCACGGAGCGCCTCCGGCGATGACCGGCGCCTGGACCGCAGCCTCGCGAATGGTCCAACCCAGGCGTTGCAACAGCGCCTGCACGCAGTCGGCGCTGGCTGCGCCTGCTGCATCGCTGGGCGCAGCCGTCGCTGCCTGCAGCAGCTGCGCAGCGACCAGCACTGCGGCACAGCACAGCGCCGCCACACGGGCACGCACGCCATGCCGCGTGGCCACGCAGCTGGAGGGCAATGCACGCTGAGAGCACGGCAGCTGAAGTTTGCTCATTCGCATGACGGCGGGGATGGACGGCGTTGTTCTCTCGACCACAACAGAAAGCCCCGGCATGGCCGGGGCTTTGCGGATTCACTGCATCAGGTTCAGCGGCGTTCGCAGACGCGCTCGACGCGGCGGTTGCCGTTGGCCTGCTGGCGGTTGCCCTGGATGGTGCGGCCTGCCGCGCCGCCTGCCACTGCACCGGCGACCGTTGCCAGCTTCCTGCCGTTGCCGCCACCCACCTGGTTGCCCAGCAGGCCACCAATGGCCGCACCGGCCACGGTGCCGCCGATACGATTGGGGTCGGTCGAATTCTTCTGCACTTCCACGTTGCGGCAGCGCACGCGCGTGCCGTCGGAAAACTTGCGGCCCTCGTCGGCTTCCGTATACGACCCCTGATTCGAGTAGCGCTGTGCCTGCGCAAAAGGACTGGTCGCCATCAGGCCGATCATGGTCAGGCCCAGCAGGGATGTCTGGATTTTCATCGTCGCTCTCCATCGTTCTCGCCCGCTCGGGCAGTCATGGCCCGCACTCTGTTCGCCTGGTCGAGAACATCACGTGAAGCGCGCTTGCGGCTATTCAGGCACTGGCGCGGAGCATGAACCGATCGTCACGGCTGCGTGGACGGTTCGTATTGCGGCTCCTTTGCCGGCGCCGGCGGCGGGTCCTGCGCCTCCACCGGCAACGGCGCCACCGGGGGCTGCGCCACCGCCGCTGGGGCCGCGGTGGCCGGGGCAGCCGACCCCACCGGTGCATTGGCAGCCGATGCCTGCGCAGGTGGTGCTGCAGGCGCCGTTGGTGCGACCGGTGCTGCCGGCGGATGTGTCGGCATCGGTGCGGGCGCGGGCGCCGCTGCGGCGGGTACCGCTTCGGTCACCTTGGGCAGATACGAGGTCAGGCGCTCGAAAAAGCGCTTGTAGAAGGCCGCGTCCTGCACGGTGGTACTGGACACGCGCACCAGCGAATCGCCGCTGCTGCCTACCGGCAGCGACACCGATCCCAACACGCCCACCCCCACGCTGGCGGAGGTCGTACTCTTCTTCAAGGCATAGCGGTCCTGCAGCGCGCTGACGAACACCTGCGCCTTGCCGTCATCTTGCGTGGCGCAGGAGATGCGCAAGTTGAGTTGCTCGCTCTGCTCGGCGTCCTTCAACTGGAAGTTCTTGCTTCCTTCCACCGCCGCCGCATCGGCACGGGTGACGGCGTAGCCCTGGCTCAACAACACGCGCCGAGCCGCTTCGCAGGCCTGTGGCGAGCTGGCCGCCACACTGCGCGAGTAGGTGTCGTCGGAATCGAACGACTCACGCATCAGCATCGTGTCGCCCTTGCTGCCACCGCAGCCGGCCAGGGTTGCCAGCGCGCCGAGCAGTACGCCATGCGCGATCAGGGAAGTACGAGACATGGGAAGATTCCATCATCCAAAACCGGCCAAAGCATAGCCGCAACCCATGTGCGCGCGGTGTCGCCTCGCCTGCTCAGGGCATCGGCGGTTCATCCGCTGGCAGTTGCAGGTCCACCTGCAGGCGGCTGCCATCGGCACCGATGCGTTCGGCGCGCAGGTAGTGATGCGTGCTGACCGCCGCCAACGGCACCGGTGCCCGGCACGGCTCGCCCCACAGGCTCAAACTGAAGCCCTGCGCCTGCAGCCAGGCGGTCAGCCGGTCCCATAACGGCTGCTCGGCGCGCAGCATCAGGTCCAGGTCGGCCGGCCCGTCAGGCACCAGGGTGGGTGACTGCAGCCAGCGTGCGTAGCTGCCATGCACCCGCACCGGCACTCCCAGCGCCTGCACGGCCTGCAGCAACTGCGCGGCCTGCGCCAGGTCCAGCTGTGCCCGGCAGTGCTGGAAGATCAGCGCGTATTCGTGGCTGCGGTTGCTATTGGTGCGTGCATGGGCGATAGCACCGGCTGCGCGCTGGTAGCACAGCACCCGCTCTTCGTGCAGCGTAAACAGGCTGCCCAGGATCCGGCCAAGGTCCCAGGCCTGCGGAATCAGTCGCCCGCCAAGACAGATGTTTTCCACCATCACCACGCCGAATGCGTCTGGGCGCAGCCGCCGTCGCAGCGCATGGAACACCGCGCGCATGCCGGCAAGATAGCCGGCGTAATCGGCACTGGCATACAGCTGGCCTGGCTGCGCTTCACCCTGCCACTGGCAGCCGAAATACGGCACGTTGGTCAGGCACAGATCAATCGCCGCTGCGGGTGCCGTCTGCACCAGGCTGCCGAGCACGACCGGCGCATCCACCCCATGCCGCTGCAGCCGTGTGCGCGCCAGCTGCGCCCGCGCGGCATCGATTTCCATGCCGTGCGCACTGCGGCCTTCGAGCGCCGCGGCGAGCAAGGTGGTGCCGAATCCGCAGAACGGGTCGAACACCTGCTCGCCCGGCAGGCTGAAGTGGCGCACGAACGGGCGCATCTGGTTGACCCAGCCGCAGTCGCGGCCGTGCAGCGGATCGCTGGCACGCAAATTCTCCGGTAACGCCCAGACGGCATCGTCGGCGCTCGGTGTCCACCAGCTACGCTGATCGAACTCATCCATCGGCCGGCTCCCACAGCACGTCGGCGTCGGGGTTCCAGCCGGCGCACAGGCGGCCATTGGCGAAAAACACCAGCTTGTAGATATCGCCGGTGGCATGGCGCGCATGCATGGCCGCGTAATCGGCACTTTCGAAGACCACCTGCAGGCCGTCGTCGCCACGCAGGCGCACATTCCAGAAGTAATACCCTTCGGTCATGCCGTCGAGCTGCCACTGCGCCCACCATGGCTGCTGCATGCAATCGGCCAGCAATGGCTCCACGCCGATGCGCTGCTGTTCGATATAGCGCCAGGTGCCGTTGCTGCGATATGCCTCGTCCAGCCGCGACAACTCGCGGAAGATGACCTGGCTGGCGCCGCAGCGGCGTGCCCACGCGATGTAGTGCGCCACGTCTTCGGCACAGCAGATGCCATCGCGTTGCACGATGCAGACCAGCCGTACCGGCAGGCGTTCGGCAATGCTGCGCGCGGTGCGCATGAAGGTGGACGCATCGGCGATGGGCTCGCCCGCCCGAAACCGCATGATGGCATCGTTGCGCGCCTGCAACGGATGGTGGCGCGACAGCTCGATCCACGACAAGCCGAATTGGCTCAGTGCATCCAGCAGGCGCTCGCCTTGCGCACGCGCCAGGCCCGCCCCGTTGCTGTAGAGCACGCGCTGCTCGACCTGCGGGCCATCCGGTGTCTGCGACAAGGTCTGCAGCAGGGTCTGCAGCCAGTGTGCGTCGTCGGTCATCTCCAGACCCGACAACGAATACGACAACGGCACTGTGTGCAGCACCTGCAAGGCGGCACGCAGCTGATCGAAATACGCTGGACCCGGCCGCAGCATCGACGCCGTCAGGCCACCGCCGTGCTGGCGCAGGTTTTCCGAACAGAACCCGCAGCGTGCCGAGCAGGGGCGCACTGACGCATACGGGGTGAAGGTGACCGGCAACGCCATCCGATAGCGGCGTTCGCCGATACGCAAGCGATGCCAGCGGTTGCCCTCGTCCTGCAGCGGCACACGCCGCTGCAGGCTGGGTACTGCCGCGCGCAGCTGCGTCAACAGCGGCGAGACGGGCGACAGCGGTGCGTCGTCGATGGAAGCGGGCATGGCCATGCCTGCGTGCGGCCGGTCAGCGACGCGCCGCGTCGGCGCGCGCACGCACCTGCTCCAGCGTCCACTCCTGCTGCATCGCCCCGTTTTCCCACACCGTCACCAGCGCATCTTCGCTGTCGGCGCTGGCGGTCGCTTCGTCGAGCAATGCACTGCGGTAACTACCATCACGACGGTCGCGCAGCAGGGTCAGCCGACCGCGCTTGCTCTGCTTGCCCTGGTCGGTGATCGGATCCTTGTAGACATGGATCCACTGCCCGTCCACACGCACCGCCGAGCACTTGAGTGCGAACTTCTGGGTATCGCGGTCCACCTTCTGCAGCAACGCACCGCCCATGCCGAAGGCGACGTTGTCGGCGGCATAACCGGCTGCGGTGATCCGCTCGAGAATCGCGCGCAGCGACTGCGGGTTGATGCCATCGCCCTGGATCACGCGCACGTGGTCGAGCACCTTGTAGCCCTTGCCGTTGACCTGATGGCCGAAGGCTTCGTCCAGCAGCAGCAGGCATTGTTCGACCACGTCCACCGGGTCGCCGGAATCGGGGCGGATCACCACTGTCGCGCCAGAGGCGACGATCTCCTCGCGCAAGGTGGTGCCCCAATGCTCGGCAATGGCGCGGTAGATGTCGTAGCTGTCCGAGACCACCGCCACGATGGAACCAGGCCGTGCGAATTGGGTGAGCATGTTGCGATACGCATCCACCTCGCGCTCGCGGCCCCAGCTGGTGATGGTGCTGTGCTCGGCGGCGGGAATCGAAAAGCCCGCCACCGGCGTGTGGTAGTGCGCGCGTGCCAGCAGCAACGCCGACAAGGTATCGGTGCCGAGAAAGTTCACCAGATGCGCGGCGCCACCAAGCGCAGCCGAACCCAGGCTGGATACGCCGCGCGCGCCGAAGTCATGCAGCTTGAACGGCAACTGCCCTTCCGGATCGTCGCTGGTGCGCTCCAGGTAATCGCGCACGATCTGCTTCACCTGCCAGCTCACCGTGGCCACCGTCACCGGATACCACACGCGCAGCAACAGGGTTTCCAGATACGACGGCACCCAGAACGCCTTGGCGTCGGTGGACTCGATCGTCATCAGCACGTTGTGCGTGGGCACTACCGTGCCTTCGGGCACCGCACGGATGCGGATCGGCAATTGGCCACCAAGACGGTCGACGATATCGCGCCAGCCGGCCTCGTTGAACGGCTCGCCATGCGCGGCCAGCAAGGCCTTCGCATCGTCGATATCGGCGTGCGTGACCGGCCGGCTGATGGCTTCTTTCAGAATCGACTGCAGGCCGAAGAACACGGTCTGGTCATACACGCCGCCGCGCGATTCGACATAGAAGAACGAGGCATCGGTACCGGGCGGATACTGCAGCCAGTGGCTGGCCTTGTAGCTATCGGTATTGAGCAGCAGGTTATCGAGGTAATGCATGACGGAAGCTCCTTCGCGTCGGGAAAACCGGCGGTCTGTCCGCCGGCGGGAGGCTGTGCTGCAAGCAAAAACACACGGTATGCGGACAACACCGATCGGTGCCGGCACGCAGGCGCATGCGGCTGCCTTCAACCACGGCCCAGGAAGAATTCAAGGATATGCAGGTGGTCTTCGTACAGACGCGGGCCCATCGCCATGACTTCGGCGATCGGAATCCAGCGCGCCTTGTCGGCATCGTCGCCACCGCGCACGACAGGCAGCTCGCCGGCCGGAAATTCGAAGTGGAAGGCATGGGTGATGGTGCGCCCGCGCAGGCTGCGGTCGGGATGGTCGAACACCTGGCGGGCACGCAACGAGCCCTTGAGCACCGGCACCGGCAGCTTGAGCCGGGTCTCTTCGCGCAGCTCGCGCAGGCAGCTTTCCAGCAGCCCCTCGTCCTGTGCAACGAAGCCGCCCGGCAACGCCCACAGGCCCTTGCCCGGCTCGGCACGACGGCGCACCAGCAACACGTGGCCCGAGTGCACCACCACCGCATCGGTGGTCACGAAGGTGGGCGCATACGGCGCATCCTTCCAGGCAGCGCGGTAGTGCTCGATGAAACGGTATTCGGCCACCAGTTGCGCATAGCTGGGCGAATTGCGCCGGAACGCTTCAAGCATGTCGTAGACCGGCGCCGGCACATTGCCGCGCAGCATCAACAGCCCGCCATGGAAACCGATGTCGCCAGCCTCGAACAGATAGCGGCGCAATTCGGTGGCCGACAACGTGGCGGTGTGCTGCACATCTTCCAGCGGCCACTGCGGAAACTCACGCAGGTAATAACTGCTGGCATCCTTGTCCATGCCGATCAGGCCAACCAGCGCATCCGGCGCGCCGCCATCGGCCTGTACTGCTTCGGCAATCTGGCGTTGCACGTCGGCAATCCACAGGCTTTCGTTATAGAGATGATCGCGCAGTGGGCGCAGGATCAGTCGCGCGTTCTCGCCCGGCAACGCGGACTCGATCATCACCGCGCGTTCTGCGACGGTCCAGGGATTGCGAATGGTGCGTGGCGTGTCGGCCGAGCCGATCAACACAATGAGCTTGCTTGCCTTGCCCAGCGCATGGCGGGCGACGGCGGCATGGCCGTTATGAAAGGGCTCGAAACGCCCGATAAACACGAGATAATCGTACTGCGATGCCATGAGAATCCCTCACGGTTGGTGGGTAGCCAGCGGTCTGTCCGCTGGCTTGGTGCAAATGCTACGCCGATGCGCGGCGGCGTCAAGCAGGCGATCAAGCGGGCGATGGTGTCTGCATGCAGCATCACTGTCGTGACGCAGCGGTCATCATGGCTGGCTAGACTCGGGACTCTTGTTTCCAGGGAGTTCGCCTGCATGCCACGTCCGATCGCGCAGATGCTGCTGCGCCGCCTTCTCGCCACCGTTGCAGTGCTGTGCATCGCCCTGCCCGCACTGGCGGCAACGCCGAGCGCACCGCTGCGGGTGATGTCGTTCAACGTGCGCGTGCCGGTCGATACCGACGGCAACAAACGCTGGCAGGCGCGTCGCGATGCCATGGTCGCGTTGATCCGTCAGGCGCATCCGGATGTCGTCGGCACCCAGGAGCTGGTCCAGGAGCAGGCGCAGTATCTTGCAACGCACTTGCCGACCTATCGCTGGTTCGGCAAGGGACGCAGCGCCGACGGCGGCGGTGAACACATGGGCGTGTTTTATGACAGGCGCGCGCTGACGGTGGTCGAATCGGGCGACTTCTGGCTATCCGAAACGCCCGACATTCCCGGCAGCAGCAGCTGGGGCACGGACCTGCCACGCATGGTCACCTGGGCGCTGTTCGAGCGTCGCAGCGACAAGCGCCGGTTCTACCTGTTCAACACGCATCTGCCGCACCGCGATCAGGATGAGCAGGCCCGCGAGCAAGGCGCACGATTGATACTGTCGCGTATCGCGAAACTGCCTGCGGATAGCCCGGTGGTGCTGACCGGCGATTTCAACAGCGATCCGGACAAGCGTACCTACCCCACGCTCACCGCCGTGCTGGGCGATGCACGCACGCATGCACCCAAGCGCAACGGGCCGGAAAATACCTTCCAGGATTTCAGCACCCAGCCGACCCGGCGCATCGACTGGATTCTGTTCCGCGGCCTGACGCCCACCCGCTTCACCACCCTGGACGACCGCCCCGGCGGCATCCTGCCGTCCGATCATTATCCGGTGCTGGCCGAGTTCGACTGGCCGCGCTGACAGCAAGCGCCCAAGCACTCATCGCGCCGGCAATGACGCGCCTTCCAGCGGCTACGGGATCCGATCTTGTGGGTGTTGCGGCCGCTTGAAGCCGCTCACAAACATCTCAAGCACTCGTCATGTCGCTATGGAAGGCGCACTTGAATCAGTGGTTGCACCGTTAGGACATTGAAAGTCCGCACAGCGGCACGCGCGATGTGCCCGCCGCTCAAACCGTCTGGATGCCCGCCTGTGCCGCGCTGGCCTGCAGCCATTCCAGCAAGGTCTGCAGGATCGCCGATGGCGTGTCGCGCCAGACGATGGAGAGCTCGCGCCGCGCCCAGGTTTCGTCCAGCGGCACTGCCGCCAACTGCTGCCTGACGCTGGAGCACGCCAGCGCCGCGTGCGGCACGATGGCCACACCCACACCGCGCGCCAGCATGCGGCACAGCGTCTCGATGCCGGGTACGCGCGCGCGGATGCGCAGATGCACGCCGGCCCTGGCCAGGTGCGTGCGCAGGTGACGCTGCAAGGCGTTGTCGGCCGACAAGGCCAGCAACTGCATCTGTGCGATATCGGTCAGGCGCACGCTGCCCGCAGCGGCCAGCGGATGGCTGGCGGCCATCGCCAGCACCAGGCGATCCTGCCGGAACGGGCGCCGCTGCAGGCCGGTGAAATCCGCATGCCCCGCCACCACGGCCAGGTCGGCGCGTTCATCGCGCACCGCGTCGGCGGCCTCCTCGCTCCCCCACTCGGCCAGGGTCAGATCCACCCGCGGATGCGCCAGCAAGAAATCCGCCACGCATTCGGGTAGCCATTCCGAGAGTGCGGCGGTGTTGGCGGCCAGTCGCAGCGTGACCTGGCCGCCGATGCCATAGTCGCCAAGTTCGCTGCGCATCGCCTGCTCCTGCCGCGCCAGCACCCGTGCGTGCCGCAGCAGCACCTGGCCGGCCGCAGTGAGCGTTACCCCACGCCGACCACGCTCGAACAGCGCCGCCCCGACCTGCAACTCCAGCGCACGGATGCGCGCACTGGCGGCCGCCAGCGACAGCGCCACGCGGTCGGCGCCAGCCGTGATACTGCCGGTGTCTGCCACCGCGACAAAGATCCGCAGATCGACGAATTCCACCTGCATATGCACTCCCAGCCTTCGGCATGGCCGAAGTCTGCCTCAAACAATGACAGCTTGCCGGCTCAGCATCGCCACCCGGATCCTGGCGCCCATGAACGGACATGTGTCGCAGTGGCTGCTGGTTGCAGCGGTCTTCCTGCTGGCCGGCGGCGTCAAGGGCGTGGCTGGCATGGGGCTGCCGACGGTGGCGATGGGGCTGCTCGGGCTATGGCTGCCGCCCAGCCAGGCCGCCGCACTGCTGGTGCTGCCTTCGCTGGTGACGAATCTGCAGCAGGCCTGGGGGCCGGCGCCGGCAGCGCTGTTGCGGCGTCTGTGGCCGGTATTGGCACTCGTGGCGGCGGGCACCTGGCTGAGCGCCGGGGTGATGGTCGGCGGCAACCCACGCGTCCTGCGCGCCGCGCTCGGCGTGCTGCTGGTGGCCTACGCCCTGCTCGGGCTTGCGCGCCGGCAATGGATGCTGCCGCCACGCCACGAACGCTGGGCCAGCCCGCTGACCGGACTGGTCGGTGGGCTGCTCAACGGCGCCACCGGTGTTCTGGTGATTCCGGTGGTGCCCTACCTGTCTGCGTTGGGCCTGCCGCGTGAGCTGTTGATCCGCGCACTGGCGGCGTGCTTCGGCACGGCAACGCTCGCCCTGGCCATTGCGCTGGTCTGGCATGGCGGGGTGCCGCTCTCGGCCGGCCTGCCATCGCTGCTGGCGCTGGTACCCACCGCAGTGGGCGTATGGGCTGGCACGCGGGTGCGCCGCCGCATCTCTGCCGACGTGTTCCGTCAGGTATTTTTCGGCACCTTGCTGCTGCTCGGCCTGCAGGCCTGCTGGCAGGCGCTGGCCTGAGACCTCGCTGACAGCGGATGCCGCACACAAACGAAAACGCCACCGGCAAGCGGTGGCGTTCGTCGATCGGATGCGCAGCGGCGATCAGTCTGCCCAGCGCCCCGGGGCCGTGGATTGCGGCAGCACCTGCGCCGAAAGCGGTTGGTCCTGCGACAGCAGGCCCAGCGCATCGGCCAGGATGGCGGCCGACTCGTGCAACAACGGGTCCGGACGCTTTTCTGCCGCCTTTTCGCGCGCGGTGTCCTTGACGATGTCGCGTTCGCTGCCGGTCAGGCCGTCATCGGTGTCGTCGGCAAGCGGATCCAGCGGCAAGCCGAGCTGCTTGCGAATCTGCTGACGATCCTTGCGCTGCTGGTCCTGCTTCTGGCGCTCGGCCAGGCGCTCGGCCTCGTTCAAGGAAATGTACTTCTTGGCCTTCTCTTCGCGGAACTGCTTGACGTCCTCTTCCCACCACTGGAACTCCTTGTCGGTGGCGATGCGTGCGGTGTGCAGCGTCTGCAGCTTGGGCAGCAGCGGAGCGAAGTTGCCGTACTGGGTGTGCGGCGCGGCAGCGATGCGCGTCCACGGCAGCGCGTTGTCGTAGGTGCTCTCGCCGAACTCGGTGGCATCCACGCTGGCCGGGAAGGCGATATCCGGCACCACGCCCTTATGCTGGGTGCTGGAACCGCTGACGCGGAAGAACTGCGCAATGGTCAGCTTGACCTGCCCGTAGCGCTGGCCTTCGGCGGCCGGCCAGCGGTCCAGGTCGACGATGTTCTGCACCGTGCCCTTGCCGAAGCTGGTTTCGCCGATCACCAGGCCACGGCCGTAGTCCTGGATGGCGCCGGCAAAGATCTCCGATGCCGATGCCGAACCGCGATTGATCAGCACGCCCAGCGGGCCATCCCAGGCAACCTTCGGATTGCTGTCGCCATTGACGGTGACCCGGCCACCGGATTCGCGCACCTGCACCACCGGGCCCTGTTCAATGAACAGGCCGGTCAGTTCGATCGCCTCATCCAGCGAGCCGCCGCCGTTGTTGCGCAGATCCAGCACCACGCCGTCGACCTTGTCGGTCTTGAAACCAGCCAACAGCTTGGCAACGTCGCGCGTTGCAGACGCGTAATCGGTCGCGTTGCGACGACGCCCTTCGAAATCCTGGTAGAAGCCCGGCAGCTTGATGATACCGATGCGGCGTTCCGGCTGACCGCCCTGCGCCGGCAAGGTGATGGTCTCGCCCTTGGCGGCCTGCTCAGCCAGGCGCACCTTCTGCCGGGTCAACGTGACCGTGCGGTGCTTGCCGTCGATGCCTGACTCGGCCGGGATGTATTCCAGGCGCACCTGGGTGTCCTTGCTGCCACGGATCTTGGCCACCACGTCGTCGATCCGCCAGCCGATCACATCCTCGATGGCGCCATTCTTTGCCTGGCCCACGCCGACGATGCGATCGCCCGGCTTGAGCGTGCCATCCACCGCTGCCGGACCGCCCGGGATCACCTCGCGGATCACCACCATGTCGTCCTGCTTCTGCAGCTGCGCGCCGATGCCTTCCAGCGACAGCGACATCTGCTGATTGAACGTCTCGGCCGTGCGCGGGGTGAAATAGTCGGTGTGCGGGTCGACGGCGTTGGTGTAGGCGTTGACGAAGAACTGGAATACGTCCTCACCCTTGAGCTGCTTGACCGAATCGGCGAGCGCGGCATAACGCTTGTCCAGCGTCTTGCGGATGTCGTCGGGCTTCTTGCCGGCCAGCTTCAGGCGCAGCCAGTCGTTCATCACCGACTGCCGCCACAGCACATCCAGCTGCTTGTCATCCGACGCCCAGGGCACGTCCTTGCGGTCGTACTCGAACTTGTCGCTGCCGTTGAAATCGAAGTCCTGCTTGAGCAGGTCGCGCGCGTACTTGACCCGTTGGTCGACGCGCTTGCGGTACACCGCAAAGACCTGGAATGCCGGTTCCAGATTGCCGCCGCGCAATGCGTCGCCAACACCAGCCTGCAACGACGCAAAACCGTCGATATCGGCCTGGGTGAAGAATTGCTTGCCGCCATCGAGCGCTTCCAGATACCGCTTGAAGACATCCTTGGCCATCGCCTCGTCCAGCGTGCGTGGCCGATAGGCATAGCGACTATCGGACAGCAGGCCATAGACGAGCTTGGTCGCGGTCGCCTGCTCGGGCGTGGCGGCCGCCGGCAGCGCGGTATCGGCGCGTGCGAGCAATGCCATCGGAGTGGTCAACACCAGCGCCAGCAGGCCGGCCTTCATGGACGCAGAAACGTTGTAGGTCATCGAATGGCTCTCGGCACGGGGCCGATGAAAGAAAGGCGGTGATCGGATCAGACAGCATGACAGTGCCGAAAGTTGCTGGCGTTGTCATCCGCTGGCTGAATCAGCCTAGCGCCGGGCCTGTATCGGATTGTGAACGAGACCGTACCTCGCTCAGCTGGATGCCGACGCCGAATGCAAAACGGCCCCGTGCGCTGCACAGGACCGAATCTGGCGAATCAGCACTGGTGGTGGAAACAGCATCGCGGCCGTCAATACGCAATTGCGCATCCGGCCTTGGTGCTGGCCGCGCCGACCAACAGCGCGCGACGGCAATCACATGCCAGCCACCGGTACTGCCGCTCAGGCGGCGACGCCAGCGCCTGCGGCCTGCCGGTCGGCGTGGTACGACGAGCGTACCATCGGACCCGATGCGACGTGGCTGAAGCCCAGCGCATTGCCGTACTCCTCCAGCGCCTTGTATTCCTCCGGCGTCCAGTAGCGCATCACCGGGTGATGGTGCGGCGTCGGCTGCAGGTACTGGCCGATCGTGATCATGTCCACATCGTGCGCGCGCAGATCGCGCAAGGTGGCCTGCACCTGCTCCATGGTTTCGCCCAGTCCGAGCATGATGCCGGACTTGGTGGCGATGGCCGGATGCTGCGCCTTGAAGCGCTGCAGCAGGGTCAGCGACCACTGGTAATCCGCACCGGGGCGCACGTTCGGGTACAGGTCCGGCACCGTTTCGATGTTGTGGTTGAACACATCCGGCGGACTGAGCGCCAGGATCTCCAGCGCGCGGTCCATGCGGCCCTTGCCACGGAAATCCGGGGTCAGGATCTCGATGCGGGTGTTGGGCGAACTGGTGCGGATGGCGGAGATGCAATCCACGAAGTGCTGCGCACCACCGTCGCGTAGATCGTCGCGGTCCACGCTGGTTACCACCACGTATTTCAGGCCCATGTCGGCCACGGTGGTGGCCAGGCTGGCCGGCTCGCCGGCATCCGGCGGCTTGGGCCGGCCGTGTGCCACATCGCAGAACGAGCAGCGCCGCGTGCACACCTCGCCCAGGATCATGAAGGTGGCGGTGCCGTGGCTGAAGCACTCGTGGATGTTCGGGCAGCTGGCTTCTTCGCAGACGGTGACCAGGCGGTTTTCGCGCAACTTGGCCTTGAGGTTCTGCACCGCGTTGCCGGACGGAATCCGCACGCGGATCCACGAGGGCTTGCGCAGTACCGGTGCATCGACAAACTGCACCGGCGAGCGATTGATCTTGTCGCCACCGATCTGCTTGACGCCGGTCTGCAGCGGCGCAGGCGCGGCGGTGTCGCCGGAGACGACCTGCAAGGGGATGGAACGGGCGATAGGCTGGGTCATGACGGTACGGGCGCTCAGGCCGGAAGCGAAAGGTCGGGCAATGCGGAAACGGGCTGCAGCACGAGGCCGAACTGGCGCGCCAGTTGCTCGAGCAGCACCGCCTTGACGGCGTCCATCCCGGAGGGGCCGCCCAAGTCTAGCACCGAGGTCACCTGCAGACCCTGGTAGCCACAGGGGTTGATACGGTGGAACGGCTCCAGGTCCATCGCCACGTTGAACGACAACCCGTGGAAGGTGCAGCCACGGCGCACCCGGATACCGAGTGCGGCGACCTTGGCTGCGCCCACGTAGACGCCGGGCGCGCCGTCGCGACGCTCGGCCAAGATATTCCACTCGTCCAGCGTGTCGATCAGCGCCTGCTCGATCTTGCACACGTAATCGCGCACGCCAATCTTGAGTCGGCGCAGGTCCAGCAGCGGATAGACCACCAACTGGCCAGGGCCGTGATAGGTCACCTGCCCGCCGCGATCGACCTGCAGCACGGGAATCTCGCCCGGCGCCAGCACGTGCTCAGGCTTGCCGGCCTGGCCCAGGGTGAACACCGGCGCGTGCTCGACCACCCACACCTCGTCGGCCGCGTGCTCATCACGCGTATCGGTGAAACGCTGCATTGCACGCCACACCGCGGTGTAGTCCTGCTGCCCCAGGTCGCGCAAGTGCGCCGGCGGGATGGCAACCGGCGCCACGACCGGTTCGGCCGCTACAGCGTCCACTTCACTTCCGGATGGTCGCGCAGCGCCTGGTGCGCGGCGTCGAACTGCTCCCGGCTCTCGGCGCGGAAGCCGATCTTGACCGAGACATACTTGCCGCTGGAAGAATGCTTCCAGCTGACGCTTTCCTGCAGCAGCTCCACGCCGGTGGCGGCGAGCAGGCGCGGAAGCTCCGTCTCCAGGCCACGATCGGCCGCGCCCATGGCGCTGAGCTCGAAGGTGCCGGGAAACTGGAAGCCGTGATCGGGGTTGTCGGTGCTGATATCCATCGCCCCATTATCGGGCCGGTGGCGGGCAAACCCAAGTCCATACAGTCCGAAACGACAGGCGGAGCCACGTGCCTGGCACGGACTCCGCTACATCGCGCCGGACGTCGCGCGCCCAGCAAGGTTCAGCTTGCCGGTCGCGCCATGCGTCTGTCTTGCGGCGTCACCGGACGAGGCCACTGAACAGGGCGCGATAGATGGGCAGGCGCCTACAAGGTCTCCGGCCAACAACCGCGCACGCCCGATGGCGGCGCGGTTGTCCAATCCGCGTTTACTTGGACAATTCCAACATCGCCGACGACACCCAGCCACGATTACCCATCTCGTCTTCGACTTCCCACATCACGCCTTCCTTGGTGCCGGTGGGATACAGCATCATTCCCGGTTCCAGTGTGCGGACCGCTGCGCCGGTACCCTTGGCATTGGCCAGCAGGCGCCCCGCGCGCGTCACGGTGACTGCCTGCTGCGCGTTGGACGCAGCCGCGTTGCCGGACAGGCCGCCAAGCTGGCTGACGATGTCGGTATAGGCCTGCAGATACGCCAAGGTGATCACCTGGCCAATCTCGGTATTGGCATAACCGCCGGCGCCGGCTGCGCCGTAGTCGCCACTACTGAACACGTTGCCACGCGCGCCCCAGCCGAGGTCGGTCTTTTTTGCATTGCCTTCGGCCATGGCGACCTGTTCGGACGAGCGCACATCGGTGATGGTCAAGACAACGTCGGCGGTCTTCTTGCTGAGATTCAGGCCACCGACCAGATTGCCTGCATTGCCACCTACCAACCCGCCCAGCATTCCGGCAATCGCACTGCCGCCGGCATTGCGATTCTGCGAAATGAGATCAGGCGTCATGACGTAATCGGCCGCGCGAATCTGGCCCTTGCCGATATTGGAACGCGCGCGCAGGTCACCGTTGGCGGCCATCTCGCGCTCGCGCTGCGATGCGGCCATGCCTGCGCCCCGGTCCACCAGGGTGAAGCAGCGCGAACGGTTGACGAAGACCTTGATCAACTTGGAGGGTGCCGGCAACTGCTGACCGGACCACCAGTTGACCGCATCTTCCGGCTCGATCACCGACAGGCTACCCAGTGGCTTGGCGCACACCGGAATCTGCGCAACAGCCTCTTTACGCTGGTCCTGCGCGGATCCCTTGAAGGCATCCTTGAAACCGGCCGATGCGGGAGCGCTGACACCGGCCAACGCGATACCCAGCAGGCCGGAAAGCACAGCCGCGTTCACAGAAAAAGTCTTGTTCATTTTATTCCCCTAACACCTGCGCTGCCGTCGACAAACGCGATCCGTTGGTGATGAAAGGCCTGCAAAGGCCACCGTTCCTTGGGGCTTCTTCCCCGGGAGCGGATCATATGCTATCCGCGTGGGCTTTTCATCGCTGCCAGGTAGCAGTGCCGCACACCGTTGATGAAACGGACTGGTGCGCAGGACGCTCCACGCCGTATCGCAGGCGACGGGCATGATGCTGGGTATGTTCACGCCGCGCAGCAGTGAGCGCAGGCACCTTTGCTGAACCTAGTCCCTCCTTCACTCCCCCAGGCCCTCCATGCTCCGACCGCGCGCGTTGTCTGCTGCCCTGCTGCTTTCTTTCACCGGGTTGTCGATGCCCGCCCTGGCGGCGGATCAATGCGACTCGAGCCGGCTGGGGCGCACGCCGCCGGCGGTGAATTTTCGTGTCGATAACGACCTGCTCGGGGGCGAAGACCAGGACCAGGGATACTCCAACGGGGCGATGCTGACCCTGGTGTCGCCCAACCTGGTGGACTACACCGACGACCCCTGCCTGCCGCGCACCGCGCGCTGGGTGAACAGTTATCTGGAACGCCTGCATCCGGGCGAGTTCGACCAGCAGAACATGGTGTTCTCGATCGGCCAGGCGATCTTCACCCCGACCGACTACACCCGTCGCGACGTGATCCCGGACGACCGCCCGTACGCCGGCATCCTGTTGGCCAGCTTCGGCTACAACGCGCGTAACGATGCACACCTGCGAACCACCCAGTTGCAGCTTGGCGTGGTCGGCCCGTGGGCTTTTGCGCAGGAAGCGCAGGATGCGATCCACGACATCCTGGGCGACGAGAAATTCCAGGGCTGGGACAACCAGTTGCATAACGAACCTGTGATCAACCTGGTCCACGAGCGCATGCGCCGCTGGCCATCCGATGCCAGCGGCAATGCCGGCGGCTTTGGTTGGGACTTCATTTCCCATTGGGGCGGGGCGGTGGGCAACATGGCCACGCATCTGAATGCAGGTGGCGAAGCGCGCTTTGGCTGGAAACTCCCCGATGACTTCGGCAGCACCCCGACGCGCCCAGCCGGCGAAAACACCGCGCCCAGCCGCCTGGGCCGTGCCAGCGGCTGGTCGGGGCATCTGTTCGTGGCCACCGACGCACGCTGGGTGCTGCGCGACATCACCCTGGACGGCAACACCTTCCGCAACAGCCACAGCGTGGACAAGCGCCCGTTCGTGGGCGATGTCGGTTACGGCCTGGCCATCATGTACGGCCGCTGGAAATTCGCCCTGGCCCGCTACCACCGCACCCGTGAATTCGAGACCCAGCGCGAGACGCCGGTGTATGGGAGTTTCACCATCAGCCGGATGCTTTGAGGGCTGGGATTGGGGATTCGGGATTGGGGATTCGCAAGAGCGGGCTGTTGGGGCCTTGCAGCTGCAGTGGCTGTTGCGAATCCCCAATGCCCAATCCCCAATCCCCACCAATAAAAAGCCGGCTTTCGCCGGCTTTTTATTGAATCGTTACGATTGCTGCCGCATCCAGATGATCAGCTTCCGGATAACGACATATGTCCGAGCTGGGACTGGAGATCGAGATTGAGGCATTGATCAAAACGGGCGGCCAGGCGCGGCACCCGCTCTTGCTGTTACAAATCCCGACTCCCCAATCCCCAATCCCCGCCAACGAAAAGCCGGCTTTCGCCGGCTTTTCGTTGGCATCACTCCGATTCCCACCACATCCAGAACGCATCCCAGAGGCGTTTGAAGAACCCGCCCTCCTCGACCGCGTTGATGGCCACCAGCGGAGCCTGGGCGATGAGCTTGCCGTCCAGGCTGACCTTCACGGTGCCGACCTGCTGGCCCTGCTTGATCGGCGCCTGCAGGTTCTTGGCCACTTCCATGCTGGGCTTGAGGTCGTCGTAGCGGCCGCGCTGCAGGCTGACCAGCAACGGCTGGGCCACGCCCAACTGCACTTCGTCCTGCGCACCCTTCCAGACCTTCTGCTTGGTCACCACCTTGCCCGGTGCATACAGGCTGTGGGTCTCGAAGAAGCGGAAGCCCCAGTTGAGCAGCGCCAGGCTGTCGTCGGCGCGCTGGCGCTCGGAGCTGTCGCCCATGACCACCGCGACCAGGCGCTGGTCGCCACGTTTGGCCGAGCTCAGCAGGCAGTAGCCGGCCTCGGAAGTGTGGCCGGTCTTGATGCCATCCACGGCCGGGTCGCGCCACAACAGCAGATTGCGGTTGTTCTGCTTGATGTTGCCGACCTGGAATTCCTTGATCTTGTTGTAGGCGTAGGTTTCCGGGTAATCGCGCACCATCGCGCGGCCCAGCAGGGCCAGATCGTAGGCGGTGGAATGGTGGCCTTCGGCGCTCAGGCCATGCGCGTTGACGAAGTAGGAGTTCTTCATGCCGATCTTGGCGGCATAGCTGTTCATCAGCGAGGCGAAGGCTTCTTCGCTGCCGGCCACATGCTCGGCCAGCGCGATCGCTGCGTCATTGCCGGACTGGATCGCCATGCCCTTTTCCATGTCTTCCAAACGCGCGGTCTGGTTGACCGGGAACCCGCTGTAGCTGCCATCGGTGCCGGCGCCACCTTCGCGCCAGGCGCGTTCGCTCATCATGACCTGGTCGTCGCGGGTGACCTTGCCGTTCTTGATCTCGGCGGCCACCACGTAGGAGGTCATCACCTTGGTGATCGAGGCCGGTGCCAGTTGCTGGTGGATATTCTCACCGGCCAATACCTGCCCGGTGGCGTAGTCCATCAGGATCCAGGACTTGGACACGGCCGGCGCGGGCGCGGGCGGAACCGGCAAGGCAGCCGGGGCAGCAGGCGCGGCGGGCGTCGGCTGCGGCGCGGGCGTCTGGGCGCAGACCAGGCCGAAGGCGAACGTGGCCACGGCAGCGGCGGCGAAGCGGAATTTCATTGAAGAACGACTCCTGACGGGCCCGAAGGCTGGGTAATCGGAAATTGTAAAGGGCTGCAGCAATGAGGGCGACGCATCAGACCACGTAGGCGCCCGCGCAGTTCAGCGATGACTGCAGGCCGCGCGCCGCCCCGGCCTGGGGCGGCGATCCCACAGAGCGGTTGGCTCACCCACTCGCAAGCGATGACGGAGTGGATGCAGGGGCAGTTGTCGGTTTCAAGCTGGCCCGCCAGTGACCTGGCAGGCCCGGCCGCCATGCTCAATTGGCAACGATCTGCGGGCGCCCGAAGCCCAGACCGGCAATGCGCTGCGCGATTTCGGACGCGTTGGCGTGATCACGTGCATTGACGCGCAGGCGCCACAAGGTCCGCCCACCGCTGACGATATCGCTGACACTGGCTCCGGCGATGCCGGCCGATGCCAGCTGCGACAGCGCGCGGTTGGCATTTTCGCGGCTGGCGAAACTGGCAACCTGCAACAGGATGTCGCCCAGCGCGGATTCGGCGGCGCTGGGCGCCCTGGCCGGAATCGGATCGACCTTGACCGGCCGTGCAGGCGCGCGCTCGGGCGCCTTGACCACCGCGACGGCGACCGGTGCAGCCGCCGCCGGGCGCGGTGCGGTGGCGGCCGGCTTGCCGGTGGCCACACGCACGCCCTGCGATTTCATCCAGGCATCGAAATTGTCGGCATTGCCCGGCTGGCGCGAATCGGCCACGCGATAGCGCCACCGTTCGCCGGCCGGGATGACCACAGCGCCATTCGAGGTGGCGACAGGCGCGGCAACCGCCGTAGCCGCACGCGGCGGCACGGTGCGGGTGGGCAGGCGCTGCACCAGACCATCGATCTGGCTGCTGCCCGCAACAGGCCGCGCCGTAGCGACGGCCGTGGAGGCCGGCTGGTCGCTGCGGCGCTTGGCCAGCAGGTTGCCGTTATCGGCTTCGGTCAGTCCACGCACTTCGACATTGCCGGTGCCCTTGCCGGTGATCCCCAGCTTGACCGCAGCGGCGTAGCTCAGATCGATCACGCGTCCGTCGTGGAACGGACCACGGTCGTTGACCCGCACCACCACCGAATCGCCGGTGTCGGTATTGGTGACCAGTGCAAAGCTCGGCAGCGGCAGGGTCTTGTGCGCGGCTGTGAAGGCGTACATGTCGTAGACCTCCTTGTTGGAGGTGAGCCGGCCGTGGAACTTGCTGCCGTAATACGAGGCAGTGCCGCGTTCGACATAGTCGCCGGGGCTGTCCATCACCACGTAGCGCTTGCCCAGCACCTCATACGGCGAGCGGTTGCCCACCGCCGAGCGCGGCTCGTTGGTGACCAGGGGTTCGGGAATGCAGGCCACGTTGGGCACGTGGTCCGGGGTGCTGTCCTTGACGCCGGGTTTGTACAGGCCGCCGGCGGTGTAATCGCCGCGTGTAGACGGGTCCTCCTTGGCTGCCGCGTACGGCGACGTGGAAGGGCATCCGGTCGCGACGTAGGCCGGCCCCTTGCCGTCGACCTTGACGCCCTTGATGGCACCGCTGCCGGTGCTGCCGGCACCTTTCTTCGGTGCGCTGCTGCAGGCCGCCAGGCCCAGCATCAGCGCCATCGGGATCAGCCACTTGGGACCTGTCATGCTGTTCATGCCGGTGGTAACTCCTTGCCGGCGATGGCCTCGGACAGCTGGAACACGGCCATCGCATACATCTTGGAAATGTTGTAGCGGGTGATTGCGTAGAAGTTCTGGAAGCCCAGCCAGTACTGCTTGCCGTTGGCGTCGTCCAGGCTGATCGGGGTGGCGGTGCTGCCGGCCACCACCGGCGCGCTGGGGTGGTAGCCGCGCGCGGACAGATCGGCCAGCGTGTACACCGGCGACCAGTCGGTGGGATTGAATTCCTCGTGGCCGGCGGCCAGCGTGGCCGGCACCGCCACCTGCCCGTCGCGCACCCAGCCGCCCTTCTTGACGAAGTAATTGGCGATCGAGGCGAACACGTCGTTGTAGTCGGTGAACAGGTTGCGCTTGCCGTCGGCATCGCCATCGACACCGAACTGGCGGTAGCTCGATGGCATGAACTGGCCCATGCCCATCGCACCGGCGTAGCTGCCGATCAGCGCGGTGACATCGAGCTGCTCTTCCTTGCCGAGCGCGAACAATTGACTAAGTTCATCGCGGAAAAACAGCTCGCGCCGCACCTCGCGTTCCAGCTTGGCCGGGTCGCCGCTACGTGGATAACGGAACGCCAGCGTGTAGAGCGCATCCAGCACGCGGTATTTGCCTGCGTTGGTGCCGTAGCTGGTTTCCACCCCGATGATGGCCACGATCACCTGTGCCGGCACGCCGGTGGCAGCCTCCACCTTGCTCAACTCGGCACGGTGTTGCGCCAGGAACTTGCGCCCGCCATCGATGCGCGCCTGGGTGATGAACATCGGCCGGTATTCGTTCCACGGCTTGACCCGTTCGGCCGGACGCGACATCGCGGTGACGATGGCGTCCTTGAACTGTGCCTGCGCCAGGGTCGCCTCGATCTGCGCCGCATCGATGCCGTACCTGGTGGCGGTGTCGCGCACGAAGTTGGCGCGGGCGATCTCGAACGGCACCGGGGTCAGATCCACTGGCGGCAAGGCGGGCGCCTCGGCAGCAGCACTGGCGGGCGTCGCGGACGCGACAGGGGGAGCGGGCGGCTTGGCCGGGGGCGCACTGGCGGCCGGCGGCGGGGACGGAGGGCTGGGCTGGGTCGCGCAGGCGACAAGGCCGAGGGTGAGCAGGCAGGTCAGAGTGCGTCGAATCATCGGCCGAGGGTAACAGACATCAGATGAACTTCTGGCAATAAGGCCATGAAACGCAAAGACTTTGGATCAAGTCAAGAGGTGGTGCAGCAAATTCGGGATTCGGGATTCGGGATTCGGGATTCGGGATTCGGGATTCGGGATTCGGGATTCGGGATTCGGGATTTTGCAACTGCGCCGCATTGGCGGTGCAGCGCTGCGCGGTAGCCACCGGTCCGGCGCGGCCGTTGGAGGGCCGCGCCGGGTGCTTCACAGTGCCGGGAAGCGGGGCGCGCCCGAGCAGGTGGGAATGGCGCCGCTGACCTGCACCGGGCCGGTGGTGACGCCGGTGCCGGTGGGCGTCACCGCGCTGTTGCTGAGTCCGATCTGCGCATTGCTCGCGGTGACCGTGGCCGGCGCGCTTCCAATGGCCACATTGGCCAGCACCAGATCCAGCGGCGTCTGCGCGTCGTAGCCGCGCAGGATCCACCCCTTGCCGCCGGCGTCGTTGCTGCTGCGCAAGCCGTCCACCACGATCGCGCTGAAGGTCGGCTTGGTGCCGCTGTTGCCGCTGGCATAGAACGGGTTGATCACCACCGGACTGGTCACGCCGTACAGGCAGGTATTGCGATAGGTGACCTGGCTGACCGAGCCGCCCTTGACGATGCTGGTCTTGATGCGCAGGCCGTTGTTGTCGGTGCTGCGGTTGCCTGCATCGTCGGTGGACACCAGCGCGTTGCTGTCCACCAGCACGTTGCTGACGCCGAACATCACCTCGCTACCGATCGAGATGCCATGGGTGCCGTAGCAACGGCTATTGCGCACGGTGATGTTGGCCGATTTGGAGGCGATGGTCTTGATCGCCACGCAGTCGTCGCCGCCCATCACGTCGCTGTCGTGGATGGTGGCGTTGACCACGCTGTCCAGATCCAGGCCGTCGGTATTGGGGCTGCTGGCCGGCGATTTCACCCGCACGCCCCAGATGGTGAGGCCATTGACGCTATGCGAGAAGAAATGGAAGTAGGCCGCATTGATCAGATTGATGTCGTAGAGCGTGAACTCGCTGGAATTCTGCACCTTGATCAGGTCCGGGCTGTTCTGCACCTGGCCGACCTTCTTGGCGTTCTCGCCGAACTCCCACCAGGTGGTGCTCTTGCCCAGCATGGTCTGATCGCCGCGCCCATCGATGGTGCCCTGGCGACCGCCGGTGCGGATGCCCATGACGCCTGCATTGTTGCCCTTGACGCTGATCAACGGCGTGCAGGCACCGCTCTTGGAACCGGCAGTGCCGCAACCGGTGCCGTAGTCGGCCGGGTTGCGCGAGCCGTACAGGGTGACGCCCTGGTCGATGACCAGGGTGACGTTGGCCGGGATGAACAACGGCCCGGTCAGAAAGGCATTGCCGCTGCCGCTGGTCAACAGCACGCTTCCATTCTTGCAGGCGTTGAGCGCGGCCTGGATGGCCGTGGTATCGGGGGGCGCGCTTTCCAGCGCGGCGTCGAATTGCCGTCCGGCCGGCGTGTGGCTGGCCTTCAAGGGCGGCTGGCAACTGGCGGGAATCGACGGTTGCGCGACAGGGCGGCTATCGCCGTTGGCGAAGGTGACGGCGCCGGCCTGTGCGCAAAGCGACAGACAGACACCGCCGATGGCAGCGTTGAGCAGTTTCATGGAAGAGATCACCCGAATGAGGAATGGCGCGGGCCAGTGCAGGCAACGCGACGCGGCCGCCAGCACTGCAGCGGCGTGGCGCACTCTACGCAGCGCCGCGCCGGTCTGGGGTGGACGCGCGAACCCGGCGCCGCATCAACGAAGCCGGCCTGCGCCGGGGTGTCGTGGTTGCAATGCACTGCGCAAAACCACCACGCACTCCAAAGATTGTCAGCGTTTGACATAGGCGAGTCGCACACGCACACGCGCACGCTGCCGCATCGGGTGCGCGCGTGACGCTTGGCGCGCAACGCGACCCTAAGGATCGTGCCAGGCGCAATCGCGTCAGTAGCCGTGTACCGGTCGGTGCGACTTCACTGCCATCACCAGCCCCAGGCCCGCCAGCAACGACACTGCCGAGGTGCCGCCGTAACTCAGCAGCGGCATCGGCACGCCCACCACCGGCAGCAGGCCGGAAATCATGCCGCCGTTGACCAGCACGTAGACGAAGAACGCCAGGCCGGTGGCGCCGGCAATCAGGCGCGAATAGGTGTCGCGCGCCTGCGAGGCGATCCACAGGCAGCGGCCGATCACGATCAGATACAGCATCAGCACGATGGCCACGCCGATCCAGCCGAATTCCTCGCTCAGCACCGAGAACGCAAAGTCGGTGGTCTGCTCGGGGATGAAGTTCAGATGCGATTGCGAGCCCAGCCCCCAACCCTTGCCATCCAGTCCGCCGGAGCCAATGGCGATCTTGGACTGGATGATGTTCCAGCCGGCACCGAGCGCATCGCTTTCAGGGTTGAGGAACATCATGATGCGGTCCTTCTGGTACGGGCGCAGCAGCCAGAACCAGGCCACCGGCGCGGCAGCAGATATCCCGCCGATGCCCACCGCCACCCACCACCACGGCAGGCCGGCCAGCAGCAGCACGAACACCCCGCTGGCGGCGATCAGCACACCGGTGCCGAAGTCCGGCTGCAGCATGATCAGGGCGGTCGGCACGCCGATGATCATGCCAGTCACCAGCACGGTGGAGATCCGTGGCGGCAACGGCATGCGATGCAGATACCAGGCCGCCATCATCGGCAGGCTGATCTTCAGCAGCTCCGCCGGCTGCAGATAGAACACCTTCAGGTCCAGCCACTGGCGGCCGTACTTGCCGGTGCCCAGCACGAAGACCGCCAGCAGCGGCAGCATCGACAGGCCGTAGATCCACGGCGTCCACGCGCGCAGCCGGAGCACCGACATGCGCGAGATCGCCCACATTGCGCCCGTACCGATGACAAAGCGCACGCCCTGCGCCATCACCAGATGATCGCCCTCGGCGGCGCCGCCGGCGCTCTTGAGCACCGACAGGCCGATCACCATCAACGCGCCCAGCGCCAGGCACAGCACCCAGTCCAGGCTGCGCGTGAAGCGCGCGACCATGTCCACCAGCCAGCGCAGGATGTCACTCAATGGTCGGTCTCCTGCACCGCATCCGGCACGTCCGGCACCACCGGCTGCGCCGGGGTATTCGGATCCAGCGCCACGGCGGTCTGGCCGATCACCACCGGCAGGTCTTCCAGCGAGGCGGCCGCCGCATCGCCGGCCTGGCGCGCGTCGGTGGCGCCGGCGTCGAACTGGTTGATGCCCACCGCGGTCATGCCCAGTTCGCTGTCCAGCGGCTCCAGGCCGGCGGGCATCTTGCCCAGCAGCCAGGCATCGAAGATCTTGCGTGCGATCGGCGCCGCCGAACTGGTGCCGAAGCCGCCGCCCTCCACCGCCACCGCCACCGCGATGACCGGGTTGTCGGCCGGCGCAAAGCCGACGAACAGGCCGCGGTGACGCAGGTGCAGCGGCAGGCTGCGCGGGTCCACCGCCGCCACGCCCTTGCGGCTGACCACCTGCGCGGTACCGGTCTTGCCGGCCATCTGGTACGGCGCGCCCGGCGTGATCGCATAGCCGGTGCCACCCGGACGCATGGTGTCCATCATGCCTTCGCGCACCACCTGCAGGTGCGCCGGGTTCGGGCTGATCGGCTTGCCCGGCGGCTGGATCATCGGCTGCCAGGGATGGTCGAAGCCGGTGCGCTGCTCCAGCACCAGGTGCGGGCGCAGCAGCAGCCCGCCGGCGATGGCCGATACGCCGCGGACCAGCTGCAGCGGGGTGACCTTCCAGTCGCCCTGCCCGATCGCGATATTGACCGTGTCGCCGGGATACCAGCGCTCCTTGCGGGTTTTGTATTTGTAGGCGGGCGACGGCAGGATGCCGCCGATTTCGCCGAGCAGGTCCACCCCGGTGGGCTGACCGAAGCCGTAGTCGGCCATGTAGCGGTCGAAGCGCTCGATGCCCATGTCCACCGCCAGGCGGTAGTAATAGGTATTGACCGACTGGGCGATGGATTTGCGCAGATCGGTCCAGCCATGCCCGCCGCGATGCGAATCGCCCCAGCCGCGGCTGACCCCGGGCAGGTAGAACATGCCGGTGGACAGCACCCGGTCCTCGGGCCGCCGCAGGCCGCTGTCCAGCCCGGCCAGCGCGATCAGCGGCTTGAGCGTGGAGCCCGGCGCCACGCCACCGAGCACCAGCCGGTTGAACTGCGGCCGCGACGGGTTGTCGTTGAGCATCTTGAAGTCGGTATGCGAGATGCCGTTGACGAACAGGTTGGGGTCGTAGCTGGGCAGGCTGACCATGCCCAGGATCTCGCCGGTGCGCGGGTCCATCGCGATCGCCGCACCTTCGTGCTCGCCGAAGGCCGCCACCATCGCGCGCTGCAGATCGGCGTCCACCGACAGCCGCAGATCGGCGCCGGATTGCGGCGCCACTCGCCCCACGGTGCGGATCGCCCGCCCCTGCACGTTGGTCTCGACCTGTTCGTAGCCGACCTGGCCGCGCAGGTCCTGCTCGTAGTAGCGTTCCAGCCCGGACTTGCCCATGTGGGTGAGCGCGGCATTGCCCTCGCCCAGCACCGCCAGGTCTTTTTCGTCGATACGGCCGACATAGCCGACGATGTGCGCGAACAACGGCCCGAACGGATAGCGCCGGGTCAGGTACGGCTCCAGCTCCACGCCGGGAAAGCGCCAGCGCTCCACTGCAAAGCGCGCCATTTCCTCATCGCTCATGCGCAGCTTGAGCGTCACCGGCAGGAAGCGGCGGCGCGCCTTGCGTTCGCGATTGAAGCGCTCCAGGTCCTCCGGCGCGATCGGGATCACCTTGCCCAGCGCGGCCAGCATGGCATCCATGTCGGCAACCTTGTCCGGGGTCACGTCCAGGCGGAAGGCCGGTACGTTCTCGGCCAGCAGCCGGCCGGTGCGGTCGTAGATCATGCCGCGCCCGGGCACCACCGGCTTGGGCTTGATGCGGTTGGCTTCCGAGCGGGTGGCGTAGACCTCGTGGTCGAGCACCTGCAGCTTGAAGTACCAGCCGCCCAGGCCGACCAGGCAGATCACCACCATCACGAAACCCAGCACCGCGCGGCGGCGGAACTGCTCGGCCTCGGCATGCGGGTTCTTGGGCTGGCGACGGCCGTGCATGACCTACTTCTTGCTCCGCTTGCCCAGCCGTACCGCGTCCAGCAACACGAACAACGGCGGCCACAGCGCCATGCCCAGCAGCGGCGCCCACCAGTAGCTCCACGGCAGGGTCGGCTCGCCGACCGCCAGATGCACCGCAGAGGACACGATCCGGTCATTCAGCAACAGCCCGCCGATCGCCAGCGCCTGCTGCGACACCGGGAAAAAGCGCAGCCGCGCGCGGAAGCGCTGCAGGATGAAGGTCATGATCACCAGCCGCAGCGCCTGCTCGCCAAGCAGCCCGCCATACAGCAGGTCGGCCAGCACCCCGGCCACGAAGGCGATGCCCAGGCCCACCCGGTCCGGTTCCTCGATCACCCAATAGGCCAGCACCAGCGCCAGCCAGTAAGGCCGCAGCGGCTGCACCACCGCCGGCAGCGGCAGCAACCCCAGCAGCAGCGCGATGAAGATGCTGACCGGCAGGATCCAGGTGTTGCGCATGCGGGTCATCGGTCCGTCTCCTGCGGAGCCGGACGGGATTGGGGATTGGGGATTGGGGATTGGTTGGAAGCAGCGCCCTGTGGCGGAGCCGGACGGGAATCGGGATTGGGGCCGTTGGATGCGGTCGATGCGGGACGCCGGGCGGGCGTGCTGGCAGGGCGGCCGGACGCTGGCGCACTGGACGGCTGCGCGCCGGGCGCGGCAGGTGTCGCTGCGGACCGTGCAGGCGCCGAGGTACCGGTGCCCGATGCCGCGGCGGCCGTCGGGCGCGCGGTATCAGTCGCTGCGTTGGAAACACCGCCCGCAGGCGTGCGCGGTGTTGCAGTCACCGTCGCGCCGGCCGCCGCCGCGACGCTGTTGCTGTTGCTGTTGCCGTTACCAATCCCAACTCCCGAATCCCCAATCCCGACCCCAGGCACCACCCGCAACGGCTTCCCCGCGCGCAGCAGCAGCACGTCGCGGCCACGATCGAGCTTGGCTGCCGGGGTCAGTTCGCCGACCAGGAAGGCGTGGGTGTCGTCGGGGTGCAGTTCGGACACCTTGCCGACCGGGAAGCCGGCCGGGAAGCGGCCGCCCAGGCCGGAGGTGACGATCTCATCGCCCACCTGCACGCCGGCGCTGAGCGGGATATCGCGCAGTTCCAGGCGATCGCCGCGGCCGTAGACGATCAGGCGCACGCCGTTGCGCGCCACGCTGACCGGCACCGCGTGGTCGGGGTCGGTGAGCAGCAGCACGGTCGAATGCAGCGGGGTCACTTCGATCACCTGGCCCATCAGCCCGCCAGCATCGATCACCGCCTGGCCCAGCAGCACGCCATCGCGGCTGCCGGCATCCAGCAGCAGGCGCTGGCGGGTGGGGTCCAGGTCGATGTCCAGGATCGGTGCCAGCTGCACGTCCAGGCCACGGCGTTCGGCCACGTTGAGCAGCTCGCGCAGCTGCGCGTTGTCCAGCGCGGCGGTCTGCAGCCGGGTCAGCCGCGCATTGGCCACCAGCAACTGGTTGCGCAGCTCGCGCGTTTCTTCCACCAGCTGCGCATGGGTGGCGGCGTTGTCGCGCACCTGCGAGCCGATCCGCCCCGGCAACCCGGCCACCGCCCAGATCGGCTGGATCAGCAGGTTGGCCTGCGACCGCAGCTGGCTCAGCCAGCCGCCGCGGCTATCGAGCGCGATCAGCACCACCGCCAGCACCAGATAGACCAGCAGCCGCAGCGTGGAGGTGACTTCGCCCGGACGGGAGGCGACGGGTGGGCCGGCGTAGGAGGGCACGTTCAGGGCCGGGATTGGGGAATCGGAATTGGGGATTCGGGGAGCGGTTGGCTGGCCCCGAGACGAATGCGGCTAACACGTGAATCAGCGGAACTGCGGAGCAGTCCTACCGGGCCGTAGGCAGGAACCGCTTTTGCGAATCCCGAACGCCGACTCCCGAATCCCGAACGCCTCACTCCGGCGCGAAGAACTCGTTGCCATGCATGTCCACCAGCTCCAGCGCGCGGCCGCCGCCGCGGGCCACGCAGGTGAGCGGGTCGTCGGCCACCTGCACGTGCAGGCCGGTTTCCTCGGAGATCAGGCGGTCCAGGTCGCGCAGCAGCGCGCCGCCACCGGTGAGCACGATGCCGCGCTCGGCCACGTCGGCGCACAGCTCCGGCGGGGTCTGCTCCAGCGCCAGCTTGACCGCCGAGACGATGCCGGACAACGGCTCGTGCAGCGCTTCGAGCACTTCGTTGGAGTTGATCTTGATCATCTTCGGCACGCCCTCGGCAAGGTTGCGGCCGGAGATTTCCATCTCCTGCACCTCGTCCTGCGGGTAGGCGCAGCCGATCTGCAGCTTGATGCGCTCGGCGGTGGCTTCGCCGATCAGCATGCCGTGGTTGCGGCGCACGTAGTTGGTGATCGATTCGTCGAAGCGGTCGCCGCCCACGCGCACCGACTGAGAGTAGACGATGCCGTTGAGCGAGATCACCGCCACTTCGGTGGTGCCACCGCCGATGTCGATGACCATCGAACCGCGCGCCTCGGTCACCGGCATGCCGGCGCCGATCGCTGCGGCCATGGGTTCTTCGATCAGGTACACATCGCGCGCACCGGCCTCTTCCGCCGATTCCTTGATCGCACAGCGCTCCACCTGGGTGGAACCGGCCGGCACGCAGACCAGCACGCGCGGGCTGGGACGCAGCACGCGCGACTTGTGCACCTTCTTGATGAAGTGCTTCAGCATTGCCTCGGTGTAGGTGAAGTCGGCGATCACGCCGTCCTTCATCGGGCGGATGGTGGTGATGTGGCCGGGGGTACGGCCGAGCATCTGTTTGGCCTCGGCGCCGACCGCGGCCACCGAACGCGTACCGCCGATCGCACGGTCCTGACGCACCGCCACCACCGATGGCTCGTTCAGCACGATGCCCTGCCCGCGCACGTAGATCAGCGTATTGGCCGTGCCCAGATCGATGGACAGGTCGTTGGAGAACATGCCGCGCAGTTTCTTGAACATCGAGGGAGTTGTTCCTGGATAAGTCGCGTGCCCTGCCGCCAGCGTGGCGAAATTTTGGGCAGAAAACGAAGTCGGCTAGCCTAGCAATCCCCCCCGGGGTGAGCAAGGAAAAATCGGTTATTCCGCCCCCGTTTTCATGTGCCGGTCACGCCGGCCGTGGCATGCGGTTGTGGCCCTGATCGGTCGCAGCCGTTACCCTTTGCGCCGCGGCGCTCGCGCCGTCCCGCTGCCATGCCCGGTAACTGGCGGGTATTTCCCTACGCAAAGGCCTGATTCGATGTCCGCACTGATCTGTGGTTCCCTCGCCTACGACACCATCATGGTGTTTCCGGACCAGTTCAAGAACCACATCCTGCCGGACAAGGTGCACATCCTGAATGTGTCGTTCCTGGTGCCGCGCATGCGCCGCGAGTTCGGCGGCTGCGCTGGCAACATCGCCTACAACCTGCATCTGCTGGGTGGGGCGCCGATCCCGATGGGCACGGTGGGCCAGGATTTCGGCCCCTACCGCGAGCACTTCGAAACCCTGGGCATCGACCTGTCGCGGGTGAAGATCATCGAGGACCTGTTCACCCCGCAGGCCTTCATCACCACCGACCACGACAACAACCAGATCACCGCCTTCCATCCGGGCGCGATGATGCGCAGCTACGAGAACCACGTGAAGGACGTGCCGGGCGTGACCCTGGGCTTGGTCGGCCCGGACGGGCGCGAAGGCATGATCCAGAACGCGGAAGAGTTCGCTGCCGGCGGCGTCCCCTTCATCTTCGATCCCGGCCAGGCGATGCCGCTGTTCAACGGCCCGGAGCTGCGCCAGTTCATCGAGCAGGCCGACTACGTGGTGGTCAACGACTACGAGTCCAACCTGCTGCAGGAGCGCACCGGCTGGGACGAGAAGGACATCGTCTCGCGCGTGCAGGCCTACATCACCACCCAGGGCCCGAAGGGCGCGCTGGTGCACACCCCGGACAAGACCTACGACATCCCGCCGGCGCACGAGCGCCGCGTGGTCGACCCGACCGGCTGCGGCGATGCGTTCCGCGCCGGGCTGATCTACGGCATCCAGCACAACTACGACTGGCTGACCATCGGCCGCATGGGCAACCTGATGGGCGCATTGAAGGTGGAGCATCCGGGCACACAGAACCAGCGCTTCGACTTTGCCGAATTCAACGACCAGTTCAAGCAGCAATTCGGCTACGCGCTCTGAGGCGGCCGCGGGCTCCGAGTCCGATGCCTCCCCGGGCCGGCGCTAACCCCTGAATCGGGTACGCGCTCCGAGCTGGCCCGCACGTGCGGCACGCAGGCCGCAGCCTGCGGCCTTATCCCACCAGACCAGTGCAGGACCGTCCCTTCTCCCCCCGGGGGGAGAAGGTGCCCCGCAGGGGCGGATGAGGAGACAGGCGAAGCCACGTGCAGGTTGGAAAGACATAGGGCTTCACCTCGTGCCCTCACCCCAACCCTCTCCCGGCTGCAGAGGGCTTCAGCCGCACCAGCGCAGGACTACCCTTCTCCCCCCGGGGGAGAAGGTGCCCCGCAGGGGCGGATGAGGGGAACGGGCGAAGCCACGTGCAGGTTGGAAAGACATAGGGCTTCGCCTCGTGCCCTCACCCCAATCCTCTCCCGGCGGGAGAGGGCTTCAGCCGCACCAGCGCAGGACTATCCCTTCTCCCCCCGGGGGGAGAAGGTGCCCCGCAGGGGCGGATGAGGGGACGGACGAAGCCACGTGCAGGTTGGAAAGACATGAGGCTTCGCCTCGCACCCCCATCCCCCTGCGCCGCACGCCGGCGCGTGCTTCTAGCGCGGGCGCGCTCACGCACGCGCGCCCCTGGCGCGCAAGCGGTGCCTTCTCGGCCCGCAGGGAAAGGCGCGTCATCATCGGCACACGTTTGCTGCAATGCAGTTTGAGCATAGGCCCGGTTTGTGTCTCTACTGACGCCTCGCGTCCATCGAGGAACGCTGGCCCATGTCCGAGCCAGTCGTCGCCGCCGCTTCCATCGTTACGCCGGAGATCGAACCGGATGCCCTCCGGCAGATCAGACGGCTGCGCGACATCGCGCCGCTGGCCGCGCCACTGTCGCGCTCGTGGCGACGCTGCCTGGACGATTACGCGCTGCTGCCCGAAGCGACACCCGAGCCACTGGTGCACGACGCCCTGCACGTGCGCGAGCGCCAGCAGCGGCTGGGCGAGGTGCTGCGCATCGCCAGGGTGGAAATGGAAAACCTGTACGAGCAGATCGCCGGCAGCGGCTATGCGGTGATTTTCGCCGACGCCGATGCCACCGTGCTGCACAGCGTGCACGACTCCACTTTGCTGCGCGAATTCCGCCAGGCCGGCCTGTTCTGCGGCGCCAGCTGGGCCGAGTGCCATCAAGGCACCAACGGCCTGGGCACCTGTGCAGCCGAACGCACCGCGGTCAGCGTGCATCGCGGCGAGCATTACCTGACCCGCCACCTGCCGCTGTCGTGCAGCGGCGCGCCGATCCTGGACCCGCACGGCAGGCTGCTGGCGGTGCTGGACGCCTCCACGCCCAACGCGCAGGACAGCAAGCAGATCCAGCGGCACACCATGGCCCTGGTCAGCATGTCGGCCGCGCAGATCTCGCGTTCGCACTTCCTCAACCAGTTCGGTCACGCCTTCATCCTGCGTTTCCACAGCCGCCCGGAATTTGCGGGATTGCTGCACGAGGCCTTGATCGCGATCGGTGCAGACGGGCGTGTGCTGGCGGTCAACGAAGCAGTGCTCGAACAGCTGGGTAAGCTGGACCGCAGCCAGCTGGTGGGCCGTGATATCTCGCAGGTGATGCAGCTGGATTTCGACACCCTGGAACACCGCGCCGGCAGCGACGCAGGCACCTTGTGGTCGATTCGCTGTGCGTGCCATGGACGGCGCTTCTACGCGCTGGTGCGGCCGCCGCGCGCGCGCGCGGTACCGGCGGTCGTCGGCGCTGCCGGACAGGCGGCACCGGAGTGCGAACTGCAGCCGGGCGAACATGTCGGCTCTGATTCGCGCATGCGCCACAACCTGGCCAATGCGCTGAAGCTGGCCGCACATCGCGTTGCGATCTTGCTGCGCGGCGACACCGGCACCGGCAAGGAAGAATTCGCCAAGGCGGTGCATCGCGGCTCGCCGTGGGCCGGCGGGGCCTTCGTGGCGATCAATTGCGCGGCGATCCCCGAGGCGCTGATCGAAAGCGAATTGTTCGGCTACGCGCGCGGCGCATTCACCGACGCCGCGCGCGAAGGGCGCCACGGCAAATTGCTGCAGGCCAGCGGCGGCACGCTGTTCCTGGACGAAATCGGCGATATGCCGTTGCCATTGCAGAGCCGCCTGTTGCGCGTGCTGGAAGAACAATCGGTCACCCCGCTCGGCAGCGAGCGTGCGGTGCCGCTGGAGCTGCACGTCATCAGTGCCAGCCACCGCGATCTGGGGCAACGCGTGGCCGCAGGCGAGTTTCGCGAGGATCTGTACTACCGCCTCAACGGCGTGGTGCTGCACCTGCCGCCGCTGCGCGAACGCAGCGACAAGGCCGAGCTGATCCGCACGCTGCTACGCGAGGAAAGCGCCGAACGCAGCGTGCGCATCAGCGAAGAGGCCATGCACAAGCTGCTCAGCTACGCCTGGCCCGGCAATCTGCGTCAGCTGCGCAACGTGCTGCGCACCGCCGCGGTGCTGTGCAGCGATGGCGTGATCCGGCTGCCCAACCTGCCGCAGGAAATCGTCGATGCCGGCAGCGCGCCGTGCCTGGTCGATGGCCGCGCGGTAGCCGCCGACGACATGCCCGGCCGCGCCGCACTGGATCAGGCCGAACGCGTGGTGCTGCAACAACAACTCGAACGCCATCGCTGGAACGTCAGCCGCACCGCCGATGCACTGGGGATCAGTCGCAATACGCTGTATCGCAAGCTGCGCAAGCACGGTCTGGATACCGGGTGATGGGGGGGCTGGGATTGGGGATTCGGCATTGGGGATTCGTAAACGCTGGCACAGCGCTGATGCCAGCGTTTGATGTTGCCAATCCCCAATCCCCAATGCCCAATCCCCTCTTCAAAGCGCCCACCGCACCCCGATCAGATACTGCCGGGGCACCCCCGGTGCCAGAAAGCGGGCCGGTCCGGTTTCCACCGGCGATTGCTGCGGGCGGGCGAGTTCGCCGTCGGGGAACACATCTTCGGCCACGGCGGCATAGGTGGCGTACTGGCGATCGAACACATTGTCGATGCGTGCGAACAGCGACACGCGCGCAGTGATGGCCCAGCGCGCCTGCAGATCCACCAGCGCGTAGCCGGCGGTGCCGATGTCGATGCGCCCGGGCGCGGCCTCGCCGTCTTCGGCGTTGTCGACCTGGCCGTCTTCGTTGCCGCTGGCGACCCGCCCGGAGACCGCGCGCATGCCCACTCCCAGCGTCAGCGCATCGCGCTGCCACTCCACCCCGAGCTTGAGGTTGTGCCGCGGTAGCGCGGCGATCCGCAGGCCCGGCCGCAGGGCGATCACGCGTTCGCCGGACAACAGTTCGCCGCTGCTGCGATAGGTCGCATCCAGATAGCTGTAGCCGGCCGACCACTGCCAGTCGCCGCTGCGCAGGTGCAACGCGAGATCGGCGCCCTGGTAGCGGGTACGGCCGACATTATCGAAATAGCCCAGTTGAGTATCCGGTGCGCGCAGGAACAGGATGTCGTCGCGATTGTCGGCGCGGTACACCGACAGCGTGGCGTGGCTGTCGGCCGATGGCGTCCAGCGCGCGCCCAGCTCGTAGGTGCGCGAGACGATCTGCTCCAGGCGCGGGTCGGCCTGCAGGCCGGTGGGCAACCGGCATGGCTGGGTGGGATCGGCGCAGCCCAGCTCGATGGCCGTGGGCGCGCGCGTGTTCTGCGCCACCGAGCCGTACACGGTCAGGCCTGACTCCAGCCGATGGGTGAGACCCAGCGAGGGGTTGGCCTTGGCGTAGACGAAGCGCTCGCGCGGGCGGTCGCCATCGTCGGCGGTGGAGAGGATGTTGTCGACCACCACGCGGTTCCAGCGCACGGCGGCGGTGAGATGGGTGGCCGCGTCCAGCTCCCAGGTATCTGCGATGAACGCACCCAGCGTCTTGGTGCTGCCGCGCACGCCGGAAAAGAACGCACGCTCGGCATCGGGGTCTGCCTGCACCGAACGGTCCGGCTGCACCCAGCCATCACGGGCGAATTGCAGATACCGCACATGCCCGCGATCGAAGGTGACCCCGGCACTGAGCGCATGCGCGCCCCATTGCTTGCTCAGATTGATCGCAAGCCCCTGCGCATCCTGGCGCATCTGGGTGGTGTTGAGCGCACCGGTCGGCAGCGTGTCTGCATCGGCACGCGCCACATCGCACTCGGCGTCCAGGGCCGTACCATCGGCCGCGTAGCCGGAGGCGCATTCTTCGACGAACTCTTCGTAGTCTTCGCCGATATCGCCGTTGACGGTGTCGCGCCGCCCCACCCGCGAGTACGCCAACGCATGCAGCGCAGTGTCGGCATCGAAGCGATGATCCAGTTGCGCGGTCAGCAGCGTGTTGCGATTGCGGGTGAGGTCGGGCGAGGTGTAAACCGCGCGGCGATCGGCGCGATACAGCCCGGGCTCTGGCCCTTCATCGGTGTAGCGCGTCTCCGGCAGCAGGCCATTGCCGATCAGGCGGCTGCGCCCGTGCAACAGCGACAGGCTCCAGTCGGTGTCCTCGCCCTGTCGCCCGAGCTTGCCGAACAGCGTGCCCAGGCGCCCTTCGGAGGCATCGCGCCAACCGTTCTCGTCGAATCCGGTCACCGCCACATACCCATGCCAGCCATCGGCGCCGGCAACGCCATAACCGGCATCCAGCCGCTTGCGCGCACCACTGCCGATGCTCAGTTCGCCCTGCACTCCGGGCGCGGTCAGGCCGGAGGCGGTGGTCAGCACCACCGCACCGCCGAGCGTGTTCGGCCCGAACAAGGGGTTGGAACCAGGCATCAGGGTCACCGCCGTGATGGCCGCTTCGGGCAGCATGTCCCAGCTGACGATGTCGGCGAACGGTTCGTTGACGCGTACGCCATCCAGGTACACCGAGACCCCTTGCGAGGCACCCGGCAAGGCCGAGGCGCGAAAGCCGTGGAAGGTGAGATCGTTCTGGAACGCGCTGCCCTGCACGTCGTTGCCGTCCACGCCGACGAAGCGCCGTTGCAGCAGGTCGCCGAGATTGTTGCTGCGCCCGCGCGACAACTGCGCGTCGGTGGCCGACTGCACCATGTACGGCAACTGCGCCGCGTCGATGGTGGTGCCGGGGATCGGCGTGGCGGTGACCTCGATCCGGTCCAGCCAGGTCGCCTGCGGCGCGTCTGCCGCCGCGACCTGCGCACTGCCGGCAAGCAACGCCAGCATACAGGCGCCCACCAGTGCGCGACGTCGAAGTAGCGTGGTCCTGCAGTTGCCGGCTGCCATAGCTGTCTCCCTCAATAAAGCACGATCGATTTGATGCCGCGCGCCGAACGCAGATCCGCCAGCGCCTGATTGATGTCGTCCAATGCGAGCGTGCGGGTGATCAGCGGTGCCAGCTGGAGATCGCCACGCAGATAACGCTCCACATAGCCGGGCAACTCGCTGCGCCCCTTCACCCCGCCGAACGCACTGCCGCGCCATACCCGCCCGGTGACCAGCTGGAATGGACGTGTGCTGATTTCCTGCGCATCGTCGGCCACGCCGAGAATGACGCTTTCGCCCCAGCCCTTGTGGCAGCACTCCAGCGCCGCGCGCATTGCGCCGACATCGCCCACGCATTCGAAGCTATGGTCGGCACCGCCATCGGTGAGGTCCACGATCACCTGCTGGATCGGCGCGCCGTAGTCGCGCGGATCCAGGCAATCGGTGGCGCCCAGCGCGCGTGCCAGCGCGAATTTTCCGGGGTCGATATCCACCGCGATGATGCGCCCGGCCTGTGCCAGTATGGCGCCCTGGATGACCGACAAGCCGATCCCGCCCAGACCGAACACCGCCACGCAATCGCCGGGCCGCACATGCGTGCTGTTGAGCACCGCACCCACCCCGGTGGTGACCGTGCAGCCGAGCAGGCAGACCTGATCCAGCGGCGCATCCGGGTGGATGCGCGCCACCGCGATCTCCGGCAGCACGGTGTATTCGGAAAACGTGCTGGTGCCCATGTGGTGCAGGATCGGGCGCCCATGCAAGGAGAACCGGCTGCTGCCATCGGGCATCAGGCCGCGCTCCTGGCTGCTGCGGATCGCCTGGCACAGGTTGGTGCGCCCGGAGCGGCAGAACTTGCACACCCCGCACTCGGGCATGTAGAGCGGGATGACGTGATCGCCGGCACGCACGCTGGTGACGCCGATGCCGACATCTTCGACGATACCGGCCCCCTCCTGCCCCAGGATCGCCGGGAAGCTGCTTGCCTGCCCGTGCGCCAACGCATGCGCGTCGCCATGGCAGATGCCGGTGGCGACCAGGCGCACCAGCACTTCACCGGGGCGCGGCGGCTGCAGATCCACTTCTTCGATGGTCAGCGGCTGATGCGCAGCCCAGGCCACCGCGGCACGTGTCTTCATCCCGCCTCCCCGGCGCGTATCGGCATGGCCGCCACTCAGCGCGCGATGACCACGCCCCACGGCAGTTCGCCGACAGGGATCTGTTTGAGTTCGCGCAAGCTGGCGGTATCGATCACGCTCACCGTATTGGAACGCCCGTTGGCCACATACAGCTTGTCGCCGGCCGGTGTGAGCGCCGGGTTCCAGGGCCGCAGGCCGACCGCGATCTCGGCCACGCTGCGGCCCTGCCGGGTGTCGATCACGCTCACCGTGCCGGCGCCGCCGTTGGATGCGTACAACCGCGCGCCATCGCCCGACAGGGCGACCCCGGCGGTGCGCACGCCGGCCGGCAGGCTGGCGCGGCGCGTGCGGGTCTTCAGATCGATCACATCCACTACGTTGGCGGTTTCCTGCGCGATGTAGACGCTGTGTCCGTCCGGGGCGAACGCCATCCCGCGCGGGTGCCCGCTGGTGGCGACCACGCCACGCGACTGGTGCGTGGCCAGTTCGATCATGTCCATGTCGTTGGAACCTTCGTTGCTGGTGAGCAGCCACTGCCCGTCCGGCGTGTACGCGCAGTGTTCCGGTGCCTGCCCGCGCGTGGCGATGACCTCCTGCACGCGGAACCGCGCCGCATCGATCAGCATCACCTGGTTCTGCCCTTCCACGCACACGGCGAACTGGGTGCCATCGGGCGAGCGGGCGATGCCTTCGGCGTTCTCGCCGATGTCCACCTGGCGCAGCACGGTGTCCTTGGCGGTATCCAGTTCGATCAACCGGTGATGCTGCGCATCGATCAGATACAGCAACCCCTGTGGCCCAGGCAGTACCTGCTGCAGGCGCTTGCCGAGCTGGCCCTGCGCGCTGAGCGTACGCACCACGGTGTCGCTGGCGGTGTCGATCACCGACACCGTGCCGCTACGCTGATTGGGCACATACGCAAACACCGGCGGCGTTGCAGGCGCCGGCGCGGCATCGGTGGCGCCTGCCGGTGCGGAGACCGTGGGCGCCGCCGTGGAGGCGGTCGCCGGCGCGTCGCGCTGGCAGCCGGCCAGCAGAAGCAGTGCGCCGAGTACCCCGCCAAGAGGCAGGCGCAGCCAGGCGCCGGAGGCCGCTCTCGATGCGCCTGGCCTCATTGCGCCTTGCCCGCGGTCTTGTTGATCGAATGGATGAAGGCCAGCAGTTTTTCGGTATCGCCGGGCTTGAGCACCGGTGCGAACGGCGGCATCTGCCCGACGACCTTTTCATGCCCGATGCGGGTCTTGCCGTGGGTGATCATCGCAGCGGTGCCTTCGCTGATCAGCGTGCGCAAGGTGTCGTCGTCGCCGCCGTACACCCACACATCGTTGGTCAGCGGCGGGCACATGCCACCGCCACCGGTGCCGCCATGGCAGGCGTTGCAGCCGGCCGAGAAATAGATCTTCTTGCCTTCGGCCACCAGCTCCGGGGTGACCTTGACCTCGGGCCCCTTCGGAATCGGCACCACGGTGGCCGGCGGGGCGGGCGGAGTGGCCGGATCGGGCGCAGGCCCGGCAGCGGGATTGGGCGTTGCCGGCGGTGCGGCAGCGGACGCGGGCGCTGTGGCGGCTGGTGCGGGCGCTGGTGCGCCGGCGGCAGCGGGCGTTGCCGCATCCGGCGCCGCGGCGGGCGGTGGCGCTTCTTCCTTGCCGCATGCCGCCAGCACGGCACTGAGCAGCGCGCCGCACAGCGCTGCGCGGACGGAACGATCGATACAACCCACGGTGGACTTGCGCATGAACGAACCTTTCTGATCGGAGGGAACACCGCGCACCCGTGCACGCAGTGGATGAAACAGTCAGCGTCTGGAGGGGCGCCCGGCATCGCTCAACAGCGCGGCCAGCGCGGTATCGCCACGGTCCTGCGCCAACGCTGCGGCAGTCTTGCCTTCGCGATTGCGTGCAGCCGGGTCCGCGCCGGCGGCGAGCAGGCGTTTGGCAACCTGTTCGCGTCCGGCCGCCGCGGCCAGCATCAGGGCGGTGACACCGGCCTGGTTGGCGTGCCCTACATCGGCGCCGCGCGCGAGCAGCGCGTCGAGAATGGCCGGGTCGTCGCGTGCCACTGCAAACATCGCCGGCGTAAAGCCGGTGGCGTTGGCGCGCCGTACATTCGCGCCGGCGGCGAGCAGTGCCTGGACCACTTCGGCATCGGCGTAGGACACCGCCAGATCCAGCGCGCTCCAGCCATCACCGGACACGGTGTCCACCGGCGCGCGCTTGCGCAGCAGGCGGCCGACACTGTCGGCATCGTTGGCCCAGGCCGCCTTCATCAACGCGGTCCAGCCGCTGGCATCGCGCGCATCCAGCCGTGCGCCGGCATCCAGCAGCAGGCCGACCAGATCCGGTTCCTGGTTGCGGATGGCCTGATGCAGTGGCGGCTCACCGAGCAGGTTGGGCGTGTTGGCATCGGCACCATGCCGCAGCAACCAGGCCGCACGTACCGCATCGCCGGCATCCAGCGCATGCGCCAGTTCCTGGTTGGGGTCGGCACCATCGGCAATGCGCAACTGCAACTGCGCCAGCTCCTGCGAGGAGGCGGCAGGACTGCGCGCAGTCGATGCGGCGGCCGGTGTGGCGTAAGGTCCATGCGACGGCAGATCGCCAGCCACGATGCAGTCGCTGCAACGGACCAGCGGCACGTGATAGTCATGCAGGATCTGCGCGATCCTTGCCGCGTTGTCCTGCAGCGCCTTGTTCAATGCATCGCGGAGCGGCGCGTTCTTGCGCGACACCGCCCACGCCATCGAGTACTCCAGCACCGCATCGTCGATGGTGTTCAACGGCACCATGCCCAGCCCGCCACGTGCGGCGTAGTAGCCGGCCACCGGCCCCCAGGATTCGGCCGCATCCAGCTGGTTGGCGGCCACCCGCTCCACCAGCTTGCCCGGGTGCTCTTCCGGCGCGCTGGCCGAGTCGTAGAACAGGTATTGCACCTCGCCGCTGATACCATGCTCGTACAGCGCCTGGCGCGCAGGCGAACTCTGGAACACGCCCAGCTTGATCGATTTGAGCGCCGCATCGTCCAGCGAGCGCGGCCTCAACTCCAGGCCCTTGCGCGTCACCAGCACATAGGTGGAACGGTACACCGGGCGCGTGGTCAGGCCTTGCTCGAAGTCGCTATTGAGATCCATCAGCAGATCGCAGCGGCCGGCATTGATGGTGCTGCGCGCCAGTCCGCGCTGGTAATAGGTGCGCCATTCGTATTCCAGCCGCCGGCCCATGGCATCGGCGACGACGTGCGCAATCTTGTTCTGGAAGCCTTCGCCGGCCTTGTTGGACAACGGCATGTTGCCCGGGTCTGCGCAGACGCGCAGCACTGTGGGATCGGGCGCAGGTGGCGGCGTGTTGGCCGGCGTCTGCGCAGCGGCTGGCGCTGCGGTGGATGCCATGGATGCAGGTGTCGCTGTGGACGCCGCACCGGAATCGGAAGCGCGAGCCGCCGGTGAGGACGGCTCGCGTGTGCAACCTGCGGCGACGAGTCCGAGGCTGCAAACCAGCAGCACGGTGTGCAGGTGCCGGTGGGTACCGCGCAGGCCGGCAGCGAGCTGCCGACCTGCGCGTCCAACGCCTTGCGTGGATGTCATCGTGCCGTCTTCGCTGCAGCATTGGCGGTGCCGCCACCGGCGGAGGCGGTGGCCGTTGCAGTGGCGGACACGGTCTTGCCGGCCCCATCGATGCGGAAGGTGTGCACCATGCCGCCCAGCGGGATCTTGTCGAAACCGGCGCCAAAGGCCAGCCCGGCCGCACCCAGCGCGCCGTACGGATCGGACGGATCCAGACCTGCGGTGACCGGCAGGCCAATCCAGCCGCCGATTCCGGAGAACACCGCAATGTACTGGTGTCCGTTGGCCTTGTAGGCGATCGGGTTGCCGATGATGCCGGACGGCAGCTTCATCTCCCACAGCTTCTTGCCGGTGTCCTTGTCCACCGCACGGAACCAGCCATCCAGGGTGCCGTAGAACACCAGCCCGCCATCGGTGACCAGGGTGCCGCTCCACACCGGGAACTTCTCCTTGATCTCCCACTTGGACTTGCCTTCCACCACGTCGAAGGCCTTGACGATGCCTAACGCGCCGGGCTCGTTCGGCTTCATCATCACATTGGCGAACACATATGGCAGGCCCATCATGGTGTTGCCGCGTTCCTGCGGCTCCAGCTCCATGTGCCAGTTATTGGTGCCGCAGAAGAACACGGCCGAATTGGCCGGATCCACCGAACACGGCTGTTGATCCTTGCCGCCCATCGCCGACGGAAACGCCTGCACTTTCTTGCCGCGTTCCAGCGGCGAATGCGCAGCCACCTTCACCGGCCGGCCGGTCTTCATGTCGATGCGTTCGGCCCAGTTGGCCGGCACGAATTTATGCGCGCGCAGCAGCGTGCCATCGCGACGATCGAGCACATAGGCAAAGCCGTTGCGGTCGAACTGCACCACCGACGGGACCTGCTTGCCGTCGATGGTCAGGTCCACCAGGATCGGCTCGTTGATGCCGTCGTAGTCCCACTGGTCGAACGGGGTCTTCTGGTAGCCCCATACCGCTTCGCCGGTATCGATCTTGCGCGCGAACAGCGTCATCGACCACTTGTTGTCGTGTTCACCGTTATTGCATTCCTCCTGCGTGGTCTTGCCGCAGCGATACGACGGGCTCCACAGGCCAGGATTGCCGGTGCCGTAGTAGACCAGCTTCAACTTGGGGTCGTAGCTGTACCAGCCCCAGGCCGCACCGCCGCCGCGCTTCCATTCGTCGTTGGGGAAGGTCTTCACCCCGAGATCGCCGAGCTGGCCGTATTGCGGATTGGCCTTGTTGAAATCCGGCCCCAGGCAGATCGCCTTGTCGGTACCGGCCGCGTCGCAGGACCAGGCCTGCTTGCCGTCGGCCAGGTTGTAGGCGGCCACGCGCCCGAGTACGCCGAACTCGTTGCCGCTGATGCCGGCCACCACCTTGCCGTCGGCGATGATCGGGGCCATGGTGATGGTTTCGCCCTTGTCCGGGTGCGCGAGTTTCTGCTTCCACGCTTCCTTGCCGGTCTTGGCATCGAGTGCGATCACATCGCCGCTGAGGCTGCCGAACACCAGCTTGCCATCGGCATACGAAGCGCCGCGGTTGACCGTGTCGCAGCACGCCACCGCCACCGAACGCTCGTCCTGTTGCGGGGTGTATTTCCACAACACCTTGCCGCCGTCTTCCTGCGCGGCCAGGTCGATGGCGAACACGTTGTTGGGATACGCGCTGACCATGTACATGATGTTGCCGATCACCAGCGGCTGACCTTCGTGACCGCGGGTGGCATCGGTCTTCATTTCCCACGACATCTTCAGGTTCTTGACGTTGTCGCGATTGATCTCGGCCAGCGGGCTGTGCCGGGTGAGCGCGAAATCGCGACCGACGCCGCCCCAGTTATCCGCATTGCTGGCATTGGCGGCGAATTCGCTGTCGGTATCCACCACGGCAGCGGCCGGCGCCGCCGCCGGGGCTGCTGCAGGTGCCGGCGCGGCGGTTTCGGCCGGCGTGTCCTTCTTGCAACCGGATAACACGGCGCTCAGCGCGAGCATCAGCAGCGCGCCGCTACGAACGCTGCGACAGGAAGATTGGTGCATTGCGTCTACCCCTCTCGGTGGAAGTCCAATCGAACGAAGAGCCACTGGCGTTTGATGCACGCGACGACGGCGCAAACGGGTGGGTGCGGCAAAGACGCAGCACAGCGCGTGCCAGCGCACTGTTGCGGCGCAGCACCCTGATGGAGAAAGGAGTTGTGAGCATGGCGCCGGCACGGCGCGAAAAGTGTCACGCATTCGGCACACTTTGCGCCTTACGTGCTGTCGCGCTGGTGGAGCACTGCGCACGCCTGCGTGTGGAGATACGGCACAGCTGCGCGTGGCCACGCAGGTCATGCCGACTGTGCTGGAGAACGTGGGAACGCCTTGCTTGCCTCCGCCCGCCGGGAGGCGGCGCCCGATGAAGGATGCGAGCGGGCACCGCACTGTTGGAGCCACCGCGCGACCCATCGATGCTGCACGCGCCGTGCAGCGTCTTTGCGCGATGTACTGAGAATATGCCGACAGTCCCCGGGCCGTACCCTCACCCCAACCCCTCTCCCGCGGGGAGAGGGGCTTCAAACACGGCACCGACGATTTACTTCTCCCACCGGGACATTGAGAGCGGCTGACGACATGTAGCGAGCGGTCGTCAGGTGGGGGCGGACGGCGTGCTCAGCACCGGAGTATCCGCGTGGTACATGCCGCACCGAGCAGCGGCCTCGCAGTAGCGTTGTCAGCTGCCCCTCAATGACCGGCACTGGCCTGCCAGTGGTGTAACAGTTCAACACAATCGCGCAAGCGCCAATCGGCCAGGCCCGGCCAGGGGTCGCCGGGGGTATTGACCAGCACGGTGCCTGCGCCGGCGGCGCGGCCACAGGCCAGGTCGTTGTGGTGGTCGCCGACCATCAGTAACGCTGTGGCATTCACTTCCCAGCGCCGCTGGAAATACTGCAGGCCGTCGGGCGCGGGCTTGGGCGCGGCCTCGTCGCGGCCGACGATGTCGTCCCATGCGAAGACATCGCCCAGGCCGATCGTCTCCAGCGTCACCTGTGCCAGCACACGCGCATTACGGGTCAGCAGGCCGAGCCGGCAGCCATCGGCCTGCAGTGCGCGCACCAATGCCGGCGCGCCCGGCGCAGGTTGCGCGGCCTCGGCCAGCGCGCGTTCGTGTTCCAGCAACCAGGCGTGCTTGGCCTGTGCCTGATCGGCAGGCAATGCAGCCAGGTGATGCAGGATGTCGTGTTCCGGCGGGATCTCCAGCGCGCGCCGGATCAGCGCGAAATCGTGCGCCGGCAGCGTGAGCGTACCGTCCATGTCGAACACCCAATGCCGGTAGGCGGACAGCGGCAGGCGTGCGGCGATCGCGCCGTCCATGCGCTTATTTCCAGCCCGGCATTTGCGTGGTATCCAGGCCACCGACCTCGAACTCGGCCGTGCGCGTTCCGCCGGCCTTGACCGGGAAGGCGATGCTGATGCGCTTGGCATTACGCACCACTTTCCACAGCGCCTTGTCGTCGTCGATGAACATGGCGATCGCTTCATCGGTGTCCGGGCGGTGGGCGGCCATCGCGCGCGGTGCGCCACCATCGGCGGCGACCTGCACCTTGCAGCCGCCGTAGCAATTGAAGTCGCCGGCCTTGAGCACGAGATAGCTGTGGCGCTTCCACTGCGGGTGATCGCGGAACACCAGGCTCACCGGCTTGGGCCCGCTGCCGTCCACATCCACGCGCTGCTTGGCATCGATCATCGCCGAGCGCTGTGTGCCGCCCTTGGCCGGTACCTGCGAGTACTGCCAGAGCGCCTGCATGCAACGCAGTTCGCGCGCCTGCTCGCCCTTGGCCTTGATGTCGGCATAGCCGGGTTCGATGCGCGTGGCGGCCGCGGTGCCGGCATAGCCTTCGAGCAGGGCCGCACCGTGGGCGCGCGCCATGTCCCAGTTCTGCGCCTTGACCGCTTCGTCGTATTGCTTGGCGAGCGCATCGGCCTTGGTTTCCTTGGCCTGCGCCTGCGCGGTTTCCTGCGCCTTGCGTTGCGCCTCGCGGTCGGTGCAGGCGCTCAGGGCCGCAACGCACAAGGCCGCGCTCAGCAGATACTTCATCGTCGACTCCGGAAGGCATGAAAGGCAGCGGCAACGATACCAGCCTGCCCGCGACAGCCGCGATCAGACTGCGGCACAGCGTAGGAGCGCACCCGGGCGCGATGGAGCATTCCCGGTAACGCCACGTCGCGCCCGGGTGCGCTCCTGCAACGGCGATTGCAGGGCGCGGTGCCGCCTGCACGATGCAGCAAGGAAAGCGGCGGGAGGGCGTCTGCAACGCCCTCCCCTACCATTACGGCTGCGGCTGTGCCGGCGCCGCCGCCTTGGCCTTGGCGATCATCTCGGTCACCGAGGCGGTGGTGATCGGGTGATAGCCGGGCTTAGCCTTCTCGAAGGCCTGTTCGGCAAACGCGATACCGTCCGGGGTCTTCAACAGTTCGGCATAGATCGGCAGCACCAGCTTGCGCCGGCCCACGCGCTCGATGAACTCGCCGGCAGCCGGGCGTGCGTCGGTGTAGCCGCTGCGGATCGCCAGCGGATACCAGCGCATGGCGATCTCGCCGTTCGGGGTACCGGTGAAGTGATACGCATCGTCCAGCTGCTTGAGCTGCTCGGGCTTGAGCGTGGCGCCCATGCCGCTGAGGAAATGCACCCACTCCTGCGTGCCCCACTCGCCGGTGACCTGCTTGCTGGGCAGCGTGCCGCTGCCGCTCCAGGCGATGCGCGCGGTGTCCACGATGGAGAAACTGCGCGAGCGCGCCTTGGCCGCAAACGCCGGGATGCCCGGCTGGTTCAACCACGCATCCACTTCGGCAGCGGTCACCGCGGTGGGGTTCTTGGCCAGCAGGTTCTTTTTCAGGTAATCGACGAACTGGTCGGTGGTGGCGCTCTGGAAGGCGTGGTCGTCGAACCAGCCGCGCAGGAACGGGTCGAATACCTCGCGGCCGAAACGCTGCTCCAGGAACTGCAGGAACCAGGCGCCCTTGACGTACGCCACCTGGCTCAGGGCTTCGTCCGGATCGCGCTGCGCCAGCGGCGGCAGTGCCAGGGCCTGGTCGGCCGGCGCCATCTCCTTCACTTCGGCCAGCAGATCGCCCTGGTCGATCTCGCGCTCCATCTCGGCCATCTCGGCGCCGTACAGCGCCTCGGTGATGCGGCCCTGCACGTAGGTGGTGAAGCCTTCGTTGAGCCAGATGTCCTTCCAGCTGGCGTTGGTCACCAGGTTGCCGGACCAGCTATGCGCCAGCTCGTGGGCGACCAGCGACACCAACGACTTGTCGCCGACGATCACGGTGGGCGTGGCGAAGGTCAGGCGCGGGTTCTCCATGCCACCGAACGGGAACGACGGCGGCAGCACCAGCATGTCGTAACGGCCCCAGCGATACGGGCCATAGAGTTTTTCGGCGGCACCGATCATCTTCTCGGTGTCTTCGAACTCCTTGGCGGCCTTGTCGGCCATCGCCGGCTCGGCCCACACGCCCGAGCGCGCGGAGATCGGCTTGAACACCACATCGCCGGCGGCGATGGCCAGCAGATAGGACGGGATCGGCTCGGGCATCTTGAAGCTGTAGTCGCCGTCGCGCGCGGCCTTGGGGTCGTTGTCGGCGCTCATCAGCACCATCACGTCCGGGCGCGAGGTCACATGCGCGCTGTAGGTGAAGCGCACGCTCGGGGTGTCCTGCAGCGGCACCCAGCTGCGCGCGTGGATGGCCTGCGACTGGCTGAACATGAAGGGCAACTGCTTGCCCTCGGTCATCGACGGCTCCAGCCACTGCAGGCCCGAGGCGGTGGGTGCGGTGTGATAGGTGATCACGACCTTGGCGGGCTGGTTCGGCGTCTCGATGGTGAGCTTGCTGCCGAAGGTCTTGTCGGCCGGCGCCAGCGCGAACTGCAGCGGCGCCAGGCCGCCCTTGCCGTCGTCGGCCTGCACCTGGGCGATGCTCAGCTCGCGCGTGTCCAGCACCAGCTGCTTGGCGGCCTTGTCCTTCCATTCCAGCGTATAGGTGGCGGTGCCACCGATCTGCTTGCTGTCGAAATCCAGCTTCAGGTCCAGCGCCAGATCCTTGATGACCACCAGCTGCGGCTGGGCGTAGGAGCTTTCGTCGTGGTTGCGGGCGTCTGCTTTCACGGAGGCCTTGGCAGTGGCGGCCGGCGCGGCAGCGGTGGACGCCGGCGGCGTGGAGTCATTGGAACAGCCGGCCAACGCAATGGACACGGCCAGGGACAGCGACAGGAACGGGAAGCGCATCGACGGCACCGCAGCGAGAGAATTGGCCATTTTAGCGCCCCAGGCCATGACCTGCCCGTGCCGCCGCGCGCGGGCGTGCCGCCGGTGGCCGCCGACAGCTAGCGCCTGCTGACAGTGCGCGCTGGCGCAGCGCCGGCGGTCATGTCACCGGATGATCGCGCGGGGTGTCATGCCCATCGCGCACCAGGCGCCGGCCACCGGAGAACTTGGCGCGGTACATCGCCGCATCCGCACGCCGGTACAGCTCGGTGGCATCCACATCCGCTGCGTATACCGCGCTGCCGGCACTCAGGTGCAGCGGCGCTTCCTCGCCGTCTTCGCGCTCGAGCATGGACAGCCATTGATTGAGCTTGAGCGTGGCCTCGTCCTCGCCAGCGTGCACGCCGATCAGGAATTCGTCACCGCCCCACCGACCGATCCAGTCCTGCGCGCCCAGCCAGCCATAGGCCGATTCCACCAGCCGCACCAGCACGCGGTCGCCGGCCAGATGCCCGAAGCGGTCGTTGATCTGCTTGAGGTTGTCCATGTCCAGCACGAACAGCACGAACGGCCAGCCCCCGCGCTGCGCGGCAGCCACCGAATCGCGCATCGCCTGTTCGCAGCCGCGGCGGTTCAGCGCCTCGGTGAGCGGGTCCAGCAGCGCGTGCTTCTTGAGATCGCGCATGCCGGCATCGATGCCGCGCAGGCTGCGGTTGATTCCGCGCAACAGCCGGCCCAGTTCGTCATCGCCATGCTCGGGCAGGCTGGGCAGGCGCTGGTCGGCGTAATAGGTATCCAGCGCGTCGGCGGCGATACGCAGTGGCGCCAGCAGCCGGTACAGGGCCGAGAGCGTCAGGGCGGTGCCGGCCAGCGTCGCCAGCAGCGCCACGACGATCACCGACCACAGCAGGTGTCCGCCCAACTCGCTTTGCGAGGCCAGCCACGCAATCAGCAACAGCAGCGGCAGATGGATGCCGACAAAGGTCACCGCCAGCAGCTTGGCGCTGAAGGAGCGGGGAAACACGCGCGAGAGCCCGGCGTACAAGCGCATCCAACTCTCCGGCAAGGGGGTGCCTAGTGTCGCCGACCGCTGGTGGAGCCAACGCGACGGAAGTCGCAGAACCTGGCGGTGCGCACGCCGATGCAAACAGCAACCGGCGCAAAGCGAACCCGAGCACCCGGGCTGGCATGCAGCACGCAATGCGCGGCATGCCAGCCCCGGAGGCGCGAGGTCAGATCTTGTAGCCGGAGTGGATCGCCACGATGCCGCCGGTGAGGTTCTTGTAGTGGCAGCGTGCGAATCCGGCCTCGCCCATCATGCCCTTGAGCGACTCCTGCGGCGGATGCTTGCGGATGCTTTCGGCCAGGTACTGGTAGCTGTCGGCATCGCGCGCGAACAGCTGACCCAGCCTGGGCAGGATCTTGAACGAATGGAAATCGTAGATCGGCTTGAACCACTCGGCGGTGACTTCGGAAAATTCCAGCACGCGCGCCTGCCCGCCCACCTTCAGCACGCGGTACATCTCGCGCAGCGCGGCATCCTTGTCGGTGACGTTGCGCAGACCGAAGGAAATCGTGACCAGGTCGAAACTCTGGTCCGGGAACGGCAGCGCTTCGGCATTGCATTGCACGTAGTCGAAGCCGGCCACCAGCCCACGGTTGGTCAGCCGGTCGCGGCCCACCGAGAGCATGCCGGCATTGATGTCGCCCAGCACCACCGCACCTTCATCGCCCACACGCTCTTTCAGCAGCACGGCGATGTCGCCGGTTCCGCCGGCCAGGTCCAGCACCCGGTCGCCCGGCTTCACCTGCGCGGTGGCCACGAAGTAGCGTTTCCAGGCGCGATGCACGCCCAGGCTCATCAGGTCGTTCATCAGGTCGTAATTGCGCGCGACCGAGGTGAACACTTCGCCGACCAGCTTCTGCTTGTCCTTGGCAGCGACATCGCGAAAGCCGAAATGGGTGGTACCGGAGGTATAGGGGGATTCGCTCATGGGGGGATTATCGCACTGCTGACACCACCGTGACCGCCACCGGACCATACTGCGACCTCTTCCGCAACAGGCCCCGCGAGCATTGCGTGCGCGACAAGTACGTCCAGCGCGACTGGCAGCCCCATGAAAAGCCCACCCTGCCCGGGTCGGCCTCCACGCCCCTGCATCCGACCCGGCGCCGCATCCAGTACGGCCTGGTGGGCGTGGTGGTGGCGCTGACCGGGGGCCTGAGCAATGCGCTGGTCACCGCCAACCTGCCGTATCTGCAAGGCACGCTGGGCGCCTACGGCACTGAAATGGCGTGGCTGCCGGCCGCCTATGTGATGACCAACATGTCGGCCAACCTGCTGCTGGTGAAGTTCCGCCAGCAGTTCGGGCTGCGCCGCTTCACCGAGATCTTCCTGGCGCTGTACGCGGCCATCGCCTTCGCCCACCTGTTCGTGCACAGCTTGAGTTCGGCGATCACCGTGCGTGCGGCGCATGGGCTGGTGGGCGCGGCGCTCAGCTCGCTGGGGCTGTACTACGTGATCCAGGCATTCCCGGCCCGGTATCGGCTCAAGGCGGTGGTGCTGGGCCTGGGCATCACCCAGCTGGCGTTGCCGCTGGCGCGGGTGTTTTCCACCGACCTGCTCGAATTCGGCCAGTGGCAGGGCCTGTACCTGTTCGAGTGCGGGCTGGCCGTGTTCGCGCTGGCCTGCGTGCTGGCGCTCAAGCTCCCGCCGAGCGATCGCTATCGGGTGTTCGAACCGCTGGATTTCCTGACCTTCAGCCTGTTCGCCGCCGGGGCGGCCGGCCTGGCGGCGGTGCTGTCGCTGGGCCGGCTGCTGTGGTGGACCAGTACTCCATGGTTGGGCGTGGTGCTGGCCGCCTCGATCGTGCTGCTATGCGCCGCCACCTGGATCGAGCACAACCGCCGCAACCCGATGATCAACACGCGCTGGCTGGCCAGCGGCGACATGCTGCGGCTGGGCCTGGCCATCCTGCTGATCCGGCTGGTGCTGTCCGAACAGAGCACTGGCGCGATCGGCTTCTTCCAGACCCTGGGCCTGGCCAATTCCCAGCTGCAGACCCTGTTCGCGCTGATGCTGCTGGGCGCGGTGGTCGGCGTGGCCGCCAGTGCGTGGCTGATCGATCCCGCGCGCATCGCCGAGCACCTGATCGTCGCGGTGGCGGCCATCTGCGTTGGCTGCTTCATGGATGCCGATGCCACCAGCCTCACCCGCCCCGAGCAGATGTACGTCAGCCAGTTCCTGCTCGCCTTCGGCAGCACCTTCTTCATCGGCCCGGCGATGGTGGCCGGCATCGGCCGGGTGATTGCGCAGCCCGGCAACCTGATCAGCTTCATCGTGCTGTTCGGCATGGCGCAGAACATGGGCGGCCTGCTGGGCAGCGCGCTGCTGGGCAGCGTGCAGGTGGTGCGCGAGAAATACCATTCCAGCCAGTTGGTGGAGCACCTGGTGCTGACCGACCCGCAGGTGGCCGCGCGCGTGCAGGCCTATGCGAGCGCATACGGCAGCAGCATCGGCGACCCAACCTTGCGCCAGGCCCAGGGCGTGCGCGCACTGGGCAGCGTGGCCACCCGCGAAGCCAACGTACTGGCCTATAACGACGTATTCCTGTTGATCGGCTGCATCGCCATCGCCACCGGGCTATGGATCCTGTCCGTGCTGGTGTGGCGGCGCTATCTGCGCCCTGCCGTTCCCCCCTCCTCTCCTGCTTCCAGCGCACGCCCATGAGTACATCCGCAGACTCCTCTCCTGCCACCGACCGGCAACATCGCCGCCGCCGCTTCACCGGCGCGATCGGGTTCGGCGGCCTGGCACTGATTGGCGTGGCGTTGGTGCTGTATGCCTGGCGGCTGCCGCCGTTCGTCAGCGCCATCGAACGCACCGAGAACGCCATGGTGCACGGGCAGATCACGGTGATCGCGCCGCAGGTCAGCGGCTATGTCACGCAGGTGTCGGTGCAGGATTTTGCGCACGTCACACGCGGCCAGCTGCTGGCCACCATCGACGACCGAATCTACGCCCAGCAACTGGAACAGGCCAAGGCGCAGGTGCAGACCGCGCAGGCAAATCTCGCCAATTGGGAGCAGCAGCGACATGGTGCGCAGGCCGCCATCGCCGAACAGCGCGCTGCGCTGAGCAGCACCCAGGCCCAGCGCGACCGCACCCGCTCGGCCTATGCCCGCACGCAGCAACTGGCCGACCAGAAGCTGGTGTCCGAGCAGGACCGCGACACCGCCTTCGCGGCGCGCGCGCAGGCCGAAGCGGGCGTGACACAGGCGCGCGCCGCCGTGCAGGCGGCCGAAGAAAACGCCCGTAGCGTCACCGTCAACCGCGCCGCGCTGGAAGCCGCGGTGGCCAATGCGCAGGCCGCGCAGCAACTGGCGCAGATCAACCTCGACAATACCCGCATCCTGGCCCCGCGCGATGGTCAGCTCGGCCAGCTCGGCGTGCGCCAGGGCGCCTACGTCACCAACGGCACGCAGCTGATGGCGCTGGTACCGGACACGCTGTGGGTGGTGGCCAACTTCAAGGAAACCCAGATGGCGAAGATCCGCATCGGGCAGCGCGCCAGCTTCACCGTGGATGCATTGAACAACGCGACCCTGCGCGGCCGCGTGCAGAAGATCTCGCCGGCTGCCGGCTCGGAATTCAGCGTGCTGCCGGCCGACAACGCGACCGGCAACTTCGTCAAGATCGCCCAACGCATCCCGCTGCGGATCAGCGTCGACCCCGATCAAGCGCTGGCCGCGCGACTGCGCCCGGGCATGTCGGTAGTGGTGGCCGTGGACACCAGCAGCGCCGTCGACTGAGCACCGCCATCGGCATGCCCGCGGCGCGCACCCGCGCGCGATGCACCGCTATCATGCGGCGATGCCTTCCTCAACGCGCCCCGACCTGCAGTGGCAATCACTGCGTTTTGCCGAGCTCGGCACCGTGCAGCTGTATGCGCTGCTGAAGCTGCGCAGTGACGTGTTCGTGGTGGAGCAGCGCTGCGCCTATCCCGAGCTGGATGGCAAGGACACCGACCCGGGTGTGCTGCATCTGCTCGGAACGACCGCCACCGGCGAGCTGGCCGCCTATCTGCGCGTGCTGCCGCCGGGGCTGAGCTATCCCGAGCCCAGCATCGGGCGCGTGGTGATCGGCAGCGCGTTCCGCGGCAGCGGGTTGGCGCATGTCTTGTTGCAGCATGGCCTGCAGCTGGCGCATGCGCATTGGCCCGGCAGTGCGATCCAACTCGGCGCGCAGGCGCATCTGCAAGCCTTCTACGCGGCGCATGGATTTGCGCCAGCCTCTGCGCCGTATCTGGAAGACGGCATCCCTCACCTCGACATGCTGCGCCCTGCCGGTGCAGCCCCTCTGGAGTCTGCATGATCACCACCCCCGACTATCGCGCTCTGCTCGACACCGCCATCGCCGAAGCCCGCCAGGGTCTGGCCGAAGGCGGCATCCCGATCGGCGCGGCGTTGTATCACACCGACGGCCGCCTGCTCGGCTGCGGCCACAATCGCCGCGTACAGGAGAACGACCCGTCCGTGCACGGCGAAACCGATGCCTTCCGCAAGGCCGGCCGCCAGCGCCGTTACAAGGACACCATCATGGTCACCACGCTGGCCCCGTGCTGGTACTGCAGCGGGCTGGTACGCCAGTTCAACATCGGCACCGTGGTGGTGGGCGAATCGGTCACCTTCCAGGGCGGCATCGCCTGGCTGCGCGAGCATGGCGTCAACGTGATCGACCTGCACAGCCAGGAATGCATCGACCTGCTCGGCGGCTATATCGCCGCTCATCCGGACGTATGGAACGAGGACATCGGCGAGGATTGAGCGCGCGCGGAGATTCCCGCGACAGCTGGCCTGGCGATCGCGATGCGTACTGTCGGCACCTTGCGGGCTGGCGGTGACGCATTACCCATTGCCGACGTCAACGCGCCTTGACATGCACGACGCTAGTCTCGCGCTTTGCCCACGGGGGGATCGTTCAATGACAGTGCCAGATGTCGTAATACCCGGCCGCGTCACGGCGCAGCCGGTCATGGAAGTGGCAGGTGCGGCCGCGGGCGTGCTGCCGGTGGCGCCGGTAGATGCGTGGGCTTCAGGGTTGCTCGCAGTGGACCAGGCGCGCTGCCCTCATCCGCCCTTCGGGCACCTTCTCCCGCAGGCGGGAGAAGGACAGGCGGCAGGTGTCGGATTGAACGTCGGTGGCCTGGTTGCCGCGTCTGCGCTGGCTGGCAATGGTCTTGCACAGGCGGCAAGCGGAACGACGCAGGGATCTCCATTGGACATGACGGCCCCATTGCGCAAGCCGCTGCTGCAGGCACCTGTGACGCAACCGGCTGCCAGACCCCCAGCGGCTAGCTGGAGCCGGCTTGATACGCCGCAGCAGCCTGCACTGACGGATCCCGCAGTCAACGCCCGTGCGCACCTTGGCGCCGTGTTGATCCAGCGCTACAGCGCCAGTCTGCGCTGACTGACGACGGCGAACGCCGCGTCGCTGGGGGGCCAGCCACTGGCAGGTCGACGTATGCGGCGCGGCACAGCTGCAGCGCACGATGTGACCCATGCCGCTGGTGACGACTGCCTCCAGGGCGACCACTCACATCGACCTTGAGCAGTGAAGAAACAAGATCGCCACGACAAGAAGACCCGCCATTGGCGGGTCTTTTACGCTACCGCTGCATGCCTGTATGTATCACCGCAAGCACGCAGACGGTGGACGATCACAGGATGTAGCGGCTCAGGTCCGGATCCTGCACCAGCTCGCCCAGTTGCGCGTCCACATAGGCCGCATCCACGCTCACGCTCTGACCATCGCGGTCGGGCGCTTCGTAGCTCAAGCCATCCAGCAAGCGCTCGAGCACCGTGTGCAGTCGGCGTGCGCCGATGTTTTCCTGGCGCTCGTTGACCTGGGCGGCAATCTCGGCCAGACGCTCCACCGCATCGGCACCAAAGCTCAGCGACACGCCTTCGGTCTGCAGCAGCGCTTCGTACTGCTTGATTAAGGCGGCCTTCGGCTCGGTGAGAATGCGCACGAAATCGGCCTTGGTCAGCGCGGTCAACTCCACCCGGATCGGGAAACGGCCCTGCAGTTCCGGAATCAGGTCGCTGGGCTTGGCCAGATGGAACGCGCCCGAAGCGATGAACAGAATGTGGTCGGTCTTGACCGTGCCGTACTTGGTCGACACGTTGGAGCCTTCCACCAACGGCAGCAGATCGCGCTGCACGCCTTCGCGGCTTACATCGCCACCGCTGGAACCGGCTTCGCCGCGCTTGGCCACCTTGTCGATCTCATCGATGAACACGATGCCGTGCTGCTCGCAGGCCTCGATCGCCGCCGCGCGCACATCGTCTTCGTTGACCAGCTTACCGGCTTCTTCCTCGATCAACAACGGGCGCGCGGCCTTGATGGTGAGCTTGCGCTTTTGCGACTTTCCGCTGCCGATGTTGGCAAACATCTGCCGCAGCTGCTGACCCATTTCCTCCATGCCCGGCGGAGTCATGATGTCCATGCTGGCATTGACCGCCACGTCCAGTTCGATCTCGCGCTCGTCCAGTTCGCCGTTGCGCAGCATGCGGCGGAACTTGATGCGGGTATCGTTCTCCTGCGACGAAGGCTCGTTGCGTGCAGCTTCCGGATCAAAACCAATACCGGCGGCGCGACGCGGCAGCAGCGCATCGAGGATGCGGTCTTCGGCGCGTTCTTCGGCCTGGTTGCGCACGCGCACCTTGGCCTGTTCGCGGTACAGCTTGACCGAGGTATCGGCCAGATCACGGATGATCTGCTCCACGTCCTTGCCAACGTAGCCGACCTCGGTGAAGCGGGTGGCTTCCACCTTGACGAACGGCGCATTGGCCAGGGTGGCCAGGCGTCGCGCGATCTCGGTCTTGCCGACGCCGGTCGGGCCGATCATCAGGATGTTCTTGGGCATGACCTCGTTGCGCAGCTCTTCAGGCAACTGCATGCGACGCCAGCGGTTGCGCAGCGCGATGGCAACGGCGCGCTTGGCATCGTGCTGACCCACGATATGACGGTCGAGCTCCTGCACGATTTCGCGCGGAGTCATGGTTGAGGTTTGGGGATTTGACATTGGGGATTGGGGATTCGTAGAAGCGGAGTAGGAACGATCGATGCGTGTCCGGCTACAGGGAGAGGAGCGCTGTTGCCAATCCCCACTCCCCATTGCCGAATCACAGCTCCTCGACCACCACGTTGCGATTGGTATAGATGCAGATATCGCCGGCGATGTTGATGGCCTCGGTGGCGATGGTCCTGGCATCGAGCTCGGTATGCGCCAACAGCGCGCGCGCAGCAGACAGCGCATACGAACCGCCAGAACCAATGGCGATGATGCCGTCTTCCGGCTCGATCACATCGCCGGTGCCGCTGATGATCAGCGAGGTTTCCTTATCGGCCACGGCCAGCAAGGCTTCGAGCTTGCCCAGGCGGCGTTCGGTGCGCCAATCCTTGGCCAGTTCCACTGCTGCACGGGTCAGCTGGCCATGCTTGTTCAGCTTGGCTTCGAACAATTCGAACAGCGTGAATGCATCGGCCGCAGCGCCTGCGAATCCGGCCAGCACCTGACCCTCGCGACCAAGCCGGCGCACCTTGCGCGCATTGCCCTTCATGACCGTATGACCAAGGGTGACCTGGCCATCGCCAGCGACGGCGACGTGTCCACCACGCCGCACCGAGATGATGGTGGTGGCGTGAACGATATTGGGGTTCTGGCTGGGGTCCATGGATCCTCCGGGGGTTTCCAAGGAGGTGGGGACGCCCCTGCCGGGTTCAAGCGCGCTGCGATGAAGCGACGCGGGGACGCGACGCAAGGCCCCGCTGACGCGTCAGCCATCTAACCCCTCTCAGCTTCACAGCGTTTTCGAAAGAAATTAGCCGTAGAAATCGAGGCTACCAGCGCACGTACCCTCACCCCAACCCCTCTCCCGAGGGGAGAGGGGCTTTGAGCACCTCCCCAGAACGCGCCCACCGCTGCATCAGTTGCATCCTGCGGCGATATCGCTGACATCACGCACACGCCAGCTCACTCAGTCGCTTTCTTGCGCCTGGCGCGCGGATGCGTCGCGTCGTAGACCTTGGCCAGATGCTGGAAATCCAGGTGGGTATAGATCTGGGTGGTGGCGATATCCGAATGACCGAGCAGTTCCTGCACGCCGCGCAGATCGCCGGACGATTCCAGGATATGGCTGGCAAAACTATGCCGCAGCATATGCGGATGCACGTCCTTGAACATGCCCTGGCGCACGCCGAGCTGCTTGATGCGGATCTGCACCGCGCGCTGCGAGATCGCGCCACCGGCGCGCCCCGGAAACACGTGCATTTCGGCACCTGCGCCGCTGTCGCGCTGCCACTGCCGCAAGGCGGCAACCGCATGCGAACCCACTGGCACCAGCCGCTGTTTGCCGCCCTTGCCCAGCACCATCACCAGTCCGCTGGCAAGATCCAGGTCGCGCCAGCGCAGCGCGCACAACTCGCTCAGGCGCAGACCGGAGGAATAGACCAGCTCCAGCAGGGCGCGATCACGCAGGCCCAGCGGTGCATCGGTTGGCACTTCGACCAGGCGCACGGCTTCGTCGGCATCGAGCACCTGCGGCAGCTTGCGCGGCGCCTTGGGCGCACGCAACGCCGCCGCAGGGCTGACCGCGATGCGTCCATGCTTGAGCAACCAGGCGTAGTAACTGCGGCAAGCGGACAGGCGCCGCTGCAGGCTCTTGGCCGACAGCCCGCGTCGGTGTTCGTCAGCGACGAAGCGGCGCAGGTGTGCGCTGTCCAGGTGTGCGACATCCCGCGGCAGCGCCGCCTCGGCCGGTTGCTGGTCCAGCCAGCTCACCAGCGCGGTGAGGTCGCGCCGATAGGCGTCCAGCGTATGCGCAGACACCTGCCGTTCGAACTGCAGATACGCCAGGAAGTCGTCTACCGAAGACACGTCACAGATCCTGCGGCCGCACCACCACGACAGCGGCGCAGCGCATTCGGTCCAGCGGCCGCGTCGCCGCCGCCATCACGCCTCAAAACGCTGCAGCGCCACGCTCAGCGACTCGCCCATCATGCGCAGGAACAAGGTCCCCATGCCGGGATAGAAGCGGTTGGCGTCGCGGCTGCCGACCGCGATCAGGCCGATGCCTGGCAGCGGCAGCAAGGCCGTGGACTGCACCTCGCCGGCCTGCTCGCCATACAGCAGCACGTGCTTGTCGGCCTGCAGGCGGCCACAGATCGGCTCGCCATCGCTCAGGCAGTCGCGGAACGGCGCCAGGCGTGCGTCGGCGGCGGCCACGGTCTGCAACCAGTCGGCTTGCAGACCGTCCACCGGCGTCAGCAGCACCAGCCGCACCAGATCGCCGTTGAAATCTTCCGCCAGCGACGCGGCCATGGCCTTGAGCGTGTCGGCCGCGGTGCGTTGGCGCATCAGCGCCAGCGTCAGCTGATGGGTGCGCACCGCCAACCGCTCGTTGACCTGGGCGTTGCTGCCCAGCTCGTGCAGCCGCCGCGACAGCTCGCGGTTCTTGTCGCGCAGCACTTCCAACTGGTAGGTCGCCAGCGAGGCGGTGGGGCCATCGTCGCGCGGCACCAGCAGGCTGACCGCCAGATCCGGAAACTGCTTGAGAAAGGTGGGATGACGGCGCAACCATGTCGCCACATCGTGCGCGCCCAGCTTGTCGGTGGTGTCGCTCATCAGATCCATTCTCCATCGAAGACGAACACGGCCGGACCGGACATCACCACGGCCTGGCCGTCGCCGGGCCAGCGGATCCGCAGCTCACCGCCCGGCAGCGACACGCGAACATCGCGCTCCACGCGGCCCCGCTGCATCAGCACCACCGCCGCCGCGCAGGCGCCGCTGCCGCAGGCCAGGGTTTCACCCACGCCGCGTTCGAACACGCGCAACTGCACATGCGTAGGGTCTACGACCTGGGCAAAGCCCACGTTGACCGAATCGGGAAACGCGGGGTTCTGCTGCAACAGGCTGCCCACGCGCTCCACCGGCGCGGCCCCCACCCGACCGACCTCCAGCACCGCATGCGGGTTGCCCATCGACACGGCGCCGAAGCGCACCGTCTCGCCGTGCACCGGCAGCGCGTATTCCTCGCGCGCATGCGCGAAGCCGGCCAGCGGAATCTGCGGCGGTTCGAACTGCGGCACGCCCATCTCCACTGCGTAGGTATCGGCGTCCACCCGCTCCACCGCGTGCGCAGTGACCGGGCTGTCGATGATGAAGCGATCGCCTTGCGCGGTGCCGTCGCGCACCAACCAGGCCGCGACGCAGCGCGCACCGTTGCCGCACTGGCGCGCGGCCGATCCATCGGAATTCCAGATGCCGTAGGCGGCCACTGCGCCATCGCTGCGCGGGGCTTCGATGGTCAGGATCTGATCGCAACCCACGCCGAAATGCCGGTCCGCCAGCCGCGCGGCCAGCGCGGCGTCCGGCGGCGGCGAACCGTCGCGCAGGTCCAGCACCACGAAATCGTTGCCGGCACCATGCATTTTGGTGAAACGCAGGCGCCCGGTGCGGCCGTCAGCGCTCATTGCCGCTGCTAGCGGGCTGGTCGGTGCTGGATGCGGGCGGCGTATCGGTCTGCACCGGCGCAGGCGTGGACTCGTCCAGCGGTTGCGGTGCATCCGGCGGCTGCGGCACGGGCTGCGCTTCCACCGGCACCGGCTTCTGCGGCATCACCAGCGGGCCCTTGTTGCCGCAGGCGGCAAGCAGGACAAAGGTCGCACCAACCAGTGCGAGACGAACGGAAGGTCGGGACATGAGGCTCATGGTCCCGAGTATAGCCAGAACACCCTGACTGCCGTGCGCTCAGTGCGGCGCGGGCAACGTGCGCGGCGGCGGTTCCGGGCGCAGCCACAGCCAGATCGCCACCACCGCCATGCTGCCGATCGACAGGCACTTCACCCACAGCACCGGCACGCACCACAGCATGATGCCGGCACACACGGTCATGGTCAGCGTGGCCATCCACTTGGCCTTGCGGCTCACCGCCCGATAGGTCTGCCATTCCACGATGGCCGGGCCGAAACGCGGATGCGAGAGCAGCCAGCGATGCAGGCGTTCGGACCCGCGCGAGGCGGCCCAGGCCGAGATCAGGATGAACACGGTGGTCGGCAAGCCAGGCACGAAGATTCCGACAATGCCGGTCGCCAGGCTGGCATACGCCAGCAACCACCAGGCCCAGCGGAATCGGTTCGGTCGCGTCATGGGCAAATGATACGGCCAGCAGGCACCGAGATGGTCTGTGCATCCCCCTCCGCCCACCGTGCGAAGGAGCCCGAAGGGCGGATGAGGCGACGTCTGCAGGCAGGGATGGGAGACCTGCCCTTGCGAATCCCCAATCCCAACTCCCGACTCCCAGCCCTTGAGCTACTTCACCCCCAGCTGATCCAGCACGAAGGCATACGACTCGGCCAGCTCGCGGTAGCGCCGGAACCGGCCGGATTTGCCGCCGTGGCCGGCTTCCATGTTGATGCGGAACACAATCGGATACTTGCCGGTGTTGTCGTCGCGCAGCCTGGCCACCCACTTGGCCGGCTCCCAGTACTGCACCTGCGAATCCCACAGGCCGGTACCGACCAACATCGCCGGATACGCCTGCTTGCGCACATTGTCGTACGGCGAGTACGACAGCATGTAGTCGTAATAGTCCTTGTTTTCCGGGTTGCCCCACTCGTCGTATTCGTTGGTGGTCAGCGGAATGCTGGCATCCAGCATGGTGGTCACCACATCCACGAACGGCACCTGCGCCACCAGCACGCGGTAGTCCTGCGGCGCCATGTTGGCCACCGCCCCCATCAGCAGGCCGCCGGCGCTGCCGCCGGACGCCGCCACGCGGTCCTTGGAGGCATACCCCTGCGCCACCAGGCCGCGGGTGACATCGATGAAATCGTTGAAGGTGTTCTTCTTTTGCAGCAGCTTGCCGTCGTCGTACCACTGGCGGCCCATTTCCTGGCCGCCGCGGATGTGCGCGATGGCGTACACCACGCCGCGGTCAAGCAGGCTGACGGCGGGCAGGTTGAACGCCGGATCCATCGACATGCCGTAGCTGCCGTAGGCGTACTGGAACAGCGCCGCCGAGCCATCCTTCTTGAAGCCCTGCCTGTACACCAGCGACACCGGCACCTTGACCCCGTCGCGCGCGGTCACCCACACCCGCTCGGTGACGTACTTGGCGGGGTCGTAGCCGATCACCGGCTGCTGCTTGAGCAGCTTGCGCTCGCCGGTCTGGGTATTGAGTTCGTACGTGGTGGCGGGCGTGGTCAGCGAGGTGTAGCTGTAGCGCAGCCACGGCGTGTCCGGCTCGGCGTTGACCGACAGCCCCATCGAATAGGCCGGCTCATCGGCCTTGACGTACTCGTGGCTGCCATCGCGCTTGAGCAGACGCACGCGCTCCAGCCCGCCGGAGCGTTCTTCGATGGCGGTGAATCCGTCGAACAGTTCGAAGTTCTCGATGTACACGCCATCGTCGTGCGCGACCCAATCGGTCCACTGCGTGCGCGTGGTCGCATCAGTCGGCGCGGTCACCAGCTTGAAGTTCTTGGCGCCGTCGGCATTGGTGCGGATCACCCAGCGGCCATCGAAATGGTCGGCGTGGTATTCCACGTCGCGCTCGCGCTTGGCCAATACCTTGAACGTGTCCGGCTTGTCGGCGGAGGTATAACGGGTCTCCGAGGACACCGTGCTTTCCACGCCGATGGTGATGTACTTGTCGTCGCGGGTGCGCCCCACGCCCATGTAGAAACTGTCGTCCTTCTCTTCGTAGACCAGCACGTCGTCCTTGGCAGGCGTGCCGAGCACGTGCTTTTTCACGCGCACGGTGAGCAGCGTTTCCGGATCGTTTTCGACATAGAACAGCGTCTTGTTGTCGTCGGCCCAGACCATGTTCGGAGACACGCCTTCGACCGTGTCGGGATAGAGTTCGCCGGTCTCCAGGTTCTTGAAACGGATCGTGTACTGGCGGCGGCCGATCGCATCGTCGGCCCAGGCCAGGATGCGGTTGTCCTGACTGACCTCCGCCTCGCCGACGCTGAAATACCCCTTGCCCTGCGCCATCTGGTTGACGTCCAGTAGGATCTCCTCCGGCGCCTCCATGCTGCCCTTGCGACGCGCCTGGATCGGATAGTCCTTGCCGGCTTCGAAGCGGGTGTAATACCAATAGCCGCGCTGCCGGTATGGCACGCTGGCGTCGTCCTGCTTGATACGTCCCACGATCTCGGTGTAGAGCGTGTCCTCCAGCGGTTTGAGCGGCGCCATCACCGTGTCGGTGTAGGCGTTCTCGGCATTGAGATAGGCCAGCATCGCCTTGTCTTGCCGCTTGTCGTCGCGCAGCCAGTAGTAGTCGTCATTGCGCGTGGCACCGAACGGTGCCTTGACCACATGCGGATGCCTGGCGACGTCCGGCGGTGTTGGGAGAGCGGCAAGTGCGGGGGTGGCGGATGTGGTCATCAGGCTGGCGATCAACAAAGGTCAGGACAGGCTTCATCAGATTGGGGTCCGTTGGATGAACGCAATGCCATCCCAGCGCCCGAGTGTGGAAGAGCCCGTCGCCGAGCGTCATGTGTCCTAGGCCATGCTGGTCTATCATCTTCGTAATGGATTCCACGCTTCCGCTCCCCAGCGGCTATAGCCGCCGCAGCCAGGACATCGCCCCGTTCCATGTCATGTCGCTGCTGGCGCGCGCCAATGCGCTGGAGCAGGCCGGGCACGATGTGATCCACCTGGAGATCGGCGAACCCGACTTCACCACCGCCGCGCCGATCGTGGCGGCCGGGCAAGCCGCACTGGCTGCCGGCCACACCCGCTATACCGCTGCGCGCGGGCTGCCTGCGCTGCGCGAGGCCATTGCCGGCTTCTATGCGCAGCGTTATGGCTGCAACGTCGATCCGGAGCGGATCCTGATCACCCCCGGTGGCTCCGGTGCGTTGCTGCTGGCCAGCAGCCTGCTGGTGGATCCTGGCAGGCACTGGCTACTGGCCGACCCCGGATATCCATGCAACCGCCATTTCCTGCGCCTGGTCGAGGGCACCGCGCAGCTGGTACCGGTCGGGCCAGACAGCGATTACCAGCTGACCCCGGCACTGGTGGATGCAGGCTGGAACCCCGACAGCGTCGGCGCACTGGTCGCTTCGCCGGCCAATCCCACCGGCAGCGTGTTGTCGCGCGAACAACTGGGCGGGTTGTCCCACGCGCTGCACGCCCACGGCGGGCATCTGGTCGTGGATGAGATCTATCACGGCCTGACCTATGGCCTGGACGCGCACAGCGTGCTGGAAGTGGACGACAGCGCCTTCGTGCTGAACAGTTTTTCCAAGTACTTCGGCATGACCGGTTGGCGGCTGGGCTGGCTGATCGCGCCGCCTGCGGCAGTCCCCGAGCTGGAAAAACTGGCGCAGAACCTCTACATCAGCGCCTCCACGATCGCCCAGCACGCCGCACTGGCCTGTTTCACGCCCGAAAGCATCGCCATCTTCGAAGCACGCCGCGCCGAATTCCAGCAGCGCCGCGACTATCTGCTGCCGGCGCTGCGTGCGTTGGGTTTCAATATCGCCGTCGAACCGCAAGGCGCGTTCTACCTCTACGCCGACATCAGCGCATTTTCGGACGATGCCCAGGCGTTCTGCGCGTATTTCCTGGAAACCGAACATGTCGCCTTTACCCCCGGCATCGACTTCGGCTTCCACCGCGCCAACCAGCATGTGCGTATCGCCTACACCCAAAGCCTGCCGCGGCTGGAACAGGCGGCAGCGCGGATTGCGCGTGGGTTGCGGCGTTTTTGATCACACCAAATGCGAGTTGCGCTGCGCTTAGCCGCAGCATCGCTTACTGCAGGTGATGAAAGAGCAGCTGCCCCATGCTTCTGCGCTTGTACCGTTGCACTCAAGAACAGCCAGGCCTGCGTGCGACCGCACCCTCATCCGCCCTTCGGGCACCTTCTCCCGCAGGCGGGAGAAGGACGAAGGCGGCAATGCGATGCAGATCGCCGAAGCGGCGCAGAAGATTGGCATCCGCGATTTGCGGCAGTCGGCGTTGATGAAGGCTGCGCATGGGGTGACCAGCCTGGCCGAGATCAATCGGTGTCCAAGGACTAGGCGCCCTCATCCGCCCTTCGGGCACCTTCTCCCCCATGAAGGAGGACAATGTCCCGGAGGGAGAAGGGAATAACAAAAAGCCCTGGACCACGCGGCCCAGGGCTTCTTCTTCCAGGCACCGTATGACCAACGCAATCGAGTTGCCGATTGCGTTCGATCAACACCGGATCAATCCGCCAACCGCTCCCACAGGAAGCTGTAGGCCAGTGCCGCCATATGCGCGGCCTGCGCGTTGTTGGCTGCGCCGCCGTGGCCGCCTTCGATGTTCTCGTAGTAGGTCACGTCCTTGCCGGCCTCGATCATCTTGGCGGCCATCTTGCGGGCGTGGCCGGGATGCACGCGGTCGTCGCGCGTGGAGGTCAGGAAGATCACCGGCGGGTAGGTCTTGTTCGGGTCGAACAGATGGTACGGCGAGAAGGTCTGGATGAAGTTCCAGTCGTCGGTGTCCGGGTTGCCGTACTCGGCCATCCACGAGGCGCCGGCCAGCAGATGGCTGTAGCGCTTCATGTCCAGCAGCGGCACCTGCACCACCACCGCACCGAACAGGTCCGGATACTGGGTGAGCATGTTGCCGGTCATCAGGCCACCGTTGCTGCCGCCCTGCACGCCCAGGTGCCTGGTCGAGGTGATCTTGCGTGCGACCAGATCCTTGGCCACCGCGGCCATGTCTTCGTAGGCCTTGTGGCGGTTCTGCTTGAGGGCGGCCTGGTGCCAGCGCGGGCCGTACTCGCCACCGCCGCGGATGTTGGCCACCACGTACACGCCGCCCTTTTCCAGCCACGAGCGGCCCAGGGCGCCGGAGTAGTTCGGCGTCATCGAGATCTCGAAACCGCCGTAGCCGTACAGCAGCGTCGGCGCGCTGCCATCGAGCTTCAGCGCCTTCGGGCGGACCAGGAAATACGGCACGCGGGTGCCGTCCTTGCTGGTGGCGAAGTGCTGCTCGATGGTGTCCTTGCCGGCATCGAAGAACGCCGGCATGGTCTTGAGCGGCTGCGGCGCGCTGCCTATGTCCACCCACGACAGCGTGGTGGGAGTCAAATAGTCGGTGACGGTCAGCCACAGCGCATCGCTGTCGTCGCTGTCCACGGCGCTGACGTCCACGGTTCCGAGCGCCGGCGCACCGACGAAGGCGCTCTTCTTCCAGCCGTCCTGCGAGGGAGTGATCACGCTCAGGCGGTTCTTGACGTCGTCCAGCACGTTCAACACCAGGTGCGACTTGGTCCATGCCATCCCGGCCAGGGAGGTGGTGTCGGTGGGTTCGAAAAGCACCTCGATGTTGTGCTTGCCGGCCATGAAGTCGTCAAAGCGCGTGGCCAGCAGCGAGCCGGGCTTGTAGGTTTTGCCAGCCACCGTCCACGGCTCGCGCAGTTCCAGGGTCAGCCATTGCCGCTTGACCGCCTTGCTGGCGGAATTGGGCACATCCACCTTGGTCAGCTTGCCGTCGGCGCCCTTCAGATACAGCTCGTCGTTGTAGAAGGCCAGGGTGCGGCTGACGAAATCACGCTCGAACCCGGGCGTGTCGTCGTGCATCGCGGCGATATACATGTCGGTCGGCTTGCCCTCGTACACCACCGCAGCGGCGCTAAGCGGGGTGCCGCGCTTCCACTGCTTGGCGATTCGCGGGTAGCCGGAGGTGGTCATCGCGCCGGGGCCGAAATCGGTGAACACGTAGACGGTGTCCTGGTCGATCCAGCCCAGCCCGCCCTTGGACTCGGGACGGAAGAAGCCGTCCTTGACCCACTGCTTGCTGCCCAGGTCGAACTCGCGGGTGACATCGGCGTCGGCACCGCCGCGCGACAGCGCGATCAGGCAGCGCTGGTAGTCCGGGCGCAGGCAGTCGGCGCCGTGCCAGACCCAGTTCTCGCCCTCGGCCTTGTTGAGCGCATCCAGGTCGAGCACCGTTTCCCACTTGGGCGCCGGCTTGCGGTATTCGTCCAGCGTGGTGCGCCGCCACAGGCCGCGCTCGTGCTGCTTGTCCTTCCAGAAGTTGTAATAGAACGCGCCGATCTTCTGCACGCTGGGAATCTTGGCGTCCGAATCCAGCACCTCGCGGATGCGGGTTTCCATCTGCTTGAACGCCGGCGTGGCGGCCAGCCGCGCCTCGGTCTTGGCATTCTGGGCCTTGACCCAGTCCAGCGGCTTGGCGCCGGTGACATCTTCCAGCCAGGCGTAGGGATCGTTGGACACAGCGGTTTCCTCTGCAGAGACGGCGCCAGCGGTGATCAGGCCGGCAACCAGGCAGATCGAGGCGAACTTGGACATGAAATTTTCCGGAGAACCCAATTCCCGGAACCTATCATGCCGCCCCGCCCGCTCGACCCTGCCGAAGGTCAGGCCGCCCGCGCCGGTGTCGCTGCCCGCGAAGTCACCCGCCGGCGCTGCGCCTGCGGCCCGCGCCGGCGTGGAACCGCGCGGCGCGCACCGGGCCGTGCCAGGGTGGGCAACGCAAAGCGGTACAGGCTCCACCAGGCCAGCATCGGCATGCCGACCAGCCAGAGCGGCAGCCATCCGATCCATTCGCTATGGCCGCGCGCGGCCGGCCACACCAGCACCAGCGCAAGCCCGGCCAGGGCGACCTGACGGACCGGGCGCAGCACGCGCGGATCGGGGCGTTCGGAACGGGAGGAAGGACGATGCGACATGGCGGCACTCCGTGACGGGAAGGATCAGGACAGGCCGGCAGGATTGCCGGCGCCCATCTCACCGATTGCGACCTTGACGCCGGCACTGCGGCAGCGCGCGCTGCCGCCGCCGCGCATGGGCCGCTGGAGAGCCAGTGGCTGCGCATTGCCTTGCAGGAGGTGATCGGTGGCGACAAGCGGTGGCCGTCGCACCAGGCGAGGGATCTGCAAGGCCGCATCTGTGCTGCGGTGGGCCCACGCCAGCAGCCAGTGCATGCCGTTCCGAACGCCTCGCATACGGCACGCCCCGCCGGAATAGACACGCGGCTTGGGGACACAGGCACGGCGGCAAGATCACCGCGGCCCGTACGGCACCTCCCACAGCCTCACTCCGGCGACCGAACGCGCGCCACCCACCCGGCGCGCGGCAATGCGGCGCCAGCTCGTCGCCGGTCGCACGCCGCGGCCGGCAGCGACCGGCCGCAAACACCGCTGGCGCACACGCCAGGCCCGACCGTTGACGCGAACTTGCCCCCTGCATGCGGTAGTGTGCTGCACCTACTGCCCCTTTTGTGATGTTGCGATGCGCCTGACCGTTACGATCGCCCTCGCTGTCCTGCTCGTCCTCGGCCTGCCGGTGGCGCATGCCAAGGACGCATCCACCACCGAGCCGGCGATCGATCTGTCCAAGATCATGGGCACCTGGTATGTGATCGCCCGCATGCCCAACCCGGTCGAGCGCGGCCACGTCACCAGCCGCGACGAATACACCCTGGTGGAAGACGGCAAGGTGGCCGTGCGCTATCTGTACCGCGAAGGCTTTGGCGAGCCGGAAAAGGAAGTCACTGCACGCGCGTCGGTGGATGCGGACAGCGGCAACCGCGACTGGCGGGTGTGGTTCTACAAGGTGATCCCGGCCAAGCAGCGCATCCTGGAAATCGCCCCGGATGGCTCGTGGATGCTGATCTCCTACCCCGGCCGCGACCTGGCCTGGATCTTCGCGCGCAAGCCGGACATGAGCCGCGAGCAGTACCGCACCCTGGTCAACAAGATGCGCGACGACTACGCCATCTACACCGACAAGCTCAAGCGCGTGCCGCAGTTGCGCGAGCAGGTGGACCGTTTGGGATTCGAAGTGCCGAACAAGCGCTGAGGCCTGGCGCGGTCACTGGCCGCGCCCGCCGTCGATAGCCTCCGCCGCGGGCGTACGTGGCAAGGCGACGCGATACTGGCCTTCGCACTCAGTCGTAATTGCTCAATGCCAGCGACAGCAAGGCCTTGGCCTGTTCGCGCAGCGAGATGGGCTCGACGATCTCCGCATCCGAGCCGTAGTGCAGCACGTCCATCAGCAACTCGCGCGAGTTGCTGTACGGCAATTTGAGCTCGTAACGGCCATCGGGCAGGAAGCGGCCCTGCTGCTTGGAATGCCAGTGCTCGTCGGCCACCCAGCGCGCGGCCTTGGCGCTGAACACGATGGTGGCCCAGCCCTTGGGTGCGCCGGAAAAGATGCCGTAACTGGCGGCAAGCTGTTCGTCCAGCTCGCTGTCGGGCACATCGCGCGGCGCCGCATCGAGCAGGCGCGCGTGGTTGATGCGGTCCACCGCGAAGCTGCGTACACCATCGCGGCCATGGTCCCAGGCATCCAGGTACCAGTTGTCGCGGTAGTGGGTGATGCGCTGCGGGGAGACGGTGCGCTTGGTGGATTCGTCGGTGGAGCGGGCGCGGTAGTCGAAGCTCAGCTGCTTGCGCTCCAGCACACCGGAGGCCACGGTACGGAAACTGGCCTCGTCCAGCTTGCGGCCGCGGTGCGGGATCACCCGGACCCGGTCCACCGGCCATTGCGAGACCCCGGCCTGGGCAGCCAGCAACCCTTCGATGCGTTGCTGCAGCGGTGCCAGCATCGAGGACAACACCCCGCCGCCGGTGCGCGAAAGCAGTTGTTGCGAGGCCAGCAATGCGTGCAGCTCTTCCGAACTCAGCCACAGGCCAGGCAGCTCGAAGCGGTCGCTCTCCCCGGACAGGTAGCGGAAGCCGGATTCGCCATCGCCTTCCACCGGCGCCATCAGCGCATCGCGCAGAAACGCCAGGTCGCGGTACACGGTGGCACGGGAACAGCTCAGCTCATCCTGCAGCCGCGCCACCGTGACCGGATAGCGTGCCGACTTGAGCAAGCGATGCAGGGAGTTGATGCGTTCATAGCGGTCCATGCGCCGATTATGTCCGGTTCTTCGCGCGACGGGGTGAGCATGCGCGCTGTGCACGCTCGCCGGCGCCAAGCCAGCGTGCTTGCGGCATAGCGCGATACCGCAAGCGATGCTGACGTCCCTGTACAAACCGGACTCGACCGCATGGAGCCGGTGCACCGCCCGAACCGACATTAAAGCGCGGCGTTCACCCGGTCATGACGGAGCGCACAGTCCGTTATCATGAAATCGCTTTCACGCATCGCCCTCCCCGCCCTGTCCTCAAGCGAGCTGCCCATGTCCCGCCGTGCCCCGTTGTCCGTCCTGTTGCCGCTGCTGTTGATCACGCCTGCCGTGTGGGCCCAGTCGATCGCAGTTGCGCCGACGCCGGTTGACCCGGCCGCCGCGCTGGTGCCCTCGCCCTGGAGCGGCAGCAGCGGCGAGCTGGGCTATGCCTCGGCACATGGCAACAGCACCACCGACAGCCTCAATGGCCGCATCCGCCTGCGCTATACCGACGGCGACTGGATCCACAGCCTGGATGCCACCGCATTGCGGTCGAGTTCCGAATACACCAACACCAACGACGACGGCAGCACCACGCGCGAGCGCCAGACCACCGCCGAGCGCTACACCGGCAGCGCCGGCAGCGCGTTGCAGTTGGGCGAACACCGCCAGCTCACCGCCACCGGCCGTTACGAACACGACGACTTCGCCACCTACGACCGCCTGGCCACCTTCGGCATCGGCTACGGCACGCGCCTGATCGATGCGCGGCGGTTCTACCTGGATGCGCAGGTGGGCCCGGGTATCCGCCGCGCGCACAACAGCGAAGACGACCGCAACGAGACCGGCCTGATCGGACGCGGCCTGTTCGACCTCAAGTACACCGTCACCGACAACACCGACCTGATCAACACGCTGCTGGTGGAATCGGGCGAATACAACACCTACGCGCAGAACGATTTCGGCGTGCAGGTCAGCATGAACTCGCACTTCGCGCTGAAGGCCGCCTGGCAGATGCGCCACAACAGCGATGTCAGCGAAGGCGACAAGAAGACCGATACGCTGACCACGGTGAACCTGGTCTACACCTTCAAGTAAGCGCCTGCGTCTGCGCGCGTAGGAGCGGACCCGGCCGCGACGGCTTTCCCGGTAAGGCCTCTCGCGGCCTGGGCCGCTCCTACGAAACTTCTCTCGCGGCCTGGGCCGCTCCTGCGAAACTTCTCTCGTGGCCTGGGCAGCTCCTACGTGCGGGGCGGGCGTCGTGCGGCGGGTTCAGGTCCCGACCAGCCGGGCGTTACAGCTCGGCCAGCAGCTGCGCGGCGCCCTTGTCGAACAGGCCCTGCGCGACACGGCGGCCGAGGTCTTCGGTGTCATCGGCGCTGCCGTGCGCGTCGGCGTGGATCAGCCGGCCATCGCTGGCGCTGCCGACCATGCCCTGCAGGGACAAGCCCTCGCCTTCCCAGCGCGCGAAGGCCGCCACCGGCACGTGGCAGCTGCCGTGCAGCGCGCGATTCATGGCCCGCTCGGCTTCCACGCAGACGCGGGTGGTGGGCGCGTCCAGCACCGCCAGCAGCGCGTGGATGCGTGCATCGTCGCCGCGGCATTCCACCGCCACCGCGCCCTGCGCCGGTGCCGGCAGCCACTGCGGCGCGTCCAGCCGTGCGCTGATCCGCGCGTCCAGGCCCAGCCGCTGCAGGCCGGCACAGGCCAGCACGATGGCGTCGTAACCGCCGTTGTCGAGCTTGGCCAGGCGCGTGTTGACGTTGCCGCGCAGGTCGATCAGTTCCAGGTCCGGGCGGGCGGCGCGCAGCTGCGCCTGCCGACGCAGCGAGGAGGTGCCCACGCGCGCGCCCAACGGCAGCGCCTGCAGGCTGGCGTAGAGGTTGGAGACCAGCGCATCGGCCGGGTCGCCGCGTTCCAGGATCGCCGGCAGCACGAACGGGTCGTCCAGCTCCATCGGCACATCCTTGAGCGAATGCACGGCGCAATCGGCCTCGCCGCGCAGCATCGCCAACTCCAGTTCCTTCAGGAACAGGCCCTTGCCGCCGATCGCGGCCAGCGAGCGGTCCAGCACTTCGTCGCCGCGGGTACTCATCGGTACGAGCACGACATCCAGGCCGGGGTGGTGCTGGCGCAGCGCGGCGGCGACATGTTCGCTCTGCCAGAGGGCAAGCGGGCTTTTGCGGGTGGCGATGCGGAGCGTGGTCATCCCGCCATTATCGCGGAGCGGGCCGGCAACTCATACATGGCGCAGCTGATCGCGCAGGCTGGCCACGCAGCGGCGGCTCACTTCCAGGGTCTGCGGCACGTTGCGCAGCACCGCATGCACCTGACCATCGCCGCTGCGGCGCAGCTCCACCAGTTCGTCGCGCGCAACCAGGCAATTGCGATGGATGCGCACCAGGCGGTCGGAGAATTCGTCTTCCAGCGACTTGAGCGACTCTTCGATCAGGTCCTCGCCACGGGTATGGTGGACGATGACGTACTTCTCTTCGGCCTGCAGATAGCGGATATCGCCGATGGCGATCAGCCGCAGGCTTCCGCGCAGGCGCGCGCACAGATGGGTGCGCAGCGGCGCCGGCGCGGCGCTGGGCACGCGACCGGCCAGGAAGGTGGCCACCCGTTCCAGCGCCGCGGCCAGGCGTTCCGGGCGCACCGGTTTCATCAGGTAGTCCAGCGCGGCCGCATCGAAGGCCGACAGCGCGTGCTGGTCGTAGGCGGTGCAGAACACCACCGCTGGCTGCGGCTGGCACTGGCGCAGCAGTCGCGCGGTTTCCAGGCCGTCCACGCCGGGCATGGCGATATCCAGCAGCACCAGGTCCGGGTGCCATTGCTCACATTGCTGCAGCACCTGCTGGCCGTTTTCGGCCTCGCCGATCACCTGCACCTGTGGATGGTCGGCCAGCAGCATGCGCAGGCGCTCGCGCGCCAGTGGCTCGTCATCGGCGATCAACACCCGCACTTGCGTGGTCGTCATGGACATCCCCCCCTACGCTGCGGCGACTCTCCCTCACGGCAGCGGCAATGTGATCTCGCAGGCATAGTAGCCTTCGGCCCAGCTGGCCGCCATCCGTGCCCCGGCACCGAACTGGAACGCCAGCCGGTGCGAGATGCTGGCCTGGGCGTGCCCGGCGCCGGCGAGCAGCGGCGCCTGGGTGCCCGGCTGCGGGGCCGGGTTGACGATACGGATCTGCAACTGGCTGCCGCGCTGGCGCAGCGACAGGTACAGCGTGCCCCCCTCGGGCATGCGCGAGACCCCGTGCAGCACGGCGTTTTCCACCAGCGGTTGCAGCACCAGGCGCGGCATCGGCAGGTCCCAGGGCAACGGCTCCTGGCGGTGCCAGCGCACCTGCAGGCGCTCGCCCAGGCGCAAGGACTCGATCGCCAGATAGCGCTCGGCCAGTTCACATTCGGCGCGCAGGGTGGACACGCCCTCGCCGGCGCCGAGCGCGGCGCGGAACAGGTCCGACAGGTCCAGCACCGCCTGCTCGGCCACCACCGGGTCGCGGCGCAGCAGGCTGGCGATCAGGTTCATGCTGTTGAACAGGAAATGCGGGCGGATGCGCGCCTGCAGCGCATCGGCCTCGGCGCGGGCATTGGCCTGTACCTGCGCTTCCCAGCGGTCGCTGACATAGAAGTAGCGCAATGCCAGCGCGGTGATCAGCACCACGGTGGCCGCGCTGCCCAGGGTGAACCGCCAGAAGCCCACCAACGGGCCCAGCGGGGCCTGGTCGAGCGCCGCATACAGCGCGTGCACGATGCCCGCACCGAGCATCGCCACCACCGCGGCGATCGACAGCGCGGCCAACCCACCCAGCCGTGGCGGCAACCGCGACAACGCGGGCCGCAGCACGCACAGCAGCACGCTGACCGCCAGCGCCAGCCATAGTGCCAGGCCGCTGGCCGAGACGAAGCGCGACAGGGTGATGCTGCGCGCCGCGTCGGCGTCCGGTACCAGGGTCACCACCAGCACCACCAACTCGGCCAATCCCAGCATCGCGCCCAGCCGGGGCAGCCGGCACAGGTCCGGCATCCAGGTGATCTGGGGGGCGCTGGCGGCCATGGGCTCAGACAGCGGTCAAGCGCGCCTGCATCCAGTCGCGCAGGGCGTCGATCTCTTCCAGGCAGACCTGATGGCCCATCGGGTAGGTGTGCCAGTCCAGCGCGAAGCCGAGCGTGCGCAGGGCCTGCATGCTGGCCTGGCCGGCCGCGAACGGCACTACCGGATCGGCGCTGCCGTGGGCCATGAACACCGGTTGCGCAGTGGCGCCCGGCTGCAGCTGGCTGGCCGCGGCGGCCGGGTCCGGCAGATAGGTCGACAGCGCGATCAGCCCGGCCAGCGGCACGCTGCGCTGCAGGCCCACTGCCAGGGTCACCGCGCCGCCCTGCGAAAAGCCGGCCAGCAGGATGCGCTCGGGCGCGATGCCGCGGCTCTGCTCGTGGGCAATCAACGCTTGGACCTGGGCCACCGATTCGGCGATGCCGGCCTTGTCGGCACGCTGGGCGAAATCCATGCCCACGATGTCATACCACCCGCGCATGCGCACGCCGTTGTTGATGGTGATCGGACGGATCGGCGCATGCGGGAACACGAAGCGCAACGCCGGCCAGTCGGGACGCACCAGCTCCGGCACCAGCGGCGCGAAATCGCTGCCATCGGCCCCCAGGCCATGCAGCCACAGCACGGTCCATTGCGGGTTCGGTCCGGTCTCGCGTTCGATCACTTCCAGCATCATCCAGCTCCGTTCGGGGGCCGGGCATTATGCCTTGCGCGCCGGACCTGCCCGATCACGCGGGCACGGGGCGCGGCGATGCCGCTCAGATCAACGGCGGTTCCAGCGCCGCGGCACGGCGCAGTTCGGAGGCGCGCACCAGCACCTTGGGCGGGTCGAGTTCTTCGGGGATGCAGAAGATGCCGGCGCGGCGCAACGCCAGGCCGGAACGGCGCAGCGAGGTCAGCGCCACCACCGGGATCGACAGCGCCATGCCCACGATCACCGGCGCCATCCAGGCCGCCAGCGACGGCGACACCGTGTAAGCCACCGCGCCCATGAACAAGCCGAACACGGTCAGCCCGCCGTAGCTGCGCAACAGCGCCGGCCAGGACAGCTTGCCGTCGTCGCGCACCTGCGCATCCCAGCCCGAATCCTTGCCGGCCAGCACCTCGAACACGCCGCGCGACTGCAGGTACATCACCACCGGCGCCATCAGCGCGGCCAGCACGGTTTCCAGCAGGATGCTCAGCGCGGCGCGGATGGCGCCGCCGCAGGCGCGCAATTCGCGCGGATTGAGCAGCAGCGCGATGTAGCCCAGCAGCTTGGGCGCCAGCAGCACGAACATGGTGCAGACGAAGATCCAGATCGCATTGCCCTGGCTGCTGCCATGCCAGTAGCGCGCCGGCGAGAACGGCAGGTTGCCGGCCAGGTCGATGCCGCCGCCGGCCAGCGGGATGCCGATGCCGATCAGCATCAACAGGCCCCACATCGGCGCGGTGAAGTAATGCCCGATGCCGATCAGCATGTGCATGCGGCTGATCCAGTGCAGCCCCTTGGCGCTGACCACCTTGGCGTGCTGCAGGTTGCCCTGGCACCAGCGGCGGTCGCGGATCAGCAGGTCGGTGAGCGTGGGCGGGCCTTCTTCGTAGCTGCCCTGCAGGTAGGGCACCATGTGCATGGCCCAGCCGCCGCGCCGCATCAGTGCCGCCTCCACGAAGTCGTGGCTGAGCACATGGCCGCCGAAGGGCTTGCGCCCGCGCAGCGACGGCAGGCCGGCGTGATCGGCGAAGGCCTGGGTGCGGATGATGGCGTTGTGGCCCCAGTAGTTGCTCTCGGCGCCGTGCCACCAGGCCACGCCGAAGGCGATGATCGGCCCATATACGCGCCCGCCGAACTGCTGCATGCGGGCGAACAGGGTCTGGCCGTTGACCACCGCCGGCAGGGTTTGGATCAGGCCCACGTCCGGGTTGTTTTCCATGCCGGCGACCAGCCGCACGATGGTGTCGCCGGTCATCACGCTGTCGGCGTCCAGGATCAGCATCTGCGGATAGCTGCCGCCGAAGCGGCGTACCCAGTCGGCCACGTTGCCGGCCTTGCGCGCGGCATTGTCGGCGCGGCGGCGGTAGAAGATGCGCCCATGCCCGCCGACGCGATCGCACAGTTCGTGATAGACCAGCTCTTCGGCGCGGCCGATATGCTCGCGGGTGGTGTCGCTGAGCACGAAGAAATCGAAGTGCTCCAGCTGGCCGGTCTCGGCCACCGATTCGTAGATGGCCTGCAGCCCGGCCAGCAGCCGGCGCGGGTCTTCGTTGTAGGTGGGCATCAGCAGCGCGGTGCGCGAGCGCAGCGTGGGCAGCGGCTGCTCCGGATCGATACCGAGCTTGCGCCCGGCACGCGCCACCACGGTGACGAACCCGGCCACGGCGCTGGCGAAGGACATCGCGATCCAGGCGAACAGCAGCACGAACAGCCCAAGCAGGCAGCCTTCCAGCACGCTGATGCCGTCCGGCCACAGCACGCTGAGCATCACCCACACCGCGATCGCGGTGGTAGCCAAGGTGCCGCCGATCAGATAGAAGCGGCGCAGCCCGATGCCGGGCGGCGAGGTGCGCTGGTGCGGCACCTGCAACTGGCCCTCGCGCAGCGATTGTTCGGGCATCGCCAACGGCGCTTCCGGCGGCAGCGTGGGCTGGCCGGCATCGAGCGCGGAGACGGGGGGCAAGCCGGTTGGTGCGGGGGAAAGGGTCACGGTACCGTCCATCAGGGCTGCCCGTCGCACGAGCGCGACAGTGTGGGCGGAAACGGAAGATGCATCGCGGCCACGCATGGCGACAGCGAGCTGGGCGCGACGACGGGAGCGAGCCTTGCGCTGTGCAGGCACAACGCGGGATGGGCAGCTTTGGAACCACTCCGATGCACAAACTCTCCTGGCGGCGACGCAACGTCGCGGCTCATCCTAAAGAATCGTCCGTTAAAGGAAACGAAGACCATTGTGCGGTCTTCGCCCCTCCCGACGAGGACCGCGCGGCAGACTACGCCGTGACAACCGAACGCAACCCCAACAGATTGCAGGCTGGCGCACCCGTTGTCACGGCTGCTGGCCGGGCTGTACAGCAAGTGGTGTGCCATAAGGTGCAACCTGGGGCGTTGGCGTTGGGTTGTCAGGTTTTTCGACGCAGCCAAGGCCGGGAGCTAAAGCCGGGCTGGTCGAGCGCGCCGTGCCCTCACCGCTCGCGGGACACGCCGTTAACCCGTCCGTGGGGGCTCGGTGGCGGCATCCATGCCGCCAACGGTCCCGCAAGCGGTGAGGACACCGCGCCAGCCAGTTGGCTGGTGGCTTCATCGAAGAACGGAATCGGCGCACCAGACAGTTTGCTGGCTGTTTTTATTGAACGCTCTGCACACCGACCAACTCCACTGGTCCTTGCCCGCTCACCGTCGCGGGACCTTTGGCGGCATGGATGCCGCCAAAGAGCTTACAGGGACGTACTTGCAGCGTGTCCCGCGATGGTGGGCGGGCAAGGGACCTGCAGCAAACGCAAACAAGCCGAGGGCGCGGTGCTCTGCGCAGCGAACACCGCAACGCGCGCCCGACAGTAGCGCAACAACGTTGTTACTTGCGTGCCGCCTCGCTGGCATCGCGGGTGGCGCGGAACTCCGAATCGCTGCTCCAGTTCGGCCACTGGCGCGAGTCGGCCAGCTGCTGGCCCAGCGTGTACAGCACGCCCAGGTCGCGCGCGGCGCCGGCGAAGCTCCAGTCCGGCTTCCACTCATCGCCCTGCTGGTGGTAGCGCTTGGCGGTGTAGTCGTCGGAGGCGGCCTTGCCTGCTGCCACGCCGCCCACTTCCCAATCCTGCCCGGCCGCATACGACAGCGCCGGCACGCCGCGCTTGGCGAAGGAGAAGTGATCGGAACGGAAGAAGTAGCCGGCCTGCGGCTTGGGATCGGGCGTGTAGCGCAGCTTGGACTGGGCGGCCACGGTCTTGAGCTGGTCGAGCAGGTCGAGCTTGGCGGTGCCGTAGATGCCGAAGTCGCGCGAGGGCACGAACGGGTTCATGCCGTCCATGTTGATCACCGCCACCGTGGTGTCCAGCGGGTACAGCGGCTTGGAGGCGTAGAACTCCGAGCCCAGCAGGCCCTTTTCCTCGGCGGTGACCGCCAGGAATACCACCGAGCGCTCCGGCCTGGGCGCCTTGGCGAAGCCGCGCGCCAGCTCCAGCAGGGCGGCGGTGCCGCTGGCGTTGTCCAGCGCGCCATTGAAGATGGTGTCGCCCCGCGCATCCGGCTTGCCCACGCCGATGTGGTCCCAGTGCGCGCTGTAGATCAGCGTCTCGTCGGGCCGCTTGCTGCCCTCCAGCCGCGCCACGACGTTATGCGAGGTGATCACGTCGGAACTGACCTGGTAGCTGGCGCTCAGGCGCTGGCCCTTGAGTTCCACCGGCGTGAAGCCGCGGGTCTGCGCCTGCTTCTTCAAGGCGTCGAAGTCCAGCCCGGCACGCTTGAACAGGTCGGCGGCCAGATCGCGCTGGATCCAGCCCTCCAGCGTGGGATGCGCGCTGCGCGGGTTGTCGCGCACCACGTCGAACATGGTGTTGGTGTTGGAACTGGCCACGGTGTCCCAGCCGTAGGAGGCCGGTGCGGTTTCGTGCACCACCAGCACGCCGAGCGCGCCCTGGCGGGCGCCCTCTTCGTATTTGTAGGTCCAGCGGCCGTAGTAGGTCATGCCGGCACCGTCGAAGGCGCCCTTGCCGGTCTCGAAGTCCGGGTCGTTGATCAGCACCACCGCGATCTTGCCCTTCAGGTCCACGCCCTTGAAGTCGTCCCAGTCGCGCTCGGGCGCCTTGACGCCGTAGCCGACGAACACCAGCGGCGCGTTGGCGATGTCGACGGTGGACGATCCGTCCAGTGCGGCGCGGATGGCGATCTGCTTGCCCTGGGTCAGCGGCTGCGACTTGCCGGCATCGGCCAGCGCGATGGTCGGTGCACCGACGATATCGGCGCGCCGCAGCGGCACCGCCTGGGTCCACAGGCGCTTGCCATCGGCGAGATCGCCGCCAGGCTGCAGGCCGGCATCTGCGAACTGCTTGCTCAGGTAGGCAATGGTCTTCTCTTCGCCGGCGGTGGCCGGGCCGCGGCCTTCGTAGGCGTCGGAGGCCAGTTCCCTGACATCGCGCGAGATGCGCGCGCCATCGAACGTCGGCGCCTGCGCCATCACCACGGTCGAGACCGCCATCGCCAGCAGGCCCATCGCCACGGTCTTGCCGGCACGCTTGATCACAACTCGCTTCACTGCAGCACCCCAGGTGTTGTCCGAACAGCCCCGGAGTGTAGCCACTGCGGCCGGGACCTGCTGGCGGTGCAATGAGGCGCGATCCGTGCCGCCGTGCCTGCTGCACGCGGACACCGCTTGGGTTGCCGGCGTGGCGGGATTGCGCGCAGGCGTCAGGAGGCTGCACGCCGCGCGGAGCAGACGCTGCACGCGCCATCCAGGCCGATTCGGCGCACGCGTACCGGCGCGAGATGCGCAGCGCGCCCGGTCCTCGCGCTCAGAACAGGTCGACGCTGCCGACCTGCGGGGCGAGCTGCTGCATCTGCCCGCTGGCGATCAGTTCGGCATACACCGCGGCGCGATTGCGGCCGTGCTGCTTGGACCAGTACAGCGCCTTGTCGGCCTCGTCGAGCATCTGGCTGATCAAGCGGCCATGGCGCAGTTCCACGATGCCGGTGCTGAGGGTGACCTGGCCGACCTGCGGGAAGTCGTGCCCGGCCACCGCCGCGCGGAAGCGCTCGAACAGGCCGACCGCGACATCGCGATCCACCCCGCGCAGCACGATCACGAATTCCTCGCCGCCGAACCGGAACAGCAGATCGTCCTGGCGAAACGTACGCTGCATCAGCTGCGCCACCAGCAACAGCACCTCGTCGCCGTACAGATGGCCGAAGGTGTCGTTGACGCGCTTGAAGTGATCGATGTCCACGATCCCCAGCCACACGCCCTGCGCCGCTGCCGCCTCGGCGCTGCCGGCGAACAGCTGCAGGATCACATCGTCGAAGGTCTTGCGGTTGCGCAGGCCGGTCAGCGCGTCGCGCTGGGCATCGTCGAGCAGGCTGCGGTAGTTCTGGAAGAAGCGTGCGAAGCCCTGCAGCATCGCCTGCTCGGCGGCACCGGGTGCGCGTGCGCTGCCTACCCGCAGGCAGGTGCGGATGCCACGCGCTTCCATCATCGGGTAGACCAGCAACGCGCGGCCGTCCTGGTGCAACTGCACCACATCGCCCGCGCCATGCACCTCGGCCAGCTGGGCACGCAGCTGCGCATCCTTCAGCTCGGCCACCGTCAACTGCAGCCGGCCATCGTCGCGCAGCCGGGTTTCGGCCATGCTGCGGCCGTCCGGGGCGATGCGCAGCAGCGACAGCTCGTCGGCGGCACAGACCTCGCGCATGGTGCGCAGCAGGCTCAGGTCGAGCAGATCGGCATCACGGATGGCCGTCATGTCCACCATCCGCTCCAGCAAGGGCGTGGCGCTCATCGGCGCCTCTGTCCACACGCAGATGCCGACCTGGCGTGGCGGGCACGGACGGCTGGCAGACAACGGCAGTGGCAACGCACAGGCTTCACGACGGCGACCGGCAATCAGGATGCCGGTTCATCGGCGTGGGCCCCACAAACTTGAGGCCGCTGACCGCCCCGCCCTCAGCCACCGGCCAGCCCGCCTGCGCAGCGGACAAAAACGCCCGCCACGCCCGGCATTCGCAGCGCCCGCGCCGGCTCAGGGCAGCGCGGATTCCAGCGCGTCCTCGCCCAGCGCATGCGCCTGCATCAGGCGCCGGCTGCCGGCGTTCAAGCCCCTGACCTGCACCTCCAGATCGTGGTGCCGCAGCCGCTGCACCACCTTGTCCAGGGCGGCCACGGCAGTGATGTCCCAGAAGTGCGCACGGCTGACATCGATCACCACGCTACGGCCGGGCACCTGGCGCGCATCGAAGGCATCGATGAACACGTCGGCCGAGGCGAAGAACACCTGCCCGCGCACGCTGTAGGTCCGCACGCCGTCTGCGCCATCGTCGTGCGCGATCTGCAGCAGCCCGGCCACCTTGAAGGTGAAGAACACCCCGCTCAACACCACCCCCACCGCCACCCCGGCGGCCAGGTTGTGGGTGGCCAGGGTCACCGCCACGGTGGCCAGCATCACCACGCTGGAGGTGCGCGGATGGGTGACGACGGTGCGCAGCGAACGCCAGTCGAAGGTCTCGGCCGAGACCATCACCATGATCGCCACCAGCGCCACCACCGGAACCTGCGACACCCACGGCTTGAGCAGCACCATCAGGATCAGCAGGAACACCCCGGCAAACAGCGTCGACAGCCGGCCACGGCCGCCATACTTCACGTTGCCCACGGTCTGCCCGATCATGCCGCAACCCGCGATGCCGCCGAACAGGCTGGCCGCCGCGTTGGCGATGCCCAGCCCGGTGCACTCGCGGTTCTTGTCGCTGGGGGTGTCGGTGAGCTCGTCGACCACCCGCGCGGTCATCAGCGATTCGAGCAGGCCCACCATGGCGATGGCCAGCGCCGGCAACGCGATGATGCGCAAGGTCTCCAGCGTCAGCGGCACCGACGGCCACTGCAGGACTGGCAACGCGTCGGGCAGTTTGCCCAGGTCGGCCACGGTCTTGAGCGGCAACTGCATCGCGCTGCCGGCGATGGTCAGCAGCGCGATGCACAGCAGGGGCGAGGGAATCGCCGACAGCCCGGGCACGCGCAGGCGCGGCAGGCCGTAGATGATCGCCAGGCCCGCCCCGAGCATGGCCCAGGTGGCGAGGTTGGCGCCCAGCAGATGCGGCAGCTGCGCGGCGAAGATCAGCACCGCCAGCGCGTTGACGAAACCGGTGCGCACCGAACTGCTGACAAAGCGCATCAGCACGCCCAGCCGCAGCAGCCCGAACGCGATCTGCACCACGCCAGCCAGCAGGCCGGCGGCCAGCAGGTACGGCAAGCCGTGCGCGGCCACCAGTGGTGCGGCCACCAGCGCCACCGAGCCTGCCGCGGCGGAAATCATCGCCGGGCGTCCGCCACAAAACGCAATCACGATCCCGATGACGAAGGATGCGAACAGACCGACCTGCGGATCCACCCCAGCCACGAAGGCGAACGCGATCACCTCGGGAATCAGGGCAAACGTGGCGACCGCACCGGCCATGAGTTCGCGCGCGGGCGACGCGCGCCACTGCGCCAGTTCGGCACGCAAAAGGGACATCGGGAGACACTCCGGGGACAGAAAGGACAGCCTGCGGACACTGCGCAGCGGCGATAGTGTGCGGGAAAGCGACCGCGCCCGCAGCCCGCCTGTGATCTGTGCGCCAATGCGCATTTCTGTGGCAGCGATCACGCCACGCAACGCGGCTGCAGACCAAGATGCGCCCCCCGGGCTCGGGTGTCGAGCTCGGTCATCTAGGGAGAAAACCATGTCGATTCTCAGGACCGCAGGCAGGCTCGCACTCGCCACCGCGCTGGCCATGGCCGCCGCACCGGCGTTCAGCTATTCCATCAGCAACAACAGGGTTGTCGACGACAGCGGCAAGGTGGTGCAGCTCAAGGGTGTCAACGTGTTCGGCTTCGAGACCGGCAACCATGTCATGCATGGTCTGTGGGCGCGCAACTGGAAGGACATGATCGTGCAGATGCAGGGCCTGGGCTTCAACGCCGTGCGCCTGCCGTTCTGCCCGGCCACGCTGCGCAGCGGCCAGATGCCCAGCAGCATCGACTACAGCCGCAATGCCGATCTGCAGGGCCTGACCTCGCTGCAGATCCTCGACAAGGTGATCAACGAATTCAACGCACGCGGCATGTACGTGCTGCTGGATCACCACACCCCCGATTGCGCCAGCATCTCCGAGCTCTGGTACACCGGCTCCTACTCCGAAGCCCAGTGGCTGGCCGACCTGCGCTTTGTGGCCAACCGCTACAAGAACGTGCCCTACGTGCTCGGCCTGGACCTGAAGAACGAACCGCACGGCGCCGCCACCTGGGGCACCGGCAACGCCGCCACCGACTGGAACAAGGCCGCCGAACGCGGTTCGGCCGCGGTGCTGGCGGTGGCGCCGAAGTGGATCATTGCGGTGGAAGGCATCGGCGACAACCCGGTGTGCTCGACCAATGGCGGGATCTACTGGGGCGGCAACCTGCAGCCGCTGGCCTGCACCCCGCTGAACATTCCGGCCAACCGCCTGCTGCTGGCGCCGCACGTGTACGGCCCGGACGTGTACGTGCAGTCGTACTTCAACGACAGCAATTTCCCCAACAACATGCCGGCCATCTGGGACCGTCACTTCGGTCAGTTCATCGGCAAGTACGCCTTGCTGCTGGGCGAATTCGGCGGCAAGTACGGCGAAGGCGATGCGCGCGATAAGGTCTGGCAGGACGCGCTGGTGAAGTACCTGCGCAGCAAGGGCATCAACGAAGGCTTCTACTGGTCGTGGAATCCCAACAGCGGCGATACCGGCGGCATCCTGCGCGACGACTGGACCACGGTGCGCCAGGACAAGATGACCCTGCTGCGCACCTTGTGGGGCACCGTGTCCAACACCACTCCCACGCCTACGCCCACTCCGACTCCCACGCCGACGCCGACGCCCACCCCGGGCACCAGCAGCTTCAGCACCAAGGTGATCCTGGACAGCAGCTGGAACGGTGGCTCGTGCAACCGCGTGCAGGTCACCAACACCGGTACCGCCAGCGGCACCTGGGCAGTGACGGTGCCGGTCACCGGCAAGGTCAACAACGCCTGGAACGTGGTGTGGTCGCAGAGCGGCAGCACCCTGAACGCCAGCGGCGTGGATTTCAACCGCACGCTCTCAGCCGGCGCGACGGCCGAATTCGGCTTCTGCTCGGCAACCTAAGTGAAGAGCGGGGGGCGGATACCCTGCGTGTCCGCCCCACCGGCCATGCGGTGATCGAGCGATCACCGCATGGCTGGATTGAAGACTGCATGCCGACCACGCGCCGTGGTCGGCATGCCCGGCATCGGTGCGATTCCATCACTGCATCTCGTCCGGCCAGGATCCGTCATGCGGAACTGCCTGCGCATCGCATCCACACCACGACCGTTGCGCGCAGTTGACATCACTGCGTGCAATGCGACGCAAGCAGCGGACGCCCTTGCACTTCTACGCGTGATTCATCGCCGCGCATTGCCGGTGTCGCTGGCCGCCCGGCATGCAGGCAGCTGCGATGCATCGACATGCCGCAACTACAAGCAGGCGCTGCCGCAGATAGCGCTTCATCCCCTCTCGCCGCCGCCGATATCCCGTAGGTAGCGCCCTGCGCCTTCCTGGATGTCGTTGCCATGCCTGTTGTCTCCCTGTTGCGTCGTCACGTTGCCAATCTCCCGCTCACCCGCAAGTTCGTCCTGTTGTGCACGCTCCTCACCGTCGGTGTGATCCTGCTGGCCGTCGCCGCCGCGCGCCTGCAATACCTGGACCTGATCGAAGCGCGCAAGCTCAGCGTCAAGACCGAAGTCGAGATGGGGCTGACCGTGATGCAGCACTACGCCGACAAGGTCAAACGCGGCGAACTCACCGCTGACCAGGCCAAGGAGGCTGCACGCTCCACCCTGGCCGACATGCGCACCAACGAGGGCGTGGACTACTTCTTCATCGTCGATCCGCAGATGCGCATCCTGATGCATCCCAAGCGCGCCGTCGGTACCGATATGAGCGACTACAAGAGCGATGCCGGGCAGTACGTGTATCGCGACATCAAGACCGCCATCGACAGCGGCGACGGCTTCAGCTACTACGACGCGCCCAAGCCGGGCAAGCAGGAACAACTTCCCAAGATCAGCTATGCCAAGACCTTCCCGGCCTGGAACTGGGTGTTGGTGATGGGCGTTTACGCCGAAGACATCCAGGTGCAGGCCTGGGGCTTCACCCGCACGCTGACCCTGATCGGCGCCGCACTGGTGGCGATGGTGATCGGTGTGTGCTGGCTGATCGCCTCGGCCATGGCCGCGCCGTTGCGTGCAGCAACCCGCACTGCCGAAGCGATCGCCTCGGGCCGCTTCGACAACGACATCCGTGTCGAATCGCGCGATGAAACCGGCCAGCTGATGCACAGCATGCAGCAGATGCAGACCCAGTTGCAGCGCTTCAATGGCGAGATGCAGACCATGATCCGCCTGCAGCAGGGCGAGAACATCGCGCACCGTATTCCGGAAGATTTTCCCGGCGATTACGGTACGTTGGCACATGGCGTGAACACCGTGGTGTTCGAGCACCTGGATGCCATCAACGAAGCGATGGATGTCATGAGCGAGTATGGCCGTGGCGATCTGCGCCGCGACATGCGCCGCCTGCCCGGCCAGCGCGCGGCCCTGCATGACGCGCTGGATACGGTGAAGCGCAATCTGTCGGCGATCAATGGCGATATCGCGCGCCTGGCCGATGCGGCCGCGCGTGGGGACTTCTCCGCACGCGGCGAGCAGGGGCGCTACCAGTTCGCGTTTGCGGAAATGGTGCAGGCCTTGAACCGTTTGATGCAGCAGGCCGATGCCGGCCTGGACGATGTGGGCCGCATCATGGCCGCCATTGCCGATGGCGACCTGTCGCAACGGGTGGAATCGCATTACGAAGGCGCGTTCGGTCGCCTGGCCGACGCCGCCAACCGCACTGCGATCCAGCTCACCCGCATCGTGCAGGGCATCCAGCATTCGGCCGAGATGATCAATACCGCCGCCGGCGAGATCGCCAGCGGCAACGCCGACCTGTCCACGCGCACCGAGAACCAGGCTGCGAACCTGGAAGAAACCGCCGCCTCGATGGAAGAACTGACGTCCACCGTGCGCCAGAATGCCGACAACGCGCGCCAGGCCAACCAGCTGGTCAAGGGCACCGGCGAGGTCGCCGAAAGCGGCGGGCGCGTGGTGCAGGACGTGGTCACCACCATGCAGGCGATCACCCAGGCCTCGGCGCGCATTTCCGACATCATCGGAGTGATCGACGGCATCGCGTTCCAGACCAACATCCTGGCCCTGAATGCAGCGGTGGAAGCTGCGCGCGCCGGCGAACAGGGCCGCGGCTTTGCGGTAGTGGCGACGGAAGTGCGTGCGCTGGCGCAGCGTTCGGCCGGTGCGGCCAAGGAGATCAAGCAACTGATCTCCGACTCGGTGGAAAAGGTGGAACAGGGCTCGGGCCTGGTGCAACAGGCCGGCAGTACCATGACCGAGGTGGTCAGCTCGGTGAAGCGCGTGACCGACATCATGGCCGAAATCACCGCCGCCAGCACCGAACAGAGCGCCGGTATCGAACAGGTCAGCACCACGGTGATGCAACTCGATGAAATGACCCAACAGAACGCAGCACTGGTGGAAGAAGCCACGGCAGCCGCACGCAGCCTGGAAGACCAGGCCGCGGACCTGGCACGCGCGGTGGCCGTGTTCCGCCTGGCACCGGCGCATCCCGCCTCGACACAGCCCCGCGGTGCCGCTCAGGCAGCATAAAAACGGGCGACTGCCATCACCACATTGGCAGACGTACCCTCATCCGCCCTTCGGGCACCTTCTCCCGTGGGGAGAAGGAACAGCGTCCAACGCGTGCCAAAGCCCCTCTCCCGCCGGGGCGAGAAGGCACGGCTTACGCGCCATTGGCGCGTGTGCCTTGGAGCGCCCGCGCCAATGGCGCGGGCCGGGGCGCGGAGCGGGGGTTGGGGTGAGGGTGCCCGGCAGCCGGGAGGCTTCGATGCACACCAGATGCATTACTAAGCAAACGAGATGCATCGACTATCAGGCATGCGTACCGACAGTCAGCGGGAATAGGGAATAGGGAATGGGGAATGGGGAATGGGGAATGGGGAATGGGGAATGGGGAATCGACGAGTATTTACCGCTCGTCAAAAGACGGGCGGCCGCAATCACCATCGGCTGACGTACCCTCATCCGCCCTTCGGGCACCTTCTCCCGTGGGGAGAAGGAACAGCGATGCACCGCCAATGACCCGCTACTTCAACGCGTAGCGTCGCGGCCGTTCGTCGCGGCTCCTTTGCAGCGCGCATTTTTTGCCGCATACATCGCCTCGTCCGCGGCATGCATCAGGCTGGCAGCATCGGCCTGTTGGCCGTGTTGCCAGGCCACGCCGATGCTGGGCTGGATCGGTAGCCGCTGCTCGCCAAACAGGGCACCAACGGCGGCAGCATGACGGATGCGCTCGGCCACCGCGGCGCAGTCCGCCTCGGGTGTCTGCAGATTGTCCAGCAGCACCACGAATTCATCGCCGGCCAGGCGCGCCACCAGGTAGCGCCCCTCCACCGCGCGTTGCAGACAATGACCGAACGCCACCAGCACTGCATCGCCGGCGCGGTGGCCATAGGTGTCGTTGATGCGCTTGAAGCCATCCAGGTCCAGGAACATCACCGCCACCGCGCGCTGCAACTGCTGCGCCTGCACCACCGCAGCCTGCAAGGCCTCGGTCCAGGCGTGGCGGTTGGGCAGGCAGGTCAGCGCATCGCGGGTGGCGCGCTCGTGCATCAGGCGGTGCAGCGTCTTGTGCGCGGTGACGTCCTGCGCCATCAGGAAGAAGCCTTGCGTGCCCGCCCGCGAACGGCGGGTTTCCGGCACCAGGGTGATCTCCACATCGCGCGGCGTGCTGCCGATCCGCAGCACATGTTCGAAGCTGGCGCGTTGTCCGGCCGCCACCTGCGCCAGCGCGATGCGGGCGGGAACGCTGAGCGCTGCGCCGAGCAGATGGGTGATGGGTGTGCCGACCAGACTGGCGGGCTCCACGCCCAGCCAGTCGCGGTGCGCTTCGTTGGCAAACAGGCAGCGCTGGCTGGCATCGAACTGGCTGACCAGCGCCGGCGTGGCATCACTGATGGCCCGCAGCCGCGCTTCGCTTTCGGCCAGGCGCTCGGCGGCGACATGGCGCTCGGTGACGTCCTGGATCTGCGAAACAAAATGCACCGGCGCGCCGCTGCCGTCGCGCACCAGCGACACCGACAACTGCGCCCAGATCACCGCGCCCTGCTGGCTGATGTAGCGCTTGGCCAGGCTGTAGCTGTCGCGTTTGCCGTCGATCAATTCCTGCACCAGCTTCAGGTCCATATCCAGATCCTCCGGATAGGTGATCTGCTGGAAGGTGGTGCGCAGCAGCTGCTCGCGTGGGTAGCCCAGGATGCTGCACAGCGACGGATTGACGTCGCGCCAGGCGCCTTCCAGCGACACGATGGCCATGCCCTGCGGCGCGGTTTCGAAGGCACCGGCGAACCGTTCTGCCGCCAATTGCGCGGCGGCCTGCGCCTGCAGCTCGGCGGTGACGTCGATGGCCATGGCCAGGTAGCCGGCCAGCCCTTGCTGTGCATCGTGGATGATGTTGAAACACAGGCGCACGCGGCGCAGCTCGCCGTCCTTGCGCACCAGGGTCCACAGCTCCTCGCGCAGCACGTCGCCAGCCGAGGCCGCGGCCAGTTTCACGTACGACGGTGGCGACAGCGCCAGGGTGGCCATATGGCGTTCCAGCTCGGCCTGCAGATGGAAGCGTGCCGGGCCGCTGCCCAGGACCTCCTCGGCCGTATAGCCCAGCAGCTGTTCGGCACCGGGATTGAACAGCTCGATCCGGCCCAGCGGATCGAAGGCGATGATCGCCACGTCCTGCGAGGCATCCACCAGCGCCTGCAAGCGCGCGCGCTCGGCCGACAATGCCGCCGACGCATTCTTGAGCTCGGTGATGTCGTGCATCACGCAGACCGCGCCCAGTGCGGTGCCCTTGTCGCCCACCACCGGATCCGCATTGCACAGCACGCTGCGCGCCGGTTGCCCGGTGGCGCGGATCACCAGCTCGGCATTGCGCACGTGCTCGCCGCGCCAGGCGCGCAGCAGCGGAATGGCTTCGGTAGGCAACAGGCCGTTGCCATCGGCGGTGTACAGGTCGAAGTGCTGCGCCCACTGCGCCGGCGGCAGTACGCGCGGATCGGTGCCGTGCCATTGCCGCGCAGCGTGATTGAACTCGCGCAGCAGGCCATCGGTGCCGCAGGCCACCACGCCATCGGGCATGGCTTCCAGCAACATGCTCAGGGTCTGCCGCTGCGCCTGTGCGGTCAACCGGTCGCGGCGGGCTTCCAGCTGGCTGACCGCCTGCCGCGCCAAGCGGATCAGCGCCTGCTTTTGATTTTCCTCGAGCACGCGCGATCGGGTGCTGAGCGTGCACAGGGTGCCATAGGCGTAGCCTTCGCGGCCGATCAGCGGCACGCCCACATACGAGCGTACGCCTGGGGCCGCGGTCACCAAGGGGTTGTTGACGAAGCGCGGGTCGGCCTCGGCATCGGGCACCTCCATCAGCTCGGTGCCCATCACCGTGTAGGAGCAGAACGACACGCTGCGCGGTGTGCCTTCCAGGTCGGTACCGCAGCGCGCCTTGAACCACTGCCGGTCGGCATCGAGCAGCGACACCAGCGCCATCGGCGCACCGGTCACGTGCGCGGCCAGCCAGGCGATGTCGTCGAACTCGGCTTCGGCTTCGGTGTCCAGCACCTCCAGCCGGCGTACCGCTTCCACGCGCAGGGCATCGTTGGCGGGGATCGGCACGGGCGGCAGCGGGGCGGTCATGGCGTGGTCGGCGAGTGGCGTCGGGTCAAGGTAGGTCGCCCGAAGTAACGGCGAGGCGATGGCCAACTTAAGCGTCCGCGGCCGCGTTCGTTGACGCGGATCCGTCGGCATCCCGGTACAGCGGGGTCGACTGCGGTCCCCCAGGGCGTGCGAACTCTGGTTGCGAACGCGGCGCGGACCCGCCCTACCTGTGCGTCTGGAGCGGCTGGCAAGACGTGGCGAGCGGTCGTCAGGTGGATGTGGACGGCGCCGAGGAACCCCAGCGTACGAATGGCACATGCCGCACCGAGCACCGGCCGCGTCCGCCTGGCGGTGAGCGCAGTCGTTTTGGCTAGCCGCTCGTAGGGCAGCATCGCGACGCCGGCGGACCATCGGCATGGGCCGGGCTCGCCCGCCGGCCAGGGCAGCACACCTTGGCCGGTGCTGTGCGTCTGACCTGCCCGCAGCGCGGCCCCATACCACCTTCCAGCAGCGCGACGGCAAGCCACGAGCGCGGCCCAGGCCCGCCCCTGCCGCCGGCCCCGACGGTGCCGGCTTCGCCGCCCTGCCGCGACCGGCCGTCACCCTGCCGGACCGCATTTGCGGCCTCGCCAGGCAGCCACTACCCTCGGCCGATTGTCCCGTCCTGGAGTGTCACATGCTGCGTCCGCTGTCCCTGTTGATCGCCGGTGTGCTCGGCGTTGCTGCCGGATCCGTTGCCCCCGCCGTCGCTGCCGCCCCGGCCAGCCTATCCAAGCCCGCGGCCAGCAGCGCCATTCCCGACATCGCCTACACCCGCTTCACCCTGCCCAACGGCCTGACCGTGGTGGTGCACGAAGACCACAAGGCGCCGGTGGTGGCGGTGAGCATCTGGTACCACATCGGGTCCGGCGACGAACCGGCCGGCAAGACCGGCTTTGCGCACCTGTTCGAGCACCTGATGTTCTCCGGCTCGGAGAACAACAAGGGCAGCTTCTTCGCGCCGCTGGAAAAGGTCGGCACCACCGACATGAACGGCACTACCTGGTTCGACCGCACCAACTACTTCGAGACCGTGCCGACCACCGCGCTGGATACCGCGCTGTGGCTGGAATCGGACCGCATGGGTCACCTGCTCGGTGCGATCGGCCAGGAAGAACTCGATACCCAGCGCGGCGTGGTGCAGAACGAAAAACGCCAGGGCGAGAACCGCCCGTATGGCCGCGTGGACCAGAACATCCTGTCCAACCTGTTCCCGGCCAACCACCCCTACCAGCACGACACCATCGGCTCGATGGAAGATCTGGACGCGGCCTCGCTGGGCGACGTCAAGCAGTGGTTCAACGACAACTACGGCGCGGCCAACACCACCCTGGTGCTGGCCGGCGACATCACCGTGGCGCAGGCGCGGGCCAAGGCGCTGCAGTATTTCGGCGACATCCCGTCCGGCAAGCCGGTGCCCCGCCAGCAGCCGTGGATCACCCCGCTGGCCGCGCAGAAGCGTGGCGTGCAGCACGACCATGTCTCGCAGCCGCGCATCTACCGCACCTGGGCCGCGCCGCAGCTGGGCACCGACGATGTGATCCAGCTGGACCTGGCCACCACCGTGCTCGGCGGCGGCAAGACCTCGCGGCTGTACCAGCGCCTGGTCTACCAGGACAACCTGGTGGACGACGTCTCCGCCTCGGTGCAGCCGTTCGCGCTGTCCAGCCAGGTGCAGATCCAGGCCGACGTCAAGGACGGCGTGGACCCGGCCAAGGTCGAGGCGATCATCGACGAGGAACTCAGGAGGTTCATCGCCCAGGGCCCGACCACCGACGAATTGCAGCGCGCGCAGGTGGCCTACCGCGCCGGCTTCGTGCGCGGGCTGGAAAAGGTCGGCGGCTTCAGTGGCAAGGCGGTGATCCTGGCTGAAGGCCAGGTCTACCGCGACGACCCGGGCGCCTACAAGAAAGACCTGCAACGCGGCCAGGCCGCCACCGTGGACAGCGTCAAGCAGGCCGCTGCCACCTGGTTTGGCAAGGGCGACTACCTGCTCACCGTGCTGCCGGCCGGCAAGGACTTCGACCCGGCCGCCGAGGACAAGGCGGTGGTTGCACGCGGCGAAGAAGCCGGCAAGCCGGCGCCGAAGCTGCCGGCTGCGGGCAAGTACAAGACCGTCGCCAGCACGCTCGATCGCAGCAAGGGCGTGCCGCAGACCGATCAATTCCCGGACCTGAGCTTCCCGCAGTTGCAGCGCGGCAAGTTGAAGAACGGCATCGAGGTGATCCTGGCCGAGCGCCACACCATTCCGGTGACCCAGGTTGAGCTGCTGTTCGACGCCGGCTACGCCGCAGACCAGGGCAATAAGCTCGGCACCGCCAGCTTCAGCGCCGCGCTGATGAACGAAAGCACCGCCGCGCTGGATTCGGTGGAAGTGGCGCAGCGTCGCCAGCGCCTGGGCGCCATCACGGCGGTCGGCTGCGATCTGGACAGCTGCAGCGCCTCGCTGGATGCGCTCAACGACCAGCTGCAGCCGTCGCTGCAGCTGTTCTCCGACATCGTGCGCAACCCGGCCTTCAAGGCTGCCGACATCGAGCGCATCCGTGGCCAGTGGCTGGCCGGCATTGCGCAGGAGAAGACCCAGCCCAACAGCCTGGCGCTGCGTGCGCTGCCGCCGTTGCTGTTCGGCCAGAACCACCCCTACGGCATCCCGCTCACCGGCAGCGGTACCGAGGCGGCGATCAAGAGCCTCAACGCCCAGGACCTGCAGGCCTTCCACCGCCAGTGGCTGCGTCCGGACAACCTGCGCATCCTGGTGGCCGGCGATACCACGCTGGCGCAGATCATCCCGCAGCTGGATGCCGCCTTCGGTGACTGGAAGGCGCCTGCCACGCCGTTGCCGAAGAAGAACCTGGTCCAGGTCGCCGCGCAGCCCAAGCCGCGCGTGTACCTGATCAACCGCCCGGATGCGCCGCAGTCGGTGATTCTGGCCGGCCTGCTCGCACCGTCCACCAAGGCGCCGGACAATCTGGCGATCGGCGTGGCCAACGGCGCCTTCGGTGGCACCTTCACCTCGCGCCTGAACATGAACCTGCGCGAGAACAAGCGCTGGGCCTACGGTGCCGGCACCCGCATGATGGATGCGCAGGGCCAGCGCCCCTATATGTTCTCCGCGCCGGTACAGACCGACAAGACCGCCGAGTCGGCCAATGAGATCTTCAAGGAAGCCACTGCGGTGATCGGCGCCAAGCCGCTGACCAGCGAGGAGATCGAAAAGATCAAGAACCAGCGCATCCGCGCCCTGCCCGGTAGCTTCGAAACCACTGGCGCGGTACTGGGCGCAATCGAAGGCATCGTGCAGTTCGACCGCCCGGACGATTACGTGCAGACCCTCAAGCCGCGTCTGGAAGCGATCGATCAACCGGCGGCGCAGAAGGCCATTGCGCAGATCATCAAACCCGAGGCCATGACCTGGGTGATCGTGGGCGACCTGAAGAAGATCGAAGCCCCGGTACGTGCACTCAAGCTCGGCGACGTACAGGTGCTGGACGTGGACGGCAAGCCGGTCAAACGCTAGGCAGCCCCACATCGGCCCTCTGCACCGTGCAGGGGGCCGATGATGCGGCTGACCTCAGCGGCCTGCGCCAACCGCAGGGACACGCTGGCGACGACCTCATCCCGCGGCCGGTACTGCCGCAGGCCCGATCCAGCGCGCAACCGTACAGTCGGATGCAGCCTGCCTTTCCACGCTGCGTTATCGGCCGGCCCGGTTAAGCTTGGGCACTCTCCTCGACAGGTGCTTGGCTCATCCGATGAAAGAGATGCCGAAGGCAGACGAAGCTTCCCGCCAGCAGGTGCTCGACGGTTATCGCATCGTCGACAGCCTGCCCGAAGACACCTACCAGGACATCGTGCAGGTGGCTGCGGCGTTGTGCGAGACGCCGATCGCGCTGATGTCGCTGGTGGACCGCGACCGCCAATGGTTCAAGGCCCGGCTCGGCCTGGGCCTGCAGCAAACCGACCGTAGTCAGGCGGTATGCGATCACGCCATCCGCGAGCCCAGCAATCTGATGGAAGTGCCCGACCTGACCCAGGACCCGCGTTTCCGCGAGATTTCCGTGGTCACCGGCGAGACCGGCGCGCGCTTCTATGCCGGCATGCCGCTGGTAACCGACGACGGCGTGGCGCTGGGCACCGTCTGCGTGCTGGACACCGAACCGCGCCGGCTCAACGACATGCAGCGCACCGGCCTGCAGGCGTTGGCGCGGGTCACCATGAACCTGCTGGATGCACGCCAACAGGCGCTGCAACAGGAACGCGATGCCATCCTGCAGCCGGCCGCCGATGCGGCCGCGGCGGCGGCCGGCCAGGCCACCAGCGACGATCCGTATCGCCTGGTGATCCTGGAAGTGCAGGAACTGGCCGCACTGGCCGAGCGCCAGAGCGAGCGCCTGCTCGGCCGCACCCTGCAGCAGCTGGACCAGTCTTTCGCCGCGCTGGTGCAAGGCCCCGGCAACAGCATCGACCGGGTCACCGACAGCGCCGAATTCATCGCCGTGCTGCGCGGTCCCGATGCCGAGCGCACCCTGCAGGCCCTGCGCGAGGTGGCCCAGCAGCAACACCCGCTGGGCCTGACGGTGTTGCTGGGCGAGGCACGCGCCAGCCGCGCGGACGAACCGATCGGGCAGGTGTTCCTGCGCGCGGAAATCGCGCTGAGCGCAGAGAAGGACCGTTACCGCCAGAGTCTGGCGTAGGCATGGCTCCGCAGGCGTACCCTCACCCCAACCCCCGCTCCGCGCCCCGGCCCACGCCATTGGCGCGGGCGCTCCAAGGCACATGCGCCAATGGCGCGTAAGCCGTGCCTTCTCGCCCCGGCGGGAGAGGGGCATGAATCGATTCTCCGGCGGAACAGGGGCTTGAAGTGCTCGCCCGGCGGGAGAGTGGCTCGAATTGCTTCAGTCTGGTCTGCCATTGAACCCAAGCGGCCAAACAATAACTCCAGCACGCAACAGCGTCCGTCGCGTCTGAAGCCCTTTCCCGCCGAGATGGGATGGGGTGAGGTGCGGCAGTGCTGCGGTGCTCGACGTCACGATGACGGTACCGCGCTCCCAACTGCTTTGAGACAGCAACGAAAACTCAGCACTCACCCCACCGCGCACTGCTTCAGTTGCCGGTCCGCGTACCACAAAGCGCGGCGCGCCATGTCGTAGGCGTTGTCGGCCTGGCGCGGCAGCAGTTGCGCGGCCATCACCGGATCGGCGCCGTTGTTCAGTGCGTGCTCGGCGCGCTCCAGATCCGACAGATGCGTGCGCACCGGCGACAGCAGCGAGGTGCGCCGGGATGCAGCGCAGCGTGCGCTGCGTTGCTCCAGCGACGCCAGGGCGTCGCGGATGCGGCGGCTGGCTTCTCCCTTGAGGTCGGGCGGGCTTTCGTGCGCGATAGGTGCGGCCTTGTAGGCATCGCCGGTCGCCTCGCTGCCCAGATCGGCCTGATTGCCGGCCAATGCGGGATTGAAGCGCACATCCGGTGGCGGACGCGCCTTGGTCACCTGCGTCTGCGGCCCGTTGAGCATGTCGTTGAACTTCTTCATGCCGCGATCCATTTCCTGCATCGCCACATCGCCCAATGTGCCATCGCTCTTCCAGTCCTTGGCAAAGCGCGTTTGCTGGTACTGCACCGGGTTGACCCGCTCCATCACGCTGCGTGCCTTCGCTTGTGCGCGCGCGTCGGTCATGCCCGGCGGCACCGCAGCGCCTTGCGCCAGCGGATCCAGCCGGGTGTCCGGCGGCATGCGCAGGCGGCCCTCGCGGGTGTACAGCTGGGCGGCCATCGCATCGTTGGCCGATGCATTGGCCGCCGCCACCTGGCGCTGCGGCGGTGGCGTGCGTGTGGGCGGCGGCGCAGCACGTGCGGTCGATGCGGCGGCGGGCGGCCGTCGCTCGGCCTGCGTTGGCGGCACGGCCGGAGCCGGCTGCGTGAGCGGCTGGCGTGGCAGGAAGTACACCTGCAGGCTTTCGTCGTGGCGTACCGACTGACGCGGGGCCGGCATGTACAGCAACAGGCAGGCAAGAAAGAACAGGATGGCGCCCGTGCATGCGGCTGCAGCCATATGCGGGACAAGCGCTTCCTTCCTGCGGGTAATCACTATGCGGGAGACCGGTGGGGTGGGAGGGTTGGCAATCGCTTCTGCAGTCACGGTGCCGAGCGCACAAATCTAGCGGGCCCGGCGTTTGCGCGCGTTTGAAATTCGTTGTCCGGCCACTCAGCCCCAGCCGCCATTCACATTCGCTGGGCATGGCCGGATCGGAGCGCCTGGAGCGGGCCTGGTGGCGTGCAGTCACTCGTCGTGGGTGGGCATTCCGAAGGCGACTCGCGATGGTTGGCTCATGTCGCATCACGCGCAGGCAGTGCCCAGATCGGATCGCAGGCTCGCTGTCCTTACGCGCCGTCAGGCAGATACAACCGCTGACAAACCTCGCAGAAGAACGCCCGCCGGCCGGCCTTGCCCAAGTGCTTGCGATACTGCAGCGGCGCGCCATCGCGCGGGTAGATGGTCCTGGTATGCACCTGGAAGTGCTTCTTCAGCACCGCTGCCTTCTTCCACGTATAGAAATCGAAACTGTACTCGCGCGCCTGCGTGACCAGTTCGCCGAGTTTGCGTGCCGGCAATGCACCCACCTGGCTTTCCGGATGCACGCCAATCCGATGCAGGACCTCGTTCTTGATGATGTTGCCAACCCCGGCAAAGATGTCCTGGTTCAACAAGGCATCGGCTGCGAGCATCGCAGGGGCGGCACGTAGTTTGCGGCGCGCCTGCGCTGGGTCCCAGTGGGGGCTCATGACATCCGCGCTCCAGTCGTAGACCGTATCCAGCGGACCTTCGATGAACTGCACCGAGCACGCATAGACGTTCAATCGCTCGCCCTTGGAGAACTCCAGCCGCAAGCGCGGCACGGCGTTGGGCTTGTCTTCGTTGATGCGGTAGCTGCCAAACAGCAGGAAGTGGATGCGCACACTGAACTGCGCGCATTCGATCAGCAGATGCTTGCCCCAGCTGCGCACGGCCAGCACCTTGCGATGTTGCAGGCGCGCGATGTCCAGCTTGCTGTTGCCGGACACGCGCAGCATCTTGCGGCCCACGAAGCGGGCCGCTTCTTCGCGCAGGATGACCAGTGAGGGGCCTTCGGGCATGCCCCAGTATCGAAGCGGCGCGTGAGTCGGTCGTGATCGCTGCGCACACGGAATCCTGACGTGGGCACCGGCATACCGTCGTGTCAGCCAACACCATCAACGCCATGCCTGCTCGCGCTTCCCCCGCAAATGGATGCCTCCGGTGTGGTTGCGCAGGTTGGTCGATTCCCGCTGCCGAGCGTGCCGGCTTCGGCGCAGGCGCCAACGTGCTGCAGCGTTACGCCACCGGCTTCAACGCGGTAGAGATCAACTCCTCGTTCCATCGCCCGCACCGCCGCGACACCTATGCGCGCTGGGCCGACACCGTGCCCGAGGACTTTCGGTTCTCGGTCAAGCTGCCACGCAGCATCAGCCACGATGCGCGGCTGCAGGCAGCCGGCCCCTTGCTGGATGCCTTCATCGCGCAGGCCGGTGCGCTGGGCGCACGCCTGGGCTGCCTGCTCCTGCAATTGCCGCCCAGTGCGGAATTCGACGCGCGCGTGGCGGCGAGCTTCTTCGCCATGCTGCGGCGGCGCTGGGAGGGCAGCGTGGTCTGCGAGCCGCGCCACGCCAGCTGGTTCACACCACAGGCGCAAGCGGTGATGACGCGTCACCGCATCGCACGTGCCGCCGCCGACCCTGCGCCGCACCCGTCCGCAGCCGCACCGGACCCCACCACCGGCCCGTCCTACTGGCGTTGGCATGGGAGTCCGCGCGTCTATTACAGCAGCTACGATGCGCCGGCGCTGGCCGCGCTGGCGGCAGCCGTGCACGGTGCGGCGCGGCCCGGCACCGACCGCTGGGTGATCTTCGACAACACCGCCGCCGGCTTGGCCGTGCCCAATGCCTTGCGGATGCGGACCCTGCTGGGGATCGAAGCGGTCGGTTGACGCGCTTCACTGCGCTCGCCGGCCATGTCGTTGCATCGCCGGGCCGCGCACCTAGCTGCCAGGGCGGCTGCGCCGGTGCAACGGCCAAGCTGCGCGTTACCCTGACGCATGCCGGCGTGGTGTCGCGCCTGCCGACGCCTGCGCCCGCACTGCATCAACGGGGGCACGCGCCGCACCCGGCCAAGCCGGGCTCTGGCGCATTTCTTGCAGTTCCACTGGCGATCCAAGGCGACGCCGCGGCGCTCAAGCTGCTCCGATCCGCGCCGATACGCCAGGATTGGCGCACGTTGCGGCGGCGCGCCGGATCACCTTGCTGAATCCTGTTGCCACCACGCGAAGTGCGCCAGCGTTCCGGCCACCCGCGCGGTCCCGCCCGCCACTTCGGTCGTTTACCATGCCACACGCCACTGCCCGTTCTGGAGATGCCATGAGTTCTGCCGCGCCCCCGTGCTGCACGTCGCTGCTTGGCCTGTCGCTGAGCATGTTCGTCGCGCCGTGCACGCTGACCGCCGCGCCGCTGGAGACTCCGGTCGTCACTGCGCCCGCCTCGACGCCGCCCACGCCGGACCTGGCCTACCCCGAATTGTTCCAGGCGGTGCAGAACGCAGACCTGTTCGAGGACCAGAAGCACTTCGTCGACTTCCTGCCGCTGCGCGACCCGGCACTGATCAACGCCGACTATCTGGCGCAACACGACCACCCCGGCTTCGACCTGCGCCGCTTCGTGGACGCCAACTTCGAAGAATCGCCGCCGGTGCAGACCGACGTGATCCGCCAGGACACCGCGCTGCGCGAGCACATCGACCTGCTGTGGCCCAAGCTGGTGCGCAGCCAGACCCAGGTGCCGGCGCACAGCAGCCTGCTGGCACTGCCGCATCCCTACGTGGTGCCGGGCGGGCGCTTCCGCGAGGTGTACTACTGGGATTCCTACTTCACCATGCTGGGCCTGGTGAAGAGCGGGCAGACCACGCTCAGCCGCCAGATGCTGGACAACTTCGCCTACCTGATCGACACCTACGGACACATCCCCAACGGTAACCGCACCTATTACCTGAGCCGCTCGCAGCCGCCGTTCTTCTCCTACATGGTGGAACTGCAGGCCGGCGTGGAAGGCGAGGCCGTCTACCAACGCTACCTACCGCAGCTGCAGGCCGAATACGCTTACTGGATGCAGGGCAGCGAGGGTCTTGCGCCCGGCGAGGCCGCGCGCCACGTGGTGCGCCTGGCCGACGGCAGCGTGCTCAACCGCTACTGGGACGAACGCGATACCCCGCGCCCGGAAGCCTGGCTGCACGACACCCGCACCGCCGCCGAAGTACAAGACCGCCCGGCTGCCGAGGTCTACCGCGACCTGCGCGCCGGTGCCGAAAGCGGCTGGGATTATTCCAGCCGCTGGCTGGCCGACGGGCAGAACCTGCGCACCATCCGCACCACCGCCATCGTTCCCATCGACCTCAACAGCCTGCTCTACCACCTGGAGCGCACCCTGGCCCAGGCCTGCGCGCAACCCGGCGCCGAGTGCACGCAGGACTACGCCGCACTGGCGCAGCAGCGCAAGCAGGCCATCGATGCGCACCTGTGGAATGCGGCCGGCTATTACGCCGACTACGACTGGCAAACCAAAACCCTGAGCGACCAGGTCACGGCGGCCGCGCTGTATCCGCTGTTCACCGGCCTGGCCTCGGACGCACACGCCCAACGCACCGCCACCACCGTGCGTGCGCGCCTGCTGCGCCCCGGCGGCCTGGCCACCACCGCGGTGAAGACCGGCCAGCAATGGGACGAGCCCAATGGCTGGGCGCCGCTGCAATGGGTGGCCGTGGACGGCCTGCGCCGGTATGGCGAAGACGCACTGGCGCGCAGCATCGGCGAACGCTTCCTCGGCCAGGTGCAGGCGCTGTTCGCACGCGAGCACAAGCTGGTGGAAAAATACGGCCTGCACGCCGATGCGGCCGGCGGCGGCGGTGGCGAATACGCCTTGCAGGACGGCTTCGGCTGGACCAACGGCGTCACCCTGATGCTGTTGAACCTGTATCCGGGCAAGGACGCCGCGCCCGTCAAGCGCGTGCGCAAGCCAGAGCCGGCAGCGCGCTGACCCTGCGCACGCTGCCGGGCACTGTTCGGCAGCGCTGACGGCCCTTGCATCACTGGCAGCCGGCGGCACCGGCGGATGACTGCAACGCGCATCGCCTGCGTGTTGCGCCAGTGCAGGGCGTACCGGCGTGCTGCAGTGATCGTTGGTTACTGCACCACCGGCCAACCCTTGCTGTCGTAACCCAGGCGGTTGATGCCCAGCCGCGCATCGCCGCGGTCGTCGTAGTAGTGATAGACCAGGATGTCGCCATCGCCATCGCGGAACACCGATTGCCCGCCCGGCCCATGCATGCTGCCCTGGCCGGCATGGATCACCGTACCGCCGCCATTGCGCATGTCCACCCCGGCACGATCCAGATACAGCCCGGTCACCGACCGCGCACGCCCCACGGCGATCCTGTAGGTGCTGCTGGCGCCCTTGCAGCACGCATCGAAGGACACGAACAGGTAGTACCACCCGTTGGCCTGCTGGATGAAAGGTGCCTCCACTGCGCCGGGCGAAGGCCGGCTCGCCAGGCTGTAACGAAACGTATTGCTGGCCAGCTGCTTGCCGGTGCCCGGATCGAGCTGGATCAGCTTGATGCCCGACCAGAACGAGCCGAACGCGAGCCACCATTTGCCGCTGCCATCCACCACCAGGTTGCCGTCGATGGCGTTGTAGTCGTCGCCGCTGCGTGAGGCGTAGACAATGCCCTGGTCCTTCCACGAGCCCGGCTTGCCGGTGCTGCTGCTGGCCAGGCCAATGGCCGATGCATTGGAACCAAACGACGATGCGGCGTAATACATCAGGTACTTGCTGCCGCGCAGCGAGACATCCGGCGCCCATACCTCGTTCTTCGGGTTATAGGTCTTCACCCAGCCCGGCATGCTGCCGAAGATCGCACCTGCATTACTGAATCTGGTGCGGTCGGTGCTGGTGAGCACGCCCACCGTGGAATAGATGTAATAGCGCCCATCGCCGAGCTTGAGCATCGAAGGGTCGTGCACGATGGTGTCGCCGGTCACCACGCCCGGGCCGGTGGCCGCCCACGCCACCGTGCCATCCACACCAGACACCGCAACCGCCGCTGCGCACAGCAGTGCAAGCGCCCCCATACGCAACGCGCCTGCAGCGCGCACCGGCTCCCATCGATTGCCGCGACCTACGCGCATCGTCTTTCTCCTTCGGTTCTCGAGATCCCCTGCCACGGCAATCTAATCCGGCAACGTCTGCTTGAACCCGACGCCGTTCGCAGAAGCGTGCAGGGTGCGGTGCACCGGGATGCGCTGCCGACGTGCGGTATTCGCGAGTCGTGGCGCCGATGGCCACCGACATATCGCGAATCCTTGGATGGCAGCGCGGCGTTACGCAGTTGCAGGCGCCGAGTGGCGTAACGCCGGCGCGCACGTTGCGCCGCTCAGCGTTCTGCAGCGGCGCATTGAATCGTGTTGCAACACACACGCAGTGCCACCGAATCGGCGTGAGATACCGCGCAGCAGTCCACCGGTCGTTGCTATGTCACCGCACAACACTCGCAAGCGTTTGCCTGCCGCCGCATCGCTGCACGTATCGCTACTCCACACGCAGGCGCAGGTCGCGGTGACCGATCGCTTCATTGCCGCTGTAATCGCGTGCAACGATGCGCAGGACATAGTCGCCCGCCGGCAGCGCGCCAGCCTGCCATTGGCCGCTGCCGATGCGCCCATCGCGCACGGTGTTGCTGACCATGTAGCGGAAGCGTGTCACCGCGCTGCCGTGCACGGTGATCCCGCTATCGGGCGCATAGGCGAGCAACACCGCAGCCGGATCGGCCGGCATGCGATTGAAGACAATCGTCATGCGTGGTGCGTCCTCACCCGGCAATGCCACGCCCTGCGCATCCAGCACCTGGTAGCCCAGCGCGTACAACCCCAGCCGGCGACGCGGCAGGTTGCGATCCACCTGGTCCCAGGCGTCGACCACGATCTGCACGCCTGCCGCGCGCGGCACCTGTACCACGCCCTGGATCACCGGCAACGGCTGGCCACCGGCATCGAGCAAGCCGATGCGATCGATGCGTGGCGCGACGTGATCGGCATATCCGGTAAAGCCCAGCTGCACCGCATTGCGCTCGAAGCCATTGGCGCCGGCAGTCAGATGCACATGCGCCATGCCGTTGAGCGTGCCCAAGGCATCGCCGGCATGGAAGCGCGTGCCGCGCAGCACCCGCACGCGCTCGGGTTCGCCGTGCTCATCGCGCAACAGGTGGAAGCGTTGCGGATCCAGCACTGCGCCCTGTGCGGTGCGGCCCACGCGCATGTGGATGTAGCCCAGCGTGTCCAGCGCCATGCCCTCGCCCAGTTGCCCCAGCCCCCAGCTGGCATTCGGGCTGAGCACCTTGGCATCGGCAATGGCGACCACCCGCTGGCCGACATCGCCGGCGATATCCAGGCCCGCGTGCAGGTGATCGCGACTGAGCCCCTGGTAGTTGCCGCGCACTTCGCCCAGCGTGCCCACCACCTCGTGCCAGCCATCCTGCGGCTGCAGCGGCCAGCGGCCCTGCGTCTGCGGCAGCGGCTGGGTGGGCGCCGGCCCCACCACCGGCGATGGGTTGGCGATGGCCTCGCTGACCGGTACCAGACGATGTACGCGGGCACTGCCGGCATCGCCGACATACACCGCACCGCGTGCATCCACCGCCACCCCGGCCGGCCGCGACAGCCGCTGGTCGACGTCCTCGCTACCCAGCATGACGACATGCCCGGCCCGCGACACCTGCAGCACGCGGCCGCTGGCATCGGCGACGTACATCACCCCATCCAGTGTGATCGCCAGGCTCATCGGCCGATGGATCAACCCACTGGCATCGGCGGGCCGACCGCCCAGCAGCGTGGCCACCGTGCCGTCCGGCGCGATACGACGGATCGCATCGTTACGCATGTCGGCCACCCACACGGTGCCATGCGCATCCACAGCCAGATCGGTCGGCGTATCGAAGCGCGCCTGCGCGCCGACACCGTCGGTCATGCCCGGTCGCGTGCCGCCGGCCAGGGTGCGCACCTGGCCACCGGGTTCGATCACACGGATGCGATCGTTATAGGTGTCGGCCACGAAGACGCGCCCGTGCGCATCCACCGCCACGCCGATCGGCCCATTGAAGCGCGCCTGCGCTGCAGCACCGTCGCGATCGCCGGCAACGCCATCACCGGCCAGGGTGGTCACTGCGCCCTGCGGCGTAAGCTTGCGGATCGCATGGTTGCCGGTGTCGGCAATGTAGAGATTGCCGGCTGCATCGAGCGCGATTCCCGACGGCGTATGGAAGGCCGCCGCCGCACCGATGCCATCGGCAAACCCTTCGCGGCCGCCGGCCAGCGTGTGCACGGTGCCCTGTGCGTCCATGGTGCGGATACGGTTGTTGTCGCCGCCATCGGCAATGTACAGCCTGCCCTGCGCATCGATCGCCAGACCGTAGGGTTCGTCAAACTGCGCATCGGCCGCGCGCCCATCCCCTGCGCCCCGCACCCCGTTGCCCGCCACCCACTGCAGCTGCGCCCTCCAGCCCAGCGGCGTGGCAGCAGGCTCCTGCTTTTCTGGCACCGTGCGTGGCCTGGACATCAACCACCATGCCAGCAGCAACGCCGTCGCGGTTGCTATCAGCAGGATGCCGATCCATCGGATGCGGGGATTCGCCATGCGGTGCGCAGTAGGTTGAGAGAGCGGCACTGTAAGCGGGTTTGCCCTGCTGCGGGGGAGCAGGCAAGCCCCAGGGCCGCCGCACGCGGCGCATGCAGGCATGCATCGCCCGCTGCGCAGGCCTGCGCGTATCATGCGCACTCTTTCACTCCAGGACGGAACGCATGGCCGTACGCACGCTCAACGAGTTTCTCGCCCACTCCAAGGAAAACGACGTCAGCCCCGATCCCTTCGAGCTGGAAAACCCGCATCTGCTGGAAGTCCGCCTGGACGGCATGGTGTGGTCCAAGGCCGGCGCCATGGTCGCGCGCACCGGCAACGTCAAGTTCACCCGCGAAGGCCTGCTCGAGCAGGGCCTGGGCAATCTGCTGAAGAAGGCGGTCAGCGGCGAAGGCATGCAGCTGATGAAGGCCGAAGGCCAGGGCCGCGTGTATCTGGCCGATGTCGGCAAGCTGGTCACGCTGCTGCGCTTGAATGGCGAGTCGATCTTCGTCAACGGCAACGATGTGCTGGCGTTCGAATCCGGCATCGAGCACAAGATCACGATGATGCGCAAGGTGGCCGGCATGCTCTCCGGTGGCCTGTTCAACGTGCGCCTGAGCGGCCACGGCATCGTGGCGATCACCTCGCACTACGAGCCGTTGACCCTGCCGGTCACCGCCGCCAGCGGCCCGGTGTTCACCGACCCCAATGCCACCGTGGCCTGGTCGGGCACGCTGACCCCGGAGCTGGTCACCGATGTGTCGCTCGGCACGCTGTTCGGCCGCGGCTCGGGCGAGAGCCTGCAGATGCGCTTTGCCGGCGAAGGCTGGGTGGTGGTGCAGCCGTACGAAGAAGCCAGTTTCCAGGCCAAGGGCTGATCGTGCATGCCCGGCTGCGCGTTGCGTGGCCGGGCAACGTGCCGGCACTGAGCTCATGCGCAACGCAGCGCATATCGCGCTGATCCCGGGACTGCGCTGGCGTTCGCCGACGCTGTACTGGCCGTGCGCGTGGCCTCGGGACATCAGCCATGGACGTGCAGCTGCGACGGTGCAGATCACTGGCATGACATCGTGCGAGAGGATCGGAGAAGGCAGTTCGCAGCCACCAGACACACCACATCCTGCACACGCACGGATCGCGCCGCGCAGATCGTCAAGCGCGTGTACGGGTTTCTCTTTTCGGACCTGAAGATCTAGCGTGCCGGTCCAGTCGAATCGGCCTGGATACGCTGCAGGATCGCAAACGCAGCGACCGGTCTCACACCCACCCACGCTTGCGAAACCACGCCAGCGGAATCACCACGCTCAGCGCGATCACCCCCAGCGCCCAGAAGTAGGCGTCGTGCCACTTGAGCTCGGGCATGTAAGCGAAGTTCATGCCCCAGATGCCGACCAGCACGGTGGGCGGAATGCCCACCACCGAGGCCACCGCCATCACCTTCATCACGTTGTTCTGGTCCATGTTGATCATGCCCAGCACGCTATCGAGCAGGAACTCGATGCGGTCGTCCATGTGCTGATGGAATTCGCTCAGGGTGGTCAGGTCCTTGTGCAGCAGACCGATGCGCTTGGCCGCATCGGCGCCGAACCAATCCGGCGTAGCGCTGTCCAGATAGGTCACCAGCCGCAGCATGCCCTGCCCCGCATTGTGCAGCCCGCCCAGCTGCCGGCCCATGCCACCGACCTGGTGCAGCATGCGCTCCAGATCACGGGTCTTGTGCGGGTTGTCGAATACCTGCCGGGTGGTGTCGGTGACCGCCGCTTCCAGGGCTTCCAGCCGGTCTGCCAGGCGACCGACCAGCTGGTCGAACATGCGCAGCAACAGATCGTCGGAACTGTGGCAGGGCTCGTGCTCCAGCCGCGCGGCCACCGCCTCCAGCGAGCCGATGCGCTGCTCGCGCAGGGTCACCAGCATGGTCGGCGACAGCGCAAAGCCCAGCGGCGCGGTGGGGCCATCGTCGTCCTGGAAACGCGGCACGTTGAGGAACAGCACCTCGCCCTGGCGGCGCACCCGGCTGGAGAATTCGATCTCGCCGATCGCCGCACGGTCCGGCAGCGCGAAGCCCACCCGTTCGGCCGCCTCGGCCAGCTCCTGCGGAGCGGCCTGACACAGGTCCACCCAGCACCCTTGCGCGTGGTGGGTTCCGGCAATCGGGTGGATGGTGATCATGCGGCAGGCCATGGCGATAGATGGCCGCGAGCATCGTACCCGGCCTGAGCCGCGTCAACGCTGCGCGCAAACGCGCTCAGCTGGCAGTGGCCTTTATCGCGGTGTTGTGCAGCCAAGAACACAAAGGCCCCGCACTGCGGAGCCCTTGCAATACAGCCAACGCTGCGGCGCTTACCCTGTGCGCGTCTGGGCACGCTTCACGGCATAGCCGATCGCCAGGATCAGGAACCACACCGGGCTGGCCAGCAGGGCCTGGCGCGTATCGGCCTGCAGGGTCAGCAACACGATCACGAAGGCGAAGAACGCCAGGCACACGCAACACATCACCACCCCGCCAGGCATCTTGAACTGCGATGCCGCATGCTGCTCCGGGCGCTTGCGGCGATAGGCGATGTAGGCGCACAGGATCAGCGACCACACGAACATGAAGAGCACCGCCGACAAGGTGGTGACCAGCGTGAACGCGGTGACCAGATTGGGGATCAGATACACCAGCATCGCGCCCAGCAACAGGCACATGCAGGAGAACAACAGGCCACGTGCCGGCACCGCCGCGCGCGAGAGCCTGGCAAATCCCTTGGGCGCATGCTGCTCCTCGGCCAGGCCGTAGAGCATGCGGCTGGTGGAAAAGATGCCGCTGTTGGCCGAAGACGTCGCCGAGGTCAGCACCACGAAATTGATCAGGCTGGCCGCGGCCGGCACCCCGGCCAGCACGAACAGCTCCACGAACGGGCTCTTGTCGGCCACCACCTGCCGCCACGGCGTCACCGCCATGATGGCGATCAGCGCCAGCACGTAGAAGATCAGGATCCGCACCGGAATCGAGTTGATCGCCTTGGGCAGATTGCGGCGCGGGTCGGCGGTTTCTGCTGCAGTGGTGCCCACCAGCTCGATGCCGACGAACGCGAACACCGCGATCTGGAAGCCGGCGAAGAATCCGCCAACGCCCATAGGGAACATGCCGCCGTCGTTCCACAGGTTCGCCAGCGAGGCCACATTGCCCGACGGCGAACGGAAGCCCCACGCCACCAGCCCCGCACCGGTGATGATCAGCGCGCAGATGGCGATGATCTTGATCAGCGCAAACCAGAACTCCATCTCGCCGAACAGTTTCACCGTCACCAGATTCAATGCCAGCAGCAACAGCACACAGGCAATCGCCGGAATCCACGGCGCCAGGCCGGGAACCCAGAACTGCGCGTAGGCGGCAATGGCAATCACGTCGGCGATGGCGGTGATGATCCAGCAGAACCAGTACGTCCAGCCGCAGAAGAATCCGGCCCAGGGGCCGAGCAGATCGGTGGAGAAGTCGATGAACGACTTGTAGTCCAGGTTGGACAGCAACAGCTCGCCCATCGCACGCATCACGAAGAACAGCATCGCGCCGATGATCAGGTAGACGAACAGGATCGACGGCCCGGCCAGACTGATCGTCTTGCCCGAGCCCATGAACAGGCCGGTGCCGATCGCCCCACCGATCGCGATCAACTGCAGGTGGCGATTGGAAAGGCTACGTTGCAGATGATCGGGCGCGGACGGATCGGACATGGGCACGGCACCGGCAAGTGAACAAGCCGTCAAAAATACGAGATCGCGCCGGCCGGCACCAGGGGGTTGCAAGAGCCGGCGGCGCGGGGCGGCATGCGTCGTACGACGCCGACATGGTGCGTATGGTGGAGGTGTGCGCGGCGAAGCGCTGTCCGCCCGTGCGCGGGCCAGACGCGTTTGGCAACTCGCTCGCCGACGCAGCTCCCGGTCCGGCGCCAGACGACCAAGACCGCTGCCCCCATGACGCCGGGTCATCCATTGCGCGCAGTGGCCGGGCATTCCAGGCCCGGTGTGCGCTCCACGGCAACCCCATGGCGCGCAGCCGACAGCAGCGCGCGCAGCACGCCGTGCTCGATTGCATCATGGCGGCGCGGCATCTCGCACGAACAGCGACTCCCATTCCAGTGCCCACGCCTGCCCGTGGTCGCATGCATGCTCCCGCCCGCTTCCTTGACTGGGCGCACGGATCGCGGTCGACATAGCTGGTTTCCTGCGCAGCCGTCACTCAGGAGACTTACATGCATCTGCGCTCCCATGTCTTTCTCGCGCTAGCGCTGCTGGCCCCCGTCACCGCCTCGGCCGTCCAGGTCGACACGCACGGGCAACTGATGGACACGCAGGGTCGGCCGCTGCAGATCCGCGGGACAACCTGGCCGGGATTTGATCGCGCTGGACTGGCCGCAACCGGCTTGCGCGACAACACCCTGGCGCATCTGCTGGACCAGCTGCAGGCGGCCCACATCAATGCCGTGCGGCTGCCGATCTGCGCAGCGGTGCTGCAGAGCAGGCCCATCACCGCCTCGGAGGTCGCCGGTGACCCCGCACTGGCCGGCTTGAATGCGCTGCAGCTGCTCGACGCGGTGGTGCGTGCAGCCAGCGAACGTGGGCTACAGGTCATGTTCGCATTCGCCGATGGTCGCTGCGATGACGGTGCGCCGCAGCTCGGCACGCAAGCTCAGGCCTGGATGCAGGGCCTGGCCACGCTCGCGCGCCGCTACGGCGCAAACCCTGCGGTGATCGGCATCGATCTGGGGAGCAGCGGGTATCGCAATGCCAGCTGGGCAGGAAATGACGTCCATGCCGACTGGAACCGGGTGGCATCGCGCGCCGCTGCGGCGGTGCTCGCGCTGGCGCCGCGCTGGGTGGTGGGTGTCGAAGGTGTCGGCAGCACTGCGCTGTGCAGCGACACCGCACGCAAGGCCGCGGGCAGCAATCTGCAGCCGCTGGCGTGCGTGCCGTTGCGCGTTCCGGCGCGGCAGCTGGTCCTGATGCCCAAACTGGCCGGGCCGGATCGCGACGCGGCACCGGCGTTTGCAGCACCGGACTTTGCACAGGCGCTGCCAGCCACCTGGCAGCGCGATTTCGGCAGGTTTGCGGCCGATCACGCGGTGGTGCCGGTCAGTCTCGGCGGCGGCCTGGGCGATGGCGATCCACGCGACCCGGCATGGCAGGCCGCGTTGAGCGGCTATCTGGCCAACAGCGGACTGCGCAGCGCGTTCCTGGGCAGCTGGGAAGTGGGCAATGCCAACAACGGCGGGCTACTTGCGCCAGATGGCAGCCCGCGGACAGACAAACTGCAGCTGCTGCACCGGGCGTGGGGAACGGCGCCTGCGGCGGGCGTCGCCGCATCGGCGAACACAGCCGCTGGCAAGAATGCGAGCAAGGCGACCGCCTGGAACAGCACCTTCACCGGCACGGCGACGTACACCGGTTCCGGCTACTCGGGCGGTGCGCTGTTGCTGGACCCGATCCCCAGTACCGCCTTCATCACCGCGCTCAACCCGACGCAACTGAACTTCGGCGGCGTAAAGGCGGCAATGGCTGGCGCCTACCTCGAAGTGACCGGCCCCAAGGGCAAGACCACGGTCTACGTGACCGACCTGTATCCGGAAGGAGCTTCCGGCGGGCTGGACCTGTCGCACAACGCATTCGCCGCGATCGGTGACATGGTGGATGGGCGCATCCCGATCAGCTGGAAGCTGGTGCGCGCACCGATCACCGGCAACGTGCAATACCGCATCAAGGAAGGCAGCTCGCGCTGGTGGGCCGCGATCCAGGTGCGCAACCACGCCTATCCGGTGGTCAAGTTCGAAGTCAAGCAGGGCAACACGTGGAAGAACCTGCAGAAGATGGACTACAACCACTTCCTGGGCGAGCAGTTGGGCAACCAGCCACTGTCCATTCGCATCACCGATATTCGTGGCAAGACCCTGCTCGACACGATTCCGGCGCTCTACGAAGACGGCAGCCATCCGGCCTATTTCCAACCGGGAAACGTGCAATTCCCCTGAGCCATCCCGCCGGGCGGCCTGCGTGCCGCCTGGCGCCCGGTGCGGCATTCCATTGCTACGCCGCGCGTTACGTGGATCGCTGATTCGGCATGGGGCTTTTTGTGCAGCAGGCCTGGAGAAAGCGCGCAGAAAGGTCGACGCCAGCGTCTAACCACCGGCTGTCACGCGTGGCATCGGATACATGCGGCGGCGACCGATTACCCGCCCGCAAGACCTCCGCCGACACGTCCCGGCAGGGCGCTGTCATCAGCCTTCTCAAGTTCGCCGACCTCATCGCGCAAGCCGCCTTTCTGGGGAGGTTGCTCTTCCAATGGAATCTCGTCTTCGTTCGTATCTGGATCTGGTGTGCCATGCATCGACATGGCGAACGTAAATATCTGGCGATCGATGTATGGAGTGAGCTGCATGGGTGGCTCCGTGGACGCGATGGGTGGGCCCACGCTAGGCCGGCTGGCGCTACCCGGCCGTGAGCCAGGCAGCCTGCGCCGTAACGTCTTGTTGACAGGCCACCGGGATTGCAGCGCCCTCGGTGCGCGAAGCTGGCGCCGTCGTACCTGACACCCACTGGCGCGCAGGACGTGTGGCCAAGCCGACAGCAGCCGTTGATGGGCCAACACTTCCACCGGCACTGCAGAGTGCACGACAGCGATGGCCTTCGCCTTGCGTCACTCCGCCTGCGCCGATCTGCAAAGCTGTCGCACCCACACACATCGCTATCATGTGCCTCCCTCTCGGAGCCATGCCATGCGCGCTCGCATCTTGATCGGATTGCTGCTGACCTGCGGCGTCGCGCACGCGGCTCCGCCAGCCTCACGCCTGGATGCAGTGCTTGCCTCCGGTGTGTTGCGCGTGTGCACCACCGGCGACTACCGCCCCTATTCCTTGCTGCGCGCCGACGGCACGTTCGAAGGCAGCGATATCGCGTTGGCGCAGTCGCTGGCCAATAGCCTGGGTGCGCGGATCAGCTTCGTGCGTACCAGCTGGCCGCAGCTGTTGCCCGATCTGCTTGCCGACCGCTGCGAGATCGCCGTTGGCGGTATTTCGGTGACCCTGCCGCGGCAACGCCAGGCCAGCTTCAGTGCGGTACTGGAGGTGGACGGCAAGATTCCGCTGGTGCGCTGCACCGACCAGGCCCGCTACCGCAGCATTGCGCAGCTCAACCGGCCCGAGGTACGCGTGATCGAACCGCCTGGCGGCACCAACGAAGCCTTCGCACGGCGCGAGCTGCCGCGCGCGCAACTGCGCCTGTTCGCCGACAACACCACCATCTTCCAGGAGCTGGTGGAGCGGCGCGCCGATGTCATGATCACCGACGCCTCCGAAGCGCTGTACCAGCAAAAACGCCTGCCCGGCCTGTGCGCCATCGCTCCCGAGCAGCCGTTGCAATACAGCGAAAAGGCCTTCCTGCTCCCACGCGACGACGCTGCATGGAAAGCCTATGTCGACCAATGGCTGCACCTGAGCAAGGCCAGCGGCGAGTATGCCGGTCTGGTTGAGGCCTGGCAGAGGCCTTGATTCGGGAGTCGGGAGTCGGGATTGGGGATTCGCAAAAACAAGAGCAAGCGCTTTAGCTCATCGCGACATGAGTGCAGTACCGCTGTTGCGAATCCCCAATCCCCAATCCCAAATCCCAAGGCGCAAAGCGCCGCCTCAAACGATCTTGGTCCGCCGCCACCAGCGCGAGACCTGTTCCTCGCGGATCAGCGTGAACAGGCCCGCGCCCAGGATCAGTGCGATGCCCACGCCCATCGGCCAGTCCAGATGGTCGTGGAACAGCAGGTAGCCGAAGCCGATCGCCCACAGCATCTGGCTGTACTGGGTGGGCGCCACCACGCTGACCGGCGCCAGGCGCGTGGCGTACATCATGCAGATGGCAGCCAGGCCGGCGAGCAGGCCGTAGCCGGCCAGCAGGCCCCACTGGTAGAGCGAGGGCCAGACGAAGCTCGGCAACATCAGGATGCCGCCCATCACCAACGGGCCGATGACGCCAGCGCCGTACAGCGTCAGGCGCTTTTCGCCATGTCCGGCCATGCGCAGGGCGATCACCGAGATGGCACCGACCAGGCCGCAGACGATCGCTGCCACATGCCCGTGGGTGAGATGCCGAAACCCGGGCCGCAGCACGATCAGCACGCCGATGAAGCCCACGATCACCGCCGTCCAGCGTCGCCAGCGCACTTCTTCCTTGAGGAAGACCACCGACAGCACGGTGACGAAGATCGGCATCAGGAAGATCAGCGCAAACGCTTCGGCCATCGGCAAGGTAGTGAAGGCGATCACCGAGGTGAGATTGCCGATGGCACCGGTCAGCGCGCGCAACAGCCACAGGGCAGGCTGCCTGGCCATCACCAGCTCGCGCAGCCGGTCGTCGGGCTTTTTCAGGAACGGCACCGCCAGTAGCATCAGCAAGGCGCCGAGAAACAGCACCTCGTAGACAGGCAGGCTGCCTTCCAGCAGCTTCACGAATGCATCGCTGATCGAATAGGCCGCATAGCAGGCGAACCCCAACAACACACCTTTCAGCATTGCCGACACTCCACGGTTGATGCCGATCCAGACCAGGCGTGGATGTGGGCAGCCCGCAGTATGCGACCGGACGGATGTCAGCGGAACCACGCCGGGTTCGCACGGCGGCAGCGCCAGGCAAGGCCTGCAGGCAACCCGCCATCTGCCGCATCGGCAAAGGGCGCTGCGCACCAGGCAAGGCAGCGCGCCGGCGACGTGCCGCAGGCGGCCGCCACCATGCACCGGCGGCAGGCGCACTCGCCCACTGCTGCCGCGCAAGCTGGCGCGGCAGGATCCTGCCACTGCACAGGTGCGCTCACTCTGAACGCTCGCCACGCTGGCGCGATGCCGGCGGTCCTGCCGCGGTGAGCGGCCGCACCGCTGCGGCGCGATGCAGGCAACGGCGCAGGTGCCGCGGTGCAATCGGTCGGTTACGATGCCGTTCCTTTCACGCAGCGGCGCGCAGACCCGTGCCGGCCCAGCAGACCCTGACGCGTGCCCCACTATTCCGGACCGTTGCTCACTCTTTCCGATGCCCAGGCGCTGCTGGCGGCGCGTAGTGCGGGCCTTGCCGCGTGGACCGGCTCGCTGGATCTGGGCCGCAGCACCGACACCGCACAACTGGATATGCAGACCTGGCAATGGCGTGGCCGCGGCTACCCCTACCCGGGCAAGCTCAAGGACCGCACGCTGTACTTCTGGGACAACGACGACTTCGCGCCGATCTCGCGTTTCGGCAGTGCGCTGATCAAGCTGGTGCCCACCGAATGGGGCGCGCCCACCTTCGAGATCGATGGCATCAAGATGCTGCCGTCGGCACAGCTGTCGCCGTTCGAGGATGCGCGCCGCAAGGTGGCGCTGGTGAATCCGCGCGGCAAGAGCGTGCTCGATACCTGCGGCGGGCTGGGCTACTTCGCGGCGTGTTGCCTGGAAGACGGCGTGGCGCAGCTGCGCTCGTTCGAGAAGAACGCCGACGTGCTGTGGTTGCGCACGCTCAACCCATGGTCGCCGGACCCGGATGCGGCATCGGCCGGTGGGCGCCTGCAGCTGGTCCATGCCGACGTGTCGCAGCAGATCGCCACGCTTGCGGACGACTCGGTGGACGCCATCCTGCATGACCCGCCGCGCTTCGGCATTGCCGGCGAGCTGTATTCGCAGGTCTTCTACGATCACCTGGCGCGTGTGCTGCGCCGTGGCGGGCGGCTGTTCCACTACACCGGCGCGCCGAACAGGCTCACCAGCGGGCGCGATGTGCCCAACGAGGTGAGCAAGCGGCTTGCCAAGGCCGGCTTCAGTACCCAGCTCGCGCTCGACGGCGTGCTCGCTATCTTGCCCGCGCGCCGGTAACGCGCGCGGCGTACTGCCTGGCCGCGCAACGGATCTGCGATGCCGCCCCTTCGACGCCACCCCGCGCGCGTATTCCATCGTGCACAAGCGTCCGCTGCAGCAGCCGCGTCGCCGGCAGTGAGCCATGTACGGTAGCGGGCAGTCGTCAGGCGGGTGAGGACAGCGCACTGGCAATCGGCATGTCGGGATGGCCGTGCCGATTCGCAGCACCGGCCGCACCTTTCGGCGGCTGCGCAACAGTTGTGTCGGCTGCTTTTGGAAGCGGAGTCATTCGCACCGGTGTGATCGCAGCGCTGCTGCAATCGCTGGTGGCTGTGCGGCGTGATCGACGATCGCTGCACAGCTATTGCGGTCTTGGCGCCACGACCGTGGTGTTTCGGGCGACGATTCGCTGCCGCTAGCCATCCAGGCCAAAGATCAGCGTGCGATGCGCCGCCACGCCGGCCATTGCACCGCTGGCGACGGCGAAGGCTACCGATGCGGCGGGGTTGGCGACATCGCCGCAGGCGAATACGCCTTGCACCGTGGTGGCCTGCAGCGCATCCACCGCGACGTGGCTTCCCAAGGGACCATCGTTGCTGCCACAGCCCAGCTGCGCGACCAAGGGGCTGAGGGTGGTACGCGGGGTGACGAACACGCCATCCAGCGCAAACGCCTGGCCATCGCACAGCACCAGTTCCAGCGACTCGCCCTCCCCTTGCAACGCGGCCACCGCACCGCCGACCACTTGCACACCGCGCGCCTGCAGCTGCCGCTGCTGCGCAGCGTCCAGCACCAGCGTGTCATTCAGGAACAGGCGGGTAGCGCCCCAGTCCGGCAGCATCGCCGCCTGGTGCGCCGCAAACGCCGAGGTCGCCAGCACCCCGATGTTCCCCCGCTGCAACTCGTAGCCGTGGCAATAGGGACACACGAAGACCTGCCTGCCCCAGCGCTCGGCCAAGCCGGCGACCGCGGGCAACTGGTCGGCCACGCCGGTGGCCAGGATCAGGCGGCGTGCGGTGTGGCCGCTGCCATCGGCCAACGTGACCTGGAAGGCATCGGCCTGCCCACCTAGCTGCGTCACCTGCCCGTCGACCCACTGCACGCTGGGATACGCCAGCAGCTGCGCGCGCGCTTCGGCGGCGATCTGCGCCGGCGATTCGCCATCGCGACCCAGAAAACCGTGCGAGGTCGCCGCGAAGCGGTTGCGCCGCTGGCCGCCATCGACCACCAGGACCGTGCGGCGGGCCCGCGCCAATTGCAGGGCGGCGGAAAGCCCCGCGTAGCTGCCGCCAATGATGATCACCGCGTGCTGCATGTCCGCTCCCGGTCGCTCACGCCATTTATGTAATTTTAGATGTTACATGAAAAGACGCACAACTCAACCCCGGGGCAGTGCTGCGCACTGCGCCGGATATGTGCGGGATCAACGCTGCAGCGTGCGGCTGCGCTTGCCTGCGGCCTTTGCCGGCGTGCCTGGCGTTGCCGTGCCGGCGGCGCATATCGCATCGAAGTCGCTGGCCAGGGCGGCCAGCGTCACCGACCCCAGGCGATGCAGCAGCAGCGCTTGGGCATCGGCCAGCGCATCGGCGATCGCCGCGTTCACCACGCGCTCCACCCCGCACTGCGGGTTGGACTGATCGGCGCCGATCGCAAACAGGTGCGGGCCACCGACCGCGCGATGCACATCCAGCAGCGTCACCTGCGCCAGATCGCAGGCGATCTGCCAGCCACCGTTGTGGCCCTTGCTCGATTGCACGTAACCGGCACTGCGCAGCCCGGCCATGGTCCGGCGCACCACCACCGCATTGGTCGACAACATGCCGGCGATCTGCTCGGAGGTCATCGGCTGCGCGCTTCTGGCCATGTGCAGCAGCACGTGCAACATGCGGGAGAGACGACTATCGGTGCGCATGCGGTCCTGGGGTGGTCGGTCGGTTCACGGCAACGACCTGTCGTCGTCGCTGCACGATTGTGCCGCAGCACCACCCCATTATCGCAGCACGTCGCGGCGCCACAGGCTCAGCACACCGCCCACTGATCGCGCCCGGCGGTCTTGGCGGCATACAGCGCCAGATCGGCCTGGCCCAGCAACACGTCCAGCCCGCTCCCCGGTGCGACGCTGACCGCGCCCATGCAGAACCGCACCGGTTGCTCGGCGGGCAGGCCGGGGATGGCGATGGCGGCCACGGCGTTGCGCAGGCGTGCGAACACCGCCGGCAGTTCGTCCGGGCTGCATCCGGGCAACACCAGCAGGAATTCCTCCCCACCCAGCCGCCCCAGCCGGTCCTGCGCGCGCAACGCCAGCTTCGAGGCGCTGGCCAGCGCCTTGAGCACCGCATCGCCGGCGGCGTGGCCATGCACGTCGTTGATCAGCTTGAAATGATCCAGGTCGATCAGGGCCAGCATGCAGGGCGTCTGCGTACGCAAGGCGTGGTCGATCTGCTGCTGTGCCTCGACGCGGATGGCACGGCGGTTCGGCAGGCCGGTGAGTTCGTCGCGCATGGCCAGCCGCGACAGCTGGCGGCGATGGCGCGCACCGAACGCCAGCACCACCAATGCGCCGACCAGCAGCAGGCAGGCCGCGCACAGCGCGATCCAGAGCGCGCGCTGGCCGGCTTCGCGTGCCTGCAGCGCCAGCCGTGCGGTTTCGCTGCGGCGGCGCAGCTCGGCGGTTTCGGCATCGCGGCGCGCATCTTCGTAGCGCGCCTGCAGCCGCAGCATCACGGTGTCGCGCTGGCGGCCCAGGTTCTGCGCGCGCAATGCGTTGGAGCGTTGCAACTCCTGGTAGGCCTCGGCGTGCCGGCCTTCTGCGGCCAGCGCCTGGGCAATGGCATCGACCAGCTCGGCGCGCCCGGTCAGGGCCAGATTCGGGTCGTCGGCGGACTTGGCCGCGGTGATCGCACTGCCCAGCTCGGGCGATTTCAGTGCGGTGAGCGCCTGCAACAGCACGGTATGGCAGGCCGCCACGCGGCCAACATTGCCCTGTTTCTGCATCAGAGGCAGCGCTTCGCGCGCCATCGTCAAGGCTGCCTCGGCATCGCCGGTCCTGATCAAGGCCTCGCTGGCATTGGTCAGCGCCGCCGCCACTCCGGCCTGATCGCCCAGCTCGCGGCTCAACGCCAGCGCGCGCCGAAAATGCAGCAACGCCGCCGCCGGTTGCTGCAGCGCCAGCGCACTGCCGTATTCGTATTCGATCAGGCTGCGCTGGAAGCGCGCCGGCTGGTCGTGCAGGCGCGCCAGGGCACGCTGCAGGTAGTCCTGCGCATCGTTGTCGTCGGCCACCTTGCCGGCGACACGGCTGGCCAGTGAGCCGAGCTGGGTCAGGCCATCGACCTCCAGGCCGAGCAGCCCTTCGCGCGCGGCGCACTGGTAACTGGTTTGCGCCGCGCTCCAGGCTTCGTCGCTGCTGCCGGAGGCCAGCATGCTCCACATGTCGATCGCTTCGACCTCGCACAGCAGATCGCTACGCCCCAGCGCGCGTGCCTGCTGCCGCAGGCCGTTCAAGCGCGCCACCACGCTGCGGTTGGGGTTCTCGCGCACATCGCTGAGCGTCTGCACGATGTGCAGCCAAAGCTGCGCCTGCGCCGCACTGCCGTGCACCTGGTCCAGCAGGCCGCGCGCCCGGGTCAACGCCGCCTGGCGCGCCTCGTTGTCCTCCAGCGAGATCAGCACCCGCGCCTGCGCTAGCAACGCCCAGAACTGCGCGTCGCTGTCGTGCTCGGCCCTGGCCCTCTGCAGCGCCTGCTGGGCGATCTGCAACGCGCCGACCGGGTCGTCGAGCGTGGCCGATTCGATGGTTTTCCACGGCTGCGGCTGCGCACAGGCCACGGCGCTGATCGCCAGCAACAGGCACGCGATGAGCACGCCCCGCCAGACCGTCGCAGGCATGCTCAACGATCGCTCACGGCCAAGCGGGACCACAGCGCTGGCGCGCCGCGCCCACGACCACCCGGCCGACCTGGGCACTGGCTGTTTGCTGCGGCATCTCAGGCACTCCCGTGGTCGCACAGCGGTGGAATCCAGTAAGCGAGACAGCAAGGCCTGCCCGCTCGAGGTGATGCGGCTGCCATCATGACCGGCGCAGCTCGCCTGTAACGTGATCGTCGCCAGTGGTCGAGCCCGTTATCGGCCCGGCTACAGAAGACTTGAATCGCCGCGCCGCGCTCACGCGCAGGCACGACGCCGCCACCGCCCGGGCACGTAAACTGCGCATGGCCGCTGCCGCCCCCGACCCTGCTGGAGATGCCGTGAGCTTGCCCCTGCGCCATGTGCCGCCCCTGCTTGCCGCCGTGCTGTTGTCGGCCTGCGCGATCCAGACTCCGCGTGCGCCGCAACGCTCGCCGGAGGTGGTCAAGGCCGATATCGTCCGCCGCCTGCCGGCCACGCTGCCCGACCGCGCCGGCTGGGCCAACGATGTGTATGTGGCGCTGTCCTCGCAGGCGCTGGACACCAGCGCCGACCAGATCTGCGCGGTGCTGGCGGTGACCGAGCAGGAATCGACCTACCAGGCCAACCCGGTGGTGCCCAACCTGGGCAAGATCTCGCGCGCCGAAATCGGTCGCCGCGCCAGCGCGCACCACGTCCCCGCCTTCATGGTGGAAGCGGCGCTGCGGATCACCTCGCCGGACGGCCGCAGCTACGCCACCCGCATTGCCGCCGCGCGCACCGAGCAGTAACTGAGCCGCATCTTCGAGGACTTCAGCGGCAGCGTGCCGCTGGGCGCGCGCCTGTTCGACGGGCTCAACCCGGTGCACACCGCCGGCCCGATGCAGGTGAGCATCGCCTTTGCCGAACGACATGCCGCGCGCTATCCGTATCCGCTCGACGGCTCGATCCGCCACGAGGTATTCACCCGCCGCGGCGGGCTGTGGTTCGGCACCACCCATTTGCTGGGCTACCCGACCAACTACGACGTGCTGCTGTACCGCTTCGCCGATTTCAACGCCGGCTGGTACGCCAGCCGCAACGCCGCGTTTCAAGCCGCGCTGAGCAAGGCCAGCGGCATCGCGCTCGCGCTGGACGGCGACCTGCTCACCCCCGGGGCCAGCCTGGACGCACCCGGCGGTACCGAACGCGCCGCACGCGCGCTGGGCAGCCAGTTGGCAATGAGCGACCGCCAGATCCGGACTGCCCTGGAAGCGGGCACCACGCTCGAATTTGAAGACAGCGCGCTGTATCGCCAGGTCTTTGCGCTGGCCGACGGCGCTGCCGGCACGCCATTGCCGCGCGCGGTACTGCCGGGCATCACCCTGGACAGCCCCAAGATCACCCGCACGCTCACCACCGCCTGGTTTGCGCAGCGGGTGAACGAGCGCTGGAAGCGCTGCATGGCCAAGTAGGCGCACCCGCCGCAGGACACGCGGCACCTGCCGCGCCACGTCCGACACCTTTGTTGCGCGACAAGGCACGACCTTTGGCAGGGTCGCGTGCCGCGCGCGCGCACGTAGCATGCGAGGTTGCGCCGCCGTTGCCGGCGGGTGTCCTTTCGATGAGGTCCACATGCCCACCCCGTTGCCGCTTCGCCGCCTGCTCGCCACCCTGTCGATCGCCCTGCTGCCTGTCGCAGCCAACGCGCAGGCCCCCAGCGTGACCGAGGCCGACTACGCGCGTGCCGAACGCCTGATCTACTACGCCGCCCAGCCCCTGGTCGACCATGCCCCCACGCGCGTCAGCTGGCTGGATGCCACCCACGTGGTCTACGTCGACCACGATGCCAAGGGCGACCGGCTGTTGCAGCTGGACACCGCCACCGGCAAGACCGCACCGCTGTTCAAACCCGCCGCACTGGCCGCCTCGCTCAACGCCTTGCTCAAGACCGGCGACAAGCCGCTCAAGGCCGCCACCCTGGCGCCCAAGGTCAGCCTCAGCGCCGATGGCCGCTACCGTTTCAGCGTGCGCGACACGGCGGTGCTCTGCGATGCGCGTGCAAGGTGCAGCAAGCTGTATGCGAAGGACAAGCCCGAACCGGGCGTGCTGTCGCCGGACAAGCGCAGCGAAGCGTTCATTCGCAACTGGAACCTGTGGGTACGCGAGCTGGCGACCGGCAAGGAGACCCAGCTCACCCGCGACGGCGTGAAAAACTTCGGCTACGCCACCGACAACGCCGGCTGGCAGCACAGCGACAACGCCATCGTTGCGTGGTCGCCGGACTCGCGCAAGATCGCCACCTTCCAGCAGGACCAGCGCAAGACCGGCGACATGTACCTGGTCAGCACCAAGCTCGGGCATCCGGAACTGCAGTCGTGGAAATATCCAATGGCTGGCGACAAGGACGTGACCATGATCGAGCGCGTCATCGTCGACGTGCCCAGCGCCCGCGTGGTGCGGCTGAAGATGCCCGCCGACCAGCACCGCTCCACGCTGTGCGACGACGTGAGCTGCTCGACGGGCCTGTGGGACGATGTGAAGTGGGCGCCAGACAGCAAGACCCTGGCGTTCGCCTCGACCTCGCGCTTCCACAACCAGGTCTGGTTGCACATTGCCGATGCCCAGACCGGCGCCGTGCGCACCGCCTTCGACGAAACCGCCAAGACCTACTACGAAAGCGGCCAGGTGGCGGCCAACTGGGCCTACCTGCCCGGCAGCAACGAGGCGGTGTGGTTCTCCGAGCGCAGCGACTGGGGCCAGCTGTATCTGTACGACCTGGCCACCGGTAAACCCAAGCGCGCCATCACCACCGGCCAAGGCAATGTCACCGAACTGCTGCGCGTGGACCCGGTGAGCCGCACGGCGTGGTTCGTCGGCGTGGGCAAGCTGCCGGGCGTGGATCCGTATTACCAGCAGCTGTGGAAGGTGAGCCTGGACGGCGGCGAGCCGGTGCTGCTCACGCCCGAGGTCGCCGACCACAGCATCGCGCTATCGCCCGATGGCAAGCGCTTCGTCGATACCTATTCCACCTCGGTCACGCCGCCGGTGAGCGTGCTGCGCGAGGCCGCCGATGGACGCACCGTCAGCACGATTGCGACGGCCGACATCAGCCGCCTCGAGGCGGCCGGCTGGGTACCGCCCGTGCCGATCACCGTCACCGCACGCGATGGCAAGACCCCGCTGTACGGGCTGATGTTCAAGCCGAGCAACTTCGACCCAGCACGCAAGTACCCGGTCATCGACTACGTCTACCCCGGCCCACAGACCGGCTCGATGCGCGGGCGCAGCTTCCTCGCCGGCCATGGCGACAACCAGTCGCTGGCCGAACTGGGCTTCATCGTCATCGCCATCGACGGCATGGGCACGCCTTGGCGCTCCAAGACCTTCCACGACACCTGGTACGCCAACATGGGCGACAACACCTTGCCCGACCAGGTCGCGGCGGTGAAGCAACTCGGTCAGCGTTACCCGTGGTTCGACACCAGCCGCGTCGGCATCTGGGGCCACTCAGGCGGCGGCAATGCCTCCACCGCCGCGATGCTGCGGTATCCCGATCTGTTCAAGGTGGCCTGGTCGGAAAGCGGCAACCACGACAACCGCGGCTACGAGGACGACTGGGCCGAGAAGTATCACGGCGAGCACATCGTCAACAAAGACGGCACCTCCAACTACGACGACCAGGCCAACGCCACGCATGCCAGCAAGCTCAAGGGCAAGCTGATGCTGGTGCACGGCACGCTGGACGACAACGTGCCGCCGTACCTGACCTTGCTGGTGGCCGATGCGCTGATCAAGGCCAACAAGGACTTCGACATGCTGATGCTGCCCAACGCCAAGCACAGCTACGGCGATCTCACACCCTATGTCGCCCGCCGCCGCTGGGACTACTTCGTGCAACACCTGCTCGGCGCCACCCCGCCGGCGCAATACCAGATGAAGCCGATGCCGGAGAAGTGAGCGACGCGGGAAGCGGCATCGTCGACCATCGACGCTGCCGCGCTCGCGTCGTTGATGCGGAAGTGCATGCACCGCCACCGCAGGCGCTCTGGATCGTGCGCCCCATCAGGCAACACCTGATGGGGCGACTGCCTTATTTCGCAGTCCCACCACCCAGCTGCTTGCTCAAGAACGCCAGCAGGCGCGTGTAGTACTCGCGCCGATGCGCCTCGGTGTAGAAGCCATGGCCTTCGTTGGGGAAGTACAGCGCTTCCACCGGCACGCCGGCGCCCTTGAGCGCACGCTCCATCGCCTTGGTGTGCTCGATCGGCGCACGTTCGTCCTTGCCACCGGCCGCCAGGAACACCGGCGCCTTGATCTGCCGCGCCAACGTCACCGGCGAGCGTGCCGCCAGGGTGTCGCGCGCGCCCAGCCAATCCACCGTCCAGTTCTTGGCCCAGCGTGCGTGACGACCGGTATCGCGCGACATCATCTCCAGGTCGTACACACCGACGTAGCCGGCTGCGCAGCGGTACAGCGCAGGCTCCTTGGCCACGCCCATCAGCGCCGCGTAACCGCCATAACTGGCGCCATAGATGCAGATGCGCGAGGCATCGGCAATGCCTTCGGCGATGGCCCAGCGCGTGGCATCGGTGACATCGTCCTGCATGCGCCCGCCCCACTCCCTGGCACCGGCCTGGGTAAACGCGTACCCATAGTTGGCCGACCCGCGATAGTTGACGCGCAGCACCGCATAACCGGCAGCCGCCAGCAACTGGGTATCGTCGTCGAACTGCCACTTGTCGAAGATCCCGAACGGCCCGCCATGCGGCATCACGATCAACGGCAACGGCTTGCCGGGATCGGCGTGCAAGGGCTGGGTCAGGTAGCCGTGCAATACCAGCCCATCGCGCGCCTTGAAGCTCACCTGCCTGCTCGGCGGAACCGCATCGAGCGCAAACCACTCGCGGCTGCCGAACACGCGGTCAGCCTTCTTGCTCACCGTGTCGAACAGGTAGTAGTCGCCGTTGTTGCGGTCGCTCCACACATAGACCATTGCAAGGCGACGGTCGCTGGTGGCCGAGGTGATGTAGATCGCATCGCCGTTGAAGGCCTTCTCCAGGCTGCGATACAACTTGGCCGTGGGCAACGTCTCGTCGAAGAACCGGTTGCGCACCCGGTCGCTCATGTAGGACGCGCCGATCGGCGTGCTGCCGTCCAGATCGAACAGGATGCGGTACGGATCCACGGTTTCGTCGCGCAGCAACGGCGTGCTCTTGCCGGTTGCCGGATCCCAGGACACCAGCACATCCGGGCCGACAGCCTGCTCCACCTGCAGGTAGGCCAACGTTCCATCGGCAGAAAAGCCCAGTGGAAACTCGCGATTCTTGCTGCTGGCGGCGTCGTGGATCAGCCGCCACGGCGCATCATCGTTGTCGCGGTAATACAGCTTGCTGGCGTTGCTGACATCCAACCCGCGGGCAAAGCGGATCCGGCCCTGCTGGTCGGTCGCAAACTGCGCGCGCCGCACCGGCGAGGTGGCCACGGTGCTGCGCCGGCCGGTCTGGACATCCAGCTTGTCGATGCGGATGCTGGGGTCGCCCACGAATGGCACCGTGGACACCAGGATGTTGCGCGGGTCCTCGCGCAAGGTGTCCAGCACGAAGGTGGCCGGATCCAGCTTCATCTTCAGCTGCTGCGCACCGTTGATGTCGGGATTGGTGCCGTAGGGGCTGGCCAGCAGCCGGCTGTTCTTGCCATCGGCATCGATGGCGTGCAGCTGGCCGATCGCCACCGGCTCGTCGCGCGAGCCCAGCCGCTGCGCCATCGACACCACCATGCGCTCATCGCTGGCCCACCAGAAATCGTCCACCACGCTGTTGGTGCCACCGGTGACCTTGGCGGTGGCAACCTTATCCTGCCGCAGCACGATGCCCAGCACGGTGCGATCCTCCAGCGGCATGGTCAGCGCAAAATAGGCGCCCGACGGTGAAATCTTGATGCGTTCGAACCGATCCCGCTTGAGGTACGGCGCCAGGTCCACCGCTTCCTGCGCCTGTCCCGGCATCGCCGCGGCCAAGGCAAGCACACACACCACACCCATCTTCCAACACCGCATATCGCCCCACCTGCGATCATGCTTGAGGCCGCCATGGTGGCAAACGCCAGACGCGGCGTCCATGCCCTTCGGCAGGCGGCGTCGGACCGACCAGCCGGCGCAGGCGCGCAACGACACGCCGCCCGCGGCAACGCCCGCACCTGTAATAGGCTGCACCACCGCTGCACGCGGCGCTGCATGCCTCCCCCATCAACGCGATCGGTCAGCGCGCGGCAGCGCTCCGCCGGCCCAGCAAGCCGATCCGCCGGAACCACATTTCCAGCGGCACCGTCACTAAGGGCGGCAGCGCCGCCAGCAGACTCAATGCCCACGCCCACCATGGCCAGCGCAGCCGCAGCGCGGCGAGCACGCTGACCACCACGTAGAACACGAACGCCGCCCCGTGGGCGCGACCGAACAGCCATACCACCGCCTCGGTGGTCTGCGTGCCGTACTTGAGAAACATGCCGAGCAACAGCCCGGCCCAGGTGATGCCCTCGATCAACGCAGCGACCGCAAACAGCCGGCCCATCGGCAACAACGCAGAGAACGACGCACGCATGCACACCTCCAGACGGAAAAAGATTGCCGCGACACGTTGGCGGCGGCGACGCCCGCTGGCATGCGCAGTCTAGCGCCGATGCCGCGCGCCGCGCAGCGGGCTTCGGATGCACGCAGCGGCCGCATCCTGCAGCGGCTGCCCACGAGGGTGACGTACCTGACGCATATCCCGGCGATAATGCAGGTCCTGCTGTCTGCTCGGGTTCTCGCCGTGCGTATTGCCTTGCTGCTCCTTGCCTTCGTCGTACTCCTGCCGGCATCGGCACATGCCCTGCGTGTCCAGGATGGCGACCTGCTGTTCGTCACGGCAGCACGCACCGGTCTGAGCGGCGCCATCGACGATGCCACCGCCCGGCAGGGCGCTCCCAGCTTCGATCACGTTGCACTGCTCGCACACGACGGGCGTACGCAGGTGGTGCTGCATGCCGACCAGAAGGGCTCGCGACAACAGCCGTTGCGTGAGTTCGTCGAGGAAGCGGTTGCCAAGTATCGGCAGATCGTGGTGTACCGGCTCACGCCCGCGCATCGGCCTGCCATTGCCGACGCCATCGCCCAGGCGCGCGGCATGTTGGGCAAGCCGTATAACGACACCTATGTTCCGAACGAGGACAGCTACTACTGCTCGGACTTCATCGAACGTGCGTTCCGCGCTCACCACGTCTTCGCCCTGCAGCCGATGAACTTCAGGAACCTGCAAACCGGCACCATCTCGCCGTACTGGACCGAGTTCTATCGCAGCCGCGGCATGGCGGTTCCGCAGGATGTACCCGGCACCAATCCGAACGATATGGCGCGTGCGCCGGCGCTGGTGCGCGTCGCCGTCTTCCCGGGAACGTGATCGCCGGTTGCGGCGTGCGGTGGAAGCCCGTGCCAGCCTGCGCGCGCGGCAGGTTCGCAGACGCGCCGCGTGTGTGGCTGCGCGCACGGCAACCTTGTACGCTCACGCACCGATCGTCCTCAAAGGAGTTGAGATGCAACTGTCGCAAGGCCAACGCGTCCCGCTTTCCAGCCTGATCCAGGAGCGTGAGTTCACCCTGTCCATCAAGATCGGCACGCAGCGCACCGTCGATTACGTGTGCTTTGGCGTGGATGCCGCCGGCAAGCTGTCCGACGACCGCTACATGGTGTTCTTCAACCAGCCAGGCAGCCCGTGCGCAAGCGTGCGGCAGGGGCCGGCCGATACCTTCACGCTGAACCTGGCGAGCCTGCCGGCAACAATCGACCGCCTGGTGTTCACCGCGTCCATCGATGGCGCCGGCGAAATGCGCGATATCCAGGACAGCTATTTCGCGCTCACCAGCGGCGGCACCGAAGTAGCGCGTTGCGCATTCTCCGGCGCGAGCTTCGCTGCCGAAAAGGCCATCATGGTGGCCGATATCTACCGCAGCAAAGGCCAGTGGCGCATCGTCGCCAACCTGCAGGGCTTCAACGCCGGCCTGGATGCCCTGGTGGTCCACTTCGGCGGTGAAGTCACCGACGCCCCATCGCCGCCTCCACCGCCACCTGCTGCCGTGCCCGATACGAAAGTCTCGCTGGAAAAACGTGTGGCCAGTGCCGCGCCGCAATTGGTGAACCTGGCCAAGAAGGCGCAGGTCAGCCTGGAGAAGGCGCAGCTGCTGCACGTCAAGGCGCGCGTCGGGCTGGTGCTGGATGCTTCCGGGTCGATGAATTCGCAATACAGCCGCGGCCATGTCCAGGAGGTGATCAATCGGCTGATCCCGCTTGCCGTGCACTTCGACGACGATGGCGCGCTGGACTGCTGGGCATTCGGGGCCTCGCCGACGCAGTTGTCTGCGGTGTCGTTGCAGAACTTCTCGGGCTTTGTCGAACGCGATGCCGGCGGCTGGAAGAAGTGGCCGGTGGGCATGCGGATCAACGACGAACCCAAGGCCATGCGCATGGTCATCGACTACTACAAGAAGAGCGGCGACCGGACGCCGGTCTACATCCTCTTTATCAGCGACGGCGGCGTGCACCAGGATCGCGAAATCACCAAGCTGATGATCGAAGCGGCAAAGCTGCCGATCTTCTGGCAATTCGTCGGACTGGGCGGCCGCGGCTACGGCATCCTGGAGAAGCTGGACGACATGGGCGGGCGTGTCGTGGACAACTGCAATTTCTTCGCCCTAGATCGCCTGGATCAGGTGCCCGAGGAACGGCTCTACGACCTGCTGATGGAAGAGTTCCCGCAATGGCTCAAGGACGCCAAGGCCAAGGGCATCCTGTAATCGCCAAGCGCATTTGCTCGCTGGCTGCTGTGCCCGCGTGAGTGCGGGCACACGCCGGCCGCGGCGGCCTTGCATCGCCGCGCGGTTGGCACTGCGCTGTGAGCGGGCATAAGCAGCCACGCTTTGACCCGCACGACGACAGGGTGACCGATGCACGGGCGGTGGCGCTGGACCCGTTCAGCGCATCGGCGCGCGCAGCCAACTGGCTGCCATGGCGCGGTCCGTTGCCGTCCATCCGATCCCCGCTGGCGCCAAGCCGCCACCGGCTCGCGCACTGCCCCCCCCGACTTCCGGCACATGGCGTAGATACAACAGCGCTTATACATTTGCCCCATGAGCACGCGCACCCCCACATTAGGCACCCTGGTCCGGCACCTGATCGAACTGCTGGACGGCGATCTGGAAGCGGTCTACGCGGCCTCGGGGCTGCCCTGGCGGCCGCGCTACACACCGGTGTTGCGCGTGCTGATGCGGCTTGGCCCGGCATCCATCAAGGTGTTGGCACTGCAGATCGGCATTACCCACTCCGCCGCCAGCCAGACCGTCGCGCAAATGGCCAAGCAGCGTCTGGTCGTGCTCAAGCCAGGTGCCGATGCGCGCGAACGCATCGTCGTCCTCACTGCCAGGACCCGTCGCCTGGTTCCCGCCCTGGAGCAGCAGTGGGCGGCGACCAATGCGGCGGCGGCACAGCTCGATGCCGAGCTCTCCATGCCGCTGTCGGCCGTCCTGGCCGAAGCCATCGCCGCATTGCAGCGGCGCCCGTTCGCAACCCGCATCGCCGCAGCCACTGATGTCGTCCCCCGCAGTTCCGACCAATGACCGGTGTATCCACAAGGAGTCGCACATGCATGCAGTGACGCAATCCACGACGCGTATCGAAGTGACCGCCACGCACACGCCCCACGCCATTGCCCTGGGCGGGCAGGGCATCCTGGCTCCCGGCCGCCTGCGCTGGCTGCGCGCATGCAGCTGGGCGATCGTGTTGTTCTTCCTGGTCGCCATTCCCACCGGCGTGTTTAGCCGGTTTTTCGGCGGCCTTTGGCCGAAGAGCGACGAGCCGGTGCAATTTGTCGTCAGCGTGCTGGGCGCGTTGCTGGCGCTGGGCATCTACGCGCTGGCCGTTCGCCTGGCCGAACGCCGCACGCCGTCCGAAATCGCGTTGCGCCCCATGCTGCCGCAGCTGGGAATCGGCCTGTTGGCCGGTGCGGCGATGTTTTCCGCCGTCATGGGCATCATGGCGTTGTTCGGTCTCTACGATATCCAGCTGATCGGCCCGGCATCGGCATGGACGCCGCTGCGCAAGGCCCTGCAGGCCGGCGTCGTTGAAGAGCTGATGATGCGCGCGGCAATCCTGCGTCTGTTGTGGCGCGCCTTCGGCCCGTGGACGGCGTTTGCGGTGTCCTCTGCCGTATTCGGGCTCAGCCATTTGGGCAACCCGAACGCCACGGTCGTGGCCGCGATCTGCATCGCCCTGGAGGCCGGTGTCATGCTGGGCGCGTTCTATGCGCTCACCGGCCGCCTGTGGGTGTCGATCGGTGTGCACATCGCCTGGAACTTCACCCAGGGCTATCTGTTCGGCGCTGCCGTCTCGGGTATTGCACCAGACCAGGCCATCGCCCGCAGCACGCCAAACACCGCCATGGCCGACATGCTGACCGGCGGTGTGTTCGGCCCGGAGGCATCGCTGCCTGCGGCATTGGTCTGTCTTGCGGTGGGCCTGGCGGTGGTCTGGAAGGCATGGCGGTCGGGCGGGTTCGCAGTGCGCTGATTGGGGATTGGGGATTGGAGATTGGAGATTGGGGATCGTCCCAGGCTTCGCTGGGTAGCTTGTCTGGAGCTGCTTTGTCGTTGTCGCCGCAGCCGTAATGCACGACGGTCTCGACAATGGCAGCGCAGCGTCTGCGCCATGCGACGCGCCGCCAGTCACCTGGCGGCGCGTCCCCAGTGCCGGGCACTGCGGTCTCCACACGCTGCGTGCAGCGCATCTTGCCAAGGCCCACACATGCCACCGCCTAGGCTGCCGGTATCGGTAGATCGTGCCGGCACGCAGCGCATCCCGCCTGCGGCCGTGGTACGCGCAGAGGTGTCTATGGCTTTGATTCATTCCATCCTGATGGGCGCGGTGGCCGGCATGCGCTCGATGACGCCACTGGCCGCGGTCACCAACGCCGCGCGTAGCGGCAAGCTTCCGCGCGACAACGGTGCCCCGCGTCTGCTCGCCAATCCGCTGGCATCGGCCGGCATGCTCGCCTTGGCCAGCGGCGAGATCGCCGGCGACAAGATGAAGACCGCGCCCGACCGTATCGTGCTGCCGGGCATGATCGCGCGCGTTGCCACCGGCATGATTGCCGGCGCCGCGCTTGCGCCCCGCCACCAGCGCGGCCTGGCTGCCGTGCTGGGCGCCACCGCTGCGGTCGGTGCCGCCTATCTCACCTTCAATCTGCGCATGCGCGCCATTGAACGGTACGGCCAGACCAGCACGGGGGCAGTGGAAGACGCCATTTCGGTGGGCGCGGCAGCGCTGATCGTGCGCAGCGCCGCCGAGGAATGATCGAACCGGGGACGCGCCGGCGCACCGTTGGCAGTTGACCGGCGATAAGGCGGCACGACGATGCCGGATCAGCCGTCGTTAGGTCTGCCACGTCCATGTGGCGCGTCCAGGTCCAGCGCTGGCCCGATCGGCACGATGCCAGTGGGGTTGATCGTGGTGTGGCTTTGGTAGTAATGCCCCTTGATGTGGCGGAAATCGACGGTCTGCGCAATCCCTGGCATCTGGTAGAGCTCGCGCAGGAATCCCGATAGGTTGGGGTAATCGGCAATGCGCCGCACATTGCACTTGAAGTGCCCCACGTACACCGCATCGAAGCGCACCAGCGTGGTGAACAGCCGCCAGTCGGCTTCGGTCACGCTGTCGCCGCACAGGTAGCGTTGCTGGTCCAGGCGCGCCTCCAGCCAGTCCAGCGACGCGAACAGTGGCACCACCGCGTCTTCGTAGGCCTGTTGGGTGGTAGCAAATCCCGCCTTGTAGACGCCATTGTTGACGGTGTCGTAGACGCGCGCATTGACTGCATCGATCTGCGTGCGCAGCCGCTCCGGATAATTATCGCCTTCGCACGCGCCCACCGCATCGAACGCGCTGTTGAACATGCGGATGATATCGGCCGACTCGTTGCTCACCACCGTCCTGCGCTCGCGGTCCCACAGCACGGGCACCGTCACCCGACCGGAATACTGCGGGTCGGCCTTGAGGTACACCTCGTACAGACGACGCGCGTGATTGACCGGGTCTTGCACCACACCCGGGCCCACGTCGAACGTCCAGCCGTGTTTGCCCATCAGCCAGTTCACCACCGACACATCGATCAACGACTCCAGCCCTTTCAGCTGACGGAAGATCAGCGTGCGATGCGCCCACGGGCAGGCCAGCGAAACATACAGGTGGTAGCGCCCTGCCTCCGCCTGGAATCCACCTTCGCCATGCGGGCCCGGGGCGCCGTCGGGCGTCACCCAGTGACGAAACTGCGATTGCGAGCGTTCGAAGCGCCCATCGCTCTTGTCGGTATCGTACCAACGGTCTTGCCACTTGCCTTCGACCAGCAGGCCCATGCTGCTTTCCCATGCGCATCAACAGACGCTCACCGTAGCCCAGCCGGTCGGGAGAGCGCGTGAGTCGCCACGCTGCTCGGCGCGGATGCAGCCTGCAGCAGGCAATGCATGCGCCGGGACAGGCCATGCGCGCCCGTCCCTCATGGGCATGCTACCTGGCAATCACAGAGGTGCCGGACGGCACCATGTAGCAGGCCTGCGCCTTCTTGCAGGCCTCGGCATTGAGCTCGGCGATCTGGCTGGCCAGATACTGTTCCGGCGTCAGCCCCATGCGGTTGCGATAGGCGTTGTCGGCATCGGCCTTGGCGACCTGCTCCTGCTCGCGCTGCCGCTCGGCGGTGGTGGCTTCGACCAGGGTCTTGACCCGCTGCTGCTGGGCGGCGGTCAGGTTCATCTGCTGCAACACATCCGGATTTGGCCGCGCGCGGCCGAGTGTGATGTTCTGGATCTCGATCGGCAGCCGCTGTTGCTTGACCAGCGCACGCACATTCTGCGTCACTGCATCGTCGATCTTACTGGCCGTCTCCGGATCGCTCATCATCCTGGTCATGTCGTACCGCTTGACCTGATCGCGCACGATGGACGCGTCCTGGCTGGCGACATTGTTCTTGAACCAATCCGGTGCGAATCCGGACAGCAACGGCGCCGGCGCAGTGATGCGATATTGAATCTGCGTTGAGAAATCCAACAGGATGTTGTCGCTGGACGAAAAATCGTCGAAGGCCACCTGCACGGTCTGTGGTGTCACGTCCACATACGTGGCCGAGGTGGTCAGCCACGTATAAGAGCAGCTAGCAAAACGACTGCGCGGCCGCCAGGCGGGCGCGGTCGGTGCTCGGAATCCTCATGTACCACCCGTACACTGCGGTTCCTCCGCGCCGTCCGCACCCACCTGACGACCGCTCGCTACGTTTTGTTAGCCGCTCTAAGTCCTGCCTGGCTCACGCACATCGTCCAGCCAGATGCCGCCCTTGCCGAGCAGCAACGGCTTGTCCACCAATACCGCCTTCTGGCCCGGGTCGGGCGATACCACCGTACACGCACACAGCACACCCGCCAGCCCAAGCGCCAGCCCATACGTCTTCATCGATTTCCCCCAGTTCGGCAGGCACCCTTGCCCTTCCGATAGCGGCGAACAATAGCCAGGCGGCGAGCCGTCGCGCCAGTGGCATGACGTCCGCCCCATGCCCTGCCGGCAGTTGCCCTTGCCTTGCCCAGCCGGCCTGTTCGCTGCACACCTGCCACAGGTGGGCGCTGCACCCGGAAGCGCGCGCAGGCGGTTGCTCCGAACCGGCGCAGGGCGTCGCCTCTCGGGCTGCCTGGTGCGCTGTCCGGCCGCTCGATTGGCGCCACCACCCCACAATCGGCGAAAATGTCCCTGCGACGGCCTGATCGCTGGCCGCCAGCCGGCAGCACTGCCGTCCTCACCTGTCGCCTTCGCGCTTTCCCGGCTGCCCGCCGTCGCTGCTACGGCCCGTACCGCTTCTTCCCGGATCTGTCTTGAACACCACCGCCCCACCCTCGCCCGCCGACGACCTGCCGCTCACCGACCGCCTGCGCGCCGCACTGGATCTGCTGGAGGCCATCGACGCCGACCGCAGCGTGCTCGATACCCTGCCCGAGGCCGACCGCGTGCGCCTGCACCAGGTGGTGGCACGGGTCTACCACCCCGAGCCCAAGGCGCGCCGTCAGCTGCTCAAGCAACGTGAGCGCGAACGCCATCAGGAGAAGGTGCGCAAGGCCGAAGCCCTGCTCGAACAGCGCGGCATCCGTGCCCTGCGGCGCAAACCGGTGTTCAGCACGCCCAATTACTTTCCGCCGCATGCGGCCGGCCTGCACGACGCGCACAACGGCGAGAACGCCGGCGCCGCAGCCGAACCGATGCATTCGCCGGAGCTTCGGCACTGCTACGTGTGCAAGCAGAAATTCACCCAGCTGCATCATTTCTACGACCAGATGTGCCCGGCCTGCGCCGAGCTCAATTTCTTCAAGCGCACCGAAACCGCCGACCTGCGCGGACGCGTGGCCTTGCTGACCGGCGGGCGGGTCAAGATCGGCTACCAGGCCGGCCTGAAACTGTTGCGCGCCGGTGCCGAGCTCATCGTCACCACGCGCTTTCCGCGCGATTCGGCCGCCCGCTATGCAGAAGAGCCGGACTTTGCGCAGTGGGGCCACCGCCTGCAGGTGTTCGGTCTGGACCTGCGCCATACGCCCAGCGTGGAGGCGTTCTGCAGCCAGCTGCTGGCGACGCGGCAGCGGCTGGACTTCATCATCAACAACGCCTGCCAGACCGTGCGCCGCCCGCCGCAGTTCTATGCGCACATGATGGCCAACGAAACCGCCGCACTGCACGAGCTGCCGGAAACCGTGCAACGACTCGTTGGGCATTACGAGGGCCTGCGCACGCCCGAGCTGCTGCGCGACGCCTCGGCCACCGCGCTGCCGGCGGTACACGGCCGCGGCCTTGCCGATGCCGATGGCCTCACCCGCGCCGCCGAGCTGTCGCAGATTGCCTTGCTCGACGATGAGCTGGTGGGGCAAGAGCACTTGTTCCCCGACGGCCGGCTCGACCAGGACCTGCAGCAGGTGGATCTGCGCGGGCGCAACTCCTGGCGTCTGCTGATGCACGAGGTGCCCTCGGTGGAATTGCTGGAGACGCAGCTGGTCAACGCCGTTGCACCGTTCATCATCAATGCGCGCCTGAAGCCGCTGATGCTGCGCACGCCCGAACGCGACAAGCACATCGTCAACGTCTCGGCGATGGAAGGCCAGTTCTACCGCAACTTCAAGACCACCCGGCACCCGCATACCAACATGGCCAAGGCCGCGTTGAACATGATGACGCGCACCTCGGCGGCCGATTACCAGAACGACGGCATCCACATGAACAGCGTGGACACCGGCTGGGTGACCGACGAAGATCCGGCCGACATCGCCGCGCTCAAGGTGCAGCAAGAGCGCTTCCACCCGCCGCTGGACATCGTCGACGGCGCCGCGCGCATCGTCGACCCCATCATCCACGGCTTCAATACCGGGCAGCACGTGTGGGGCCAGTTCCTGAAGGACTACGCGCCGACGGATTGGTGAGGGCCGGCGCAGTGGCGCGGTAACGCAGCGGCATAGCCGGCCGCACGCGCAGGTCGGCACTGGTGGCCTCAGCACACCAGGCGGCCTTGAGGGCCGTCCCGGCCGGCATCGCCGCGCGTGCAGCCGCAGCCCGGGTGCCGGCAGCGCGCCCCTTGGGTGGGTAACTCCTGCATCCGGCGCTCATGGCGCTTCTGCTTCTTCGTCCGGTGGCGGCCCGTAAACGATGCGCCCGGCAGGCAGGTAGAACAATGCGATGACCCGCCCGCCCCTGGCCTCCGGGTAATGGTGCGAGCCTGGCGCGGGCGCCGTCCATCCGGCCTCGCACCAGCCGTCGGGGCCCATCAACGCCGCCCCCGGATCCAGCGGAACCACCATGTTGAATTCGCCGTAGGTATGGGTGTGGTACTGCCCGCGATACGTGTGGTCCGGCGTGTTCTGTGCGCTGCCGCTGTCCATATAGACCGCGGTGATGCTGAAGTAGTGCGTGCGCTCTGAGGGCGCGGCGATCCGGCTGCGCCGATAGACCGCACCGTCGAGTTCCTCGTTGGCTGCCCAACCGGCACGTACGCCGTGCGTCACCAGCTCGGCCAGGGCCTGGAACAGCGCCGAGTCCGGGCCATAGGTGCGGTTCAACCAGCGCTCGACCTGCGTACCGGCCGTGCGCTCCTTGATGGCATCCAACAACTCGATGCTGCGCTGGATAAGTGCCTCGCGATGGTCTTGCATGGGGTCCTCATCGATCCGATCCGCATCGGAAACTCGTGTTCCGGCCTGCACGGCGGTGGCCTGCGCAGAGCCAGGGCAGAACGCCGGGTATCGGCGTACATGTGCCTGCTGTGTCTGACGCAACGGATCATGGGTGTTCGGCAGGAGACAGGGAACTGGCTTGTTTTCAGGTTTAAGATGCAGCAAATTCATTTTGCGGTAGGTGACGCGCGTGCCCATCGGCCAGGTGGACCTCAATCTGCTGAAGGTCTTCGACGCGATCTACGAGGATCGCAACCTCGTCGCCGCCGGCCGCCGTCTCCATCTGAGCCAATCGGCGGTGAGCCATGCGCTATCGCGCCTGCGTATGGTGATGGGCGACGACCTGTTCGTACGGACCGGCAAGGGGATGCTGCCCACCGCACGCGCCACGGCCGTTGCCGCGGAGCTGCGCGACTGCATGCGCCGGGTGGAGGCGGTGCTGGGAGCCGAACGCTTCGATCCGGCCACCACCACACGTCGCTTCGTGTTCGCGGCCAACGACTACCTCACCGCCACGATCATGGCGCCCCTGCTGCGCACATTGCGGCAGGCAGCGCCGAACCTGGACGTCGCCATCCTGCCGTCCACGCGGCTGGATCTGGCCGAGCAGATCGACCTGGGACGCATCGACCTGGCGATCGGCATCTTCGCCCAGGTGCCCGAGCGCATGACGCTGACGCACCTGGTCGCACAGGGCGAGGCGCTGCTGCTGCACAAGGCGCATCCTGCCGCGGGTCGTCGGCCCACGCTGAAGGACCTGGCCACCTACCCGTTGGCGGTGGTGTCGGTCGGCGGGCGCGAAGAGGGTGCGGTGGACGGCTTCCTCCTGGAACGCGGGCTGGCCCGGCATTCGGAAATGTTCGACCGGCATGCCTTGGAAGCCGCGCTAGCCGGTATCGGCGCACGGCCGCGGCTGTGCGTCGCGATGCCGCACGCGCTGGCCATTCCCGCGCTGCTGCCCGGCAGCGACATGATCGCCATCGTGCCGCAATCCCTGGCCCAGGCATTGGCCCAGGACGCCCAGCTGCAGGTGTCACCGTTGCCTTACGCGACCACCAGCGTGGCGACCAGCGCGCTCTGGCACCGGCGCAACGATCACGATGCCCTGCACCTGTGGATCCGCGGCGTGCTCGCCTCGACGGTGGACGCGGGTCAGCCCGGCCTGCAGCTGCCGTAGGCTGTCCTGCACGTTGTCTGTCTTACGTGCCGCCTGCCGCGCAGGCGTGGCTCAATACGCACGCCGCGTCTCAGCGCGCACGCCCGGCATCCTTGTTCGCTTGCGCGCGGGCAAGCGCGTCGGCTGTGGCAATGACCTCCGGCAACGCGTTCCAGAACGCGTCCACCTGGTCGGCCGCAATCACGCCTTCCAAGGCGGCGCCGTCGAAGAGCGGCCGGGCCTGCAGGAACAACCCGTCGCGGCCCTGCAGCACGAAATGGAAACAGGCCTGCCAGCGCGGATCCGGGTGGGCAGACAGGTCCACGACCACCTTGCGGATCTTGCGATCGACATCGCTGGGCACGGCCGTGATCGTGCGTGCAGTGATGGTGCTTCCGGTACTCATGGCTGCCATGATCGAGGCGAGCGCGTCGCCGTTGCGTGATCCACGCCCGCCCACGCGCGCGTTCCAGCCACGCACATCCCCTTGCCCGACGCCAACCTCACGACAACGTCACCCGGCCGGCGACAACGCCACATGCCGCGTGATCGGTCTTCGTATCGGCACAGCAACGCCCGCCTCCCTGTCCATGCGCATCGGCGTCCCGCGCCACCAGCGCCATCCAATGCGCACCGCGTGTCACACGATAGGATTGGCTTCCACAGGCCTGCACCGACCACCGGACGCATCCTACACATCCCGCTGACACCCGCACGGCGGGTTGCTGGCATCCTTGCGCCAGGATCCCCACCACCGACGCAGAGGACGCGGCCGTGTCGCAACACGCCATCGAGGAACTGATCGAACGCTGCATCCATCTGGTCGATGCCAGCGCAGTGAAGAACTCGCGCAAGGCAGCGCTCATGCATGCTCTGCTGCGCCTGCAGGCGCGCTACGACACCGGCGTGACCTGGCTGCGCATGCACACCGTCCTGCTGCGCCATGGCGTGCTGGTGCGCAGCCTCGCCGACGACATGGACAACACGGCATTGCGCGCCGAGGCACTGGCCGCCGACGCCCCGGGCTGGCTCCATCATGCGCACGGCCCCGCCTATCTGGAATGGGAAGGCGACACCCGCGTGGTCTACCACCTGTCCGAACCGGCCACAGACGTGCCGCTGGCCGATCTGTTCTGCGAGGTGCTGACGCTTGCCGACCAGGCGGGCGACGGCGCGCTCTTCGTCGATGGCTATGGCCTGCTGGTGAACGGCTGGCTGGACGAAACCTTCGATGCCAACGACGGCATCGCCGCCACGCTGGACGGCCTGCTCGCTTCCGATGCGCTGCAAAGCATCCGTGCGCTGGCCGCGCGCCAGGGGCTCAAGCGCCGCCGCAATGCACCCGAGGATCTGGCCCTGCCGCGCCTGGACGACAGCGGCACCGCGGACGACATCGAGCGCGCTGTCGGCCTGCGCTTCTTCCTGCAGCCAAAACGCACGCCGGCGGCGCTGCGGGCCGCGCGCGCCAAGGCACAGCGCCAGCAGGCACGTGTCTACGAGGTCCTGCCACAGCTGATCGATCGACACCTGGGCACATCGCTGCGCGCCGCAGGCTGGTCGCCCGTCGCTGTCGCGGCGCCCCTGCAATGGCACTGGATCCGCGATCTCGACGGCAGCCGTCAGCATCTGTGGGCCAGCTACGACGCCTCCCTGGGCGAGCTGATGCTCCAGGTGGGCATGCAGCATGCACGCCTGCTGGCCTGGCAGCAGCGTGTGCCCACCACTCACTTGCACGATCTGCATGTCGTCGATGGTGCAGCCCCCTTTCTCGGCGAAGACCTCCTGCGCAGTGCGGATATCGGCAACTACGGCGGCTGGGTGGTGAATCCGGCAAGCAGCGATGCCACGCTCGAGGCTGGCCTGGATCGCCTGGCAGCTGCGCTCCCCGCGCTGGACGCAAGCTATTTCGGTCGCATTGCCGCGCAGCTTGCCGGCCCCTGGTTCGAACGCCCTGCCGACGCCTGGCTACAGGTGCTGGAAGCAGGCGATGACACCGGCGCGGTGCCGCCCACAGTGCTGTTCGCCAGCCCCGACAGCCTGCTGCTCGCCTTCGTCTTCTTTCATCTGGAAGCTGGCGAAACTGCGCGTGCAGACGCTCTGGTGCAACAGTTGCGCGCACGGCTGGATGCACGCCCGCGACCAAGCGCCTGGCATCGCCTGGCACTGGCACCGTTTCTGCAGCAATGGGAACAGGGGGCGCGCAGCATGCCGATGCCTGCGGTGCTGCACCCACTGCTGCTCGGTCATCTGCGCGCGCAGGAGGGTAGCTGATACCCTCGCCACGGTGCGCTGCGGCAGCATCGGATCGTTACCGGTATTGGGACTCGTGTCGGCGTGATCATGCTGCGCATGAACCGCACGCGTACGCAGCACGGGGGCATGCCACTGATCTCTGCTGTCTTGCCAAGTGGTGAGAGCTGCTCCACAGGCCCGATTCAACGAGTGCCCCTTACGCAAACGTTCACGCACCGATGGCTTGGCGGGAGTTCCCCGCAGGTTCGGAAGATGCCATCGAATGCCGTCCCACGCTGCGCGTGCGGTGCTCAGTAGCGTCGTGCAGCGGGTGTGGGCGCCAGCGGCGCAAAGCGTGCGCTGTTGAAATCGTGCAACAGCCGCACTCCCTGCTCGCCGTCTTGTGGATAGCGCGCAATGGCGCTCTTGCACAATCGATACAGACAGCCAGCACGCGCGAATACCAGATCGCCACCATCCCAATCGGCCCAGTCGGTGCCGGGTAGCGCTGCCAGCACATTACCCTGGCCATCCAGTACGCGATGGTCCAGCGCATACCACGCATCGTTCCGGCGCCCCACTGCCTGCAATAACGACTGCAACACGTACCCGCCCTCGCTTTTCTTTTCCCACACACGTGGGCGCACAAAGCGATAGAGCACGCCGCTGCGCAGCCCACCGCTCTCGCCTTCGCCGGCATCGCGCTCCCGCCACCCATCGCGACGCCGTAGCGCATCGTCGATGGGCGCATCCTCGCCACCGCCAGACCATTGCCCGAATGGCTGCACCGTCATCTCGTGCGGCACCACAAACCCGGTAGGCAGCGGAAACGGCTCGCGGCCGTCCTGTGGGCGGTGATTCAACAGCAGCGTGCGCTCGCTCTCGAACAGGCCGCCACCGCCCCAGGTATCGCCCTTGGGCCACAACGCCAGCGCGGTGAAGAACGGCGGCCGCGACAGCGCTGTCCAGGTGCCGAAGTCGCCCTTGTGCTTGGCCGCGAAATACACCAGCAACCGACCCGACGGCGACAGATCGCAACGCCGCTCGTAGATGCGCCCCTTGAACCATTGCCCATGCGCGAAGGTATCGGTGCGCAGGTCCCAGGCAATCAACTGCACCTGCTTGCTGGGCCCACGACGAAAGATGACCCCGGTCCTGGCCTCGCGCGCCAGCAGTGCATAAAGCCGCGTAGCCGGGGTGAACCTGTCTTCCGTGGGAGATGTCGCCTGCATCTGCTTGCTCATTGGGCGGTTGGGATCCAGCACGAAGGGACGTCTCATGCCGGCGTGCAGACAGTCTGCGATCGCAGCCCGGTCAGGGTTACCGTCTGCAGGCAACATACTGCACGATCAGCGGTGCAGACACCCACAAGCCTCCTCCCGCGCGGCAGCCATGCATCGCCCGCTGGCAGACTCTTGTCGCCCCAGCCATTATCCTGACCAGCGCCAGCAGCCTCACTACGCTGCCTTTCGCAAGGAGCCGCCCCTGAGCAAGCTCACCCGTCGCCAGTTTCTCGAAGCAGGCCTCATGACCCTGGCCACGGCGGGCATGCTCGGCGCCTGCACCACACAGGACACCACCATGCAGACACGCTGGACGCACTGGCAGGCGCAATGGCGCTGGATGGAAGCCATCGCCCGCAAGCGCCACTGGCAGGTGACGCCGTTGCTGATCGCCCCGCCAGCGACCGAGCGCCAGCTGCTCGCGCTCGAAGAGCGCCATCGCCTGTCCGTCCCCACTCAACTGCGCCGCGTCCTGCGCGAGTTGTCGGCGGATGTGACCTTCGGCTGGCATATCCCCTCGCACCTGCACGCAATGGAACAGCAGGACATGCCATCGATGAGCGTCAACCGCGATGCGGTGTGGAGCCTGACGCATATCGACACGATGGCCCTGCCCATTTTCCTGGAGTGGAAACGGGATCTGGCCTCGCGCGACCTGTCCGAAGCGCCGAACCGGCCGGAGATGTGGGAAAACCAGTTCGCCTTCTACAACCTCATCAACGGCGACTGGCTGACCATCGACACCGGCCATCCCGATCCGACCCGGCAGCCGGTGCGCTATTTCTCGCACGAACTGGAAATGCTGCACGGCCTGGCACTGGCGCCGGACTTCTTCACGTTCATCGACCAGATCTCGGCGCTGGGGCTGGCAGGCACCGAGTGGGCCTCGTGGATGCGCTTTGGCAAACGCCGGGAGGAAGACCGCTTCTATCTCGACGCAAGCAGCGACGGCGCCAAGACATGGCTGGCCTGGCTGCAACGCGACCCGGCGCAGCACGGCCCGGACACACCGCCACTGCCCATCGTGGAACGCAGCATCGCCGACCGCGCACTCCTGGACGCAGCGCGTGCCAACGCGCTCGACGACGTTGCCGCGGCATTGCTGGCTGGTGCCGTGCCCGACTGCACGCCGGACAGCGACTGGCTGATGGAACACACGGCCTCCGATCAGGAGTTCTCCACCGCCATCAACTACGCCACCCGGCACGACAACACAGCCATGATCGAGCGCCTGCTCAAGGCAGGCGCAACGCTCAACACCCGGCTGCTGCCACTGAACACGGCGGTCAAGTACAGCACATTGGCCACGGTACGCTGGCTGATCGACCACGGCGCGCGCGTCAATGGCTGGCAGCATCAGCGCTACTGGCCACTGCACGATCTGGTGGTCACCCGCGGGCCGATCGCCGCGATGACGCGCGAGCAATACCGGCAGCAGCTGATCGACAACTTCAGTATCGGCAGCGTGGATACGCTGGATGCAATGATCGCAAGCGCCAAGGATGCCGAAACGCGCGAGCGCTACCTGGCTGCAAAACACGCCTTGCAACAGGCCAGCGAAGAGGCGTTGAAGGAAGTCGATGGCAGGCTACGCAACCACATCAGCTTGCAGGAGTATCTGGACATGCTGGAGGCGCTGCTCGACGCCGGCGCCGACCCCGACGCGCCCTGGGACAACGGCAACACCATGCTCAGCTGGTGCGGCGCGGCCACCGCACGCGTGCTGCTGGCACACGGCGCCGATCCCAATGCACGCAATATCCACGGCAGTACCGCGCTGCACACCGCAACCACTGGCGAGAAGGTACGTCTGCTGGTCGCCGGCGGCGCCGACATCAACGCATGGTCCATCGCGCAGGACCCCGACGACTCGCTGCATTACACCCCACTGCAATCGGCGCTGCTCGGCTGCACGCTGGAAGGCGACAGCCCGATCACTGCACTGCTAGAGCTGGGCGCAGATGCCTCCCGTAACTCGGCCGATGGACGTTCGTCGCTGGCCTATTGCTTCCAGCCCGACCTGGTCCGCCTGATCATGAGCAAGGGGCTGGACCCGCTGGCCCTGCAGCCAGGCCGGCAGACCCTGCTGCATAACCTCACCTCCCGTCACTGGCTACCGCGCCACACCTTCCCGCAGGAAGTGGCGTTCCTGGATTTTCTGCTGAGCCTGGGGATCGACATCAACGCACGCGACGCCCGGGGCCGCACCTTGCTGCACTACGCCGCCGAACAGGAAAGCAATGATGAGAGCGCGCCCAACTACGCACTCGTGCTTGCCAGGGGTGCCGACAAGACCATCGAGGACAACGATGGCAAGCGCGCCGTCGACCTGTTTGCCACCTCGCTGCGGACCGTGCGCGCGGCATTGCGGTGATGCGTCTCAAGGGTGATTGCAATGTCCATCGCCCCCGGAACGCTGGCGCCAGCGAGGTACCCCTCAGCTATTCGTCATGCCGACACGCTTCCTGCGCGTCGATAGTGGCCTCGTACGCGGCAGGCGCTGCGTGTTCGTCGCTTGAACTTCCATGTTCATCACAAGGGCAGCGCTTTCACCGGCGCGGTAATCACGGTCCAGATGGCATCGCTACTACGTGCGCAGGCTTCCACCCGGCGGACACTGCCGCCGCAGGTGGGCAGCGCAGCGCACGTCACATGCGCGCCACCCACGTGCCGATTGCCTGGCACAGGTGTGCCGCCCTCTCCTGACGCCGTCATGCAATGTCGCAGGACGGTCCGCAGCCGCGCATGGTCAACCTGCACCGATCGCAGCGACGAACGGATCCTTGGTGGAATCCTCGTTCCACACGTATTCCGCAATGTCGGCCACGTTCTTGGCAGCGTCGCGGCCGAAGAGTTTGGCGATCAGCGCCAGCGCCATGTCCGTACCCGCGGATACGCCGGAGGAGGTGAAGAGATGTCCATCCTCCACCCAGCGCGCCTGCTTCACCCACTCCACCTTCGGCCCTTGCGTCGTTACCCAGTGGAAGGCGCGCTTGTTGGTGGTGGCGCGCCGCCCATCCAGCAGGCCGGTGCGCGCAAGCAATGCGGCGCCGGTGCAGATGCTGGCCACATGCGGCGCGGCACGGGCCAGGCGCGCGATGCCGGCGATGAGCGTGGCGTTGTCCACCTCGCGTCGCGTGCCCATGCCGCCGGGCACCATCAGGATGTCGACGGTGGGCGCCGCATCCAGCGTGTGATCCACGGCGACCGCCGGCCCCGCACTGCTGGCCACAGCGCCGATGCGTTCGCCGAGCATCACGATCTTCACCTTGCCCTCGAGATTGCCGAACATGTCCAGCGGCCCGAACACGTCCAGCAGCTGAAAGCCCTCGAATACCACCATGCCCAGCGTCAGCTGAGGCGCGTTGCCGCCAGCCTGACCGCGCCGCGCACTCGCCGGGCGCGTGTCGCTGGCCACCGCGCCAGGCGAGATCAGCGCAGCACCGCTCAGCAATGCCGTGCGCAGCACCATGCGGCGCGTGGGGTCGGCGTGGGTCTGCTCCAGTTCGGTGGACATGGCAGGTTCCTTGTGTGCGGATGAAAGCCGGATGGCGCAGATCGCAGCATTGCTTGAGCGATTGAATGTAGAGCCATAGCCAGTTGTGGCCCGACCATCACCGACACCCTGTGAGCGCGCGTGCAAGCTCTCCGTGAGCTTCACCACCTCGCTGGTGAGCGTGTTTTACTGCTTTCTTGTTGAGCGCGCGATAGTTGATAGGCATCACTGACCTCCTTATCTAAAACTAAATTAAATCAGAGTAGTCCCCGATCTGATTGCAGATCTCTACTGGTGGGTCACCCACCTTCACGACTTTGCGCTTTGCTTCTGCGGCCTTGTCCTTCGGCGCAACGATACGATAAACAAGATACAGCCCTTGCTGCGTCTGCCAAAGGCCAAAGCTGGAAATCTCTGAGAAACGATAGCTTGCTCCATCCGACTGGGTTACCTCAAAGCTGCATTCCGCATACGAACCCCATCCACAACTCGCATCCAGGCGCTGCACCCCACCTCGCCCGCCCAGATCAAAGCGATAAGAACGCCCACTATCCAGATCGTTTACACCTACGATACCGTCTGACCGATTCGCCGTCCGAAACGACCAGATGCTCGCCCTTCAAGATGTACAAATCATCAGTTCGTATCCCTGGTGCGATCTCCGTAGCTGCGGAAATCGCCCAAGCATGCGGGTGGGTGGAAACAAGCCTGACTGAGACCGGCCTCTCTTGGTGCTCGTGCCCACGCAATCGGGCGCTCTCGATGTGTATGGGCGAATCCGAATCAGAATTTACGGGCAGTGTGCAGGGTTTTGGACCCAAGTCCCATACCCCATGCAGTTCTGTGGGGTATGCAATTGGACGACTCGCGTTCGTCGCCGACACTGCGCCACAGCTACTCATAAGCGGTGCTGTTGAAACAAGGGCAATCAGCCCCCGCCCAACCGGCGCAAACTTGTGGCCATCTAAAGCCTGAGCTCGCGTCTTCCTTCGCTTTGTCTTCATGACGCTTCCTTGGTTAGGATGGCTGTCGCGTTGAACCACGATACCGTAACTGGAATGTCGTTTTACCTATTCCCACATGCCACGCTCATCGGTAGGCACCTTCGTCGGCGGAGACACCCATCAAAAACTGCCCCGCACTGGCGGTGATGCGTAGCTTGGTGTCGATGGCAACGCCTAGGTGTTCCAGCCATAGACCGCTAAGGCGGAGATGGGGCTGGTACTGGTCGCCAGCATCAGCAGACCTGCCTATCAACGACCCAGATTTACTCACATTTGCTAAACCTCAGCGCGTCATCGACGGATCGGCCTGGGTGGCGGCTTGCTGCGACTGCTCCAGCGCCTGCTGCTGCTCGCGCGCCTGGGCCTGAGTCTGGTTGATTGCCTGCAGGCGATCGAACGACTGGGTCTCTGGTGTCTGCACGGCGTCCACGGTTGGCATATAGGCACGCTGGTGAGCCGGGTCATTCAGAGCGCCCTGCACGACGAAGACCCTTTCGCCGCCGGCCAGCTTGGACGTGGGGGTATTGAGAACGACATGGTCCACCCGCGACAGCCCTTCCTCTTTTGCTAGCGCCAGCAGGCTAGCTGTCATGCGCTCACTTGATGCGTCCCACTGCCTGCCATGTTGGGCATCGAGCTGCGACACGCCGCCCTTGATCTGCTGGTATATGGCGTGGTCTACATGGCCTGGCTGTGAGGGCAGTAACGGCGTCTTCTGTGGTGGCGAGGGCGAATCAGGGCCAAGTGCATTCTGCTTCACATCAGAAGAGGTGATATCCCTGATGGTTTGCGGTTCCGGTCGACCCTGTTTGCGTTGTAGCGGTGCAATATGTTTATCGTAGTAGTCGCCGTAATACTGTTCGTACGTCTTACTCGGTCCAACCGAAGGTTGTTCCGTCTTGAAGACCTGGGCAATCTGGTTCAACGCCGCATCGCGCGTGATGTGGCCTGCCATTTTCTGATCTGCAATTGCCTGGTACTGCTGGGGCCTGGTACCGCTTCCAGAGATGCCGATGTCCGGCCCATTGTGATTCATAATCTCACGCCGAATGAGTGCATTACTAAGCGTTGCTGCAGCTTCGCCACGGAGCATGCTCGTAACGTAACCAATCTTGGAGGACTGATCGGATTGCTCGGAAAATCGATGATGTCCAATTTCATGCGAAAGTGACCGAGCGATGCGGGCACCGTTTCCAACTGCATTTTCGTCAATAACCACTTGCGTGCGAGGAACGACATAGGTACCCGCACCAGCAGCCCCCCATACCACAGCAATGTTGTCCCGATTCAACTGGGCAAGGCCTGCCTGAAGTGTTGGAGAACTCTGCAAGAAAGGTGTGACCGAAGGATCCGATAGCGGAGAGGAAGGCTTCCCGGAAGCGGCTCCTGACACCGATTGCTGCGGCTGTGGATACTTCGACTCGTCGACATGTTGCATCATGCACTCCGTTGCGGGGGGCTCAGCAACTTACTTCTTGCTGATTGTGACGTAGCTTAGGCTGGACTGATCTTCGCTCAGCCCAAAGATGACAGTTGCCGTTTCCGTATGCATCGACCAGTAAGCGCGAGAACCGCTAGCATCTGGCCGCGGTGGATAGAGAGACGCGTCTGGCGAAGGCATACCCTCGAGCTTCGGGCCTGGCAACGAAAAATCGAGCACAAGCGTCGCATGCGAGGGGGCATCCTGAGTGCTGCGAAGCTCAATGTGCTTCAACGCGGCACCGGCAAGCGCGCCACCTTCGCCCCGCCGCACCACCATCGCGTCTTGCGGCTCACCGGGGCCGAATTGCGTTTGAAGCTGAGCGTTAAGTGCTGCGACATCCTGGAAGTCAGTGGCGATCAACCGATCGACATCTTGCTTGAGGCGTTCCGTCACGTCTTTGCTCCTGATTTCAACGGAGGGCTTTGCAGCCGCTGCGGCTGACTGATCGCGTGGAGTGCTGGGGGCACATCCCGCATGAAAGGTGCACAGTGCTAGCAGCGCAATTGGTAACAACGTTGCCTGAGAGACGGCATTACGTCCTTGCTTAATTTGCCGGCCATGGGATTTCCCAAGGTGAAGGGCCATCTCCCTGATCCTGCGCTAAGAGTGTCGCTGAAATTTAACACGTCAATGATCCCAGATCAGGCGGCGGCAGCAATGACTTCACGTGATTCTGCCTTGCAAGATCGGCCAGCGGCGGACAGGATTCAGCCGAATGCGGCGCGCGGTGCTTACCGACGCGTCCCAAGTTGCTTTGCAGGCGGCGCCTCCACCTGCGGCAACACCTCCATCAACAACTGCCCTTCGCTGGCAGTGATGCGCAGCTTGGTGCCGATGGCAAAGCCCAGTTGTTCCAGCCATAGGCCGCTGAGACGGACGTGGGGCACGTGCTGGTCGCTGCCGTGGTCGTGGGCGCCGGGGTAATGGGTGTAGCTAACAGTGCATTGGCGCGGGCGGCGGGCGCGGCGGGGTGCGCGTAGCGTGCCGGGGCCTTGCGGGCAGGCGTCCGGGTCGGGCGGCAGCATCGGTGGCAGCTTGGTGCGGTCGGGTTCCACAACGACCCACTGCACCCGCTTGGGTGGCGTGGGGCGCGTACGCGTGCGGGTGGGCCGTGCGCTGGCAGATGCCGTAGGTGGGCGGCGGCGTGTCATGGTACCTCCAGGTCGTGACGGGTGACGGCTGCAGCCGCGCAGTGCTGCGGCGCCACAGCACTGCGTGCGAACCGGCGGTGCGAGGTGTGCGGCAATACAGCGAGCTGGCGACTCAACGGATGCGCGGGACGTTCGCTCGCCTGCTCAACAGCTGCGCATGCGGCGAGCCGGCGCAGCACCTCACGCACATCCCACCGCAGGCGGTGAGCGAAGGTTGGTGACACATCAACCGGCACAAATGCCGGCATGGATGGTGCGGTAGACATGGCAGCGCCCTCCTGGAACAACCCAAGAACTGTCGCCAACAGCGACGGGATGTCGGGAGGTTCGAAACCGCAGAGAGCCGGCGGGCGTATTCCCCTTGCGGGTGTTGTATTAGCCGCCCTCCCGACGCAGGCATTGCGTCGGCTTGTACCTGCAGGATGCAGGCACAAAAAACCCACCGGTTTGACGGAGGTGGGTACCGCTCTCTGAGGAGTTTCGACGCTCCTTGGGTCGGAGGTTGCAACGCGCGGATCGCGATGTCAACTGTGGCCATCACTTCTCAAGAGGCAGATCCCAGAAGCACCGACACGCAGCTTGCAGGCCTTGATATCTGCGATCGCAGGTCAGCTACGCATCGAGCGCACCACGGAGAAAATGACTTCCATGCTGTCCAAGCACACCACCGCTACCTGGCCGTGCAGAGCAGACACCCTTAATCTTTGCCTACCACTCAACGATGGTAGGTGTCATGGAAGGTAGCGACGTAGCACCGGTTGTACCCTTGACGTTCAAGGCATTAGAAGAGCGCCTCAGCGCGCTACCGGAGTTTCCAGCAGATACCGCAAGCCCAAGCCGTCTCGTGCGCGGCGCGTCCATCGTTATGGCCTTGGGAATCGCTTCGACGCTAATTGCGTCGTTCCTCAACTTCACGAGTGTTCCGCCTCAGTTGCTAGTAAAGATAGCAACCGCAGGCCTCTGGGTTGCATTAGTAGCATTGGCTGTCCTGATGTTGCTTGGCATCTACGGGATTGTGATTGATCTACGTCGATGGACAGTAGATCAAGCAATACGCACCGATCATCAGCTAGAGCAACTTCTGCAAGAGGTGACCTGGCTGCAAGGCTATCCGGCAGCAACCCTGCAAGTCATGCTGGATCACGCTCGCTACAGCCATACACGCCGTGCGGGCCGCATTGCGCTACTGGCTGGAAGCATCGACAAGCTGGGTCTTCTGCCGGTTGCGGTGTCGCTCTTTCTTGTTCTGCGCGCTGGTGGCAATCCTTTAGCAATGTCTCCACTCACAGCGATGGTGGGAATTTTCCTGCTGTTCTTCTGGATGATCTGCTGGGTAGCCACATCGGCCAGGGGTAAGCTGCAGACCTATGAACACTTGCTCGACATGGCGCTAAAGGGCAAAGAGAAAAGCATAGCAGCAGCGGACGCATAAATTTTGGGCCAGGCGACGTCAGCCCAGGTCAGCCTGCCCCTGTAACTTCATAGCTCCGCTATCTCTTGGGGCGCATACTTGCAACCGGACTACGCATGGATGACCATCCGTGTGATTGCGGTGGAGCTGTCAAATCATGCAAACGAATCCTCGCGGCAACCTTAGTTCTCTAGCACTATTAGTAGCCGCTAGCCTTTTCTTCATCCCAGGGTGCTCAGCCATGCAGCAAGACTTACGGCCCGGCTTTAATACGCAGCAGTCTGCCTCCCAGGCAAGGCAAGAGCTTCAGGCAGCCAATCCTGTTGGGTCACCGCTTACAACTGTGCAGAAGAATCTTGAGGATCTTGGATTTCGCTGCCAAGCGTTGAGCTCTCCCGGCGCAGGTTACAAGGCGTCGGTGATGTGCACGCTTTCCCCTGTTGTGAAAGAGGCCCAGCCGTCGGTGACGGCGCCAGCTGTGCCGGTTACATGGATGGTGGGCTTTCATTCTGCTGACGGACTCTATTTGAGCAAGATCGTGGTGAACCGATCTCCGCAGGATGATACGCCCAGGGTTTCCTAGGAAAGGTCTGATCAACTCACCACAGATGCGCGACACTACCGCCTCATGTAGAGGATTCATCCATGCAGCTGACGTTCGGTG
>NZ_MDEC01000003.1 GCF_002939785.1 Xanthomonas codiaei
ATCGGCCCCATGCCAGTCTCGGAAAACGCCCCCCCATCTCCCGCATCCACATTCCACTGAACAACGTGGTGGGTTTACACAGCTAGGGGTGAGCTTGCCCGCCCTACCTATGTCCATATCCCCGGACTCACCTGGGAACAATTCGGGGCTGCTCGCTGAGTGACCAGTTCCTGGGCCAATAAGCGATTGCCCGAGTGTCTTTGCCAGAGGTATCTGGTCAGCAAGTTTCAGCCTTCCGTCAACGGCCATACCCATTTGACGGAATGGGGTGTCCCGCGCACAAAGAGCGCATGTACAGATGAGTTCACCGGAAGTTTACGGTCGTCGACTGTGGAGAGGGCTCAATCGGTATTTGTAGTGGCTCGTGCGCCTGACGCCGTCGGGCGTCAGGCGTACCGGGTGCCTGGCATTGTTCAGTCGGCCATGATCTTCTCCGGCGTCATCGGCGTGCTGCGGATGCGCTTGCCGGTGGCGTGGAAGATGGCATTGCAGATGGCCGCAGACACGCCCACCTGGCCGATCTCGCCCACGCCCTTTGCGCCCAGGCTGCTGACCACGCGGTCGTCTTCGTCGGCGAAGATCACCTCGATGTCATGGATGTCGGCATTGGCGGACACGTGATACTGGGCAAGATCGTGATTCATGAAGCGGCCGAAGCGGTGATCGGCCTGGGTGTGCTCGTGCAGGGCCTGGCCGATGCCCCACACCACGCCACCGATGATCTGGCTGCGCGCGGTGGTGGGGTTGAGGATGCGTCCGGCGGCGATCGCACTGACCACGCGCGTGACCCGCACCGTGCCCAGTTCCTCGTCCACCCGCACTTCGACGAACACCGCCCCGTGCGTGGCGCGGGTGTATTTGCGTTGCTTGAGCACATTGGGCAGCAGCAGGAACTTGTCGTCGATCTGCTCCTTTCCTGCGGCCCGCATCAGTTCCGGCAAGGCGATGGCACTGCTGGAGTCCGCGCGCAAGGCGATGCTGCCATCGGCGAACACCACATCGTCCAGCTTGGTACGTGCGAAGCGCGAATCGGGCAGCGCCTGCGCCAGCCGCAATAGCTGGGTCTGCAATTTGCGGCAGACGCCATCCACGGCCGAGCCGACCGTGCTCACATGCGATGAGCCGCCCTCGATGGGAGCAACCGGCAAGGTGGAATCGCCAAGCTGGAAGGTGACCTGTTCCAGCGGCAGGCCGAGTGCTTCGGCGGCGATCATCGCCATCACCGTATAGGTGCCGGTGCCGATATCGCTGGCGGCGCTGCTCACCACCAGGCGCCCGTCGGCATGCAGCACGGCATGCGCACGCGCGAACATCTGCATCGCATCCCATTGCCCGGTGGCCATGCCCCAGCCGACCCATTCACGGCCTTCCTTGCGCGCGCGTGTCTGCAGGGGGCGCTGCGACCAGCCGAAGCGCTCGGCGCCTTGCTGGTAGCACTCGCGCAAGGCCTTGCTGGAAAACGGCGTGTCGTCGGCCGGGTTGACCTCGGCGTAGTTCTTCAGCCGCAGCGCCAGCGGATCGATGCCCACTTCGTAGGACAGTTCGTCCATCGCCACTTCCAGCGCGTGCATGCCATGGGTAGCGCCGGGGGCGCGCATGTCCATCGGGCTGTACTGGTCTAGGCTGACCAGGTTGTAGCCCAGGTGCACATTGTCGCAGGCATACAGCTGCCCGCTCCAGTTGACCACCACTTCGACGTAGTCTTCGATGCGCGAGGTTTCGGCGATGGCCTCGTGCCAGATCGCACGCAGCGTGCCGTCGCGATCGGCGCCGAGCTTGAGCCGCTGCACGGTTTCCGGGCGGTGGCCGAAGGTGAACATCTGCTGGCGGGTGAGCACCACGCGCACTGAGCGATCCAGCAGGATGGACGCCATCACCGCCAGCGCCAGCTGGTATTGCGGGCGCAGCCCGGAGCCGAACGCGCCGCCCACGTACGGATTGCGCACGGTCACCTTGCGCTTGCTCAGGCCGAACACATGCGAGACATACCAGCGGCTGTTCTGCGAGCCCTGGGTCTTGTCGTAGATGGTGAAGTGGCCGTCGTCTTCGCGGATCACGGTGGAGGCGAACAGCTCCATCGGATTGTGGTGCTCCACACCGCTGTAGTAATCGGCCTGCACCTGGCAGGCGGCATCGGCAAAGGCCGTGTCCGGCTTACCCTTGTCCTTGGGCGGCGGCGTGAAGCCGGCACGCATGCCCTTGGGTTTGTGCGCACGGTCCAGCTGTGTCATCAAATCGGTTTGATGCGGTTCCTGCGCGTACTCCACCTGCACCAGCTGCGCGGCATGCCGCGCCGCCTCGAACGTGTCGGCCACCACCAGCGCGACGGGCTGGCCGCTATAGAGAATGACGTTGTCGTACAGCGGCCGGAACGGCGAGCCGGGCGGTGCGGTCATGTCCTTGTAGAACAGATCCATGCCGCGCATATGCGGGCGATTCTCGTGGGTGACGATCTCCAGCACGCCGGGGACCGCGCGTGCGGCTGCCAAGTCGAAGCCGACGATGGTTCCCTTCGCAATGCTGCTGCTGACCACCACGCCATAGGCCAGGTCCGGCACCGGCCATTCGGCGGCATAGCGTGCCTGGCCGGTGACTTTTGCGCGTCCATCGATGCGCGGCACGCCAGTGCCCGTGGGGCGGAAGCCGGTGCCTCGATCGGCGACCGGTGGCGTCAATTCGGTGTTGGATAGATCGGAGCTGCGTGCGTTCATGGCGATTCCTCCAGCGCATGGGGGCGCCCGCGGTTGTCGATGCTGCCCTCGCGCGCGACCTCGAGCGCGCGCACGATGGTGCGACGTGCCAACGGCAGCTTGAAGGCGTTGGCGCCCTGCGGCTGCGCACCCTGCAGCAACGCGTCGGCCAGGCGCGCGAAACTGTCTGCGTTGGCGGGCAGGCCCACCAGCTGTGCTTCGGCCTCCGGCTTGCGCCAGGGCTTGTGCGCCACGCCCCCCAGGGCAACGCGCACCTCGCCGATGCTGCCGTCCTCGGCCAGATCCAGCGCGGCGGCGACCGAGACCAGCGCAAACGCATACGACAGGCGCTCGCGGATTTTCAGGTAGGCGCTGTGCGCGACGAAACGCTGCGCCTCGGGCAGGTCGATATGCACGATCAATTCGTCCGGCGCCAGCGTGCTGTCCAGCTCCGGGTGGTCGCCGGGCAGGCGGTGGAAATCGGCAAATGCGATATCGCGTTCGCCGGTTGGGCCTTGCACATGCACCACCGCATCCAGTGCAGCCAGTGCCACGCACATGTCCGATGGATGGGTGGCGATGCAGTGCGCGCTGGTGCCCAGGATGGCGTTGTAGGTGGTGAGCCCGCCGATGGCCGAGCAACCGCTGCCGGGTGCGCGCTTGTTGCAGGGCGTGGCGCTGTCGTAGAAATACAGGCAGCGGGTGCGCTGCAGCAGGTTGCCGCCATTGCTGGCCATGTTGCGGATCTGCGCCGAGGCGCCGGCCAGGATGGCCGCACTCAATAACGGGTAACGTGTTTCCACTTCCGGGTGATAGGCGGTATCGGCGTTGCGCGCGAGTGCACCCAGGCGCAGGCCGCCATCGGGCTGGACGGTGATGCTGTCCAGCGGCAGGCGATTGATGTCGACCAGGCGGCTGGGCCGCATCAGCTGCAGTTTCATCAGGTCGGTGAGATTGGTGCCGCCGGCGATCAGACGGACCGGCGCTTGCGACGGCACGGGGTGTGCCTCGTCGGCGCGCGGGGTGATGGCGGTGAGCGCGGCGTCGATGCTGTCTGCGCGCGCATAGCTGAGTGGGATCATGCCGGCACCGTCCCTGGTTCCCAGGTCTTGCTGGTGCTCTGGCTTGCCTGGCCGGATGCATCGAGCACATCCATCACCGCGTCGGTGATCTGCGGATAGGCGCCGCAGCGGCACAGGTTGCCGCTCATCAATTCGCGCACCTGGTCGCGGGTATGCGCCTTGCCTTCGTTGAGCAGGCCGGCAGCGGAGCACAACTGGCCCGGCGTGCAGTAGCCGCACTGGAAGGCATCGCGTTCGATGAAGGCGCGTTGCAACGGATGCAGTCGCTCGCCGTCGGCAAGACCTTCGACGGTGGTGATGTCGGCACCGTCCTGCATCACGGCCAGCGTCAGGCAGCTATTGATGCGGCGCCCGTTCACCAGCACCGTGCAGGCGCCGCATTGGCCGTGATCGCAGCCTTTCTTGGTGCCGGTGAGATCGAGCCGGTCGCGCAACAGGTCGAGCAGGCTCACCCAGGCTTCGAGCTGCAAGTGATAGGGCTGGCCGTTGATGCGCAGATTGACCGGATAGGTCGGCGCGGATGTGGCGGGTGCCGATGCCTTGTCATGGGCGGTGGCGGGCGTGGCATTCATGCGAACCCCGTGGCGATGGCTGAGGAGGGCCACCACCTTGGGCGCGCCGTAGTCAAGACAGAGTGACCGCACCGACACCGAAGCGATGTTTGCCACGCGATGCTGCAGGCAGCGTGCCGTACTGTGACGGTGGCACGCTTGCGCGGACAGGCATTGTAGGGATGCGCAACACGCGATGGTCCGGGAGCTGAATTCGTCAGCGACGCTGCTGCGGCATGTGCCGGTGTCCCGGCTGCTGCGACCGCGCGCCGGTATCCTTGCACGATGAGAACACGGTGGCAGCAATGAGCCGGCGCGGCGGCAGTGCGGATCTTCCGTTGCATGGCGGACGTGTTCCGCACTGGCTGGGCGAGCGCATGACGCGGCTGGGCACGGTGATGTGCGAGGCGATCGTGCACAGCTACGGGCGCGACGAATTGTTGCGGCGGCTTGCGCATCCGTACTGGTTCCAGTCGTTCGGCGCGGTGATGGGCATGGACTGGCATTCCTCGGGCATCACCACCAGCGTGATCGGTGCGCTCAAGCGCGGCCTGACGCCGTTGGCCGGCGAGCTCGGGATCCATGTCTGCGGCGGACGCGGCCGGCATTCGCGTGCCACGCCCGCCGAGTTGCTGGCGGTAGGCGATGCGGTGGGCATCGACGGCGCGGCACTGGCGCAGGCCAGCCGCCTGGTGGCCAAGGTGGACAGCGCAGCGGTACAGGATGGATTCGACCTGTATCTGCACGGTTTCATCGTCAGCGACGATGGCCGCTGGGTGGTGGTGCAGCAGGGCATGCAGACGCAGCGCAAGCAGGCGCGCCGCTATCACTGGCTGTCGGAAGGTTTGAGCAGCTTTGTCGATGCACCGCATGCGGCCATCGACGGGAGGCACCAGGGCGCTATCTTCAATCTGACCGACCATCGCGCCGCTGCCTCGCGCGATGCGCAAGTGGAGCTGTTGCGCAGCACCGCACCGGACCGGTTGGCACGCCAGTGGCAACGCATCGCCGATGCAGCAGCGCCTGCATCGGCGGTTGTCGCCCCGGCCCCGGTCACCGGCGATCTGTTCGCCGGCCACGCCTGGGACCCGGCGCAGCAACCGCATCTGTGCATGCCCGACCATCATGAGGTGCGCAGCGAGACGGTGATTGCGCGGCGCCTGCATGCCAGCCTGGCCGCCGCAGCAGAGGCTGGCCCGCGCGATTTCACTGCCTTGTTGCAGGTGCCCGGTGTGGGCGCACGCACATTGCGCTCGCTGGCGATGGTGGCCGAGGTGATGCACGGGACGCCCTGCCGGTTCAGCGACCCGGCGCGTTTTTCGCTGGCCCATGGCGGCAAGGACCGGCAGCCGTTCCCGGTGCCCACGCGCGTGCTCGACCACACCATCGGCGTGCTCAAGCAGGCGATGCAACAGGCCCGGCTGGGCAATGACGAACGCCTGCAGGCGATTGCGCGGCTGGACGCACAGGCGCGCCGGCTCGAAGCCACCGCACACGGCCCCTCGGTCGATGAGTACATCGCGCAGGAACGGCGCGATGCGCACCGTTATGGCGGGCGCAGCGTATTCGGCTGGGAGCCGGCGCCGGATCCGGCTGCATCATCGCCGTCAGCGCGTACGCGTGCAGGGCAGCGATGACGGCGCGCAAGGGCCGTGGCGCGACGGTGGCGACCGATGGCCGCTGCTTTACCTACGTGTTTCCGTGCCAATGGGAAGACCATTGCAAGATCGGCTTTTCGCGCGACCCATTGGCACGCATCGGCAGCCTGCACCCGCGCTGGTTCGAGTTCTTCGATCTCGAACGCGGGCTGCTGGTGGAAACCGAACGCGAGCGCGATGCGCGCGATCTGGAGCTGCAACTGCGTCGGCCCTTGCGTGCGCACAATGCACCGGCGCCGATGGCGATCCGCATCGCGGCCGGTGGGCAAACCGAGTGGTTCCGTGGGGTGAGTGAGGCGCTGGAACTGGCAGTGGGTGGTTTGCAGGCCCACGGCTACCGCGTGTTCGTAGTGCGCGACTGGTTGCACGCGGCGATGGCGCAGCGCATCGATCGGTTGTACGACTGGTCGGCCGTGCAGCTGAGTCCGGACGAACTGGATGGCCTGCTGGGGCCGACACCGGCCCAACGCGCGCTGCGCGATGTGCTCGATGGCTACCGCGCCATGGATCTGCCGCTGCAGCCGCATCTGCCCGAGCGGATCTGGGCGTGGTATTGCGGAGCGCGGTGAGCGGGTCGGCGAGCCGGTGACGCAGTGCAGGCGGGCAGGGTTGCAGTTTCCAGGCAGGTGCTGCCATGCAGACTTCAATGCGCAGGGTGAGCCGTTGCCGGCGGGGAAAGGCTGACTGCGGCGATGTCAGCTTCCAACGCGCGTTGAAGATGCGCATCCCAACCACGCGCTGGGGTGGTGCCAGCAGCAGACGATGAGATTTCCATACTGGACAGGCACGTTACCCACCTCGCATTGACGCCGCGCTTGTTACACCGTGCAACGACTCCCGCACTGGACGCTCCCATGCCAGACGCCAAGACACGCCGCGCCGCCGCCAAGGGCAAGCGCGAAGGAAAGTCGGCCAGCACGCAGGCCGGCGAATACGTCAAGGAAGAAGTCGAACGCGTGCGCAAGGGGACGCACGGGGTCAAGAACACCCAGCAGGCGATCGCGATCGGCTTGTCCAAGGCGCGCCGTGATGGCGTGGACGCGCCGCCTTCCAACACCGCATCCAAGGCCACCAGGAAGAAAGCCGCACATGACAGCGCTGCAGCCCAATCCGACACGCCGACCTCGCCGACGCGCGCAGCGTGTGCAAAGAAAGCGCTGAAGACCGCAAGCAGGAAGACCACGGCCAGCCAAACGGTGGGCAAGCAGGCATTGTCGGCACAGACCAGGCACGCAGCCAGCAAGCGCAGCGCCAGCGACCGCTCGGCAGCTGCGAAGAAAGCCGCGAAAACCAAAGGCCCGGCCGTGCGCAAGGCAGCGGCGAAGAAGGCGGCGGCAACACGCCAGCGTACCGGCCAGGGCAGCAAGAGCTAGCGCTGCGATCGATCAGGTTGCGTGCGTCGGCCAGGCACGGCGTTCGTGCAATGCCCCACACGGTGCGCATCGGTCAGTGCGCTTCAGCCGTAGTCGGGCGTTGATTCGTTGACGCGCTGCGGGTGCCGTACTTGCAGGCGGGGCCGCAACCACGCCGCGCAGGCCGCCTCGTCCAGCGAGCCGTCGGCCAGCCCGATGTAGAACCCGTAGAGTTCCAGGTCGTCTGCTACCAGGCTTGCGCCGTTGAGCACGATGAAGGTTTCGCAAGCGACGGCGGCGGTGCGTTTGTTGCCGTCGACAAACGGGTGATTGCGCGCCAGACCATAGGCCAGGCTGGCCGCAAGTGCCGCCAGATCCGGTGGCGGGTCGCCGTAGGACAGCAATTGCCTGGGTCTGGCCAGTGCCGAGTCGAGCAGGGCATCGTCGCGCACGCCGCTGCCGCCACCATGCTCTGCCAGCTGGCGGTCATGGATGGCCATCAGCAGGGGCCGTTCGATCCAGATGATCATGGCTGCGGGCTACTGCGCCAACTTGTGCAGCAACGTGCGACGCTCACGCATCACCTGCTCGGCCACATCCATCTGCGCCGCCAGCGTCGGGTCGAAGGCGGTCAGCTTGATGCCGTCTGGCGTCTCCAGTGCATAGAGTTCATCGCCTTTGCCAAGCCGCAGGCGGGCAAGCAGTTCCTTGGGCAGGATGACCCCTGAGGAATTGCCGATGGCAGTGATTTTGAGTTTCATGGCGGCATCTCGCGTTAGTACTTGAGTTATAACTTGCGCCTCGACTACTCGCAAGTGGCGTGCTGAAGCGGCTCAGCAAGCCAATCTCGCCTGCTGCGACCGATCGGTGTACAAATGTACACCTTGTCCCATCCAGTTGCCGCGCCCCGATGCCACCGCTCACCCCCCAACGTGCCGCCGTGCTGGCGTTTCTGCAGGAGCAAGCCATGGCAGGGGTCTCTCCCAGCCTGGCCGAGATCGCGCAGGCGTTCGGGTTCGCCTCGCGCACCGCGGCGCAGAAGCATGTGCAGGCGCTGGCCGAGGCCGGCTTGATCGAACTGCGGCCCAATCAGAAGCGCGGTATCCGCGTGCCGGGCAGTGACGGGCGCGATGCCTTGCTGGCGTTGCCGGTGCTGGGGCGGGTGGCGGCCGGCGTGCCGATCGGCGCGGATATCGGCCTGGACCGGCAACTGTGGCTGGACCGCGCGCTGTTTTCGCTGCGGCCGGATTACCTGCTCAAGGTGCAGGGCGATTCGATGATCGACGACGGCATCCTGGACGGCGACCTGGTCGGCGTGCACCGCAGCAACGAGGCGCGCGATGGGCAGATCGTGGTGGCGCGGGTGGATGGCGAAATCACCATCAAGCGGCTGGAGCGTGGCGCAGAGCGTATCCGCCTGCTGCCGCGCAACCGCGCGCATGCGCCGATCGTGGTGCCGGCCGATGCCGACTTCGCGATCGAAGGGCTCTACTGCGGCCTGATCCGGCAGGGTTGAGATGAGCGAGCCGGTGCAACTGCGACAGTACGGCAATGCGGCGGTGGCGATGCCGCTGGATGCGTTGCTGGCGGCGCGCACGGTATGGCGGGCCGGCCACGGCACGGCCACCGTCGGCGGCGGCGAAGCCACCGGGCATGCCGGGCTGGATGCGGTGCTGCCCGATGGTGGCTGGCCGCGGCGCGCGCTGACCGAACTGTTGCTGCCCGCCCATGGCATCGGCGAGATCGCCTTGCTGCTGCCCACGCTGGCGCGCATGACCGGTGCCGGCAGCCGGGTGGTGCTGGTGGCGCCGCCGTTCATTCCGTATGCGCCGGCCTGGCAGGCGGGTGGGGTGGTGCTGCAACAGCTGGAGGTGGTGCAGGCCGAGCCGCGCGAAGCGCTGTGGGCGTTCGAGCAATGCCTGCGCAGCGGGGCCTGTGCGGCGGTGCTGGGTTGGCCGAAGACCGGCGATGCCCGTGCGCTGCGGCGCCTGCAGGTGGCAGCCGACAGCGGCAACTGCTGCGCGTTCGCGTTGCGCGACCGCCGGCACGCGGTCAATGCATCGCCGGCGGCGCTGCGGCTGGAATTCCTGCCCGAGCGCGATGCCTGGCAGGTGCGCAAGTGCCGCGGCGGGCAGGTGCCCTCGCAGCCGCTGCGGCTGGCGCATTGAGGCGCGCATGTTGTGGGCCTGCCTATTGCTGCCACAGCTGGCGCTGGACGCTGTCCTGCGGCGCATGGAAGAACCGCAGGCGCCGCTGGTGCTGGTGCAGGGGCCGGCGCAGCTGCGCAGCCTGCATTCGGTCAATGCCGCGGCCGCCGCGGCCGGCTTGAAGGCGGGCATGCGGTTGTCGGCGGCGCATGCGCTGATGACGCAGGTGCGCACCATCGATTACGACGCGCAGAACGAAGCGCGCACGCAGCGGTTTCTTGCGGCCTGGGCATACCGGCATAGCTCGCTGGTGAGCCAGCAGTGGTCGCGCGCTATCGTGCTGGAAGCGGCAGCCAGCTTCCGCTTGTTCGGCCCCTGGCCACGCTTCGAGCGCCGCTTGCGCGACGAACTGCAGGCGTTGGGCTTCCAGCACCGGCTTGCGCTGGCGCCCACGCCGCGCGCGGCGCGGGTGCTGGCCGGCCTGCGCGATGGCATGGTGGTGACCGAACTGCCGGCCTTGCACCGCACGCTGGACACCGTGCCGGTGCGCCGCGCGGCCTTGCCGGGCGATGCCGGCGAGCGCCTGCAGCACATGGGCCTGCGCACGCTCGCCGCAGTCCGTGCGCTGCCGCGCGATGGCCTGCGCCGGCGTTTCGGGGCCGGCCTGCTGGAACATCTGGACCGTCTCTACGGCGATGCCGATGACCCGCTGGACTGCTATGCGCCGCCGGACCATTTCGACCAGCGCGTGGAGCTGGGCTACGAGGTGGAAACGCACCCGGCCTTGCTGTTCCCGCTGCGCCGGTTGATCGGCGACCTATGCACCTATCTGTCGATCCGCGATGGTGGCGTGCAGCGTTTCCTGCTGCGGCTGGAGCACGAAGAAGGCGCCACCGACGTCGAGATCGGCCTGCTCACGCCTGAGCGTGCGCCCACGCTGTTGTTCGAGCTGGCCCGTAACCGGCTGGAACGGGTGGAGATTCCGCGGCCAGTGGTGGCGATGCGCCTGCTGGCCAAGCAGCTGCCGCCGTTCGTGCCGGCCATGCGCGACCTGTTCGATCAACGCGCACAGCAGTCGGTGGACTGGCCGCAGCTGCGCGAGCGGCTGCGTGCGCGGCTGGGCGACGAGGCGGTGTACCGCGTGTTGCCCGCCGACGATCCGCGCCCGGAGCGTGCTTGGCGCCGCGCCATCGGCGATGCGGTGCACGACGCCACCGCGCCGGCGCGTCCGCCGCGGCCTACCTGGCTGCTGCCGCAACCGGTGCCGCTGCACGATCCGCAACTGCGCATCGTGTCCGGCCCGGAGCGCCTGGAAAGCGGTTGGTGGGACGACGACGAGGCACGGCGCGACTACTACGTGGTGGAAACCGCGCGCGGCCGGCGCGCCTGGGTGTTTGCCGCGCCCGGCCGCGTGGAAGGGTGGATGCTGCATGGGTGGTTTGCGTGATCGGGTGCATGCGCGTGCGGTCTGCGGGCACGTCCTTGCCGACTGCTGATGGCGGCGATGATCCAGGCAGTCGCTGCCAGCGCTGCAGGCTGTCCGCAGCAGGGTCTGTGCAGCGCTTTGCCGCGCATGCAGACGTGCTTGTGGCAAAGCGCGCTGTCGAAGACGTTCGGCCATGAGTTGGGATGACGCCGTCGATGGGGTGGACCGCGAGACGCCCGGCGGGCGCATGCCGCGTGCCTGGAACGTGGCCGCACGGCTGCGCGCGGCCAACGATGACATCGCCCAGACCCAGGATGCCGATGGCCTGCCTGCATATGCCGAGCTGCATTGCCTGTCGGACTTTTCGTTTTTGCGTGGTGCGTCCAGTGCCGAGCAGTTGTTTTCCCGCGCGCAGCACTGCGGCTACAGCGCGCTGGCGGTCACCGACGAATGCTCGCTGGCCGGCATCGTGCGCGGCCTGGAAGCATCGCGCGCCACCGGAGTGCGGTTGATCGTCGGCAGCGAATTCACGCTGGTCGATGGCACTCGCTTCGTGCTGCTGGTGGAACATGCGCAAGGCTATCCGCAGCTGTGTGCGCTGATCACCACTGCGCGGCGCGCGGCAGGCAAAGGCGCCTATCGGTTGGGGCGTGCCGAGGTGGAGGCACAGTTCCGCGCCGGGGTGCCGGGCGTATTCGCGTTGTGGTTGCCCGGTGTGCAGCCGCAGGCCGAGCAGGGCGCGTGGTTGCAGCAGGTATTCGGCGAGCGTGCGTTCCTGGCGGTGGAGCTGCATCGCGAACAGGACGACGCCGCGCGCCTGCAGGCGCTGCAACTGCTGGCCCAGCGCCTGGGCATGACCGCATTGGCCAGTGGCGATGTGCATATGGCGCAACGCCGCGAGCGCATCGTGCAGGACACCCTGACCGCCATCCGCCACACCCTGCCGCTGGCCGAGTGCGGCGCGTACCTGTTCCGCAATGGCGAGCGGCATCTGCGCACCCGGCGCGCGCTGGGCAACATCTATCCGCCGGCCTTGCTGCAGGCCAGCGTGACATTGGCGCAGCGCTGCACGTTCGATATTTCCAAGCTCGAGTACACCTATCCCAGGGAGCTGGTGCCTGAAGGGCATACGCCTGCCAGTTATTTGCGTCAGCTCACCGAGGCCGGCATCCGGGAGCGCTGGCCTGATGGGGTGCCAAGAAAAATACGTGATGACATCGAAAAAGAACTGGAGCTGATCGCCTACAAGAAGTACGAGGCATTTTTTCTCACCGTACAGGATGTGGTGCAGTTTGCCCGGTCCAAGAAAATCCTGTGTCAGGGCCGTGGGTCTTCAGCAAATTCGGCAGTCTGCTATGCGCTCGGCATCACCTCGGTAGATCCGATCAAGACACGATTGTTGATCTCGCGCTTCCTGTCCAAGGCGCGCAACGAGCCGCCGGATATCGACGTGGATTTCGAGCACGAACGCCGCGAGGAAGTGCTGCAGTACGTCTACAACAAGTATGGCCGTGAGCGCGCCGCGCTGGCAGCCACGGTGATCTGCTACCGCGGAAAAAGCGCCGTACGCGACGTGGCCAAGGCCTTCAGCTTGCCGCCGGACCAGATCGCCTTGCTGGCCAATTGCTATGGCTGGGGCAATGGCGATACGCCGATGCAGCAGCGCATCGAAGAAGCCGGCTTCGATCCGGCCAACCCGCTGATCGACAAGATCCTTAAAGTGACCGAGCACTTGCGCGATCACCCGCGCCATCTGTCCCAGCATGTCGGCGGGTTCGTCATCTCCGACGAACCGCTGTCGTTGCTGGTGCCGGTGGAGAACGCGGCCATGGCTGATCGCACCATCATCCAGTGGGACAAGGACGATCTGGAAACCATGAAGCTGCTCAAGGTCGATTGCCTGGCCCTGGGCATGCTCACCTGCATCCGCAAGACGCTGGATCTGGTAAGCGGCCACCGTGGTCGCGATTACACACTGGCCACGCTGCCCGATGAGGATGCGCCGACCTACAAGATGATCCAGCGTGCCGATACGGTGGGTGTGTTCCAGATCGAATCGCGCGCTCAGATGGCGATGCTGCCGCGTCTCAAGCCTGCCGTGTTCTACGATCTGGTGATCGAGGTGGCGATCGTGCGGCCAGGTCCGATCCAGGGCGACATGGTGCACCCGTATCTGCAACGTCGCAAAGACAGCAGCCTGATCAGTTATCCCTCCGAAGGCGTGGAGAAGATTCTCGGGCCAACCCTGGGAATCCCCCTGTTTCAGGAGCAGGTGATGGAACTGGTGATCCATGCAGGCTACGAGCCTGATGAGGCCGACAATCTACGCCGCTCGATGGCAGCCTGGCGGCGCGGCGGCGACATGGAATCGCATCGCGTGCGCATACGTGCCCTGATGGAACGCAAAGGCTACGCTTCCACCTTCATCGACCAGATCTTCGAACAGATCAAGGGTTTCGGCTCCTACGGGTTTCCGCAGAGCCATGCCGCCTCGTTCGCCAAGCTCGTCTATGCCAGCTGCTGGCTCAAGCGTCACGAGCCGGCGGCGTTTGCCTGCGGCCTGCTCAATGCGCAGCCGATGGGCTTCTATTCGGCCAGCCAGATCGTGCAGGATGCGCGCCGCGGCAGCCCGGAGCGCCAGCCGGTGGAGGTGTTGCCGGTGGATGTGCTGCACAGCGACTGGGACAACAGCCTGGTCAGCGGGCGGCCGTGGCGCAGCGATGCCGATCCCGGCGAGCAACCGGCGATCCGCCTGGGCATGCGCCAGGTCAGCGGCTTGTCGAAAGAGGCGGCCATACGCATCGTCGCAGCACGCGCGCAACGCGCCTTCGCCGATATCGGCGACCTGTGCCTGCGCGCCGCACTCGACGAAAAGGCGCGCCTGGCACTGGCCGAAGCCGGCGCGCTGCAGTCGATGGTGGGCAACCGCAACGCCGCGCGCTGGGCCATGGCCGGGGTGGAAGCGCGGCGGCCATTGCTGCCGGGCAGCCCGGCCGAACGCCCGGTGCATTTCGAGGCGCCGCGCGCCGGCGAGGAGATCCTGGCCGATTACCGCACGGTGGGCTTGAGCCTGCGCCAGCACCCGATGGCGCTGCTGCGCCCGCAGATGCTGCAGCGGCGCATCCTGGGCCTGCGCGAGCTGCAGGGCCGCCGCCACGGCAGCGGCGTACACGTGGCCGGGCTGGTCACCCAGCGCCAGCGTCCGGCCACCGCCAAGGGCACCATCTTCGTCACCCTGGAAGACGAACACGGCATGATCAACGTCATCGTCTGGGCGCACCTGGCGTTGCGCCGCCGCCGCGCACTGCTGGAATCGCGCCTGCTCGCGGTGCGCGGCCGCTGGGAGCGTGTGGACGGCGTGGAGCACCTGATCGCCGGCGATCTGTACGACCTCAGTCAATTGCTCGGCCAGATGCAGCTGCCTTCGCGCGATTTCCACTAAGAGCGGCTAACAAAACGTAGCGAGCGGTCGTCAGGTGGATGCGGACGGCGCGGAGGAACCGCAGTGTACGAGTGGTACATGCCGCACCGAGCACCGACCGCGCCCGCCTGGCGCCCGCGCAGTCGTTTTGCCAGCTGCTCTAACGACGACCAACACGATTGCTGCGTGTGCGCCGAGGCCGACGTCGCCTGCGCCCTCCAAGTCTGCATGCGACACGGCTGACCGCCGCGGTGAATATGTGCCGTGCGTATCCACCTGACGGCAGCTGCACAAGCCCTTGGGCTGCTCCATTCCCGATCACCGACACCACGGCCAGGCCCGTGCTTCGAATCGGCAGGTGCCGCCCGTATCCCCAAAAAGGCCGGCGTGTTCCTGCCAGCCCGGGTACGCGTCGCCCCGGGTCCGGGCAGTACGATCACTTCGCCTCGGCCATCGGTCAGGCTGCGTGGACGTTCCGTGCCGGCGCGTTGCATTGCGACATTGCCGCCGATCGCAGCCGCACCGGCATCGGCCCAACTGGCCCTGCGCATGCACGCCCGATCACGGGTAAGGGCGACCACCCGCACTCGCGCACCCGGATAACGCGGGCGTTCCGCGCGTGGGTGCTTCGTCGCGGCATTGCCGCCAGTCACCTGCCGCGCCATCATCGGGCGCCGGCGCCGATAGGCTTCCGGCTTTCCATGGATGGCCGGGCTCGCCAAGGCGGGGGTATCCCGGTACGTCTGCCGGACAATGCCTGGGTCGTGCCCAGCGGCCTCACGCGCAGGTGAATCCGACCACGCGCGAGTCACCGGGAACCAACCGGTCTGTGCTACACCATGCACTCCCGCGCACCGCGCGGCCTGTCCCTTCACCCACGAGGCGATCATGAAGTTGGAGGCGTTGTTCGACCAGTTGCACACCTTGCCCACCGTGCCCAAGGTGGCGCAGGACCTGATCCGTCAGTTCGACGATCCGGACACCAATATCGATACGCTGGCGCACACCATCGAGCGCGATCCGGTGATCGCCGCCAAGGTGCTGCGGCTGGCCAATTCGGCGCGCTTCCATGGCCTGCGCGATTCCACCAGCGTGGAAGATGCCGCCATGCGCCTGGGCTTCAATACGTTGCGCACGCTGGTGCTGGCCTCGGCGATGACCGGCGCCTTCCGTGCCGGCCCGGGTTTCGACCTCAAGGCATTCTGGCGCCACAGTTTCGAAGTGGCCGGCATCTGCCGCCTGCTGGCGCGCCAGCACGGGCTCGATCCGGAGACCGCCTTCACCTGCGGCATGATGCACAACATCGGCGAGCTGCTGATCCAGTCCGGCGCGCCGGAGTACGCCAGCCGCATCAACCACGAGACCTCGTCCGCCGGCCATGCCGCCGAAGAAACCCTGCAACTTGGCTTCGGCTATCCGGAGGTAGGTGCCGAGCTGGCGCGCCGCTGGCAGTTGCCGAGCGTGATCCAGGACGCCATTGCCTACCAGGTGCGCCCCGCGGCCGCGCCGGATGGAGCACGGATGCCGCTGCTGGTCGCCCAGGCAGCGCAGGTTTCCGACGCGCTGCACGCCCATGGCGGCGCCACCCCGGCGGCGCTGGAAGCGGTGCGTGGGCCGCTGATGGATGGCGTGGACCTGGAGGCGCTGTTCACCGCGCTGCCGGATGTCATCGAGGCCGATCGCGCGTTCGCCGAACTGCTGCACTGAACAGTGCCTGCCGCTGCGTCACTCCAGGCGCAGCGGCTCGAACGCGCAGTCGACCGCGCTCCGGATCTCCCCGCCCCGCGGACAGGCATAGAATTGCTCCCGCCCGGGGGCCGGTGTTTCTTCATCGAGCTGCCAGCGGGATGGGTCCTGCAGGGTGACGATCAGATTGCGTTGCGTCTGCGGCGTTAGACGGTCGAAGTAGGCCAGATCCACCTGCGTGCCGGCGCGCAACGTGTAGCTGCAATTGACCAGCACCCCGGTGCTGGGCGCCGCAGCGGCGAGGGTGCCGTAGTAGAGCGCCGATGACAGATGCCGTGGGCTGCCCGCGTTGGGTTTCAGCGTACTGGCCCACACGCCGTTCCCGGAGCCGACGTTGAGCCGGACAGGGGCGCGATAGCGCCCAGCCTGGTAGTGCACCGTTTCAGGCGCCGGGCATCGTGCCAGGTCCTGGGCAGGCTGCTTGCCGGATGCACTGGCTGCGGCAGGCGGCAGCAGCATGCCGGCCAGAATCAACGGTGTCAGTGGACGGATCATGTGTCGGACCTTCGGGCACGCGGCCGCGGTGTGCAATGGATGGCCGATGAAAGCGACCTTGGCGGTCAGCGCACGCCGTATCGGCCGGAGCGGGGCGCACAGGCTCGTGTCGACGCGCTGCTGTGCACGACGATAGCGAGCGCCGCGTCCCGACTGGCGCGGTGTGCGAACCGGCGGCGCCACGGGCGCACCGATCCACACGGGCTGCCGCCTGTTCGCGTCTGCATTGCGCCACGCAAGGCATCGCTGTCGATGCCTGTGCGCCACACGCCATAGCGTGCACACTGTCACGCCGCGCCGCAGCTGGACTCAGCTGGGCGCAGGCGCTAGCGTGGTGCGGATTTTTTGCCTACAGGGGAATGCCCAATGCGCCACGACGCGCAACCGCGCCAGCTCACCTTCCGCGCCGTCGTGCTGGCCATCGTGCTGGCGGTGGTGCTTTCGGCTGCCAACGCCTATCTCGGCCTGTTCGCCGGTTTGACCATCGCTACCGCCATTCCGGCGGCCGTGGTGTCGATGGGCGTGCTGCGCCTGCTCGGCGGCGGCACCATCCTGGAGAACAACATCGTCCAGACCGGCGCCTCGGCCGGGTCGTCGATCGCCGCCGGGGTGATCTTCACCATCCCGGCGCTGGTGATCATGGGCTACTGGCCGGACTTCAAGTACTGGTGGGTGCTGGGCATTGCCGGCATGGGCGGGCTGCTGGGCGTGCTGTTCTCGGTGCCGCTGCGGCGCTCGATGATCGTCGAAGACCCGCTGCCGTTCCCCGAGGGCAAGGCCGCGGCCGAGGTGCTCAAGGCCGGCGAAAATCCCGGCCCGGGCCTGAAGATCCTGGCGGTGTCCGGTGCCATCGGCGCGCTGGTCAAACTGGGTGCGGCCAGCGGCCTGCGCGTGATCCCCGATACCTGGGCGCAGGCCACCTACCTGGGCAGCAGCCGGCTGGTGGGCTATATCGGCACCAACCTGTCGCCAGCGCTGCTGGGCGTGGGCTATATCGTCGGCCTCAATGTAGGCATCGTGGTGCTGTCCGGCTCGATCCTGTCCTGGCACATCGCCATTCCGCTCTACCAGCAGTTCTTCATGGGCAGCGATCCGGCACTGGCGCAGAGCCTGGCCGGTGCGCCGGCAGCCGATGCCGCGTTCGGCATCTGGGGCGCGAAGATCCGCTACCTGGGCGTGGGCGCGATGTTGATCGGCGGCGTGTGGACGCTGTTCTCGCTGCGCAAGTCGCTGTTGTCCGGCGTCAAGAGCGGCTTTGCCGCCGCGCGCAAGGGCGGTGGCGGCGTGGTGGCCGAGACCGAGCGCGACCTGCCGATGAAGTGGATGCTGGTGGCGCTGGTGCTGTGCACCTTGCCGCTGCTGGGCTTGTACCAGGCCATCGTGCAGCAGTGGCATGTATCGATCCCGATGACCATCATCATGATCGTGGCCGGCTTTTTGTTCGTGTCGGTGTCGGGCTACCTGGCGGGGCTGATCGGCTCGTCGAACAACCCGGTCTCCGGCATCACCATCTCCACCATCCTGTTCGCCTCGGCGGTGCTGGTGCTGCTGTTGGGCAAGAGCGGATTGGTGCCGGTGGGCATCGGTACCGCGCCGCTGGGCGCGGTGGCCGCGATCATGATCGGCGCGGTGGTGTGCTGCGCGGCGGCGGTGGGCGGCGACAACCTGCAGGATCTTAAGGCCGGTTACCTGGTCGGTGCCACGCCGTGGAAGCAGCAGCTGATGTTGGGCATCGGTGCGTTTTCGTGCGCATTGATCATGGCGCCGGTGCTGAACCTGCTGGCCCAGGCCTACGGCATCGGCCCGGCCACGCCGCAGCATCCCAACTCGCTGGGCGCGCCGCAGGCCACGCTGATGGCCTCTGTGGCCAAGGGCCTGTTCGGCGGCCAGCTGCCGTGGAGCATGATCGCCATCGGTGCGGTGGTGGGGGCGGCCATCATCGCGCTGGACGAATGGTTGAAGGCCACCGGCAAACGTTTCCGCGTGCCGGTGTTGGCAGCGGCCATCGGTATCTACCTGCCGCTGGAGCTGATGGTACCGATCTTCCTGGGGGGGCTGATCGCGCATCTGGTCGAGCGCTTCCACAACATCCGCGCCGACGATGAAGACGGCCGCGATCGCGTGCATCGCCCCGGCGTGCTGTTCGCGGCGGGCCTGATCACCGGCGAAGCGCTGATGGGCATCGCCATTGCCGTGCCGATCGTGCTGTCCAGCCGCGCCGATGTGCTGGCATTGCCGGCGACGCTGCAACTCAACCAGTGGTTCGGCCTGGCCATCCTGGCGCTGGTCGGCTGGCTGCTGTATCGCGTGGGCAAGCGCGGCGAAAAGGCGGCCTGAGCCTGCGTTGGAAATGGCGCATGCCGATTGCATGCGCCATCTCGATGTGGCACCCCATGCAGGCGCATGGGCCGGACATGGCGGCCTCTGCGCCGCTGCGATATCGATGTCTGCCGCAGCGTGGGTCGAACGCCCCATAACGCCACTTTGCGCCGGCTTTACGCCAGGCACCGCCGCTGCGGATAGCGACTTTATGCCCCTACTCCGTATCGTGCCGTCTCTCGCACGCATGGTGCGCCAAGGGGGCTGCATGCTTCGACCGACCCGATGACACAACCCGACGCAGGCCGTCGTTGTCGCTAGTACCGCTTCGTTTGTCTATCGCGCATTCCCATCGCACACCGATGTGCGCGCGGCGATGCCGGCGACATGCACGACGCGATGCAACCCTGGCCTGCGCGTACGCCGTTTGCCCATCACGGCAGCGGCGCTGCCTTGCGCCGCGATACAGCTTATTTTCCTACTCATTCAACCCTGGCCGATCGTTCGATCTTCCAGCGGTTCACCCTGGATCACCGTCATGCAAACCCTCGCTTCACGCGCTTCCACCGCAACCCGCCGCCCATTGCTCGCCCTCGCTATCGCCGGCCTGCTGGGCAGTCTTGTCTTTCAGGCCCAGGCGCAGGACGCCACCGAGGCCGCGCTGTGCACCGACCGCCCGACCAAGGCCAATGCCACCTGCACGGTGCCAGCCGGCGCCTGGCAGCTGGAGACCGATATCGGCAACTACATCCGCGATACCCAGCCCGGCACGCGCACGGAAACGGCGTACTTCACCAATCCCACGCTCAAGGTCGGCATCAGCGAGCGTATCGATCTGCAGCTCAACTGGGCCCCGCAGCTGCAGGTCAAAAGCACCGATCGTGCAACCGGCGAGCGCAGCAGTCTGAGCGGCGGTGGCGACATCTATCTGCGCATGAAGGCGCGCTTCTACGAAAGCGATACCGCCACTGTCGCGGTACTGCCATTCGTCAAGGCGCCCACCGCGCGCACCGGCCTGGGCAATGACGAATGGGAAGGGGGCGTTGCATTGCCGATCAATTTCGCCTTGCCCAACAGCTTCTCATTGACCTTCGGTCCTGAGGTCGACTGGCTGGCCGACAGCGATGGCAGCGGCAAGCATGTGGCGATCATCAACCTGATCAACCTGGCGCGGCCGCTGACGCCCCGATTCTCGATGGCGGTGGAGCTGTGGTCCTCGATCAATCGCGACCCTGCGCAGACCGTCGAACAGGCGTCGGCCGATATCGCGGCCATCTATCTGCTGAATCCGCTGCTGCAGCTGGACGTGGGCGCCAACTTCGGCCTCAACGACCGCACCCCCGACACCCAGGTCTACGTGGGGCTGTCGCACCGGTTCTGAATCGCTCAGCGGCCCCTGCCACATCGAGTCGGCAAGGTGCAGGCGATACGCCGCGTGCATGAGCGCAGGCCTTTGCACGTGCGCCGCAGCAACGCCTACCATCGACGTTTTGCCGTTGCAGGAATCGCCGATGAAGCTGCGTCACGCCGTATTGCCCCTGTGCCTGTTGGCCGCCTTGCCGCACCTCGCCGCCGCGCGCGGCTTCGATGTGCGCGACATGGTGGCGCTGGACCGGGTGTCCTCGCCCACGCTCAGCCCCGACGGCAGCGTGGTCGTGTTCGCCAAACGCCAGGCCAAGACCGGCAATGGCAAGCCCGCCACCAGCCTGTGGGTGCGCAACCTGCGCACCCGCGATCTGGCGCCGCCCAAGCGGCTCACCCCGGACGGATGGAACGTCAACAGCCCGGCGTTGTCGCCCGACGGCAAGACGGTGTATTTCCTCGGCAGCAAGTCCGGCAGCCAGCAGCTGTACGCGCAAGCGCTGGCCGGCGGCACGCCGCAGCAGCTCACCGCCTTTGCGGTGGACGTGGACAGCTACAAGCTCTCGCCCGACGGCAAGCGCATCGCCTTCAGTGCCGGCGTGTTCCAGGACTGCGGTTCGGACCTGGGCTGCACCAAGAAGAAGTTGGGCGAGCGCAAGAACAGCAAGGCCAGCGGCGTGGTCTACGACCAGCTGTTCGTGCGCCATTGGGACACCTGGAACGATGGCCGCCGCAATACCTTGTTCGTGGCCGACCTGCCCGCCGCCGGCGCCAAGGCCGTGGCCGGGGCGTCGGCGATCAGCGCCACCCTGGCCGGCGACGCGCCGTCCAAGCCGTTCGGTGGCAACGACGACTACGCCTGGTCACCCGATGGCGCCAGCGTAGTGGCCAGCGTGCGCATCCCGCAGCCGCATGGCCCGGAAGCGGGCAGGAATGCCAAGGCCGGCGCCAAGCCCACCGGCAACGACGAATCCTGGCAGACCAACTTCGACCTGTACCGCCTGGATGCCAGCGGCAAGTCCGCTCCGGTCAATTTGACTGCGTCCAACCCGGCCTGGGACGCCGGCCCGGTGTTCAGCGCCGATGGCAGGACGCTGTACTACCGCGCCATGAAGCGCCCCGGTTTCGAGGCCGACCGCTTCGGCCTGATGGCGATGGACGTGGCCAGCGGCAAGACCCGCGAGATTGCGCCCAAGTGGGATCGCTCGGCCGGCGAGATCGTGCTGAGCGAAGACGGCGCCAGCCTCTACACCAGTGCCGACGACCTCGGCGAGCATCCGCTGTTCAAGATCGATATCGCCAGCGGCGAGGTGACCAAGCTGGTGGGCGAGGGCAGCGTGCATGCGCCGACGCTGGCCGGCAGCACGCTGGCGTTTACCCGCAGCTCGCTCAAGAGCGGTGACCAGATCTTCGTCAGCGATGCGCAAGGCCAGGGGGTGCGTGCCATCACCCAGAGCGCCGCCGAGCAGCTGCCCGACGTACAGTTCGGCGACTACGAACAGTTCAAGTTCAAGGGCTGGAACAACGACACCGTGTATGGCTATGTGGTCAAGCCGTACAACTACCAGGAAGGCAAGACCTATCCGGTGGCGTTCCTGATCCACGGCGGCCCGCAGGGCAGTTTCGGCAACGGCTGGAGCAATCGCTGGAATCCGCAGACCTACGCCGGCCAGGGCTATGCAGTGGTGATGATCGACTTCCATGGCTCCACCGGCTATGGCCAGGACTTCACCGACGCGATCAGCCAGCATTGGGGCGACCGCCCGCTGGAAGACCTGCAGAAGGGCTGGGCGGCCGCGCAGAAGCAATATGGCTTCCTCGACGGCGACAAGGCGTGTGCATTGGGCGCCAGCTATGGCGGCTACATGGTCTACTGGATGGCAGGCAACTGGAATCAACCGTGGAAGTGCCTGGTCGACCATGACGGCGTGTTCGACAACCGCACCATGGGCTACGCCACCGAGGAATTGTGGTTCAGCGAATGGGAGAACGGCGGCACGCCGTGGCAGAACCCGACCGGCTACGAGAAGTTCAACCCGGTGCTGCACGTGGACAAGTGGAAGGTGCCGATGCTGGTGATCCACGGCCAGCAGGATTTCCGCATCCCGGTCGAGCAGGGCCTGGCCGCATTCACCGCGCTGCAGCGCAAGGGCATCGAATCCAAGTTCCTGTACTTCCCGGACGAGAACCACTGGGTGCTCAAGCCGGACAACAGCATCCTGTGGCACGACACCGTCAATGGCTGGTTGAAGCGGCATATCGGCCAGTAAGCTGTGCCATCCCGGCATGTCGCGCGCAGCGGCGTGCCGGGATGATGGTCGGCCGTTACGGGCAATGTGGATCGATCTGCAGCGACGTTCCGGCGTGCTGTCCGCACCGCGCATCGCGCACCGCAATCCGGACCCCGGCGCGCCGGGGCCATTGCTGCGCTGCAATCGGCGCAGCGCTGCGTCGTCATCGGGAGCGTGCAAGCGCCGTGCCTGCTCCGCGCATGCCTTGCGCGCAATGCAGGAGGATGAGTTCGCTTGTGGGGCGCCGCCGACGCAATGGCAGCTGATCGGCCAGCGGCGTCATCTCCCGCACGTCATGTGGACGTGCCAAAATAGCGCTTCCTTAACTTCTCCAATCCCTGCCAGGATCGCAAGGATGTCGCGTATGCGCACGTTTGCCCGCCCCGCCATGTTGGCGCTCGCCTTGATGTTCAGCCCTGCCTGGAGCGCCGTACCGCGGCCTGCAGCGGCCGCGGCTGCACATACCCAGGTCGCGGCGACACCTGTGGCCGGCACGACCAACGATGCGGCCAACAGCGAGTTGCTGGTGCCGCTGCCGGCGTCGCTGAAGTCGGGCATGAGCTACCGCGCGTTCTCGCAGGCGATCGCCGAACAGGGCTGGCAGCCGGTCGACCCGCTGGCTGCCGACAGCTGCATGGCGGCTGGCGATTGCGAGATCGAATTCGTCGCAGCCACCGCCGGCGCGCGCCTGCGTGTGCAGGTGGGCTCGCAGGCTGGCGCGGCAGTCGTGCAGGGCTGGGCGGCACGGCGCACGCCGGCCGATCGTATGGGTGCCACCAGTGCCTCGCTCGACAGCGCCAAGGCCGGCCCCGCTGCCGCCACGGCCACCGTGGCCGAAGACCCGCGCTGAGCGCCTGCAGGCCGCGCGGTCCGTGCGGTCCGTGCGGCGTATCGTCACGCACACGTTGATGGTGTTCGCAGGGAGTGCGGCGTCGCCGTCCGATTGCCGCGCCTTTCCTGGTCACGAGCCCACCGTCCTGCATGAAGAGCATCGATCCTGCCGATCTGGAAGCGTTGTTCGATGCCGTGCCGGACGTGCTGTTCTTCGTCAAGGATCGCGAGGGTCGCTACACCCACGTCAACCAGACCATGCTGCGGCGGCTGGGGCTGAAATCGCGCAAGGAGCTGATCGGCAAGCGCGTTGCCGAGGTCTACCCGAGCGGGCTGGGCGCCAACTACGCCAATCAGGACGAGCAGGTGCTGGCTGGCGAGGTGATCGACAACCTGCTGGAACTGCATCTGTTCGCCAACCGCGAGCCGGGCTGGTGCCTGACCTGCAAGCGTCCCCTGCTGGTGGAGGGCAAGGTGCAGGGCATCATCGGCATCTCGCGCGATCTTGGCCCTCAGGACGGGCACGAATCGCAGTACGAAAAGCTGCGGCTGGCGCTGGCCTACCTCAACGCCAACTACGCGCAGAACGTGCGCATGCAGGCGCTGGTGGAGATCACCGGGTTCTCGATGTCCAAGCTGCAGCGTTCGTTCCGCAAGGTCTTCCAGCTCACCCCGCAGCAGGTGCTGGCCAAGTTGCGCCTGCAGATGGCCATGCATCTGCTGCACGGCGACAAGAGCCTGACCGAGATCGGCCACGCCTGCGGCTTCAGCGACCAGAGCGCATTTGCACGGCAATTCAAGCTGGCAGTGGGCATGACCCCGCGCGAGTATCGCGCGCTGGCGAATGCTGCACAGTTTCCTGCCGAAAACGGCTGAAAGCGGCTGACAAGATTTAGTCAAAGGCTCGGGTAGTCGAGGGCGCAGCGTCCTCACCACGTGCGGGACACGCCGTGAATCCGTCCATGGAGGCTCGGTGGCGGCATCCATGCCGCCAACGGTCCCGCAAGCGGCGAGGACACCGCGCCAGGACGTTGGTCGGTCGCTTGGTAAAAAAGCCGGCAGTCTCGTGCGACGCGTTGGCGTGCTGGTCCGAGTCGCGGAGCGATACCTAGCCGATCAGGCGTACGTCCGGCATGGCTTGCAGCCTTGGACACCGACTATCGCGATTGGTCCTTGCCCGCCCACCGTCGCGGGACCTTTGGCGGCATGGATGCCGCCAAAGAGCTTACATGGACGTACTTGCAGCGTGTCCTGCGATGGTGGGCGGGCAAGGGCCCTGCAGCCTGGTCGCAGATATCCGCTCCACAACCGATCTCTTCGCGCGCGATCCACGCAATCACTCCACGGCGAGCAAGATTTCCGAGTCAGTCATGGCGGCATATCGATAGCGCTCAAACGCTGAGCGCGTCGTGTGCGCTGTGTCCTCGCAAAAACAGGATATTGATAAGGTGCGAATGAAACGCAATGGGCGCGAAACGACATGACAGTCGGTCGCGCCCAAGTTTGCAGCACCTTTGCGGATGCGGTTACGGCAGCATGCGCACCTTCGGCTCGCGCGCCCACTGGCGGGTCTTGGCCGCAGCGATGAAGGCCTTGGTGTCGGCGGCCGGCACGATGCCTGCGTCCTTGCCGACATTGCCTGCCTTGAGCAGCAGCTGCGCGCCGTCGTCGAAGGCAATGGCTTTCAGATGCGCCCAGGCATTGCTGACGAAGTCCAGTGCGGCCGATTCGTTGGTCAGCTGTTTCGCCGCTTCCGAGGACAACAGCACCGCCACCGCATCGAACACGATCGATGGCGTACCGGCCAGCTGTCCGTCGGCCGCCAGTTGCTTGCCATCGCTGAGCTTGGCACCACCGAGCTTGGGCGCGACGATCTTGACCGTGGCACCTGCGGCCTCGGCCGCCTTGCGCACGGCCTTGATCGCGGCGGCATCGGAACCGTCGTGGATCAGGATGCCCACGGTGCGGCCCTGCAAGGTGTCCTTCATCTTGCCGATCAGCTGCAGGGCTGGCGATAACGGCATGTCGGTGGGCGCGACAGCGGCAGGCGGGGCAGGCGGCAGGCGGGTCATGCCCATGCCGTCGGCCACGCGCTTGGCCAGGCTTTCATCGATGTGTCGCAGGTGGCCGACGATGGCCTCACGCACGTGCGCGGTTTCCACCTTGGACAGCTCGAACACCAGGGCCGAAGCGATATGCGCCTGTTCCGGCGCTGTCTGGCTGCGGAAGAACAGCCGCGCCTGGCTGTAATGGTCGGCAAAGCTCTCCGCGCGCACGCGGCCCTTTGCGCCATTCTCGGCCGGCGTGGCGTGGCTGGGAAATCCACGCAGCGCCTCGCGCGGTGCATCGGCTTGCAACGAGCTCGGCTCGTAGGCCACCCGACCCTTCGGCACGCCCATCTGCATATGTCCATCGCGCTGGTTGTTGGCGAATGGGCACTTGGGCGCGTTGATCGGAATCTGATGGAAGTTCGGCCCGCCCAGGCGGCTCAACTGTGTATCCAGATACGAGAACAGACGGCCTTGCAGCAACGGGTCGTTGCTGAAGTCGATGCCGGGCACGATGTTGGCCGGGCAGTACGCGACCTGCTCGGTTTCCGCAAAGAAATTGTCCGGCCAACGGTCCAGCACCATGCGCCCGACAATCTGCAGCGGCACCAATTCTTCCGGGATGACCTTGGTGGAATCCAGATGATCGAACGGAAACGCGTCGGCCTCCGCCTCGGTGAAGAGCTGCACGCCCAATTCCCATTCCGGGAAGTCGCCGTTCTGGATGGCTTCGAACAGGTCGCGGCGCTGGAAGTCCGGGTCGGCGCCAGCAATCTTCACCGCCTCGTCCCAGATGGTGGACTGCAGGCCGAGCTTGGGCCGCCAATGGAATTTGACGAACGTGCTTTCACCCTTCTCGTTGAGGAAGCGGAAGCTGTGGATGCCGAAGCCTTCGATCATGCGCAGCGAACGCGGAATGGTGCGGTCGCTCATCGCCCACATGATCATGTGCATGGATTCGGGCGACAGCGAAATGAAATCCCAGAACGTGTCGTGCGCGCTGGCCGCCTGCGGGAAACCGCGATCCGGTTCCATCTTCACCGCATGGATCAGGTCGGGGAACTTCATCGCGTCCTGGATGAAGAACACCGGGATGTTGTTGCCCACCAGATCCCAATTGCCTTCCTTGGTATAGAACTTCACCGCAAAGCCGCGCACATCGCGCGGCGTATCCACCGAGCCCGCGCCGCCTGCCACTGTGGAAAAGCGCGTGAACAACGGCGTCTTCTCGCCCACCTCGGTAAAGATCTTGGCGGTGGTGTACTGGCTCAACGACTTGGTCAACTCGAAGTAGCCATGGGCGGCACTGCCGCGCGCATGCACGATGCGCTCGGGGATACGCTCGTGATCGAAATGGGTGATCTTCTCGCGCAGGATGAAATCTTCCAGCAACGTCGGCCCGCGCGCAGTGGCGCGCAGCGAGTTCTGGTTGTCGCCAACGGGAATGCCCTGGTTGGTGGTCAGCTGCGGATGCGTACCGCCTGCTTTCTGGTGCAATTCGTCGCCGGTGCCGCGCACGTCGTGCGCAGCTGCGGAATTGCCGACAGCAGTCGGCTGTACGGATTTGGGGGACTTGGCCATGGGGACTCCACGTTGGCGGGCTTGAGAGGCGAGCTATTTCATCGAGCCTGGGAGTGCCGCCGTTAATTGCGCGTGTCTGCATGCGAACGAATACTCACGCGCGTGCACTTTGCAGCGGTGCAAAGCGTGCGCTACTGCACGTTGAAGGCATCACATGCCAGCGTGGCGCCGTCGCAACAGCTCCGAACATGATGCGGTCAACTGGCTTACAACAGGTCCAGCGCCTGTTTGCGGGTAGGAGGAGGAAATGCGCGATCCAGCTCTTCGAGATCCTGCGCCTGCAGATGCAGGCTGCAAGCCGCTGCATTTGCACGCACATGCTCGGGCGTGCCGGATTCCGGGATGGCAATCACCTTGCCGCTGCGGATTGCCCAGGCCAGTGCGATGGCGGTCGCGGCCACACCGCGCCGCTTGCCGATGGCGTGCAGCACCGGATGATCCAACAAGGCACGGCTTCCCAGTGGCGAATACGCCATCACGGTCACCGCCTGCTCCGCGCACCACGGCAACAGGTCGAATTCGATCCCACGACTGCCGGCGTGATACAGCACCTGGTTGACCAGGCAACGCGCTCCGCCATCGACGGCCCATAGCTCCTCCATGTCGTCGACGTCGAAATTCGACACGCCCCAGTCGCGGATCTTGCCAGCGTCGCGCAGCGCTTCGAAGGCGTCCACCACCTCGGCCAAATCGCTGCCACCCCGCCAGTGCAACAGGTAGAGATCCAGGCTGCGCACGCCCAGCCGTTGCAGGCTGGCCTCGCAGGCCCGCGCGATACCGCGTGCGCTGGCGTTGCTCGGCAGCACCTTGGACACCAGGTACGGCGGCTGCGCGGTATCGATGGCCTGGCCGATCAATTGCTCGGAGCGGCCATTTCCATACATCTCGGCGGTATCGATCAGGCGCATGCCCAGCTGCTGGCCGGCCTGCAAGGCTTCGATCTCCTGCTGCGGCGGATGCCGGCCCTGGCCCAGATTCCAGGAACCCAGGCCCAGTGCCGGAGCCTGCCGCCCGTTGCGTAGTTGCACGGTGGGGCAGGGGGATGACGTGGCTGTGGTCATGGGATGCTCCTGTAACGGTGAATGCGATGCACGAATGACAGCCCGGATGAGACACAGACCAAACCGTGCGAACTCCCTGGCGGCACGGACAGGGTTGCCCATGGCGTGTTACGTGCGGCTGATCCTGATGCGAAGATCACGGCAGTGCCGGTGAGGGCGCGTCCGCGTGCGCATCCCAGAATGCACAGCGGTGACGCTGCACGAAATCCGCAGCCGGCCCGATTCCTTGCGGCGACAGCACCAACGGGGTCTCGCCATCGAAGCGCGGCCACGGCGGACGAGCATCGCCATTCGGGTCGCCGGTACGCGCGAACGCACCCCAATAATCCTGCAGGGTCGTGGAAAACGCCTGCTGCGCGGCGGTGAACCGCGGTGTGCCGCTCAGCACCCACGGGCGCTGGAACAGGTACACCAGCTCGGAGGCGTGATACGCGCCCAGCGGCGGCGAGAACGGCAGGCGGAGCAGGCCGTAGGGCGCATGCGCATCATCGAATTCATATGCATACACCGGCGCCTGCGCGCGCAATGCCTGTCCCAGCCGGCGGCTGGGGCAGGCGAAGCCGCCATCGGTGACGATGTCGGCGTATGCATTCCAGCGCGACTGCGCGGCGATGTCCGCGTATTGCGCCATCACATGGCTGGAGTCGGGGTGCATGCGTTCCACGCGGGAGGCATAGCCGCTGCGCAGATTGAGCCCGCCGATGTAAGACAGCAGCTGCGCGAACAGCCGCCCTTCGTCGCGATTGGTGCCGAGCATGACGGGCACCTGCATCTGTTGCGCGCTGGCGATGGCGGCAGCAGGCGGCACAGGCAGCACATCGCCGCCGCTCATCGGTGCCCAGGCATCGCGGCCGGTCAGGCCACGCCGTTGCGGCCTGGCATCGGCGATTGCATCGGCCGGTAGCGCGCGCAGGCACGCCGCCGCATCCGCACCGCCGGCGCACCCCAGCGTTTGCGCCATGCGCGTGCCGCCGTCTTCGGCTGCGTTGCGCGCGATGCTGGAATCGGCAGCCAGGCAGCTGCCGCTTTGCAGGATGGCACGCTGGAACAGGTCCCTCGCTCCTGGCGACACCAACTGGTAACAGATGCTCCACGCACCGGCCGATTCGCCGAATACGGTGACGTTGTGCGGATCGCCGCCAAAGGCACCGATATTGCGCTGCACCCAGCGCAATGCCGCCTGCTGATCGAGCAGGGCATAGGCGCCTTCGCCTTCGCCACGCAGCGCCGGGTGCGCAAGGAACCCGAACACGCCCAGCCGGTAGTTGGGCGCCACCACGATCACATCCTGGCGCGCCGCCAATGCGCTCAGGTCGTAATCGACATTGCTACCCAACTGCAGGGCGCCGCCGTAGATCCACACCATCACTGCGCGCGGATGCGCGGGCGCCGGGCCGGGTGGGGCATAGAGGTTGAGCGTGAGGCAGTCTTCGGAGACATGCTTCTGGCCGAAACGATAGCGCGGCAGGCAGGCCGGACCGGCCTGCGTGGCATCGCGCACCTGCGTCCACGCCGCCACCGGCTGCGGCGCGCGGAAGCGCAGCGCGCCCACCGGCGGCGCCGCAAACGGCACGCCCAAAAACGCCCGGCCCAGTGCACTGGCAACACCGCGCACCGGTCCGGCCTGTGTCTGTACCACCTCGGTACGCGCATCGGGTGCATGGACCAGTGCCGGCACTTCGCCAGGACGACGTGGTGCGCAGCCGGAGATGCTGCAAGCCATCAGCAGCAGGCAGCTCAGCGTGCACAGGCGTCTGGTCATATCGAGCTTGATCACTGCGCGGCTCATCCTGTGTCGATGCCTGCCAGCATCGCAAGTGCATGCTGAGGAGGAGTCAACGAGCGATGGCGCGGCGATGCATGTGAGCGCGATTCAATGCGTGGACGCGGGCCTGCGCTGCTTGCGCTGCCGCCGATAGCCTGTGCTATACGTCCGGCCTGGATGGCAGCGCGTGCAGGGACGGTCGGCATGACACGATTGAAGCAAATCCTCTTGTGGTCAGGGATCTGCGGGGTTTGCGCCCTGTTCGCTTTTCACCTGGCTTATTGGTGGGCCTTGAGCGGCCAGTTCGACTGTAGCGAAGGCGGCTGCGGACTGCTGGCCGAGCTGGTGCTTTGGCCTATTCTGGCCATCGTCCTGGTAGGTGTGGCGGTGATGCTCGCGTGGGGCGTACGACGCCGGCGCGGATGTCGCCAGCGCTAGCGCCATATGCGGCCTGACGATGGCCGCCATCACCGGCAACATGCTTGCTCCATGCTCGCCGTCACACCCGGCCGCAACGGACACGGCCGGGTGTGACGACAGGACTGCAATGGCGCGGAGTTACGCCACCACATCGTCCTTGTACGCATCCACCGGGATGCACGCGCACATCACGTTCTTGTCGCCGTAGACATTGTCCACGCGTGCCACCGGCGGCCAGTACTTCTGCTGCTTGAGGCTGGGCAGCGGGAAGGCGGCCAGTTCGCGCGGGTAGGCGTGGCTCCACTCGCTGGCCGACACCTGGGTGGCAGTGTGCGGGGCGTGCTTGAGCGGATTGTCCTCGCGGTCCAGGCGGCCGTCTTCGATGGCGCGGATCTCTTCGCGGATCTGGATCATCGCGTCGATGAAGCGGTCCAGCTCGTGCAGCGATTCGCTTTCGGTGGGCTCCACCATCAAGGTGCCGGCCACCGGGAAGCTCAAGGTCGGCGCGTGGAAGCCGAAGTCGATCAGCCGCTTGGCGATATCCTCGGCGCCGACGCCGCTGGTCTTTTCCAGCGGGCGCACGTCGAGGATGCACTCGTGCGCGACCAGGCCATTGCGGCCCGTGTACAGCGTCTTGTAGTGCGGTGCCAGGCGCTTGGCGATGTAGTTGGCGTTGAGCAATGCCACTTGCGTGGCCTTGCGCAGACCGGCGCTGCCCATCATGGTCACGTACATCCAGCTGATCGGCAGGATCGAGGCCGAGCCGTAACTGGCAGCGCTGACCATGCCGACGTCGCCTTCGCCGCCGTTGAATCCGCTGCCATGGATGGCAGCTGTTTGATTCTCGCCGGCACGGACGCCGGCAATAGGAAGCGTCTTCGGGAGATACGGGGCCAGGTGCGATTTGACCGCACACGGGCCCACGCCCGGGCCGCCGCCGCCATGCGGAATGCAGAAGGTCTTGTGCAGGTTGAGGTGCGAGACGTCCGAGCCCCACTTGCCGGGCTTGGCCACACCGACCAGCGCGTTCATGTTGGCGCCATCGGTATAGACCTGGCCGCCATGCGCATGCACCGCTTCGCAGATCGCCACCACGTCTTCTTCGAACACGCCGTGGGTGGACGGGTAGGTGATCATCAGTGCGGCCAGGCGATCGGAATACTTTTCCGCCTTGGCGCGGATGTCATCCACGTCCACGTTGCCGTTGGCATCGCACTTGGTCACCACCACGGTCATGCCGCACATCTGCGCCGAGGCCGGGTTGGTGCCGTGCGCCGATTCGGGGATCAGGCAGATATCGCGATGCGCTTGCCCGCGGGCACGGTGATAGGCGCGGATCGCCAGCAGGCCGGCGTATTCGCCCTGCGCACCGGAATTGGGCTGCAGGCTCACCGCGTCATAGCCGGTGCACTCGACCAGCATCGCTTCCAGTTCGTCGATCAGCTGTGCATAGCCGGCCGACTGCTCGGCCGGGGCCAGCGGATGGATCGCGCCGAATTCGGGCCAGGTCACCGGGATCATTTCGGCGGTGGCGTTGAGCTTCATGGTGCAGCTGCCCAGCGGGATCATGGTGCGATCCATCGCCAGGTCCTTGTCGGCCAGCGAGCGCATGTAGCGCAGCAATTCGTGTTCGCTGTGGTGGGTGTTGAACACAGCGTGTGTCAGGAACGCGCTGGTGCGCAGCAGGCCCTGCGGCAACGCATCGGCGGTGGTGGCATCGAGTGCGTCCACTTCTGCAGTGGCGCCGAACAACGCGGCCAGCGCGACCACGTCGGCACGCGTGGTGGTTTCGTCCAGGCTGATGCCCACTGCCTCGCTGTCGATGGCGCGCAGGTTGATGCCGGCCGCACGCGCACGGGCATGGATGGCCTCGGCATCGATCGCCTTGACGTGCAGGGTGTCGAAGAACTGCTCGCCCACGTCGACGCCGGCGCTGCGCAGGGCGGCAGCCAGGATCGCGGCCAGGCGATGGGTGCGGCGCGCGATGCGGGTCAGGCCCTCGGGGCCGTGGTAGACCGCGTACATCGAGGCCATCACCGCCAGCAGCACCTGCGCGGTGCAGATGTTGGAGGTGGCCTTTTCGCGGCGGATATGCTGTTCGCGCGTCTGCAAGGTGAGGCGATACGCCGGGTTGCCGGCGGCATCGATCGACACCCCGATCAGCCGGCCCGGCATCGAGCGCTTGTAGGCATCGCGGCAGGCCATGAAGGCCGCATGCGGGCCGCCGAAACCAAACGGCACGCCAAAGCGCTGCGAATTGCCGACCACGATGTCCGCGCCCCATTCGCCCGGTGCGGCGATCAGGGTCAGTGCCAGCAGATCGGTGGCCACGGCCACCAGGCCGCCTTGCGCGTGCACGGCCTCGGCCAGCGCGGCGTGGTCGCCGATGTGACCGAAGCTGTCCGGATACTGCAGCAGCACGCCGAAGCACTCGGCCTGCAGCGCTTCTTCCGGCGTGCCGACGCGCAGCACGATGCCCAGCGGCTCGGCGCGGGTGCGCAGCAGTTCAAGCGTCTGCGGGTGCACGCCGTCGTGCACGAAGAAGGTGTCGGATCTGGACTTGGCCGAGCGCTTGGCCAGCGTCATCGCCTCGGCCGCGGCGGTGGCTTCGTCCAGCAGCGAGGCGTTGGCGATCTGCATGCCGGTCAGATCCGCGCACAGGGTCTGGAAGTTGATCAGCGCTTCCATGCGGCCTTGCGAGATTTCCGCCTGGTACGGCGTGTAGGCGGTGTACCAGGCCGGGTTTTCCAGGATGTTGCGCAGGATCACCTTCGGCGTGTGGGTGCCGTAATAGCCCTGGCCGATGAAGCTGCGTTGCACCTGGTTCTTGCGGGCGATGGCGCGGATCTTGGCCAGCGCCTCTTCTTCGGCGATCGCCTCGGGCAGCGCAAGTGCGGCCGGCGACTTGATGTTGCCCGGCACGATGGCATCGGTCATTGCATCCAGCGAGGCGTGGCCGACCACCTCCAGCATCTGCGCGATTTCTGCGTCGTTGGGGCCGATGTGGCGTTCGACGAACGCGCTGTGGTGTTCGAGGTCGCGCAGGGAAAACGGAGTGTGGGACATGGCGGGCATCCGGGGCAGAGGGCATGCGAAAGGTCGGAAGCACCGCGACCGGCATGACGCGCATGGGCGCGCCATCACCTGCCGCAGTGGCGGTCTTCCTCGCGCCCCTCTGTCCTTTTGCCTGAGAGTTTAGGAATGCGGCCTGGCGTAGTGCCTGCCTGCGTTCCGTGCCCCTTCGGCGCCGGCATCGGCCGGTCTCTCCAGAGTTGTGTTGAAGATGGTATCGGGCCTGAGCGATTACGGGCTGTTGCGCCTTCGGCAGCGGCAGTGCCGCTTCTCCCACCGTGTTGCCGGCCGATTATAGCGTGGCTGCGCGCCGTGGGGCGGGCCGGCAGGGGCGCCCCGGTGGGTACGCACTCGCGTTTGCTTAACCTTGGCAACGCAAGCGCCTATCATCGGCGTCCTTGTGCTCATCCCGGCACTGCGACAGGCAGGTGCCGGCGTGCGTCCCCCGATGCACCACGTTTCGGATCCCTGCATGACCCCCACCACGCCTTCCACCCGACGCATGGCGCTGCTGCTGGCCGGGCTGGCGATGTTCGGCCCGTTTTCCATCGACACCATCTTCCCGGCGTTCTCGCGGCTCAGCCGCAGCCTGGCGGTGGACCAGGTGGCGATCCAGCAAACGATCAGCGTCTACCTGCTGGCCTACGGGGCGATGAGCATCGCGCACGGGCCGCTGTCCGACGCCTGGGGCCGCAAGCGGGTGATCCTGGGCGGGCTGGTGCTGTTCATCGCCGGCTCGATCGGCTGCGCGCTGTCGCAGGACCTGCCCACGCTGCTGGCGTTCCGCGCGCTGCAGGGCCTGTCGGCGGGCGTGGGCATGATCGTCGGCCGCGCGGTGATCCGCGACCTGTTCCATGGCCCGGATGCGCAGCGGCTGATGAGCCAGGTGTCGATGATCTTCGGCATCGCGCCGGCCATCGCGCCCATCATCGGCGGCTGGATCCTGCTCAGCGGCGCCGGCTGGCCGCTGATCTTCTGGTTCCTGGTGGCATTCGGGCTGGTGCTGCTGGTGGCCACCCTGGTCTGGCTGCCGGAAACCCACCCGGTGCAGGCGCGTACCCCGCTGCAGTTCAAGCGCCTGCTGCAGGACTACGTGCGGATCGGCTTCAACCCGCGTTTCCAGCGGCTGGCCGCGGCCGGCGCGTTCAATTTCGCCGGCATCTTCCTGTACATCGCCTCGGCCCCGGTGCTGATCATGCAGCACCTGGGTCTGGGCGAGGGCGACTTCGCCTGGCTGTTCATCCCCACCATCGGCGGCATGACGCTGGGCTCGTTCCTGTCCGGGCGCATGGCCGGGCGCATGCAGCCGGTGCGGCAGATCCGCATCGGCTTCATCTGTTGCGGCGTGGCCGCGCTGGCCAACCTTGGCTACACCATGACCGTGGCGCAGATCGCCCTGCCATGGGCGGTGCTGCCGATCTTCCTGGCCGGCGTGGGCATGGCGTTGATCTTCCCGATCCTGGCGCTGGCAGTGCTGGACATGTACCCGCACCAGCGCGGCCTGGCGTCCTCGCTGCAGGCCTTCACCCAGCTGATGACCAATACGCTGGTGGCCGGGGTGCTGTCGCCGCTGCTGAGTGAACACCCGCGGCATCTGGCGATCGGCATGACCGGTTTTTTCCTGCTGGGCTGGCTATTCTGGCGCTGGGAGCGCCGCAGCGGCCGCCGCCTGCGTCACCGCCAGGCGACCGAGGCGGTCCCACTGGAACCGGCCGACCACCTTTGACCCGACAGGAGCCTGCATGTCCACCGATTCCAAGTTGCGTCGCGATGCCCGCAAACGCGCCGCCGAGCGCCAGCGCAACCAGGCCGCCGCCAATCCCGCGCCGGTCTCTCCGATCGAGCCGCACGCCGAACTGCGCGACCAGCAGCGCACCCTGCTGGCCGGCATCGTTCGCCGCGACGGCGAATGGGTGTTGGGCATGGACGGGCGCATCGCCGGCGAGAGCACCAGCGCCGCGCAGGTGCTGGCCTTGATCATGCGCGCGGCCGAACTGCACGAACGCCAGGGCACGCCGGTGCGGCTGACCTATTCGGACGAGCTCAAGGACGCCGCGCATGCCGAAGCCCAGGCCGACGGCATGGAGTTCGAGCAGTTCAAGACCCGCTTAAGCGAGCGCTTGCAGGGGGGCGCCAAGCTCAATTGAGCCACTCTCGCCGCCTGCCGTCGCGGGCGCGTCGAGTGCGCGGCGGTTGGGGCCGATCACCGGCTTGCTGCACCTGCTGCCAGGGCCAGCGGCAGGGGATCCTCAGGTCTGGCGCCCGGGTCCTGCCTTGCGGGTGTGTCGCGCGACATCATCGGCCAGCCAGCCGCCGATCGCTGCCGCCAGTGCACGCGGCCAACCCAGTGGTTGGCCGCACCTGCGATCGAACTCTTCCGATCCGGGACGTCAGTGCGACGACCTGGCGCGCTGTCTCAGCGTGCCGGTGCCTGACGTTGCGTTTCCTGCTGTGTCTGCTGTGACTGTGCAACGGCATCGCGCTCCAAGCCGGGGTCCAGCGCCTGCAGGCGTTGCAGGCTTGCTTCCAGCGGCGCTTCCTGCAGGGCCTTGGCATCGAAACTGCCGCGCAGGTGGGCTGGCGAGTCGAGCGCTCCCTGCACCACGAAACCACGCGCAGCATCGTTGCCGAGCAGCACGTGATCCACGCGTTGCAAGCCATTTTCGCGTGCGGCCACCACCGACCCCAAGGCCAGGCGTTCGCCATCCATCCCGGCCGCGGGGCCGGGCGCCGCTTGCAGGCGCTCCACTGCCGCGGTGCATTGCTGCAGCAGGGCGTGATCCGGGTGCGCTGCATCGCGCGGGTCCGGAAGCGCCGGGGCGGCATCTGCCGATCGCGGCAGTACGCTGGCATCGACACGCTGCAGCTGGCCGTCGTAGCTTCCGTCCGCGCCGTCGGCGATGTGCTGCAGCCGTTCGGCAAACGCATAAGGCGATCCACCCAGGTTGCGGGCCATCGCGATCGCGAACTGCTCGGGCGACTGCGCCGGGGCATCGCGGTCGCCGACCAGCGAGGTCAGCGCGCTGCCGCCGATCCTGCTGGCGTTGGCGCTGGCGCGAGTCTGCTCCAGCAAGGCCTGCATCTGCACCTCGCTGAACTCCAGCGTGGTTTTCTGGCCCGGCGCAATCGCGCCGGCACCCGTCATCTCGCCGCTCAACGCGCTGTTGAGGGTCTGCGCGATCGCCTTTTCCTCGCTGGCCTCGTTGCGTCCGCCCAGGCGCTGCAGCAGGCCCGGCGCGGCCACGTCGCCATCGATCTCGAAACGGTAGCTGCGCTGCTCCGTGCGCTCGGCATCGTTGCCGTCGTACAGGCGCACGATCGTCAGCGGCACGTTGTCGCCATAGCGCAGCTGTTGCACCACGGTGTAGCCGTCCTGGCCCGGCGTGCTGATGCGCACCTGGCTGCCTTCGTTGCGGTTGCCGGCGACATCGGCGCTGAGTGGGCCCAGTTCCAGCTGCAGACGCTGCTGCGAGCTGAAATTGACCCGCTCCAGCGTCTGCATTTCATCGACGCCGGGCACGCCCGGGGCAATCCTGCCCTCACGCACGAACGCGTCAATGGCCGCGCGTGCACGCGGATCGGCCAGGTCGAACTGCGCGCTGTTGACCTGCGACTGTCCCAGGGAGTCGGCGCGCCCGAGCAGGGCCTGCGCCGGTCCCGCCTTGACGCCAAGCGCATTCACCGCCTCGATGGCCGCGTTCGGCCCGGTCACCACGCGCACGTGGCGCTCGTCGACGCGCTCGATCATGTAGCTGCGGCCGCTGGCTTCGGTGATCTCGCTCTGCGTGCTCAGCGAGCGCAGGCTCGCCGAGGATTCGCGCTGCACGAACGTCTGGGTGTCCATCACCGCGCGTGCGCCGATCGGAAGGCTCTCTGGCTGCAGTGGATTGACCTGCCTGGCGGCCTCCAGCGGTTGATCGACCCCGGGCAGCGTCAGGACGTAGCGCATGCGCTGCCCTGCACTGGCGCCGGCCTCGACGCTCAGCTTGCTGTCGCCGAGCCTGGATTGCAGGCTTTGTTGCTGGCCGGTCTGCGCGTCGGCCTCAAGGCTGAAGGTGGTGGTCTTTGCGTCGGCATCGCTGACAATGCCTGCGCTCAGCGAGCCGCCGTGACGCAGGCTGGTTGCGCCCAGCGGCTGCGTCGGACTGCCAATGCTCTGCTCGCTGGTCTGCGAATACTTGGCCGACTGCTCTGCCGGGGTGACCGAGACGGTGCCGCTTCCCAACGTCGCGGCGTATTCGCTGTTGGAGCTGCTGTAGGTCGGGTCGAACGCGCGATTGTTCGCATCGTCGATGAACTGCGTGTTGCGATCTGCGTCGCGCGCGTCAGGGCCGGTGGAGGCGTTGCTCATGGGATGCTTCCTGCATGCTGCGCCTGTGCAGCGGGCGCGCAGTATATCGCCGGGCTTTCAGGCGTTTATCAAAGGAATGTTATGCGGCAACCGGATGTCGCGGCTGCCGCATGCCGCAGCCAGAGCGACGCTTCAGCGCGGCGCTGCAGGTGCAGGCGCGTTGCTCGCGCCAGCAGGCGCCAGCGCCGGCTGCCACCCGCACATCTGCCCCTGATTCTGCTGCTTGAGCCATTCGTTCATCGGCGCGAAGTACTCCAGCATCGGGCCGGCATCGAGCGTGTCGCTGCCGGTGAGTTCCTTCAGCGTGGTCTGCCATGGCTGGCTGGAGCCGCGTTGCAGCATCGACCAGAATTTCTGCCCGGCGTCCTTGTTGCCGTAGAAGCTGCACTCGTACAGCGGGCCCTGGTGGCCGGCCGCCTGGCACAGGCCCCTGTAGAACTGGAATTGCAGGATGTGCGCAAGGAAATACCGCGTGTAGGGCGTATTGCCAGGCACATGGTATTTGGCGCCGGGATCGAAGAATTCCTCGCCGCGCGCGCTGGCCGGCGCCACGCCCTGGTATCTGGCTTTGAGTTCCCACCAGGCCTGGTTGTAGCGCTGGGGCGTGATCGAGCCGTCGAACACGCCCCAGCGCCAGCGGTCGATCATCAAACCGAACGGCAGGAACGCCACCTTGCTCAAGGCCATGCGCATCTGCGAGTTGATCAGCGCTTCGCGGCCGGCTTGCTGCTCGCCCACCATGCCGATCGACTGCAGATACTTCGGCGTCATCGCCAGCACGATGGTGTCGCCGATCGCTTCGTGGAAGCCGTCGTTGGCGCCGTTCTGGAACAGCGGCGGCAACGGGTTGTAGGCCAGGTCGTAATAGATATGGCCGAGCTCGTGGTAGATGGTGGTGAAGTCTTCCTCGGTGGGCTTGATGCACATCTTGGTGCGCACGTCCGCGCCGGTGTTCTGGCCCGGTTCGCCACCCATGTTCATGTCCCAGGCGCTGGCGTGGCAGACCACGTCGCGGTCCAGCGGCTTGATGAACTGCGAGCGCTGCCAATAGGTCTCCGGCAGCTTGGGCATGCCCAGCGAGGTGTAGAACTCCTGCGCGCGCTCGGTCATCTGCCTGGCGGTGCGCAGCTGCGCCTCGCGCTCGGCGTTGAAGCGTGCGGCGGTACCGCCATCGCCCCCGGTGTTGCGTGCCAGCACCGCGCTCAGATTGCCCTGGTACTGTTTTTCCAGGGCGGACGTGATGTCCAGATCGCCGGCGCCCGGGTAGGGCTGCAGCAGGTCCCAGAGATTGCTCCAGTCCTGCTGCCACATATTGCCCATCAGGTGCGCAGGCAGCAGGCCACCGGGCAGCTCTCCCTTGTCCTTGCCGTACTGGGTGTCCAGCTTGCCGCGCGCGTAGCACTGCAGCTGCGCGTACAGCGGTTTGACCTGTTCCCACAATCGATCCGTTTCGCTCGCCAGTCGCTCCGGCGGCATGTCGTAGCCGCTGCGCCACATCACCCCGACATCGGCAAAGCCCAGGCCGCGCGCGCCTTCGTTGGCCAGCTCGACGAAGCGCTGGTAGTCCTTGCGCATCGGCTGCGCGGTGGCATGCCAGCCCTGCCAGGCATCGAGTTGTTCGTTGTAGTCGCGGCTGCTTGCCAGCACTTGTTCCAGCTCGCTGAGCTGGCGGCAACGGCGCTGCTCGCCATCGCCCACGCAGTAGCTGCCGGCGCCGTAGTCGCCTTCCATCTTGGCCGCGATGCGGGTGAGTTCGGCCAGTTTGGCCGCATCGCGCGGCGCGGGCAGGGCGCTCATCAGCTTGAGCAGTTGCAGGGCGCGTGCGCTGTCGGCCGACATCGGCGTGCCGGCATACTGCTTGGATTGTTCGATCCAGCGATCCAGCTGTGCCAGCGAACGCTCGTTGGCCTTGGCTGCCAGCAACTGCGAATCGCTGCTGATGTGGGTCGAGGACAGCCACTGCGCGGCGGTGACCTCCGGATACGCCGCCTTGTACTCGGCATTGATGCGCGCCACGAAGGCGTCGGCGCTTTCGGCAGGCGCGGGCTTGGTCGCGGTGGGGGTGCTTGGCGGTGCCGCATCCCGACGGCAGGCCGATAGCGGTACGGTGCCGGCGGCGACAGCCAGTGCCAGCAACAGCAGACGAGGATTCACGGGTGGTCCTTGCGGTGAAGTCCGGCCAAAGGCTAGAGCGCGCCAGGCGTCAGGGCAAGCGGTACGACCGTTTCATCGCGGTAGCGGCGATCCGGCAAGCGCGTCGTCGCGATGCAGGTCCGGTTCGGAAAGTCGCAGTCCGCAGCGCTGCGCAATCCCGGGGGCGGACTGCCGCCGCCCGCAAGCGGCATGTCTGCGTCCCTGATAGCTCCGGCACGCTGGCGGTACGCATTGTCCATTGTCAGCCGGACTTCGTCGTGCATTGCGCGAACACATCGCGCTCGCGTGCATAGATGCTGGTCCTGACCTGCATCAGGCCCAGCACCGAGGGGAACAGCGCGTCCTGGTCGGTGTACTGGCCGGCGCGGTGGCGCAGGCAGGTCTCGTCAAGGCCACGGTCGCGCGCGAATTCCGGCGAGAACCACATCACCATCGGCACGTGGGTCTGCTCTTTCGGCGCAATGGCGTACGGCACGCCGTGCAGGTACAGGCCCTTTTCGCCCAGCGATTCGCCGTGATCGGACAGATAGATCATGGCGGTGTCGTAGTCGGGCAGGCCGCGCAGGGTGTGGATGGCCTGGGCGAGGAAATGGTCGGTATAGCTGATGGAATTGTCGTAGGCGTTGACGATGTCCTGGCGGCTGCAGCTGCCCAGGTCGGCGGTCTTGCAGACCGGCTTGTAGCGTTCGAACTGCGCTGGGTAGCGTTCGAAATAACTGGGGCCGTGGCTACCGAGTTGATGCAGCACCACCACCCGATCGCCGGGCTTGGCGCGCACCTGCGCGGCCAGGTCGCCGAGCAGGATTTCGTCCATGCAGCGGCCATCGGCGCACAGCCCCGGCGTGGTGGCGTCATCGAGTTTCTGCAGTTGCAGGCCATCGCAGACGCCCTTGCAACCGGATTGGTTGTCGCGCCACAAGGTCGAAATGCCGGCGTGCTCGAGCACATGCAGCAGCGACTGGTGACCACGGATCCTGTCTTCGTTGTAGTCGCGGCGGCCGAACGGCGAGAACATGCAGGGCACCGAGACCTCGGTGCTGGTGCCGCAGGAATGCATGTCCGGAAAATTGATCACCCCGGCCTGCGCCAGCTCCGGCGTGGTCTGCCGCGCATAGCCGTTGAGGCCCCAGTTCTGCGCGCGCGCGGTTTCGCCCAGCACCACCAGCAACAGGCGCGGGCGGCTGCCTGCCGCGCGCGGGGTGGCCATGGCATCGTGTTCGACAGGTTGCTTGGGGGCGTGCTTGATCGGCGAGTCGGACTTCAGGTTCTGGCGCAGCGCGACGATGTAGTTGATCGGCGTGGCCAAGTAGCGCACCTCGCGGTGATTGCGCATCAGGGCCGAGATGTCCTGGAACGACAGCATCGCACCGCCTGCACCCACCACGGCCACCGCCAGCAGGAAGCCGCCCCGCCACAGCAGCGACTTGCCGATGCTGCGCGCGCGCAGGCGGATGCGCCACAGCAGCACGGTCGGAATCAGGAAGTAGCACAGCAGCGGAAAGATCAGGCCTGGTGTGAGCAGCTCGCGCGATTCCTTGTGGTCGGTATGCAGCACGTTGCGCAGCATGTCCGCATCCAGATAGACATTGTAGCTGTCCATGTAGTGCGCGGCCAATGCGGTGGTGAACAGCAGCAACGTCAGCAGTGGTTTGGCGTTCCAGCGCCAGACCAGTATCCCCAGCAGCAGCGCATTTGCTGCGACCAGCAACGCCATCAACGAAAGCGCAAATCCAAGACTGCCCGGATGCGTGGCCATCGCCGTACGCCAGAACAACTGGTTGCACACCAGCGCAAAGAACAGGCTCGACAGCAGGATCAGTGTTTCGGTGGACACCGTGGGGCGCATGCTCCACGTCAGCGTATGCGAGCTGATCCGCCCGCGCGGTTCCGGTAGCCAGGTACTCATGCTGCATCCCCCGATGGCAACATCGAATCAAGCACGCCGCGTGGCCGAGCCAGCATCACGCCGTACAAGATGAGCGCGGTGAGCCAGCACACCGCCAGCGACCACAGGTCGTGCGACAGAAAATGCGCGCCGCGCAGCTGTTGCGCAATACCGAAAGTGAGACCTGCTGCCAGACCTATGAACAAGCCTGGCAAGCGCCATGCAGGACGGAGAGACAGCGCACAGAAATACAGCGCCACCCACGCATAACCGGCACTCGCGTGACCTGCAGGAAAGCAACCTGACGCAGCCAGGCCATTGCGTGATTCGAACAGCCCAATCATCGCTTGCGTGCCGCCATAGCGGCTCAGGTCCCAGGGGCAATCCATTGCGGTCCACGACTTGAGCAGCGAGACCAGCGAGGTCGACAGTGCAACCGAGGCGCCCAGATACGTGAGTGGCCAGCGCAGTACGCGCAGGCGCGGCTTGCACCACGCTGCCACAGCCAGGATCACCACGCTGACGCCAGCTGCCGTACTCAACCATTTGCCGACACGATGCACCACGCCGCTGGTGAACCAATGGTCCTTGAGCAGCCAATGCCCGCCTTCCAGCCGATACAACGCATCGGCCACCCATTGGTCGCCACCGGCGCCCATCAGCAAGGCACTGGCCACCAGCACGCCTGCCAGCGGCATCCAGAGATGGCGGGCAAGAAAGCGCGTGTGCGCAATGGTGGCGGTGCGTGCCAGGGCAGGCGAAAAAACCGGAAGCGTGGTCATCGAAGCGTGGGCCTGTGTCAATGCCCGGCATCTTCGAAACCCAGATGTCGGAGAGCGGTCGGACCAGAGTTGCTCAGGCGTTAACCCAACACCTGGCGTTCAGTCTGCGTCGCTGTCGCCGCCGGTTTGTTCGGTGTCGGACGTATTGCCCCTGCAACCGGCATGCCACGCCGTGCCCGGAATCAGCTGCCAGCGATTGCGGTTGGATTCGCCGATATCGATACGCTGCGCCGGATCGATGCAGGCCGGTACCGCCTGATCGAGCACGAACAGCCAGCGTTTTTCCGGCGCTTGCGCCAGCCACGGGCCGGCCTTGGCCCACTGCGCCTGCCAACTCGCCTTGAAGCCGAAATTGGTCACCGGCCGGTCGGCCTGCAGCAGGTTCTGCTCGCGCCAGGCCAGCATGCCCAGTTCGGCATCGGGCCCGATGCGTTGCCCCACGCGTTGCATCAGCCGTGCAGAAGAACTGTACGGATCCAGCGCCGGCATCAGGCCCAGGCCCTGCACCATCCACAGCGCGGCGGTCATCGCCACCACCGCCGTCCCGGCGCGTTTGCCGCGCGACCAGGCCACTGTGCCGGCACCGATCACGCCCAGGCCGAGCAGCCAGAATCCCACCGACCGCAGCGAGGCAAGTTCCATCCCGCGCTTCAAGGCGGTGGTTTCCGCCCAGGGCAGATGCAGCGCGATCGCGCCGCCCAGCACCAGCCCGGCAAGCGCCAGCACCACCACGTAGCCGGTCAGCACCGCGCGCACGCCGCGCCTGCGCAGCAGCCCGGGCAGCAACGGCGCCGCCGCCATGCACAGCGCAGGCAGCATCGGAAAGATATAGACCTCGCGCTTGCCCGGGCTGGCGCTGAAGAACAGCAGGACCAGCACGCTCCACGCCAGTAGCAGCACATGGCGCGGATCGCCACGGCGCAACCGGCGCCACCATGCCGGCAACAGCCAGGGCAGCAACAGGCAGCCGGGCAGCCACAAGGTGGCGATCACCTGCAGGTAGTACCAGGCCGGTTTGACGTGATGCCAGGCGTGCGCGTAGCGGGTGCCGGTCTGCTTGAACAGCAACTCGTGCGCGTAGGCGTGCAACTGCGGGTCCTGGCTGTGCAGCAGCGCGATGCCCAACGGCCCCAGCCACACCGCAGTGCCGGCCACGAATGCCGGCAACACCAGCAACCAGGTGCGGCCGGCCTGCGCACGCGCGGGCAGCACGCTCCAGTGCCTGCGCGGCAGCGCCATCCATGGCAGCAACAGCAGCAGCGGCAGGAAGCCCACGCCCTTGGTGACCGTGCCGACGCCGGCGGCGAACAGCCCCAGCGTCCACGCGCACCAATCCGGCCCGCGCAGCAGATGCCGCAGCATTCCCCACAATGCCAGCGTGGTCAGCGCCACCAGCACCATGTCGATCTGCGCGCGCTTGGCCATCAGGCCGAACTGCAGCACCGCGAACAGGGCCAGCACCGCATCGCCAGCTACGCGCCGGTTCCACAGCCGGCGTGTCAGATCCCAGGTCAGCCACAGCGTGAGCAGTGCGGCCAGCAGCGAGGGCAGCAGGAACGCCACCGGCCAGTGCGGTACCAGCTCATAGGTCGCCGCCTGCAGCCACATGAACACCGGCGGCTTTTCCGCGTACAGCTCGCTGCCACGGTGCGGCAGCAACCACTGGCCGCTCTCGACCATGGTGCGTGCCGCCAGCACGAAGCGCGGCTCGTCCGGCGGATTGGGCTGGCGCAGCCCCAGGCCGGCCAGCAGGCTGACGATGATCAGCAGCAATGCCACCAGCAGCGCAGGGCGGTGGGGCAGGGAGGCAGAGGTGGCTGGCGACACGCGCACGCCCCGATTAGAAGGGGCGAAACGATAGCTGGCAACCCTGTCGGAAATTTGTCGGGCATCTTGCCGGCGCGCGCGCGGAGCCCCGGGGCGGTCGGGTTCGGCTGGCCTCGGGTAGGATGCGCACAGCGTCCCTGTCGGACCGTTCTGGAATCGCGCGCATGCGGCTGCTGGTCATCGAAGACAACCGCAACATGGTTGCCAACCTGTTCGATTATTTCGAAGCCCGCGGGCACACCCTGGACGCGGCGCCCGATGGCATCACCGGCCTGCATCTGGCCACCACCCAGCACTACGACGTGCTGGTGCTGGACTGGATGATGCCGCGCATGGATGGCCCGGAGGTGTTGCGCCGCCTGCGCGAGCAGCATCATTCCGAGCTGCCGGTGATCATGCTCACCGCGCGCGATGAATTGCCCGACAAGATCGCCGGCTTTCGCGCCGGGGCCGACGATTACCTGACCAAGCCGTTCGCGCTGCCCGAGCTGGAAGTGCGCATCGACGCCTTGCTCGCCCGTGCGCATGGTCGGCGCCGCGGCAAGGTATTGCAGGTGGCCGATCTGCGGCTGGACCTGGCGACCCTGGAAGCCACCCGTGCGGGCCAGGCGCTGCATCTGTATCCGGCCTGCCGCAAGCTGCTGGAAGTGCTGATGCAGGCCAGCCCGGCAGCGGTCACCCGGCAACGCCTGGAACAGGCGCTGTGGGGCGACGACCCGCCCGATGGCGACATGCTGCGCTCGCATATCTACGAACTGCGCCGCAGCGTGGACGGTCCGTTCGCGCAGAAGCTGATCCATACCCTGCCGCGGCTCGGCTATCGCCTGGCGGCGCTGGACGCCGCTGGCGAAGCGGCAGGCAACGCGTGCCTCGATGGCTAGGCCGCGCCCGCTGGGCCGGCGCGTCATGCTGTGGCTGTTCGGCTACACCTTGCTGATGACGTTGGCGGTGTTCGGCACCGCGCAGTATCTGCATGAGCGTGCCGAGCACGGCGTGTGGCGCTCGCTGCTGAATTCCGAACTGGACAGCATCCTGGAGCGCAGCGCGCGCAATCCGGACTACCACTGGCAGGACTCGGACACCTTGCGGCTGTATCGCATCGATGGCGCGGCCGGCGTGCCGCCGGTGCTGCGCACGCTGCACCCCGGCCTGCACGACGAGCTGGAGATCGCCGGCCGCCAGAGCGCGGTGATGGTGCGCGACACGCCGCAGGCCGGCCGCCTGGCGCTGGTGCTGGACATCACCGATTTCGAGGCGCTGGAAAAATTTCTCACCCGCTGGATGCTGGCGGCCGGCGTCGCGTTGATCGGCATCACCTTGCTGATGGGCGCCTACGCGATGGCGCGGCTGGTGCACCCGCTGGTGGAGCTGGCCCGCGACATCGGCGCATTGCGCCCGGAACGACGCGCGCAACAGATCACCGTGGGCGCGCAGGGCAGTGCCGAGCTCTACGTCATCGCCGATGCGCTCAACGATTATCTGGAACGCAACAGCCAGTTCGTCGATCGCGAACGCGCCTTCATCGACAGCGCCAGCCACGAGCTGCGCACCCCGATCGCGGTGATCGGCAATGCGGTGGAGCTGGCGCTGGAACAGCCGGGCACGCCGCCGGCGGTGCGCCACCAGCTCACCCGCATCGCGCAGACCAGCGCCTCGGTGGAGCAGCTGATCACCTTGCTGCTGGTGCTTGCGAAGGATCCGGGGCGGCTGGTACGCAGCGGCGATGCCGTGCGGCTGGATCAACTGCTGCCGGAGATCGTCGCCGACCATGCGCATCTGTGTGCCGACAAGGATCTGCAGGTGGTCATCGACCCGCTCCCGTCGTGCAGCCTGACCGCGCCGATGGCCATCGTGCAGACCGCCATCGGCAACCTGCTGCGCAACGCGATCGAGAACAGCGACCGCGGCGTCATCCGCGTCCGGCTGTCCGCGCCGGGCGTGGTGCGCATCGCCGACCCGGGGCATGGAATGACTCCGGAGGAAATCAGCGCCATCTACGCGCGCCTGGCGCGCGGCAACGCACGGCAGGGCAACGGCATCGGCCTGGAACTGATCGGCCGGCTCTGCGAGCACCTGGGCTGGCACCTGCAGCTGGAATCCGATGCCGGGCAGGGCACCGTGGCGACGCTGGACCTGTCCGCTGCGATCGCCACGACCGAATCGAAGGCGACCTAGCGCGGCTACCAGAACGTAGCGAGCAGTCGTCAGAGGGGTGCTGACGGCGCCGCTCCTAGGCCGGCAACAAGCCGCGCGCCTCTAGCCAGCTGCGCGCATTTTCCGCATCCTGCTCGAACCAGGCGCGGGTGGAGCCCAGGCGGTAGGTGTATCCCCAGGCATCCATGTCGGCCATCAGCCGTGCGCTGCCCACGCCGGGCAATTGCGCGGCCAGCAGGATCTGCAGGTAACAGGTGGCATCCTCCTCATCCACCGAATCGGTGGCGTCGGTATGCACCGCTGCGCGCCTGTCGGCCGGCAGCACGATCAGATGCCCGGCCTCGTGCAACATCGAATGCACTGGCGTGTCGTCGCGCACATACACATCGCAGCCGATGATGCCGGCCTCCGGTTCGCCCCAGAAACTGCCCGGTATCGGCGCGCCGGTCGCCACGCGATGCAGGCGCAGGCCGTAGCGTGCGAGCAGGGCAGCCGGTGCATCCAGGCCGATATCGGCCATACACAGCACGCCGGATGCCTCGGGCGCCGTCGCGGGGTGAGGGGTCATACGCAATGGCTCGCGGTCGGGAGCGCCGCAAGGGCGCACGATGGGCGGAAACCGAAACGGCACCGTGCAGGCACGGTGCCGCTGGAAGGATGTCGCATCACGCCACCGTGCGGCGTGCCAGCGAGCACGGACGGCGTGCCGGCATCCATGACCAGGCTTACTTGTCGCCGTCTTCCGGCAAGGCGACCGAGATATCCAGCACGTCGTGCTCGCCGTCCTTGACCAGATCAACCCGCACCGCATCGGCGTCGATGTTGACGTACTTCTTGATCACTTCCAGCAATTCGCGCTGCATCAGCGGCAGATAATCCGGCCCGCCGCGGTGGCTGCGCTCCTGCGCAATGATGATCTGCAGGCGGTTCTTGGCCGTCTCGGCGGTGTTCTTCTTGCTCTTGAGAAAATCGAGCAGGCCCATGCTTACCCTCCGAACAGCTTGCTGAAGAAGCCCTTCTTCTCCACGGATGTGAATCGCATCGGGCGCTCCTCGCCCATGATGCGGGCGACTGCGTCGTCATACGCCTGGCCGGCCGGGGACTCGGCATCCAGGATCACCGGCTCGCCCTTGTTGGAGGCGTTGAGCACGTCGCCGGATTCGGGAATCACGCCGATCGCCTTCAGGCCCAGCACTTCTTCCACGTCGGTGATGCTGAGCATCTCGCCGCCTTCCACGCGGCCCGGGCTGTAGCGGGTCAGCAGCAGGAAGGCCGGCACGTTCTTGCCTTCCTCGGCCTTGCGGGTCTTGGAGTCGAGCAGGCCGATGATGCGGTCGGAATCGCGCACCGAGGACACTTCCGGGTTCACCACCACCACCGCGCGGTCGGCGAAGTACATCGCCAGGAACGCGCCTTTCTCGATGCCGGCCGGCGAGTCGCAGACGATGTAGTCGAAGCCGTCGGCGGCCAGGTCCTTGAGCACCTTCTCCACGCCGTCCTGGGTCAGTGCGTCCTTGTCGCGGGTCTGCGAGGCGGCCAGCACGTACAGGTTCTCGAAGCGCTTGTCCTTGATCAGCGACTGCTTGAGCGTGGCTTCGCCGTGCACGACGTTGACGAAGTCGTACACCACGCGCCGCTCGCAGCCCATGATCAGGTCCAGGTTGCGCAGACCGACGTCGAAGTCGATGACGGCGACCTTCTTGCCGCGCCGCGCCAGCCCGCAGGCCAGGCTCGCGCTGGTGGTGGTCTTGCCGACGCCGCCCTTGCCGGAGGTGACTACGATGATTTCAGCCAAAGGATTTCTCCGAATGTTTCTGTGGTTGGGCCGCGTCAATCAAGCGCAGCGATCTTGATCTGATCCTGCTCCAGCCAGACCTGGACGGCCTTGCCACGCAGGTCCATGGGAACATCGTCCAGCACCTTGTAGTGGCCAGCGATGGCGACCAGTTCGGCGTGGAAATCGCGGCAGAAGATGCGCGCGTCCGGGTTGCCCTGCGCGCCGGCCAAAGCGCGGCCACGCAGGGTACCGTAGATATGGATGCTGCCGTCGGCGATGACCTCCGCTCCGGCACCGACCGTATTGAGCACAGTCAGGTCGCAATTCTCCGCATACAGCTGCTGGCCCGAGCGCACCGCGGTACGTTGCATGCGGCCAGGCGCCGGGCGCGCGGCCGGCGGCGCCGGCTCGGCGCGCGCAGGGGGCGGTGGAGGCGGTGGGCTGACCGCAGTGGGCTCGTACTGGGCACGGAACTTGGCCAGCAACGGCAGGCCGAGCTGCTGCGACAGCAGGTCGATCTCGCTGGTGCCGTAGGCCAGCGCCACCGGCAGCACGCCGGCATCGCGCAGGCCATCCAGCAGCGCCTTGGCGGTGGCCATGTCCGGCACCTGGGACAGCCCGCCGAAATCCAGGATCACCGCCGCCCGCCCGAACAGCTTGGGCGCGCGGGTCACGCGCTCGCGCATTTCCTGCACCAGCCGCGGCACATCCAGGGTGCGCACGCGCAGGTTGGCGATGCCCACCTGGCCGATCTTCAGCTCGCCGGCCTGTTCAAAATCCACATTCACACTCGACACGCCTCAGCTCCCCGTCGATGGATTGGCGGTGGCGGCATGGCGCGGCCGGCCCACCCACGGCAGGTCTTCGGGCAGCTTGCCGCCATAGGTTTCCTTGACCCATGGATAGCTGCACATGTCCTTCATCAGCATGCTGGCGCGCACGTCCACGTCCGGCATGGTGTTCTGGCCCACCTCGCGGAAGCCGAAGCTGCCATGGAACAGCAGCGCCGCATCGGCGCCATGGTCCAGGAACACCTCGCAGGCCAGCTGCGGGTAACGCAGCTCGGTATAGCTCTGCACGTCGGCGTAGAACGCCCGCCCGACGCCGCCGCCGCGCCGGCGGCTGGCGACCACGATGCGGTCGATATAGAAGAATTCCGGATGACGGTCCCGGAACCAGGCGAAATTGCTGCTGTCATGGGCACTGCCGCTGCCGAACCCGACCAGGAACCCGGCCAGGTTGCCGTCGCGCTCGGCGACGCGGAAATATTCGGCCTGGGCGTAGAACCGTTGCAGCTTGGTTGAATCCAGCGGCAGGATCGCCAGTCCGGCATTGTTGTTCAGGGCCAGGACGGAATCGAGCTCGTGCTCGCGCACGTCGCGGATGACGATCGACATTGGGACTCCGTGGGGTAACGCTCTCGACCCGAAATCGGATCTGCGTCGGATTATTACATGCGTGGCCTGAAGCGGCGACCCGGGGCGTGCCCGCCGCTGGCCGCGCGCCCGCGCAAGGGGCCAATGCGCAGCGCCCGACGCGTGCCGCCGACGCATGCCGCGCCGCTACGCCGCCGACCCGATCGCTGGTCCGCAAGCGCTGGCCGGCGCATGCATGACTTCCGGCAAGAGGGCAGCGGCGGCGCTTGGGCCTAAGATGCGGACATGTTGGGATACCTCAGCCATACGCGCGTCCTGCGCTTCGCCGGCCTGTTCACCTGGGCGATGATCGCCATGCCCTTGGTGTTCATCTACTGGGCACCTGCCGAGGATGGCGACCACCGCAGCGTGATGGAGGCGGCCTTGATGTCGGCGTTCTTCGTCGGCTTCGGGGCCAGCTATTTCTGGTTGACGCGTGGCCTGAGCAGCGGCGGCCATGCCCACTGGTACGACCGGCTGATCCTGCTGTTGCTCACGGTCTGCGCGCTTGCGGTGAGCTATCTCACCCGGACCGGGCTCGGCAGCATCCTGATGATGGTGGCGGCCGGTGTGATCCCCTGGTTGTTGCCGCTGCGCGTTGGCGTGGTCTGGCTGGTGCTGAGCCAGCTGGCCGTGCTTCCGGTCTACCACCTGTTGCTGGGGTTTCCGGTCTCCGGCGCGCTGATGCAGTCGCTGCTCTACGGCGGCTTTTCGATGTTCATCTTCGTCACCAGCCTAGTGGCCCGCCAGCAGGCCGAGGCCCGCGAGGAACAGCGCCGGCTCAACGCCGAACTGCGCGCCACCCGTGCACTGCTGGCCGAAAGCGCGCGCATCAACGAACGCACCCGCATCTCGCGCGAGCTGCACGACCTGCTCGGGCACCACCTGACCGCGCTCAGCCTCAACCTGGAAGTGGCCGGCCACATCACCGAAGGCCAGGCCCAGGAGCATGTGCGCCAGGCGCATACCCTGGCCAAGCTGCTGCTCACCGACGTGCGCGAAGCGGTCAGCCAGCTGCGCGATAGCGGCGCGATCGACCTGGAAGCGGCGCTGCGGCCGCTGGTGACCCAGGTGCCGTCGCTGGACATCCACCTGGACATCGCCCAGCCGCTAACCCTGGACGACCCCGAGCGCGCCCATGTGCTGCTGCGGTGCACCCAGGAGATCATCACCAATGCGGTGCGCCACGCCGGCGCGCGTAACCTGTGGATCCAGGTGCGGCGCGACGCGGGGACGGTGCTGATCGATGCCCGCGACGATGGCCATGGTGCCGATGCGGTGGCGCCCGGCAACGGCTTGCGCGGCATGCGCGAGCGGCTCAGCCAGTATGGCGGGCAGCTGGAAATCCAAACCCGGCGAGGTGACGGCTTCGGCCTGCGCATCTCCGTTCCAGGCGCGCCGGCACTGATGCCTGCGGCCGTGACCCAAGGAGTGTTCTGATGATCCGTGTGTGCCTGGTCGACGACCAAACCCTGGTGCGCCAGGGGATCCGCTCGCTGTTGGCGCTGGACAACGGCATCGAGGTGGTGGCCGAGGCCTCGGACGGAAAGCAGGCGGTGGAGCAGATCCCGCAGATCCAGCCGGACGTGGTGCTGATGGATATGCGCATGCCGGTGATGTCCGGCCTGGAAGCGCTGCAGATGCTCTCGCGCAACGGCACGCTGCCGCCGACCATCATCCTGACCACCTTCGACGACGACCAACTGGTGCTGGCCGGGCTCAAGGCCGGCGCCAAGGGCTACCTGCTCAAGGACGTCTCGCTGGAACAGCTGGTCGGCGCCATCCGCACCGTGGCCGAGGGCGGCTCGCTGGTGCAGCCGGCAGTGACCCAGCGCCTGCTTTCGGGCCTGGAACACATGCGCAACGAGTTCGTCAGCCTGGACCGGCCCGATCCGCTCACCGACCGCGAGACCGAGATCCTGCGCCTGATGGCCAGCGGCTTTTCCAACAAGGAGATCGCCAATTCGCTGGGCGTAGCCGAGGGCACCATCAAAAATCACGTGTCCAACATTCTGTCCAAACTTGGCGTACGCGACCGCACCCGCGCGGTGCTGAAGGCGTTCGAGCTGCAGTTGGTGTGATGGCGGGATGCCTCGCCCAGCGCAGCGCGCCGGGCGTTCGCGGGCGCGCCAGCCTGCGGCTTGCAGGCGGCGCCCGCTCACCTTGTCCCGGCGGCACGTGCAGTGGCGCCGGCTTGCCTGCGGATTGCATCGGTGGCGGGTTGGCGACAGCCCGCATCGGTCCGATCGGGCATCGTGCCCTGGCGGCATCACACGCAGGCAGCGTGGGATGTGCATGATGGCTGCGCGCGATTGGCGCAAACCCTTGCAACGGCTGGGATTGCGCAGCTCCAGCGCGGCCCTGCACGCGCCAAATGACACCGCAAGACCGCGCTACCCGTCGCACAACTGAACATCTTTGCCGAAGCCTGCTAGGATGGTGGCTTCGCTTCACTCAACCCGGCCGTGGGATCGGCCCCGGAGACCTCCTGAATGACCCGTATTATCGAGTTCCTGATCGCCTTGGGGATCGTGGCTGGCTTGTTTGTCGTGGTGGGCCTGGTGTTGCCCTCGGAACGGCAGATGTCCGAGAGTGTTGAGACCAACCGCCGAATGACGATCGTTTACGACACTGTGAACAGCTTCCGTCGTTTCAAGGATTGGAACCCGCTTGTGCTGCGCGACCCGAAGATCCAGCTGAAGCTGGCCGGCCCGGAAGAGGGCAAGGGTGCACGTGTCGAGTACAGCTCCACCGAAGGCTACATCGGCAACGGCAGCTGGGAAATCACCAACACCGTCAAGAACGAGCGTGTCGAGATCGCGATCGAAGATCCCACCAAGGGCTACGACAAGGTCACCAACTTCACCCTGGCACCGACTGGCAAGAACAACAGGAACGTCAAGATCACGCAGGACTACAGCGTCAAGTACGGCTGGAACCTGTTCGGTCGCTATGCCGGCCTGTATGTCAGCCGCCACGTTGGCGACGACCTGAAGCTGGGTCTGTCGCGTCTGGCCACCGCACTGGCCACCGTGCCGAACTTCGACTACCGCGCGCAGCTGGATGGCAAGCCGGTGTTGAGCGATCTCAAGATCGTCGACGTGCCGGCCGAAGACCTGCTGGTCGTCACCGCGGGCAACATCGACCGCGATAACGAGACCATCAAGAAGTCGATCAAGGACAACCAGGAGTGGATAAAGCGCGTGATGGACGCCAATGGTCTGGAAGCTGCTGGCCCGGTCCGTATCGTCACCACCGACTTCGCCACCGACAAGTACGCCTTCGACGTCGTGCAGCCGGTCCGCAAGCGTGCCGGTGGCGCGCCGAAGACCGACACCGCCAAGACCGACGCCAAGAAGGATGACGCGGCAGCCGCTGCTCCGGTCGATGCGACTCCGGTCGCTGCCACTGGCGAAGAGCTGAAGCTCAACATCCCGTCCGAGGCACCGGTGAAGTACCAGCGCACTCCGGCGCACCGTTCGGCGTTTGCCACCTATGCGGGTCACATGGCGGGCCTGGATGCGGTACGCAACTCGCTGCGCGCCTGGGCCGCCACCAGCGGCATGGATGTGACCGAGCGTCCGTACGAAGCCTGGAAGGGCGGCGTGGACAAGTCGTTCACCCAGGACGGTACCTACGATGTCTACTGGGCCATCAAGTAATCGTCTTACCGCGATGACCTGATCCAGACCAAAGCGCGCCGCAGTCCTGCGGCGCGCTTTTTTTTTGGCGCTACGGCGCTGCCGGGGAAGTTGCCTGCATGTCCTTGCTCGACCGTCGTAAGAAACACCCCTCGCTGCTGGCGTTCTGCGGCGGCCTGCTGGCCGCCGTGGCCGTCGGGTTGTCGGCTTACGCCTCGCATGGCGTGGCCGATGCGCTGGTGCAGTCGCGGCTGCAGGTGGCGTCGCTGTATGCGTTCGGCCATGGCGCGGTACTGACCGTGCTGGGCGCTGCCGAAACGCGCGTGCTCGGGCGGGTTGGCTTGTACCTGCTGCTGCTCGGCACGCTGCTGTTCGCCGGCAGCCTGGTCGGCGGCGCATTGCTGCACTGGCCGACCGGCCTGGCACCGGTGGGCGGGGTCAGCCTGATGCTGGGCTGGGTGATGCTGGCCATTGGCGCGTTGAGACGTTGAAATGCCGCGGCATGCGCGTGGGTTCGATGTGGAGGCCGCCTTTGCGCATCTGGTCCGGCGCGATCGCGCGCTGGGAGCGTGGATGAAGCGCATCGGCCCCATCGCCCCGCAGCCGGGCTGGCGCAAACCGTTCGACCCGGTGGATGCGTTGGCGCGCGCGATCCTGTTCCAGCAGCTCAGCGGCAAGGCCGCATCCACCATCGTGGCACGGGTGGAAGTGGCCATCGGCGCGAGCCGGTTGCATGCCGGCACGCTGGCGCGCGTGGACGATGCCGCGTTGCGCGCCTGCGGTGTGTCCGGCAACAAGGCGTTGGCGCTCCGCGACCTGGCGCAGCGCGAACTGGCCGGTGAGATTCCTTCGCTGCGCAGCATGGCCTTCATGCCCGACGAAGCCATTGTGCAGACGCTGGTACCGATCCGCGGCATCGGCCGCTGGACGGTGGAAATGATGCTGATGTTCCGCCTGGGCCGCCCGGACCTGCTGCCCATCGACGACCTGGGCGTGCGCAGGGGTGCCCAGCGCGTGGACAGGCATGAACAGATGCCTGCCCCCAAGGCATTGGCCGAACGCGGCGAACGCTGGGGCCCGTACCGCAGCTACGCCGCGTTTTATCTCTGGAAGATCGCCGACTTCAGCGTCGCGGCCAAGGTGCCGACACCGCGTTCGCAGGAGTGATCAGGCATGGAGCGCGACGCGAGCTCCGCATGCCTCACACCGCGTGCCAGCGCCAATGCCACGGCTCGTAGACGATGCCATGCGGGTTGTGGCGCGGGTAGCTCAGGCGATAGCCAAAATCCGGAGCATATCGGCTCAGCCACGCAAACGCTGCGGTAGCCTCGAACGACTCTTCGGCCGGCAGTTCGCCGGGGGTGCCGATATCCAGCGCGTCGCCGCTGTGGTGCTCGCTGAAACCGGGGGCTGCGTTGACTGCCAGAATCTGCTGCAACGATAGTCCGCGCGCGAACTTTCGCTCGAAGATGCCCAACTGGTAGTCGTGGCTGCGATAGCCGGAGATGGCGTCCAGCACGATGTCCGCGCGCAGTGCTGCCGCACGCATCAGGCGCCACGCACGCGCCGCGCCGTCGCTCAACCACAATGGCCGCCCGAAGCGGTCGTGTCCGGCGAACTGCAGCGTGGCCGGCTCCGCGATCAGGGACAGGCCGGTCTGTCGCACGTAGTCGTCCGCGGCCAGCCCCAGCTGCGCCAGGCGTCGCTGCAGTCCATCGATCGCCAGCGCTGCGCCGCTGGACCGCACGGGGCCCGTCGCGGCAGCCTGCAGCCGGTCCAGCGCTTCGTCCAGACCGGGCTCGCGCGGTAGGTGCGGAATCAACGGCATGATCCCCCATGGCAACTGCGCGGCCAGATAACGTCCGTCGCGCTTGCGCCGCAGCAGCCAGTCGGCCTGCGCCAGTACGCGGGCGTCGGCGTTGCTGCGCGCGTACATTAGCGCGGCAGGCAGCAGTTCGATGGCGGTGGTGTTGAGCAGCAGGGTCAGGGTCGGGCGCATCGCGACAGGGTAGGGCGAACGGTGATGCGCGGCCAGACGTTGCGGACCCGGCGGGCATTTCCGACCGGCGAGCTGCCGGTCGCGCGTGGTGGCGACGATGCCGACAAGGCGCGCGCGATTCCGATCGCCGGAGTCATGGCGATGGGCCCCGGTTGTGGGCAGGGCGGTGCATCGCGCGGGTAAAGGCGCCGCTTCGACGCCCGGCCTGTCCCGATCCGGTGGCCGAGACGGCGGCCGGCGTGCCGATAGTCAGGGCCATGGTCAGGGTTGCCGCTCCCGCACGCCGATGGACCGATGAACGCTCACGCATCGCGTTCCGGTTCGTCGCGCGGTTTCGGTAGCCGGCCGGCCTTGCGCAGCGCATCGCGCAGCACGTATTCGATCTGCGCGTTGAGGCTGCGCAGTTCGTCGTCGGCCCAGCGTTGCGCGGCGGCCAGGACATCGGCGTTGATGCGCAGCGGATAGGCCTTCTTTTCGCTCATTCGCCGCTCCCGCGGCTGCCGTGGCGGCGCAGGTGCATGACCATCGACACGATCAGCGTGTTGACGCCGATGAGCATGCCGATCACCACCGCATAGATGCCGGCGCGGTTGTCGCCCGCCCAGTACAGGCACGCAGCCCCGACCAGGATCACCAGGCTGATCAATGCCCAGCGCAGGCCCAGTCCGCGCGCGCGGTCGTCGTCGTTCGCCCCGATCGAGGCGGCGATCGCCAACGCGGGCAATCCGGAAAGCGCAACCACCAGCGGCACCATCACATTCATTGCATCACCTCAATACAGCGAGCCGGCGTTGACCACCGGCTGGGTCCCGCGATCAGAACACAGCACCGTGAGCAGGTTGCTGACCATATGCGCCTTGCGCTCTTCGTCCAGCTGCACCACGCCGTTCTTCTGCAGCTCGGCCAGCGCCATTTCGACCATGCCCACCGCGCCGGCCACGATGCGCGTGCGCGCGGCGATCACGGCATTCGCCTGTTGTCGCTGCAGCATGGCCTGGGCGATTTCCGGTGCATAGGCCAGATGGCTGATGCGTGCTTCGATCACGTCCACGCCCGCCTGGGTCAGGCGTTCGTCCAGGTGCCGCTTGAGCTGTTCGCTGATTTCGGCCGGGTGGCTGCGCAGGGAGATCTGGCCCTCTTCGTGCTGGTCGTACGGGTAGCTGGTGGCCATTGCGCGCAATGCCGCTTCGGACTGGATGTGCACGAAGCTTTCGTAGTCGTCCACGTTGTATACCGCCTCGGAGGCGTCCAGCACCTGCCACACGATCACCGCGGCGATCTCGATCGGGCTGCCATCCAGCTCGTTGACCTTGAGCCGTCCGCTTTCGAAATTGCGCACGCGCTGACTGACCCGGCGCTTGGAGTAGAAGGGGCTGTTCCAGCGCATTCCCTGGTCCTTGACCGTGCCGACGTACTTGCCGAACAGGCTCAGAACCGCCGCCTGGTTCGGCTCCAGCGTGTACAGGCCGGCCAGGACGAACACATTGCCGGCAGCGACCAGAATGGCCGGCAGCATGGCCAGTGGCGGCAGAGATCCCGCGACGGCGGCGATCAGCACCGTGGCAGCCAGCAGCAGCACGACGACACTGGTAGCGATCACTGGAATGCCGGGAAAAGAACCGAGCGACTTCTCTTTCATGGCTGGGGCGTCCTTGTGGTCTGGATGAAAGATATCAAATTGATATCAAGTTTTAACCAGGTTTCCGACCGACGGTCGGGGCATCGGCCCGCTAAAATGGCCGCCCCTCGATCTGGATAACGCCCCATGACCACCCTCGGCACTCCGCTGTCGCCTTCCGCCACCCGCGTGCTGCTGTTGGGCTCGGGCGAACTGGGCAAGGAAGTGGCGATCGAGCTGCAGCGCTTCGGCGTGGAGGTGATCGCTGCCGACCGCTATGCGGACGCGCCGGCGATGCAGGTGGCGCATCGCTCGCACGTGCTGGACATGCTCGACCCCGCGGCGCTGCGCGCGCTGATCGCCAGCGAGCGGCCGCAGCTGATCGTGCCGGAGATCGAGGCCATCCACACCGAGACCCTGGTGGCGCTGGAACGCGAACAGGGCCAGAAGGTGATTCCCACCGCGCGCGCCGCACGCCTGACCATGGACCGCGAAGGCATCCGCCGGCTGGCTGCCGAGACGCTGGGTCTGCCGACCTCGCCGTACCGCTTCGTCGACACCGCCGCGCAATACCGCGAGGCGATCGCCGCCGTTGGCCTGCCCTGCGTGGTCAAGCCGGTGATGTCCTCCTCCGGCAAGGGCCAGAGCACGCTGCGCAGCGAGGCCGATATCGATGCGGCGTGGGAGTACGCGCAGACCGGTGGGCGCGCCGGTGCCGGCCGCTGCATCGTCGAAGGCTTCATCGATTTCGATTACGAGATCACTCTGCTCACCGTGCGGCATGCCGGCGGCACCTCGTACTGCGACCCCATCGGCCACTGGCAGCAGGACGGCGATTACCGCGAGAGCTGGCAGCCGCAGCCGATGTCGGAAGCCGCATTGCGTCGCTCGCAACAGATCGCAAAAGCCATCACCGACGACCTCGGCGGCTGGGGCCTGTTCGGCGTGGAGCTGTTCGTCAAAGGCGACGAAGTGTGGTTCAGCGAAGTGTCGCCGCGCCCGCACGACACCGGGCTGGTCACGCTGGTCTCCCAGGACCTGAGCGAGTTCGCATTGCATGCCCGCGCCATTCTTGGCCTGCCGGTCGGTGCGGAGGATGGCGGGGTGATCCGCCAGAGCGGCCCGTCGGCCTCCTGCGCGCTGTTGGCGCATGGCAACGGCGTGCCGGTGTTCGACAACGTGGCCGATGCACTGCGCGACCCGGACACCGCACTGCGTTTGTTCGGCAAGCCACGGGTGGATGGTCACCGCCGCGTCGGCGTGACGCTTGCCCGTGCCCGCAGCATCGATGACGCACGCGAGAAGGCGCGCGTGGCCGCTGCGGCATTAAAGATTCAACTGATCGCCTGAGTTTTCGGCCAACTTGCAGTGGTGCAGTGGCAGGATCGCTGTACCGTGTATTTTTGGTTGCAGGCTCTGAAAAGTCAGGCGCCGGCTAGACGATAGTGGAACGAACTCGCGGCGCGTTTTGCCCCCGTCAGCTCATGACACGAGCTGATGGTGCTTGCGTTTGCTCCTGTTGCAGGTTTCGTTGCTGCTCTGCCTGCATGCGTTCTGCCGCAGCCTGAGTCCAGGCCTGACTACTCTGCTCAAGCGGTGTGTTGAGTGCGGCGACAATCTCGACGTGGGTGCGCAACTGGTCGTGCAATCCAGAAGAATTGGGATTGTTCTGCACCGCGAATGCGCGCGACGCGTCGTTGCTCAGACGAACCTCATCGATCCGTTCCATTCCCATCCTGCAGGATTGCACTGCGAGGCACCCGGCCAAATTGTCGCTACGCACGTCCGTTGCCCGTCCATGTTCGCGATCCAGCGTGTGTACGTGATCCCGTGCCTGTGCAAACAGAGGGTGTCCCGGATGCGTGGGATCTCTCAGTGATGGCATATGCTGCTCATCGCTGAGAATATGTTGCGGCAACGACCTTTGCGCTGGAAGCGGGTTGCGGATTTCCTTATTCAACGGGCTGTCAGGAAAAGGAGCTTCAATGCTTTCCACGCCATGGATGTTGCGTAGAGGGCGGTAGGCGTCTTTTCCTGATCCTTCTATTGGCAAAGGAATGTGGACGTCCGGAAGCAACTGCCCGGCTCCAGCAGGGCCAAGCAAACCGTTTACATCGATGCTCTTGTTCCTATGGAGTCTGGCATGATTGAGTGCGGCCCAAGTGAAATCGACACAGTTGTTGCGTACGTCTTTGTATTCCTTGTCAAAGCCTAGTTTTTCCGGTTCTTGGCCGAACTGTTGTAGCTTATCGTATTGTTCATTGCTTATTTCCATCGTTCTGGAATAGGCCGGTTTGTGATACTCATCCGCATCAGAGTTGTAGATTCTACCGGGGCCATTGATCTGTCCGTGAGTGGTCGGGGCAAATCCATAGCTTGTTGCGTGCTTACCATCGCTGGTCACGAAAAACATGTGGCCGGGACCGGACGTGACAGGTGCACCATCTTTTTTTTCTGCTGACCGTCGTCGTATAAGGGAGTGCTGGGAGCTGCTATAACGACCGTCACTGTATAGTGCTGCTTCTCCATAACGAACTCTCCGTCAGATTTACATTATTTAGAGGATGTTAGTTTTTTCTGTATGGTGATTTCTGCGTCAGGAATATTCAGGGTCGGATTGCCTGCTGCTGATGAAATATCGACACGGTACCGGCCATAGCTCTTCAAGTGGAGGTTGCAGACGATCCAGTTACTCGAATCGGAATCGTGTGCCCCGGAATCGATATATTTGATGTCGTCGTTTCCTGCGCGCCAGCCAAAAAATTTTGCCTTGCTAGGCTCTTTTCTCAGCCAGGCTTGGAAGTTGTCCTCTGTAAATATTTTATTGCAATTCCCTGCCTCCCATTTACAAGCGTTTACTTTGAGGGCATATCTTACCGATGAATCGCTGTTGTTTAGTGTTGTGACTGGGTCGATGGGTCCTTTACGACTTAGATTTAATCCGACAATATAAGATTGAGTAAGATTCACATTCTTCGGTGTTGCTTCAAATTCGAAGCGAACATGGGCGTCGGTCGCATCCACCGGAAATGGCCGGCTGAGCAGAAGCTCTTCTTTTTCAGAAGACGGTGGCTTGCTTGCACTGCAAGCGCTCGCCAGGCAGGCGAGTGCGAACGGCAGAAAAAAAGTAACAAAGAAACAGCGCGCATGGTGGAAATACAGTCTCATTCAACTTCCTTGCTACCTGTCTGCGAGGAAGTGTAAGCCTGTCTACTGAATCCGGACCACCCAAATTCAACGGGCCGCCCCGGGGGGGCTTGTCGATCACTGCCCCAGGTACTTCCGGAAGTCATCTGCTCCCCTCGACACGGCGTTAGGACCCGGGGGGTGGTTAAATCTTCCCTTTTTTGCGTATAGCCTTGGTGTTATACGCCGCCGTCGACGCCATACCCAGAGCATGCCATTCCAAGGCCTCGGTACGATTGCTTAGCTACCAAGCCACATCCACCCACACCGCGTGATGGTCGCTGCCATCGGCGATTGCCGCTTCCGGGTCGCTGCTGGCGGGCCAGAAGATGCCGCTGCCAGCCAGGGTGAACTGGCGCGACGGCAGCACGTAGTCCAGACGCATGGTGCCGGCCTGCGGGCCGAAGTCGCCGGTGACCTGGTGCGGGTCGCCGGTATGCGCGACGCCGTGCGCGGCGTATTCGGCGGTCTTTTCTGGGCCGCCGGCGCTGCGTGGGGTGGGGTACTGGAGAACGCGCGGGTGATCGATCAGCGCACGGATCGCCTCATGGCGGCCGGCGCCATCGATCGGGTCGTTGTTCAGATCGCCCAGGATGACGAAGCGCGCATCGGTGGGCAGGCCGCCGCAGGCTCCCTTGTCGTCGCACAGCCAGCGCCGGCTGTCGGCCGCGTTGTCCAGGTACGCACGCCACAGTGCGAGCTCATCGTGGTTGCGCGCGGCGTTGCGTTTTTCCGCGCCATCGAACACAGGTGGGGTGGGGTGCGACACCAGTGCGTGCACCACGCCCAGCGGCGTGCGTACCGGCACGTCCCAGTGCGACTTGGACGACAGCCGCAGCTGCGCCCAGACCGCGTCGCTATAAAACGGGGCCCGCGTGGTCGGATCGATCGGACGCAGTGCGCCCGGCAGCGTGCTCCACTTCAGCAGCTGAAAACTGCGCACGGCCTGCGCATCGATCGGATACCGCGACAGGACCAGCATGCCGTACTGGCCTGGATGCAGGCCAAAGCCCCAGGCATCGTTGCCGCGGTTGCGGCCATTGCCGCCGACACTGCCGCTGTTGTCCAGATCCAGCCCGCTCGGAACACCAGTGTTGACCGGCGCCAGATACCGATACGGATAACGCAGCGGCTCGCCGCCCCCCGGCTGTGCCACCTGCAGGTAGCGCTGCTGGAACAGATCGGCGGCGCGGTGGTCCGGATCGAAATCGAATTCGTTGAGCAGCACCAGATCCGGGCGCACGCGCTGCAGCACTGCGGCGATCTTGCGCGCATGTGCGCTCTCGCCCTGCAGTTCGGCGATCAGGCCGCCCGCTTCGTCGGAATACAGCGAGGTGTTGTAGGTGGCGATGCGCAGTGGCGCTGCAATAGGCTTGGCAGGCGAGGGGTCGGATGCGGTGGTGGTGGATGGCATGCGATGGGTGCAGGCGGCGCACAGCGCGGTGAGCGCGAGCAGCAGGAGAGGTTTGATCATCGCGGAATTCTCGCATGGCCGATGCGACAGGCCGATGTCGCCGTTTGGCAGCTCACGGGGCTGGCGTGCTGGCGGGCAGGCCTCGCCAGTGGCGGCCATCGTAGGCCTCCAGTGCATTGAAGCGGCGCTTGTAGTTCATCTTGGCGTGGCCATCGATCCAGTAGCCCAGATAGACATGCGCGCGTCGCTCGCGCTGTGCCCACTGGATCTGCTGCAGGATCGCGAACGTCCCCAGGCTGCGTGCAGTCGCCTCGGGCGCATAGAACGTGTACACGGCCGACAAGGCATGTTCGGTGACATCGGTGACCGCCACGGCAAGCAAGTCCCCCTGGCCGTGCGCGACAGGTGCCTGGCGGATTTCCAGAAAGCGCCCGTGCGACCAGCCGCCGATCAGGAACTGGTCGAACTCGGTAGCGCCATGCTCGTCCATGCCGCCGCCGGGATGCCGGTGCTTGAGATAGCGCCGGTACAGCGCAAGTTGTTCGTCGGTACGTTCGGCGGCGACCACGCGCACCACCAGGTCCTGGTTGCGCGCCAGGCAACGGCGTTGGCTGCGATCGGGATGGAACGCGTCCACCGCGATGCGCACCGGCACGCAGGCGCGGCAGCGTTCGCAATGCGGGCGGTAGACCAGGTCGCCGGAGCGGCGGAATCCCCATGCCAGGGCCTGCGGGTAGATCGTTCCCAGGCGCGGATCGTGTGGGTCCAGCACCAGGTCGCGCGCCTGGCGGTCCGACCAGTAGCCACAGGGATGCTCGCCGGTCTGGAAGAGGCGCAGGTCGTCGTGGGTGTCGGCGTGGATGGCCATGCGCGCAGGATAGCGCCTGCGCGTCGCAACAGCGGCGACTGTCCGCCGGATGAATGCGGCCCGTGCGCGCGTCAACGTATGCGCCGGCGGCTCGTTGATGTGGATGTTGGTGGCAGCGCACGGTGGATCCGGATGCGCCACCCACGCGATGCGGCCCATGCAGGTGCCGCGTGTGGTTCCCACAGATCAGGAGTTTCCCATGACGTCCCGCAAACCCTTTCTTGCCCTGGCCATGCTGGCCGCGCTGTCGACCGGCGCAGTCGTCGCCGCCACCCCGCCGGCATCCGGCGATTCGCCGCGTCCTGCCAAGCTCGACAGCAATGGCGATGGCGTGATCGACCGCAGCGAAGCGGCCGCCAACCCGAAGCTGGCTGCGCAGTTCGACACGCTGGACGCCAACAAGGACGGCAAGCTCTCGCGTGATGAGCGTCCGCGCCATCGTGGCCCGGGCCGCGAAGGTCGCGGTGAGTGGCTGGCCAAGTTCGACACCAATAAGGACGGGCGCATCAGCCGCGAGGAGGCCAAGGCCGATCCGAAATTCGCTGCACGCTTCGAGCAGATGGACGTCAACAAGGATGGCTTCATCGACCGTGCCGACCGTGAGCTGCGCATGCAGCAGCATCGCGATGCGTGGTTTGCCAAGGCCGATACCGACAAGGACGGCAAGCTGAGCAAGGCCGAGTTCGATGCGGCCTCGAAGCTGCGCGGCGAGCACGGCCCGCGTGGTCCGGGCGAGCATGGCGATCACGGCAAGCATCCGATGCCGCCCAGGCCCGCTGCCGCCAACTGAGCGCGTAGCGCGCATCAATGTGAATGATGCAGCGGCCGGCGCGTGACGCGTGTCGGTCGCTGCAGGCAACAGCAACAGCAATACGCAACAGCAACAGCAATACGCGATACGCAACAGCAACAGCAATACGCAACAAGGCGTCGATCGACCAACGGCCTCCTGCGCGAGCAGGGGGCCGTTCTCGTTGCCTGCAGTGGGCTGTCATTGGCGGTGTAGCGGTGACGCCACGCCGGCCTCAAAGCATTCCCAGCTGCATGTAGTGACGCACGATCGGCAGCATGACTGCCGCCACGCTCGCCAGCATTGCACCCGGACTGAACATGCAGCGGTACAGCAGCGGTGCCTGTGTGGCGCCGCGTCTGCGCGCATCGCGTTCCAGCATGGGGCGCATGACACGTGGCAGTACCCGGATGGATTGATAGCTGAGCACCGCCATGCCGGTGCAGAGCACCAGCAGCGATGGCCACGCACCGGCATCCAGCTTTTTAAGCAGGAGCGTGCCGCCGACCACCAGCACCGACGTCAGCGTGGTCATGCGCATGAAGCGGCCAATGGCGGCTGCCTCAAGGTCAGTCTGTGCAAAGCGCAGCAGGTACCAGCACGACCAGTACGTGCCGAATCCGGCAACCAGCACGGCGCCGGTTGCGAACAGTGCCGGCATGCCGAGCCAGATGCTGAGCGCGCCAGCGGACCCACCCCCGCCGAGCACCGAGCCAGTCACTGCGCTCATGCCCAGCTTGCCCGCGCCACCGAGACCGCCCAGCGCGATCGCCGCGCTTGCGGTGCATGGTGCCGCAAGCAGGGTTGCCGAGGTCACTGCGGTGGCGAAGGCAACGCCTGGTGCGCTACCACGTGCGAATTCGCCGAACCGTTTCAACAGTTCATTGCGCACGCTGGCACGTGCGCGCGACAGCCGCTTGCGCACCGCCGCGTCGCTCAGGCCCAGCAGCGACGCAACCTGTTGCGAGCTCTGGCCTTCGCGGTAATACAGCAGCAGCGTCTCGCGGCTTTCTTCCGGTAGCGCGGAAATCATGTCGAATGCGGCGATCTCTTCCTCGGCCTGCAACAGATGGTCGGCGGGCGAGGGTGCCGGATCGGCGGCCATGGCGATCGCCAGGTCGGCCGCTTCGCCGCTGAGCGCGCGGTGGCGATTCGCACGCAGCCAGTCACGCGCCAGGTTGCGGGTGATCTGGCGCAGCCACGGCAGGAAGCTGGCGGGCTGATGCAGTTGCGCCAGCCGCTGCCAGGCGCGCAGGAAGGCTTCCTGGGCGATGTCCTCGCTGGCGGCGATATCGCGCGTGATGGCCAGTGCGATGGCGGTTACCGTGTTCTGGCAGGCGCTGACGATGCGGCCATAGGCCTGCTGGCAGCCGGCTGCAGCGCTGGGCAGTTCGCGTTGCAACATCAGATCCAGTGTGTCGGCAGTCATCGGCGCACTCCATGTCCTGTTGCCAGCATGACGCATGCCGGCAATGGATGTGACCGAACCGACGACGCCGGGGCCCGGCGCACCGTCGGCTGGTTACGTTGCCCTCTCGCCGGCCGCGCTCAGCGCGCCGGCTGGATCCGCACGCGCACTTCGTCGTCTTCTGCTGCCGGTTGGGCGGCGTCATGCGCCGGCGGCTGTTGCGATGCCGGCTGCGCCGCTGGTGCCAATTGTGTCGGTGCACTGCGATGACGCAGCACCACCACCATCGCCACGGCGCCGATTACCAACAGCAGGACCAGGCGGATCCGCCAGGCCCAACTGCGCGCGCTGGCACTGGAGCCGTTCTCGCCGTCGCGGAAGGTGTACTCCACGTTCGGCAGGTCGCGGCGGGTGGTGTCGAGCAGGCGCGCGTCGCGCAGCAGATCGCGCGCACGCGGCTGGTCGTTGGCATGCACGATCCACACGGTGGGCTGCGCCTGCGCGTTGCTTTGCTCCAGATAGCTGAACTGGCCGCCGCGCTTGCTCTGGTAGGAGCGGCCATTGCTGATGCGGATTTCGATTCCCGCATCGCGCAACAGATTGGCGACGCCCTCGGCGGTTTCGATACGTTGACTGCTGAAGATCTTGCGCATGGTGGGAAAACGCCGTTGGGTCCGGATCAGATGGCACCGCTGAGGTGCCGGTTCAAGATGAAGCAGTCGGGTGCGGCTGCCGTCAGCTGCTCGCATCGCATGGCAGGGGAGCATGCCAGTTTGCAGCCTCTGCGGCGTGCGTGGCGGTGGACTGCGGCGCACACGACCGGGGCGCTGTGCCCTGGGAGCACCGACAAGCGCACCCTGGCCACGCCGCTGCGCGCTACTCCTTGGCCGGCACTGCGCTCGCGCTGCCGTCGGGTACCACACGGATCAGGCCTTCCTGGGTGGTGCTGGCAACCAATACGCCGTCGCGGGTGAAGAACTGCCCGCGTGCCAGTCCACGCGAGCCTTGCGCGGTGGGGCTGTCCAGCGAGTACAGCAGCCAGTCGTCGGTGCGGAACGGGCGATGGAACCACAGCGCATGATCCAGCGAGGCCATCTGCACGTTCGGCGTGTAATAACTGATGCCGTGCGGAAACGTCGAGGTGCCCAGTAATTGGAAGTCCGAGGCATAGGCCAGCAGTGCCTGGTGCAGGCCGACGTCGTCGCCGATGGGGTCGGTCAGGCGCAGCCACATCTGCTGGAAGGGAGGGCGCTTGGGCGGCTTGAGTTCGTCGCGCGGAAACACATGACGAAACTCGAACGGCCCGCCGCGCGAGAGCCAGCGTTGCACTTTGGCCGGCAGGCTCGCCAACACCTCCGGTGCCAGTGGGGCGGCCGGTTCGATGTCTTCCGGCGGCGGCACCACCGGCATTACCGATTGATGTTCGGCGCCGTCTTCGCGCTCCTGGAACGAGGCCGCGCAGAAGAAGATCACCTTGCCGTGCTGGATCGCAGTGACGCGCCGTACCGAAAAGCTGCCGCCATCACGGGTGCGATCGACGTCGTAGACGATGGGGTGATCGATATTGCCGGCACGCAGGAAATAGGCATGCAGCGAATGCGCCTGGCGGCCGTTTTCCACCGTGGCCTGCGCTGCCGACAGCGCCTGACCCAACACCTGGCCGCCGAACACGTACTTGGTGCCGATGTCGCGGCTCTGGCCGCGGAACAGGTTGTCTTCCAGGCGCTCCAGCGACAGCAGGCTGATCAGTTCGGAGACCACGGGTTCGGCATTGGCGGACAAGAGGCTGGCCTGGGCGTGCGAAGGATGGCGATTATACCGGGCCGCCCGAGGGGCACCGTGCCGCGGCTGGCTCAGGCCTTCTGCAGGCGCGCCACCAGGCCCTGCAGTGCAGCCTGGGCGTCCGGCGCGTACCAGCCATCGACGAAGCGCTCCAGCTGGATCAGTTCCGGGGCCAGGGCCGCGCGCAGGTCGGCGCGGGCCACCGCACGCGTGGCCAGCATCGGCTGACGCGGCAGCTGCTGCAGTTCGTGCAGCCAGGCCACTGCGCGCGCGGTAACCAGCTCGCCATCGACCAACTCATCCACCAGGCCGATCTGTACCGCCTGTTCGGCCGGCAGCAGCTGCCCGGCAATCAGCAGGCGCTCGGCGCGGTGCGCGCCGACCACGCGGCGCAACAGCCGCTGGATGCCTTCCGGTGCGGCCAGGCCGACCTGCACTTCGTTCAAGCCGATCGCATACGGTTTGGCGGTGTCGGCACTGCGCGCCATCACCCGGTAATCGCAGCACAGTGCCAAAACGCAGCCGCCGGCCGGCGCATGCCCGCCGATCGCCGCCACTACCGGAATGCGGCTGTTTGCCAGCGCCTGCGCGGCCTGGAAGAACGCCGTCCAGCTGGCCAGCAATGCGGCACGGTCGGTGCCATGCGCCAGCAGCTGCGGCACATCCATGCCGCCGGAGAAGATCCGCTCGCTGCCCGACAGCACGATGCCGTCGGCCTCGTCGCCGGCCTGCTGCACCGCAGCGCTCAGGGCCTGGCACAGGGCACTGTCCAGCGCGTTGACCGGCGGGCGCGCCAGACGGATTTCGCGAACTCGGCCATGGTCTAAGATCTGGATGCTCATTCGGGGCTCCTGGAGGTCGGGTCATGATAGACGGCAGTCGAAGCAGGCGGCACCTGCGTGCGCGTGTGCTGCTCGGTGCGGTGGTAATGCTGGGCAGTGCGGGTGTCGCAGCGCAGTGCCTGCCGGAGTTCAGCCAGGGCTGGATCCGCATTCCGCCGCCCGGTGGCATGGGGATGGCGGCCGGCTTCGGGCAGTTCCACAACGGCTGCGCGCAGCCGCTGAAGGTCACCGCGGTCAGCAGCAGCGCGTTTGCCGATGTGTCCCTGCACGAAACCACGCAAAGCAATGGCGTCAGCCGCATGCGCGCGGTGCCCGAGCTGGCGTTGCCGGCCGGTGGGGCGGTGCCATTGGCGCCGGGTGGCCTGCACCTGATGCTGATGGAGGCCCGCGCGCCCTTGCAGGACGGCGCGCAGGTGCCGGTGACGTTCACCTTGCAGGATGGTCGCCAGATCAAGGCCACGCTTCAGGCCCGCAAGCGCGCGCCGGGGTCGTAAGGTCGCAGCGTCGGCACTGCGTGCCGTTCCCGGGCAGTGGGCGCTTGCGGTGTCTGCGCGCCTGGCCAGCGCAGCCATGGACGGGCGAACCAAGATGATGCGGCTGGGCATGACGCCGACGTGCAATGCCGGTGGCAACGCCATTGAAACGGCATAAAAAACGGCGGCTCCCCCGAGAGCCGCCGTCGTTGTCACGATCCAGCACGTGGGCCGCGCGGTGTCGGCTCAGCTGCTGGCGATGCGTACCGCGTCCGGGAGTGCAGCGCTCTTGCCGGTCTGCGTGTCGATCCACACCACCACGACATTGCCATCCGAATACAGCTTGCTGTCGTCCTTCTGATCGAAGATGCGGTGGCCGATGGTCACGCTGCTGGTGCCCAGGCGCTCGACGAACAGCTCCACGGTGATGTCGTTTGGCCAGATCAGCGGTTGCTTGTAGTTGACGTTGGTGGCGGCCACCACCGGGGCGATGCGATCGGTCATCGATACGCCTTGCACGCCCAGCATCCAGCGCACGCGCGCCTCTTCCAGGTAGGAAATGTACTTGGCGTTGTTGACGTGGCCCATGCTGTCCATGTCGCGCCAGCGCACGCTGATCGGGATGCGTGCCAGAACCTTGTGTTCGCTCATCAGCTTGCCTTCTTCTTCGCAGTCTTCTTGGTGGCGGATTTGGCGGCCTTGACCACCTTCTCCGGTTTGACCTTGCGCGGCGGGCGCGCATCGGGCTTGTTGGCCGTCGCGGCAGGGCGCGTCTCGCGCGCCTTCACCGATGGCAGCATCTTGGCCAGGAACTGCCCGGTGTAGGACGACGGTTCGGCGGCCACCTCTTCCGGGGTGCCGCACACCAGGATGGTGCCGCCACGGTGGCCACCTTCCGGGCCGAGGTCCACGATCCAGTCGGCGGTCTTGATCACGTCCAGATTGTGTTCGATCACCACTACCGTGTTGCCTTCGTCGCGCAGCTTGTGCAACACGCCGAGCAAGGCTTCGATATCGTGGAAGTGCAGGCCGGTGGTCGGCTCGTCCAGGATGTACAAGGTGCGTCCGGTATCGCGACGCGAAAGTTCCTTGGACAGCTTGACGCGCTGCGCTTCACCGCCGGAGAGCGTGGTCGCGCTCTGGCCCAGCTTGATGTAGCTCAGACCCACATCGACCAGGGTTTCCAGCTTGCGCGCGATCGACGGCACCGGCTCGAACAGGTGCAGCGCATCTTCCACGGTCATCTGCAGCACATCGCTGATGTTGAAGCCCTTGTACCGGATCTCCAGCGTCTCGCGGTTATAGCGCTTGCCATGGCAGACATCGCAGGGCACGTAGACGTCGGGCAGGAAGTGCATCTCCACCTTGATCATGCCGTCGCCTTGGCAGGCCTCGCAGCGGCCGCCGCGCACATTGAAGCTGAAACGCCCCGGCGAGTAGCCGCGCGCGCGCGCCTCGGGCACCTGCGCAAACAACTCGCGCAACGGGGTGAACATGCCGGTGTAGGTGGCCGGGTTTGAACGTGGCGTGCGACCGATCGGCGACTGGTCGATGTCCACCACCTTGTCGAACAGATCAAGATTTTCGACTTCGCGATGTGGCGCCACCACGTGCGAGGCACCGTTGATCTCGTTGGCGGCCAGCGTGAACAACGTATCGTTGATCAGCGTCGATTTACCCGAGCCGGACACGCCGGTGATGCAGGTCAACAGGCCTGCCGGGATATCCAGGTCGACATTCTTGAGGTTGTTGCCAGTCGCTCCGCGCAGATGCAGCATCATCTTCGGGTTGGGCTTGTGGCGCTGCTTGGGGATCTCGATGCGGCGCTTGCCCGACAGGTATTGGCCGGTCAACGAGCGCGGCGATTCCAGGATGTCCTGCAGCGTGCCTTGTGCGCAGATTTCGCCGCCGTGCACGCCGGCACCGGGACCGATATCCAGCACATGGTCGGCCAGGCGGATCGCGTCTTCGTCGTGCTCGACCACGATCACGGTGTTGCCCAGATCGCGCAACCGCGTCAGCGTGCCGAGCAGGCGCTCGTTGTCGCGCTGGTGCAGGCCGATCGAGGGTTCGTCCAGCACGTACATCACCCCGACCAGGCCGGCACCGATCTGGCTGGCCAGACGGATGCGCTGTGCTTCACCACCGGACAAGGTGTCGGCCTTGCGCTCCAGGGTGAGGTAATCCAGGCCCACGTCGACCAAGAAGCCCAGCCGCTCGGCAATTTCCTTGACGATCTTGGCCGCGATCTCGCCACGCCAGCCCGGCAGCGACAGACCGCGGAAAAAGCTCAGCGCCTCGTTGACCGGCAGCACCACCAGCTCGGGCAGTGGGCGATCGGCCACAAAGACGTTGCGTGCAGCGCGATTCAAACGCGTGCCGTTGCAGGCCGGGCAGGGCTGCTGGCTGACGTACTTGGTCAGTTCCTCGCGCACGGCCGGCGACTCGGTTTCGCGATAGCGCCGTTCCAGGTTCGGCAGGATGCCTTCGAAGCGGTGCTTGCGCGTGGTGCGCCCGCCCGCATCGGTGAAGTAGGTGAAGTTGATCACCTCATCGCCGCTGCCGAACAGCACCGCCTGGCGCACCTTGGCCGGTAGCGTGTTCCACACCGCATCCACGTCGAACTTGTAGTGCTTGGCCAGCGAGGCGATCAGCTGGAAGTAGTAGGCATTGCGCCGGTCCCAGCCGCGCACGGCGCCGGCCGACAACGACAGCTCCGGATGCACCACCACCCGGTCCGGGTCGAAGAATTCGGCCACGCCCAGGCCATCGCAGCTCGGGCAGGCGCCCACTGGTGCGTTGAACGAAAACAGGCGCGGTTCCAGCTCCGGCAGCGAGTAATCGCACACCGGGCAGCTGTACTTGGACGAAAACAGGTGCGGGGCTGCGGCCGGGTCGTCCAGCGACTGCACCGCCACCATGCCTTCGCCCAGCTTGAGCGCGGTCTCGAAACTTTCCGCCAGCCGCTGCTTGATGTCTTCGCGCGGGCGGAAGCGGTCGATCACCGCCTCGATGGTGTGCTTCTGGCGCAGTGCCAATGCCGGCACCGCATCGATTTCGTACAGCTCGCCGTCCACGCGCACGCGCACGAAGCCCTGCGCACGCAGCTGTTCGAACACCTGCGCATGCTCGCCCTTGCGGTCGCGGATCACCGGCGCCAGCAGCATGTAACGCTGCTCCTGGTCCTGGGTGAGCATGTGATCGACCATCTGGCTGACGGTCTGCGCCTCCAGGGGGAAGCCGTGATCCGGGCAGCGCGGCTGACCCACGCGTGCGTACAGCAGGCGCAGGTAGTCGTAGATCTCGGTGATCGTGCCCACGGTGGAGCGCGGGTTGTGCGAGGTGGACTTCTGTTCGATCGAAATCGCCGGCGACAAGCCTTCGATGTGGTCCAGATCCGGCTTTTCCATCACGCTGAGGAACTGGCGCGCATACGCCGACAGCGACTCGACGTAGCGGCGCTGGCCTTCTGCATAGATGGTGTCGAACGCCAGCGACGACTTGCCCGAGCCGGACAGGCCGGTGATCACGATCAGTTTGTCGCGGGGCAGGTCGAGGTCGATGTTCTTGAGGTTGTGCGTCCGCGCGCCGCGGATGCGGATGAAATCCATCGCCATGGGGGATCCGATGTCGGGCCGGCGAACCGGCGGTGGTGCGAGCGTGCTCAGCAGGAATGAGTGGCAGTCGATCAGCCTACCCGCCGACCTAGGTGAGGGCAAATTGCCTCAATGCCAGTCTGCCGGGGCGGTTGTGGCGGCCGGATGATGCGTTCCACGGCCCGATCCGGGCCTGCCGAGGCCAGACTGCCTGCAGGTTGACTCCAAACCCGCCGGGTCAGTACAATCCCGCTCCTGTCTGCCCCATGGGCAAGGCAGGCGACCATAATAACTACAGAGGAACACCTGGTCATGTACGCAGTTCTGGTAACCGGCGGTAAGCAATACCGCGTCGCGCAGGGCGAAACGCTCCGCGTGGAAAAGCTCGAAGTCGAAGCAGGCAACGAGATCACGTTCGACACCATCCTGATGCTGGGCGATAGCGATGGCATCAAGCTGGGCGATGCGCTGAAGGGCGCCTCGGTCACCGCCAAGGTCGTGGCCCATGGCCGCGCCGATAAGGTGCGCATCATCAAGTTCCGTCGCCGCAAGCACCACATGAAGCGTCAGGGGCACCGTCAGCACTACACCGAAATCGAGATCACCGGCATTGCCGGTGGCGACAAGAAGTAAGGAGAACCAGTCATGGCACATAAAAAGGGCGTAGGTTCCTCGCGCAACGGTCGCGATTCCAACCCGAAGTACCTGGGCGTGAAGATCTTCGGTGGCCAGGCCATCGATGCCGGCAACATCATCGTGCGTCAGCGCGGCACCCAGTTCCATCCGGGCGCCGGCGTCGGCCTGGGTCGTGACCACACGCTGTTTGCGCTGGTCGACGGCAAGGTGGAGTTCTCCACCAAGGGCCCGAAGAAGCGTCGTACCGTCAGCGTGGTCGCCGAGGCGTAATCGCCCGCTCCATGCAGGCCACTCCGTCAGGCATCGCTGCCCGGCGGACGAGACGGAAAGCCCCGCTTTTGCGGGGTTTTTCGTTTGACGGCTGGGAGTGGGGATTCGGGATTGGGGATTCGCAGGAGCGGATCCTGCGGCATCCTGGCGTCCCCATCCTTCCTTGCTGACGGGCTCGCCATGCGTATGCTGCCGCGTTGTCACCAATCCCAAATAACGAATCCCAAATCTCATGAAGTTAGTCGACGAAGCAGAAATCCTGGTCACCGCCGGTAATGGCGGCAATGGCTGTGTCGGCTTTCGCCGCGAGAAATTCATCCCGCTGGGCGGGCCGGACGGTGGCGATGGAGGGGCCGGTGGCAGCGTGTGGATCGTGGCCGACGAGAACGTCAATACCCTGGTCGACTTCCGCCATGAGCGTACCTTCAAGGCGCAGCGCGGCGAGAACGGCATGGGTCGCCAGGCCTATGGCAAGGGCGGCGAGGATCGCGTCATCGTGGTGCCGGTCGGCACCGTGGTGATCAACGTGCAGACCGACGAAGTGATCGGCGACCTGACCCGGCACGGCGACCGCCTGTTGGTGGCCAAGGGGGGTAAGGGCGGCCTGGGCAACATGCATTTCAAGAGCTCGGTCAACCGCGCGCCGCGCCAGGCCACCACCGGCGAAGAGGGCGAAGAGCGGCTGCTGAAGCTGGAACTCAAGCTGCTGGCCGATGTGGGCCTGCTGGGCTTCCCTAACGCCGGCAAGAGCACATTGATTCGCGCCGTGTCCTCGGCGACGCCAAAGGTGGCCGACTATCCTTTTACTACGCTGTATCCGAATCTGGGCGTGGTCAGCGTCGAGGCCTACCGCAGCTTCGTGATTGCCGACGTGCCGGGCCTGATCGAGGGCGCCGCCGATGGCGCTGGTCTGGGCACGCAGTTCCTGCGCCACCTGCAGCGCACCCGCCTGCTGCTGCATCTGGTGGATATGGCTCCGATGGATGGCGGCGTGGACGGTGTGTCGCCGGCCGACCAGGTGCGCACGCTTGAGCGTGAGCTCGAACGGCATGATCCGGAGTTGCTGAAGAAGCCGCGCTGGCTGGTGCTCAACAAGGCCGACCTGATGTTCGAAGACGAGGCGCGTGCCGCTGCCGAGGCCATCGTGGCCGAGCTGGGCTGGACGGCGCCCTGGTATCTGGTCTCGGCGCTCGGTCGCGACGGCACCTTCCCGATCATGAAGGACGTGATGGCGTTCTTCGATCGTCAGCGCGAGGACGAGCTCGAGGCACGCAATGCAGGTTGAGTGCGCACACGCACACACAAAAAACCCGGCCGAGGCCGGGTTTTTCTGTGCCACCGGAAGCCAGGCTTCCGGCGACGTCGCAGCTGATCGCTTACGCGGCCTTGATGGCCTTGATGCGCGCGGTCAGGCGGCTCTTGTGACGGGCAGCCTTGTTCTTGTGAATCAGGCCACGGGCGCTGAAACGGTCGAGGATCGGCTGTGCAACGGCGAAAGCAGCTTCGGCGCCTGCAGCATCGTTGGCGTCAAGGGCCTTGATCACCTTCTTGACGGCGGTGCGCAGCATCGAGCGCTGACCGGTGTTGCGCTCATTGCGCACAATGGTCTGCTTGGCGCGCTTCTTGGCGGACTTGATATTGGCCACGGTGGTGGGTTCCTGAAAAATCGGTATGGTGGAAAAAGCAAGCGCGAAAGTATGATGGACCCAGATATGTACGTCAAGTCAGTTGTCAAGAGGGGTCGTCCATGAGCACACCCCGCATGGTGAGGAGCCTGCTCTCGTTCAGCAGTATGACCATGGTGTCGCGGGTGTTGGGGCTGGTGCGCGACCAGGTCATCACCACCACCTTCGGCAGCAATGCGGTGACCGACGCGTTTTGGGTGGCCTTCCGGGTTCCCAATTTCCTGCGGCGGCTATTTGCCGAAGGCTCCTTCGCCACCGCCTTCGTGCCGGTGTTCACCGAGGTCAAGGAAACCCGGCCGCATGCCGATCTGCGCGAGCTGATGGCGCGCGTGGCCGGTACCCTCGGCGGAGTGCTGCTGCTGGTCACCGCGCTGGCGCTGATCTTCGCCCCGCAGCTGGCCACGTTGTTCTCCAGCGGGGTGGACACCGACCCGGCCAAGCACGGCCTGCTGGTGGACCTGTTCCGTCTGACCTTCCCGTTCCTGTTGTTTGTCTCACTGACCGCGCTGGCGGGCGGGGCGCTGAACAGCTTCCAGAAGTTCGCCATGCCGGCGCTGACCCCGGTGATCCTCAACCTGTGCATGATCGCCGGGGCGGTGTGGCTGGCCCCGCGGCTGGGCGGGACACCGGAAAGGCAGATCCTCGCGCTCGGCTGGGCGGTGCTGGCGGCGGGCATGCTGCAGTTGTTGTTTCAGCTGCCTTCGCTGAAAGGCATCAATCTGTTGACCCTGCCACGCTGGGGTTGGCGACATCCGGGTGTGCGCAAGGTGCTGACCTTGATGGTGCCGACCCTGTTCGGCTCCTCGGTGGCGCAGATCAACCTGCTGCTGGACACCGTGATCGCCGCCAAGCTGACCGACGGCTCGCAGTCGTGGTTGTCGCTGGCCGACCGGTTCCTGGAATTGCCGCTGGGTGTCTTTGGCGTGGCGCTGGGCACGGTGATCCTGCCGGCGCTGGCGCGCCATCACGTCAAGACCGACCGCGCCGCGTTTTCCAGTGCGCTGGACTGGGGCTTCCGGACCACGTTGCTGATCGCAATGCCGGCGATGCTGGGATTGTTGTTGCTGGCCGAGCCGATGGTGGCAACGCTGTTCCAGTATCACAAGTTCACCGCCTTCGACACCCGCATGACGGCGTTGTCGGTGTACGGGCTGAGCTTCGGTCTGCCGGCCTACGCCATGCTCAAGGTGGTGCTGCCGGCCTTCTATGCGCGCCAGGACACCCGCACCCCGGTGCGCGCCGGCGTGGCGGCGCTGGTGGCCAATATGGTGTTCAACTTTGCATTCCTGGCGGTGCTGTATCACCTCATGGTGCCGCCCGAGCTCAAGGCGCAGGGCGTGATGCAGGCGCTGGGCAAGCAGCCCGGGCTGCACCTGGCGCTGGGCATCGCCAGTGCGCTGTCGAGTTATCTCAACCTGGGGCTGTTGTGGTACTGGCTGGGCAAGTCCGGGGTGTATCAGCGCCGGCCGGGCTGGAGCGGCTATGCGCTGCGCCTGCTGCTGGCGTGTGCGGCAATGGTCGTGGTGCTGTTGGGCCTGCTGTGGTGGCTGCCGTCGTTCACCGGCATGGACAAGTGGCAGCGGATCGGCTGGCTGGCGGTGCTGGTCGGCAGTGGCGGGCTGACCTACCTGGCAGCGCAGCTGGCGCTGGGTCTGCGGCCGCGCCACCTGCGCGAGAGCTGAGTCTGGATGTCGGGTCCCTTCCCCCGCGTGCGGGGGAAGGTGCCCGAAGGGCGGATGGGGGTAGGCCGTACCGGCGGCGGGCTTGGCCTGGTGTCGCTGAGCGCTTGCGTGATCGATGCGGATCATGCGGGTTGACAGGCACGGCTATACTTACAAGTTATGCATCAGTGAGGGTCGGCCGCAGGCCGGCATCTGTTTGGATCGAGGAATGAGCAGGCTGTTTAGAGACGTCGAGGGCGGGACGCTGTTCCCGCACGGAAGCGTGGTCTGCATCGGCGCCTTCGATGGCCTGCACCTGGGGCATCGGGCATTGGTGCAGCACGCGGTTGATCGTGCGTGCGCGCTCGGCGTGCCGGCGGTGGCGTTGAGCTTCGAGCCATTGCCGCGCGAGTTCTTCGCCCCGGCCGCACCGCCGCCGCGGCTGACCCTTGCACGCGCCAAGATCGAAGGCTTGCTCGGCTTCGGCGCCGACAGCGTGGGCCTGATTCGTTTCGATGGCCGCTTGTCTGCGATGAGTGCCGAGAACTTCGTGCGCCTGGCGCTGGTTGGCCGGCTCTGCGCCCGCGAGGTGTGGATCGGCCCGGAGTTCCGTTTCGGCCATCGCCGTGGCGGCGACATCGCCCTGCTGCGCAGCCTGAGCGAACAGCACGGATTTGAGGCCGGGGAGATCGCGCCGGTGCATCTGCATGGCGAGCGCATTTCCGCCACACGCATCCGTGAGTTGTTGGTGGCGGGCGAGTTTGCGCATGCCGCCGATCTGCTCGGCCGCCCGTATGCCATCGGAGGACGGGTGGTGCGCGGCAAGCAGCTGGGGCGCACGCTGGGGTACCCCACCGCGAACCTGCGGTTTTCGCGCACGCCTGCGCTGTCGGGCATCTATGCGACCTGGGTGCATGGCGTGGCCGCGCAGCCATGGCCATCGGTGTCCAGCTTTGGCACACGGCCGACCGTGGCTGGCGTGGAGCCGCTGCTGGAGGCGCACCTGTTCGATTTTCAGGGCGACTTGTACGGCCGGCACCTGGAGGTCGAATTCGTCGCCAAGCTGCGCGACGAGGAAAAGTTCGATGGCCTTCAGGCGCTGACCGTGCAGATGCATCGCGATGCCGAACAGGCGCGCGCGGTGCTTCAGCGCAGTCCGTCGCCAATGCTGGCGGGCGCTGGACGTATTAGTGGCGCGCAGCGGGTTCCCGATGTGTCCGTGGGGACCGAAAGCAGTCGCGCGCAAGGTACTGCGGCTCCTGCTGCAGGCGAAATCCATGCGGGCTCCTCGCAACAGCCCGCCTATGATGCGAGTCCCTCGCAAGAGCCCGCACATCCATGTGCGGACTTATCAAGCAATCCAGCGCAACGGTAGATTCCTGTGACCCAAGACTACAAAGCCACTCTTCATCTGCCTGCGACGGAATTTCCGATGCGCGGCGACCTGCCCAAGCGCGAGCCGGCGATGCTGGACCGCTGGGAGCGCGAGGGGCTGTATGCGCAGCTGCGCGCCAACGCGGCCGGGCGCCCGCTGTTCGTGCTGCACGATGGCCCGCCGTATGCCAACGGCCAGATCCACCTCGGCCATGCGGTCAACAAGATCCTCAAGGACATCATCGTCAAGTCCAAGTATTTGGCTGGCTTCGACGCGCCGTTTATCCCGGGCTGGGACTGCCACGGCCTGCCGATCGAGATCGCCATCGAAAAGAAGTACGGCAAGGTCGGCGTCAAGCTCGATGCCGCGCAGTTCCGCCAGAAGTGCCGCGAATACGCGACCGAGCAGATCGATCTGCAGCGCCGCGACTTCAAGCGCCTGGGCGTGATCGGCGACTGGGACAACCCGTACAAGACGCTGGATTTCCGCTTCGAGGCCAACGAGATCCGTGCGCTGGCAAAGATCGTCGACAACGGCCACCTCACCCGTGGCGTGAAGCCGGTGCACTGGTGCTTCGACTGCGGTTCGGCGCTGGCCGAGGCCGAGATCGAATACGCCGACAAGCTGTCGCCGACGGTGGATATCGCCTATCCGGCCCGTGACCCGGCGGCTGTGGCTGCTGCTTTCGGCGCCAGCCTGCCGGCCGGTATGAGCGTGGCTGTGCCGATCTGGACCACCACGCCGTGGACGCTGCCGGCCTCGCTGGCGGTGAGCCTGGGTGCGGAGCTGGACTACGTGCTGGTCGAAGGCCCGGCCGACCGCGGCCAGCCGCGCTGGCTGGTGGTGGCCGAAGCGCTGGCGGCTAAGACGCTGGCCCGCTACGGCGTGGACGAGGTCGTGGTGCATGGCCATGCCAAGGGTGCGGCGCTGGAGCAGATGCTGCTGGCGCACCCGTTCTATGCCGAGCGCGAGATCCCGCTGCTGCTGGGCGACCACGTGTCGGCCGAGGACGGTACCGGCGCCGTGCACACCGCGCCTGGCCATGGCCAGGAGGACTACCAGGTGTCCAGGCAGTACGGCCTGCTGGAGCGCTATGGCGCCGCGCAGATCAATCCGGTGGACGGCCGCGGCGTGTACCTGCCGTCGACGCCGCCGCTGGGCGACACCGTGCTGGCCGGGCTGCATATCTGGAAGGCCAACGACGTCATCATCGAATCCCTGCGCGACACCGGCGTGCTGCTGGCGGCCAGCAAGATGGAGCACAGCTACCCGCACTGCTGGCGCCACAAGACGCCGATCGCCTTTCGCGCCACGCCGCAGTGGTTCTTCTCGATGGAGAAGGCGGGCCTGCGTGCCGACGCGCTCAAGGCCATCGAAGGCGTGACCTGGTATCCGTCCTGGGGCCAGGCGCGCATCGCCGGCATGGTGGAAGGTCGCCCGGACTGGACCATCTCGCGCCAGCGCACCTGGGGCGTGCCGATCGCGTTGTTCGTGCACCGCGAAACCGGCGAACCGCATCCGCGCAGCACCGAGCTGCTGCGTCAGGTGGCCGATCGGGTGGAGCGGGGCGGTGTGGACGTGTGGTACACGCTGGATGCGGCCGAACTGCTGGGCGAGGAGGCCGCCGACTACGACAAGATCACCGACATCCTGGATGTCTGGTTCGATTCCGGCGTGACCCATGAGGCCGTGCTGGTGGACCGTGGCCTGCCCAAGCCGGCCGACCTGTACCTGGAAGGCTCGGACCAGCACCGCGGCTGGTTCCAGTCCTCGCTGCTGACCGGCGTGGCGATGGACAAGGCGGCGCCGTACAAGCAATGCCTGACTCACGGTTTCACCGTGGACGAGCACGGCCGCAAGATGTCCAAGTCGCTGGGCAACGGCATCGAGCCGCAGGACATCATGAAGACCCTGGGGGCGGACATCCTGCGCCTGTGGATCGCCTCGGCCGACTACAGCAACGAGATGTCGCTGTCGCAGGAGATCCTCAAGCGCAATGCAGACGCCTACCGCCGCCTGCGCAATACCGCTCGCTTTTTGCTCGGCAACCTGCATGGCTTCGATCCACGGCAGCATCTGGTGGCGCTGGAGGACATGGTGCTGCTGGACCGCTGGATCGTGCACCGCGCGCACGAGTTGCAGGAAAGGATCGTCGCCGCCTATGCGCGCTACGACTTCGCCGAGATCGTGCAGGCGCTGCTGAATTTCTGCAGCGTGGACCTGGGCTCGCTGTACCTGGATGTCACCAAGGACCGTCTGTACACGATGGCCGAGGATTCGCGCGGCCGCCGTTCGGCGCAGAGCGCGATGTATCACGTGGCCGAGGCGTTCGTGCGCTGGGTCGCGCCGGTGCTGAGCTTTACCGCCGACGAGCTATGGGCCTATCTGCCGGGCGAGCATGCCGGCAACGTGCTGTTCGCCACCTGGTACGACGGCCTGGCGCCGCTGCCGGCCGATGCGGCGTTGACCAGTGCCGATGTCGAGAAGTTGCTGGCCCTGCGCGAGCAGGTCGCCAAGGTGCTGGAACCGATGCGTGCCAACGGCGCCATCGGCGCGGCACTGGAAGCGGAAATCACCGTGGCCGCCGATGCGCAAACCGCCGCGCGTTGGCAGCCGCTGAGCCAGGAACTGCGCTTCCTGTTCATCAGTGGCGATGTGACCGTGACCGCGGCCAGCACCGACGACATCTTCGTCAGTGCGCAGCCAACCGCCAAGGCCAAGTGCGTGCGCTGCTGGCACCACCAGGCCAGCGTGGGCAGCGACCCGCGGCATCCGGAGCTGTGCAGCCGCTGCGTCAGCAACATCGAAGGCCCTGGCGAGGACCGTCGCTGGTTCTGATGTCTTGATTCTCTCTCCCGCAAGCGGGAGAAGGTGGCGCGCAGCGCCGGATGAGGGCCATACCGGCACATCCGGCGCCGCTTGCCGATTTGCCCGTTGGGCAGCTTCTTCCGAACCCGGGAGTAGCAACAGCTAAGGTGATTCAATGACCGCAAGACCCAAACCCTCCGCCCTGATCTGGCTGCTGCTGTCCCTTGCCGTCGTCGGGCTGGATCAGTGGAGCAAGGCCTGGGTGCTGTCCAGGCTGCCTGAATACACCCCGGTGCCGGTCATCGAGGGTTTTTGGAACTGGTACCGCACCTACAACACCGGCGCAGCCTTCAGTTTTCTGAGCGATGCCGGTGGCTGGCAGCTGTGGTTCTTCACTGCCCTGGCGGTGGGTATCAGCGGTCTGCTGGCATTCTGGCTGTCGCGCACCGCACGTGGAGACTGGCGCAGCGCGCTGCCGTACGCGCTGGTGATCGGCGGGGCGATCGGTAACGTGATCGACCGCCTGATGCACGGCCACGTGGTCGACTTCATCCAGTGGTACATCGGCAGCCACACCTGGCCGGCCTTCAATATCGCCGATTCGGCGATCGTGGGGGGCGCCATCGGGATCGCAGTGTTCGGTCTGTTCGACGGCAAGCGCAGCCGAAAAGCGGGATAATCCCGGTCCCAAGCCGTCGTGCGTCCGTCCCGCAAGGACGGTCGCCGCACCCGCCCAAGGCGCGGCGCCGCGTGCTCGGCAGATGCCCCCCTGAAATGTCCGGCCACCCTGGCCGGGCTGTCGAAGAGAACAAGCGTATGGACGTCCTGCTCGCCAATCCCCGCGGTTTCTGCGCCGGTGTCGACCGTGCGATCGAGATCGTCAAGCGTGCGATCGAGACGCTGGGCGCGCCGATCTATGTGCGGCACGAAGTGGTGCACAACCGCTTCGTGGTCGACGATCTCAAGGAGCGCGGCGCCATCTTCGTCGAGGAACTGGACGAAGTGCCGGACGCGGCCACGGTGATCTTCAGTGCGCACGGCGTCTCGCAGGCCGTGCGCCAGGAAGCAGAGCGGCGTGGGCTGAAGGTGTTCGACGCCACCTGCCCATTGGTGACCAAGGTGCATTTCGAGGTGGCGCGGCATTGCCGGGCCGGCCGCGACGTGGTGCTGATCGGCCATGCCGGCCATCCGGAAGTGGAGGGCACCATGGGCCAATGGAACCGCGAGCGCGGCGCGGGCAGGATCTACCTGGTGGAGGACATCGAGCAGGTCGCCACGCTGCAGATCGATCAGCCGGACAATCTTGCCTATACCACCCAGACCACGCTCTCGGTGGACGACACCATGGGCATCATCGAGGCCCTGCGTGCGCGCTACCCGGCGATACAGGGGCCGCGCCACGACGATATCTGCTACGCCACCCAGAACCGCCAGGATGCGGTGCGCGATCTTGCCCGGCAGTGCGATCTGGTGCTGGTGGTGGGCTCGCCCAACAGCTCCAATTCCAACCGCTTGAGCGAGCTGGCCCGGCGCGACGGGGTGGAGTCTTACCTGATCGACAACGCCAGCGAGATCGATCCGGCCTGGATCGTCGGCAAGCAGCACATCGGTCTGACCGCCGGCGCCTCGGCGCCGCAGGTGCTGGTCGATGGCGTGCTGGCGCGGCTGCGCGAGCTCGGCGCGGCGGGCGTCTCCGAACTGGAAGGCGAGCCTGAATCGATGGTGTTCGCGCTGCCCAAGGAATTGCGGCTGCGCCTGGTCGGCTGAGGCAGGGCGCGCATCGGTCGACGGCCGGCGTCGAGCATGCCGGCGATTGACCGCGGGCTGGCCGCGCTCCTACAATTGGCGGCTCGCCGGAATAGCTCAGTTGGTAGAGCGGCGCATTCGTAATGCGTAGGTCGTAGGTTCGATTCCTATTTCCGGCACCATCACTTCGCACTGGGTCGGCCTCTGGCCGGCCCAGTTGCGTTTGGCCTGGCGTGTGGGCAGTCCACGCAGGTCGCTGCAGTCGCGTACACCACTCTCCGTGTCGTTGTCGGCGCGCGTCGGGGCGCGCTATGGCGTTTCGCTGCGCTGCGACAACATGTCGCACAAATTTGCGCGCATTTATTGCGGCAGATCATTGCCAATGGGTTTCGTGCAGGTGCAGCAAAGACTAAAATTGGCGCGCTAACCCGTGTCTTCGGTCTGCGCGGGCCCGCCTTCACCAGGAAGGGCTCGGTCGGAAATGTTCCTTGCCGATACGACGAACGAGGCTGGCGTTCCTTCGCACTTGGATCGACCGATGATTCCGCTGAAACATCTCGGGCGTTTACTTCGTCCAGGCCTGATGTTGCCGTTCCTGCTGCTGGCAGGCTGCAACTCGGCCATCCTCAATCCGAAAGGCCAGATCGGCCACGACGAGAAGCAACTGCTGATCACCTCGGTGGTGCTGATGCTGATCGTGGTCATCCCGGTGATCGTGATGACGATTGCGTTCGCGTGGAAATATCGCGCCTCCAACACCAAGGCCCGCTATGAGCCGGACTGGTCGCACTCCACCGCGATCGAAGTGGTGGTGTGGTCGATTCCGTGCGTGATCATCCTGGTGCTGGCAGTGCTGACCTGGCGCTCGTCGCATGCGCTGGATCCGTACCGGCCACTGGATTCGGACGTCAAGCCGATCACCATCGAAGCGGTGTCGCTGGACTGGAAGTGGATGTTCATCTACCCCGACCAGAACATTGCCACGGTCAACGAGATCGCGTTCCCGGTACGCACGCCGCTGAACTTCAAGATCACCTCCGACACGGTGATGAACTCGTTCTTCATTCCGCATCTGGGCACCATGATCTACGCGATGGCGGGCATGGAAACCAAGCTGCATCTGGTGGCCGACGAGCCGGGCGAATACTTCGGCCTGTCCACCAACTACAGCGGTCACGGCTTCTCGAAGATGAGCTTCAAGGCGCATGCGCTCGATCAGGCCGGCTTCGACGCGTGGGTGGCCAAGGTCAAGGCCTCGCCGACCGCGCTCAACGCCGCCGAATACCAGGTGCTGGCCGCCAATCGCAACGACAAGGAACAGTACCCGGTCACCTACTACTCGTCGGTGCAGGAAGGGATGTTCCGCTCGCTGGTCGACAAATACATGAATGGTCCGGGCCACAACAAGGGCCACGGCGACCATCAGGCATCGGGCACTGAGCCGGTTGCCATGTGCACTTCTGGAGACAAGTGATGTTAGGCAAACTTACGATCGAGGCGGTTCCGTACCACGAGCCGATCATCATGGTCGCGCTGGGTGGTGCCGGCCTGCTCGGCCTGCTCATCGCGGGCGCCCTCACCAAGTACAAGCTGTGGGGCTATCTCTGGAAGGAGTGGTTCACCTCGGTGGATCACAAGCGTATCGGCGTGATGTACATCATCGTGGCGCTGGTCATGCTGCTGCGCGGCTTCGCCGATGCGGCAATGATGCGCACCCAGCAGGCGCTGGCCGGTAATGGCGGCGAAGGCGTGCTGCCGCCGCATCACTACGACCAGATCTTCACCGCGCATGGCGTGATCATGATCTTCTTCATGGCCATGCCGTTCATGACTGGCCTGTTGAACCTGATCGTGCCGCTGCAGATCGGCGCGCGCGACGTGGCGTTCCCGTTCCTGAACTCGCTGAGCTTCTGGCTGTTCGTGGCCGGCGCGGCGCTGATCAACATCTCGCTGGGCGTCGGTGAGTTCGCGCAGACCGGTTGGCTGGCGTACCCGCCGTTGTCGGGGCTGGAATACAGTCCGGGGGTCGGTGTCGATTACTACATCTGGGCGTTGCAGATCTCCGGATTGGGGACCTTGCTGACCGGCGTGAACTTCTTCGTGACGATCATGCGGATGCGCGCGCCGGGTATGACCCTGATGCGCATGCCGATCTTCACCTGGACCGCGCTGATCACCAACATCCTGATCATCGCCGCGTTCCCGATCCTGACCGTGGCGCTGGCGCTGCTGGGTGCCGACCGTTACCTGGGCACGCACTTCTTCACCAACGACGGTGGCGGCAACGCCATGATGTACGTCAACCTGATCTGGATCTGGGGCCATCCGGAGGTCTACATCCTGATCCTGCCGGCGTTCGGCATCTTCTCCGAGTTGATTGCGACCTATAGCCGCAAGCGCCTGTTCGGCTACACCTCGATGGTCTACGCCACCTCGTGCATCGGCGTGCTGTCGTTCGTGGTGTGGTTGCACCACTTCTTCACCATGGGCTCGGGTGCCAACGTCAATGCCTTCTTCGGCATCACGACGATGATCATCTCGATCCCGACCGGCGTGAAGATCTTCAACTGGCTGTTCACCATGTTCCGCGGTCGCGTGCACATGACCTCGCCGGTGCTGTGGACGATCGGCTTCATCATCACCTTCACCATCGGTGGCATGACCGGCGTGATGCTGGCGATTCCGGCCGTGGACTTCGTGCTGCACAACAGCCTGTTCCTGATCGCGCACTTCCATAACGTCATCATCGGCGGCGTGGTGTTCGGTTACCTGGCGGGCCTGACCTACTGGTTCCCGAAGGCGTTCGGTTTCAAGCTCAACGAGAAGCTGGGCAAGGCCTCGTTCTGGTGCTGGATCATCGGCTTCTTCATCGCCTTCATGCCGCTGTATGTGCTCGGCTTCATGGGCATGACCCGCCGCATGAACACCTACAACCACCCCGAGTGGGCGCCGTGGCTGTACGTCGCCGCGGTGGGCGCTGCGATCATCGGCCTGGGCATCTTCCTGAACCTGGTGCAGATCGGTTACAGCGTGTGGAAGCGCAAGCAGCACATGGACTACACCGGCGATCCGTGGGACGGTCGTACGCTGGAGTGGGCCACCTCCTCGCCGCCGCCGTTCTACAACTTCGCCGTGCTGCCGCACATCGACGATCGCGATCAGTTCTGGGCCGACAAGCAGAACGGCAAGGGCTGGGTGCGGCCGTCCAAGTACGAGCCGATCCACATGCCGCGCAATACCGGCGCCGGCGTCTACATGGGGGCGTTCAGCGTGCTACTGGGCTTCGGTCTGACTTGGCACATCTGGTGGCTGGCCATCGTTGGCCTGGTGGGCATGATCGGCAGCTTCATCGCACGCACCTTCGATAACGACATCGATTACTGGGTGCCGGCCGAAGAAGTGGAGCGCATCGAGAATGCACGCTTTGCCCTGCTCGAACAGCAACAGGCGGCGCAGGCCGCGAAGGTGGTATGACCATGGCTTCTTCGACCACGCTTGACCACGCCGCCCACGCGGGCGGCCACGATCACGACCACGAGCATCACGACGCCGGTGGCAACACCGTCTTCGGGTTCTGGGTCTACCTGATGAGCGACTGCCTGCTGTTCGCCGGCCTGTTCGCCACCTATGCGGTGCTCTCCGGCGCCACGGTGGATGGACCGACCGCCAAGGAACTGTTCGATCTGAAGTTCGTGCTGGTGGAAACCTTCCTGCTGTTGTTCAGCAGCCTGAGCTTCGGCTTCGCGATGATCGCCGCGCACAAGCGCAAGATGGGCGGCCTGTACGGCTGGCTGGCGGTCACCGCGCTGCTGGGTATCGGCTTCCTGTGCATGGAAATCTGGGAGTTCAACCACCTGATCCATGAAGGCGCTGGCCCGGGTCGCAGTGCGTTCCTGTCGGCATTCTTCACCCTGGTGGGTACCCACGGCCTGCACGTGGCGTCGGGCCTGCTGTGGATGGCGGTGCTGGTGATCCAGATCTCCAAGCATGGCCTGATCGCGCGCAACAGCACCCGCCTGGCGTGCCTGAGCCTGTTCTGGCACTTCCTGGACATCATCTGGATCGGTGTGTTCACCGTCGTCTACCTGCTGGGAGCGCTGTAATGGCCAATCATCACCACACCGAAAATGCCGCCGATGCGCACGCCGGTGGCTTGAAGTCCTACCTGATCGGCTTCGTCATGGCCGTGATCCTGACCGTCATCCCGTTTGCGATGGTGATGAGTGGCGCGTTCTCCAAGGGCGTCACCGTCGTGGTGATCTCGATCATGGCGGCGGTGCAGATGCTGGTGCACATGGTGTACTTCCTGCACATGGACCGCTCGCCGGAGCAGCGCTCCAACGTACAGGTCGGCCTGTTCTCGTTGCTGATCATCGGCATCGTGATCGTCGGCTCGCTGTGGGTGCTGCACAACATGAACGTCAACATGATGCATTGAGACGGCCGCGGGCCGGATCGAAGAAAGCCGCCAGTCATTGGCGGCTTTTTTTTGCCCGCCAATGGCTTGTGGCATGACCAATGGCATACGGGTAACGCCTGGTTGGCGCTTAGCATCGTGGGCTTGCCTAGTCCAGGTCACCTGCGGAGTTGCAATGAAGATGCCCACCTTGTTGTCCGTGTCGCTGCTGGCAGCGTTGTCCTTGCCCGCTGCGGCGCAAACCGCGCCGCCGCAGGACGTGCCGTTCGAGGGCACGCTGAAGATCGACGTCGATGCCACCGACCTGGCCCACCGCATCTTCAAGGTCAAGACCAGCATGCCGGCCAAGCCGGGCCCGATGACGCTGCTGTACCCGCAGTGGATTCCCGGCAACCATTCGCCGACCGGTCCGATCGACAAGCTTGCCGGGCTGGTGGTCAAGGTCGACGGCAAGGTGGTGCCATGGACGCGCGACCAATTCGACGTCTACGCGTTCAAGGTGGATGTGCCGCAGGGCGCCACCGAGCTGACGGCCGAATTCAAGTTCCTTTCGCCGCAGGCGAGCAACCAGGGCCGGGTGATGATGACCCCGGAAATGCTCAACCTGCAGTGGAACACCACGGCGCTCTATCCGGCCGGGTATTTCGCGCGCAACATCAAGGCCCAGGCCAGCGTCACCCTGCCGGCTGGCTGGAGCTATGCCACCGCGCTGGAAACAGATCGCCGCGTGGGCGACACGGTCACCTTCAAGCCGATCGACTTCGACGACCTGGTCGACTCGCCGATGTTCGCCGGCAAGTACTACAAGCGGGTGGAGCTGAGCAGCGGCAAGCAGCCGGTCTACCTCAACGTGTTTGCCGACGAGGCCAAGGCGCTGGAGGCCAAGCCCGAGCAGATCAAGGCGCATGCGGCGCTGGTGCAGCAGATGGACAAGCTGTACGGTGCGCGGCATTTCGATCATTACCAATTCCTGCTGGCGCTGACCAAGAAGCTGGGCGGCATCGGCCTGGAGCATCACCGTTCCAGCGAGAACAGCGGCCCGACCAATTACTTCACCGAGTGGGACAAGAGCTGGACCATGCGCGACCTGCTCGCGCACGAATACAACCACTCCTGGAACGGCAAGTACCGCCGTGGCGCGGACCTGGCTACGCCCAACTTCAACGTGCCGATGGGCGACAGCCTGCTGTGGCTGTACGAAGGCCAGACCCAGTTCTGGGGCGAAGTGATGGCGGCGCGTTCGGGCCTGTGGACGCAGGACCAGGCGCGCGACATGCTGGCCGGCGTTGCCGCCCAGTATGAGCGGGGTCGCCCGGGCATGGCGTGGCGCACGGTGCAGGACACCACCAACGATCCCACCATGTCGATGCGCCGGCCCAGGGCCTACCGCAGCTATCAGATGGCCGAAGACTATTATTCCGGCGGCCAGATGATGTGGCTGGAAGTGGATAGCAAGCTGCGCGAACTGACCAACAACAAGCGTTCGATCGACGACTTCGGCAAGGCCTTCTTCGGCATGAACAACGGCGACTGGGACGTCAATCCGTACACCTTCGACGATATCGTCGCCACTCTCAACGGCGTGGCGGCCTACGACTGGGCCAGCCTGTTGCGCAGCCGCATGGACGGGCATGGCTCGTTGAACGGCGGCATCGAGGCCAATGGCTGGAAGCTGGTCTACACCGACCAACCGAACCTGGTCACCAAGACCTACGAGAGTAACGAAAACGACGTCAGCCTGACCTACTCGCTGGGGCTGTCGCTGGAAGGGTCCGGGGAGATCAACGAGGTGTTGTGGGACAGCCCGGCATTCAATGCCGGCTTGATCAGCGGCAACACGATCGTTGCGGTCAACGGCCGCGCGTTCAGCGGTGAGGTGATCAAGGATGCCATCAAGGCGGCCAAGGGCACGACGACGCCGATCGAACTGCTGGTCAAGCGCGGCGACCGCTACGACACCGTTCGCATCGACTACCACGGCGGTCTGTTGTACCCGCACTTGGAGCGTGTCGCCGGCAAGCCGGATCGTTTGAGCGAGCTGTATAAGGCGCGCTGAGCGCGGCGCCTCGCCTCGCCATCCGTGGGCTCGGTGTCGCGTCTTGCGTCGCCGAGCCCACGGGCGATTCACTCAAGCAGGCGGTGCGAGCGCGCCGCCCATAGATGCTCGCCGTGGTATCTGCGCCTCGCTTGGATAGCGGTTGTCCACGACGACACCACCGTTGCACGCATCGTTTGCGGCTGCGGGCACTGCGCTAGCGACAATGCACTCCGGACACGGCAACTGCCGTTTGTCCCTTGTAGTCCAGATATCCCATTGCCTGCACGCATTTGTCGCGTCCGTCGATGCGCACCGGGCCTGCCTGGTAGGCATAGGTTCCATCGTCGCGATCCCACCACGGATCCCATTGCCACACACCGCAATTGGTGCGGTTGGGTTTGCAGACGTAGACCTCCACGCTGGTGAACAGCGGCTTCCCACGCGTGGAGCCAAGATGCGCGAAAACCGCGCAATTCCTGCCATTGCCGCTGTTGTAGTACAGCTGCAGTTCGCCCACTCGTTCGCCAGCGATGCTCACAGGCTTGTGATCGATGAGATTGCCGCCGCAGCCGTCGGCGCGCGCCGTGCCCGCATGGGCAAGTCCGAATAATCCGAACAGCACGATGATGAGAAGTTTCATGATGACCTCGTCCGTTGATTGCGTGCCTTGCAGTGTCTTGCCAACCTGCAGCGAACAGGACCGACCCTCCCATGCGCGATGCCGCCAATCCACGAGTGCGCGGCCGATCTCGGCAACGACGCTACAAGCGATGCAGGCAGGGAGATGTGAAACGCCCATGGCGACCACAAGCGGTGCAAGGCGTGTCCAGCCGCATGCGCGAGCTCGTCGACAAGCCGCAGAAGTCGCGAAAAGTGTCTGGCTGCGTCGCGCTGCGATGACCGCCGGCTGCATCGCTTCACGAGGCCGCCCACGTGCTTGAGTGCAGACATGCAGTGCGCGGGTTCGCGTGGCGCTGGTCTGTGGTGTCAGCGAACCGCCTGCGCGGCGATGGCCAATCTCTGACGCGCTGCAGGTGCTGCGCGTGGCGGCGCAGGCAGGCATTACGCTTGTGCACGGCGACGCAATCGCGTCTTTTGAGACGGCCAGCCACTATGCTGGCAGCTTCCGGAAACAGGCAACAGCGAAATGGCGAAGGCGAAGACGGCCTATGTCTGCGGCGAGTGCGGCGCCGAATACACCAAGTGGCAGGGGCAATGCACTGAGTGCGGGGTGTGGAATACGCTCAGCGAAATCGTGCTGGAAAGCGCGGCCCCTGGCGGCAAGGCCTCGCCGGCGGCGTCGCGGCGTAGTGGGTGGGCCGGCAAGGCCGAAGCGCCCAAAATCATGGCGCTCAAGGATGTGCAGCAGACCGAGCAGGCGCGCGTGTCCACCGGCATCGGCGAGTTCGACCGGGTGTTGGGCGGCGGCCTGGTCGAAGGGGCGGTCGTGTTGATCGGCGGCGACCCCGGAATCGGCAAGTCGACCCTGCTGTTGCAGGCGCTGGCCAGCATGGCGGGCGCGCTGCCGGTGCTCTATGTCACTGGCGAAGAGTCGCTGGCCCAGGTGGCCGGGCGCGCGGTGCGCCTGGATCTGCCGCTGGAAGGCTTGAATGCGCTGGCCGAAACCGGCATCGAACACATCCTTCAGCATGCAAGCGTGGCGCGGCCGAAGCTGATCGTGGCCGATTCGGTGCAGACGCTGTGGACCGAGTCGCTGACTGCAGCGCCGGGGTCGGTAAGCCAGGTGCGCGAGAGCGCGGCGCGGCTGGTGCGGTTCGCCAAGGAAACCGGCACGGCGGTGTTCCTGGTGGGCCATGTCACCAAGGAGGGCGGCATCGCCGGTCCGCGTGTGCTCGAACACATGGTCGATGCGGTGCTGTACTTCGAAGGCGAGAGCGGGAGCCGGTTCCGCCTGCTGCGTGCGTTCAAGAACCGCTTCGGCGCGGTCAACGAGCTGGGCGTGTTCGCGATGGGCGAGAAGGGGCTCAAGGAGGTCTCCAATCCTTCGGCGATCTTCCTGTCCGGAGGCAGCACCCAGCAGCCGGGCAGTTGCGTGATGGTGACCCGCGAAGGCACCCGGCCGTTGATGGTGGAGGTGCAGGCGCTGGTGGATGCCTCGCCATTGTCCAATCCTCGCCGGGTGGCGGTGGGGCTGGAGCAGAACCGGCTGGCGATGCTGCTGGCGGTGCTGCATCGGCATGGCGGCATCGTGGTCGGCGACCAGGACGTGTTCGTCAACGTGGTCGGCGGCATTCGCGTCCAGGAGACCGCAGCCGACCTGCCGGTGCTGCTGGCGGTGCTGTCCTCGTTGCGCGACCGGCCATTGTCCGAGAAGACCATCGCCTTCGGCGAAGTAGGGTTGTCCGGTGAAATTCGCCCGGTGCCCAATGGCGAGGACCGCTTGAAGGAGGCCGCTACCCACGGTTTCAAGCGCGCGATCGTGCCCAGGGCCAATGCGCCGAAGACGGCCAGCATCAAGGGCATGGAGATCATCGCGGTGGAGCGGCTGAGCCAGGCGCTGGAAGCGGCGGCGGACTAGGAACGTCGCCGATCGGCGGGGCGAGCCGCGGATGTCGCCAGGCAGGTCGTGCCTGGCATAGCCGGGTGCCCGGCCCAGTGCCCGCGACCGTTTGTCGGCTGGTCGCTCGCAACTGCATTTGGATATGAAGAAACCGTTTTCACCAGACAGAGGCTATGGCACCATGCGCGGCCCGTTGCACTGTGCACCGGATCACAAAGACCGCTGACTGCTCGAACTGGAGAATCACGATGGAATGGATGTTGTTGCCGCTCAAGCGCTATGCCGACTTTCAAGGTCGCTCGCGTCGCAAGGAATACTGGATGTTCATGCTGTTGCAGGTGATCGTCCTGGCCGTGTTGGGCACCCTGTTTGCCATCGCAGTAGCGGTGATGGGAAACGATGGCGGCCCCGGTCCGCTGGCATGGTTGGTGGGTGCGGTGATCGTTATCGTCGTGCTGGCGCTGATCGTTCCGAGCATCGCAGTGACGGTTCGCCGCCTGCACGATCAGAACAAGTCCGGCTGGTACTATCTGATCAGCTTCGTGCCCTACGTCGGCGGCCTTATCGTGCTGGTCTTCATGTGCCTGGAGGGAACGCCGGGCCAGAACCAATATGGCGAGAGCCCGAAGTAATCTGCGCTACATACCGAGTTTGATTCAAGCAATGGCGCGGGGATTCCCTGCGCCATTGTCGTTTATGCGATGGCTGGCGACAGCGGGTGCGATGCAATGCAACCCCATCGGGCTGGCGCACGGTCGATGGCACTGCTGCAGTTTCCTGCGTTGCAGCTGTTTGTCGAGTGCAGCGCAGTAACGCATCTTGAGGCGCAGCACGCCGGTTCTGCAGCGGCCTGGCGCCGTTGCGTAGCGGATCGCAGCCGGAACGATTCTTCGCCAGCGCGATGGCGAGACCGTACAGACGAGTTTGTCGCTGTCAGTTGTGATCGGCCTCGGGCGATCCGGATGCCCGCAGCCGCGGTGGCTCCGAACGTAGGCACACCAGATTTCTACGTCGCCGCTCAGTGCAGATGTAACGACCCACCACTTCCTGCACAGGTCAGGCCGCTAACGCATACGCCTCAGCGGGTGTTTTCATCTTCAGCGCCTGATGGGGTCGCTGATGGTTGTAGAAGTGGATCCAGTCGCCGATCGTGCGCATCGCATGGGTCAGGCTTTCGAAGCGATGCCGGTGCACGCACTGCTCCTTCAGGGTGCGGATGACCCGCTCGATCATGCCGTTCTGCTGCGGGCAATGCGGCGTGATGAACTCCTGTTGCAGGCCGTAGCTACGCACCAGGCTGGTGTACTTGCGACTGGTAAAGACCAGGCCGTTGTCGGATCGAAGCAAGAACGGCGCAGTGACCCTTCCCAGCGTGCCGAAGCGACTGATCAAGGCTTGCTCCAGCGCACCGGCGGTCGTGCTGGCCTTGCCACTGCGCGACAGATGCCAGCCAAGAAGTTCGCGGGTATGGCAATCGATGACCAACGCCAAGCTGAGCCAGCCGTCCTTTCCGCCCCAGACCCGGCACAGATCCGTCGACCAGCGCTCGTCCGGCCGAGTGGCGACCGACGGCAGTGCCTGGATACGTGGACGCTGGCCAATCGGCCGTTTGCGCACCTGCCAGCCCTTGAGCTGGAAGATGCGCTGGACTGTGTTCTTGTTCATGCCAAGCAGGCCGGCGACGGTCCGATAGCCGAACGACGGCTCCGTTTCAATAAGGGCTTTCACCGGCGCGGCGATCGCCTCCTGGATCTTCGGTGGTGCCTTGGTCGGCCGGTAATAGACCGTCCGCCTCGCCACACCAAACCAGCGGCATAGCTTGACCATGGAGACCTCGAAGCCATCGGCAAGCAATCCCTGCTGAAGGGAGACCATCAGGTCTCGTCCTTGCCCAGCAGGGAGCTCAATTTTTTTCGTGCGCGCAGCTCCAGCATGGCCTCGCCGTAGGCTTCCTGGAGGTCCTTCAGCTGCCGCTCGTACTGCTCGCGGACGTCTTCCGGCTTAGCGCGCAGGGCATTCTCCATGCCGCGCTTCGCATCCTCGACCCAGCCCTCGATCTCCGAGGGCGGAAGGTCGAACTGACGACTGGCTTCCGATATCGAGGTCTTACCTTGAATCACTTCAAGGACCAACGCCGACTTCCGGCGAGCGGTCCAGCGCTTGATCTCTTCTTCCATCACGATGCTCATGGGGGTGCTCCCTTAGGAAAGTAACACCTGAGCAGGATTTCAGTGGGTCATTACACAGATGGCAAGCAGGCGTCGACGCATGGCCCTTGCCTGGTGGTGAACGCTTCGCTAGCAGGCGGCCGAGTGATGGGCAGAACTTGGGCTATTGCTCTTGCCCGGCATCAGCGGGTCCTTGTCCTGCGAGGCGAGTTCCAGCTTGTAGCCGTGCGAATACACGGTCCTGATGCGGACCGCCCCGCTGTTGTTGCACAGCTGCAATTTCTTGCGCAGCTTATAGATGTGCTGTTCCATCGTGCGGTCGGTGAATTCGGTATGGCTGCCCCAGACGGCCTTGGCCAACTGGCAGCGGCGGAAACAGACGCCGGGGCTGGAGAACAGCAGCCAGGCGATCGAAAATTCCCGCGCTGTGAGCACGATCGGCTTGCCGTGCAGGTAGACGGTGTTTTCTTCGCGGATCAGGTGATACGGGCCGACGCTGAGATGTTGCGATTCCTGGCAGGTATGGGCCACTGGCGAGATGGCCAGGGCCGAGCGAACCTGCAACTCGTGGGAATTGAATGGGAGCGCTAATACTTCCTGGGCGCCGGCGCGATACCAGGCCAGGATCTCGTTGGGACTGTCGAAGCGTCCAAGCACGATCAATGGAGTGGGGTGGCCGCTATGGCAGCGCTGCCAGGCCAGCACCGAGCTGTCGTCCGAGGCAACACAGGTCGCATCGAAGATCAGTAGCTCACAGGGCGAATGCCGCAGGGAACGCAGCAGCTCGAGTTCGTCGGAAAACACCGCGATCTGTGGACCCAACGGAGCAAGGCTCGCATTGACCTGCGAGGCCAGACGCGCGTCCTGCGTCAACAGGAAAGCCGATCCTTGCTTACCGAGGGGAGGGTTGCCGTGCATCAGCCAGCCTTCCCGTGGCGGCACACGTACCAGTCGTGCGTGGGATGCCGGCGACGGACCGCAGGCGTCAACGTGAAACCCACATCTATAGAAAGGTGCATCGCCAAACCATCCGGCTGCCAAGGGGGGTGTCGGACCGAGGTCGGACGAATGGTATGTACCATTCCGAAGGCAAAAAGTTTCACTGCTGCGCACTTTTCTTCGGGTTTGAGTAGGTGCGCTTTAACCTGCGCTCATCTACGCGTGCAACAGCTCTTACGGCCAGGGCATGGGCCGAACGGGAATAACGGATTTCAGTGTCTATCGAGGCTTTTCGGATGACGGCTCCGGTTTTGGAGCGGGGGATCGAGCGAAGCCGGATTGGCGGATAAAGGTCTAGACCAACGTATTGCGATTCGGATGATCTTGTCGCCTGTATGGAATAGCTGATCGCCCGCATGAAGAAATTCTCTTGCCTCGATCCGGAGCCGACGGTGTCGTCGTCGTGTTCCGCGATCGGCGCTGACCGCACCACGCAGCCGGAGCGCCAACGCGGCGAAATCCGCACCGAAGCGGCGCGTTGGCAGACGTTGGACAAACACCGCGCAGCGCCGCGCACTGTTCCTTATTCAATACCCGCTCGAATGGTGGGCGATGTCTAGCGCTAGACATCGGCGTCGGCGTGCGCGAAGGAGTTCTGCATAGTCAAAAATGCGTGGCCGACGTGCAGGAAGACAGAGTGAGATTTTTTGATTTTTGCAGCGCTTCCGAGTGAGAAATTCCATTGGATCCCCTGCATACAATCGTTTGCGCCAGCGAGACCGGCGCGATGTTGTCTTTTGCTCATCCCCCTACGAGAGAGCCCGGCATGATCCTTTCCACCTACTTCGCAGCGATCTCCGCGTTGTCTTACGCAGATCGTCTTCCTACCTATACAAGCAGGATGCTGGTTGGTGCCTGGCCGCAAGGTCTGCAACATCTTCAACAACGCCGTGACGGCCAGGGAACGCCCGAAGGAACCGACGATGAAGTCGGCCTGCTCGGTGCCAGCGGCGATGCGTTGTTGATCCTGGAGTATCAAGAAGAAGCCGAAGACGCTTATCGGCATGCCTTGAAGGCGATGCGTGGGCATCAGCGCCAGCTGCGACTGCTGTCGTGCCGCAATACCGCCTGGCTGATGCTGAGCCAGCGCCGGCTGAGCGCCGCGTTGAACTGCTTTGCGCAGCTTGCGATGGACCGCGATACGCCGGCCTGTCTGGGCGGCGAAGGCTTGCTCGGCAAGGCGCTGACGCATTTCCATCTTGGCCAGAGCAGCCTGGCCCTGCAGACGCTAGAGCGTGCCCACGAAGTGCTGTCCGAACTGGAAAGCGGCGCATCCGACTGGCTGCGGATCGTCACGGCGCTGCGTCTGGACATGATCGCGCAGCTGCGTATCCGCCGCGCCGACCGCATGAGCGACCACGTGTTCTGGCAGGCCACGCTGCGCCAGGAAGACACCGCGCATGCCTTCGAACCGAGCGAGCTGCGGGCCTGCATCGCCGATCTGTCCGAAAGCATGCCGGTGCTCGCGCAGCGGATGCGGCATGTCCGCAACTTGCTGCGGATCGCCGGTGGCGACACCTTCGGATTCGACGCACAGATCGACGCCCTGCCGGCTGCAGCCAACGGGTTCCCCCCATGCGCGCGGCAGGACGCGCAGGTGGAATTGGCGCTGGCCGCCCTGGCGGTAGGCCGAGCCGACCTGGCCGAGCGCGCCCTGGCCGGTGCCGGCCGGCATCACGCGCCGCGCTGGAATCTGGAGTTCGAGTATTGCCAGGCCAAGATCAGCCAGGCGCTGGGGCGTACCGAACAGGCCTTGCTGCTGTACAACCGCTACGCGCTGGGTGCGGTGCAATGCCTGCGCAGCGAAGTGCAGGCGCCGCGCCTGCTCGAAAGCGGCACGCCGGCGCATGTCAGCGACGACATCTCCGCGCGCCTGCCGGCCAAGTACCGCCGTGCCTACAGCTACATGATCGCCAATGCGCACCGCTCGGACCTGTCGATCAACGAAGTGGCCGCGCAGATCGGGGTGACCGGGCGGGCATTGCAGCAGGCATTCAAGTCGGCCACCGGGCTGTCGCCGACCCAGGTCCTGCGGCGGTATCGCATGCAGAGCATCCGCGACGAGCTGCTGGCCGATGGCGGTTGCGGCAGCGTGCTGCAGGCGGCCAGCCGCTGGGGCGTTGGCAGTCGTTCAGCGCTCGCCAAGGGGTATCGCCAGCATTTCAATGAAGCGCCGATGGAGACCTTGCAACGCTAGCCGGCCGCGCACGGCCGGGCGGCAGCGCCTGGCCGTGCGCATCGCGTTTCCTGCATCCCGTGCAGGCGCCGTCGTTGGTACGCAGGCGAGGGCAGGAGCCCAGGTGAGACGTGCGTGCACGATGGCTTGCGGCTATCCTTGCCGGCTCGCACTGCCACGCAGGAGGCGCGTCCGAGGACGGGCGTGGCCGCCAGGGAAACGACGACGATCATGCAAGATCCCATCTCCGAGGCGACGGACGCCTCACAGATCCGCCGTGCCGGCGTCGACCTCAATGGATTGATGTCGGTTCTGAGCAAGCATCTGTATTCCACGCCGGTGGTCGCGTTACGCGAACTGGTGCAGAACGCGCACGACTCGATCCTGCGGCGCCGGCTGGAACAGCCGCAGTGGCAGGGTGAATCGCGCATCCACGTGCAGGCCGATCCGGCGCAAGGGATCGTGCGCATCGTCGATACGGGTGCCGGGCTCACCCAGCAGGAAATCCATGATTACCTGGCTACCGTGGGCGTGGGCTATACCCGCGGGCTACGCCAGGGCGGGCACGAAGACAGCGGGCTGATCGGCATGTTCGGGCTGGGCTTCCTGTCGGCCTTCGTGCTGGCACGCCGTGTCACCGTGCGCACCACCTCCTACCAGACGCCGACCCTGGGCCATTGCTACATCTCCAGCAATGCCGAGCAATACACGGTGAGCCCGATACCGGCGCGTGGGCAGGTGGGTACCGAGGTGGTGCTGGAGTTGCACGACCAATACCTGGCATTGGCACAGGACGGACGCCTGCACGAGATCCTGGCGAGCTATTGCGCCTTGTTGCGCGAGCCGATCTGGGTCGGTGCCAACATGCAGCCGATCAATCCCGAGCCGCCGCCGTGGCGCACGCACGATACGGTGCCGCTGCATCCGGTGCAGGCCTGGCGCCGACAGCGCGAGTTCGCTGCGCGCTTCGAGCGCAACTTCGAGCCGTTGTGCTGCATGCCGGTCCGTGCGGACGAGGGGAGCGACGCGGTGGGCCTGCTGTGGGTGCAGGACGGTGCCACCTACGGCACCAGCGATAACCGCAATCTGTCGGTGTTCTTGCGCGGCATGCTGCTGGACGACAACGCGCGCGAATTGCTGCCGCCGTGGGCCGGTTTCATCGGCGGGGTGATCGAATCCAATCGCCTGACGCCGACGGCAAGCCGCGAGGATCTGCAGCGCGATGCGGTCTACAGCTCGGTGCAGCATGCGCTGTCCGAGGCCCTGGTGCAGGGGCTGGCGGATGTGGCGCGGCAGCAGCCGGAGGCGTGGCGTCGCATCCTGCTGCGGCATAACGAGGCCTTGCTGGGCGCTGCACTGTGCGACGAGCGCCTGTTCGACTTGCTGCTGGAACATGTGCGGGTGCCGACCTCGCAGGGCGACCTGCCGGCGCAGCAGTTGCCGGCGCGTGGTGCCGTGCACGTGATCCTGGACAGCGACAGCGGCTTCGAAGAGATGCTGTTCCGCGCCATGGGCGTGCCGGTGGCCTATGGCAACCGCTATGCGGTGGTGCCGTTCCTGCGCCGCTGGGCGCAGGCCAAGGGGGTGCGCCTGGTCGAGCTGGGAACCGAGCACGGCAACCGTCAGTTGTTCCATCTGGATCGCCTGCCGGCCGATGAACTGGCATGGCTGGAGCAGCACCTGGGCGATGGCGAAGCGCTGGTGCCGGCACGTTTCAGTCCTACGGAATTGCCGCTGGTGGTGGTGCCCGATCGCGAGGCAGAGCTCAAGCGCCGGCTGGAACAGGACGAAAACGACAAGCGGGTGTCGACGGCCGCGTTGCGGCTGGCGCGGCAGTTCACCGCGCGCATCGAGGCGCGGCAGACCCAGCGGCTGTATCTCAATCTGGACAATCCGGCGCTGCAGGCCTTGCTGGCCGCCCAGCGCGATGGCAACCCGCAGGCCGCCATCGCTGCGCGCTTGCTGCGCTCACTGAAAGTGATCGTGGCAGCGCAGGGGCGTGCGCCGCCGCAGCCAGGGGGCCCCGAGTCGGGCGGGCCCGATCTCAACAAGGCCTTCGGCGATCTTGCCGCGGCCGTGAGTCAACTGCTGGCGCGCTGAGCGCGCACCGAAGGACGTGCGATGGAAATCTGGAACTGGGTGGAAAAACTGCAGGACGACCTGGGCGAAGCCGGGCAGCCGCAGAACGCGCAGCTGCTGACGCGCCTGACCGACCATATTTGCGATCTGCAGATCGAACGTGCCGAAGCCTTGCTGCCCGAGGCGCGTGCGCTGGGCAAGACGCTGGCCAATCCGTGGCTGGAAGTGTTCGTCGGCCATTGGGAGATGCGCAACCGGGTCGGCAACCTGTGCGAGGGAGAACGTGCGCTCGGCGATGCGGTGGCGCTGTTCGAGCGGGCGCACCGCGCCGATGCGGTGGAATGCCCGCAATCGGTCTGCGTCACCCAGGATCTGGCGGCGTGCTACGCCAACATCGATGGCCCGGGTTGGGTGCAAGAGCGCATCGAGGTCTGCGACGAAACCTTGGGCCGCATCGACCCGAGCTGGTCGTGCTACCAGTGCCTGAGCTGCGAAAAAGCCGATGCCCTGCTCGACGACGGGCGTGGGGATGCGGCGCTGAGCTATCTGGACCAGCAGTCGCAGACCATCGTTGCCCACGGTGGCCAGATCTACGACGGCGTGCCGGACATGCGGATCTCGATCCTGCTGTCGCTGGGACGCGCCGAGCAGGCGCTGGCATTGATCGAACAACGTGAGCGCGAGGCGGCGCGCGAGGGTGCGGAGTGGGCCAATTGCAGTCAGCCGCGTCGTCTGCAGAAGGCGCGCGCGCTGGCAATGCTCAATCGCGACGACGAGGCCCTGGACGCCTTGCTGCCCTGGCGCGAGGTGGCGCCGCGCTACCGCCTGCACTGGTTGCGCGCGGTGGCGGTGCTGGTGACGCGTGCGCCCGAGCGCAATACCTGGGACCTGGGCAGCCGCGTGCAGCTGATGCTCGATCATTACGCGCAGGTCGGTGCGCATCGCATCCTGATCGAGGCGGCGGAACTTGCGATCGATCTTGCCCTGCAACGCGGTGCGGTGTGGACGGCACGCCGACATCTGGCGCTCGCCCGTGCGCACCTGCCCAAGTTGCGGCAGGACCGCGGCGCCACCCAGGCACTGGACCGTTGGGCCGCCCGTGTCGAGCCGGCGGCCACCGGCGAGGCGGCACCGGTGCCGGCCGATCAGCTGCTGGAGTGGTTGAACGCGCAGGGCCAGGAGGCGGTGCGCAATCCCGAGCGGGAGGCGCAATGGTTGCTGCAGGCCGTGGCCGAGCGGCCCGACGATGCGGAGCTGGTCGATACCGCGGCGTCAGCCTTGAGCGCCTGCGCGGCGGACGAGCAGGCGATCGCGTTGCTGTGGGACTTCGTGCAGCGGCACGCCGACCGCGAAACCAGCCCGACCTTCCGGCTGATGAATCTGCTGCTGGGCCGCGGCGACGACGCCGGGGTGCGCAAGCTGGCGCAGCTGTATCGCCCGCAGGTGCCGGTGGCCGCGCTGTGGTGCGAGGCGCAACTGGCCCAGCGGCTGGCCGACTGGCCGGCGCTGGAACAGGCGTGCACGGCCTTGCTGGAGCTGTCGCCCGGCTCGCATGGCGCGCGCGGGTTGCTGGCGCGCATGTATCTGGACACCGGACGTTTTGCCGAAGCTGCCCAGGTCTACCGTCACTTGATCGCGGTGATGGACGAGCCACGCTCGGCGCACTGGGACCATATGACCGCCGCCAGCGCCGCGCAGGACTGGGATGCGGTGCGTGCCTCGGCGGCGGCGATCGGCATGGAACTGAGCAGCACCAGCGGGGTTGTCGAGGAAGACTGGGGCTGGGTGATCGTGCGTTGCGTGGACGATGGCGAGGCGGCCGACTATTACGCACGCCGCACCGGCCCGGTGACCGCACGCATCATCGAGAATGCGCCTGCGCACCGGCGCCAGCATGTCGGTGACTGGGTGGTGTTCGATGCCGAGCTGCTGTATCCGGCACCGGAGGACGAGGCCGAACGCGAGCGTTTCGTGCCCACCTATGCGCAAGTGCATGTGCTGGAGACCGGTGGCTACGGCAGTAGCTGGCTGGTGGATGGCGTGCATCCGGGCGACGAGGTCATCGAGGCGATGCGCGCGGACATGGAATCGCGCGGCTGGAAGATGTGGGTGCACAGTCGCGGCGACTACCGTGTCATGGATCCGGATCGGCCGGACACCTTCGACCCGGACGATGCGACCTCGGGCCTGCCGGGGGTGCTGTTCACCGTGGCGCTTCCGGAAAACGTGTCGCCGCAGGAGTTGCACCGCGTCCTGCGCTGCACCACCTCGCGCTGGTCGCACCCGATGTGCTGGCTGCGGCTGGCCGAGGCCTGCGACCAGGATCCACGCCCGCATCTGGACGCGGTGGAGCGTTACGGGTTGTAAACCGTGCTCCGGGGACGCGTGCAGCTCGAGCGGCCAGGGCGGTGACGTGCGATCGAAGCGTCTGAGGTGGCGGACTGACGTTGTCGTCAGCCCGCACTGCGTGGTCACGCCTTTGCCGCCGGCTTGGCGACGCCGTGCGCTGTTCCGGCCAGTGCTGCAACGCGTTGGCCTTGCCCAGGGTTGTCGCAGCGAGCGGCAACCCTGCCGGCCTGGCCATCAGTGACGCGCGCCGTAGCGCTCCAGCCAGTGTGCATACGACGCCGGCAGTTGCCAGGACGGACGTTCTTCGCCCAGTGCCAGTGCGGCCTGATAGGGCCAATGCGGGTTGGCCAGATGCGCGCGGCCGACCATCACCAGTTCCATCTGACCGTCGGCGACCACGCGGTTGGCTTCGTGCGGGTCGTCGATATTCCAGGACGAGGCCACCGGCAGCTGCGCCTCGCGGCTTACCTGCGCGGCGATTGGGGCCAGCAGCGCAGGGCCCCAGGGAATCTGCGCAGTCGGCGTGCTGAAGCCGATGCTGACATTCAACAGGTCCAGGCCGCTGCGCTTGAATGCGCGCGTCAGGTCGATCGCTTCGGCCAGCGTTTGCTCGTCGCGGCCGTCGAATTCGATGACGCCGAAGCGGGCGGTGAGCCGCAGATGTTCGGGCCAGATCGCACGCACCGCCTGCAGCGTCTCCAGCAGGAAGCGCGCGCGTCCGTCGGCATCGCCGCCATAGCGGTCCTGGCGCAGATTGGCGTGCACCGAGAAGAAGCTCTGCGCCAGATAGCCGTGTGCGAAGTGCAGTTCCAGCCACTGAAAGCCGGCATCGCGTGCGCGCTGCGCGGCGGCGACAAAATCGCCACGCACGCGGGCGATATCGTCCTGCGTCATTTCGCGCGGCAGCTTGGACAGGCCGCCACCGAAGGCGACTGCCGATGGCGACACGGTGTCCCAGCCGCGCGCATCGTCGGCAGCAATATGGTCGTCGCCTTCCCAGGGACGGTTGGCACTGGCCTTGCGCCCGGCATGGCCGATCTGGATGCCCGGCACCGCGCCGGCGGCGCGGATGGAGGCGGCGATGCGCGCCAGCCCTTCGGCCTGCGCGTCGTTCCACAGGCCAAGGCATCCCGGGGTGATGCGTCCTTCCGGCGAGACGCCGGTCGCCTCCACGATCACCAGCCCGGCGCCGCCGGGCGCCAGTGCGGCGTAATGCACCTGATGCCAGTCGTTGCTCAGGCCGTTAACGGCGGTGTACTGGCACATGGGAGGAATCGCGATGCGATTGCGGAGCGTGACATCCTTCAGCTGGTACGGCGAAAACAACGATGACATGGGGGACTTTGGTCTGAGAGAGCGAGGGCGCGATCAGACCATGTCGTGCGGCCGCGCGACACCCGCGCCATTGGCACACCGCGTTGCAGCCGCTGCCGACTGCGCGCCCGGCCACACCATGCCTGCGCAGAGGGTTGCTGCGGGCGGACGGCGGCCGTTGCAACGCTGTGTCGCCGCAATGCCGATCGACGCCGCACCGGGTGCACCACATGCGGCGTGGGCGGCCACGCCACCGGCGCCACTGCGCCGGCACGCATCTGCAAGCTGGTGGCACCAGACAGCGGCCTGGCCATCTTTCGAGGCCGGACGCTCGCAAGGTAATGGGCCGGCCAGAACCCTGGTCTTGCGAGGTGCCCCCGACGCGGAGCGTGCCCTGGAGCCAGCCGGGTGCGGTGCGTTTCCAGCGCCTGCATAGCCCGCCGCCTGCATACGCCCGATCGCTGACGGGCGTCCAGGGCGGCCGATGTGGCGCTTGTCCGCAGGCGTGGGCCGGCGCACGTTCGCCGCCGTCGCGGCAATGTCAAACTGCCCAGGCCAGCGCCGCTGACCGCGACAGGTTGGGTCGCTGGTTGCAGAAACTGAATTGCTTTACTCTGCTGCGCTTCGGCGTGGGGGCGCCGCGTCGATCCGGGCGCAGTCCAGCCCGCATGCCCAGCCTCTCTTTACTTTATTTGGCGGGTGATCTCATGGTGGCACTGCAGCAGCGCTCGATCGACGTGATTCGTAGCCAGGAGCCGGCCTTGTTGGCCGCCTGGCTCGCATCCGGCGTTGGCAACGATGCGCGCCTTTCCCGGCAGGAGCTGGAAACCCAGAGCGCACAATTCCTGAGTCTGCTGGTGGCGGCGTTGAAGGAGGATGGCAGCAGCCTGGACAGCGCCGAATGGAGCGAGGTCCGCCGCTTCCTGGAGACCCTCTCACGCGACCGCGCCACGCGCGGCTTCGATTCGCAGGAAACCGCCAACTTCATCTTCTCGCTCAAGCGCGTGCTGTTTACGCTGGTCCAGCGCGAATACGCCAGTGATCCGGACGAACTGGGCCAGCAGCTGTGGGCCCTGTCCGAACTGCTCGACCGCCTGGGCCTGTACACCGTCAGGACGTTTCAGAAGACCCGCGAAGACATCATCGTGCGCCAGCAGGAAGAGATGCTGGAGCTGTCCACGCCGGTGGTGAAGCTGTGGGAAGGCGTGCTGGCGCTGCCGATGATCGGTACGCTGGATTCGCAGCGCACCCAGGTGGTGATGGAGTCGCTGTTGCAGCGTATCGTCGATACCGGTTCGGAGATCGCCATCATCGATATCACCGGCGTGCCCACCGTGGACACCCTGGTGGCGCAGCACCTGCTCAAGACCGTCACCGCGATCCGTCTGATGGGCGCCGATGCCATCATCAGTGGCGTGCGCCCGCAGATCGCCCAGACCATCGTGCACCTGGGGCTGGACCTGCAGGGCATCGTGACCAAGGCCAACCTGGCCGATGCGCTGGCGCTGGCGCTCAAGCGCACCGGTCTGACCGTGAGCAAGGCAGACTGACATGGAACGCATCCCGATCCTGCGCATGGGTCACCTGCTGCTGGTCACCATCCAGGTGGACATGCACGATCAGCTGGCGCTGCAGCTGCAGGAAGACCTGTCGGAAAAGATCAGCGCCACTTCCGCGCGCGGCGTGCTGATCGATATCTCCGCGCTGGACATCGTCGATTCGTTCATCGGTCGCATGATCAGCACCATTTCCGGTCTGGCCGCGCTGATGGGCGCGCGGACCGTGGTGGTGGGCATGCAGCCGGCGGTGGCGATCACCCTGGTCGAACTGGGGCTGACCCTGCCGTCGGTGCGCACGGCGCTCGATGTCGAACGCGGCATGCGCCTGCTGCAGCAACCCGACCCGCAGTCATGAGCGCCGGTTCGCAACCGGTCCGCACCGAACAGGACGTGGTGCTGGCACGGCAGACCGTGCGCAAGCTGGTGGTGCAATGCGGGCTGCGGCTGGTCGACCAGACCAAGCTGGTCACCGCGGCCAGCGAACTGGCGCGCAACACCGTGATCTACGGTGGTGGCGGCGACATGGACTGGGCGCTGGTCGAAAGCGGCATCCGCAAGGGCGTGCAGCTGACCTTTCGCGACGAAGGCCCCGGCATTGCCGACCTGGATCTGGCGCTCACCGACGGCTGGACCTCCGGCAGCGGTTTGGGGCTGGGCCTGTCCGGCAGCCGGCGACTGGTGGACGATTTCGTGCTCGATAGTGCAGCCGGCAAGGGCACCCGTATCACCATCACCAAATGGAAGTGACGGTTGCCGGCGCGCTCACCCAGGTGATCCGCGTCGAGGAGTCCACCCAGGTGGGCCAGGTGCGCCGCGATGCGGTGGCGCTGGCCCAGGCCTGCGGATTCGACGAAGACGCCTGCGGGCGCGTGGCACTGGTGGCCACCGAGCTGTGCACCAACCTGCTCAACCATGCCGGTGGCGGTCAGATGCAGCTGTGCAGCGTGGCCGGCCGCGATGGCCCTGGCGTGGAATTGTGCTCGCTCGATCACGGCCCCGGCTTCGTCCTTGCCGACTGCCTGCCCGATGGCTATTCCACCGGCAGCACGCCCGGTAACGGATTGGGCACCGTGCAGCGGCATGCCGCGTTGCTGGATGCCTATTCGGATGCGACCGGTGCGGTGGTACTGGCGCGCGTGTACGCCACGCAGGAGACGGCGGCAGACCTGCCCTATGGTGCGATCCGCCTGCCGTTGCACAGCGAAACCGTCTGCGGCGACGCCTGGCACTTGGAGGTCGATGCGCAGTGCCTCACCGCCACCGTGATCGATGGCCTGGGCCACGGAGCGGGCGCGGCCGATGCCGCCGAAGCGGGCGCCCGCGCCGCCGCGGTGGCCAGCGGCGAGCCCGGCGCGCGTCTTGCACGGTTGCATGCCGCCATGTCCGGCACCCGTGGAGGCGCCGCGGCAGTGATGCAGTTCGACGGTGAAACCGGCCGGGTGCGCTTTGCCGGGGTGGGCAACATCGCCGCGACGCTGTGCGATGGCGACGGCGTGCGCGGCATGCCGTCGCATCCGGGCATCGTCGGCGTGCAGTTTCGCAAGGCGCAATCCTTCGACTTTCCACAGGCCGCCGGCAAGCTGCTGGTGATGCACAGCGACGGCCTGCAATCGCGCTGGAACCTGCGCGATCATCCAGGCGTGCTGTCGCGCCATCCACGCATCGTTGCCGCGGTGCTGGCGCGCGATTACGCGCGCGGCCGCGACGATGCCTGCGTCTTCGTCATGCGCCTGGGAGGCCTGCAATGAACCCACCCGATGCGGCACCGGCCAGCGATCCGCTGGCCGAACTGGAGACCCTGCGCCAGCAGAACCAGGCCCTGCGCGAGGAGCTGGAAGAAACCAACCAGGGCGTGCTCGCGCTGTACGCCGAGCTCGACCAGCAGGCCGAGCAGCTGCGCGATGTGTCCGAGCTCAAGAGCCGCTTCCTGTCGTACATGAGCCATGAGTTCCGCACCCCGCTGGGCTCGATCCTGAGCATCACCCGGTTGCTGGAGGACGGCATGGACGGGCCGCTCAACGACGAGCAGCTCAAGCAGGTGCGCTTTGTCAGCGCCTCCACGCGCGAACTGAGCGAGATGGTGGACGATTTGCTGGACCTGGCCAAGATCGAAGCCGGGCGCATCACCATCTCGCCGGGCTGGTTCGACCTGATGGACCTGTTCGCCGCCCTGCGCGGCATGTTCCGCCCGCTTACCGATGTGGGCAGCACCACCTTGATCTTCGAAGATCCGCCGGTGCTGCCGATGCTGTACACCGACGACAAGAAGCTGGCGCAGATCCTGCGCAACTTCATTTCCAACGCGCTCAAGTTCACCCCGCAAGGCCATGTGCGCGTGCTGGCGCAGCTGGAAGACGAGCACCATGTGCGCTTCAGCGTGCAGGACACCGGCATCGGCATCGCGCCGGAGCTTCACGAGGCCTTGTTCGAGGATTTTGTACAGGTGGACTCGCCGTTGCAGAAGCGCCTGACCGGCACCGGGCTGGGCCTGTCGATCTGCAAGCGCTTCGCCGAACTGCTGGGCGGACGGGTCGGCATCAACAGCGTGGTGGGGCAGGGGTCGGAATTTTTCGTGGTGCTGCCGGTGACGCTGGCAGCGGAGAAGGCACTTGGGCAGTAAGCACCACATCCTGGTCGTGGACGACAATGCGGTGACGCGCTATTCGGTGCGGCGCGTGCTGGAGCACCACCGCTTCGTGGTCGAGGAAGTCGGCACCGGCGCCGATGGCCTGGCCAAGCTGGCCGCGCAGTCGTTCGCGGCGGTGGTGCTGGATGTCAACCTGCCGGACATGAGCGGTTTCGATATCGTGCGCACGCTGCGCGCCGATCCGCGCACCGCGTTGCTGCCGGTGGTGCACGTCTCGGCCGCCTCGATCGCCACCGGCGACATGATCACCGGGCTCGATGCCGGCGCCGACGCGTACATGATCCATCCGGTGGACCCGAACGTGCTGGTCGCCACGCTGCGCACCTTGCTGCGCGCGCGCCATGCCGAAGAGGAGCTGCGGGCCAGCGAGGCGCGTTTTCGCGAGATATTCGAACACATCGGCGCACCGATCGCGGTGGTCGATGCGCAGCTGCATACGCATGAGGTCAATGCGGCATTCCAACGCCTGATCGGCAGCGCCAGCCCGGCCGAGGCGATCCAGGCCGCCGGGCTGGACCAGTCCGCGACCGTGCAGGCGCTGACCACTGCGCTGCGGCAACGCGAACGCTGGAGCGGCGCTCTGACCTTGCTGCGCGATGGCCGTGCACGCGAAACCGAATGGCGGGTGTCGCCATATCGCGAGCCGGATCTGGGCCTGCTGATGGTCGAGGACGTGACCGAGCAGCGCCTGCGCGAGCGCGAGCAGCGCCAGGAACTGGACACTGCCACCACCGAACTGGCGCACCAGATCGCCGAGCGCCAACGCACCGAAATCCAGCTGCTGCAGGCGCAGAAGATGGAAGCGCTGGGCAAGCTCACCGGCGGCATCGCGCACGACTTCAACAACCTGCTGACCAGCATCATCTCCGGCCTGGACATGATCCAGCTGGCAGTGGAATCCAACCGCATCGAGCGGGTGCCACGGCTGGCCGAAGTCGCCACCGGTTCGGCGCATCGTGCCGCAGCGCTGACCCAGCGCATGCTCGCCTTCGCGCGCAAGCAATCGCTGGATGCCCAGCCCTTCGACGTGAACCTGCGCGTGCGCTCGCTGGAAGACATGCTGCGCCGCTCGATCGGCGAAAACATCGTGCTGGAACTGGAACTGGCCGACGCGACGCTGGTGGCGGTGGCCGATGCCAACCAGCTGGAAAACGTGGTGCTCAACCTGGTGATCAACGCCCGCGATGCGTTGCAGGGCCAGGGCAGCATCCGCGTGCAGACCACCGCGCATACCGCGCACGACGACCCGGAGCTGGACGACGGCGAGTACGTGGCGGTGAAGGTGATCGACAATGGCAGCGGGATCGCACCGGCCATCCTCAACCAGGTGTTCGAGCCGTTCTTCACCACCAAGCCCATCGGCGAAGGCACCGGCCTGGGGCTGTCGATGACCTACGGGTTTGCGCGTCAGTCCGGTGGCACCGCGCGCATCTCCAGCCAGGTGGGCGAGGGCACCACGGTGACGCTGCTGCTGCCGCGCGGGCTGACCGCCAGCGAGCTGCCACCGCCGCCGGCACCGAGCACGCCGCGCACGCACAATGCGCGCATCCTGCTGGTGGACGACACCGACGTGGTGCGCATGATGGTGAGCGAGGTACTCACCGATGCCGGCTACCTGGTGCTCGAAGCCGAAGACGCCAACGGCGCGCTGACCCATCTGCGCACCGAGGTGCCGATCGATTTGGTGGTGTCGGATGTCGGCCTGCCGGGCATGAACGGGCGCGACATGGCCGACCTGGCGCGGGTGCTGCGGCCTGGGCTGCCGATCCTGTTCATCACCGGCTACGCAGAAAACGCGATCACCCGGCAGGAGTTCCTGGCCGAGGGCATGGCCCTGTTGCCCAAGCCCTTCAGCCTCAACGACCTGCTCAATACCGTCGGCCAGATGCTAGACAGCAGCGCGCTGGCGCGCGCGTAGCGGCCGGCGCGCCCGGCCGCAGCGATGGCAGGCTGCGATCGGCTGCAACCGCCAGGCCGGACGCGTGGCACAGGCGCGAGAGGGTGGCGCTTGGCGCGGTGCGCGGCAGTGGCGCTGGAAGGCGATGCGTGCTTCGGCATCGGTGGTGCGTGAGGCTTCGATCATCAGCGGGCGTGAGATGCCGCGTGACGCCTGCTGAGGGTGTTTCCTGCGTGCGCGCGCAGCGAGGTCGTGCGTGGAGAGGCGCGCTACAGCGGCGTGGTTCCGCGCCGCGGGTGTGGCCAAGGTCGTCGCCGCGCGGGGCGATGCGCTCGCACGCGTACGTTGCGAGCGCATCGCATTTCTCGGGGCACACCGGCATGGCCGGTTTGCGATCATCCTGATCCAATCCCCAATCCCCAATCCCCAATCCCCAATCCCCAATCCCCAATCCCCAATCCCCAATCCCCAATCGCGCGCGTCAGCCCCAGCCCCAAGACTCGCATCCATAGCGCGGCTGCGCTCAGCGCGAATACGCGTACGGCCCGAACGTGGCGCCCAGGAACCCGCCGGCGGTGTCGGTGCTCAGCATGCTGGCGTCGCCCTGTTCCAACAAGGTCTGCCACTGGCCGGTGCCGATGGCGTAATCCACATGCAGTCGCGCGGCATCCAGCGCGAAGCGCAGCTGCACCGGTTGCGTTGCGTCGGGCAGGGGCGCGCGCGCCAGCTCCGTGCCGATGCCTGGATCCTGCAGCCCTGCGCGGCGATACAGCACCACTGCGGCGCCAGCAGCATCGCGTGTCAGCATCGCCGCCAGGAAGTGGCTTTCCTTGGCTACGATCGCCAGGCCGGCCTGCTCGCCGGATGTCAACGCGCTGCCATCCACCTGCGCAACCACGGTGGCGTGGTGATGCTGCAGGCGGTGCCCCAGGTAGGCCGGCTGGCCACGGCCGAGATCGCCCAGCGCCACCTTCGAGGGCGTGATGCGCAAGCCCTGCGGGCCAGGCAGGTACCACGGCTGGGTCGGCGGATGGATGGTCATCCACTGCATCGGTATCCGCGCATCCTGGAAACGCTCGCTCCACTGCATCGGCCCGCTGGTGGGGATGGTCTGCGTGCCCTTCGGCAGCGTCGGGCGCGTGGTCACCGCCGGCACGGCGCTCCCGTGCGGCAGCACCACCGGCCAGCCGTCGCGCCAGGTCACAGGCTGGAGGAAGGTTTCGCGGCCCAGGTTGTACTGGTTGCCCCGGTAGGGGCGGGTGGCCAGAAACACCGCCCACCACGAGCCGTCCTTGAGCTCGACGAACTGCGCATGCCCGGCCGAGGTGATCGGTGCGCTGCGGCTGGGGTCCAGGTCGCGTTGGGTGAGTACCGGATTGCCGCTCCAGGGCTCGTATGGACCGTTGATCTGGCGGCTGCGGTAGATCATCTGCGCGTGCTGTTCGCCGGTGCCGCCTTCGGCCGCGGTGAGGTAGTAATAGCCGTCGCGGCGGAACAGGTGCGGGCCTTCGATGTGTTCGGGATTGGTCGCTGGCTTGAAACCGGAATCCACGAGCACCTGGCGCGTGCCGGTCAGTTTCATGCTGACCAGATCCAGCCGCTGCAACCAGATCGCGCGGTGGCCGTCGTAGCGCAGCTTGCCGGCGGGCACGTCGTTGTTGACCAGCCAAGCGCTGCCGTCGTCGTCGAAGAACAGCGAGGGGTCGATGCCCTTGGCATCCAGCCACACCGGATCCGACCAAGGCCCGGCCGGGTCCTTGGCGGTGATCAGGAAGTTGCCGCCATCGCAATAGAAACAGGTGTTGGCGATGTAGAAGGTGCCGTCGTGGTGGCTGATGCTGGCGGCGAACAGGCCGCGGGTCAGTTCGTCGCGGCCGTAATCGACCTGGTCCGGCCGATCGATCGCGTTGCCGATCTGGGTCCAGTGCACCAGGTCGCTGCTCTTGAACACCGGCAGGCCTGGAAAGTAGCCGAACGTGGAGTTGACCAGGTAGAAGTCATCGCCGACCCGGATCGCAGACGGGTCGGGATAAAAGCCGGCCAGCACCGGGTTGCGGTACTGGGCTTCGGTGGGCAGCGGCCCGCCGTCATCGCCTTGGTAGTCCACGCGGGTGACCAGCGCGCTGCCGGCATATGCCAGCTGGCAGCTCACGCTGGCCAGCATCCCCAACATCCATCCGATGCGTTTCAAGACCGCTTCCCCATTCGTCGCGCTGGCCCGGCGCCAGCCCCACGGCAGCATGCCACTTCGTGGCAGGGCTGGTGGCGACGATGCGCCATGGCACACCAGCATGACTGCCTGCACCACAGCCGGTGGACCAGGACGGTCGCGGCTGCCACTTCGCTGCAACATTGCTGACATATCGTGCGCGCGGCGCCATGCTGCGCCCCCTTCCGGCATGCCCATGCCGAACGGACTCATTCTCGCGTCACTCATCCAAGGACCCACCCGCATGTCGTTGTACTCGCCTGTCTCGCCGTCGCTGACGCCCGCCACCCTGCACCCCGCGCGCTGCCGCACCGCGTTGCAGCGCACGCCGCTGGCACGCGCCTGCGCCGGCCTGCTGCTGGCCTCGATGGCGGCCGCCGCTTCCGCGCAGCAGGCGCCGGTGACCCAGGGCGAGGGCAGCCCGACCGCGCTGGATACGGTGACCGTCACCGCCGAGCACCGCGAGCAGAACCTGCAGGAGGTGCCGGTGTCGGTGGGGGTGGTGCAGGGCGCGGCCATGCGCCAGTACACCGCCGGTGGCGAGGACACCTTGCTGGCGCTGTCCGGCCGCGTGCCGGGCTTCTACGCCGAGACCACCACCGGGCGCATCTTCCCGCGCTTCTACATCCGCGGCCTGGGCAACATCGACTTCTATCTGGGCGCCTCGCAGCCGGTGTCCATCATCCAGGACGACGTGGTGCTGGAGCACGTGGTGCTCAAGTCCAACCCGGTCTACGACGTGGACCAGGTGGAAGTGTTGCGCGGCCCGCAGGGCACCCTGTTCGGCCGCAACACCACCGCCGGCATCGTCAAGTTCGACACCGTCAAGCCCAGCGATACCTATACCGGCCGTCTCGACGCCAGCTACGGCAGCTACAACACCGTGTCGCTGGATGGCGGCTTCGGCGGCCCGATCAACGATGTGCTTTCGTTCCGCGTCTCGGCGTTGTACCAGCACCGCGACGACTGGGTGGACAACACCTTCGCCGGCAGCAGCGCCGATGGCACGCGCACCCCGCGCAAGGACGCGATGGGCGGCTACAACGACCGCAACGCGCGCCTGCAGGTGCTGCTGAAGCCCAACGACGCGTTCTCGTTGCTGGGCTCGGTGCATACACGCGATTACGACGGTACCTCCACGCTGTTCCTGCGCAATGCGGTCACCCGCGGCAGCGACAAGGTGGACGTGCCGCGCGATCGCGTGGCCTACGACGAAGCGCACGACAACCCGCAGGCGTACCAAACCGACGGCGGCTCGATCAAGGCGATCTACGATTTCGGCGGCGTGTCGCTGACCTCGATCACCGCCTACGAAACCACCTCCGGCTACAGCCGTGGCGACACCGATGGCGGCGCGGCGGCCAACTTCCCGGTCAATGGCGTGCCGAACGGCTTCGGCCAGTCGATGGGCCAGATCCGCGACCTGGACCAGTACACCCAGGAACTGCGACTGGCCAGCGAAGGCGACGATGCGCTGCAATGGCAGCTGGGCGCGTTCTATTTCGACGGCCGCGACACCACCGATTTCTATCAGCGCGCCTATTTCCTGCAGACCGCCGCGCGCAATCCCAACAACTGGGTGCGCCTGCGCAACACCAACACCTCGTGGGCCGGCTTCGGCCAGCTCAGCTACAAGGCCACCGACGCACTGACGCTGACCGCCGGCATCCGCCAGACCAAGGACACCAAGCAGACCCGCCTGCTCAAGAGCGCCGACACCGCCGCCGGCGTGGTGACCTACCGCGGCCGGCGCGACGTGCGCCTGTCCGACACCCAGCCCAGCTGGGACCTGAGCGCCATGTACGCGTTCAACCCGGAGTTGAGCGTGTATGCCCGCGTGGCGCGCGGCTTCCGCGGCCCCACCATCCAGGGCCGCAGCGCGGTGTTCAATTCGGACTTCACCACTGCCGATTCGGAAACCATCCTGTCCTGGGAAGCCGGCATCAAGAGCAGCCTGTTCGACAATCGCCTGCGTCTGAACGTCAGCGGCTTCACCTACACCGTCGATGACATCCAGCTCAACGGCAACGATTCGGACGGCAACGGCGTGCTGTTCAACGCCGACAAGGCCAAGGCCTACGGCCTGGAAGCGGACCTGGACTGGCGTCCGATCTCCAATCTGTCGCTCACCGCCGGCCTGAGCCTGCTGCATAGCGAAATCCACGACAAGCGTGTCTATGCACAGGCCTGCGCACTCAATGGCGTGGTGGTGTGCACGGTCAACGACCCGACCATCCGCGTGGGTGCCAATACCTTTGCGCAGATCGACGGCAACCCGTTGCCCAATGCGCCCAAGTACAACCTCAACCTGGCCGCGCGCTACGACATCCCGGTGGGCAACGATGGTGCGTTCTTCGTGTCCACCGACTGGAACAGGCAGGGCCAGACCAGCTTCGTGCTGTACGACTCCACCGAGTTCCGCGCCGACGGCAATTTCGAAGGCGGCCTCAAGCTGGGCTATACCGGCGGTTACGGTGCGTGGGAAGTGGCGGCATTCGCGCGCAACATCACCAACGAAAAGAACGTCAAGGGTGTGATCGAAAACTACATGGCGGCGGTCTATAACGAGCCGCGCATCGTGGGTGTGTCGGTCAACGTCAACTGGCAGTAACGCCAGCGCAGACAGGGCCGCGGCGCAGCTGTCGCGGCCCTGTCTGCTGACCCAGCCAGGCCAGCGGCATGGATGCGCCGCTGGCGTTGTCGTCTCAGCCCTGGCTCAGGACCGAGCGTACCCAGCTGACGATCTGCGCGCTGCTCACCGCACCGGAATGCCGGCCGATCTCGTGCCCGGCGCGGATCACCAGCAAGGTGGGGATGCTGCGAATGCCAAAGCGCGTGCCCAGGGCCGGATGCAGGTCGGTGTCCACCTTGGCCAGCCGCACCTGCGGCTCCAGCGTTGCCGCGGCAGCGGCGAATTGCGGCGCCATGCTCAGGCATGGCCCGCACCACGGCGCCCAGAAATCCACCACCAGCGGCAGCTCGCTGCGCACGGCGTGCTTGTCGAAATCCACAATCGACAAGGCCACCGGCGCGCCGAGAAACAGCGGGCGGTGGCAGTGGCCGCAGTTGGGCGCATCGCGCAGGCGCGCCCGCGCGATGCGGTTCATCGACGCGCAGCTCGGACAGGCAATCAGCAGCGGGGCGTCGGTCATGCAGGGGTCTCCGTTGGTCACGCAGGGCGTTCGCCAGCTCGCGCCTGGGCGGCGAACGCGGCGGCAGGCTGCCAGTGTAGCGATCACCACGCGCGAACACCGTGCACTGCGAGATGCACGGCGAGCGCACGCTGCAGGCTCAGGCCGACTGCCCCAGCACCACGGTCGGAACGAAGCCGCCATAGATCATCCGTTTGCCGTTGAACGGCATCGGGTTGGCCGACGGGTCCATGCGCGGGTCGTCCATCATCTTGCGCATGCCCTCGTCGCGGGTGGCCTTGTCCGGCCATTCGATCCAGGAAAACACCACCGTCTCGTCCTCGGTGGCCTCGACCGCGCGATAGAAGTTGGTCCATTGCCCCCGTTGCACATCATCGCCCCAGCACTCCACCACGCGCAGCGCGCCGTATTCCATGATGACCGCATCGCCCATGCGGGCGTGCGCAATGAACGCGTCCTTGTTGGCCGTGGGCACGGCCAGCACAAACCCATCGATATACGACATAACCACCTCCGTAGACCGGGCGCACGGCGTGCACCCGAGGATGATCAAGGGATGTTGGTGCGACCAAGAACGTGGGAAGCAGTGGGGGACAGGAGCGTGCATCCAGCGCGCTTGCCGCTTGAGCATACGGTGCTGGCAGCCAGTGAGCACTGCTTGAGTTGGCTGTCACGTGGGGTGCGCCCTACACGGCGCCGGTCGGGCCCGCTCGAACGACTGCCGATGGCTCGCGCTGGCTCGGTCTGACCGATGGCCGCGCCCGGATTCCGCTCCTCGGGCGGGACAACAGGCGGGCCGCCCCCGCAGGGAGGGGCCGGAGCCCGCTGTTGCCTGCCGCGGGCGCCAGACCTGCAGTGCGGCGGTCAGGCCGCCAGGTTGTGGCGACGCAGCCGGGCTTCGAAGACCACCTCGCCGTCTTCGTTGCGCGCCTGCAAGGTGCCGCCATGCGCCTTGACGAACTGGTCGGCAATGAACAACCCCAGCCCCAGCCCCTGGCTGGCATGGAAGCTGGCCTTGAACGGCTCGAACAGGCGCGGCATCAGGCTGTCGGGGATATGTCCGGCATTGCGTACCGACAGCCGCAGCGTGTCGGCCTCGCGCCCGTCCAGATGCACCTGCACCGGGTGCTGGCCGCCGTGCAGCACGGCGTTGCCGACCAGGTTGGAGACCACCTGGGCCAGCCGGTCGCCATCGCCATCGCCGTGCAGGTCGCCCTCGGTGCGCAAATCGATGGTGGTCTGCGGGTTGGCCTGCGCCACCTCACCGACCACGCCATGCGCCACCTCGCCGAAATTGCAGGGGCCGAACTGCATCGGCAACCCATCGGTGCGCAGGCGCGAGAAATCCAGCAACTGCTCGACCATGCGCGCCATGCGCCGCGCGCTGTTTTCCAGGTGCTCGAGCGTGCGGGCCGCCGAGCCATCGGCCGCCACGTCCAGGCCGAGCTTGTCGGCGCACAACAAAATCACCGACAGCGGCGTGCGCAGGTCGTGGGTGAGCACCGCCATCATGGTTTCGTTGAGCATGAGCGCGCGTTCCAGCGAGGCGTTGCGTGCCTTGAGCAAGCGCCGCTGCTGGTACAACTCGATGAACACGTTGACCTTGCTCAGGATCACGTGCGGCTCGATGGGCTTGTGCAGGAAATCCACCGCACCGGTCTCGTAGCCCTGGAAGGCGCGCATCGGATCGTTCGGCGACGCGGTCAGGAAAATGATCGGTACATGCCGGGTGCGCTGCGAGCCGCGCATGAGTTCGGCCAGCGAGAATCCGTCCATTTCCGGCATGTGCACATCGAGCAGGGCCAGCGCCACGTCGTGTTCGAGCAGCAGCTCCAGCGCCTGCGCACCGGATGCGGCGCACAGCACTTGGATGCCGTCGCGCTGCAGCAGCGCTTCCATCGCCACCAGATTCTGCGGCACATCGTCCACGATCAGGATCTTGGCGGGTTCATCGCCGGGCGCATCAGGGCCGGTCGCGGTGAGGTTCATGGGCGAAAGGTTTCCAGTTCGCTGCAGATCGCCTGCAGGGTCAGCACCGCATCGGCGCCGGCGTGGGCAAGCGCGGAGGCGGGCATCAAGGGGGAGGCTGCATCGTCGGGCAGCTGGATCCAGGCCGTGCCGCCGGCGGCGCGCACCGCCGCCACGCCGGCGCTGCCGTCGCTGCTGGCGCCGGTGAGCAGGATCGCCAGCAGGCGCTCGGCAAACACGTCGGCGGCCGACTCGAACAGCGGGTCGATCGCCGGGCGCGAGAACAGCACCGGCGCATCCATCGACAGCGCCAGGCTGGTGCGGCTTTCCACCAGCAGGTGGTAATCGGGTGGCGCGATGGTGACGGTGCCGGCCAGCAACGGCTGCTTGTCTTCGGCCTCGCGCACCGGCAGCGCGCAGCGCGCATCCATCAGTTCGGCCACATGGCTGGCGCGGTCGCGCGGCAGGTGCAGCACCACCAGCACCGGCATCGGCAGGGCCGCCGGCAGGCTGGACAACAGCGCCTGCAGCGCCGTGACCCCGCCGGCCGACGCGCCGATCACCATCGCATCGAAGCGCGGGTGTGTGGGCAGGGCGCTCATGCGGCCTTCCGATACAGGCGTTGTTCGCGCGCGCAGGTTTCGAACGCCTGCGCATGCGCGCCGAACTGCAGCGATTCCTTGCTGCCCAGGCCCAGGAACCCGCGGTGCACCAGTGCCTCGAAGAACAGGCCCACCGCGCGGTCCTGCAGGCTGCGGTTGAAATAGATCAGCACATTGCGGCACGACACCAGGTGCACTTCCGAAAACACTGTGTCGGTGGCCAGGCTGTGATCGGCGAATACGATGTTGCGCTTCAGGCGGCGGTCGAACACCGCACCGTCGTAGGCGGTGGTGTAGTAATCCGAAAGCGAACCCAGGCCGCCGGCCTCTAGGTAGTTGCGGCTGAACTGCGCAATGCGGTCGATGCCGTAGGCACCAGCCTCGGCCATGCCGAGCGCCTCGGGATTGATGTCGGTGGCGTAGATCACCGCTTTTTCCAGCAGGCCTTCTTCGTGCAGCAGGATCGCCAGCGACCACACCTCCTCGCCGGTACTGCAGCCGGCCACCCACAGCTTGATCGAAGGGTAGGTGCGCAACACCGGCAACGCATGCTCGCGCAGCACGCGGAAATACGCCGGATCGCGGAACATCTCCGACACCTGCACCGTGAAGAACTGCATCGCCTGCGCGAAGGTGTCCGGCTCGTGCAGCAGGCGGTGCTGCAGGTCGGCCACGCGCGCGCACTCGAAACGCGCCATCGCATGGCGCATGCGCCGCCGCAGCGAGGACACCGCGTAATCGCGGAAATCGTAGTGATAGCGCTGGTAGACCGCCTCCAGCAGCACCCGCAATTCCAGGTCGAACAGTTCCACCGGGTTCATTGCCGCGAGCACCAGACGCGGCACAGCGACACCAGCTTGTCCACGTCGATGGGCTTGGCGATGTAGTCGTTGGCGCCGGCTTCCAGGCAACGCTCGCGGTCGTCGGCCATGGCCTTGGCGGTCAGCGCGATGATGGGCAGATCCTGCCATTGCCGATTGGCGCGGATTTCGCGCATCGCGGTCAGGCCATCCATCTCGGGCATCATGATGTCCATCAGTACCAGGTCCACCTCGCGGACGGCCAGCCGTTCCAGCGCCTCGCGTCCGTTGCGGGCGATTTCCAGCGTCACGCCCAGCGGTTCGAGCACGCTGGACAGCGCGAAGATGTTGCGCACATCGTCTTCGGCCAGCAGCACGGTGGCGCCGTCGAGCACCGCATCGCGGCGACGCGCTTCGCGCAGCAGGCGTTGCTGGTCGCTGGGCAGCGAGGCTTCCACGCTGTGCAGGAACAGCGTCACTTCGTCGAGCAGGCGCTCGGGCGAACGCACGCCCTTGATGATGATGCTCTTGGAGTAACGACGCAGTTGCTGCTCTTCATCGCGCGTCAGTGCGCGGCCGGTGTAGACGATCACCGGTGGGAAGGCCACCGCATCGTTGCCGGCCATGCGTTCGAGCAGGTCGTAGCCGCTACCGTCCGGCAACGCCAGGTCGGTGACCATGCAGTCGAAGGTGGAGCCGGCCAGTTGCTCCATCGCTTCGGCAATCGTGCCCACGGCCACGATCTCCAGTTGGTCGCGCGCCAGCAGCAGCTGCAGGTTGGCACGCAAGGCGCTGTCGTCTTCGACGATCAGCAGGCGTCGCACTGCGCGTGCATTGGTTTCTTCCAGCTGGCGGATCGCGCCGGCCAGCAACTCGCGCGTGGCCGGCTTGATCAGATAGCCCACCGCGCCAAGTTCCAGCGCAATCTGGCTGCGTTCCAGCGCCGATACCACGTGTACCGGGATATGCCGGGTGGCCGGATCGCGCTTGAGGCGTTCGAGCACGCTCAGGCCGGAGGCATCCGGCAGGCCGATGTCCAGCAGGATGCCGCTGGGGCGCAGGTCGGCGGCCAGGCGCAGCGCCTCCTCGGCGTTGGGCGCCACCACGCAGTCGAAGTCCAGTTCATGCGCCAGATCGACCAGCGCCTGCGCAAAACGGGTGTCGTCTTCCACCGCCAGGATCAGGCGGCCGGGCCGTAGCCGTTGCTCGCGATCGTCCAGCGCAGGCTGCAGCGGCGCGGCGCCGGCGGCGGGAATCGGCAACGGTGGCGTGGACGTGACGCCGTTGACAACGCCGCGCCGTGCGGCAGTGGCCACCCCAGCATGCGTGAGTTGCGCAGACTCGGCTGCCGATGTCGATGCAGTGGCAGCAAGGTCGGTGTGGGCGAGGACGACACCCTCGGCAGGTGCACCGTCGGTGGGCAGGTCCAGCGTGAAGCAGCTGCCACGTCCCGGCTCGCTGTCCACGCGGATGCTGCCGCCCATGCGTTGCGCCAGATCGCGCGAGATCGATAGCCCCAAGCCGGTGCCGCCATAGCGCCGCCGTGTGCTGCCATCGGCCTGCCGGAACGCTTCGAAGATCACCTCGGTCTGCTCGCGCGCAATGCCGATGCCGGTGTCTTCCACCTTGAACAGCACCCGCCCGGGCGTATGCGCCTGGATCGAAAGACGCACCTTGCCGTGCTCGGTGAACTTGACCGCGTTGGCCAGCAGGTTCTTGAGGATTTGCTGCAGGCGCTGATTGTCGACCACCAGCTGGCTGGGGGCGCCGACCTCGGCTTGGATCTCCAGCGTCAGGCCCTTCTGCCGCGCCAGCGGTTCGAAGGTGTCGCGCAGCCGCTGCACGATGCTGCCGGTGTCCACGGTCTCATCGGCCAGCTCCACGTGCCCGGCCTCGATCTTGGACAGATCCAGGATGTCGTTGATCAGCGCCAGCAGGTCGTTGTTGGAGGACAGGATCGCCTGCGCGTATTTCACCTGTTCGGCGCTGAGCGTGCCGTCCTTGTTGTCGGCCAGCAGCTTGGCCAGGATCAGCGCGCTGTTGAGCGGCGTGCGCAGTTCGTGCGACATATTGGCCAGGAACTCGGACTTGTAGCGCGATGCGGTCGCCAATTCGTTGCCATTGCGCACCAGCTGGTTCTGCGCCACCAGCAAGGCCTGCTTCTGCGCTTCCAGCGCCTGGGTGCGCTCTTCCAGCTGCACGTTGGTCTGTTCCAGCTCGGCCTGCTGCTGCTCCAGATCGCTCTGCGACTGCTGCAGGCTGCGGCTCTGTTCTTCCAGTTCTTCGTTGGCAACGCGCAGTTCTTCCTGCTGCGTCTGCAGTTCCTCGCTCTGGCGCTGGGTTTCTTCCAGCAGGGCCACCAACTGCGCGCGCAGCAGCGCGGTGCGCAGGGCCAGGCCGATGTTTTCGCCGCAGCGCGCCAGCAGGTCTTCCTCGTGCGTGGCTGCCGGCCGCGCATCGCTGACACGGCCCAGCTCCAGCAGGCCGATCACCCGCCCATCGGCGGTGACCGGCGCCAGCAACAGTTCCTGGCAGGCGCTCTGGCCCAGGCCGGAGGCGATCTGCAGGTGCCCGGCGTCCACGCCGCGCACCCGGCGCACCGCCGCCCGTTGCAATACCTCGCCCCATTGGCCGGCATTGCTCGGCAGAGTGGCCGGCATGTCCACCGGCAGTGCGGCACCGCCAGTCAGGCGCAGGCGATCACCCTCGATGCGATACAACGCACCGACCTGCGCATCCAGTGTCTCGCACAGGGCGCGCACCGCGGCATCGGCCAGGTCCTGTGGATTCTGGTCGCCGCGCAGGCTGGCTTCCACGGTGTTTTCGGCCTGCTGCAACCATAGCGCCACCTCGGCCTGGCGCCGCGCCCGGATCGCCTGCGTCACCACCAGCGCCATCGCCAGGAACGACACACCGCCGATGCTGCGATTGATCGAAGAGAAACTCGAGTTGGTGCTGGGCGGCGCCAGGTGAAAGCCGGTTGCCAGCAGCATGCACGACAGTACGCCGACCACGATGGGCACCTGCGGGCGGTTCTGGAACACGGTGACGCCAACGGCCATGAAATAGGTCAGCCACACCGCGTAGCCCAGCGGCGTCACCAGCTCTGCGCCCAATGTTCCGGCCATCAGGGCCCCCGCGCACGCCCAGATCCAGCGGTCGCGTGTGGTCGAGATGTTCTGCATGAGGCGCTGACCGAAACTGGGCGGGCGGTCATGGTAGCCGATAAGTTTCACGCGCAAATCGCCGGGTTTTTGACGCTTTTGCGGCTGCGACGGCTTGCACGCAACCTTCACGCGCACGTCACTATGGTCGCGCGCTTTTCCGGGAAAACATCGCCAGATGGATGCCCAGACCGCCATCGACAACGCAGGGCCGCTGTCTCACGACAGCCGGCAGTGCCAGCTGTTGGTGCAGAGCGTTTCCGACTACGCCATTTACATGCTCGATGTCGCGGGAAATGTGCGCAGCTGGAATCCCGGTGGCGAGCGCATCAAGGGCTATCGCGCCGATGAGGTGCTCGGCGTGCATTTCTCGCGTTTCTACCTGCCCGACGATGTGCAGCGCAACGAGCCCATGCACAATCTCGAGCTTGCCCGCCAGCAGGGGCGCCTGGCCACCGAGGGGTGGCGCCTGCGCAAGGACGGCAGTCGTTTCTGGGCCAGCGTGGTGATCGAGCCGGTGCTGGAATTCGGCGTGCTGGTCGGCTTTGCCGAGATCACCCGCGATGTCACCGACCGCCACGAAGCGCAGCGACTACTGCAACAGGCGCAGCATGCACTGCTGCAGTCGCAGAAGATGGAAGCGCTGGGCCGGTTGACGCTGGGCATGGCGCACGATTTCAACAACCTGCTGACGGTGATGGTGACCAGCCTGGATCTGATCGCCTTGCGCGCCGGCGATGATGTGCGCACCCGCATGCTGGTTGAAGCGGCGCAGACGGCGGCCGATCGCGGCACCTTGCTGACGCGACAACTGCTTTGCTTTGCGCGCGGTCAACGGCTGGCACCGGAACGCCACGCCGTCAACGCGGTAGTGACGCGTGCGCTGGAGCTGCTGCGCCGCGCCTGTCCGGCCGGAATTGGCCTGACGTTGCAGCTGCCCGATGCATTGCCGGACGTGTGCGTTGACCCCAGTCAGCTCGAATCGGCACTGCTCAACCTGGTGTTCAACAGTTGCGATGCGATGCCAAACGGTGGCGCGATCACCTTGAGCACCGCCGTGCAGCAGCGCGCTGCGCCATCGGACCCGCATGGCGCCGTGCGTCGCTATGTCGGCATTGCGGTGCGCGACGACGCCCCGGGCATGTCGGTGCACGTGGCGCAGCGCGCCAGCGAACCGTTTTTCACCACCAAGGATGTTGGCAAGGGCTCCGGCCTCGGATTGAGCCAGGTATTCGGTTTTGCATCCCAGTCCGGCGGTTTTGCGCAGATCGAGACCGCACCAGGACGCGGCACCACTGTCACCCTGTTTCTCCCGGCCATCGAGGAGGCCGAGCATGACTGAACCCCTGCGCCTGCTGATGGTGGAAGATCAAGAAGAACTGCGCGAGTTGATCGGCGAAGCGCTGCGCGATGCCGGCATCAGCGTCGACACCGCCGACGATGGCCATGGCGCGTTGCGCATGCTGCGCGAGGGCGGCCCTTACGACGTGGTGTTCAGCGACATCCGCATGCCCAACGGCATGTCGGGCATCGAATTGAGCGAGCAGGTGGCGCAGCTGCTGCCGCAGGCGCGCGTGATCCTGGCCTCGGGCTTTGCCAAGGCGCAGCTGCCGCCGCTGCCGGCGCGGGTCGATTTCCTGCCCAAGCCGTATCGCCTGCGCCAGCTCATCGACATGCTGAAGGGCGTGGCCGCCAGCGCCTGAGCGCCGCCTGCCGCTGCGCCTTGAGCGGCTGCGTCCGGTCCCGGCAGCGGGTCACCCTGGTTTCGAACGGTGCGTGCAGCCAGCGCTGAGCGCTGGCTGCCCTTGCATCGCCGCGCTCAGCGGCTCTGGTAATACACCTTGTCGATGGCGATCTCCACCGGCGCTGCCGGCGGGTCGGCCACCAGCATGAAGGGCTGCTTCACCGCCTGCAGGTCCAGATCGTAGAACGCGCTGAAGGGAATGCTCACCTCGTGCCAGGCCCCATCGCGCACCAGTCCGTACTGGTTGCCACCGGCCACGAAATCCACCCAGCTATCGCCAAAACTGGTATTGATGCCGACCTTGAACGTGGATGGTGTGGTCGTCTTCAGGTGCAGCTTGAGCGTGCCACCGGCGTAGGCGGCCAGATTGCGGTAATCGCTCTGGATGCCCAGCCCGAACCAGGCGCCGGCGTTGGCGCGATAGGCCATCACGCTGCCGCCCTCGAACGGTGCCTGCGCGATCGGGCTGAGGTTGTTCCACAGATACAGCTCGGCATCCTGCCCGAAGGTCAGCCGCGCGCTGGTATCGCTCTGCTCGGTGAACACACCGAAGCGTCCGGCGGGGACGGCATGTTGCGTGCCCACGTACAGCTGCGATCCGGGGTTCTGGTACAGGCGGATGTAGTCGACCTCCATCTTGCCGGGCAGTGGTGCGGTGACGGCCGCCGGCGAGGTCACGCCGGTATAGGTTCCGCCGACGGCCAGATTGAGCAGCAGATAATGCTGCTGGTGGAATTCGTGCAGCGATGCGCCTTCGATATTGGAGATGGCAAATTCGAAATATTGCTGCCCATCGATCGACACGCGCAGGAACTGCGGGTCCCAGGTCAGCCGGTACACATGGAAGTCGTTGTGCAGGTTCACCGGGTGGGTGTAGCTGGTGTCGTAGTCGGCTTGCGAGCCGTTGTAGTCCCAGTGCACGGCCGCACCGATACGGCGATTGGCGGTGCCGTTGGCGATCGCTGCGGCCATGCCGGCTTCCATCAGGTCGATCTCGCCACGGCCGGGCCACACGCCGATGGTGCCCAGCATCCAGTACGCCGGCCACAGCCCATTGCCGACTGCCGGTGTCTTGATCCGTGCTTCCAGCGTGCCGTACTTGAAGTGCATGCGGCCTTCGGTCTTGAGCCGCGCCGAGGTGAACGGCATGCCCTGGAAGGCCTCGCGTCTGGCTTCGATCACCAGCCGGCCGTTGTCGATGCGCGCGTTCTCGGGGCGGCTGGTGTAGTACTGCATCTCGCCGTTGCCCCATCCGCACAAGCCGATCTGGCAACCGGTGCCCACATCGTAGGTCCACTTGCTGCCGTCGATGGACGGCCCGTTGAAGTTCTCTTCCCACACCAGGGTTTGCGCGTGTGCGCCGGGCGCCAACGCCACGCCGAGCACAACCGCTACCTGCATCGCCACACTGCCCAAGGCTTTCATGCGTGCTTCTCCAAGCGCGGGCCGGGGCCCGTGGAGAGGCGACGCTGCGGAGCCGGTACTTCAGTGTCAAAGCAAATTTCCGGCGTGTTTCATTTTCGTGGTGTTCATTCCGGAATAATCAATCATTGATATGACGCCGGTCGCAAACGATGGCGGCCGCATGTTGCGTGGCAGCAGCCGGCAGCGATGCCTGACGGAAACTGCCGTTACTGCGTCGGCGTGGATCGCCGGTGCAACTGGGCAGGCACCCCTCGCCATGCGTTGCATGCGAGTCGAATCGCCCGTGCGTCCTGGGTGGTGGGCGACCATGCGATCGGCGCAAGATAGCCATCCCCAGTATCGCGTCCCGCGGCGCCAGCGTACCGATCGCCCGTCCGCCGCTGGCGGTTCACTCAAGCCTGAGCATCACCACCGAGCGCGCAGGTAGCGCCACCGCCAGCGTCTTGCCTTGCAGGCGTGCCTGCTTGAACGCTGCTGGTTCCACCGCGTGCGGCTGCGCGAACGTGTTGTGCGCGGTGATCGCGGGGGCGGTGAGAATCTGTCCCTCGACACGGCGTGCGGACAGCCCCCGCACCTCCACGCTGACGTCAGCCGCGCTTGTTGCATCCAGGTTGGTCAGCGCCACATACACATGCCCATCCCTGGCCTTGACGGCCGAGCCGTGCACCGCCGGCACGTGCACGCTGCCATGGCGATACTCGGGCGTGCGCAGCTCGAGCGGCAGCTGGGTGGCGTCCTGGTAGGGTTTGTACAGTGCGAACACGTGGTAGGTCGGCGTCAGCACCATCTTGTCGCCGTCGGTGAGGATCATCGCCTGCAGCACGTTGACCATCTGCGCGATGTTGGCCATGCGTACGCGCTCGGCATGCGCGCTGAAGATGTCGATATTCAGCGCCGCCACCAAGGCATCGCGCAGGCTGTTCTGCTGATGCAGGAATCCCGGGTTCGCACCGGGCAGGCCGGCGTACCAGGTGCCCCATTCGTCCACCACCAGCGCCACTTTCTTGGCCGGATCGTACTTGTCCATGATGGCGCTGTGCTTGGTGATCAGTTCGTCCATCACCAGGGTGCGCGAGAGCGTGTCGATCCACGCGGCCTCGTCGAAATCGGTGGACGAGGCGCGCGGCGGCCAGCCGCCGGGCACGGTGTAGTAGTGCAGGCTCAGGCCATCCATCAAGGTGCCGGCCTCGCGCATCATCACCTCGGTCCAGTGGTAGTCGTCGTTGTTCGGGCCGGGGGCGATCTTGAGGATCTTCTGGTTGGCTGGCGCCTTGACGAAGGTCTGGTAGCGCCGGTACACGTCGGCCGCGTATTCCACCCGCATGTTGCCGCCGCAGCCCCACAGCTCGTTGCCCACGCCGAAGTAGGGCACCTGCCAGGGCGCATCGCGGCCATTGGTGCGGCGCTCGCTGGCCAGGCTGGAGCGGGTGGGGGCGGTCATGTACTCGCTCCACTGCGCGATCTCGTCCGGCGCCGCATTGCCCACGTTGCCGGCGATGTACGCCTGGGTGCCGAGCAGTTCGGTGAAGTCCATGAACTCGTGGGTGCCGAACCGGTTGGATTCCTCCACGCCGCCCCAGTGGGTGTTGACGCGGATCGGGCGCTTCGCCGGTGCACCCACGCCGTCGCGCCAGTGGTATTCGTCGGCAAAACAGCCACCCGGCCAGCGGATATTGGGTACCGCGATGGCCTTCAACGCCGCAAGCACGTCGTTGCGATAGCCGCGCGTATTGGGAATCGGCGACTCCTCGCCCACCCACACCCCGCCATAGATGCCGGTGCCCAGGTGTTCGGCGAATTGCCCGAACACCTGGCGCGACACCTGTGCGCCAGGCTGGTCCACGCGCAGCGTGCCGGTCACCTTGACTTCGGCCGCAGGGGCCGCCAAGGCGGTGATCGCCACGGCAGTCGCAACCATGACGGGCAGCAGCCTGCTGCGTGAAGTCTGCAACGCGAGGGAAATCCACTGCATCGGCTGGGCGCTACTGGGATCGGTAGGCGAGGGCGTGCGCCGGCGTCGCAGGCGTAGCGGTAGGGTAATGCGTGCGTGGCCGTCTGTCGCCGCGTTGGATGAGGGGAAGGCGAGCCCTGCCGCGTGCGCGCGCTGGTGCGTGCCGGCGGCAGTGGCAGGCCGGCCAGGATGTGCGCAAGCGCATGGCCGGCGACGGCGCCAGGCGGCTATGCTCGCGGGCTTCCAACAGTGCGGGGCGATCCATGCAGCGAGTGTTCGGGCAGTTGCCAGACGGAACCGAGGTCCATGCGTTGACCCTGCGCAGCGATGCCGGGTTGACGGCCGAAGTGCTGACCTATGGCGGCATCCTGCACACGCTGCATCTGACCACCGCACAGGGCGTGGTGCCGCTGGTGCTGAACCTGCCGGATCTGCCTGCCTACGCCGCCGATGGCGACAGCTTCAACATCCTGGTCGGCCGCTTCGGCAACCGCATTGCCGGTGCGCGTTACACGCTCGATGGCCTCACCCATGTGCTGGCCGCCAACGAGGGGCGCAACCAGCTGCACGGCGGCCTGCGTGGTTTCGGCCGGCGGGTCTGGAGCGTGCTGGAGCAAACCGCCGACCAGGTGCTGCTTGGCTACGATTCGCCCGATGGCGAAGAAGGCTATCCCGGCAACCTGCAGGTGCGTGCACGGCTGGCCCTGCATGGCGATACGCTGCAGCTGGACTTCGAGGCGCGCTGCGATGCCGCCACGCCGGTGAACCTGACCCACCACCCCTATTTCAACCTGTCCGGCGACCCGCAGCTGCGTGCCGCATCGCAGGTGTTGCGGGTGCCGGCCGACCGCTATCTGCCGGTGGATGCCGAATCGATCCCGACCGGGGAGATCGCCGCGGTGGCCGGCACGCCGTTCGACTTCCGCACGCCTGCCGCGCTGGCCGAGCGGATCGACCCGGCGCATCCGCAGATCGTGCTGGGCAAGGGCTACGACCAGTGTCTGGTGCTGGCGGCCGATGCGGACTGCGTGGCCGAGATGTATTCGCCGCACAGCGGCGTGGCGATGCGCATCAGCAGCGATGCGCCGGCCGTACAGCTCTACGAAGGGCAGCATCTGGATGCGCATCACCCCGGGCTCGGACGCGGCATCTGCCTGGAGCCGCAGGACTACCCGGATGCGCCCAATCGCCCGCAGTTCCCCTCGACCATCCTGCGACCCGGCCAGGTCTATCGCCGCCGCATCGCCTATCGCTTCGCCCACCCGGGCCCGCAGCAGCCTTGGGAGGTGGTCAGCGCTGCATTGGATGGATAGAGGCTGCGTCGGCGCCGGTGACCGTCGGTCACCCGACGTCATCGCAATCAGCGCGGGCCCAGCACCAGTTCGATCACGAACTTGCTGCCGAAGAACGACAGCACCAGCAGCGCCATCGCGGTCAGCGTCCAGTGCACCGCCTTGGTGCCGCGCCAGCCGTTACGCCAGCGGCCGATCAGCAGCGCGCCGAACACGACCCACGACAGGATGCTGAGCACGGTCTTGTGCAGCAGGCGCTGCGCCAGGAAGTCCTGCACGAACAGCAGGCCGGTCAGCAGGGTCAGGCTCAGCAACACGAAGCCGACCGTGATCGTGCGGAACAGCAGCGTTTCCAGCTCGGTCAGCGGCGGGAGCGCACGCAGCCAGGTGTGGAAGTCGCGTCGCCGTAGTGCGCGCTCCTGCAGCCACAACATGATCGCCAGCAACGCGGCGATGCCCAGGGTGGCGTAGGCCAGCAGGGCCATCCACGCATGCAGCTCCAGCCGCCAGCCCAGGTCCGCGCTGGGCTCGTGACCATAGGCGTGGTAACAGGCCAGCAGGATCGCCGACAACGGGAACACCACCACGCCCACCGCCGCGGTCCTGCCGCGCCCGCCGAACACCGCGGTCAGCCCGGCCATGCCCAGCCCGGTCAGCGACAGCGCCGCAAAAAAATGCATGTCCGGCCCGCCGGCGGTACGCAACGCCACCAGCACGTGGTAGCCGGCATGCAGCGCCACCGCTGCCAGCGCCGGCGCCAGCCAGCGCGCAGGCGACTGGTTGCCATCGCGCATCACCGCGCGGGTGAGCAGGGCCGCAGCCAGCAGGTACAAGGCGAACGCGATGAGAACGATTGTCATCGTGGAAGTTTCGCATACTGGGGGCTGGGATTCGGGATTCGGGATTCGGGATTCGGGAATCGGGAATCGGGAATCGGGAATCGGGAATCGGGAATCGGGAATCGGGAAAAGCGGGTGGCCGCGGGGTGTGTGGGTTTGGGGGTGGCAGGGGAGTGGTGGCACGCAGGGAAGGGGGGCGCCCGGGCGAGTGAGGTGTAGCAAGGCACTGAATGACACCGGGCCCGCACCGGTAGCGCGCGGGTGGGACGTGCGGGACGTGCTGGTCTGGTTGTGCTGCTCTTGCTTCTTCGCAGGCCTCGGAGTGCGGGGCTGCGCACTGCCTCGCGTTCGCGGGGCTGCTCCGCCGGAACGGTGTCGCCAGGCGCGCGTCGGGTCGGTTGGGGCGGGGCGTTGGCCGGTGCCGCTATAATCGACGCCCGTTTCCCCTTCGCGGTCCCTTGCGCATGTTCGAGTCCCTTACCCAACGTCTCTCCGGCACCATGGAGCGCCTGCGCGGCCGCGGCCGCCTGACCGAGGAGAACATCCGCGAAGCGACCCGCGAAGTGCGCATCGCGCTGCTGGAGGCCGACGTCGCGCTGCCGGTGGTGCAGGCGCTGATCGAGCGCATCAAGGTGCGCGCAGTGGGCCAGGAAGTGCTCAAGTCGCTGACTCCGGGCCAGGCCCTGATCAAGGTGGTGCGCGACGAACTCACCGCGGTGATGGGCGCGGCCGCCAGCGATCTCAATCTCAACGTGCCGGCTCCGGCCATCGTGCTGATGGCCGGCCTGCAGGGCGCGGGCAAGACCACCACCGTGGGCAAGCTCGCCAAGCACCTGAAGGAAAAGCGCAAGAAGAAGGTCATGGTGGTCTCGGCCGACGTCTACCGCCCGGCCGCGATCGAGCAGCTCAAGACCCTGGCCGAACAGGTCGGCGTGCTGTTCTTCGCCTCCGATGCGTCGCAGAAGCCGGTCGACATCGTGCGCGCGGCCATCAGCGACGCGCGCAAGTCCTTCGTCGACGTGCTGCTGGTCGATACCGCCGGCCGCCTGGCGATCGATCAGGCGATGATGGACGAGATCAAGGCGCTGCACGCTGCGGTCAATCCCACCGAGACCCTGTTCGTGGTCGATGCGATGACCGGCCAGGACGCGGCCAACACCGCCAAGGCGTTCGGCGAGGCGCTGCCGCTGACCGGCGTGGTGCTGACCAAGACCGATGGCGATGCCCGCGGCGGCGCCGCGCTGAGCGTGCGCTACATCACTGGCAAGCCGATCAAGTTCGTCGGTACCGGCGAAAAGACCGACGGCCTGGACGTGTTCCATCCGGACCGCGTTGCCAGCCGCATCCTGGACATGGGTGATGTGCTGTCGCTGGTGGAGCAGGTCGAGCACAGCGTCGACCAGGAGAAAGCCGCCAAGCTCGCCGCCAAGGTCGCCAAGGGCAAGAAGTTCGACCTCAACGACATGAAGGAACAGCTCGAGCAGATGCAGAGCATGGGCGGCATCCATGGGCTGATGGACAAGCTGCCGGGCATGGGCCAGATCCCGGATAACGTCAAGCAGCAGGTCACCGGCAAGGAAGTGCCGCGCATGATCGCCATCATCAACTCGATGACCAAGAAGGAACGCCGCAACCCGGCGTTGCTCAACGGCTCGCGCCGCGCCCGCATCGCACGCGGCTCGGGCATGCAGCCGGCCGACGTCAACAAGCTGATGAAGCAGTACCAGCAGATGGAAAAGATGATGGGCAAGCTGGCCGGCGGCGGCATGAAGGGCCTGATGCGCAACATGAAGGGCATGATGGGTGCGATGGGTGGCCGCGGCGGCATGCCGTTCCGCTGAGTGCGCATCGGCGCCGCGCGCGGTGCGTGAGCGTGCAGGGGGCGCACGGCCAGCGTTTCTTCCGCTGCTCATTCGCTCGCTTGCGGCACGCAGGCAGTCAGCCATCGCAACCGGGTGTTGCGTGAGGTGGATGTCCTGGTGGGGGCGGCAGGCCGAGGCCGGCCATCGCCGCCGATCCGGATGTGCTGACAGTTGCGTCACGGCGCGCTTGGCGATACCCGCTGGCCGCACGCGTCTGCATCGTCATCGCATATTGACCATCGCAGGTACCATGCGCCATCTCATGGTTGTCGATGGTGTCAATGAGCAGATATCCGAACGTGGATGCCTTTCAGCAGCGCTTCGGCCTGCGCCTGCCGATCCTGCTCAGTCCAATGGCTGGCGCCTGCCCGGTGCCGTTGTCGGCGGCGGTTGCCAATGCCGGCGGCATGGGGGCGATGGGGGCGGTGTTGTCGCAGCCGCAGGACATCGTGGCGTGGATGGCCGCCTTCCGTGAGGTGAGTGCAGGCCCTGCGCAGGTCAATCTGTGGATTCCCGATCCGGCGCCCGCGCGCGATGCGAAAGCCGAGGCGCGTCTGCGTGCGTTTCTCGCGCAATGGGGGCCGTCGGTGCCCGAATCGGCTGGCGACGCTGCGCCGGCCGACTTCGATGCGCAGTTCGAGGCCTTGCTCGCCGCGCGCCCGACGGTGGCCTCCTCGATCATGGGCGTGTTCCGTCCCGATCAGGTGGCGCGACTGAAGGCGTCCGGCATCGCCTGGTTCGCCTGCGCCACGACCCTTCAGGAGGCGCGCGCGGCACAGGATGCCGGCGCCGATGCGGTGGTTGCGCAGGGCGCGGAAGCCGGCGGCCATCGCGGCGCGTTCGATGCCGGCCAGGCCGAGCGCCAGATGACCGGCTTGTTTGCGTTGTTGCCGCGCCTGGTCGACCACCTGGACGTCCCGGTCATCGCCGCCGGCGGCATCGCCGATGCGCGTGGGATCGCCGCGGCGCTGTTGCTCGGCGCCAGTGCCGTGCAGATCGGCACCGGCCTGCTGCGCACGCCCGAAGCGGCACTGCCCGACGCCTGGGCCGACGCGCTGGTCACGTCCGAACCCGAGCAGACCCAGCCCACCCGCGCATTTTCCGGGCGACTCGGCCGCGCGCTGGCAACGCCTTACGTGCGGGCCGCCAGCGCGGCGGATGCACCGCCGCCGGCACCGTATCCGGTGCAGCGCGCGCTGACTGCACCGATGCGCCAGGCCGCCGCGCGCGATAACCGCCTGGATGCGATGCAGGCCTGGGCCGGGCAGTCGGCCTGGATGGCGCCCGCGCAACCGGCCGGCGACCTGGTCACGCAGTGGTGGGAGCGGGCGCAGGCCCTGTTATGTCGCTGATCTTCTGCAACGGCGCACCGGCCAGCGCGCAGCAACTCGGCGCCGTGGCGCTGATCAACTACGGCCACTTCACCACGTTGCAGGTCCGCAACGGCGCCACGCTGGGGCTGGATCTGCACCTGCAGCGCCTGCAGGAGGGTAGCCGCGCGCTGTTCGGCCAGGCGCTGGAACCTCAGCAACTGCGCGCGCACCTGCGTGCCGCGCTGGCCGCGTCGGCGATGGCCGATGCCAGCCTGCGCGTCACCGTGTTCGCGCCCGATTACGATTTTCGCAACCCCTTGCGCGAGGTTGCGCTGGAGGTGATGGTCGCGCTGTCGCCACCTGCCGACATGCCCGAGGCCGGCCTGCGCGCGCAGCTCGCCGAGTACGTGCGCGAACGGCCTGACCTCAAGCATGTCGGCACCTTTCCGCTGCTGCACCTGCGCCGGCTGGCCATGCAGGCCGGCCATGACGATGTGGTGCTGCACGATCGGCAGGGCAGGGTGCTGGAGGGGGCGTTCTGGAACCTGGGATTCTGGCAGCGCGGAGGCGTGGTCTGGCCGCAGGGGCCGGCGCTGCGGGGCACCCGGCAACAGCTGCTGCAGGCGGGACTGACGGCGCTGGGCATCGCCCAGGTGAGCCGGCCGGTGGAGCTGGGCGAGCTGGAGCGTTTCGATGGCGCATTCGCCTGCAATGCGCGCGGGCAGCAGGCCATCGTTGCGCTCGGGCCGGCCCGCTGGGCACCGCATGCGGCGCAGCTGCCGCTGCTGGAGCGGGCCCTGCAAACCCGTGCCTGGCAAGCGATCTGAGCGATCTGCCGCAGCTGCGCGTCGTGGCTTGGCTTCGCTGGCGCGGCCGGCTATAATCGCCGGCTTACCGCGCCACTCTGGCGACTGGGCAACTGAGGAAAACGACACCATGGTCAAGATTCGACTGACCCGCGGCGGCGCCAAGAAGCGTCCGTTCTACCACATCATCGTGACCGACGTGCGCAGCGCGCGCGACGGCCGCAACATCGAGCGTCTGGGTTACTACAACCCGGTTGCGCAGGGCGCCGAACCGCGCATCGTGCTCGATATCGCCCGTGTCGATCATTGGGTTGGCAACGGTGCACAGCTGACCGACAAGGTGCGCAACCTGTATCGCGAAGCGTCCAAGTCCCAGGCCGCTGCGGCCTGATCTTGAGGGCCGGGCCTCGCTGCCCGGCCCAGAGTCGACACAGATGAAGCCGACCGAGCGCCGCATCCTGTTAGGCAGGATAGTCGGCGCTTTTGGTGTCAAGGGCGAGCTCAAGCTCGAATCCTGGACCGAGCCGCGCACGGCGATCTTCCGGTATCAGCCGTGGATCGTGCGCTCGCCGTCCGGCCAGGAATCGGTGCTCAGCGGTGTGCGTGGACGCGATCAGGGCAAGAATCTGATTGCGGTGTTCCCCGATATCAGCGACCGCGACACCGTCGAAGCCATGCACGGGACCGAGATCTTCGTTCCCCGCAGTGCGTTGCCGCCGCCCAAGCCCGATGAGTATTACTGGGTGGATCTGGAAGGCCTGCAGGTGGAAACCGTCGAAGGCGTCAGCCTCGGCACGGTCTCGCATCTGTTCTCCACCGGCTCCAACGACGTGGTGGTGGTGCGCGGCGATCGCGAGCGGATGATTCCGTTCGTGTTGCCGGACTACGTCAAGTCGGTGGATTTCGAGGCCAACCGGATCGTGGTCGACTGGGACCCGGATTTCTGAGCGAAGCCATCCGCTTCGCTCTTGCCTTCCCATTCCCGATTCCCGAATCCCTGCCAGTGCGCATCGACGTCATCAGCCTGTTTCCCGAGTTCATCGCGCAATGCGCGGCGTTCGGCGTGGTCGGGCGGGCGCAGGAGCGCGGATTGCTGGAACTGCAGGGCTGGAATCCGCGCGATCATGCGCAGGGCAACTACCGCCGGGTGGACGACCGTCCGTTCGGCGGCGGCCCGGGCATGGTGATGCTGATCGAGCCGTTGCGGGCCTGCCTGGAAGCGGCGCAAGCCGCTGACGCGCGCCCGGCACCGGTGATCTACCTCAGCCCGCAGGGGCGGCCGCTCACCCAAGCGCTCGCCCGCGAGCTGGCGCAGTTGCCGCGCATGGTGCTGTTGTGCGGCCGCTACGAGGGCGTGGACGAGCGCTTCCTCGATCAGGCGGTGGACATGGAAATCTCCATCGGCGACTACGTGCTGTCCGGTGGCGAGCTGGGCGCGGCGGTGCTGGTGGACGTGGTGACGCGGTTGCAGGACGGCGTGTTGAACGACGCCGAATCCGCCGCCCAGGACAGTTTCGAAGGGCCGCAGGGCCTGCTGGACTGCCCCCACTACAGCCATCCGGCGACCCACGCCTGGGGTGACGTTCCCGAGGTGCTGCGCTCGGGCAACCACGGCGCCATCGCGCGCTGGCGGCGGCAGCAGTCGCTGGGCCGGACCTGGCTGCGTCGCCCGGACCTGCTGGACGAGGCCGGACTGGACAAGCACGATCGTCGGTTGCTGGAAGAGTTTCGCCGCGAACTCGACCCGGGCGACGACAAGCCCGGCGACAAGAAATAAGGGCGCACCCCTAGCCCTTGAAGATTCGATTGGGGTACAATATGCGGCTTGCTGGCCAGCCTTGCGTCTGGCCCTCCTACGAACCTCGAGCAATCGCCGTGCGGCGACTGCCGGTCCAATATCACCAGACACGCGGTGCCCACCATGAGCAAACTCAACAAAACCATCCTGGCTGACTTCGAAGCCGCCCAGATCCAGCGCAAGCTGCCGGAATTCAACCAGGGCGACACCGTTGTGGTGAACGTCAAGGTGAAGGAAGGCAACCGCGAGCGCGTGCAGGCCTATGAGGGCGTGGTGATCGGTACCAAGAATGCCGGCCTGAACTCCGCTTTCACCGTGCGCAAGATCTCGCACGGTTTCGGCGTCGAGCGTGTGTTCCAGACCCACAGCGCCATCATTGACTCGGTCGAAGTGAAGCGCCGCGGTAAGGTCCGCGCCGGCAAGCTGTACTACCTGCGTGGCCTGGAAGGCAAGGCTGCCCGCATCAAGGAAGATCTGGCTGCCGCTGCGCAGGCCAAGGCCGCTCGCCAAGCGGCTGCCAAGGCCGAGTAAGCCATATCGCTGCCAGGTCCTCGTGCCTGCAGCTGCCAGACGGCCGCCCTGGGGGCGGCCGTTTGCGTTTGTGGCTCAGCGAACGTCGTACCCAATTCGCACCGGGCGTGTCGATGCAGCGTTGTACTGGGAAGCTGCCCGGCACCGTGTAGCGGGGGGCATGCCTGCGGTCGCAGGCATGATCAACGCGGCGGTTGCGGCGGCGCCTGCATCGGCGCCGTATCCGCCACCGGCGAGGCCGGATGAGCGGGCACTTCCGCTGCGGCGGCCAGCTCGGAAGGATTGGCCGGCGTCGCCAGCATGCGTGCCGTTCGCCAGCCGCCCCAGCGGTAATACGCCAGCGACAGCAGCATCGAGCAGGTGGAACTGATGGGGAAGCTCCACCACACCGCATCGGCGCCCAGGTGCGGCAACAGCGCATTGGCCAGCGGTACCCGCACGCCCCATAGCGAAAACGCCAGGATCAACAGCGGTGGGATCACCGCACCGGTGGCGCGTACCACGCCCGATACCACAAAGCTCACTCCGAACAGCAGGAACGACCAGATGGCGATGTGGTTGAGATGGCGCGCGATCTCCAGGGTGGCGCTGCCCTCGGGCAGGAACAGCGCCAGGGTCCAGCGGTCGAACAGGATCAGTGGTGCGATCAGCAGGCCGGTCATCAGGAAGTTGGCGGCGATCCCGGTGCGGGCGGTGGCGTCCACGCGCGCCCACAGGCCGGCGCCCACGTTCTGCGCGGCCATCGACGAGCAGGCTGCGCCGACCGCCATCGCCGGCATCTGCACGTAATTCCACAGCTGCAGCGCCGCGCCATAGGCGGCAGCGGTGTCGGTGCCGAAGCCGTTGACCAACGACAGCATCGCGATCATCGCCAGCGAGATCATCACCATCTGCAGCCCCATCGGCACGCCCTTGACGATGAGCGCACGCAGGATGGCGGGGTCGATGCGGAACAGGTGCAGGTCACGCCGCCCCAGCCACAGGATGTGGCGCTTCCGGCGCAGATACACCAGCAGCCCGACCAGCGCCCCCACCTGCGCGATCAGCGTGGCCCAGGCCGCACCGGCGATGCCCAGCGCCGGAAACGGCCCGATGCCGAACAGCAGCAGCGGGTTGAACACGATATCCAGCAGCACCGACAGCAGCAGGAAACGGAACGGCGTGCGCGCATCGCCGGTGCCGCGCAGGGCTGCGGACAGAAACGCGAACAGATACAGCGTGGGCATCGCCAGAAAGATCACCCGCAGATACGCTTCGGCCAGTTGTTGCGAAGCGGCCGGCGTGCCCATCGCGGTGAGCAGATGCGGTGCCAGGAACCAGCCGAGGATGGCGATCACGGCCGACAGCCCGCCGAAGAAACTCGCGCTGGTGCCCATCACCTTGCGCGCCTGGGCGATGTCGCGCGCGCCCATGGCCTGGCCGATCAGGATGGTGGATGCCATGCCGATGCCGAACACCGAACCGATCAGGAAGAACATGATGCTGTTGGCGTTGGCAGCGGCGGTCAGCGCTTCCTCGCCAAGATAGCGGCCGATCCAGATCGCGTTGACCGAGCCGTTGAGCGACTGGGCGATATTGCCGGCCATGATCGGCAACGCGAACAACAGTAGGTTCTTGCCGATCGGGCCTTCGGTCAGGACAGCGGAGTTGGGCATCGCTTGGCATCGTCGCGCAGAAGTTGCGCACACTAGCATTGCTGGATGAGAGCCAATGCAGTCATCCGCTTTGCGCTGCGTATCTTGTTTCGAGGCAGGTTCCATATTCGACAGTAGCGATGCAGCCTTCGGAGACGGTGCGCTGACTCTTTCGGTCGAGGGCCGTGTCCCTCATTCGGCGCTTCGCGCCACCTTCTCCTGCGGGCGGGAGAAGGGAGCGTTGGCGGGTGCTTGTTCGGTCGGCGATGGGCATGGGTGGGCGTTCCCTCATCCGGCGCTGCGCGCCACCTTCTCCCGCGGGCGGGAGAAGGGCGCGTTGGCGGGTACTTGTTCGGTCGGCGATGGGCATGGCCGGGCGTTCCCTCATCCGGCGCTTCGCGCTTTCTTCCCCCGCTTGCGGGGGAAGGTGCCCGCAGGGCGGATGGGGGCAGTGCCGACCATCGCCCTGGGTCCCCGACCACCACGACCGCATCGACCGCCCAGCTTGAGTTCCCGATGGCTGCCCAAACATCGGTTACCTGACAGAGCGAGACAACACGGCGCATGAATCCGGAGCTGGAACAGGGCACGACGGTCAGGCTGGATGTGTGGCTGTGGGCCGCACGCTTTTTCAAGACACGCAGCCTGGCCAAGAACGCGGTGGACACCGGCAAGGTGGACGTGGGCGGCCAGCGCCCCAAGCCCTCGCGCAGCCTGCGCCGCGGCGAGCGACTGCGCATCGACCGTGGTGGCGAAATCTTCGAGATCACGGTGGCCGGGCTCAGCGATGTCCGCGGGCCGGCGCCGGTGGCGCAGGCCTTGTACGTGGAGGGCGAGCCATCGCGTGAGGCGCGGGCGCAGTGGCGGTTGCAGCGCGCCGCCGAGCGCACCGGCTACCGGGCGCCGGAGAGCAAGCCCGACAAGCGCGCACGCCGGTTGATCAATGCCTTGGGCGATATCGACGCCTTGTAGTCCTGGCGGCCGAATCGAATGCAAGCAAGACGCCCCGGTGGCCCGGGGCGTGTGTATCGCAGCAGCCGTGCGGCCCGGATCGACGAACGATCCAGCGACTTACAGCGGCTAACAAAACTTAGCGGTCGTCAGGTGGGTGCGGACGGCGCGGAGGAACCGCAGTGTACGAGTGGTACATGCCGATTCCGAGCACCGACCGCGCCCGCCTGGCGGCCGCGCAGTCGTTTTGCTAGCTGCTCTTAGGCCAGATCGAAACGGTCCAGCTGCATCACCTTGGTCCAGGCGGCGACGAAGTCCTGCACGAACTTTTCCTGCGCATCGGCGCTGGCATAGACCTCGGCGACTGCGCGCAGGATGGAGTTGGAGCCGAACACCAGGTCCACCCGCGTGCCGGTCCAGCGCTGTTCGCCGGTGCTGCGGTCGCGGCCTTCGTACAGCTCCTTGGTGTCGGAGGTGGCTTTCCACTCGGTCCGCATGTCCAGCAGGTTGGCGAAGAAGTCGTTGCTCAGCACGCCGGGCCGGCTGGTGAACACGCCATGCGGGGAGCCATCGGCGTTCGCCCCCAATACGCGCAGGCCGCCGACCAGTACAGTCAGCTCCGGCGCGGTCAGGGTCAGCAGCTGTGCCTTGTCGATGAGCAGCGCTTCGGCCGGCACCGCGTAACGGCGCTTGGCGAAGTTGCGGAAGCCATCGGCCACCGGTTCCAGCACGGCGAACGATTCGACATCGGTCTGTTCCTGCGAGGCGTCGGTGCGGCCGGGGGCGAACGGCACGGTCACCTGCTGGCCCGCTGCCTGCGCAGCCTGCTCCACCGCCGCGTTACCGGCCAGCACGATCAGGTCGGCCAGCGAAATCTTCTTTCCATCCGACTGCGCGGTATTGAAGTCGGCCTGGATGCGCTCGAGCGTGGCCAGCACGGTGGCCAGCTGCTCGGGCTGGTTGGCCTGCCAGTCTTTTTGAGGCGCCAGGCGGATGCGTGCACCGTTGGCGCCGCCACGCTTGTCCGAGCCGCGGAAGGTGGACGCCGAGGCCCAGGCGGTCGAGACCAGCTGCGCCACGCTCAGGCCCGAGGCCAGGATGGTCTGCTTGAGGGCCGCAGCGTCCTGTGCATCGACCAATGGGTGGTCGACCGCCGGCACCGGGTCCTGCCACAGCAACTCCTCTGACGGCACGTCTGGGCCAAGATAACGCGAGCGCGGGCCCATGTCGCGGTGGGTGAGCTTGAACCAGGCGCGCGCGAAGGCATCGGCGAACTGCTCCGGGTGCTGATGGAAGCGGCGCGAGATCGCCTCGTATGCCGGGTCGAAGCGCAGCGCCAGATCGGTGGTCAGCATGGTCGGGCGATGCTTCCGGGAGGCATCGTGCGCATCGGGAATGATGGCGTCTGCGTTCTTGGCCACCCACTGATGTGCGCCGGCCGGGCTCTTGCTCAGTTCCCACTCGAAGGTGAACAGGTGGTCGAAGAAGTCGTTGCTCCACTGCGCGGGCGTGGTGGTCCAGGTCACTTCCAGGCCGCTGGTGATGGTGTCGGCGCCCTTGCCGCTGCCGTAGCGGTTGTGCCAGCCCAGGCCCTGGCTTTCCAGCTCGCCGGCTTCGGGCTCGGCACCGACGTTGTCGGCCGGGCCGGCGCCGTGGGTCTTGCCGAAGGTGTGGCCACCGGCGATCAGCGCCACGGTCTCTTCGTCGTTCATGGCCATGCGCGCGAAGGTGTCGCGGATGTCGCGCGCGGCGGCCACCGGGTCCGGCTTGCCGTCCGGGCCTTCCGGGTTGACGTAGATCAGGCCCATCTGCACGGCGGCCAGCGGGTTCTCCAGATCGCGGGTGTGCGGTACTTCGCTGTCGTCGTCCTTCACCAGCACGCCGTGCGCTTCGTCCACGCCGGGCGAGCCGCGCGAATAGCGGTCGTCGCCGCCCAGCCATTTGGTCTCCCGGCCCCAGTACAGATCCTGGTCCGGTTCCCAGGTGTCTTCGCGGCCGCCGGCGAAGCCGAAGGTCTTGAAGCCCATCGATTCCAGCGCGACGTTGCCGGTGAGGATCATCAGGTCGGCCCAGGAGATGGCCTGGCCATACTTCTGCTTGATCGGCCACAGCAGCCGGCGCGCCTTGTCCAGGCTGACGTTGTCCGGCCAGCTGTTGAGCGGCGCGAAACGCTGCTGCCCACGGCCGCCGCCGCCGCGCCCGTCGCCGATGCGGTAGGTGCCTGCGCTATGCCAGGCCATGCGCACGAACAACGGGCCGTAATGGCCGAAGTCGGCCGGCCACCAGTCCTGCGAATCGGTCATCAATGCGCGCAGGTCCTGCTTGAGCGCCTGCAGATCTATGCGCTTGAACGCCTCGGCGTAGTTGAAGGTCTCGCCCAGCGGATTGGACTTGCTCGAATGCTGGCTCAGCAGATCCACGCGCAGCTGGTTCGGCCACCAGTCGCGGTTGGTGGTTCCGGTCCCGACGACGGCGTGGTTGAACGGGCACTTTGCTTCGGTTGTCATGGCGGTTACCTGTGTGCGTGGGCACTTGGGGAGCGGCGTGCCGAACGGCCGGCACGTGCTGGGGGATCGAAGTGGCGGGCAAGGCTCAGTGCATGGTCATCGATGAAACAGCGAGCGCGGGGAGCTCCACGGGTCCTGCCGATGCTAGCGGGTGGCTGCAGCCGCCGGAACAGTGGGGAGGTCGAAATGGGCTGAGGGGCTGCATCGAGCGGACACATCTTCTGGAAGCGTGGAGACACCATAAAGAGCGCTGATCGCTTATTGAATTCGAATGATTCAAACGTATCGATAGCGCGTTGCTATGGATAGCACGCCGGTGCCGGAGCGGCAGAGCGCTCAACGTTTGCCGAACAGACGTCCGCCCAGCTGCATGACATCGCCCAGACCGAGCTGCCCGTCGCCGTCCTGATCCAGCACGCGGCTCAGCAGGCCGCCCGCGCCGCCGCTGTTGACGTACTGCTGTTCCTGCGCCAGCGCGGGCCCCAGCTGGCTGCCGGCCGCCGCACCGCCGCCGACGAAGCGCTTGGCCAGGTACGCCATCACGATGGGGGCGAGCAGTTGCAGCAATTGACTGGCTTTGCCGGATTCCAGGCCGGTGGCCTGGCTCAGGCCGGCGGCCGCCTGCGCTGCCTTGGCTCCGAACACATGGCCGACGATGCCGGCGCCGTTGGCCTGCGCGCCGCTGGCGGTACCGCCCAGCAGCGAGCCGACCAGGCTGCCGATGTCGGGGCTGCCGGCATGGTCGCGCTGCAGTGCACCCAGCAAGGCATCGCTGCCACCGGCCTGCTGGCTGTTGCGGCCCAGGGCGCCCATCAACAGCGGCAGCGCGGTCCGCACCGCCGATTGCGCCTGGTCGGGCGCGATGCCCAGGCGCCCAGCCAGTTGTTGCAGGTGCGGGCCCTGTAGCTGCGCGAGCAGTTGCGCGGTGAGCGAGTCGGACGTGGTCATCGGCATCGTTTCCTGTGAGCGAGCGTTACGGCAGGGTGCTCCCGTCCGGCGTCCAGGGCAATTGGCGGAGCGCTGCCTGGTGTCGCTTGGCGACACCGCTGCCCGGGTCGATCGCATCGTGGTACCGCGCCGGGGCACGGGCCCCGGGGTGGAGCGGCGCGCTTGGCCGCAGGCTGGGCAGCGCCGGCCGCGTGCGAGGAGTGTCCGGTGGCGGATACGTCCTGCCTAAGTGCGAAGCGGCACGATGCCGTGGCTACGTGCCGGAGCTAACTTCCCACGTTCCCGACGGCGCGACGCTACCAGGATCGCCGTGCGGTCCTGGCACCGCTGTCAGAGCAGCGCCTTCAACCGATACAGCGCTTCCAGCGCCTGCTTGGGCGTGAGCTCGTCCGGGTCCAGCGCCTGCAGCGCTTCCTGGGCCGCGGAGGACGGCGCGGTGAACAGCCCGAACTGCTGCGGTGCATCCAGTGCCGCCGGTGCCATCTGCGCGCTATGGCTTTCGCCCCCGCGCTGCTCCAGTTCGGCCAGCCGGCGGCGCGCCTGGGTCACCGCCGCCTTGGGCAGGCCGGCCAGCGCGGCGACCTGCAGACCGAAGCTGCGATTGGCCGGGCCATCCTTGACCGCATGCATGAACACCAGCCGCTCGCCGTGTTCGACGGCGTCCAGGTGCACGTTGGCGATGCCGCTGGCGCCGCCGGCGTGGGATTCGTCGGCCAACGCGGTGAGCTCGAAATAATGCGTGGCGAACAAGGTGTAGCAGCGATTGCTGTGCGCCAGATGGCGCGCGACCGCGTCTGCCAGTGCCAGCCCGTCGTAGGTGGAGGTGCCGCGGCCGATCTCGTCCATCAGCACCAGCGACTGCGGCGTGGCGTGGTGCAGGATGTAGCTGGTCTCGGCCATCTCCACCATGAAGGTGGATTGCCCGCGCGCCAGGTCGTCGCCGGCACCGATGCGGGTGAGGATGCGGTCGATCGGCCCGATCACCGCGCGGCTGGCCGGCACGAAGCTGCCGATATGCGCCAGCAGCACGATCAACGCGTTCTGCCGCATATAGGTCGATTTACCGCCCATGTTCGGGCCGGTGATCACCAGCATGCGGCGCTCGCTGTGCAACTCCAGATCGTTGGGTTCGAAGGGTTGCTCGCGCACCGCTTCCACCACCGGGTGGCGGCCGCGTTCGATGCGCAGGCAGGGCGCGTCGTCCAGTTCCGGCTGCGACCAGTCCAGTGCCTGCGCGCGCTCGGCGAAGGCGGCCAGTACATCCAGTTCGCTCAGGGCGCCGGCGCAGCGCTTGAGGCCTTCCAGTTCGCTGCCCAGCGCATCGAGCAGGCCTTCGTAGAGCAGTTTTTCGCGCGACAGCGAGCGCTCGCGCGCCGAGAGCACCTTGTCTTCGAAACTCTTCAACTCTTCGGTGATGTAGCGCTCGGCATTGGTCAGGGTCTGGCGGCGGCTGTAATGCAGTGGCGCCTTGTCGGCCTGGCCCTTGCTGATCTCGATGTAATAGCCGTGCACGCGGTTGTAGCCGACCTTGAGCGTGGCGATGCCGCTGCTGGCACGCTCGCGTTGCTCCAGGTCGATCAGGAACTGGTCGGCGTTGGTGGACAGCCGGCGCAGTTCGTCCAGCTCGGCGTCGTAACCGGGTGCGATGACGCCGCCATCGCTGAGCTTGAGCGGTGGCTGTTCGGCCACTGCGCTGACCAGCAGATGCGCAGTGGCATCGTGCTCGCCGAGTTCGACGAACAGGGCCTGCAGGCGCGGCGAATCCAGCGGCGCCAGGAGGGCGCGCACCTTCGGCAGCAATGCCAGGCCATCGCGCAGGGTGGAGAAATCGCGCGGTCGCGCCGAGCGCAGCGCCACGCGGGTGAGGATGCGTTCCAGATCGCCGAGCGCGCGGAAGGCCTCGCGCACATCCGCATCGGCGCCGGAATCGATCAGGCTTGCCACTGCGTGATGGCGCTGCACCAGCACATTGCGCAGGCGCAGCGGGCGATGCAGCCAACGCCGTAGCAGGCGCCCACCCATCGGCGTGACCGTGCTGTCCAGCACCCCGAGCAAGGTATTGCGGGTGTCGCCATCCACGCGCGTGTCCAGCTCCAGATGCCGACGCGTGGCGGCATTCATCGCGATCGCTTCGCCAGCCACTTCCATCGCGATCGAGGTCAGGTGCGGCAGGCGTTGTTTCTGGGTTTCCTCCACATAGCCGAGCAGCGCGCCGGCAGCGGCGGTGGCGCAGGGCTTGTCGTCGATGCCGAAGCCGGACAGGTCGTGCAGCTTGAAGAACGCCAGCAGCTGACGCCGGCCGCTGTCGGCATCGAACAACCACGGCGGCCGGCGCCGCGCGCCGGTGCGGCTGCGCAGGAACTCCGGCCAGTTGTCTTCGTCCGGTACCAGCAGCTCGGCCGGCTCCAGGCGGGCGATTTCCGCCTCCAGCGCATCGACGCTGTCTACTTCGTTGACCAGGAAGCGGCCACCGGCCAGATCCGCCCAGGCCAGGCCATAGCCCTGTTTGCTGCGCGCGATCGCCATCAGCAGGGTGTCGCGGCGCTCGTCCAGCAGCGCTTCGTCGGTGACCGTGCCGGGGGTGACGATGCGTACGACCTTGCGCTCGACCAGGCCCTTGGCCAGCGCCGGATCGCCGATCTGCTCGCAGATCGCCACCGACTCGCCCAAGGCCACCAGCCGCGCCAGATAGCCTTCGTAGGCGTGCACCGGCACGCCGGCCATCGGGATCGGTGCACCGCCGGAGCTGCCTCGCTGGGTCAGCGTGATATCCAACAGGCGCGCGGCCTTGCGCGCGTCGTCGTAGAACAGCTCGTAGAAATCGCCCATGCGGAAGAACAGCAGTAGGTCGGGGTAGTCCGACTTGGCGGCGAAGAACTGCTTCATCAGCGGGGTGTGCTCTACAGCCCCACCGGTGTTCCTGGTTTTTTCTTTTGTGTCGGTGTTTTGCAAGAAATCTTCTTCCGGGATGTGGCGGTCGATCAGGGTCGGATGCGGCCAGGTGGCGCGATGTTCGGCGCGAGCCTGTCGCGACGACCCTCTGAACAGGGGTGAGGTCGATGCTGCGACGACACGTACGGGGCCGGGATGGCACAGGTGTCTGCAACGGGATCGGCCGCTGCCCCGGGTCGGCGCGCACGCAAGTTTAAGCGCACTCACCGGCGAATCCGTGCGCTGCCGTCGTGCCGTCGCCCGTTGGCCCCGACGGCATGCACATCGGCAAGGCCATTTCGACACCGTATCCGCGCCTGCCCGCCGCCCATCGACGGTAGCCAGGCCCTGCACGGCATGTCAAAATTGAGAATCACTCTCATCTTTGGGTCAGCCATGTCGTTCGAAGCCGCCCTCGCTTCCAGGGGTTTCTCATGGCCGTCGACCACTCCGAGCTCGCCTTGCTCTACCGCAATCATCAGCCGTGGTTGCAGCGCTGGGTTGGCGGCCGGGTCGGATGCAAAGAGGTTGCGCAAGATCTGACCCAGGACGCCTTCGCCCGCCTGGTCGGCCGGCGAGACCTCGGAGCACTCAACGAGCCGCGTGCCTTCCTGACCACCGTGGCCAAGGGACTCATGGCCAACTGGTATCGCCGGCAGTCGCTGGAGCGGGCCTACCTGGACAGCCTGGCCGCGCTCCCCGAGACAAGCGTGCCCTCCGAAGAGGAGCGCGCGCTGGTCTGCGAGGCGCTGTGCCTGATCGACGCGATGCTCGCTGGATTGCCGGTGCCGGTGCGCCAGGTCTTCCTGCTGGCACAGTGCGAAGGGCTCGGTTATGCGGAGATCGGCCACGCGCTCGAGCTGTCGCTGAGTACCGTCAAGCGCCACATGAAGCGCGCCTGGCTTGCGTGCCTGACCCATGCGCCCTGATCCCGCCGGGCGCACCGTTCCGCTCGATCCCCGCGTGCTCGAACAGGCCGCCGACTGGGCCATGCGCCTGAGCGAGCATGGCGGAGCGGAAGACCGGGCAGCGTGCGAGCGCTGGCAGCGACAGCACCCCGATCATGCCCGGGCCTGGCAACGGGTCGAGGAACTTCTGGGGACGCTGAAGACGATCCCGCCGCGTGTGGCCCGTCCTGTCCTGGAACGTCCGCGTTATCCGGGGCGGCGCCTGGCCCTGAAGCACCTCGGTGCCTGCGCAATCGCCGTGCCCGGCGGGTGGCTTGCCTGGCAGCTGTGGGAGCGATCGAACGGGAATCTCCATCTGCGGACAGGCACGGGGGAGCGCCTGCACCGGCAGCTCGCCGATGGAACCCGGGTCGACCTCGATACCCAGACCGCGCTGGAGGTCGCGTACGGGACAACCCACCGGCTGCTGCGTCTGCAGCGCGGTCAGGTGCTGATCGCCACCGCGCCTGACAGCCTGCCTGCATCGCGGCCGTTCCAGGTTGCCACTGCGCATGGATGCATGCAGGCGCTGGGCACGCGCTTCACGGTCCGTGTCGAAGACCACCGCACGCATCTGGCCGTCTTCGACGGCGCGGTGCGCGTCGAGCTGGGAGGGCGGGTGCCTTCGTTCCACCGGGTCGATGCGGGAGCCGCGGTGTGGTTCGACCGCAATCGCTGTGACCGTGCCCCCGCACCAACGGAGCGGTTGGCCGGATGGACACGCGGCGTGCTGGCGATCGATGCCCAGCCACTCGGGGAGGTGATCCAGGAGCTTGGCCGGTATCGCCGTGGCGTGCTGCGCTGCGACCTGCGGGTGGCAGCGTTGCAGGTCTCGGGTGTCTTCCCGCTGGCGCGGACCGACCAGGCGCTCGACATGATCGCCCAGGCCCATGGCCTGGCCATCGAGCGCCGCGCCCACGGCTGGTGGACGACGATCGTCCCGTCCTGAGCCCATCGGGGTGACACTTTTTCCGGTTTCGCGGGGCAAGTGGAAGAACCCCCACCGTTGAGCGTCTTCATGCGTCGTCTTTGCCGCCCTGTGCGCATCCGTCTTCTGGCCCTGGCCCTGGCGGCCACCTCAAGTCCAGCCTTCGCCCAGGCAACGCCGGCACGATTGCCGGCCGGTCCGCTGGGAGCGACGCTCACCGCGTTTGCCGCTGAACGAGGGATCGCCTTGGCCTTCGATCCTGCCTTGACCGATGGACTCACCGCGCCCGCGCTACAGGGCCGCGTGACCGATCGCGAAGGCCTGGAGCGCCTGCTGGCGGGCTCGGGGCTGCGTCTGCTTGCGCGCTCCAATGGAAGCTACACGCTGCTGCGGGCGCCTGCCGCAGGCAGCGGTGTCGTCCCGCTGGCGCCTCTGCGCATCGGAGCGCAGCGCACCTTCCCCTACTCGGAAGGAATGGCGCTGGACCAGGCCTATCTCGATGCGGCCCCGCGCGGCGAGAGCGATCTGGCCACGCTGTTGCGGATCAATCCCTCGGTGCAGTTCAGCGATACCGCCAGGAGTTCGCGCAATGCCGGCGAGATTCGTCCGGCAGATTTCAGCATCAATGGTGCGCCGTTCTACCAGAACCTGTTCCTGATCGATGGCATCAGTTTCAACAACGACATCGATCCGGTCTTCAACAATCCTGACCACTATGCCGATGTGCCCAGCCAGTCGCAGGGCATCGCGGTCGACACCGATCTGCTCGAAGGCGTGACCGTCTACGACAGCAATGTACCCGCCGCCTACGGCAATTTCACCGGCGGGGTAGTGGATGCCCAGACCCGCAGGGCAGGCGAGCAGCTGCACGGCAAGGTGTGGTTCCGCATGGCGCGCTCGGTGTGGAACGACATCATCGTCCCCGAGGGACAGGAACAGGACTTCGAGCAGTCGGCGAGCAGCGACTTCCAGCCGGAGTTCGACAAGTTCAAGCTGGGCGTGCGGCTGGAAGGGCGAACCGCGGGCGGCATCGGGCTGATTGGTACCGTCACGCAGACACGTTCGGACATCCCCCTCCGTGGCTATGCCGCAGGAGAGGAGAGCGCCAGCGATGCCAATCGGTCGCGGGAATTCGATTGGGGAGTGAACAACAGCAGTCGAGAGGGCAGCTGGGGGAATATCGACCAGCATGACCGCAAGGTGGGCTACCAGGCGCAGTTCGACCGCGAGCCGCTGGCCTGGGGCGCCAGCGAGCACACGCTGCAGCTGGGCATGTCGTTGCAGCACCGGGAGGCGAATTACGAGCGCCTCAACGACCATTACAGCTACCTGCAGCCGTACGCCACTACCAGCTGCACCAGCAGCAACGGCACGGTGGATACGGAAAGCTGTTCGCTGTCGCCGGTGCTGACCTCCGTATCCGGGACCGTCGTCGCCGGGCGCGGGCAATACTTCCGGCGGCAGACGACCTACCAGGCAGGGGAGTTCAAGGTCAGTGGCCAGGCCTATGGGGCGTGGTTGCAGGACGACGCGCGCCTGGGTCCGGTGAGCATACGCAGCGGGATACGTCTGGATCAGGACAGCATCTGGGACAGGACGACGTTCTCCCCACGCCTGGCTGCCTCGTGGGATGTGTTCGACAACAAGCGCACCCTGCTGACCGCTGGGCTCAACCGCTACTACGGGCGCAATTTCTTTACGTATCTGTTGCGGGAGGGCCGCGAACGCCTGACCCTGGTCAAGACCCGCACCAGTGCACGCACCGCATGGGAAAGCCTGCAGGGCACGTCCGCCGCTTCGACCAATCGTCTGAGCGATGTCGACATTCCCTATACCAACGAATGGACGGTGGGGCTGGACCAGCGTTGGGGTGGACTGGACCTGAGCCTGAAGTACGTCAATCGCGACAACCGCGACGAGGTGCTGCGGCAATCGGTACGAAGCGACGACGCATCCGGTGCATTCACCAGCAATGTCTACGAATACGTGAACAACGGACGTAGCCGAAGCGACGTCTACACCCTGAGCGTAACCCCCGAAAACAGCGTGAACTGGGGACCGAGTCGGACTCAGCTGCAGTTCGCCTTCGACTACACAGATATTCGGCGCAACTACAGTACGTACCAGACCAGCTGGAGCGAGCAGAGCGATCAGCTGGTGCTGTACAAGGGAAGCCGCGTCTGGCTCTACGACCTTCCGGCGACCGACTTCGCGCGGAAATGGACCGTCCGCCTGTCAACGCAATCGCACCTGGACCTCGGGCCCGGCGCACTGGTCTGGAGCAATTTCCTGCGCTACCGCGATGGGTTTCGCGACATCGTGCAGCAAGGAAGCGAGGAGGTGGGCGGCGAGGTCTATCCGGTCTATCGCGACGTGCGCTACCCGCGCGCCTTCACCGTGGACACGACACTGGAATACAGCCTGCGCCTGCCTGCCCAACAGCACCTGTATGTGCGCGTGGAAGCCATGAACGTGCTCAATCGCATCAACAAGATCGCTGGAACGACGTCGTCGTCGTCCTACTTCGAGCAGGGGCGCAGCTACTGGCTCGAAGCGGGCTATCGGTTTTGATGGTGAGGAATTGACCGATGCGTTGGGGCCTTTGAGGTGGCAGGCGCTGCCAGACGCTACTGGCTGGTGCTGGTGGCATGGTGTATCGCAGGCGACGCGGTGCCCGAGACAGCGTCCACGCCCGCAGTCCGGCACTGCGAGGCGATGCTGGCGTTGTCATCGCCCGGCATTGACATGGCTTGCCTGCGCCAGGCCTATGCCGGCCCGCAGGCATCGTGGCCGAGGCCTTACATTTCCGAAGGCGCAACCTGGCGAGAGCTGGCGCCCCTGCCCACGAAAGCCCCGGAGCCCTTCGACAATCCGGCAACCGCGCAGAAGATCGAGCTTGGCCGACAGCTGTTCGAAGACCCGCGCTTGTCGCGCTCGGGGCAGATCGCGTGCGCGAGTTGCCACGATCCGCAATTCGGGTGGGGTGATGGGCGTCGCGTATCGTTCGGCCACGATCGCCAGCAGGGACGACGCAACGCACCGAGTGTGGCCATGGCGGGATTTGCAGCGTCGTTGTTCTGGGATGGACGTGCGCCGTCGCTGGAGGAGCAGGCGCTCCACCCCATCGAAGATGGCAGGGAAATGGCGTTCTCGTCCGCCGGCCTGGTGGAGCGGCTCAACCGCAGCGTGGACTACCCCGGCCGATTCCGACGCGTGTTTGGCACATCACGCATCACCGGGCAGGACATCGCCCGGGCACTGGCGGCATTCGAACGCAGCCTGGTGCCGCGTGCCAGTCGCTACGATCGCTTTCTGCAGGGGCGGCGCGAGCTGTTGACGGATCAGCAGCTGTGGGGGCTGCATCTTTTCAGAACGCGGGCCCGCTGCATGAACTGCCATAGCGGCCCGACGCTCGCCGACGATCGCTTCCACAATCTCGGGCTGCATTTCTACGGGCGCGCGCGCCAGGATCTGGGCCGCTACGAGGTCAGCGGGGATCCTCGTGACAGCGGAACGTTCCGCACCCCGTCGTTGCGCCAGGTGGGCAAGACCGGCCCTTATATGCACACCGGCGGATTCACCGATCTGCGCAGTGTCGTTACCGCCTACAACGCGGGCATGCCAAGGCCGAGGCCCAGGGAGCAGCAGCGCGGCGATCCGCTCTTTCCTCGACCCGATCCCCTGCTGGTTCCTCTTGGCCTGCAGAAGGAAGAGCGCGATGCCATCGTGGCGTTCCTGGAAACGCTTTGACCGGCGGCGGGCTACTGCAGGAAAAATTCCACCGGCACCTCGAGCTCCACGGGTCGGGCAAGGTGTGGGGCGGCCGAGGAAGCGGCTGCGCCCTTGCAAACGTGCCAAGCGCTTCGTCGTCCAGCGCCAGGTAGCCGCTCCCCAGCTGCACGCGTGCGGCGACGACCCGGCCCTGACGGTCGACCATGGCACGCACAAAGACCACCCCCTCCTGACGATGCGCTCTGGCGGCGCTGGGGTAGCGACGGAAACGCTGCAGGCGCTCCAGGACGCGCCCTTCCCAACCAGGGTCGCTCATTCCAGCGGCAGGTGCCGGTGGTGCAGGGGGCGGGGCCGGGGCGGCCGTTGCCGAGGTGGCATTGTCCTGGCCGTCGGATGCGGGGACCTGCTGGGTGATTGCGGTTGATGGCGGTGGGAGGTCAACGCTGGGGAACGCAGCGGGCAGCGGATCGCGTGTTGGATGCTCGACCGGAGGTAGCTGCGGGCGAGACCGGACGGCGGGCGCACGGTGCGCCTGTAGCGGCATCACCTGTTCTGGAGCGAGTCGCGGTGCGACGGGTGTCGGCGGAGCCGCCGCGGGCAGCAGGGTGAGGCGTAGTCGGACGTCCTGCGGCGGCGCAAGGTCGGCCTCGAAGCGGCGCACATCGAACACAAGCCAGGCGACCAGTGCATGGATCACGACCGTGGCAGTCGCTGCGGCAACACGTGTCCAGAGATGAGGGTCCGACCGAGCCATGGCGCGGATGGAGTGACGGGTGACGCAGGGCATGACGTGGATGTAAATGAGAGTCGTTATATTTTACACCTTGGCCGGGTCGGTGCTGCCAGCGCGGTCGACCAAACGAGGTCACGGGCAGCGCACGCGGGACGATTCCCAACAGCACAGCGCTGCGGCCACCGATGGTCGCGCAAGCGCACGGCGGCGCCTGGCGCGTGGCGATCGCACGCTCGTCCCGGATGCATGCCGTTTTGCGCTCTACCTCGCCTGCGCCCGCGCAGCGATCGATCCTTTCCGGGAGGGCGGACTGCCCAGCGTGCAATGCCAACGCCCGCTCGCGCGGAAATGCGACACGGCATTCGACAGGCGACGGACGACATTCGAGCCTGTGGCAGGCGCGCAGCAGTGGCGAGCGCTGGCAGGCACCTGCAATGCAAAGACCACCGTCGACACACCGCACTGGATCGGGAGACACCATGCCACTGCATCGAATGCGAGTGCACCAAGAGCCATGGTCGATGCTGTCGGCGGTGATGCCGGCTACTGGCTGCTGCCACGCCAGCCGCCGATCGCTGTTTCCTCGTTCGACGGAGGCTCGAAGGCAGGCGCTCCTGCGCGATCGCCTCGCGCGCGCCTGATGCCATGACGGCGCAAGGCCGGCTGCCTGCGCAGCCGGCCTTGCGGTCGGATGGTCCCAGGTCTAGAACTCCTGCCAATCGGGGCTGCCGCTCGATACGCTGGCGACCGCTGCCTGCCTGGCCGGGCGCTTGGCCGGTGCCGCGGCGGTTTCGCGCTTGGGCGGGCTGGCCGGCTTGCTCTTGGCAGGCACCACGGTGGGCGCGACTGCATGCAGGACCGATGGACGTTCGGCTTCGATCTTGAAGATCGATACCGCCTGCCTGAGCTGCACGGCCTGTTCTTCCATCGAGCGGGCGGCGGCGGTGGCCTCTTCCACCAGTGCGGCATTCTGCTGGGTGGTCTCGTCCATCTGGGTGACGGTGAGGTTGACCTGCTCGATGCCGGCCGACTGCTCCTGCGAGGCGGCGGAAATCTCGCCCATGATGTCGGTGACCCGCTGCACGCTGGCCACGATCTCGGCCATGGTGGTGCCGGCAGTGTGCACCAGCGTGGAGCCCTCGGCCACGCGCTGGACCGAGTCGTCGATGAGGCTCTTGATTTCCTTGGCCGCGGCGGTGGAACGCTGGGCGAGGGTGCGCACCTCGCTGGCAACCACGGCAAAACCGCGGCCTTGTTCGCCGGCGCGCGCGGCTTCCACCGCGGCATTCAGCGCCAGGATGTTGGTCTGGAACGAGATGCCGTCGATGACGCTGATGATGTCGGCGATCTTCCTGGACGAGGCTTCGATACCGGTCATGGTGCCCACGACCTTGCCCACGATCTCGCCGCCTTGCGAGGCGACACTGGCCGCACCGATCGCCAGCTGGTTGGCCTGGCGCGCGTGTTCTGCGTTCTGCCTGACGGTGGAGGTGAGCTCTTCCATCGACGCCGCGGTTTCTTCCAGGTTGGCGGCCTGCTGTTCGGTGCGCTGCGACAGGTCCTGGTTTCCGGCGGCGATTTCGCTGGCGGCCGAATTGATCGACACCGCCGACTGCTGGATGCGCCCGACGATCTCGGCCAGTTGCGTGGCAGTGGCATTGGCGTCGTCGCGCATCTGCGCGAACACACCGCGGAAATCGCCACTCATGCGTGCGGTGAGGTCGCCGGCGGCGATGGACTGCAACAGCGCGGACAGCGATTGCAGATTGCCATCGGCGGTGGCCATCAGCTGGTTGAGGCTATCGACCATGACGTGGAAGTCGTACTGGAAGCGATCGGCATCGCCACGCGCACTGAAGTCGCCGTTGGCTGCAGACACGGCCAGCTGCTTGATTTCTGCGTTCATCGCCGACAGGTTGGCCTTGACCTCGTCCATGGTCTGGGTGAGCACGGCCTTTTCGCCGGGCAAGGCCGCCATGCTTTCGCTCAGGTCGCCAATCGCGTAGCGGCCCATGATGCGCGCAAGCGTGGTCTGCACCGCCAGGTGCGAGGCCACCAGCGTATTGGTGTCCTGCGCCATGCGACCGTAATCGCCGGGAAACGCATTGGCATCGATACGGAAACTGATCTGCCCTTCGTCGTGACGCTTGGCCATTTCGCCTTGCGCGCGCAACAGGGACTGCAACTGGGCCTGCATTCCGCTCATGGCGCGCAACAGGCGACCGGTTTCGTCCTGTGCGTCGGTCTGCACCTGGTTGTCCAGCTGGCCGTTGGCGATCGCTTCGGCGGCTTTGGTGGCGCGGGCCAATGGATGAGTGAGGCTGCGGGTGATCAGCCAGGCCAGCAGGCCGCTGATCGTGACCACGGCAATCCCGCCGATCAGCAACAACAATTTGGCACGGTGCATCGATTGCACGGTTTCAGCATAGGCCTGCTGGCTCTGCTGCTCCTGCCGGCTCACCAGCTCGCGGATCTTGTCCTGCCAGGCAACATTGGCAGGGCGGGCCTTTTCGCCAAGCAAGATCTGCGCGGGCGTATTGTCGTCGGCTGCGGCCAGCGCCATCACGTCGTCATTGATCTTGCCGGAGACCGCACGCAGCGCGTCCAGCTCGGCGCGAATCTTGCGGCCTTCCTCGGAGCTTGGAAGCGTATCGAGCTTTGCGCGCAACTCCTTGTAGCGCTGGCGCTGGGTCTTGATCGTCTCCAGGGCCTGGCTGTCGAGCTCGGCACTGGTTGCCATGGCGTAGGTGCCCAGCGCGATCATGATCGACGAGTTGGCATCCAGCATCCCGTTGCCCATCTGGATTTTGGCCATGCGGTCCAGCACGATGAAGTCCAGCTGCTTCTTGGCACTGGCCATCGAACTCAGGCCGATGGCAACCAGCAGGCCCGACAGCAGGATCAACAAGGCGAATGCGGCGCCAAGACGGCGGCCGACGGAGTAGCGTTGCAGTAAGGCGGTCATGCGGCAGTCCCGAGTCCAGGTTGGAAGGCGCCGGTCAGACCAGTCGTGTGAAGATCGCATGAGGATCGGGTCGGCACCGTGGATAACGACGGGCATTTTGGAAACTTGATCTTTCGATCCGAACAGATTTAAGTCCGCGTCGCCGTTGTCAAAAGGTCGGGAAATACCCGACTGGCGGACGTTCTGGGCGGGCCTGCAGACTGCAGAGGCGACAGCCTGCGATGGCAGCGAACTCAGCCGTCAGTGCACATGATCGTGTCGGCGGCCGCGTTAGAGTCGTTGCCCCCACCGACGTCCGGCATGCGCGCATGGAGACCCACAACCACGAATGGATGCAGGCCGTCACCGATGCGCTCAGCGACCTGCTGGCTGCGCGCGTTGCGCAGGCCACCTTGCTGGAGGCGATGCTGGTCTCGCATCCCGATCCTGCCGCGCTCAGAAAGGCGTGGGATGAACTGTCGTCCCAGCGCATCGCCTACGTGGCGCAGAACAAGGCGGCCGCCCAGGTGGAACGGCCGATGGATGGCTATACGTTGGAGCAATTCCAGGCGTGGGAAGAGAAGTTTCGCCGTTATTTCCCGCGCGATCTGAATCCATCGCCTGACGATACGTCAGGGTGATCACGAGCGTACTGGCAGGCGGCATCGCCTTGCGCGACACGGAGCAGGCGTTGGCCGCCAGTTGCCGGGATGACTTTCCATCCGGTTTGTTCGAAGGCGGGAGCATCTGCTAGCCCTGTCTGATACCCGATGTCCTATGAGAGACGTCCCGCGGATCCTGCCCTGCTTGCCGATGGCGTTGCTGTCATGGCGAGCGTTGCGGCTTGGCGATTGGTGCTGTGATGAAGAAGGCGACGCAGCGCTGGATAGCTGCGCCGCACGCGTCGATCTGCGTGCAAGAGCCGATGTCTCCGATGCGAGCCGGTTGCTTGTTCGGGGCAGAAGCGTGCACCGGATTTGGCGAAGCGAGGTCTACGTAGCGCAACCAAGCGTCGCCCCGCGAACGATCGCGGCGGCTTCGCATGCTCGTCGACGCCAGCTGCGTAGCAGCCAGGCGGACACGGACGCTGACAGCGACACCGCGTTGCCGCTGCCAACGGGGCGGCACGCCATTTGCTGACCGTCGATGACGTGGCGATGCTGGCCTATGGCGTTCACCACTGGCGTCGTTGCCATTGCCAAGACCGATCGGCAGCATCCGCACGTCACCTTCCTGTCCATCAGCGGACTGCAGATGCTGGCTGACTCGTTCAAGCCAGCATTTGCAGGAAATCCGCATCGTGGGTGGCGTCGGCGAAAACCCCTCACGCCGTTGGAAAAGCTAAGATCCGAGCTCGTGCAGAGTTGGAGGCGCCAATGATCGATCGTCGTACTTTCCTTGCCACCGGTGTCGTGGCCGTTGCCGCAAGTGTTGGCGCCTACCCCACCCGGGTGATGGCTGCGCCGCGTGCGAACGGGCCGGCGCCGTGGGGCGCCGTGCCCAGCGCACGACAGCTGCGGTGGCATCGGTGGGAGCAATACGCTTTCGTGCATTTTGCGATGAACACCTTCACCGACAAGGAATGGGGCTACGGGGACGAAGACCCGCGCAGGTTCGATCCCAGCGATTTCTCTGCCGACCAGATCGTCGCCGCTGCCAAGGCCGGCAATCTGAAAGGGTTGATCTTCACCGCCAAGCATCACGATGGATTCTGCCTCTGGCCGACACGCTTGACCGAACATTGCATTCGCAATTCGCCCTACAAGAACGGCAAGGGCGACATCGTCGGCGAAATGGCGGCGGCGTGCCGCCGCGCCGGCCTGGCGTTCGGCATCTACCTCTCCCCCTGGGATCGCAACCACGCCGAATATGGCCGCCCCGGCTATCTCGACTACTTCCGCAAGCAGATCGTCGAGCTCTGCACCGGTTATGGCGAGCTGTTCGAGTTCTGGTTCGACGGTGCCAATGGAGGCGACGGCTACTACGGTGGTGCGCGCGAGTCGCGCAAGATCGATGCGCCTGCCTACTACGACTGGCCACGGATGATCGCGCTGGTTCACCAGCACCAGCCGATGGCCTGCACGTTCGACCCGCTCGGTGCCGATATCCGCTGGGGCGGCAACGAGGACGGCATCGCTGGCGATCCGAGCTGGCCGACCATGCCCAATGCTCCGTACACCCAGGAAAACGGCAACTCCGGCGTGCGCGGGGCGCCACTGTGGTGGCCGGCAGAAACCAATACCTCGATCCGCCCGGGCTGGTTCTACCACGCCGACGAAGACGGCAAGGTACGCAGCCCGGAAAACCTGGTGCGCTATTTCGACACATCCGTGGCGCGCGGCACCAACATGAACCTCAATCTTCCGCCGGACCGACGCGGTCGTATTCCCGACCACGACGTGGCAGTGCTGCAGAGTTTCGGCGATGCGATCCGCGGCAGCTTCGCCGTCGACCTGGCCAAGGGCGCCAAGGCCAGCGCCACTGCGTCGCGCGGTGCGGGGTTCGAGCCGGCGCGCGTGCTCGATCGCCAGCCGGACAGCTACTGGTCCACGCCGGATGAGGTCACCACGCCGACGCTGACGCTGGAATTGTCGGCGGCACACGCCTTCGACTTGATCCGGCTGCGCGAATATCTGCCGCTGGGCGTGCGCGTCACCCGTTTCGCGGTCGAGGCCGAGGTCGATGGGCAATGGCGGCGGCTGGCCGAAGCGCAATGCATCGGCGCGCAGCGGATCGTGCGCCTGGATCGCCCGCTGACCGCGCGCCGGGTGCGCCTGGTCGTGCTGGAGGCGCCGGTGTGCCCGGCGATCAGCGAGTTCGCGCTGTTCCGCGCGGTGGCGCCGGTGCCGGTCGCGCGGCCGACGGCGAACGCGCCGGACGTGCTGTCCAGCGCCGGCTGGCGCATCGTCGGGGCCAGCGCGCCGGGGGCGGAGACGTTGCTCGACGACGATGCCAGCACGATCTGGATCGTGCCCGCTCCCACCCCGGGCCGCCCTGCGCAGGTGACCATCGACGTGGGTGTGCTGCGTCAGGTCGCTGGCTTCAGCCTCACGCCCTCGCGCACGGTGATGAACGGTGCCGCGCCACCGAAGGGCTATCGCGCCGAAACCAGCGAAGATGGTCAACGCTGGCAGCCGGCCGGCGCCGGCGAGCTGGCCAACATCGCCTATGCGCTTTCGACCCAGCGCCTGAATTTCCCCGAGATCCGCCAGATCCGTTACCTGCGGCTGTCGTTCGCCGAAACGGCGGTGCCCGCCGAGCGGCTGGCGATTGCCGGGATCGGTGCGTTCTCGCGCTTGCGCTGACAGCAGCTGGTGCTCCTCGGCATGTACGGCGGTGGCCGTGCATGGCTGGGCGGTGCGGCATCACGAACCCGGCAATACCTGAGCGCCTCGAAGAACTGCTTCATCCGCCCGGGCATCCAGGGGGGTCTTGAAGAGTGGCCTTGGCGGATGCGCGCGACGAAGTGCACCCGGCCAGGTGCCGGCCCGAGACACCTCGGGCCGGCGACACGCGCGGCATCTGCCGCGCTGTCCTGCCGATCAGGTCACCGACGGCCGCGCTTTTGCCTGGCTACTGCGCAACGCCAGCCGCGCAGTGGTCAGCCCCGGCGCGCTTGCTTCCACGACCAGCGTGCCGGCCGTGCGCGTGGTCTGCAGCAGCGCCGCGCACAGCCCATTGAACGCCTTGCGTTGCGGCGCCTTGTCGTCTTCGTGGCTGCTGGGGTCGCCGTTGCCCACGCCGATCAGGCGTGCGGGGCCGCGCACGGCGAACTGCACCTGATTGTCGGCGGTCGGCACCATGTGCCCTTGCGCATCGACGATTTCCACCTTTACCACGGCCACATCTTCGGCATCGGCGTGCAGCCCATTGCGATCGCAGCTCAGGCGAATGGCGGCTGCGGCGCCGGCGGTTTCGCGGCGCTCGCTCAGCACCAGCTTGCCGCCGCGATAGCCGCGCGCTTCGATCGCGCCGGGCGCATAGGCCACGCGCCACTCGACATGCCCATAGGCCGGCACCTGCTGCAGGCCCTGGCTGACGCCGTTGACCAGCAGTTCCACCGCTTCGAGATTGCTATGGCACCAGACCGCGACATGGCTATTGTCGTCCGGCTGCAGCAGACCCTCCCAGTTCCAGTGCGGGAACAGGTGCAGCACTGGTTCGCTGGTCCACTGCGCCCGGTAGTACCAGTAGTTGTCCTTGGGAAAGCCGCAGCTGTCGAGCACGCCGAATTGCGAGGCTACATTGGGCCAGCGGTTGTACGGGGTGGGTTCGCCGCGGTAGTCGAAGCCGGTCCAGATGAAGCCGCCGGCGATATAGGGGCGTTGGGCGACATAGCTCCACCACGCTTCGGCGGTGCTGGCCCACCAGGGGTGATCCAGGTCGTAGGCGCGCGTGTAGCCGCGTTTGTCGTCGCGCCGATAGTTGCCGCGGACCGACACGGTGCTGCCGGTTTCGCTGCCGTAGATCGGAATGTTTGGATATTGCGCGTGGAAGCCGTCCATCTGGCTGGTGCGGTAGTTGAAGCCGACCACGTCCACCACCTGGCCAACGCCGTCGCCAAAGCCCTTGTCCATGGCGAAGGTGGTCGGGCGGGTGGGGTCGAGCTGGCGCACGCGCTGCTGCATGCGCGACACGATGCGCGCGCCGCGCTCGGTGACCTGCTGCGGCTCTTCGTTGCCGAGCGACCACAGGATCACGCTGGGATGATTGCGGCCGCGCCGCACCATGGTTTCCAGCTCGCCCATCGCCTCCGGGTCGGTGGACATGCGTCGGGTTTCTTCGATGACGAACATGCCCAAGCGGTCGCATAGCGCGAGTAGTTCGGGGGTGGCCGGGTTGTGCGAGCTGCGGTAGGCGTTGCAGCCCATCGACTTGAGTTGGCGAAGGCGCCATTCGTGCAGCGCATCCGGAATGGCGGTGCCGACGCCGGCATGATCCTGGTGATTGTTGGTGCCGTGCAGCTTGAGCGGGGCGCCGTTCAGCAGAAAGCCGCGCTGTGCGTCGAAGGCGATGCTGCGCACGCCAAACGGCGTGACCAGCGCATCGGTTGCCTTGCCGTTGCTGTGCACGCTGGTGGTCAGGCTGTAGAGCTGCGGGGTGTCGATCGACCACAGCGCGGCCTGGCCGAGCGGCAGGGTCTGTTCGACTACCTGCACCTGGCCCGGCGCAACCGTGATGGTTGCGCTGGCCGCCTGGGCAACGGTGCGTCCATCCGGTGCGGTGATGCGCGCCTGCACAACGCACTGGCGTGGCGTTGTGCCGTCGTTGCGTACTTCAGTGGAGACCTGCGCGGTGGCGTTGCCGCCCTCGATGCCGCTACGCACGAACACGCCGTGCTGCGGCACGTGCAGCGGATCGGTCTTTTGCAGCCACAGATGGCGGTAGATGCCGGCGCCCTCGTAGAACCAGCCTTCGCCCAGGGTGGCATCCACGCGCACGGCGATGACATTGGGCTTGCCGTAGTCGAGCACCTCGCTGAGGTCGACCTCGAAGCCGCAATACCCGCTGGCATTGCGGCCGACAATGTGGCCATTGCAGAACACGATGCAATCGCGGAACACACCGTCGAATACCAGGCAGATGCGTTTGCCCAGATCACTGGCCGGAATCTGCAGCGTGCGCCGGTACCAGCCCACGCTGTTTTCCGGAAAGCTCGTCCCCAGAGCCTTGTAGCCATGCGCCGCTGCCGGGTCTTCTTCGGTCATCGTGGCCGAGATCGGCTCCGGCCGGAACGGCAGGGTCACGGCCCAATCGTGCGGCAGGTCCACCTGTTGCCAGCCGCTGTCGTCGAAGACCGCCTGCGCAGCGGTGGCGGTGTCCTTGCCGGCCTTGGCGAAGCTGCGCTGGAACGTGCCGAAGTCGAAATCGCGTGACGCATCGCTGGCGTGGCCCAGATGGAAGCGCCAGCCGAAATCCAATAGCAGGCACTCGCGTGGCGCCAGCGCGGTATCGCCCAATGGGCCGACCGATGCCGTGTCCTTCGCGGCAGCGGGCGTAGCGAAGGCACCACCCGGAACCAGAGCGCCCGCGGCGCCCAATGGCAGCGCCGCGCTCACGCCGCTGGCCAGCATGCCGCGCAGCAGTTCGCGTCGGTTGATGCCGGTCATGGTTGGCTCCTGTTGCCGGCTTCGGCGGCGGGCGCAGGCGCAGGCGCCGCGGTGGCGGGGCGGTATGACGCTGGCGCGCCGGTGTAGGGATGCTGCATGAAGTCGATGGCCGGCAACACCTCGTTGCCGTGCTGGAAGTCGAAGAAGCTGGCGTTCTCCCATGACGAACCGGTGCCCCAGCGCGTTTTGCAGCTGCTGCTGGTCCAGGCCGGCTCCCAATACACGACGCCGGCACCGCCGGTATCGATCACCAGCTGGGTGAGATCGATCATGTACCTGGACTGGCCCTGCGGCGTGGCCGGATAGCCGGCAATCAGAGAGTCTTCACCCAGCAGGTTGTGCGAAGTGTCGCCGGATGCCAGCGTCCACGGGTAGGCGGTTTCCACCACCACCACGTCGGCATCGTAGCGGCTGCGCAGGCGCTTGATGGTCTTGCCCAGCTGCGCCATCGATTGGGTGGACCACTTGCGGTAGTAGCTGATGCCGATCAGGTCGAAGTCGGTGACGCCGGCCTTGGCAGCGGCAGCGAACCATGGCTCCACGTTTTCCGGCTGGGCGATATGCAGCATCACCCGCGGTTTTATCGCCGAGCGTGCACTCATGTCGCGTACCGCCTTGATGCCGGCGTTGAACAGTTTGGCGTTGCGCTGCCAGTCGATCGGACGTTTCTTGTCCCATGGCTGGCTGGCCATCAGGTCGGAATTGCTTTCGTTGCCCACCTGCACCAGCTCGGGCATCAGCCCGGCGCGGTCGAGCGCGCTGAGGGTGTCGTAGGTGAACCCGTAGAGGGTGCGCGCCAGCTCGTCGGTATCGGTGATGCTGGCCCAGGCCTTGGGAATCAGCTGTTTTTCGCCATCGGCCCAATCGTCGGAATAGTGCAGGTCCAGCAGCACCTGCATGCCCTGCGCGCGCGCGCGGGCAATGGTCTTCTTGACGTCGGACAGGTCGCTGTACTTGGTCCAGCGCGCATCGTTCCACAGCCGCACCCGCACCAGATTGGCGCCGTGCGCATGGAACAGTTCGAACGGATCCTTCACCACGCCGTTCTCGCGGTATTGCACGCCGCATTCCTCCATCTCGTTGACGTAGGACAAGTCCGCGCCGAGATACAGCGTGGCGGGGGGCTGGGCGGCGTGTGCGGAGACAGACAGCGCCAACGCCAGCAGCGTTGGCATCCAGAGACGGCGTGTAGAGCGCATGCAATTCCTCGACAGATCGAACATGGAGCGGCCGACAGCATGCTGCATGTGGCCGCCGTGCAGCGCAGGCGGTACGCGGAATCGAAACCTGGGTTGCAGTTCGCGTCTGCGTGCCGGCTGCGTCCGCCTGCTGCCGGCGCGATATGCGCCGGCGATGTAGTCGGAGCGGACGCACCGCGGTGCAGGCGCTAGGTCGCCAGCCGCTGCACGGAACCGGCCTGCACGATCCAGGCATGCACACGCGTGCGTGCGGTTCCTGCGTGGCTGCGATAGCCCGCCGCGCGTTGCCCCGTAGTCCTAGAACCGGTAGGTCGCTTCCAGCTGGTAGCGGCGCCCGAACAGTTGATAGCCGCCGTCGTCCTGGTTGGCCAGACGGTTGGGCTTGTTGTCGGTGTAGGCGCGCAGCGGCTCGTTGGTGAGGTTGCCGGCCTGGAAGCGGAAGCCCAGCTGCTTGCTGTACTGCCAGTTCAGGCTCAGATCCACCGTGCCTTCGCTCTGCAGGCGTGCCAGCCGCGCGGCATTCCAGCCGTACACCACCGTGTAGGGGCTGTGGTACTTGTAGCCCACGCGCGCTTCGAAGGTGCCGTTGCTGTACCACAGGTCGAAGGTGCCGGTCTTGCGTGCCAGTCCGCTCAGCGGCAGCGGGTTGTCTTCCGGCGAGAACTCCTTGAGGTTGGAGTCGACCAGCGAGAAGTTGGAGTAGACGCCGAAGTTCTCCAGGTGCGGGATGAAGAAGAACGGGGTCTGGAAGGTGAGCTCCACGCCGTTGATATGGCCGCCGCCGCCATTGAACGGTGCGCTGACCAGGTAGTCCAGGCCGTTGATCACTTCGCGGTCGGTACGGTAGCCGATGCTCGAATCCACTTCCTTGCGGTACACCGCCAATGCCGCCAGCGCTTCCTTGTGGAAATACCACTCGTAGGACACGTCGAGCTGGGTGGCCTCGAACGGATCCAGCTGGGGGTTGCCGCCGCTGCCGGTGAGCTGGCCGACGGTGACGGTGGGGTCGTCCAGGCGACGGCCGGTGCGCAGTTCGTCCAGCGGCGGACGCGCGATGACCTTGGCCGCGGACAAGCGCAGGATGCGTTGATCGTCGATCAGGAAGTTGAGCGTGGCGCTGGGCAGCACGTCGGTGTATTCCTTGCTGGCGCTGCTGGGCTGCACATTGCCGCCGACCGAATCGAAGCCCTGGCTATCGGTCCTGGTGTTGACCAGGCGCACGCCCACATTGCCGGTGACATCGGTGCCGAACAGCTGCGAGCTGAAGACCGCCTTGGCGAAGGCCTCGCGCACGTCTTCCTTGACGTTCCAGTGGTCCAGCATCTGCTCGTTGAGCGCGGCCGGGTCGAAGCCGCCGAACCCGATCCGCGCGATTTCGGCCATGTTGCCGCCGGTCAGCGTGGGCACGTTCAAGTCCGGCATGGTGACCGGGTAGATCAGGTCCTGGTACGCCGAAATCGGCTGGTCGAAGCCGGATTGGTTGCCGATGAAGTGGCGGTTCTGCTTTTCGCGCCGCGCCGCGCGTGCGCCGAATTCCAGCGAGGTGAACGGGCCTGCATCGACCGGGCGGCTGGCGTTGAGCGCCAGCGCGGCGATCTTGTCGCGCAGCGCCTGCGGTTCGGTCTGGCCGTTGATGCCCCACTCGGGCGTGTCCGAGCTGGTGCTGATGGTCGGTGTCACGCTGCGGCGGAAATCGAACGACACCGTGTCCGGGTTGCTGCCAAAGCGCACCGCCTGCCAGGTGTTGTCGCGCTTGGCCTGCGAGAACGACAGGTCGCTGCCCAGGGTCCACACATCGCCGCTCCACTTGGCGTTCAAGCCGCCGGCGGTGAGCGTCTTGACCTCGTTGTAGTGGCTGACCACGTGGTCGACCTGCAGGTTGGAGTTGGCCAGGGTGCCGGCCACCACGTCGCCATCGACAATGGTGTAGGACGAGCCCGGCGTGGTGTACGGGTTGGTCGCGCCGGAGAAGGTGCTGAAGGCCAGGCCGTTGAACCAGTTCTGCAGCTGGTCTTCGTCGATCTCGATGCGCGAGTACAAGCCGTCGAACTTCAATTCGAAATTGCCCGAGCGCCACTGCACCGTGCCCATCGCGCCGGTGCGGGTCTGGTCGATCAGTTTGAGCTGGTCGGCCGCGCCCCACGGCGTGGGATCCGGAGTGCCATCGCCGTTGACGTCGCGCGAGGTGGTCGCATCGGTGTAGCCCCAGCTGCCGATCGAGGAGCTGGCGTTCTTCTGCTTCTGGTAGGTGGCGCCGAAGGCCACCGCCAGGTTGTCGTTGAGCTTGTGCACCCAGCTGGCACCGAAGCGGCTGCCCCACGGCGTGTAGCCATCCACGTCCTTGGCGTGGTCGTAGAACACCGGGCCGGCGGTGCCGACGAAGCCCGGGCCGGTGTAGTTCAGCGGGCTGATGGTGGAGATGTCCACGGTGGCGGCAAGGCCGCCGGCCACCAGGTCGGCCGACTGGGTCTTGTAGACCTTGACGGTGGAGACGATCTCGGTGGGAAACACTTCCCAGCGCACCGCCCGGTTGGGCTCGGAGGAGGCGATCTCGCGTCCGTTGACGGTGCCCATGGTCATGCGCGGGCCCAGGCCACGCACGGTGGCCAGGCTCTCGTTGCCGCGGTCGCGGGTGCCGTTGACGCCGGGCAGGCGCACCAGCGCCTCGGCCACGGTGACGTTGGGCATCTGTCCCATGTTGTCCGCAGAGATCACTTCCATGACGTGATCGGACATCTGCTTGGCCTGCACGGCCTGATTCAGGCTGGCGCGCTGGCCGATGACGGTGATGTTGTCCAGCGTCACCGGCGCCTGGCCATTGCTGGCGGCGCTGCTGGTGTCGCTGGCCGGCGGTGCCGCCGGTGCGGTGTCCTGCGCGTGCGCGCTGAAGGCGGTGGCCAGCACGCAGGCGATGGTGGTGCAGAGCACGTCGCGGACCGGGGTGCGGCGCGCAGGCCGGCTGGCCGAGCGAGCGGTATGGTGAACAGGCATCGGTTGATCCCTCCCAGGACAAAGTGACCGAATAAGGTGTTGGCTGCGGCGGCCTGCCGGCGCCGGGGTGGGCCTGGCGCGAATGGGCGGGCGTGGCGTGAGGCGGTAATGCGTGTTGCGGTGTGTTCGTGTAACGCCGGTACGCTGGATGAGCGCACTGGCATCCCCCTGTCCTGCATGTGTCCGCTTCAGGGTAGAAGCGTGAGTCATTCCATTCCAATGAAGCATTTTGCGAGAGCTATCTCGGCTTGGAATGCTGCATTGCAGCGTTAGTGTATTCTTCGTCACACTCCCGCGTCGGTGAGGCCAGCGACGATCAATGGTTGCCCCAGGTCGCGGCAGTGTGCCCTGGTCTCCTTATCGGCGCGCACTGGCCGGAAGCCGGGGCAGCGCCGGAAATGCACGCTGCACGCAATCGCTGCGCTCGCAGGTCAGGCAGCCCGGCCCGATCGGCACCGCATCGTCCACCGCGCCCAGGTCCCAGCCGCGCGCATAGACCAGTTGGTCGGCATGCCGCAGGTCGCAGCCCATCGCCAGCGCAAAGGTCTTGCGCGGGCGGCCGTAGCCTGGCGGCCCGCTGCTGACCTGGCGTGCCAGCCAGAAATAGCGCCGCCCGTCGGGCATGCGCGCGATCTGGGTGAGGATGCGGTCGGGCTGGTTGAAGGCTTCGTACACGATCCACAGCGGGCAGGCGCCGCCGACGTGGGAAAAATGGAAGTCGGTGGCCGAGTGGCGCTTGGAGACGTTGCCGGCGCGGTCCACCCGCATGAAGAAGATCGGCAAGCCCACCGCGCCGCGCCGCTGCAGGGTGCTCAAGCGATGGCAGACCGCTTCGAAACCCACGCCGAAACGATCCGCCAGCCATTCGATGTCGTAGCGCGAGGCTTGCGCACTGTGCAGGAAATCGCTGTACGGCATCACCAGCGCGCCGGCGAAATAGTTGGACAACCCGATCCGCGATAGCGCGATGCGCTCGGCATCGGCGAAGCCGGCATCGGCGATGCGCGCCTCCAGTAGCGGGGCGCATTCCAGCAAGGCCAGTTGCGCGGCCAGTTGGAACGCCTGCTGGCCGGGGCGCAGGTGCGCCGGCAGCCACAGCACGCGCGCCTGCGCATCCACATGCCGCTTGTCGTGGTGCAGATCGGGCGATTCCTGCACCAGCAGGCCATGGCGGTCGGCCAGGCGTTGACGCAGCCGCAGCGGCAGGCTGTCGGTGGTCGCGCCGAGCTCGGCGTGCAGGGCTTCGGCGCGCTCGTCCAGTTCGGGCAGGTAGTTGTGCGCGCGGTTGAAGTAATCGCGCACCTGCTCGCCGGGCGACAGCGACGGCATTGCCGCATGCCCCACGCCAACCTGTACTTCCAGCGCGGCATTGCGCTCCAGCAGATGCTGGTGGGCGCGCTGCAGGTCCAGCAAGGCCTGCGCTACCTGAGGCAGGTTGCCGGTAAGCGCACGCAGCTCGGGCGGCGACAAGGTGTGGCCCAGGCTGCGCAGCGCATCGTCCAGCGGCTCGACCAGGGCAGCCGGGTCGTCCAGGTCGTGCAGGCCGTCCAGCTCGCCCAGCGTGGCCTTGAGGCGCTGCTGGATCGCCAGGGTCAGCGGCCGCTGGTTGCGCTCGATCTGGTTCAGATAGCTGGGCGACAGGCCCAGCCGGCGCGCCAGCTCGGCCTGGGTCAGGCCGTGGCGCTGGCGCAGCCGCTGCAGGCGCAGGCCGAGCTGATGCCGCAAGGAGGTGAGGGATTGGGGCATTCGCAAACTTCGCAAAAGTTTGTAGGAAGCTTAGCGCGATTAAGCAATCCATGGCTGGGAATGCCCGGGCCGGGTGCGAACAATGCGAAGTACTGGGCCGGCGTGGCCCGATGCCCCCTATGAGCGAGCCCCGTGATGAGCGAATCCGTCCCCCGCGTATCCCTGTTGATCGATGGTGAAATGGTGGTCTCGGCCAGCGACCAGTGGCAGGACGTGGTCAACCCGGCCGACCAGTCGGTGCTGGCGCAGGTGCCGTTCGCCACCGTCGCCGAGGTCGATGCCGCCGTTGCCGCAGCCAGCCGGGCCTTCGTCGGCTGGCGCAAGACGCCGATCGGCACCCGCGCGCGCATCTTTCTGAAGTACCAGCAGCTGATCCGCGAGCACATGCCCGAGCTGGCCGCGCTGCTCAGCGCAGAGCAGGGCAAGACCCTGGCCGATGCCGAGGGCGATGTGTTCCGCGGACTGGAGGTGGTGGAGCACGCCGCGGCGATCGGCAACCTGCAACTGGGCGAGCTGGCCAACAACGTCGCCACCGGCGTGGACACCTACACCTTGCTGCAGCCGCTGGGCGTGTGCGCCGGCATCACCCCGTTCAACTTCCCGGCGATGATTCCGCTGTGGATGTTCCCGATGGCGATTGCCACTGGCAACACCTTCGTGCTCAAGCCCTCCGAGCAGGACCCGATGGTGACCATGCGGCTGGTGGAACTGGCGCTGGAGGCGGGCATTCCCAAGGGCGTGCTCAACGTGGTGCACGGCGGCGAAGCGGTGGTCAATGCGCTGTGCGATCACCCCGATATCAAGGCCTTGTCGTTCGTCGGCTCCACTAAGGTGGGCACGCATGTGTACCGCCGCGCCTCGCTGGCCGGCAAGCGCGTGCAATGCATGATGGGCGCCAAGAACCATGCCGTGGTGCTGCCGGACGCCAACCAGGAGCAGACGCTCAATGCGATGGTTGGTGCCGCTTTCGGTGCGGCCGGCCAGCGCTGCATGGCCGCCTCCACTCTGGTGCTGGTCGGCGAGGCGCGGCAGTGGATTCCGCAGCTGGTGGACAAGGCCAGGCAGCTGAAGCTCGGCGCGGGCAACGCCGCTGGCACCGATGTCGGCCCGCTGATTTCCTGCGCCGCGCGCGAGCGCGTGGAGGCGTTGATCGCCTCGGGCGTGGAGCAGGGTGCCACGCTGGAACTGGACGGGCGCGCGCCGCAGGTGCCGGGGTTCGAGCAGGGCAACTTCGTCGGCCCGACGATCTTTTCCGGGGTCAGGCCGGGTATGCGCATCTACGACGAAGAAATCTTCGGGCCGGTGCTGGTGATCCTGGGCGCCGAGACGCTGGACGAGGCCATTGCGCTGGTCAACGCCAATCCCAACGGCAATGGCACCGCGCTGTTCACCCAGTCCGGCGCGGCCGCGCGGCGTTTCCAGGAAGACATCGACGTGGGCCAGGTCGGCATCAACGTGCCGATCCCGGTGCCGGTGCCGCTGTTTTCCTTCACCGGCTCGCGCGCCTCCAAGCTCGGCGACCTCGGCCCGTACGGCAAGCAGGTGGTGATGTTCTACACCCAGACCAAGACGGTGACCGCGCGTTGGTTCGACGACCAGACGCTGAGCCATGGCGTCAACACCACTATCTCCCTCAAGTGAGCCGATCGCCATGAATGCAGCCATCCAGCTCCACCCCAACGCGACCGATCTGAACGACGAGCAGGAAGCCTTCCGTGCCGCCGCGCGCGACTTCGCCGACAAGGAACTCGCCCCGCACGCCGCGCAGTGGGACGCGGAAGGGCACTTCCCGCGCGAGGCCATCGCCAAGGCCGCCGAACTGGGCTTCTGCGGCCTGTACACCGACGAGGGCGTGGGCGGCCTGGGCATGCGTCGGCTCGATGCGGCAGTGGTGTTCGAGGAACTGGCGACGGTCGATCCCTCCACCTCGGCCTTCATCAGCATCCACAACATGGCCACCTGGTTGATCGCCAGCTACGGCAGCGACGCGGTGCGCGCACAGTGGGGCGAGGCGATGACCAGCGGTGCCAAGCTGGGCTCGTACTGCCTGACCGAACCGGGCAGCGGTTCGGATGCGGCCTCGCTGAAGACGCGTGCGCAGCGCGATGGCGACAGCTACGTGCTCAACGGCAGCAAGGCCTTCATTTCCGGCGCCGGCGCCACCGATGTGCTGGTGGTGATGGCGCGCACCGGCGAGGACGGCGCGCGTGGCATCAGCGCCTTCGTGGTGCCTGCCGATGCGCCCGGCATCAGCTACGGCCGCAAGGAAGAGAAGATGGGCTGGAACAGCCAGCCCACGCGCGGGGTGACCTTCGCCGATGTGCGCATTCCCGCCACCAACCTGCTCGGCAAGGAAGGCGAAGGCTTCAAGATGGCGATGAAGGCACTGGATGGCGGCCGCATCAATATCGCCGCCTGCTCGCTGGGCGCCGCGCAGGGCGCGCTGGATGCCGCGCGCCGCTACATGGGCGAGCGCCGCCAGTTCGGCAAGAAACTGGCCGATTTCCAGGCCTTGCAGTTCAAGCTCGCCGACATGGCCACCCAGCTGGTGGCCGCGCGGCAGATGGTGCACACCGCTGCGCGCAAGCTCGATGCCGGCAGCCATGACGCAACGGTGTGGTGCGCGATGGCCAAGCGCTTCGCCACCGACGCCGGCTTTGCCATCTGCGATGAGGCACTGCAGATTCACGGCGGGTATGGCTATATCCGCGAGTACCCGATCGAGCGATTGCTGCGCGACAGCCGCGTGCATCGCATCCTGGAAGGCACCAACGAAGTGATGCGCATGATCGTGGCGCGTCATCTGCTCAACGGCGAGGAGGAACTGCGATGAGCGAGTGGGAAGGGCGCGTGCACACCGGCCTGCAGGTCGAACGCGATGGCCATGTGGCCATCGTCACGCTGAGCAACCCGCCGGCCAATACCTGGACCGTACAGAGCCTACCGGCCTTGCGCGAGCTGGTGCATGCCCTGGATACCGACCGCAGCGTGTACGCGCTGGTGATCACCGGCGAAGGCGAGAAGTTCTTCAGCGCCGGTGCCGACCTCAAGCAGTTTGCCAGCGGCGATCATGCCGTGGCACGCGAAGCGGCACGGCGCTTCGGCGAAGCCTTCGAGGCCTTGAGCGCGTTCCGCGGCGTGTCGATTGCCGCCATCAACGGCTATGCGATGGGCGGCGGGCTGGAATGCGCACTGGCCTGCGATCTGCGCATTGCCGAGCAGCACGCACAGCTGGCCCTCCCGGAAGCCAGCGTCGGCCTGCTGCCATGCGCAGGCGGTACGCAGAACCTGCCGCGCTTGGTCGGCGAGGGTTGGGCCAAGCGCATGATCCTGCTCGGCGAACGCATCGATGCCGCCACCGCGCAGCGCATCGGATTGGTGGAAGAGGTCGTCGGCCAGGGCGAGTCGCGCGCGTTGGCGATCGCCTGGGCGCAGCGCGTCGGCAAGCAGAGCCCGGTCAGCGTTGCGGCCTGCAAGCGCTTGGTGCAGGCCACCCGCACCGGCACCCACGCCGCAGCCCTGGTGGCCGAACGCGAGGCCTTCGTGGATCTGTTCGAGCAGGCCGACCAGGCCGAAGGCGTTGCCGCGTTCCTGGAAAAGCGCGCGCCGCGCTGGAGCGCCTCCTGATGCCGGACAGCAGCGCACGCGACGATGCGCCGGTGCTGTTCGAACAGCGCAACTGCGCCGACGGGCACCGCATCGGCATCGCCACCTTGAACGCGCCCAAGACCCTCAACGGGCTGTCGCTGGAGATGACACGGCTGCTGGATGCGCAGCTGCGGGCCTGGGCCGACGATGCGCAGATCGCCTGCGTGGTGTTGCGTGGCGCCGGCGACAAGGCCTTGTGTGCCGGTGGCGATCTGCATGGGCTCCACCAGAGCATGCGCGCGCATCGCGAGGCGGTGCCCGACGCTGCCCAGCGACGCGCCAGGCCGCAGGACAATGCGCACGCCGTCGCCTTCTTCGAAGAAGAATATCGGCTGGATCACCGCATCCACACCTATCCCAAGCCGCTACTGTGCTGGGGTCATGGCATCGTGATGGGCGGCGGGATAGGGCTGATGTCCGGCGCCAGCCATCGCGTGGTCACCGAGCGCTCGCGCCTGGCCATGCCTGAAATCACCGTTGGCCTGTTCCCGGATGTGGGCGGCAGCTGGCTGCTGCGGCGCGTGCCGGACGGCGCCGGCCTGTTCCTGGCGTTGACCGGGGCCCCACTCACTGCCAGCGATGCCATCCATGCCGGGCTGGCCGACGTGCGGCTGGAGCATGCGCAGTATCCGGCAGTGCTGGAAGCGCTCAGCGCGCATGCGTGGAGCGGCGATGCGCAGGAGGACCGCGCGCAACTGGGCGCCTTCCTGCAGGGCATTGCACAGCCGCTGGAGCCGGGCCCGCTGCAACTGCATGCGGGGTTGATCGCGCAACTGGTGTCCGGCGACACGCTGGAACAGGTCGTCGCGGCCATCGACGCCCTGCAGAGCGAAGACGCCTGGCTGCAGGCTGCGCGCAGCACTTTGGCCGCCGGTGCGCCGGGGTCGGCACGTCTGGCCTGGGAACTGCAACGTCATCCTGGCACCACCACGCTGGCCGACACGTTCCGTACCGAGTATGTGGTGGCGTTGCATGCTGCCGCGCATGGCGATTTCGCCGAAGGCATCCGCGCGCTGCTGATCGACAAGGATCGCCAGCCGCGCTGGCAACCGGCATCGCTGGGCGAAGCCGATGCGGCGTGGGCAGCAACCTTCTTCGATGCCCCATGGCCGGCGGCGCAGCATCCGCTGGCCGACCTGGGCACGCGCTAGGCATGGCGATATGCGGCGCCGTGCAGGCGGGCGCGCTTGCGCGCCGCCGCGCCCCGCGGCCGTGCAGTCGCAAGGTCGCTGCCGGCCAGGATGCACTATGTTTCTTCTTCTGATGAACGCTCCACCCTGGAGATCGACACGATGAGCAAGATCGCCTTTATCGGCCTGGGCAACATGGGTGGTCCGATGGCCGCCAACCTGATCAAGGCCGGGCACCAGTTGCGTGTGTTCGACCTGGTGCCTGCCGCGCTGGACACTGCTGCAGCCGCCGGCGCGCACCCGGCTGGCTCGGCGCACGACACCCTGGCCGACGCCGAGATCGTCATTTCGATGCTGCCTGCCAGCCGCCATGTGGAGGGCCTGTACTTGGGCGACGACGGCATCCTGGCGCAGATTCCAGACGGCGCGCTGGTCATCGACTGCAGCACCATTGCACCGGTGTCCACGCGCAAGGTGGCCGACGCCGCCCACGCACGCGGGTTGGCGATGCTGGACGCCCCGGTCTCCGGCGGCACTGCCGGTGCGGCGGCCGGCACGCTGACCTTCATCGTCGGTGGAGCCGCCGGGGCGCTGGAGCGTGCGCGCCCCGTGCTGCAGGCGATGGGCAAGAACATCTTCCACGTCGGCGACAACGGCGCCGGCCAGGTCGCCAAGCTGTGCAACAACATGGCGTTGGGCGTGATCATGGCCGCCACCGGCGAGGCGCTGGCGCTGGGCGTGGCGCAGGGCCTGGACCCGGCGGTGCTGTCGCAGATGATGGCGGTCAGCACCGGCCGCAGCTGGGCCACCGAGGTCTGCAATCCCTGGCCGGGCGCGCTGCCCAACGCACCGGCTTCGCGCGGCTACAGCGGCGGCTTCGGCAACGATCTGATGCTCAAGGACCTGGGGCTGGTGGCCGAATCGGCAGTGCAGGCAGGTGTCTCGATCCCGCTGGGCGAGCTGGCGCGCAATCTGTATGCGATGAACAGCCAGGCCGGCAACGGCGCGTTGGATTTCTCCAGCGTGGTCAAGCTGGTCGCCAAGGTGTGAGAGCGGCTTACAAGACCACTGCGTCCACCGGCAAGTGGACCTCGCCGGCGTTGTAACTTGCCTGCGTCGTGTGATTGAACAGGAGGGCGTAGCGGGCAGAGCGATGATCTGCGGCCTGGCTGCAAGGCCCTTGCCCGCCCACCATCGCGGGACGCGCCGCAAGTACGTCCCTGTAGGCTCTTATGCGGCATCCATGCCGCCTAAGGTCCCGCGACGGTAGGCGGGCAAGGGCCTGTCGGGATGGTCGGTATGCATGCTTGTAAGCAGTGCGTGTAGCGCGGTGTCTGACGAAGCGCGGTCTGGTCAGCCTCTTCCACCCAAGCAATCGGACTGCCTCAACGACATCCTTCCACTCGCCAATGAAGGCAGTGGGGTCAGTGCGTGCCACCATTGCGACGGTGTTCGAGCGCTTGTGTCAGCCGCTTCAATTGGCTGCCCGGCTCGGGCAATACGGCGCAGCGCCGTGCTCATGTGATGTGATTTCATCACGCACAGGTGTAATAGTCTCCGCATGCCCACGCGCCTACTGTGTGCGCGCACTGCACGAGGCCGCACAGCATGGGACACGACCACAACCACGCCCCCAGCGAAATCCGCCACGAAGCACCGCTATGGTGGGCGCTCGGCCTGACGGCCACCTTCCTGGTGGCCGAAGTCATCGGCGCGTTTGTGTCCAACAGTCTGGCCTTGCTGTCCGATGCCGCGCACATGGCCACCGACACGCTCGGCCTGATGATCGCCTTGCTTGCCGTGCGGCTGAGCCGGCGCCCGGCCGACGCACGCCGTACCTACGGCTATGTGCGCCTGGAGGCGCTGGGAGCGCTGGTCAATGGTGCACTGCTGTTCGTCGTGGGCGCCTACATCCTGTGGGAAGCCGTGCAACGCTTTCGCGCCCCGCAGGACATTTCCTCCAACGGCATGCTGCTGATCGCCGGGCTGGGCCTGGTGATCAACCTGATCGCGATGAAGCTGCTGCATGCCGGCAGCGGCGAAAGCCTCAACGTCAAGGGCGCCTACCTGGAAGTCTGGAGCGACATGCTCGGCTCGGTGGCGGTGATCATCGGTGCCTTGCTGATCCGCTGGACCGGCTGGCACTGGATCGACCCGGTGCTTGCGGTGCTGATCGGCCTGTGGGTGCTGCCGCGCACCTGGGTGCTGCTGCGCGAAGCAATCAACGTCTTGCTGGAAGGTGTGCCCAAGGGCATCGACCTGGCGCAGGTACGACAGGCCCTGGCCGGCTATCCGGGCGTGGACGATGTGCACGACCTGCATGTCTGGGCACTGGCCTCCAGCACGCCCGCACTCACCGCACACGTGGTGGTGGGCGAGTCCGTCGACCGCGACCAGCTGCGCGACGCACTCGCCGCGCTCCTGCACGAACGCTTCGATATCGATCACGTAACCCTGCAGGTGGAAAGCGGCGATTGCGGTACCGACCCCTGCGGTACCCCAGCCAGCGGCCAGCAGCACGGGCACGCTGGGCATGCTGGACACCGGCATGGGCACTCGCATGCGCATGGAGATCATCACCACCACTGAGGCGTTGCGATGCTCGAGAGGGCGGTGCGTGGACTCTGCCGCAACGCTTGAAGCGTCCCCGGACATCTGCATCGAACTCGTATCGCGGCATGGCGCAGCAGCGTGTCCGCCGATTGATGAGCGCAAACGCAAGAAGCCGCCATGGGCGGCTTCTTGCGTATCAGGGCCTGCTACTCAGGTCAGCTCGGCCTCACGCCACCGGCTCGCGCAACACCGGCGAGTCCCAGCCCGGGCGCGGAGCGAAACGTTCGCCGTAGCGGGCATGCAGCGCCTGCAGGCGCGCCAGCAACGCGTCGGCGCCGGCACTGCGGATGTGCTGGATCGGGCCGCCGCGGAACGGGGCGAAGCCGGTACCGAAGATCACGCCGGCATCGAGCAGGTCGGCATCGGCCACCACGCCGTCGTGCAGGCAGGCCACCGCTTCGTTGAGCAGTGGCAGGATCAGGCGGTCTTCCAGGTCGGCCGGCACGGCGTAGCCGCTGGCCACCTCAGGTTTGATCGCACGTCCGTTCTCCCATTTGTACAACCCCTGTCCATCCTTCTTGCCGCGCTTGCCGGCTTCCACGGTCGCCAGGGCGGCTGGAATCGGCAGGTGCAGGAATGGCGCCAGTTCCGCACCGACGCCGGCAGCCACGTCCAGGCCCACGGTGTCGATCAGTTCGATCGGCCCCATCGGCATCCCGAACTTGACTGCGGCCTTGTCCAGCACCGGGCCGGGAATGCCTTCGGCATACGCGGTGGCCGCTTCCAGCAGGTACGGAAACAGCACGCGGTTGACCAGGAACCCGGGTGTGCCGGCCACCGGCACCGGAAACTTGTCCAGCGCCTTGCAGAACGCCGCCAGGCGCGCCACGTTGGCTGGATCCAGCCCGTCATGCTGCACGATCTCCACCAGCGGCATCATCGCCACCGGGTTGAAGTAATGCAGGCCGGCGAACTGGGCCGGGCGCAACAGGTGGCCGCGCAACTCGCTCAACGGGATCGACGAGGTGTTGGTGGTCAGCACCGCATCGGGCTTGAGCTGCGGTTCGATCGACTGATACAGCTCGCGCTTGGCCTGCGGGTTCTCGATGATCGCTTCGATCACCAGGTCTGCCTGCGCCACGCCTGCACCGGCCAGATCGCCACGCAGGCGTGCAGCCACCGCCGGGCGCTTGGCCTCGTCCTTGACCCGCTTGGCGAACAGCTCGCCGCCACGGCCCAGCGCGGTGTCGATGAAGCGCTGCTCGCGATCCTGCAGCGTGACCTCGAAGCCCTTGTAGGCGGCCCACGCTGCGATATCGCCGCCCATCACGCCGGCGCCGATCACATGCACGTGGCGGATCGGAGCCGCTGCCGTGCCGCTGGCATCCTTGCTGCCCAGCGCCTTCAGCCGCTCGGTGAGGAAGAAGATACGGATCAGGTTGCGTGCGGCCGGGGTGCTGGCGAGCTTGACCACCGCCTTGCGCTCGGCAGCCAGGCGCGCCTGGATGCCGCTGCCACCGGCACGTTCCCAGACATCGATCAACGCGTAAGGCGCCGGGTAATGCTCCTTGCGCGCCTTGCGCGCGACCTGCTTGCGCATCTGTGGCGCCAGCAGCTTGCGCGCAAGCAGGGTGTTGGTGGCCCAGGCGGTGGCGCGTTGCTTGAGCGGACGCGTGGTGCCGGCCAGCGCCAGCGCAGCGGCCACGTCGACCAGCACGGCCGGTGCCGCGACCTTGTCCACCAGGCCCATCGCGCGCGCGGCCTTGGCCGAGACGGTGCGGCCGGTCAGCATCAGGTCCATCGCCGCAGGCGCGCCGATCAGTCGCGGCAAGCGGGCGCTGCCGCCCCAGCCGGGAAAGATGCCGAGCTTGGTTTCCGGCAGGCCGATGCGGGTGCTGCCGTCGTCGGAGGCCGCCCGGTAACGGCAGGCCAGCGCGATTTCGGTACCGCCGCCCATGCAGAAGCCATGGATGGCCGCCACCGTGGGGCAGGGCAGTTCGGCCAGCTTCTGGAACACCTGCTGGCCGCGATGGATCGCGTCGTTGACCGTGCCCTTGCGGTCGAAGTCCTGGAATTCCTTGAGGTCGGCACCGGCAATGAAGCCGTTGGCCTTGGCCGAGCGCAGCACCACGCCCTTGGGCGGGTCCAGCGCCAGCCGTTCCACCAGTGCGCCCAGCTCGAGCAGCACCTCCTGCGAAAATGCGTTGACCGCTGCGCCCTGGCGATCGAGGCTGAGCACGAGCACGCCGTCCTCGCGCAGGTCGGCCTGCCAGTGGCTGAATCGGAGCCCGTCGAAACCTGGAAGCATGCGGTTGGCCGTCCGGCGATATAAGGAAAGGCCGTTATCATCCAGAGGTTGTTTCCTTCACGTCAAATACCCATACCTGACGACAGGGACGGCGCGCGCTTGGGCGCGGCGTCGCTGGCAGCGCATCGGCACCGCCTCCCGGATGCGTGACGATCGTAGGGATCGGTATGAACTTTCCTCTTCAACGGCGGTCTCATTGCCCGACTTCGGTGGGCTGACAGGAGTGCGGCCCAGCATGGCCGAAGTCGATACACCTCAGGAGCTGGACCTGGAACTGGTCCGGCGTGTGCAGCGCGGCGAGAGTGCGGCGTTCGATGTGCTGGTGCGCAAATACCAGCACAGGATCGTCGCCCTGATCGGGCGCTACATCGCCGACTGGAGCGAATGCCAGGATGTGGCCCAGGACACGTTCGTGCGCGCGTATCGCGCTATCAACAGTTTCCGCGGCGACGCCCAGTTCTATACGTGGCTGCACCGCATTGCCGTCAACACTGCCAAGAACCATCTGGTTGCGCACAACCGCCGGCCGCCCACCGACGACATCGAGATCAGCGATGCCGAGCAGTTCGATGGGGCCACCCGGTTGCGCGACACCGATACCCCGGAGCGTGAACTGATGCGACAGGAGTTGGAACAAACGGTGATGCGCGCGGTCCAAGCCCTGCCGGAAGAACTTCGGTCGGCCATCACCCTGCGCGAGGTGGAAGGGCTGAGCTACGAGGAAATCGCGCGAAAGATGGATTGCCCGATCGGAACGGTGCGCTCGCGCATCTTCCGGGCGCGCGAGGCCATCGACATCGAGCTGCGGCCTCTGCTGGAGACCGAAAGCGCTACCCGTGAGCGACACCGTGTATGAGCCATAACCCCGACATCTCCACCACCGACAAGTTCGAACGCCACTACCGGCAGCAGTTGTCCGCGCTGGTCGACGGCGAGCTGAGTGCCGACGAATCGCGTTTCCTGTTGCGCCGGCTGGCCCACGACGAAGAGCTGGCCGGTTGCCACGAGCGTTGGCAGCTGTGCGGCGACGTGCTGCGCGGCGCGGCCAGTGCGCCGGCCCCGCTGGATTTCGCGGCGCGGGTCCGCAGCGCGCTCGCCGATGAGCCTGCACCTGTGCCACAGCAGGCGCCGCGCGCGGCCGCACGCTGGCGCTGGGGCGGCGGCGCGGCGATTGCCGCCTCGGTCGCGGCGATCGCCATGTTCATGGCGCGCGAGCGCTTGCCGGATCCGGCCCCGCCGGTGACCGAGGTGCCGGTGTATGCCACGGTTGCCGAGCTGCCTGCCGCAGCCCGGCCGCCCATCGCGCCGAAGGCGCCTGCAGCTCCCGATCCGGCCAACCCCGGCGACGGCGGCGCGCTGGTTGCGGCAGTGCCGGCCGCTGCGCTGGCTTCCACGCGTCGTGGTGCCGCTACCCGCAATCAGCAGGTCGCACGCAGCGCGGCGGCTCGCCAGCAGCAGGCGCCGGCGCAGATGGTCGCGGCCGCCACTCCGGCCGCGGCGAGCCCGGCGGTGTCGTCCAACCCGTTCACACATCCGGATACCACCTTGCAGGCGCGTCCCTGGCCGCGCGCGGCGCTGTCTGGCGTTGGCGACAGCCCGCTCAATGCCAGTTTCAGCCAGAGCCGCCAGGGCCCGGCGTTCTACCCGTTCGAACCAGCGCCGCAGGCGGCCCGGGCTCCGGCACCGAGCCCGCCGTCGTCGGCGCAGGGCCCGCAACACTGATCCGGCGGCCGATCTTCATCCACTCGGCGCCCTCCCTCCCGTTACCTTGTCGGACCCGTGTCGCTGCACGGGTTCCGGTTCCTGTCGCCCTGCCATCGGAGGCAACTCGATGAATCACCGCATCCGTACCCAGATGTTCGGCCTGCTCGCCATGACCCTGCCGCTGGCCGCCTGTGCCCAGCAAACCGCACCGGCGCCCGCAGCCAAGGCCAGTGCACCGATCGCCGCCAACCGCAGCACCACCCCGGCGCCGCAGCTGGTGGCGGGTCTGCCGGATTTCACCAATCTGGTCGAGCAGGTCGGCCCGGGCGTGGTCAATATCGAAACCACCATCACCCGCAAGGATGCGATGGCGCGTTCGGCGCGTGGCGGGCGCGGTGGTCAGGGCGGCATGCCCGACGACGAGCAGATGCCGGAGTTCTTCAAGCGCTTTTTCGGGCCGGATTTCCAGATGCCCGGCGCACCGCGGCAGGGGCCGGGTGGTGGCGATGACGATGGCGGCATCGCCGGCAAGTCGATGGGCTCGGGCTTCATCATTTCCGCCGACGGCTATGTGCTGACCAATCACCACGTGGTCGACGGCGCCAGCGAAGTCACCGTCAAGCTGACCGACCGCCGCGAGTTCAAGGCCAAGGTGGTGGGCAGCGACGAGCAGTTCGACGTGGCGCTGTTGAAGATCGAGGCCAAGGGCCTGCCGAGCGTGCGCCTGGGCGATTCCAATACGCTCAAGCCGGGCCAGTGGGTGGTGGCGATCGGCTCGCCGTTCGGCCTGGACCACTCGGTCACCGCCGGCATCGTCAGTGCCACCGGCCGCAGTAATCCGTATGCCGATCAGCGCTACGTGCCCTTCATCCAGACCGACGTGGCGATCAACCAGGGCAATTCGGGCGGCCCGTTGCTCAACACCCGTGGCGAGGTGGTCGGCATCAATTCGCAGATCTTCTCCGCGTCGGGCGGCTACATGGGGATCAGTTTTGCGATCCCGATCGACCTGGCCTTCAGTGCCGCCGAGCAGATCAAGGCCACCGGACGGGTCAGCCGCGGCATGCTGGGCGTGGCGGTGGGCCCGATCGATTCGCTCAAGGCGCAGGGCCTGGGCCTGCCGGATACCCGCGGCGCGCTGGTCAACGACATTCCCGCCGGCAGCCCGGCTGCGAAGGCGGGCATCGAGGTGGGCGACGTGATCCGTGCGGTCAACGGCAAGCCGATCGAGGTGGCCAGCGATCTGCCGCCGATGATCGGCCTGATGGCTCCCGGCACCAAGGTCGCCCTGGACGTGCTGCGCGACGGCAAGCCGCGCCAGGTCAGCGTGACCCTGGCGCCGTTGCAGGACGGCAGCGACAGCGCCGCGCCGCGTACCGCCGCCGAGGACGCCAAGCCGGAGGCCCCGGCCAGCGTGGCCTTGCTGGGCCTGCAGGTGGCCGACCTGACTGCCGCCGAACGTGGCCGCCTGGGCCTGGACGCGGGCGAGGGCGTGCGGATTGCCGCAGTCACCGGCGCGGCCGCGCGCAGCACCCAGCCACCGCTGTCGCCGGGCCTGGTCATCGCCCGCGTCGGCCGCACCAAGGTCGGCAGTGTCGCCGAACTCAACCGCGCCCTGTCCAGCTACAAGAAGGGCGATGTGGTCATGTTGCTGGTCACCGATGGCAAGGCGACGAGCTATGTGGCCCTGAAGGCCGGCGGATGAGGGCGGCCAGGATGCGTTATTGGTGATTCGGGATTGGCAGGAGCAGGCCCCCGCTCGGGGATGCCTGCTCCTGCTCTGCCGTTTCCAATCCCCAATCCCGACTCCCTAATCCCGGCTCCAAAGCATGCGATAATGCTGCGTTACCCTGACGACGGCTGCGCCGGCGCCCACCTCAATGTCCTCTGATTCAATGCGGAACATCCGCAATTTCTCCATCATTGCTCATGTCGACCACGGTAAATCCACCCTGGCCGACCGGATCATCCAGCTGTGTGGCGGCCTGCAGGCGCGCGAGATGGAGGCCCAGGTGCTGGACTCCAATCCGATCGAGCGCGAACGCGGCATCACCATCAAGGCGCAGTCGGTGTCTTTGCCGTACACGGCCAAGGACGGGCAGACCTACCACCTGAACTTCATCGACACCCCCGGGCATGTGGACTTCTCCTATGAAGTCAGCCGCTCGCTGGCCGCCTGCGAGGGCGCGCTGCTGGTGGTGGATGCGGCGCAGGGCGTGGAGGCGCAGTCGGTGGCCAACTGCTACACGGCAGTGGAGCAGGGCCTGGAAGTGGTGCCGGTGCTCAACAAGATCGACCTGCCCACCGCCGATGTCGACCGCGCCAAGGCCGAGATCGAAGCGGTGATCGGCATCGATGCCGAAGATGCGGTGGCGGTCAGCGCCAAGACCGGCCTGAACATCGATCTGGTGCTGGAAGCAATCGTGCATCGCATTCCGCCGCCCAAGCCGCGCGACACCGACAAGCTGCAGGCGCTGATCATCGATTCCTGGTTCGATAACTACCTGGGCGTGGTGTCGCTGGTGCGCGTGATGCAGGGCGAGATCAAACCGGGCAGCAAGATCCTGGTGATGTCCACCGGTCGCACCCATCTGGTGGACAAGGTCGGCGTGTTCACGCCCAAGCGCAAGGAGCTGGCCGCACTGGGCGCCGGCGAAGTGGGCTGGATCAATGCCTCGATCAAGGACGTGCACGGTGCGCCGGTCGGCGACACCCTGACCCTGGCCGGCGATCCCGCCCCGCATGCCTTGCCCGGTTTCCAGGAAATGCAGCCGCGCGTGTTCGCCGGCCTGTTCCCGGTCGATGCCGAGGACTATCCGGACCTGCGCGAAGCGCTGGACAAGCTGCGCCTGAACGACGCGGCGCTGCGCTTCGAGCCGGAAAGCTCCGAGGCGATGGGCTTCGGCTTCCGCTGCGGCTTTTTGGGCATGCTGCACATGGAAATCGTGCAGGAGCGGCTGGAGCGCGAATACAACCTGGACCTGATCAGCACGGCGCCGACGGTGGTGTACGAGGTGCTCAAGACCGATGGCTCGGTCATCAACATGGACAACCCGGCCAAGCTGCCGCAGTTGAACCTGGTGGACGAGATCCGCGAGCCGATCATCCGCGCCAACGTGCTCACGCCCGAGGAGTACATCGGCAACATCATCAAGCTGTGCGAAGAAAAGCGCGGCACCCAGATCGGCATCAATTACCTGGGCAGCCAGGTGCAGATCAGCTACGAGCTGCCGATGGCCGAGGTGGTGCTGGATTTCTTCGACAAGCTCAAGTCCGTCAGCCGTGGCTATGCCTCGCTGGATTACCACTTCGTGCGCTTCGATGCCGGCCCGTTCGTGCGCGTGGACGTGCTGATCAACGGCGACAAGGTCGATGCGTTGTCGTTGATCGTGCACCGCAGCCACGCCGACCGGCGCGGCCGCGAGCTGTGCGAAAAGATGAAGGACCTGATCCCGCGGCAGATGTTCGACGTGGCGATCCAGGCCGCGATCGGCTCGCAGATCATCTCGCGCTCCACGGTCAAGGCGATGCGCAAGAACGTGTTGGCCAAGTGCTATGGTGGCGACGTCTCGCGCAAGAAAAAGCTGCTGGAAAAGCAGAAGGAAGGCAAGAAGCGCATGAAGCAGGTCGGCCGCGTGGAGATTCCGCAGGAAGCCTTCCTGGCCGTGCTGCAGATGGATAAGTAGCAGGGATTCGGGATTCGTAATTGGGGATTGGCAGCGACGCACCAGCCCTGAGTTTTTGCGAATCCCCAATCTCCAATCCCGAATCCCGTTCCGAAGGAACACCAATGAAATGGTTTGAAATCGTCCTGGTTGTGCTGACCCTGGGCAGCGGCTTCATCTGGTTGCTGGACAAGCTGTTCCTGGCCAAGCGCCGCGCTGCACGCGCCGGGTTGCTGGACAGCGAGCCGGCGATCGTCGACTACTCGCGCGCCTTCTTCCCGGTGCTGGCGGTGGTGCTGATCCTGCGCAGCTTCGTGGCCGAGCCGTACAAGATTCCGTCCAGTTCGATGATGCCCAACCTGCTGATCGGCGATTTCATCCTGGTCAACAAGTTCGCCTACGGTTTCCGTCTGCCGATCACCAATACCAAGTTCATTCCCACCGGCGAGCCCAAGCGCGGCGACGTGGTGGTGTTCAAGCCGCCGCATGCGCCGGACCAGAACTGGATCAAGCGCGTGGTGGGCCTGCCGGGCGACAAGATCGGCTTCCATGGCGACACCCTGTACATCAACGACAAGCCCATGCGTTACACGGTCAAGGGCGAGTACATCGGCAAGGGCAAGGGCGCGGAGATGACCGGCACCACGTTGCTGGTGGAAGACCTGCCAGGCCGCACCCATACCGTGCTGGAATGGGTGGACCGCAACATGCCGGCCGGCCAGGGCGACTGGACGGTGCCGGCAGACAGCTATTTCGTGATGGGGGACAATCGCGACAATAGCGAGGACAGCCGGTTCTGGACCCAGACGCACTTTCTGCCGGAGGCCAATCTGCGCGGCAAGGCGTTCCTGATCTGGCTCAATTGCGAAGGGTGGTTCTGCAAGGGGAGTTTCGATCCATCGCGGATCGGGACTGGAATCCAGTAAATGCACGCACGGCGTGCCAGGGGAAGCACAATGAAGCGTAAGCAAAGCGGTATGACGTTGACGTCGTTCGTGGTGGTGCTGGCGGTGGTGGGGTTCGGCCTGTACATCGGGATGAAGCTGTTTCCGATGTACCAGGAGTACTACTCCGTGCGGACGGCGATGAAGGGTCTGGCCAATGAGCCGGGCAGTGCCAATATGGATCCGTCCAAGTTGCAGGACCTGTTCTTTCGCCGCCTGTACATCAACTACTCGGAAAACGTCAAAAAGGAAGACGTGAAGTTCGAGCGCGTGGATGGCGGCTGGCGCATGAAGGTCAACTACGAAGTGCGCCGTGAATTGATCGGCAATCTGGATATCGTGGGCAAGTTCGACACGTCCCAGGACATGAAAGGGCGCAGTGTCGAATAGAACCTTCCAGCGCGGTGATCCGATCGGGCATGCGTTCGCCGATCCGGATCTGCTCGCCCAGGCGCTGCGCCATCGCAGCGCCGGGACGCCGCACAACGAGCGGTTGGAGTTCCTTGGCGATGGCATCGTCAATCTGTTGATCGCCGAGGCGCTGTACCAGCGCTGGCCCAAGGCCGACGAAGGTGCACTGACGCGCGCGCGCGCCGAGCTGGTGCGCGAAGGTGCGCTGGCGGTGATCGGGCGCACGCTCAGCCTGGGCGAACGGCTGACACTGGGGCCGGGCGAACTCAAGTCCGGTGGTCATCGCCGCGATTCGATCCTGGCCGATGCAGTCGAGGCGATCGTCGCGGCCATCTATCTGGACTGCGGGTTCGAGCGCTGCCGCGCGGTGGTGCTGCCGTGGTTCGAGCCCTCGCTGGCGGCGCTGCCGGTCGGCAAGGCGGAAAAAGATCCCAAGACCCGGCTGCAGGAATGGTTGCAGGCGCGGCAGTTGCCGTTGCCCACCTACGCGCTGATCAGCGAAAGCGGCGACGAGCATGCCAAGCAGTTCCACGTCGCCTGCATCCTGGAGCATCCCGTCGCCCGCGCCGAAGGCCAGGGCACGTCGCGTCGTCTTGCCGAGCAGCAGGCGGCGGCTACCGTCATCGCACAACTGGATGTCAACACGTGAGCGAAACCACTCCCCACCGTAGCGGCAGCGTTGCCGTGATCGGCCGGCCGAATGTCGGCAAGTCCACCCTGACCAACGCCCTGGTGGGCGCCAAGGTCAGCATCGTCTCCAACCGGCCGCAGACCACCCGGCATCGCTTGCTGGGCATAGCCACCTTCCCCGAAGGGCAGCTGATGCTGGTCGACACGCCCGGGCTGCACCGCGAGCAGAAGCGCGCGATGAACCGGGTGATGAACCGTGCCGCACGTGGCTCGCTCGAAGGCGTGGATGCCGCGGTGCTGGTGATCGAAGCCGGCCGCTGGGACGAAGAGGACACCCTGGCATTCCGCGTGCTCAGCGATGCCAATGTGCCCGTGGTGCTGGTCGTCAACAAGGTGGACCGGCTCAAGGACAAGACCGCATTGTTCCCGTTCCTGGCCCAGGTCAGCGAGGGGCGCACCTTCGCGGCGGTGCATCCGGTTTCCGCGCTCAAGCGCAAGGGCCTGGAAGCGCTGGTGGGCGACCTGCTCAAGCTGGTGCCCGAGGCCGAGCCGATGTTCGGCGAGGACGAAATCACCGACCGCAGCCAGCGTTTCCTGGCCGGCGAATTGGTCCGCGAGCAGCTGATGCGCCAGCTCGGCGAAGAGCTGCCGTATGCCACCACGGTGGAGATCGAACGTTTCGCCGAGGACGGCGCGCTGCTGCGCATTGGTGCGGTGATCTGGGTCGAGCGCGAAGGCCAGAAGGCAATCGTGATCGGCAAGGGCGGTACCCGCCTGAAGGAAATCGGCGGCAAGGCGCGTCTGCAGATGGAGCGGCTGTTCGGTGCGAAGGTGTTCCTGGAAACCTGGGTCCGCGTGCGCGAAGGCTGGTCGGACGATGAAGCTGCGTTGAAGGCGTTCGGATACGAATGAGGCCGGGAGGGCCGGGACCCGGAACCCGGGACCGGGGACCCGGGAAAAGCTGGGGCAGGCAGTTGGTCGGCATGCTGCCGGGAAGACGTTTTTTCGCATTTTTCAGATTCGCGTGCTGTGCTGACGGCATTGGCTCGGCCCCTGATCGCCGAGCCGCGTCGCATGTCGACGGCCGATCCCGCGCTTTTCCCGGGTCCCGGGTCCCGGGTCCCCAGTCCCGGCTTTCCCTCCCATGCTGATCGAGCACGAACACGGCTTCGTCCTGCATGTGCGGGCCTGGCGCGAGACCAGCTTGCTGGTCGAGGTGCTGACCGAGCAGCACGGGCGGGTGGGATTGCTGGCGCGCGGTGTTCAGGGGGCGCGCAAACAAGCGCTGCGTGCGGCGCTGCAGCCGCTGCAACTGATCCAGTTCAGTGCCGTGCAGCGCGGTGAGCTCGCGCAGCTGCGCCAGGCCGAAGCGCTGGATACTGCCCCGCGATTGGTCGGCGAACGCATGCTGGCCGGGTTCTATATCTGCGAACTGCTGCTGCGCCTGGCGCCGCGCAACGACGCGGTTCCGGAGTTGTATGCGTGCTATGCGCAGGCACGGGCGCATCTGGCATCGGAGTTGTCGCTGGCGTGGGGGCTGCGCCGGTTCGAGCGCGATGTGCTGGAGGGGCTGGGGTTTGCCTTCGATCTGCAACACGACAGCGACGGACAACCGATCGACCCGGCGGCGCGCTATCGACTCGACCCGCAGGAGGGCGCGATGCGGGTATTGAGCGAACGTCTGGCACAGGATCGGCGCGAGACCGTCACCGGTGCGGGGTTGCTTGCCCTGGGTGAAGACCGCATGCCGGCCAGCGAGGACATGCCCGGCCTGCGCCGCAGCATGCGCAGCGTGCTGCTGCATCATCTGAACGGACGCGGCCTGAAATCCTGGGAAATGCTCGAGGATCTGGCGCGGCGTCGCTGACCGGCAGCGCAGCTGCGAGTGCAGTGCGGCGCGTGCCATTCAAGCAGATCGTGGATGCCCTTCACCCGGCGCCGAACCTTAGGGCGCGGCGAAGCGATGGGTGTGGATCAGTGCAGCAACGCGGCTACCGCCGCATGGAACTGGGTCTGCGCAGTGCGCGACTGCGGATCGCCACGCAGCAGGCGCACCGCTCCAGCGAGCCGCGCGGCGCCGACGAATCCGCAACTGGCCTGCAGCCGGTGCAGGTGATTGCGCAGGGCCTGCTCGTCGCTGACGTTCAGCGCCGAGGTCACTGCGTCGCGGGTGCCCGGCAATTCCGCCAGGAACAACTCGCGCAAGGCATTGAGGTGATGCTGTTGGCCATTGAGTGCGCTCAGTGCCGCGGCCTCGTCCCAGTCGCTGGCGGCAATGTCCACCACCCCGACCGGTGCCACGCTGTAGCGGCCGCGCGCCAAGCCACGACGCACGGCCTGCAGCAGGCGTTCGGTGGTCAGCGGTTTGACCAGCATTTCCAGGAAGCCATCGGACTGCAGGCCTTGCTGCATCGCCACGGTGCCGTCGGCGGTGTGCGCCAGTGCGGGGACGTCCGGGTGCAGCAGGCGTAGCGCCCGCAGCAGGCCGCTGCCGGTGCCATCGGGCAGATTGACGTCGATCAGCCAAAGATCGTGGCGACGTTCGCGCGCGCGGTCCAGCGCCGAAGACAGCGAATCGGCCCAATCCACCTGGGCCGGCAGGCCTTCCAGTGCGGCCTGCAGGAAGCCACGGCTGATCGAGTCGTCCTCCACCAACAGCAGGCGTGGATGGGGTTCCTGACGTGTCGCCATATTCATGCTGCCTCCTTGTCAGCGGTGCCGCGGCCTGAGCTGCCGCGCGCAGGTGAAGTTTGCCTGTGTTTGGGTGGCACGACAATTGCCGTGCCGCGTGGAGCGGCCTCCGTCGATCGCATCTGCGACAATACGCACCCTTTTTGCCCGCAGCCTGTCGCCACGTGGCCAGAACCCGCAATCGCCTCGACCGTACTCCTTTCCAGACCGCCATCACCGACCTCAGCCACGACGGCCGCGGAGTGGCCCGTCGCGATGGCGAGGGTGGCAAGGTCACCTTCATCAGCGGCGCCTTGCCGGGCGAGCTGGTACGTGCCGAACCCACTGCGCGCAGCCGCCATTTCGACGAAGCCAGGACGATCGAGGTCCTGGAAGCCTCGCCGCAGCGGGTGGCTCCGCGTTGCCCGCACTTCGGCATCTGCGCCGGTTGCGTGCTGCAGCACCTGGAAGAATCGCAGCAGATCGTCGCCAAGCAGCGGGTGCTCACCGACAACCTCGAACGGATCGGGCATGTCACCCCGCAGACCGTATTGCCTGCCCTGGTGGGCGACAGCTGGGGGTACCGGCGCAAGGGGCGGTTTTCGGTCCGGCGGGTGGAGAAGAAGGACAAGACCCTGGTCGGCTTCCGCGAGCTGGACCCGCGTTTCGTGGCCGACCTGTCGGTGTGCTACACGGTGATTCCGCAGATCGGCGAGAAGATCCCGTTGCTGGCGGCGCTGATCGAAAGCATGGACGGCAAGCGCGACATCCCGCAGATCGAGTTCATCGCCGGTGACCAGGCAGTGGCGCTGACCATCCGCCACATGCAGCCGCTCAGCGAGCGCGATCAGCAGGCCTGGGTGGAGTTTGCACAGGCGCACGGTTTTGCGATCTTCCTGCAGCCCGGTGGTGTGGACAGTGTGCACCCGCTGTGGCCGCGTGAGGTGCCGTTGGCGTTCCGCCTGCCGCAATGGGATGTCGAGCTGGCGTTCCGGCCGCTGGACTTCATCCAGGTCAATGCCTCGCTCAACCAAAAGATGATCGCGCACGCACTGGCGCTGCTGGATGCCACCGCCGAAGACCGGGTGCTGGACCTGTTCTGCGGCCTGGGCAACTTCACCCTGCCGCTGGCGCGCACGGTGCGCGAGGTGGTGGGCGTGGAAGGCGATGCCGGGCTGGTGGCGCGCGCCAGGGAAAATGCGCAGCGCAATGGCCTGGTCAACGCGCAGTTCCACGCCGCCGATCTCACCCAGGACCAACGCAATGCGCCCTGGATGAAGCAGGGCTTCGACAAGCTGCTGCTCGATCCGCCGCGCTCGGGCGCACTGGAAGTGCTGCAACAGCTGCCATTGAAGCGCTTCCAGCGCATCGTCTACGTCAGCTGCCACCCGGGCTCGCTGGCGCGCGACGCCGGCTACCTGGTCAACGAACAAGGATTCACCCTGGTGTCGGCAGGGGCGATGGACATGTTCCCGCATACCGCACATGTGGAAAGTATCGCGGTGTTTGAGAAGCGGTGATTGGGGATTGGGAATTGGGGATTCGCAACGGCGAGTCGTGATGTCCTTTCGCTAAACGCTCTACCCAAGCGTCAGATCGAAGCATTGCCCCTGGTACTGCGGGGTCTTGGCAAGAACCCCACAGGCATGCAGTGCGTTGCTTTAACCAATCCCCAATTCCGAATCCCCAATCCCATGCCCCTAGAAATCGAACGCAAGTTTCTCGTCACCGGCGATGGCTGGCGCGCTGCCGCGCATGCGGTGATCCCGATGGCGCAGGGCTACATCAACGACCAGGCAGCGTTGCGTAGCGGGGGGCAACATGCGTCGGTGCGTGTACGGGTGCAGGGCGAGGGCGCGTTCTTGAATCTGAAGTCGCGTGAGGTGGGGCATACGCGCCAGGAGTTCGAGTACCCGATTCCCGTCGCCGATGCGCGCGCGTTGCTGGAGCTGTGCGTCGGCGGGCTGATCGACAAGCGCCGGCATCTGGTCGAATACCAGGGCCATGTATGGGAAGTGGATGAATTTCTCGGCGACAACGCCGGGCTGGTGGTGGCCGAGATCGAGCTCGCCAGCGCCGACGAAGCCTTTGCCAGGCCCGAGTGGATCGGCACGGAAGTGACCGACGACACGCGTTACTACAATCTGGCGCTGGCATCGCATCCGTTCAAGCAGTGGCGGGAGTCGGGATTGGGGATTGGGGATTCGTAAAGAGCAAGGGTGATGCGTCGGCCCTGGGCCATGCGTTGCTAATCTCCAATCCCCAATCCGCGTGTTGGGGCTTATGCTCTGCCAATCCCCACTGCCCAATCCCCGCTCATGCGCATCGATATCTGGTCCGACGTGGTCTGCCCCTGGTGCTGGATCGGCAAGCGCCGCTTTGAGCAGGCGATTGCCGCGCTTGGCGACAAGGCGCCGGCGCTGGACATCCATTACCACGCGTTCGAACTGGACCCGGAGGCCGGCGCAGCACCGGTGCCGTTGCGCGATGCCCTGGCACGCAAGTTCGGCGGCACCGCACGCGTGGATCAGATGCTTGCGCAAACCCAGGCCACGGCGCGCGCCGAAGGCCTGCCATTCGACTTCGGACGGGGCCAGGTGCAGGTCAGCACCCTGCGTGCGCATCGGCTGCTGTGGCTGGCCACCCACGAAGGCGATGTCGGCGCGGTGATGGAAGCGCTGTTCCATGCGCATTTTGCCGAAGGCCGCAACGTTGCGGCGACCGAAACCCTGGTACGTGCCGGCGAGGCCGGCGGTCTGGCGGCCGCGCGCGTGCAGGCGATGCTGGACTCCGATGAAGGCATGGTGGAAGTGCAGGCGCAGTTGGCGCAGGCCGGCGCGCTGGGCATCCGTGCGGTGCCCAGTTTCGTGATCGACGGGCGCAGCCTGATCCAAGGCGCGCAGCCGCCGGAGAGTTTTGCCCAGGCGCTGTTGCAGCTGGCCGCCGAATCGGTGCCGGTCGGTGGCGCCGATGCCTGCGGGCCGGATGGCTGCGCGGTGTGACCTGCCGATGGCAGCATGTCTGCGCAAGGCGTTGATCCGATGATGCCGCCACGCCGCCCAACGCGCGTGGCGATCATTGGTGCCGGCCTGGCCGGGCTGGCTTGCGCCGATGCACTGCAGAAAACAGGCATTGACGTAACGGTGTACGAAGGCGCCGATGTGGTTGGCGGACGCATGCATACCCGCACCGGACAGGGCTGGCAGTGCGACGACGGCGCGCAATACTTCACCGCGCGCGATCCGGGCTTCGCGGCCGTGGTCGAGCGATGGATCGCCGACGGCGTGGCCGCACGCTGGCCGGCACGGGTCGCCAGCTGGGATGGCGCGGTGATGCGCCACTCGCAAAGTGCATTGGCGCGGTTTGTCGGAACTCCCGACATGGCCGCACCCGCACGCGCGCTGGCAGCCGGCCTGCAGGTGCGCACGCGGGCGAGCGTGCATGCGCTCGAGCGCAGCAGTGCGGGATGGGTGGTCGACCTCGGCGCTGCGACCGCGGTCGCAACGCAGGCGGTCGATGCGCTGCTGCTGGCAGTGCCGGCTGCCGATGCGGCCAGGTTGCTGGCCGATCGCGCACCCGCGCTGCTGCGCGTTGCCCGCAGCGCGCAGATGTTGCCGGCCTGGGCCGTCATGCTGCGGTTCGCTGCGCCCATCGATCCGGGCTACGACGGCTTGTTCGTCAACGCCGGCCCGTTGCGCTGGGTGGCGCGCGATTCCAGCAAACCCGCGCGTGCAGGTGCCGAGACCTGGCTGCTGCATGCCACGGCGATGTGGAGTCAGGTGCATGGCGATGCCACGCCCGCGCAGGTGATCGCCAGCCTGTTGCCCAAACTGGCGGCGCTGGGCCTGCCGCCACCGCTGGCCTGCGAGGCATATCGCTGGGTGGCGGCCAGTACCGATCCGCCATTGCAGACCGGCTGTGCCTGGGATGCCAGCCTCGGGCTCGGCCTGTGTGGCGACTGGCTGGCAGGCGGCAAGGTCGAAGGCGCCTGGCTCAGTGGAACCGCCCTGGCACGCGAGGTGGCCGGCATCGCGGCAACAGATTGCACGGCGCAGTGATGCGTTGGCGTGCCGCAGCGTTGGTATCGATGCAGCACTGCCTGCAAGCCACGCGCGTGGCAGCATCGCCCGGCATGCTCTCGGCAACGCTGCTGCGCGCTGCGCAATCGGCAGTGCTCGCCTCGGCTGCGTTGAACCGACGTTGATGACGCCGCCCGAAATCCCTTCGATCGGTAACACGGCGCAAACGCCTGCCCACACGTTGCGCCTGATCCTGGGCGATCAGCTCAACCCGCAGCACAGCTGGTTCGCCACGCACGACCCTGGCGTGGTCTATGTGTTGATGGAGGTGCGCGCCGAAACCGACTACGTGCTGCACCATGCGCAGAAGATCCTGGCGATCTTCGCCGCGATGCGCGCGTTCGCCGCCGCGCTGCGACAGGCCGGCCACCGGGTGCGCTACGTGGCAATCGACACCGCCAGCAACCGGCAATCGATTCCGGCCAACCTGGACGCGCTGATGGCGCATTACCGCGCGCAGCAACTGGAGTATCAGGCACCGGACGAATGGCGGCTGGATCAGGCCTTGCAGCAGTGGAGTGCCGCGCAGGCGTTCGTCACGCGCAGGGTCGATAGCGAGCATTTTCTGACCACGCGTGACGAGGTGGCTGCGTGCTTCCGCGCGGGTAGTCCGTGGCGCATGGAAGTGTTCTATCGGCAGATGCGCCGACGCCATCGCATCCTGCTCGATGCCGCCGGGCAACCGGAAGGCGGGCGCTGGAACTTCGATCACGCTAATCGTGAGCCGTGGCCAGGCGATCCGCCTGCGCCGCAGGACTGGCGCAGCGCACACGATCACAGCCAGCTGTGGCGCAGCATCGAAGCGGTTGGCGTACGCAGTTTCGGCACGCCCAACGCCCAGGCGCTGCCGTGGCCACTGGATCGCGCCGAAGCGTTGCAGCACCTGGATGCCTTCATCGAACGCGCTTTGCCGGATTTTGGTCGCTACGAAGATGCGATGAGCACGCATAGCCCGCGGCTGTTCCATTCGCTGCTGTCGTTCGCGCTCAACGTCAAGATGCTGCACCCGGCCGAAGTGATCGCGCGCGCCGAAGCCGCCTGGCGCCAGGGGCGGGCACCGCTGGCCTCGGTGGAAGGCTTCATCCGGCAGGTTCTGGGCTGGCGCGAATACGTGCGTGGCGTCTACTGGTCGCAGATGCCTGGGTACGCGCAGACCAATTACCTGGATCAGCACCTGCCGTTGCCGCACTGGTTCTGGGATGGGCAGATCGGCATGCGCTGCCTGGCCGATGCGGTGGGCAATTCGCTGACCAATGCGCATGCGCACCATATCCAGCGGCTGATGGTGATCGGCAATTTCGCGCTGCTGGCGGGGCTGGACCCGCAGGCGCTGCATCGCTGGTATCTGGGCGTGTATATCGATGCCTTCGAGTGGGTGGAGCTGCCCAACACGGTGGGCATGAGCCAGTTCGCCGATGGCGGCCTGCTCGGCAGCAAGCCCTATATCAGCGGCGCGGCCTATATCGACCGCATGAGCGATTACTGCGGCGGCTGCCGCTACCAGCGCAAGGCGCGGGTCGGCGCACGGGCCTGCCCCTATAACGCGCTGTACTGGGATTTCCTGGCGCGGCAGCGCCCGTTGCTGGGCGCCAACGAGCGGCTGGCGATGCCGTATCGACAGCTCGACACTATGGCTCCCGAGGCGCTGGAAGGCATCCAGGCCCAAGCCGCGCATTGGCGGGAGAACCTGGAGCACCTCTGAACCGACCAGGGCGGCGGCGCGCATGCGTGCCGCATGCGTCGCTGTTGCAGACAGCCCTACCCACCGGCAGCCTGGGCCGCGCAGCGGTGATGCACGCCCCGGCACCACGCCACGGATCCGCCGTGGCAACGGGAGGGACGCGCCAGACAGCGCGGGCATCGTGAATCACCCATGCCTTCCCATGCTGGAAGACGCAGGCCGGCATTATTGCTGCAAACGCGGGTCGGCCAGGATTCCTCCCGCGTTCGGGGACAGCGCACCGGCGATGGGTGCCGTGGCGCAGGGACGCCCTGGCGTGGGTACGCCAGCCCTTGCCTGAATGCGCAATCTGACGCTGCCACGCGCATCTGCGACAATGCCGCGCTGCGCCCCTGTGGCGCCTGGCCCGGGAGTCCCCCAACATGCTTTTGATCGGCGTTGCCGGTACCGAACTCAGCGCACAGGAACGCGACTGGCTGCAGCACGATGCGGTCGCCGGCGTGGTGCTGTTCAAGCGCAATTTCGCCTCGCGCACGCAAGTGGCCGAATTGTCTGCCTCCATCCGTGCCGCCGCGCCGCGCCCGGTGCTGATCTGCGTGGACCAGGAAGGCGGCCGTGTACAGCGGTTTCGCGAAGGCTTCAGTGCGTTGGCGCCGTTGCAGAGTTTCGGCGTGCAGTACGCGCAGGACCCGGACGGCGCGTTGGCCGCGGCCCGCGCGCATGCGCAGCTGATGGCCAGCGAAGTTCGCGCCAGCGGCGTGGACCTGAGTTTTGCGCCGGTGGTGGATCTGGGCCGCGGCAATCGCGCCGTCGGCGATCGCGCCTTCAGCGACGATCCGCAGGTGGTGGCCACCTTCACCCGTGCCTATGTGCAGGCCCTGCATGGTGCCGGCATGGCGGCCACGCTCAAGCACTTCCCCGGCCATGGCACGGTGCTTGAGGATACCCATGTGGATCACGCCAGCGACCCGCGTCCGCTGGAGGTGCTGCAGGCCGAAGACCTGCTGCCGTTCGTGGCCGGCATCGAGGCCGGCGCCGACGCGGTGATGATGGCGCACGTGGTCTATCCGCAGGTGGCACCGGAACCGGCCGGCTATTCGTCGCGCTGGATCGAGCAGATCCTGCGCGGGCAACTGGGCTTTCGCGGCGTGGTGTTCTCCGACGACATCGGCATGGCCGCCTCGTTCAGCGCCGGCGGCGTGGAAGGGCGCGTGCATGCGCATCTGGATGCCGGCTGCGATGTGGTGCTGGTCTGCCATCCGGAACTGGTGCCCGAGTCGCTGCAGGCCGTGCAGGGCCGCCACCTCAATACCGCCGCGCTGATCGGCCTGATCGGGCGCGGCGCGCTCGGCTGGGACGGCCTGCTGGCTGGCACCGACGCTTCCTTCAACACTCCTTCTGCCCCTTTCGGAACACTCGCCTGATGTCCACGCTCACCATTTCCCAGGCCCTGGCCCAAGCCGATCTGTTGGTCGATCGCCCCGCCATCGACGCGGCCGTCTCTACCATCGCCGACGCCATCGCGCGCGACTATGCCGGCGAAGTGCCGGTGTACCTCACCATCATGCACGGTGCGCTGCCGTTCTCCGGACAGCTTGCGCTGGAGCTGGGCGCGCGCGGCCAGGACCTGCAGTTCGATTACCTGCACGCCACCCGCTACCGCGGCGAAACCGTCGGCGGCGAGCTGGTGTGGAAGCACCGCCCGGCCACCGCATTGTTCGGTCGCCGGGTGATCCTGGTCGACGACATCCTCGACGAGGGCTATACGCTGCAGGGCGTGCGCCAGTGGTGCCTGGAGCAGGGCGCCACCGATGTGCGCGTTGCGGTGCTGACCGTCAAGCGTCACGACCGCTGCGTGGCTGGCGTGACCGCCGACTACGTCGGCGTGGAAGTGCCCGACCGCTATGTGTTCGGCTTCGGCATGGACGTCAACGAGCAACTGCGCGGCATTCCTGCCATCTATGCGATGAAGCAGTAGCGGCTGACAGGCTGCGCAGCCGCCAGGCGGCGTGGCCGGTGCTCGGTACGGCATGTACCGCTCGTAGGCTCTGGTTCCAAGCGCGCCGTCCGCAGTCGCCGGCTGCCGGCTATGTCCTGTGATCCGCCCCAGGTCCATGCGGCGCGGCCGAGCGTGCCGGCTGCGCGCGAGGCACCAAGCCGCGCGGACGATGTCCAACGCCGCGCACGCCGAGGCTGGGAGCGCGCAGATCGCAGTCCCGCATGTTCAATAGCGACACCGACGGCCTGGTCGGCGTCGTTCGTCCTGGCCCGCCACCGCGCGGGCAATCCGGCGCGCGCCGCGCGCATCCACGTCAACCCGTAGCAGAGGTCGCCCATGTCCCCCAATTCCATCGCCCTGGCCGTCATCGGCGGCACCGGTGTCTACAAGCTTGCGCAGCTCGACGACGTGCAGACGCATGAGCTCGACACCCCGTACGGCGCACCGTCCGGGCCGATCCGGGTTGGCATGTTGCTTGGCCATCGCGTGGCGTTCCTGGCCCGGCACGGCGAGGGGCATTCGCTGCCGCCGCACAAGGTCAACTACCGCGCAAACATCGCTGCGCTGCAGCAAATCGGTGCCTCGCGCGTGCTCGCGCTCAACACGGTGGGCGGCATCACCGAGCAGTTCGGTCCGCGCGTGCTGGCGTGCCCCGACCAACTGATCGACTACACCTGGGGCCGCATTTCCACCTTCTGCGAAGAGCCGGGCAGCGAGGTACAGCACGTGGATTTCGGCCACCCGTATTCGCCGATGTTCCGCAGCAAGGTCATCGCCGCCGCCAAGGTGACCGGCGTCACGCTGGTTGCCGACGGTTGCTACGGCGCAACGCAGGGACCGCGTTTGGAAACGATTGCAGAGATCGCCCGCATGCGCCGCGACGGCTGCGACCTGGTCGGCATGACCGGCATGCCGGAAGCCGGGCTGGCGCACGAAAAAGGCCTGGAATATGCGTGTCTGGCGATCGTGGCCAACTGGGCGGCCGGCTGTGGCGACGCCCAGGAAATCACCATGGCGGAGGTGCTGGCCAACGTGGATGCGGCCTCGTCGGGGCTGCCGGAACTGATCGGCGAACTTGCACGCGGGTGATTGTCATCGGGGCATAAGCTTTGCATACTCGGCGCGTACGCACTGCCGTACACCACCCATTAATTATTGCAAAGGTCTCGCATCACCATGCCGAACGGTACCGTCAAGTGGTTCAACGACGCCAAGGGATTTGGCTTCATCTCACCGGAGGACGGCAGCGCCGATGTCTTCGCGCACTTCTCCGCGATCAACTCCAAGGGCTTCCGCAGCCTGCAGGAAGGCCAGCGCGTCAGCTATGACGTGACCCAGGGCCCCAAGGGTGCCCAGGCTTCGAACATCACGCCGATCGAGTAAGCTGACTCGATTGTGCGGTTGAAGAACCCCGCCACGGCGGGGTTTTTTTTGCGCCGGCCTGCGGGGCGGCAAGAGAAGAGCAGAGTCGGGAACGATGCAACGGACATTGCGGATTGCGGTAGTGGGCTATGGAACGGCCGGTCAGGCCTTGGCGGTGCTGCTGGGCGCCGACGGCCACCAATTGGATGTCTTCGAACGCGCTGCGGCACCCGGGCCGGTTGGCGCCGGCTTCCTGTTGCAGCCCAGCGGCCTGCAGGTGCTGTGGAAGATGGGCCTGTTGTCGCAAGCCTTGGCGCATGGGGCGCCGGTGCGGCGGCTCTACGGCGAAACGCCCTGCGGTCGCGCAGTGATGGACATGCAGTACCGCGATCTGGACCCGCGGTTGATGGGGCTGGGCATGCAGCGCGGAGCGTTGTTCTCGCTGTTGCGCGATGCCTGGCCCGAGTACGCGCAGCTGCACACCGATACGCAGATCACCGCCATCGACCATGACGGCACGCGCGTGCAGGGCCAGCGTGGGCAGTGGCATGGTCCCTACGATCTGATCATTGCCGCCGATGGTTCGGCATCGACATTGCGTGCGCAGGTGCAAGGCACGCGGCTGGACCGGGTGTATCCGTGGGGGGCGTTGTGGTGCCTGCTTCCGCGCGAGGACTGGCCGTTCGTCGACGAGCTGCGTCAGCGCTACATCGGTGCACGCAAGATGATCGGGTTGCTGCCGGTCGGCACGCGGCCGGGCGACGATACCCCGCGCCTGAGCTTTTTCTGGAGCCTGCCGTGCAGCGATTTCGCCGCATGGGAACAACGCGGCATCGATGCCTGGCGCGAGGAAGTGGCGCAGATGTGGCCCGATGCGATTGCGCGCCTGCAGACGGTGCAGGTCCACACCGCGCTGGCACGCGCCAGCTACCGCGATGCGGTGATGACGCGCTGGCACCGTGGTCGTTTCGTATTGGCAGGCGATGCCGCACATGCGATGAGTCCGCAGCTGGGGCAGGGAGTGAACATGGCGCTGCTGGATGCGCTGGCGCTGCGCGACGCGCTGCGCGCGGGCACCGATCTGGACGAGGCCTTGCTGCGCTACCAGCGGCAACGCCAGGCGCATGTGGCGATCTATCACCGCTGGAGCCGCTGGCTGACGCCGCTGTTTCAATCCGAGCGCGATGTGTGGGCCTACGGGCGCGATCTGTTGCTGCAACCGATGGGCCGCGTGCCGGGCGGGCGCGGGCATATGTTGCGCGTGCTGAGCGGCACCCAGCATGGCTGGTTCGGCAAGCTGGCGTTGGCGCCGGAATTCGTGGAGGCGTTGTCGCAGCCCTGCGCGCGGCCGATCGGCCAAGGCGTCGAGGCAGCGGCGCGCTAGCTGTGTAGACCCGCCCACGGTATCTGCCAGCGCACGGCCCACTCGCGCGCGTGCGCGCCCCGCCGCGCCCGCCGCGCGCGCCAATGCACCGTCAGCTACACCCATTACCCCGGCGCGCACGACCACGACGGCGACCAGCATGTGCGCCACGTTCGCCTCAGCGGCCCATGGCTGGAACAACTGGGCTTTGCCATCGGCACCAGGCTACGCATCGCCGCCAGTGAAGGTCAGTTGTTGATGGATGTGTTGCCGCCGATGGAGCTGCCGGCCAAGCCGCGCAGCGTGCGGCGATGATGCTGCGTCTGCGAGACCCCTTGCGATTGACCTGCGCACGGGATGCCACTAGCGTCGCAGCCACACCAGCGCACCACGGACGCTACATGATCGCGCGCGCCCTCTACGCATTGCTCGTCACCCTAGCCCTGGGCGCTTGCGCCCACACGGCGGCCACCCCAGCCCCGGCAACCGTCACGGAGACATCTGCCATGAGTTCCTCATCCGATCACATACCTGCAGATCCTTCCAAAGGTGGACCACGTACCGCGCAGGAAGCATTGGAGCGGGTACTGGAGCTGATTCGCACAAGTGCCAGCATTGAATCGTTCACTGTCGACCATGTGTCTCGAGCAATGGGCCAGTCGGTACAGCATCGCGATGATGGTTCCGGGCGATTCGGTGCCAGCGGAGTGCTGACCCGAGGCTGGAACTACGGGTTTGGTGTCAACAAAACCGAAGTAAAGGGCGCATGGTTCGAGTTCCTGTTCCTGCCTAATCCGCCAGAAGCGTCTCCGTCTATGTCGGATATCTGCCAGATCGACTTCGAGGCATTTGCGGCGCATCTCGAGAAAATGGGGTTTTCGCGACGGCGCAATCGTGTCGAGGAAGGACGATGGATGAGCGATATTTTTCAACGCCCAGGCATGCACGTGGAGCTCTTCCCGCGTGGCGAAGCTGACGAACCTTTAGCGCGCACCACGCATCAGTGCGTCGAGTGGGTTCAAATTCGCTAGTCCAAGGAGCGGACACGTTGAGCCAAGAAGCAAGTGCAGTGGTGGCGTCATTTGGTCAGCAACCAGGTGTCACACGCGAGCATCTGGACAACTTCAACCGGGTCCTGAACGATTCGCCCGAGTTGACCCGCCAGATCAACGAGGCGGTGCAGAAAAAAAGTGCTGAAAGGCTTCGCGCCGTTGAACGACCCGCATGCGGGAGGCATCTATGATCCACGCGATCAGAAAATTCACCTGCCGCTTGCGGCGCTGGTAAACGATGCCAACGGTAGGCATGCAGCAGCAGGCGATTTGACCTTCGTCCTGGGGCATGAAATTCAGCATAGCCTTTATAGTTCAACTGCCGCGCTTGCGCGGGAAAAGTTCACAACAGAGGCAATAAAAATTGCCCGTAGCACGCACGATTACACTACTGCTGGCGGGAAAGTGCTGGCCAGTAACCGTACGGATGAAGCAACGGCCGAAATAGCCGGATGGAACGCTATCGTGAGCGCGGTCAAGAGTCGTAATCCTAATCCTACGCTTGAAGATGTGTACCTATTTGCGGATGGTCGGGCCAGAGATTTCGTCACGCGCAGCGGCTATTCAAGCGTCTATACGCCCAAGGCAAACCTGACGTTCAATAGCGACCTGACGTTGTCGCCCACGGCAAGTAATGTCGAGGCAATGGGAGTGAATTACTTCGACAAATCGGTCAAGGACACCCGTATCGGTCATGCGGGGCAGTCCGACTACACAAACCATTATGGTCCTTGGGTGGTCAGCACCGCCTCGATATACGAACGACACTACAACAAAACAAAGCCCGGCGAGCCAGAACAGCCGATGATTCTGGACATGCAGCGCCTTGGGCTGAAGGAAGAGATACTGGAGCGCAACGGCATCGACCTGGGTAGCGATACCCGCCCTATGCCTTACCTGGACAGCAGCACGCAGCCACCGACGCCCGGCCTGTTCCAGCACAGCAAGAATACGCACTTGCACGTCTCGCCCATCACCGCACGCGAACTGGAACAGGAGCTGCGGCAGCGCGATCCGCAATCGCCAGGGCCACCAGCCCAGCGTCTTCCGTCAGACCCCGGTCATGCGGATCACTCACTCTACCAACAGATCAAGGAGGGGGGGGCAAAATCTCGATGCCCAGCACGGCAGGCAGTGGGATGCATCGAGCCAGCGGATGACCGCCAGCCTGCTTGCGCTTGCAAAAGAAGAAGGATTGTCGCGGGTGGATCACGTTGTGCTCAACAGCCCAACAGCCGATCTTGCCGGTGGCGAGAGGGCCTTCGTCGTGCAGGGCGCCCTCAATGATCCGGCGCACCAACGCGCCTATATGCCAACCGTGGAAGCGGTGCAGACGCCAGAGACGCAGTCGTTCGATCGTTTGCAGATGATCAGCCAGACCCAGGCCCAGGCGCGCGAACAGCAGCAGGCGCTGGAGCAGTCGCAGCAAGCCGTTACCCAGGCGGCTGCGTCGATGACGCGCTGAGGTTCAACGCAGCACGGCAAGGCCTGGCCTTCCTAAGCGAGACTGCCGACGCCGATGGGCCGGCGGCACGCGTGACAGGCACAGTCGGCGATCCGTCGACCGTGCAACGGCGTAGCCGCCGCAGCGCCGGTTCACCGCACCGGCAAGGCCACTGCATCGCCTTCCACGCAGGCGACCAGACGCTCGCCCTGGACCAGGGTCGGTACCACGCCGGCGGTGAACTGCGAAAACGCCGGCAGGATGGTGACGTTCTGGCGCAACCAGAACGCCGGCCAGCGCCGCGACAGCCCGGGCAGTGCCGCCAGCGGATGCAGATGCCCGCACAGCACATGACCGGTGGGGTGCGGCAACGGATCGTGGCGCAGCACGAACGGGCCGTCCTCGACCTGTTCGCCGGCCGCTTCGATATGCAGGTCCGCACCCGCCAGGGCGCGATCGTGATTGCCGCGGATCGCGATCACGCGCAGGCTGCAGTGCCGTTCGCGCCAGGCGCTCCAGCGCCGATGCCAGGCCGCACGCGGTGCCGGTCCATGCAGCAGGTCGCCCAGAATCCACAGCGCGTCCACCTCGCGTTGCCCAAGCAAGGCATCCAGCCGGTCCAGATCGTGCGCGGTGCCGCCTGCCGGCAGCCCGATGCCGGCACGCCGGAACACATCGGCCTTGCCCAGGTGCAGGTCGGCAATCAGCAAGGCGCGCCGCGCCGGCCGGTACAGCGCACGTTCGCCGAGCAATTCCACGGTTTCGCCGCCCAGCTGCAGCTGCAGCTGCACGCTATCGCCCATGCTTACGCCCCAGTTGTTCGGCGGCGCGCAATACGCGCGCCTTCCAGTCTTCGGTACTCAGCTGGCCACGCACGCGCTCAGCCCACAGCGGAAACGACAACGGGGTGAGGCTGCGTGGCGTGCACAGGCGCAGTTCGCGCCGGGCGCAGTCCTCCAGCGCATGCGCCAGGCGCGCCAGTTCCAGTTGTCCTTCGAACACTTCGCGCTCGGCTTGCGCCAGCAGCAGATGGTCGGGGTCGAAGCGCTGCAGCACGTCGTAGAGCAATCCGCTGGAGGCCTGCAACTGGCGCAGGCTGCGCGGTGCGCGGCCGGGCAACGATGGCGACAACAGGCCGGCCACGCGTGCGATCTCGCGGAACTGGCGGCGTGCCAGCTCGCCCAGGTTGAGGCTGTCGCGCAGATCGTCGAACAGGCCAAGCGGCGATAGCAGTGCCTGCAACAGGCCTGGATCGATGTCCACATCCTGCGCTGGCGAGAGCACGAAGCCGTAATCGTTGGCGGCGAAGCTGAAGGTATTGCGCTGGCGACGGCCCCAGCGTGCAGCCAGCAGGGCCGCCAGGCCTTCGTTGACCTGGCGGCCGGCGAACGGATACACGAACACGTGCCGGCCATCGCGCGCCTTGATGCTTTCCACCAGCAGGTGATCGGGGCCGGGCAGCGACGAGAGCGACGCCTGCAGCTGCAACAGCGGCGCCAGCACCTGCATCTCCGGCGCGTCGCCGGGGGCGGCGAACAGCGCTTCCACTTCGCGCCCCAATGCAGAGGACAACGGCATGCGCCCGCCCATCCACTTGGGCACCACGCCGCTGCCGCCTTTTGCCACGCGCACGTAGGCGGTCATGTCTTCCAGGCGCACCAGTTCCAGCAACCGGCCGGCGAACTGGAAGCGGTCGCCGCGACGCAGGCGGCCGACGAACTGTTCTTCCACCGCGCCCAGCCGACCACCGCGCAGGAACTGCACGCGCACGCTGCCATCGCTGGTGATCGTGCCGATGGACAGCCGATGGCGCAGCGCAACGCGCCGGTCGGTGACGCGGTAGATTCCCTCGTCGTCGCGGACCACCTTGTGGAAATCCGGGTAGTGCGCCAACGCGCTACCGCCCTGCACGATGAAGTCCAGCACTGCAGTCCAGGTGGCTGGGTCCAGTGCGGCAAACGCATCGGTGCCGCGCACCTGCGCGAACAAGGCATCGGCATCGAAACCTCCGCCGAGTGCGAGGGTGACGCAATGTTGCGCCAGCACGTCCAGCGACAATCGCGGCGGCGGCCGCGCTTCGATGTGGCCGTGGGCAATCGCGCGGCGTGCGGCGGCGTACTCCACCAGTTCCAGCGCGTGCGAGGGCACACACACCACGTGGCCGGATTCGCCGGGGCGATGGCGCGCGCGGCCGGCGCGTTGCAGCAAGCGCGCAATGCCCTTGGGGCTGCCGACCTGCAGCACCTGATCCACCGCCGGAAAATCCACACCCAGATCCAGGCTGGAGGTGGCCACCACGCAGCGCAAGCTGCCATCGCGCAGCCCTTGCTCGGCCGCTGCGCGCAGGCTCGGGTCCAGCGAGCCGTGGTGCAGCGCCAGCGTGGCCAGATCGTCCGGCCACACGGCGCTCAAGGCCTGATGCCAGAGCTCCGCCTGCGCACGGGTATTGGTGAACACCAGGCTGGTCCCGTGCTCCATGATCTTCTGCAAGACGCGCGCCAGTTGCGCCAGACCCAGATGCCCTGCCCATGGAAAGCGCTCGCCGCTGTCGGGCAACAGCGTTTCCAGCGTCATGGCGCGTGGCCTGACGCCGGATACCAGTGCGGCACCGGGCAGATGCGGCAGCAGCACGTCGCGCGCCTGCGCCAGGTTGCCCAAGGTGGCCGACAGACCCCAGATGCGCAGGGTCGGCGCCCAGCCGCGCAGGCGCGCCAGGCACAACTGCAGCAGCACGCCGCGCTTGTTGCCCAGCAGCTCGTGCCACTCGTCCACGATCACGCAACGCAACGCCGACAGCTGCGGCGCGGTGTCCGGGTACGACAGCAGCAGGGCGAGCGACTCGGGTGTGGTGACCAGCACATCGAGCTTGCCGCTGCGCGCCAGGCGCTTGTCGCGCGCGCTGGCATCGCCGGTACGCAGGCCTACCTGCCAGTCCAACCCCAAGGCATCTACCGGTTCGCGCAGCGCACGCGCGGTGTCGGCGGCCAGTGCACGCAGTGGCGTGATCCAGAGCACCTGTAGCGTGCGTTGTTGCTGCCGGCGCGCACTGGCTGCGGGTCTGGCGGATGGTGCCACCGGTTTGCGTCCGCGCGCGGCCAGCGCTTCCAGCAGTGGACCGCCGAAGGCCGCCAACGTCTTGCCGCTGCCAGTAGGCGTATGCAGCAAGCCGGACTCGCCGTCGAGATAGCGCTTCCAGACATCGCGCTGGAACGCCAATGGTGCCCAGCCGCGCTGCGCGAACCAGGCGCGCCATTGCTGCAATGGGGTGCCGCGTGCGTGCTGCGGTGCCGTCACCGCGCCAGTGCCTGCAGACTGCTCAGGTGGTCTGCCTCGGCATACGGCTTGTCGTGCCGCCAACGCAGAATGCGCGGGAAGCGCACCGCAATACCCGACTTGTGGCGTGCGCTACGGTTCACCGCCTCAAAGCCCAGCTCGAACACGTGATGCGGGCTCACCGCACGCACCGGCCCGAAACGTTCGGTGGTATTGGCGCGGATCCAGCGGTCCAGTTGCAGGATCTCGGCATCGTCCAGGCCCGAATAGGCCTTGGCGATCGGCACCAGCTGGCCGGCATGCCACAGCCCGAAGGTGTAGTCGGTATACAGCGTGCTGCGCCGGCCATGGCCGGCCTGCGCGTACAGCAGCACTGCATCGATGGTGAGCGGGTCGATCTTCCACTTCCACCAGTCGCCGCGGCGTCGCCCGGCCTGGTAGACCGAGGTGGCGCGCTTGAGCATCAGGCCTTCCACGCCGCGTTCGCGCGCCTGCACGCGCAGCTGCGCGGCGGCCTGCCAATCGCCGGCCTGGACCAGCGGTGAGGCCACGATGCGTGGGTCGCCAAGCGTGGCAAGCAGCGTGTCCAGCAGCGCGCGCCGCTCCTGCAGGGGGCGTTCGCGCAGATCCGTGCCATCCAGTTCCAGCAAGTCGTAGGCAACCACACGCGCAGGCGCGGCCGCCAGGGTCTTGGGCCCAGGCTTGAGCCGCTGGATGCGCGTCTGCAAGGCAGTGAACGCCATCGGCAACGGCTGCTCGGGCTGCCAGGCCAGCAGCTCGCCATCGATGACGGTGCCGTCGGGCAACTGCAACGCCGCCTGCTCGATCTCCGGGAAACGGCCATCCAGGCGTTCTTCGCCGCGCGACCACAAGGCGGCTTCGCCAGCGCGCCGGATCAGCTGCAGGCGGATGCCATCCCATTTCCATTCCAGCAGCCAGTCGTCGATGGCGCCCAGCGTGTCCACATCCGCCTCCAGCGGCGAGGCGAGGAAGAACGGGTAGGGCTGCTGGCGGTCGCCGGGCAGCTCTTCGCTGGTCAACAGCTCGGCCAGGTAGGTGGGATGCGGGCGCCAGCTGCCCAGCATGCGTTGGGCGATGCGGGCGATGTCCACGCCCGACAACTCAGCCAGCGCCTGTTGCACCAGGCGCTGCGAGACGCCCACGCGCAGGGCGCCAGTCAGCAGCTTGTTGAACACCAGGCGCTCGTCGAAGGCCAGGCTGCGCCAGGCCTGCACGATGCACGCCTTGCGCACGTCCACATCCTGGTTGGCGATCGGCAACAGCCGCTGTTCGATCCAGTCGGCCAGCGGCAGATCGGCCGCTTCGGTGGCCGGGTCGTCGAGCAGCAATGCCAGCGTTTCGGCCAGATCGCCCACGTGGTCGTAGCTGTCGGCCACCAGCCAGTCGGCGATCCCGGCGGTGTCGGTGATCCATTCGCGCAGCTCGCCGCTGCTGGCAATGCGCATGCGGCTGCTGGCGACCTTGCCGCCGGCCAGCAGGTACAACGCCCAGGCCGCATCCAGCGGGGCGGCGTCGCGAAAATAGGCGACCAGCGCGGCACGCTTGTCGAGCGTGCCGGTACTGCGGTCCAGGGTGCGGTACAGCGCAGCAAACCGCTTCACGGCAGCGCCTGTGCCATTGCGTGTCGGTTGGCCGCGCGCAGCTCCAGTGCGCGGCGTGTGAATGCAGCCAGCGTGCGTGGGCGACGCTGCGGCCGGGGTGGACCGATGACGGCGGCCGGCGCGCTGCGATGCACGCGAAATGCCAGCGCATGCCGGCGGAACGCCAGCGCGCCGCTCAGGCGGATGCGCGGACGTGCGCGCGTATACCGGCGTGCGGGGAGCGGGTTCATTCCTCGGCTCCAAAATCGGTGCGGAAGGCCTCGGCGGCCACGCCGCGCTCGCGCAGGTGCTGGATCAGCGCATCGGTATTGCCATGGGTGGCGATCACGCGACGAGCGCCGGTGTCTTCGATGCTGCGCAACAGGTCCGGCCAGTCGGCGTGGTCGGACACCACGAAGCCGCGGTCGTAATTGCGGCGACGACGATTGCCGCGGATGCGCATCCAGCCCGAGGCGAATCCCTGCTGTGCATGCCGGAAACGGCGGATCCAGGTGCTGCCCGCGGCCGAGGGCGGTGCCAGCACCAGCTGGCCGGCATAGTCGGCACCGCGCGCATGCTCGCTGACTGGTTGAGTGTCCAGCATCGCAATGCCGGCCTGGCGATACACCTCCACGCCAGTGGCGATCGCGCCATGCAGCAACGCCGGTTGCGTGTCCCAGGCGCGCAGTTCGGCCAGCACGCGCTGCGCCTTGCCCAGCGCGTAGCAGTACAGGATGGCGGCCTCGCCGCGCCCGGCGCATTCGTGGCGCCAGGCGACGATGTCGGCGGCAACGGCCGCGGTGTCCGGCCAGCGATACACCGGCAGGCCGAAGGTCGCTTCGGTGATGAAGGTGTCGCATGGCACCACCTCGAACGGCTTGCAGGTGGGATCGTGCTGGCGCTTGTAGTCGCCGGAGGCCACCCAGACCTTGCCATCCACTTCGATGCGGACCTGCGCCGAGCCCAGCACGTGCCCGGCCGGATGCAGCGACACGCGGGCACGTCCCAACGTAAACGCTTCCCCATCGGCGTGCGTGTGATAGGCCTGTTCGCCAAGCCGCCACTGCAGGATCGGCAGGCTTTCGCGCGTGCAGTGGTACTCGCCCATGCCGCTGCGCGCGTGGTCGCCATGCCCATGGGTGATCACCGCGCGCGGCACCGGCCGCCACGGGTCGATGTGGAAGTCGCCCTGCGGGCAATACAGCCCTTCGGGCCCCAGCACCACCAGATCGCCGCGTTTGTCGTTGCCGTTATGCATGGCCCAACTCTGGCCAAGCCGATGTGCAGATCCTGAGAATGGGAATGGATGCAGGTGGATGCAACGTGCCAGGCATCGCCGCCCGCGCCGAGCGCATTGCCATCAGACGTTATCCTTGCTCTCTTTGCCGCGGCCCAGAGCGCGCGATGCCAGCCAGGCCGTACACCTCGTTACCTGTAGCGCGCCGCGCAGAGGGATGATGCGATCAGGCAATCGGTACACGAGCCGCTAGACCACGTTGGTCGAGGTCCTGGGTGGGCTGAGCATCGGTCGCGTTGTCACATCGAGCGGCGTCATGACCGATTGCACGGACTGGCAAGCCTTGCGCTGGCACCGAATGACGCCACACGCAGCGACCACCAGGCAGCGGACAACCGCTGCAATGGCAACGGCGATGACAGGCAGCAGGCAAGCAGGAAGCGACAAGCAAACAGCAGAGCGTGGCCGACCGACGGGCGTTGCCTGCATCTGGCAGCGGGACGATCAGCTCGCACGCCAGGGAATCGAAACCCGGTCACTGCGCCGCTGACGAGGCAGCTCCCGGCTGTTTCCAGCGCATCCGCGCTGCCGAGCGATTGAGCCGGTAGCAGCTTCCGCACCGGTTCGCGTCAATGCCGCGTACGCCGCCCAGGCGAACGCACCGCTGTCGCTTCCACCGCCAGGGTGAAGCCGCGTTCTTCGCCGCCCAGCATCGCGCCCACATCCACGACCTGGCGGCGGATCTCCTCGCCCTTTCCATTGCGCACGATCACCACCACCGTGTATTCCCACGGATCGCCATCGGCAGGATGGCGAATGGTGCCGTCGACCTTGAGCGGCACGATCGGCGCCGGCTGCGCGTGCTGCGCAGCCGCCGAGTCGAAGCGCAGGTGGTGCTTGCAGGCCGGGCAGACGCTGGCGCTTTCCAGGATCGTGGCCTTGCAATGCGGGCAGCTGCGGGTAGCGCCGGGCGTGCCCGGGCGGGCTGCACTCATGTGGCGTCGCTGTCGCTGTCGCCGCCGCCGCTGGTGTCGACAGCGGCACTGCCGCCACTGCCGTTGGCCTTGCCGCCAGCGCCCGGCTTGGCCGCATCCTCGCCCCAGCCGAAATCCGCCTGGCCGCGCATCCGCGCGCCCGACGCCACGGTGAGGCTGCCGGCCTTGACGTCGCCGACCAGCACGCCGGAGGTCTGCAACTCCACCTGCGCGGCCGATTCGATATTGCCTTCCAACTCGCCGGCGATGATGACTTTGTTGGCGCGTACCCCGCCGTTGAGCTTGGCGCCGCGTTCGATAGTGAGGTCGCCCTTGACGTTGACATCGCCCTTGAAGCGGCCAGCCAGACGCACATGGCCGGCGCCTTCGATCTTGCCCTCGATGCTGATGTCGGCGGCGATCAGCGATTCCTTGGCCTCGCTTTGTCGCGGCGACGGTGTGGCGGCGGGCGTCACGCCGGGTGTAGCGGCGGTGGGCACGGGCGGGGCAGGGCTGGCGTCTGCGGTGAACAGCCGTCCATCGGCGGCCGCAACCTCGGGGGCAGGGGGAACGCCGTCTTTCTTGTTGGGACCTTGATCGCGCCACATCGACATCGGATTGCCTCGCTTCGGGGGTCTGGGCCGACTATCGCCGCGTCAATCGATCTTTTTTGTGACGACGCGCGCAATCTAGGATCGACGCGGTGCCTGCTCAGTCCAGCGCAGGCATTCCCGCGCCATGGCGCTCGACCCGGTTGCGTCCCCGGTGCTTGGCCGCGTACAGCGCCGCATCGGCCTTCTGGATCAGGCTGGCGCCCAGTTCGCCATCGGCCGGGAAGCTGGCCACCCCGATGGAGGCGGTCACCCGCGGCAGCGCACGTTGGCCGTCGCTGACCGCCAGCGCTGCGATATGGCCGCGGATCTGCTCGGCCACGCGCATGGCTTCGTCGCCATCGGCCTCGGGCAGGATCACGGTGAATTCCTCGCCGCCGTAGCGGCAGGCCACGTCCTCGGCGCGCAGGCGGGTCAGCAGCAGCTCGCCCACTGCGGCCAGCAGCAGGTCGCCGCCGGCATGTCCCTGGCTGTCGTTGAACTGCTTGAAGTGATCGACATCCAGCATCAGCACCGACAGCGGCAGGCCGCGGCGTGCGCAGCGCGCAAGTTCATGGCTGAGCGATTCTTCCAGGTAGCGACGGTTGTACAGCCCGGTCAGCGCATCGCGGATCGACTGCCGGCGCAGCGACTCGCGCAGGCGCAGATTGCTCAACGCCAGCGACAGCTGCTCGGCGGCCGCCTCGGCGATTTCCAGTCGCGGCATCGGACCCGGGCCAGGCGAGGACAGAAACAGGAAACCGAGTTGGGTGCCCTGCGCCGACATCGGCAGGCACGCGGTACTGATGGACACGTCGGGGTCAGGCGACTCGATGTGCGCGCACACCGCATCCCGGCGCAGGTCCTCGACGATGTGCGGCTGGCCGCGGCGCAAGGCCCAGCACTCTTCCGGCAACAGATGCGGAGCGCTTTGCACCAGCGGTTCGCCCCAATGGCTGATCGCCTCGGCGCGATCCTGCGAGGCGCGCAGCAGATACACGCTTCCGGCAACGCCGGGCAGCAGGCTGGCAAGGGTGCGGCTGGTGACCACCAATGCTTCTTCGGCACTGATGCAGCTCTGCAGCAGCCCGGTATAGCGGCTGAGCAGGTTGAGATCGGCGGTACTGCGCTGCAGCGCGCCCACGCTGTCGCCAAGCTCGCGATTGGCCTGCGCAGCCAGACGTTCGGCCTGCGCCCGATGGCGCAATTCGCGCATCAGCAAGGCATACACCGCGCCGACCACCAACAGCCCGAACGGGATGCCGGCCAATGCCAGCACCAGCAGCAAGGTGGCGCTCTGTCGGCTGCTTTCGGCGCGTTGCGCCAGCAGTTCCTGTTCGCGCTGCACCATGGTCAGTGCCTGTTCGCGGATGGCGCTGGTGGTGCGGAACGCGGTCTGCCGGATGCTCGCACGTGCCGGTTCCAGGCCGCTCTGCGCGTAGACATCCAGCACCTGCTGGATCTGCTGCAGACGCGCCTGCACCAGCGCTTGCAACTGGTCCAGATGCTGCTCCTGCGCCGGGTTGTCGGCGATCAGCCGGCGCAGGTTGGCGAGCAGGATCGGCAGGCGCTCGACGCTGGTCTGGTAATCCAGCAGGTAGGCGTCGTTGCCGGTGAGCAGGAAGCCGCGCTGCGCCGATTCGGCATCGAGCAAGCGCGCCTGGATTTCGTCGACCCGGCCGATCACTTCATGCGTATGCGACACCAGGGCGGCATCGGCCAGCGAGCGGCGTGCGCCGACGAAGATGCCAACGCCGATGGCGATGAAGATCAGCGCAGAGAAGGCCAGCGCCAGCTGGTTGCGGCGGCGCGAGGTAAAGGAAGAGGGCATGTCCGAATGCTAGCGTGCCAGCCTCGACAACACGAGCGCGATGCCGGCTGGAGACGTGCGCGCCGGCACGAAATTGCCGGCGCGCAAACGAAGTGATGCAGGGTGATGGACGTGGCTGGCGCCTCGTGGCGAGCCGTCCTTCGTCAGGCGTGGGTGGCTGGTTGACGGCTGTGCCCGGGCGATACCCACACCCGCCTTCGGGCACTGGCTGCACCCTTGCGCCTGAGTGCAAGCCGCGTCGGTTGCTCTCAGTGCTGGGAATGCTCGGCGTCGTGCTTGTCGGCATTCTGCTCGGCCTTGTTGGCCAGCTCGCGGGTCTTGTCGGCGGTAGCGTCGGCGGCATTGGCGGTGGCGCGGCTGGCATCGGCCGCCAGCTCGTTGGCGGCAACGCGGGCATCGGCAGTGGCCTCCTTGGCCTGGATCGCCGCGCGGTCGGCGGCCTGCTCGGTGGCCGCTGCGGCGTGCTTGGCGGCAGAGGCAGCGTCGCGGCGCGCCTGCTCGGCGTCAGGTCCCTGGCAGGCGGCGAGCGTGAGGGCAGCGATGGCGCTCAACGACAGCATGCGGATCGTCTTCATAGGTGGTCCTGTTCCTGTTCCGGTAGTGGAGAGCCGAGCTTATGCAGGGGCCGATGCAGCCTGCGTCAAGGTGCAGCCTGCTCCCCAATGCAGGACACACAGGAGAATCGGTGGCGACGCAAGGCCGCATCCCCATCGATCAGCAAAGGACCAGCCGGATGACAGGCAAAGAAAAAGCCGCTGGAAACCAGCGGCTTTCTCCGAACGCGCTTAAAGCGAAGAAGTGATTACTTCTTGGCTTCTTCAGCGGTGTCCTTAGCAGCTTCGGCGGTGTTTTCAGCCGTCTTGGCAGCGTCGGCAGCCTGCTCGGCAGCAGCGTCGGTCGCGGCGCCGGAAGCAGCCTGGGCAGCGTCGGCAGCGGTGTCGGCCGAAGCAGCGGCGGTGGTGGCAGCAGCCTGAGCGGCGTCAGCCGACTGCGAGCCCGAGGCAGCAGCCTGGTCGGCAGCGGTCTGAGCGTCGGCAGCAGCTTCGTTAGCCGAAGCAGCAGCGTCCTGAGCCTGTTCCGGCTTCGAGCAAGCGGTCAGGGCCAGGCCCAGAGCCATTGCGATCAGCAGCTTGTTGATGGTCATTGTTTCAATCCTCGTCGTTAGATTAGGCAACGCGCTATTGCGCGCCCCCGACATGATGACGGCCACAAGACGGGTGTCAAGCGCACGCGCATTCAGTTTTGCAAAATCGCCGTTAAAGGCTGTTAAATCAATTCGATAGCGATGGCGGTCGCTTCGCCGCCACCGATGCACAGCGTCGCGATCCCGCGCTTGCCTGCGCGCGTGCGCAACGCATTCACCAATGTCACCACCAATCGCGCACCGGATGCACCGATCGGGTGGCCCAGCGCGCAGGCACCGCCATGCACGTTGACCTTGTCGTGCGAAATCCCCAGTTCCTTGATCGGCGCCATCGCCACCACGGCGAAGGCTTCGTTGATTTCGAACAGGTCCACCTGGTCCAGTTGCCAGCCGATCTTGCCGAGTAGCGACTGGATGGCCGCCACCGGCGCGGTAGTGAACCATTCGGGCGCCTGCGAGTGGGTGACATGGCCGACGATGCGCGCCAGCGGGGTCACGCCACGGCGTTGTGCGTCCTCGGCACTCATCAGCACGGTGATCGCGGCGCCGTCGGAGATGCTCGACGAACTGGCCGCGGTCACGGTCCCGTCCTTCTTGAAGGCCGGCTTCAAGGTCGGGATCTTGGCGACATCGGATTTGCCGGGCTGCTCATCGCGATCGACGATGGTCTCGCCCTTGCGCGTGGTCACCGTGAACGGAACGATTTCTTCGGCGAATGCGCCGCTGTGCTGCGCGGCCTGTGCACGTTCGACCGAGGCGATCGCGAACGCATCCTGATCGGCGCGGCTGAAACCGAACTTTTCGGCAGTGGCTTCGCCGAACACGCCCATGGCCTGGCCGTCATACGGGTTGGTCAGGCCATCCCAGGCCATGTGGTCCACGGCCTGGAAATTGCCGTAGCGATTGCCGGTGCGCGAATTGGGTAGCAGATGCGGTGCGTTGCTCATCGACTCCATGCCGCCGGCGACCACGATGCTGGCCGAGCCGGCCTTGATCAGGTCGTGGCCGAACATGATCGCCTTCATGCCCGAGCCGCACACCTTGTTGATGGTGGTGGCGCCGGTCGAGGTCGGAATGCCGGCAGCGATGGCGGCCTGCCGCGCCGGCGCCTGGCCGAGATTGGCCGGCAGCACGCAGCCGACGATGACCTCGGAGACATCGGCCGGCGCGACCCCGGACTGCGCCAGCGCGCCTTCGATCGCGGCGGCGGCGAGGGCAGGTGCCGGCACTCCGTTGAATTGGCCGAGGAACGAGCCGATGGCGGTGCGTTTTGCAGCAACGATGACGATGTCGGACATGAGTGGATACCGTTTAAAGTGAAACGATTATCTGCCTCATGGCCGGATCGCGCCAGCGCACGCCGCGCTGGAGCACGTGCATGGCATACAGTATAAAAATGGATAGTCGGGCCCGGGTTGGGCCCGTTCCATGGAATGGGATTGGGGGAGAGCGAGCATGAAAAAAGGGGATGTCGCCAGGACTGTCCTGGCTTCGGCGTTGGCCGTGGCGTTGACCGCGTGCGGCGGCGGTGGGGGTGGTGGCGGGGGCGGCATCCGTCCGACGCCGCCGGTCGCACCGCCGCCGACATCGCCTCCACCGCCGCCGCCACCTACGTCTCCGCCACCGCCGGCCACTGCGCCGGCGCCGGAGCCTGCGATCGATGCGCATCTGGCACTGACCAATGCACGTGCGGCGCAGGCCTTGGGCTTCACCGGTGCGGGCTATCGCATCGGGGTCATCGACAGCGGCATCAACACCACTCATCCGGCGTTGCAGGGGCGCGTGAGCAACAGCTTCATCTATGTCGATCCGCGAACCAACAACGTTGCCGTGGGCGACGTGGTCGGGCATGGCACCATCGTCGCCGAGCTCGCTGCCGGACGCGCGGTGGCCCAATGGCCGGGCGGCATCGCGCCCGGAGCGGGTCTGGTGTCTGCGCGCATCATCAATGACCGGGCGCCGGTGGATGATGGCAGCGGCCAAGGCAATGAGGTGGATGGCCCGCTCGGGTTGGGGCCGGTGCATGCGGACCTGATCGGTGCCGGCGTGCGCATCATGAATAATTCCTGGGGCGGTCTGTACTGGAACGACGCATCGGTCACCAATCAGATCGCGCAGGAATATCGGTCCTTCGTCACCGGTAACGACGGTCTGGTGGTATTTGCCGCGGGCAACGAGGCGCGTGCCCAGCCTTCCGACACTGCGGCGCTGCCGAGTCAGCCGGGCCCCAACGGCACCTTGCCGGCAGCGGACCTGGAGCGCGGCTGGCTGGTCGTCGGCGCGCTGGATACCGCCAATCCCACCCAGCTGGCCTCCTACTCCAACGCCTGCGGCGTGGCGATGCGCTATTGCCTGGTGGCGCCGGGGACATCGATGTTCATCGACCCCGATGCCACCGCCAGCAACATCCGTTATTTCTATGGCAGCGGTACCTCGTTTGCCGCACCGCTGGTCTCCGGCGCAGCGGCGCTGGTATGGCAGGCATTTCCGTATTTCAACAACGATCTGGTGCGCCAGACGCTGCTGGGAACGGCCACCGATCTGGGCGCAGCAGGTGTCGATCCGGTGTTCGGCAACGGCCTGCTCAATGTGGGCAAGGCGGTCCTGGGGCCGGCACGGTTCGACTGGGGCACGGTGGACGTCAACGTGAACACCTTGCGTTCGACTTGGGCCAACGACATCAGTGGCACCGGTGGCCTGATCAAGCGTGGGAGCGGCACGCTGGTATTGGGCAGCGCGGCCAATACCTTCACCGGCGACACGCAGGTACTTGGCGGCACCTTGCAGACCGCCAGCCTGCAGAGTGCACGGGTGGGTATCGCCAATGGAGCGAGCCTGATCGGCGCTGGCAGGATCGGCGGACGGGTGGACAATGCCGGCACGCTGCAGGTCGACAGCGCAGTGCTCTCGGTCAACGGCAACTACACCCAGGACGGCAATGGGCGCCTGGCACTGACTGTCGGCGATCGCCTGAGCGTGAGCGGCACCGCGAGCATCGCCGGTGATCTGCAACTGCTTGGCCGGCGCAGCTATGTCGTCAACAACACCACCTATCCGGTGTTGCAGGCGACCAACGGTTTGCAGGGCACGTTTGCGACGACCAGCAGCGGCCCGGCCGTGACCTTCCTCAACGCCACGCTGAGCTACGACGCCAACACCGCGTTCGTGTCGCTGCAGCGCATGGATGTCACTGCGGTCGCCACCTCGCTCGGTGCAGTGGGGACGGCAGCGATGGAGTCTGCCGTTCGGGTGGAGCAGGCGTTTCAGCAGGTGGATGCGCAACAGCTGCAAGGCAGTGGCGTGATCAGCGGCAGCTTCATTCGTGCAGCGGCGGCGTTGCAGCAATCACCCGATGCCAAGACCGCAGCGGACTCGCTGCGCAGCCTGTCGGGGCGTGCGCATGCGGCATCGGCGGCAATGACCTTCGACACCATCGATCTGGGGCGGCGTGCGCTGGCCTCGCATTTCGATGGCCTGTCGCAGCAGCCGCGCCTGCTCGGCACCTGGCAGCGCGCGCTGGGCGGCCCGGGCGAGGGCGGAGTGACCACTACCGGATTCGCCACCTCCGGCTGGATGATGGGCAATGACCTGCGTCTGGCATCGGGCGCAGTCACCGGTTTTGCGTTCGGCGAAACGCGCTCCAATAGCCTGGGCGACCTGGACGGTGCACGTGGCCGCGATCGGCAGGTGCAGGCACAGCTGTATTGGGGCACCACGCTGGGGTCGGCCTATACGCTCGGGCAGCTGGGGTTTGGCAACGTCAACAGGCAGATCGAACGGAATCTGCAATTGGGCGAAGACCGCAGCAGCGCCTTCAGCGATTACAGCGGCAGTTATCTCAGCAGCAACCTGGAAGCCGGCTACCGCTGGGGATATGCAGCCGCCTCGCTGACGCCATACATCGGGCTGGACCATGTGCGCCTGCGCAGCGAAGGCTTCCGCGAAAGCGGTGGCGACGGCTTCGGTCTGCGTGCCGATGCAAGTACCTCATCGCGCACCCAGGTGCTGACAGGCGTGCGATCGGCCTACCGCTGGCGTGGCCTGCAACTCGGTGGTTATGCCGAATGGCAGCAGGCGTTGAGCAGCCAGGGCCTGATGCTGGATGCCAGCTTCATCGGTGTGGATGCTTGGGCGCCGTTGCGTGACATGCAGCCGGCGCGTTCGGGCGGGCTGTTCGGGATTGCCGCGTCCACGCCGCTGGGGCAGCAGAGCCAGCTGCGTTTCGGTTACGACCAGCGGGTGGGCGAGCGCGGCGACGATCGCGCGCTGAGCCTGAAGTACAGCGCCGATTTCTGATCGGCGCCCATGACGCCCGGGCGCGATGCCCGGGCGCGGCGTTTTCAGCGGCAATCACAGACTGCGCTGCTCGTTGCGCCCGATCCGTCTGTTTCCAGTTACTCGCCGCGTAGTTTGTGCAGGAAGCGCGGCGCGGTACGACCCAGCGGCAGCTTGAGTTTGCTGATCGCCTCGATGCGGGTTTCGGCGATCCGATCGGCCGCCACCTGCGGCGAGATGTCCTGCTGCGCCGACAGGTCGAAGACCTTTTCCAGGTTGTGGTAGATGCTGCGGATCAGGCGCATGGCGCGTTCGCGGTTGTAGCCGTCGATCTCCAGCGAGACATTCATCACCCCGCCGGCATTGACCACGTAATCGGGCGCGTACAGGATGCCGCGCCGGTGCAGTTCCTCGCCGATGACGGCGCTGGCAAGCTGATTATTGGCGGTGCCGCAGATGATCCTGGCCTTGAGTTGCGGCAGGGTCTGTTCGTTGATGGCCCCCTCCAGTGCGCAGGGAGCGAACACGTCGGCCGCCACCTGATGGATCTCGTCCGGGCGCACGGCCTCGGCGCCGTATTCGGCGACGGCGCGGTCGACCAGTGCCTGGTTCAGGTCGGCCACATACAGTTTCGCGCCACGTTCCTTGAGCAGTTTCACCAATTCCATGCCGATGTGGCCCAGGCCCTGGATCGCGATGCTGGCCTTGCCCACTTCCTCATGGCCGAGCTTGCGGTTGAGCGAGGCCATCAGCGCCTGCAGCGCGCCATAGGCGGTGAAGGGAGCAGGGTCGCCGGAGCCGCGGTGCACCTGGTGCACGCCGGTGACGTACTCGCTCTCCAGGTAGATCTGCTCCATGTCGTTGACGTCGGTGCCGACGTCTTCTGAGGTGATGTAGCGCCCGCCAAGGGTGTCCACGAACCGGCCGAATGCGCGGAACAGCGCCTCGCTCTTGTCGGTCTTGGGTTCGCCGATGATCACCGCCTTGCCGCCGCCGACATTCAGGCCGGCCAGCGCGTTCTTGTAGGTCATGGTGCGGCTCAGCCGCAGCGCGTCGTCAAGCGCCGCCTCGCTGTCGGGGTAGGGGCGCATGCGCACGCCGCCCAGCGCGGGCCCGAGCCGCGTGCTGTGCAGCGCGATGATCGCTTTCAGGCCGGCGTCGCGGTTGTGACAGAAGATCACCTGCTCGTGGCCGGTGGTGTCGAGGGTTTCGAAAAGCATCGAAGGCTCCGCGGGGCTGCGTGATGTGCCTTCCCTGAGGCCGGGTCTGCACCCGTGCAATGGGAAACAAAAAACGCAACGTTTGCAGATCCAGTCCGGTCACGTCGCGCTGCAACATTTTAAACCACGTCGACAGGGGGTTGTATATGAATCTGTTCACCAATCCCGATAGCGCTGCTGCCGAAACCACAGCGTCCCCAACCACTTGCTCCCGGCCGCAACTGGCAGGCCGGCGTGGAGCGAATCCGGATCGGGGCGGCCGTCGGGGTGGAGATTGTCGAAGCACACCACCGAGCCGGCACGCGGCTGTACGCGGATCCCTGCGATCGGAAAATCGGTCTGGCCGCCCGCTTCGACCGCATTGAGATAGACGCAGGCAGTGCGCAGACGATTGCCGGCAGCGGGGCGATCGGCCGCCACCTTGCCTGCCGGCAGGTAGTCGCGATGTGCGCGATAGTGCTCGCCGGGTGCATAGCACAGCACCGACAGCGGTTCGGCGTGGGTCAGTGGCAGCCGGGCGCACGCGGCCAGCCGTGCCTGCGCCGCACGCGCGGCAAAATCTTCCAGAACCGGATCGAGCGTGGCGCCGCGGCTGGTGCGAACCGGTGTGTGGTGCGCGCTCGCATCATTGGGGTCCAGCACCTGGGAGGCGCGTAGATGCGGGCGTGCCAGCAGGATCAACAACCGGCACTCGTCGGCCGACAGCACGGCCGAGTGTTCCTCGATCATCGGCCGCTGGTGGCGCGATGTCGGCAAGCGGTGCGGGGTGAAACGTAACCTGCTGGCTTCGCTGCCATCGGCGGTTTCGGGAGGCGCGATGTCCAGATCGGGAAGCGCCGCAATGCCCAGCGGCTGCAGCTGCAGCAGCAGGTGGGCTGCGGCATCCGGCTGCCGAGGCACGCCTTCGCCGCGCGCCAGGCGCTCGGCAAGCAGGACCGCCGCAGGCACGTCCCCGAGCGATGCGGCGTGTTCCAGCAGGCCGACGCAGCGCTGTTGCTGCTGTGGATCATCGATCCGGCCATGCTGGATCGCCAGCGCACGCAGGGCCGGTGGATAGCCAGCCGCCGCTGCCGCGTGCAGGCGCGCCAGTTCCCGTGCTTCCAGCTCCACCGGGCTAGTGCCTACCGCCAGCGTCGCCAGCAGATACCCCGCTGCCACGGCGCCGCCGCGTTCGGCAGTTTGCCAATGCGTCCGCGCCTGCGCGACATCCACCGTGCAGCCGATGCCGTACGCCAGCAGGCGGCCTGCCTCGATCTGCGCGGTGGCATCGCCAGTGGCTGCACTGCGCAGATACCAGGCAAGGGACTCCTCTGCCTGGCCGCTGCGTATCAGTGCCTGTGCCAGGGCATTCATGGCCGCAGGTTGTCGGCTTTGTGCGGCAAGCAGAAGGCTGTCGAGTGAGGGGGCATGCATGAGTGCATCCTAAGCCCTGGCTCCGTGCTGCGCGATCAGTTGCCTGCCTGAAGTGCCAGGTGGGTCAGGTACAGGCGCAGGTCGAATTCCAGCTGGTGGTAATCCGGACGCATGTGGTTGCACAGTTGGTAGAAGGCCTTGTTGTGATCGGCCTCTTTCAGGTGCGCCAGCTCGTGGGCCACGATCATGTGCAGGAAGGGTTCGGGCGCGTCGCGAAACACCGCGGCGATACGGATCTCGCGGCTGGCCTTGAGCCGGCTGCCGTGGACGCGCGAGATTGCGGTGTGCGTGCCCAATGCGTGCTTCACTACCTGCAGGTGATTGTCGTAGACGGCCTTGTGCAAGGTCGGCGAGGAGCGCATGTAGCGCTCCTTCATGGCCTTGACGTAGTCGTACAGGTGGCGATCGGTGCGGATGGTGTGCCGCTCGGGGTAGCGCCGTGCCAGTACTGCGGCAAGCTTGTCCTGCGCGATCAGTTCGCGCACCTGATCCAGGACAGCGGGTGGGTAACCGGCGAGATAGCGAAGAGTGTCCATGGCGATCGGGTGCGGCGAGAACCGCATGATCGCCGATGCGGGCAGGGCTGGCGACTGTTGCGCTGGCGCCGCGCCAGCAGTGGACCCCCAAAGCGACGCCGGGAATATGGGCTGTGGAGGCGGCCATGACGGCTGCAAAAGACCTCGTGAGGTGGCAGGCGGTCGGCTTGTGCGTGGAGCGTCATTCGTCAGCGCAGCGCAGGGTCAAAAGCGGGCGCTATCGGATCAGTGTGGAACGGCAGCACGGTTGCAGTGATGTGGCGACGCGCAGGCGGGCTCGTACTGCTGCGTCAGACCGGGGTGACGGACGTGTGCCAGCGTGTGTCATGCGGATTCACGAACGCGGCACATCCGGATGGGTAGCGTGCAGCGCATGTTTTGCGGCGCTGTGCCGCAGACACACGATTGCACTGTGTCGAACCAGGAGACAACAACATGATCAAGTGGGCCATTATCTTCGCCATCATCGGACTGATCGCCGGTGCGCTCGGATTTGGTGGAATGGCGGGCGCCGCGATGGGGATTGCCAAGTTCCTGTTCTGGGCCGGCATCATCATCGCCATCGTGCTGTTCGTGCTGGGGATGACGATCGCCAGGAAGGTGACCTGAGGCGGCTCGCATTTGTTGCCAAGGCCTCTCTCGACGAGTCCCATGCAGCCAGAGAGCGGCCAAGGGCCGCTCTTTTTTTTACACCTGCCTGTCCGGCCGCGGTGCCGCAGGCGGCCGCAACCGTAGTCGGTAGCCACAGGCTGTGCTCCGACCTGCCGTCAGACGCCGGTGTTGTCGGCCGTGGTATGCAGCGCGATGTTGAGCTGGTCGATGGTCACGATCCAGTCGGCATCGTCGAGACGCTCTTCACGCAACAACTGCGCCTGTGCCGGTGTCCAGAACGGCGCCTCCTCCAGGCGCATCTCGCCCGGCAGCGGCGAGTGCTCGGCGATGAAATGGCGAATACTCGCCTCGTCCGACGGCAGGCCAAGCTGGGCGAACAGTTCCGAGAACGGGTGGACGGGTTGTTCCATTGCAGATCCCTCGTAGGTGCGGATGACCGGATGTTAGAGCACCTAGTTTGAGGGCACTGTGCACACGCGGCTTGGATTTGCCTGCGCCAATGACCATATCGATAGCCTGACCAGCAAGGGTGAAACCACCATGGCGACCGGATGGGCGGGTGATGGGGCGGTGCAGGACCAGATCGATGCCACCGTCGAGGATGCAATCAAGCGCGCGCGGAGCCAGTTGCACCAGGGGCCGAGCCTGAGCCACTGCGAGGACTGCGACGCACCGATCCCCGAGGCGCGCCGCAAGGCCGTGCCGGGCGTGCATCTGTGCGTGAGCTGCCAGGAAGTCCACGACCGGGAGCACGGTGCGCAGAGCGGCTTCAACCGCCGTGGCAGCAAGGACAGTCAGCTGCGCTGACCAGGCTGGTGCCTGTCCGTCGGCTTGCAGACTGCATGTCCTGTCGCATGTGTTGAGCAGGCCAAGCAGGGCGAGTGCCTGCGACCAAGGCATGCGGCGGGCACGCTTGGCCGCGTGGCGTGCCCGCCGCGCTAGTCGCCCAGGTGTCAGCCCGCGTTGAGGCCGCTGCTCTCGCGCCAGCGACGCGTGGTGCGCTGGAAGAATAGGCTGTTGGGCACCTGCAGCACGCTGCCGGCATGGTCGCCGGTTTCTTCCAGCGTCGTGTAGATCACGTTGATATCGATCACGCGTCCCTTCAGGCCCGGCTTGTCGCCCCCTTCGAGCAATTCGATATGGTCGTGCAGCCGGAATGGGCGGGTGGTGATGATCAGGAACGTGCAGAAGATGTTGGACAGCACGCTCCACGCGGCGAAGAACGCGACCGCGCCAACGGCTGCGAAGCTGGTGAAGGCCGTCCACAGCACGGCGGTCGAGACGCCGAGCACGTGCAGCGCAATCAGGACCGCGCTGAACGAAATGACGAAGCTGCCGACACGGCGGATACCGATCGTGATCTCCGCCGGGACGTTGTAATGGGTGCAGATGCGCCGCAGCAGCTGGCGCAACAGCAACCGGGTCAATGCGGCGACCGCGAGGATCAGGACGATCTTGATCGTTGGCACCGCGACCGCCAGCCATTGCGGGTTCCAGTGTGGCAGCAGGCTGCGGATCATGGCGGGCAAGGCATCGGACGCGGACATCACTGCATGGCAAAGCGGAACAGGCGCCCATTGTAACGCGCGAGATTCGATCGCCAGGAGCACGGGGTGATGCGCGCTCGCCCGGCTTGGCGAGATGTCTGCCGATATCGGCGGACTCGTGGCGTTGCAACGTGCGTGACCAATATGCCCAGGTGAGCTTGCAACGTAGCGTTGTTCGCCGGTTTGTCCATGTGCGCACGGTACGTATGGGCCAACAGTCCGTGTGCCTGGTTCTTCAACCCCGGCGCGGTCGCCGCATGCAGCGTCGATGTGGGGATCTCGCCTGCACCGCGGCCATGTCGGCGATCACGCCGCGATGTGCGCTGGCGACAGGGAAGCGCGACGATCGGCCTTGCGGGTCATCGCTGACGGCGCCGGCCTGGGTCGGCCAGCCTGACCAAGCGCTGCCAGGTCTGCTCGACGGAACGGACCGGCATCCATGCAGCTGGACCCTCCGCGCCAATGCAGGAGGGCTGCGGCAATGCTGTGCGCCGCAGGCACAGTTCAACCCGGGTGGATGTCAGCGTGAGCTGTACCGCATCCAGGAGCAGGGCAGATGTGCAGTGGCTGGGGGAGCACAAGGCCAGAACCAGACCGAGCAGGTGCGACATGACGATCTCCAGCGTGGACCAGGCGCTGCCAGCAGGGAAAGCGGCAGTCAGCACGCGGCGCAGTAGCGCCGTTGCAGACTTGGATGCGCCGACCGCCGAAAAGGTTTAGAGCGCAATCTGCATGGCGCTCCAGCGGGTGCGGCGGGGCGGGCACGGGATCGATGCAACACCACTCCAATCCTGCAGCGGCACTGTGCACCTGAGGCGCGGGTGCAAAAAAATCTGCCGAGGTTTAAACCTTTGCGCCGTCAGGCACATCCAACTGGCTATGCTCGACACCTCCGTGCCCATCGACCGACCACCGCCTGGCGCCACCCCTGTCGACCGCGACGACGCAGCCTTGGCGCGTGCGGCGGCGGCAGGAGAGCGCGCGGCTTACGAGGCGATCTATCGCCGGCATTCGCCGCGGTTGTATGCGCTGGTCTGGCGGCTGTGTGGCGGCAACGCCGCGCGCGCCGACGACGTGTTGCAGGAGACCTTCATCGCCGCGTGGAAGGCCCTGCCGCAGTTCCGTTTCCAGAGTGCGCTGGGCACCTGGCTGCACCGTTTGGCCGTCAATACCGCGCTGATGGAGCTGCGTGCGCACGCGGCCTCCGGCAACCCCGTCGTCGACGATGCCGATGGCGACATCCTGGCGGCGGTGCCCGACGCTGCGCGGTGCCAGTCGACCCGCATGGATCTGGAACGGGCGCTGGAAACCCTGCCGCCGCGCGCCCGTGCAGTGCTGGTGCTGCACGATATCGAAGGCTGGAAACACCAGGAGATTGCCGACCAGCTGCAGATGGCGGTCGGCAGTTCCAAGGCACAACTGCATCGTGCGCGCGGCCTGCTGCGCGCGCGGTTGGGAGAACCCGCATGACCCCTGATCCGCATGACCACAACCAGGCCGCGGACGCTGCATTGCGCGCGCGCCTGCAGGCTTTGCCGCAGCAGCGCCTGCCACCTGCGCAGGTGTGGGAGCGCATCGCCCCCGCGTTGGGGCCGCAGCCCGGCGCCGCAGCGCTGCGGCCGCAGCGCAGGCGGGGCTGGGCAATGCCTGCGCTGGGCGTCGCCCTGGCCGCGGCGGTGGCCTTGATCGCAGTCGTGCCCGGCATCCACCGGCCGGCGCCGCCGCCCGCACAGCCGGCGCTGGTGCTGCAGGCGCAGGCGATGGCTGGGCAATACCAGCAGGCCATGGCGGAATTTCCGCTGCAGCAGGCGCCGGCAGCGCTGCGGCCGGCACTGGACGAGCTGGATCGCAGCGCCCGCAGTATTCATGCCGCCATCGCGCAGAGCCCGCGGTCGGCGTTTTTGTTGTCGCAGTTGCAGCGTACCTACGCCAAGCGGCTGCAGTTGACCCGTCTCGCCTCGCAGGGCGAGGCGTCCTTCCCGAGCTGAGGAGCATGCCCATGCGCTACGCCACCGTTTCCCTGCTGCTGTTGGCCGCGTTCTGCGCTGCGCCGGCGGCGGCGCAGACCGCCGTGAATCAGAGTCATCCGTTGGCACGCGGAGGGCGCGTGGAACTGGAAAACATTGCCGGCAAGATCCGCGTGCGCGGCTGGGACCGCGACGAAGTGACGCTGACCGGGACCTTGGGAGAGGGCCAGCGGCTGGATGTGGATGCAAGCTCGAACCGGCTGCAGTTCGAGGTGATCTACCCGCGCCACGGCCGCAACGGCCAGGGAGCGCAGCTGGAGTTGCGCGTGCCGCGCGGCGCCTTGTTGCAGGTGGATGCGGTCAGTGCGTCGGTCGACGTGGATCAGGTCGACCTGGCGACCCTGCAGCTCAAGTCGGTCAGTGGCGATGTGGTCGCCAGCGGGCGCGCCAGGGAAACGCAACTGGAAACGGTCAGCGGGCAGCTGCGCAGCACGGTGAACAGTGCGCGGGTGACCCTGGGGACGGTCAGCGGAGGGATCGACGCACAGGCCGGCGCAAGCGGCGTGGTGTCGGTCGAATCGGTGTCCGGGCAGATCCGCATCGGCGCCGGCCAGGTGTCGCAATTGCGCGCCGAAAGCGTGTCGGGCGCGACCGCATTGACAGTGGCCGGGCTGGCGCCGGGCGGCAGCATTTCTGCAGAAAGCGTCAGCGGCACGATCACGCTGGGCGTGCCGCGCAATGTGTCGGCAGCGCTGGACGTGGACGTGTTCAGCGGCGATATCCGCTCGGTGGTCGGCAAGGTCGAGCGCCCCGAGTATGGCCCCGGCAAGCGCCTGCGCACCACGCTGGGGGGCGGCAATGGCGACATCAAGCTGGAGTCGCACTCGGGCTCGGTGCGCATCGACTACGGCAATTGAGCGACGGCACCCTGGCCTGAAAACAAACGTGCCACCTTGCGGTGGCACGTCGGTGAAACACTTCAAGGCAACCCTTGCAGGCAACTGCCGGTCTGCTCGCCGCAAGGCGGGCGCTGACGGCAGTGGTTTGCCGCTCAGCCGATCTTGTCGCCATCGTTGCGCGCGGGGCCGAAGTTGGTGGTGAGCACTTCGATCCGGCCGCCGGTCTTGCGGAACGCGGCGATGTCGGCAGCGATACGCTCACGACTGAGCGGCTGCGACTTGCCTTCGCTGCGAGCGATGCTGGGCTGGGATTTCTGCTTGGTCGCGGGACGTGCCATGTGGCCTCCTGTAGCGGGGAAGTGCAATGACACCGCGTGCGGCAAGGGTGGCGCGCGCGTGAAGCGGTGTCGAGAAGTGCGATCGCGTTCGGTGCGCAATCGCGGCGGCACGGCGGGCGTGCCTTGCAGGCATGACGGCGGGGCGTCAGGCAGCAACCGTGCATTATACGAGCTGACCTGCGACTTGTGTTAACCGTCCGATGGACGGGCGCCGCCTGCCGCAGCCCAGGCCAGGCCTTGCACGACTCCGAACGATGGATCGCCCTGCACCATGCGCGACTCCGGGAAAGCGGCCGCCACCGCGTCGCGCAGATAGCCGGCGCGCGACATGCCGCCGGTTAGGAACACGGTGGCCGGCGGCGCGGCCATGTCGGCACGGACCTGTGCCAGCAGCGCTTCCAGCTCGCGTAGGTAGCTGGAAGCGGACGCAACGAGCGCATCGGCCTGGACGTCCACCTGTAGTCCGCGTTCGATGAAATCCAGCGCCGTGTGGTGCTGGTCGGTTTCGCTGAGCGCGATCTTGCAGGCCTCCACGTTGCGGTACAGGCGCGCGGTATTGCCGGTGTCCTGCAGCGCTTTCAGGCGCGTATCGAACGGGGCCGGGGCGTCCCGGTAGTCGTGCAGGCGGAATTCGCGCTGGCGCGTCATGTCCTGCACCATCGCCGCTTCCACGTAATGGTGCGCCGGCACGCGGGTGCTGCCGCGGCCGAACAGCGGCATGTAGCTTGCAAGGCTGAGCGCCAGATCGATATCGGTGCCGCCGCGCGCGATGCCCCAGGCGCGATGCACCTGCGGTGCGGCGCTGCCGCCGACGCTGGCATGCGCGATATCGGTGGTGCCGCCGCCGATATCCACCACCACGGTGTCGTGGCGGCTGTTGTGGCTGACGTGGTAATGCATTGCCGCCGCAGCGGGTTCTTCGAGAAACTCCACGCTGTCGAAACCGGCGGCAATGGCGGCGGTCTGCAGGATCTCCAGCGCCTGCGCGTTGCCGGCATCGCCGATCGAACTGCGAAACTGCACCGGACGACCGAGCACGGCTTCGCGGATATTGATGTCGAACTGACGCGAGGCGGTGAGGCGGATATGTTCCAGCACGTGCGTGGCGATGCCGGTAATGGTCTGGCGCGCACGCGGGTGCAGGTTATAGCCCAGCATCGATTTGGGGCTCTGCACCAGATTGCCTTCGCCTTCGAGAAAGTAGGCGTCCAGCGCCTCGTCGCCGTAGACCGCGTTCTGCAGCAATGCGGCCGAACTCCGCGGCTCGCGCACCTGCTGCTCCATCCATTGGCGACGCACGATACGCAACGCGTCGCGGCGAAGGCTGTCGGCATTGGAGGAGCGCCCGGCGGCGGTGGCGTCGCGACGCGCGGAATCGATCAGGCGCTCCATCTCGTACTCCAGCGCCGGCGTCAGGCTGAAATCCTCCGGGTCGCGCATGGTCTCGGGAAAGTACACCGTGGTGCGGAACTGCAAGGCCTCGCCGAAGCGCACCGGCTCCACCTTGCCATCGACGATTGCCGCGGCGGCGGAGTTGCTGGTACCGAAGTCGATGCCGAGTTTCATGTGCAGCTGCCTGGGAACGGGCCGCGCACTTTACTACGGCGGCTGCAGCTGCCGTCCAGGCCGGTGTGCCTGGACGACGTGCCTGGACAACGTGCCTGGACGATACACGGGGCGACACTGCCATGTGCCTCAAGGCAGGCGGAAGCTGGCCTCAGGCGGCGATGTCGTCGACGTGGCCCTGGTTCAACTCCTCGGTGGTGGCTTCGCGCACTTGCACCACTTCCACTGCGAAATGCAGGGTCTGCCCGGCGAGCGGGTGGTTGCCGTCCACGGTGACCTGCTTGGGACCGACCTCGGTCACGGTGACCAGCACCGGCCCCTGTTGGGTGCGTGCCTCGAACTGGACGCCCGGCACCACGTCCACATCGGTCGGGAAGGCATCGCGCGGCACGTGCTGGACCAGCTGCTCGTGGCGTGGGCCATAGCCTTGTTCCGGGGCGACATCGGCAGTGAGGGTATCGCCGACCTGCCTGCCGTCCAGGGCCTGCTCCAGGCCAGGGACGATATTGCCGGCACCATGCAGGTAGCTCAGCGGCGTGTCCGGGGTGGAACGGTCCAGTACCTGGCCGCTGTCGTCGGAAAGGGTGTAATGGATGGTCGCAACGCGACCCTGGCTGATTTCCATTGGAAACCTCCATGAGGGGGATCAAGGGGAGTGCATCGGCGGATTCACGATGCGAAGAGATGCCGCAGGCACACCGTAGGCAATCGGGCTGCATCATGCAACCGCTGCCGGAGGGGCTATTGGGCCGAGGATCAGGTTGGTGGAAACGCGCCTGTCGGCGGCACTGCCGAACGGCGCTGCACATGCGCCGTGCGCGCAAGACAGACAGGTGTACCGGCGTGAGTGGTCATCACGCATGGCGTCGCGTGCCGGCTGCGATCCGGCGCGCTGGTGCGACTCGATGCCACGCCCACAACAGGCAACGTGGATCCTGCAGATTCTGCAGAAACGCGCAAGCGCGCCTGCCAGTTTTACATTGCATGCGTGTGGATGGCGCTCAGTCTGCCTGCGCGCCACGTTCGATCTGGGTGCGTCGCGCGCGCCAGGTTTCCGGCGTCTGCGGCTTGACGAACAAGGCGGTGATCTCCGGATGCTGGCGCTTGGCCGCCGCTTCGATACGTGCGACGCAGGCTTCGATTTCCGGCGTGCTGCGGGTATCCTCGAATTCGGCACTCAGCGCGGCCACCACCTGGTTGGGACCCATCTGCATGGTCAGCACGCCATTGGCGGCGCGTACGTCCGGGTCGCTGGCAGCAATGCGCAACAGTGACGCGCTGACATGCGCATGCGCAGGTTCGCCGATCAGCAAGCCCTTGGTTTCGCGTGCCAGCAGGAAGGCGGTGAAGGCGAGCACGCCTGCGATGCCGATCGAGGCAATGCCGTCGAGCTGCGGCATGTCCAATAGGTGTGCGCCGGCAAGGCCGAGCAGGGCCATGAACAAGCCGATCAGTGCGGCGCTGTCTTCCAGCAGCACGGTGAAGGTGCTGGGGTCCTTGCTCTTGCGAAACGCCTCGAAGTAACCCATGCGGCCCTTCTTGGCGCGGAACTCGCGCAATGCCACCACCCAGGAGATGCCTTCGAACACGATGGACACGCCGAGCACGCCGTAGGCGATCAGGTGATTCTTGGCTGGCTCGGGATGGCGTAGATGCACGATGCCTTCGTACAGCGATACGCCGGCGCCCATCGCAAACACCAGCAGCGCCACGATGAAGCTCCAGAAGTACAGCTCGCGCCCGTAGCCGAACGGATGGGTAGGTGTGGGCGCGCGCGCCGCACGACGCAGGCCATGAAGCAGCAGCACTTCGTTGACGGTGTCCACCAGCGAATGCACGCCCTCGCTGAGCATGGCCGAGCTGCCGGAGATGCCGGCAGCGATGAACTTGGCCACCGCAATGGCCAGGTTGCCGGCCAGTGCGACGTAGACCACCAGATGCGAGCCCTTGGTGTTTTCCGGCCTAACGCTCGTCCCTGCGGCCGTTGCCGCGGCATCGGGCAGGCCGGCGCGCGAGGATGCGGCTTGTGCGGAGGGGTCTGAGGGGTGGGACACAGGCGGCCTGCAGTCTTCGGCAAGCGCCGCACTATCGCGCTGCAGCCGTGCCCGCTACGTGATCGCAGCGCTGGCAGCTACAATCCACGCCCGCTTCGATCAAGGACTCGCATGTCTACCGTTTCCGCCTGCCCGCAATGCGGCCAGGACAACACCTATGCCGACGGTGCGCTGTCGGTCTGCGCGGACTGCGGTTTCGAGTGGAGTGAGGGGGAGCCTGCCGCAAGCGCCACCGTGGTACGCGACAGCAACGGCAATGCGCTGCAGGCCGGCGACACGGTGACGGTGATCAAGGATCTCAAGGTCAAGGGCTCGTCGATTCCGCTCAAGCAGGGCACGGTGATCCGCAATATCCGCCTGGTCGAAGACGATGCCGAGCATATCGAGGGCAACTCGGAAAAGATCAAGGGACTGGTACTGAAGACCTGCTTCCTGCGCAAGGCTTGACCGCTTGCTGGTGGCATGACGGCGTCCAGTCGCGCATGTGAGGTGCTTGGTCGGGACTGGCATGCGCGCTGCGGCTTCCGTGCACCCAGTCGATCGCGTTGATCGCGGCGCGCAGTGATCCGCGCCGCGGGGCGCCGCACTGGCGCGGCGAACTGCACACAGGACGTGCCGCAAGATCAGATGCCATGCGCAACGCGCCAGGCCCGCCCAGCCAAGAACGTATGCCGATACTTGGAGCAGCTACGAAACTACCGTGCTCACCGCCAGGCGGGCGCGGCCGGTGCCCGGTACGGCATGTAGCACGCGTACACTCCGGCTCCTTCGCGCCATCCGCATCCACCTGACGATCGCTCGCCGCGGTGTGGTAGCCGCGCTCAGTCGCGCGGGTACACCGCTGCCACCAGGCAGCTCTGGCGCATGCGTGAGAGCCGGCCGCCACGCGTCGTGCCCAGGTCTCCCTCGTGGCCGGCACCGGCGCTTGCGCCGGCAATGCCGATCTCGTCCAGCACGTCGACCTTGTCGCCGGGATTGCCGCAGATCGCGTTCAAGCCCATGCCGGACACGAAGCGGATCGGCGGGGCGCCGCTCAGTTCGTTGCAACTGTCCATCAGCTCCACCCGGTAGTGGCGATGCGTGCCGGGATGGCGCGGGGAGACTTCCACCACCAGCCCCTGCGCATCCTCCGACCAGGCACGCAGCAGGCTGGGATGAAAGCAGTAGCTGGATGAGCCGGCGAAGTTGCGCCGCCGTGCCTCGCGCACGCTCACGCCTTCCAGGGTCGGCACCTCGCCATGATTGCGGCGACGCGCCAGGTCGGCGAAGTCGCGTGCATCGATCGCAGCAACCTGGGCAACGGCGCAGCGCTGCTGTCCGGCGCTGGCGTATGCCGGCGCCCCGTTGCAGGCCCAACCGTGTGGTGCGAGCAGGTTCGCATCGGCCTGTGCGCCGAGCTGCGGGCAGTCCTGCGCCAGCTGCAGGCGGAACAGGCGACCATCGCGTTCGGCCACCGCCAGCGTGCGCGCATCGGCTTGATGGAACTCCGAGACCTGGCGCGCATCCAGGCAACTGGCATCGGGCGCGGCGGGGCGCGCGGGCTCTGCGGATGCAGCGAGCGCGCAACAGCAGGACAACGCGATGCCAAGCACAGTCGCGGTGGGCGTACGCATCATGCACATCCTTGGCCAATGAGATAGCTGCATCATGTGCCGGCTGCGTTGCGCTTGCAAACGCCAGCGCAGCGGCGGCAGATCGTCACGCCGTCGCCGCTGCCCCCGAGGCGTCGCCGCCGTGTCCCGGAGGCGACGCCCGACATGCAGCGTGCGGCTTGCAGGAATTCCGGCAGTGCGCGTGGGCGGTCACAGGCGCAGCCCGATCGCCGCCGCAGGGCAACGACGAGCGGGCATGCCGGCGTGATGCTTGCTTACGGTAGCGCCGGGTAGTCGGTATAGCCCTTGGCGCCGCCGCCATAGAGGGTGGATTGATCCACCTCGGCCAGCGGGGCGTGTTCGCGCAGGCGACGCACCAGATCCGGGTTGGCAATGAACGGACGGCCATAGGCGATGGCATCGGCATAGCCGCTGCTGAGGGCACGCTCGGACATCGCACGGTCGTAGCCGTTGTTGGCAATCCAGGCGCCATCGAACTTTGCGCGCAGTGCAGCGTAGTCGAAGGCGATGTTGTCGCGTGCGCCGCCGGTTGCCCCCTCGATCACGTGCACGAATGCCAAGCCGCCGATCAGGTTCAGCCGCTCCACTGCACGTTCGAACAGCGGCTGCGGGTCGGAGTCGTGTGCGCCGTACACCGGGGTGACCGGCGACAGGCGCACGCCGGTGCGCTCGGCACCGATCTCGTCGGCAATGGCCTGCACCACTTCGGCGAGCAGGCGGGTGCGGTTTTCGATATCGCCGCCGTAGGCATCGGTGCGCTGGTTGGAGCCATCGCGCAGGAACTGGTCGAGCAGGTAGCCGTTGGCCGCATGCACTTCCACGCCATCGAAACCGGCCTCGATCGCATTGCGCGCGGCGATGCGGTAGTCCTCGATCAGCGCGGGGATTTCGTCCAGCGCCAGTGCGCGCGGCTCGGAAACATCCTCGAAGCCGTTCTTGGTGTAGGTCTTGCCCTCTGCACGGATCGCGCTGGGCGCGACCGGCACTTCGCCCGGCGGCAGCACGCTGGTGTGCGAGACGCGGCCGACATGCCAGAGCTGCAACACGATCTTGCCGCCACGGCGATGCACTTCATCGGTGACAGCGCGCCAGCCAGCAACCTGTTCGGTGCTGTGGATGCCCGGCGTGTCCAGGTAGCCCTGGCCGAGCGGGCTGATCTGGGTGCCCTCGGCGACGATCAGGCCGGCGGTGGCGCGCTGGCCGTAGTATTCGGCGGCCAGTGGCGACGGCACCTGCCCGGCGCCGGCGCGGTTACGCGTCAGCGGCGCCATGATTACGCGGTTGGCAAGATCCAGCGCGCCCAGGCGCACCGGGGAAAACAGTGGGGAATCAGTGGATGTGGACATCAGCAACCAGTCGAGTTGGACCACACGCAAGGCGCGGCACCGCGCCGATCGCGGTGCTCCACAGCGATGGTGGCGGACCCAAGCGGATTCGAGCGACGCCGATGGGACACAGCGTCTCCTGGCGCACTGAGGCGAGCGAAACCTTGACGGACAAGGAGCGTGGGCTGAATCGCCCGGAACACCGGCCTTTCCTGTGTTGCTGCATTGCACAATAATAAGCCGCCCCGTCAATCTGGAGTCGGGCATGTCCGATATCGATCCTTCCGCCCCGCGCGTGCCTCGGCGCGATTACGTGCTGATCCTGCTGGCGCTGGCGATGGGCGGCTTTGCGATCGGCATCAGCGAATTTTCCACGATGGGCCTGATGACGCAGATTGCGCGGGGCCTGCAGATCAGCGAGCCGCAGGTAGGCCATGTCATTAGTGCCTACGCGCTCGGCGTGGTGGTCGGTGCGCCATTGCTGGCGATCCTGGGCGCGCGTTGGCCACGGCGCACCTTGTTGCTGCTGCTGATGGTGTTCTACGCGCTCGGCAACCTCGCCAGCGCGTTGGCGCCGAGCTATCACACGATGTTGCTATGCCGCTTCATCGCTGGACTGCCGCATGGCGCGTATTTCGGCGTCGCCTCGTTGGTGGCCGCATCGATCAGCCCGCCCAATCAGCGCGCAACGGCGGTGGGACGCGTGCTGCTGGGCTTGAGCGTGGCGTTGCTGGTGGGCAATCCGCTGGCGACCTGGCTGGGGCAGATCGTCAGCTGGCGCTGGGCGTACGCGTCGGTGTCGGTGATCGCATTGGGCACGGTCGCGGCGGTGGCTGCCTTGTTGCCGCCCGCGCCGGACGAGCCCCGCCAGCAGCCGCTGCGCGAACTGCGTGCGTTCAACCGGCCGCAGGTGTGGTTGGCGCTGGGGATCGGTGCGGTGGGGTTTTCCGGCATGTTCTGCGTCTTCAGTTATCTGGCGCCAACGCTGACGGCAGTGACCGGCGTGGAGCCGGCGCGCATCCCCCTGGCGATGGCGGCCTTCGGCGTGGGCGGCGTGCTTGGCAGCATCCTGGGCGGTTGGCTGTTCGATCGCCTGCAGTTTCGCGCGGTGCCGGTGCTGCTGGGGTGGTCGATCGTGGTGATGCTGACGTTTCCGTTGGCCGCGCATTCGGGGCTGTGGGTATTCGTCTCCATCGTCGCGGTGGGCACCATGGGCGCCCTGGCGCCTGCATTGCAGACCCGCCTGATGGATGTGGCCGCCGAAGCGCAGACCCTGGCGGCGGCGTCCAACCACGCGGCGTTCAATACCGCCAATGCGCTGGGGCCGTGGCTGGGCGGCATGGCCATCACCGCGGGCTGGGGCTGGACGTCCACCGGTTATGTGGGCGCTGCCACAGCGCTGGGTGGCCTGCTGATCTATGCGGCAGCGGTGTGGCAGGAGCAGCGTCAGCGCAGCGCGCTGGCCAGCTATTGAGGTGAACCGGTGTCGGTTCACCCCTGGCGGGTAACACGACGTCTCTGATATCGCTGTGTTCGAACATCGCGCGTGCGTGCAGGCGATGTCTGCCGGGCGCGGTGATTTGCTGTTGCCTGCGTTGTTACTGCAGCGGTGCCAGTCACCGGCCAGGGCGGCCATGCGCCCGCTGAGTTCAGACGCGCGCACAGCGCCGTGCCGACTGCACCGGTGCAGGTCGTGCCGGTGCCGGTTGTCCAGATCCTGCCAACACCGATGCCGCTGTCGTGCGCGGCCATGTCTCATCCACGGTCACCTCACGACACGCCATCGAGACTGCGTGCTTGCCAGCAAGCGGACCGAACCGTCATGACCGACTTCACTCCACCGCCATGGAAGCGTCCAAGCCCCGGGCGCAAGGCGTCCACGCCGTTGACCGAAGCGCAGAAGGCCGCGGCCAGGCGGCGAGCAGAGGAGGCTGGGCGCCCATACCCGAATCTGATCGACAACATGTGGGCCAGCCGACAACCGAAGGCGCGTTGATGCGGTATTGGCATCGATGAATCGCGATTCATCGGCCGCACGACGGTGTGAGGACGCAGGTCGTCTCGCTCACATGCCGATTATGCGGGCATCGCCAGCATGGAGCCGTACACAACGCCAAGGCACCGCAATCAACGCATCGATTGCGCCATCCCGAAAGCCAGCGCAACGCATCACCGCGCCGCGCGGCCCATGCAACCAGGAGCGACACATGAGCATCCAGAGCAAGACCGAGCACAGCCTCAACGACCTCATCGCCATTTCCCGCGACGGCAAGGACTTCTACGAAGAAGCCGCTGCCAAGGTGGGCGATGCCGAACTTGCGACGCTGTTCCGCCGTATTGCCGGCGTCAAGAGCGACATCGTCAGCAATCTGAGCAGCGTAGTGGCATCGGTGGGTGGTACGCCGGAGAAGCATGGCACCATGGTCGGCAGCATGCAGCAGTTCTACGGCAAGGTCCGTGCAACGCTGGGCGATACCAAGTACGGCTACGTGGCCGAACTGGAAGAGTCCGAAGATCGTCTGCTGAAGGCATTCGATGAAACCATCGCCGACCAGGACACCCCGGCTGCCGCACGCGACGCCGCACTGCGTTTGCTGCCGGAAGTGCGTGCCTGCCATGACGTGATGCGCAACCGCAAGCACGCGATGAAGAACGCGGCCTGACGTGGCTGCAGACCCGTAGTGCATCACCTCGATGCAGTTCCGGGATGAATCGATACAGGCGGGAGACGGGTGGCGCAAGCTGCCCGTTTCTTTTTGTGCGGTGTGTAACGTGGTCGCGCTGCGTTCTTCACCATGTGCTGTTCCACGAGTGTGGCGTGTTCCACACAGATGCATGCGGATGCGGCGTATTCGGCAGGCACCGGGTCTGCTAGTATCCGCCGCCCTTCTTCAGCCAGGCCCGCGCAGGCGGTCGTGGACACCCTCATGAAACAGCAGTTTCTCTATCTGTCATCGGCCGAGGCGCAGTTGTCGCTGGGCCTGGGCGAGGAGAAGACCACCGAGCGGCTGTTCTTTGCGGTGATGGCAGATGCGCACACCGCAGACCGCGCAACCGACATCGCCAATGGGTTGCTGCAGGCAGGGCTGGTGGATGGAAAGCTGCTGGGGCGCGAGCGGCTGCACGTGACCTTGCATCACCTGGGCGATTACGCGGGCGGATTGCCGCCGTCGCTGGTCAGCCGGGCCAGCCAGGCCGCCGAACGCATCGCGCTGCCGGCCTTCGATGTGGAGTTCGACCGCGTTGGCACCTTCGGTGGGCGACGTTCGCAATTGCCCTGCGTGTTGCGCGGCGAAGAGCGGGTGCGCGGGCTGTACGAGTTGCAGGGAGCACTGGGGCGGCAGCTGGCGCATGTGGGCATTGCCGGCGATGGGCAGTACACGCCGCACATGACCCTGCTGTATTGCAATCAGGCACTGCCGCAGCGACGTTGCCAGGCACTGGCCTGGACAGTGCGCGAATTCGCATTGGTGCGCAGTTTCCTGGGACAGTCGCGCTACCAGATCGAAGGGCGCTGGTCGCTGCACTGAACCGTCGCGCCATGGGCAGACCGGCGCGTACGCGCTAGCCTGCGTGCATGGACATCACCACACCGCTGCCGTTGCATGCAGACCACCTGGCCGCACTGGAGCAGGCCTATGCCACGCCTGCGCGCGCCTATCATCACTTCGGCCACGTGCGCGCACTGCTGCAGCACTATGCCGAGGTCGCTACCGGGCCGGGCTGGCAGCGGCCGGTCGAAGTCTGGCTGGCGGTGCTGTTCCACGATGCGGTGTACCACCCCGGGCGCAGCGACAACGAAGCGCAATCGGCGGCCTGGGCACTGGAGTGCATCCCGCGCTGGTGGCCACAGGCCGAAGTGGACCTCGCGCGCGTGCAGGCACTGATCCTGCTCACTGCACGGCATGGCCAGCTGCAACCGAACGATGTCGACGAAGAGGCGGCGCTGTTTCTGGATTGCGACATGGCGATTCTGGCGGCGCCGGCCGAGATCTTCGATGCCTACGACCGCGCAATCGCCGACGAATACCGGGGGCATGTGCCTGCGGTGCTGTTCCGGCTGAACCGGCGGCGTTTCCTGGCCGGCCTGCTCAAGCGTCCGCGCATCTTTCTCAGCGCGTATTTCCATGCCAACGCCGATGCTGCGGCGCGCGCCAACCTGCGTCGTCGGCTGGGCCGTTGATGGGCCAGTGCGCTGCGGTGCGCCGCGTCGGGGAGGTTGGATCACGCACGCTACAATGGCCGCATGCACGAGCTCGCCGCTTCCGCCGCCGATCCACGCCCGCAACCGCCGCAGGCGCCAGCGCCCAACGAGTGCTGCGAGAGCGGCTGCCCGCTGTGCGTGCACGACCTGTATGCCGAGGAGCTGAGCCGCTACCGCCAGGCCCTGGCTGCCTGGGAAGCCCGTCAGCAGGCGCAGGCGCGGTGAGCGAAGCACGGCGCTTCGCGCTACGTGCCGGAACGATTATCTTTGGACCACTTTCCCCGATGGTGCGACATGCGACGACTTGAACGATGGAGCGCGCTCTGCGGCGCGGCGGTGTTGACGCTGTCGGGCATGGCTGCCGCGCAGGCCCCGGATCCGGTCAGCCACGGGCGCTTCGAACAGGTGCCGGTGCTGATGCCCAAGGGCGAGCCTGAGCGCGTGGTGATCTGGCTGGCCGGCACCGGTAATGCCGGCCAGCGCAAGGCGCAGGCACAGGCCCTGCGCGACGACGGCGCCATGGTCGCCGTGGTGGACACCGCCCATCTGTATGCGGTGCTGCGCAAGGCCGGCGGCACCTGCGCGTTCTCGGTCGGCGATGTGGAGAACTTTTCCCGCTATCTGCAGGCCTTCTATCACATCCCCACCTACCGCCTGCCGCTGCTGGTCGGCGATGGAGAAGGCGCTGCACTGGCGTACGCGATTGGCGCACAGGCCAAGCCGCATGTGCTGGCCGGCGTGCTCACCGACGGAGTGTGCCCGGCGGCGGTGTCCGATCAGGCGATCTGCCAGCCCGGCGTGCAGCCAGGGAGCAATCGTCTGATTCCGGTGCCGCTGCAGATTCCGTGGGTGCTTGCCGGCAGCCAGGACACGCGGTGCCCCGCGCCCGCCGAAGAGGCCTTTCTCAAGCAGATCCCGCAGGCGCGCACCTTCAGGCGCTCTGCGCGGGGCGACATCCTGCCCGGCCTGCGCGCGGCCGCCCGTTCGCTGGGCGACCAGAAGGGCGTGGCCTTGCCGCCGCCGCCGGGTGGGCTGGCCGATCTGCCGGTGGTGGAATTGCCGGCTAAGCCGGATGGCGACAGCGACGACGACACCTTCGTGATCTTCGTGTCCGGCGACGGCGGCTGGGCGGGCCTGGATGAGGAAGTGGCCGATGCGCTCGCCGCGCAGGGCATTCCGGTGGTGGGGCTGGATTCGTTGCGCTATTTCTGGACCGAGCGCACTCCGCAGGGCTTTGCCACCGATCTGGACCGCATTGCACGCGTCTACGCGCAACGCTGGCAGCGCAAGCGCGTGGTGTTGATCGGTTTTTCGCAGGGTGCCGACGTATTGCCGGCGGCGATCAACACACTGCCCGCACCGACCAAGCAGAACATCCGCATGACCGCGCTGCTATCGGTGGGCAAGCTGGCCGACTACGAATTCCATGTCAGCAACTGGCTGGGCTCGGATGACGAGGGCCTGCCGATCGCGCCGGAAGTGCAGCGCCTGCCGGCCGGTACCACGGTCTGCATCTATGGACAGGACGACGACGACGCACTGTGCCCCAGCTTGCCCGCAACCGCTGTCAAGCGCGTTGCGCTGCCGGGCGATCACCATTTCAAGGGCGATTACGCGACCCTGGCCAAGGTGATCATGGAACAGTTGCACGCGCTGTCGAAGCCGTAAAGAGTAGGGCGTGTGTGAGCTGGTTCGGCCCGACGTCGGGCCGATGCAGGTCAACAACCCGGTCGTCGCCGTTCGGTTCGGCCTGCGTCCAGCCTGGCAGGTCCTCGGCATTTCTTTCCACAACCGATAACAATCGGTGGTGCTTGCGCGCGTGCCGGTGCGGGACCTTGAGCGGCATGGATGCCGCGCCAAAGCCTGCATGGACGTACTTACGGCGTGTCCCACGCCGGTGCGCGTGCAAGCGCCCGAAGCAGACCAAAGCGTCGCGTGGAACTCTGGATGTCGTGCACAAGATCGATCGGTGTGCGGGGTCGGTCGGCAGCGCGGCGCCGCATCCGGTGCCGGAACACGCCGTGAATCCGTCCCTGGAGGCTCGGTGGCGGCATCCATGCCGCCACACGGTCCCGGCCCCGGACGCGGCACCGCGCTTTCAAGATTGTGATCGCCGATCGGCAAGCACTGCCTTCAGGCACACGTGCAAGCGCCCGAAGCAGGGCGAGGCATTCGCGTAAGACCGCAGGTATCGAGCGGCCTTACTCCTGTCGCCCAGGATCCACCGAGATCAATCGGGTCACATCCAGCAGTGCGGCCGGCAGATGCATGCCGCCCGGCGCAACCAGATAGCGCGGGCGCCAGGTCGGGGCAAATTTCGACTTGAAGCGGCGTAGCCCGCTGAAGCCATAGAAGCGCTCGCCGTGGCGCGCCACCAGACTGGCGAAGCGGTTCCAGCGGCCGGCCAGGCGGTGCTCGGCCAGGCCGGACAGCGGCGCCATGCCCAGCGAGAAACGCGCATAGCCGTTGGCCTGGCCCCACAGGAACAGCTCGATGAACAAAAAGTCCATGGTGCCCTTCGGCGCCTCGGCGCTATGGCGCATCAGGTCCACCGACAGCTCGCCACCGGCCGGCGCCCACCAGACATTGGCGAAGGCCACGATCCGGCCTTCCGCCTCGGCCACCGCCACCGGGAAACGGCGCAGGTAATCGGCATCGAAGCTGCCCAGCGAGAAGCCTTTCTCTTCGCCGGACTTTTCTTCCAGCCACTGTTCCGACACCTCGGCAAGGCGCGGCAACACCGCGTCCACCTGCTCGGGCTGCAGCATGCGGAAACTCAGGCCGCTACGCTTGCCACGGTTCCAGGCCTGGCGCAGCTCGGCGCGGTCGCGGCCTTCCAGGGTGAAGTTCTCCAGCGGCACGATCGCCTCTTCGCCCAGCTTGACCAGGGTCATGCCCATGTCCAGGTAGGTCTGCCAGTATTTTTCGCCGACCTGGTAGAACACCGGGCGCAGACCCATATGGTCGGCTTCCTCGCGAAAGCGCCAGATCAGCGCACGCGCCACTTCCGGCGGGCCCACCGGGTCGCCCATCGAGATCAGTGAACCGCCGTAGCGCTGCATCATCACGAAGCCGCGGCTCTGTCCGTCGAACAGGAAGGCCTTGTCGCCGGTCAACGCCAGGCAGGCCTGGGTGTCGGTGCTGTTTTCCAGGATCGGTGCCAGCGCGGACAGGGTCTGCGCATCGGCCGCCGGCATCGGGCGCCGTCCGCCGCGCAGCAAGCGCGCCATGCCGAACATGATCACACCCACGCACAGGATCAGCGCGGCACGCAGCGCGCGCGGGGCATTGGCCGAGGTGGCGAATTCCCACCACAGATCGTTGCTGTATTCGACATGGCTGTAGACGAAGAACAACAGCCAGAAGGTGGCCACCAGCACCAGACCCAGATTGCTCAGCCAGCGCCACGACCAGGCCTCGTCCAGCAGCGCGCCCTGGCGATAGAACTCGCGCCGCGCCGCCCACAGCGCCAGCGCGGCCAGCGCCGCCGACAGCGACACCGAAATGTGGCTGCCGCGCAGCAGCGACAGCGGCGGCAACAGGATGCACACGCCCAGCGCCAGCATCCAGGCGGCGTGGCTGCGGCGTTGCAGCCCCTGGCCGATCAGCAGCAGCATCATGCCGCCCAGGCTGACCAGCAGGTGCGAGGTTTCGATCAGCGGCAGCGGCGCCACGTCCTGGCGCGCGCGCGGCGTCGGCAGGGTGCCGTCGATCATCAGCGCCGCACCCACCGCAAACACCGCCAGCGCCAGGATCTGCGGCAACCACGGGCGCAGCGCCTTCCACACCGTGCGGGCGGTACTGGCGCTGGCGCGGACCGGCGCGCCCAGCCCCGAGGCCGCCGCCATGGCGACCGAAATCAGCAACGGCACGATGTAGTAGGTGACGCGGTAGGCCAGCGCCGCGGCCAGCACGGCTGCCGGGGTCACGTGCGGCAGCAGCTTGAGCAGGCTCCACTCGAACACGCCCAGGCCGGCCGGCACGGTGGAGATCAGACCAGCCACCACCGCCACCAGCCAGATGCCGATGAAGCCGAAATAGCCGGTGCCGGGGTCCGGCGGCAGCAGCACGTAGAACGCGGCCGCGGCCAGACCCAGTTCGACCAGGCTGAGCGCGGTGACGCCGAGCACGGTATTGCGATCGGGCAACCAGAAGCGATGGCTGCGCAGGCCGAACTCGCGGCCCTGCCTGCCGACCAGCACCAGCATGGCCACGTAGCTGGCCAGCAGGGCGATGCCGGCGATGCGGATGCCCCCGGCGGTGATCGGCAGGGCGCGCGCGGCTGCTTCCGGTTCCAGCATCAGCGCCAACCCGAGCAGCACCCAGGCGCCGAAGATGAAGCCCAGCGTGCTCATCAACACCACCTGGCCGATTTCGGCCAGGGTCAGCCCGACGCTGCCGTAGCCACGCAGGCGCACGGCGCCGCCGGTGAGCGCGGCAAAGCCCAGGGTCTGGCCGACCGCGTGCGCCATGAAGGCGGTGATACCCACCCGAGCCGGATGCAGCCGCTTGCCGGTGCGCTTGAGCCCCACCCAGTCGAAGCCCACCAGGCAGGCGTAGCTGCTCAGCCCCAGCAGCAAGGTCAGGGCGATCTGCCCGGCCCCCAGCGCACGGAACGCCTGCCGGATCTGGCGATAGCCATGGTCGGTGAACTGCGCCGACAGCGCGTGCAGGGCCATCGCCAGGATCGCCAGACTGATCAGGACCGGCAGGGCGCGCCGCCAGCCGCTGGCCGGCGCTTCGGAAGACACGGGGGTATCCGTCATGGGGGCAACGGGGTCTTTTCAAGAGGGAGGTAGGACGCATGCACGCGGTGTGCCGCGTGCGCGGTGGGTCTGCATGGGCCAGCGAAGTGAAGGTGCATGCAGCGTGATCGCGTGAGTGCCGAGAAGAAGTGAACGCAGGTTCGAGGGCGCTGCCCCCCTGTCGGCCCGGGACGGCCGCGCGCATCATAGGGCATCGGCGCATGCGCGTGCCGCGGGGGAGCAGGATGCACGAGGTCACGGTTGTAAGGCAGACAGGCCGCGGATGAGCACGTCGGAGCGATGCGTACCGGGAGCGCACCCGGTAGCGCTAGATCTACCCGCCTGGAGCGGCAGGGCCGGCGCGCTCGCTGCCGTGGCCGGCGCCGCCTTCATCGGCCTGGTGCTGGTGCTGCAATGGCTGCGTGGCGACCTGCGCTGGATCGATGCGCAGTTGAGTGCCTATCTGCACGGCGCCTATGGCCTGCTGCTGCGCACCGCGTATTGCCTGTTGGCTGCGGCAATGGCATGGCTGGCGCTGGGGCTGTATGCAGCGCTGCAGCCGGCCGCGCGCAGCCGCACCGTGCTGGGACTGTTCTGGCTGGCGGCGCTGGGATTGTGCGCGGTGTCGATCGGCGACAGCTGGATGCCGGAGCTGGCGCCTGACGCGGCGAAAATGGTGCATGTGCTGTCGGCCGATGCCACCTTCCTGTGCGTGATCGCAGCGGTATTGCTGCAATCCTGGTATTTCCGGCGTGATCGCGCATGGCGACAGCACTTCGCATCGGCATTCGGCGTGGGCTGTGCCGCGTTTGCCGCGCTGCTGTTCCACGTCAGCGTGAGCACCGCGCCCCTGGGCATCAGCCAGAAGACCGCCATCGTGCTGATCGTGCTGTGGATGGTGCGCGTCGGGCTCTGGCTTGCGCGCCTGGTACGCAGCGGGGCTGCACGCGCTGCGCATTCGCGTGACAATGGCCGGGTCCATCAACCGTAGGAAGTCTGAAATGCTGCAGCGATTCGATGCGGGTCCGCGTATGTCCGAGATGACCGTCCATGGCGGCGTGTGCTATCTGGCCGGCCAGATTGCCGAGGACACCAGCGAAGACATCACCGGCCAGACCCGTCAGGTGCTGGGCGAGATCGACAAATTGCTGGCGATGGCGGCCAGCGACAAGACCAAGATCCTGCGCGCGGAGATCTACCTGGCCGACATCGCCGATTTCGACGGTATGAACGCGGCCTGGGACGAATGGGTGCCGCATGGATTCACCCCGGCGCGTGCCACGGTCGAGGCAAAGCTGGCGCGGCCGGAATGGAAAGTGGAGATCGTGATCACTGCAGCGGCGGGCTGACTCCGTCATTCGGAGCGGCGGCCGCGACGAGCGCAGTTTGGTTATGCAGGTGGTGCCCGGCGATCGACCTGGCGGGCGCCGCCGGTCACTGCGGGGCGCAGGCGCTGTCGATGACCTCACGAGCACCACTGCGCTCGGTCAACCGCTCGTGCTGCGGAGCCGGTGCGCTGTCGTGCGAGGCGTTGGCGCGCGTTGCCGTCGACGCGTGTGCGCACCTCTCGACGCTCACACGGACTGAAACGGCGATGCGTGGGCAGGTGGTACGCCAGCCCACGGCCATCTCCGATACTCCGATGTCCGATGCATGCGAGCGGTATCCGGACAGCCAGGCCACCCGGCAACCGGTATTCCGCCGCGGGCGTGCCGGCATCCGGCGATCAGCGCTTGACGAAGCGGTAGTGCGCCACGCCCCATTCGCGGCCCTGGTCGTAGCCGAACAGTTCCGCGCACGCCAGCCAGAACATGCGCCAGCGTTGCCACCAGCGCTGTGCATCGTCGCCATAGGTCTGCTGCAGCAACGGCATGATCTGCGTGCGATGGCGATCCTGGTTGTGCAGCCAGGCGTTGGCGGTCTTTTCGTAGTGCTGGCCCGAGAGCAGCCAGCGCTGTTCGATGACCACGTCCTGCTGGAAATGCAGCAGGGTATCGGCTGCCGGCATCAGCCCGCCGGTGAAGAAGTGCCGGCCCATCCAGTTGTCTTCGCCGGCCACTTCGAAGGGATAGGCCAGGTCGCGGTGGCAGAAGATGTGCACGAACAGCTTGCCGCCCGGCGCCAGCCAGCTGCCCACGCGCGCGAGCAGCTCGCGGTAGTTGCGCATGTGTTCGAACATCTCCACCGACACCACACGGTCGAACGTACCCGACGGCAGCGCCAGCGCGTTGACGTCGGCGGTGATCACCTGCACGTTGTCCAGCCCGCGCAGGCGGCACTGCTCCAGGATGTGCGCGCGCTGCGGGCGTGAGTTGGACACTGCGGTGATCGTGGCAGTGGGATAGCGCTCGGCCATCCACAGCGTCAGCGAGCCCCAGCCGCAACCCAGCTCCAGGATGCGCTGGCCATCGGCCAGCTCGGCGCGCTGCCCGTACAGCGCCAGCATGCGTTCTTCGGCTGCGTCCAGGTCTGGCGTGCTCGCGTCCCAGTAGCAGCTGCTGTACTTCAAGCGCTTGCCCAGGCACAGGGTGAAGAACTGCGGCGGCAATTCGTAGTGCTGGCGATTGGCCGCATCGGTCTCGATCGCGATGGCACTGGCGCGCAGGCTGTCGATGAAGGCGCGTTGGCGCTCGCCGTTGGCATCGGCGTCGCCGCCGCGCTCATCGCGCAGCCGCTGCGCGCACAGACGGCGGATGCCGTAGCGCAGGGCGGCGTCGGGCAGTACACCGGATTCGGCCAGGCGCGTGGCGAACGCTTCGTCCGGGAGCGAGGAGGGCGGGGCGGTGATGGTGGACATGCGACTCTCCAGGCAACTCAGGACGAAGGGGGAAGCGGGAAGAACGCGCTGGTGGTGCGTTGGTACTGCGCGTAGTCCTCGCCGCGCGAGCGCAATGCCTGCTGCTCGGTATAGGGAATGCCGGTGAAGCGATACAGGAACGCGAACATCGTCACTGGCCCGAGCGCGCATAGCGCCACCGGCCACGGCCCGGCGCCGACCGCCAATGCCAGGTAGGCGAACCAGTGCACGAACTCGAAGAAATAATTGGGATGACGCGAATACCGCCACAGGCCCTTGCGACAGGTCTTGCCGCGATTGGCCGGGTCGGCCTTGTGCGCAGACAGCTGCCGGTCGGCCAGTGCTTCGCCGCCGACTGCGATCAACCACACCACGACCGCCAGCGTGCTCCACAGGCTCCATGCCGGCTTCGGATTGCTGGCCGCAGCCAGAAACGGCACCGCAAACAGCACCACCACCACCGCCTGGGCCAGGAAGAAGCCGAGGAACTTGCGCTGGTCACCGTTCCAGTGCTCGCGCAGGGCGCGATAACGGCCGTCTTCGTGCGGGTCGCCGAACACGCGCACGCCCAGATGCCAGGCCAGACGCGCGCCCCACAGACCGCCAAGCATGGCCACCAACACGCGCGGCAGCAACGCACCGTCGGACATCCACGCGCAGTACGGCGCAGCCACCGCGAGGCACGCGGCCCACAGCACATCCACCGGGCCGGCATTGCCGCTGCGGCGCTGCCATAGCCAGCCCAGCAGCATCACCACACTTGCGAATACGCCCACATGCAGCAGCGGCCACACAGTCATTGCAGTTCTCCGGTCATGTCGTGCGGCAATGGTCGCGCCAGACGCCGTGCATACAGCGACAACACGCCGCATGCCACGCCCCAGCCGATGCCCACGGCAAGGACCGCATGCAGCAACGGCGGCAACAGTTCCACTGCGTGCCAGCTGCGTTGCGCCAGCCAGTAGGAAAACGGACCGAAGATGGCGCCAAGCAACACCGCCAACCCCGGATAGCGCATCACGCTGCGCAGCGAATGGTTGAGCGTGAGCGCAAAGCCCAGCCACAGCGCCAGGATCCAGGCAGGCGCCAGCACGCTACCGGGCCAGGGCGCGGCGTAACGCACCCAGCCTCCTGCCGCCAGCGTGGTGTCCAGCAGCAAACCCAGCGCCAACGCGGCGATCAGCAACGGCACATCGCCCGGCGCACGCCGCGATGGCCACAGCTGGTACAGCGCGAACAGCGCCAATATCAGCAGCGTTGGCCACACGCGCCCGTGCGCGGCGGCGGCCACCGCCACCACCCACAGCACCTGCAGGCCGAGATAGTTGCCCAGCTGCTTCATGCGTTGGCAAGACCGGGCACGAACTGCGGTGGGCGCGCACCGGGCTTGCTCAGCCATAGATGCACATCGCCGATCGACCGTTCCAGGAAGCCGGCTTCGCAATAGGCCAGGTAGAACTCCCACATGCGGATGAAGCGTTCGTCGTAGCCCAGGGCGCGCACCTGCGGCAGCTGCGCCATGAAGCGCTGCCGCCACGCGCGCAGGGTCAGCGCATAACTCGGGCCGATGTCTTCCAGATGGAACAGGCGCAGATCGCTGGCATTGGCGATCGCGCCGGTCATCGCCGCCACCGACGGAATGAAACTGCCGGGAAAGATGTGCCGCTTGATGAAATCCACCGAGTGCAGCGCCTGCTTGTAGCGATGGTCTTCGATGGTGATGGCCTGGATCAGCGCCTCGCCATCGTCGGCGAGCAGGCTGCCGACCTTGGCGAAGTAGGTCTCCAGATACTGGTGGCCGATCGCCTCGATCATCTCGATCGAGACCACGCGATCAAAGCGGCCCTGCAGGTCGCGGTAGTCGCTCAACAATACGGTAACCCGCTCGCTCAGGCCGGCCTCGGCGATCCGTTGGATGGCCAGCTCGAACTGCTCGCGCGAAATCGTGGTGGTGGTGACGCGGCAGCCGTGCTCGCGCGCGGCATGCAGGGCGAAGCCGCCCCAGCCGGTGCCGATCTCCATCACGTGGTGCTGCGGACCCAGGCGCAGTTTCTGGCAGATGCGTTCGAGCTTGCGCGTGGCCGCGCGCTCCAGCGCCGCCTCACCCAGCGCTTCTTCGCCATCGACGAAGATCGCCGACGAGTACATCAGGTTGGCGTCCAGGAACAGCTCGAACAGCGGGTTGCCCAGGTCGTAGTGCGCGGCGATATTGCGCCGGCTGCCGCTGCGGGTATTGCGGGCCAGCGCGTGGAGGCTGCGCATGACCCAGCCGCCGAGGCGCGCGGTGCCGGTTTCCATCGCATCCAGGCGGTCGCGATTGCGCAACAGCACGCGCATCAGCCCGACCAGATCGTCGCACCGCCATTGCCCGTCCATATACGACTCGCCGGCACCTACGCTGCCGTTGAGCGCGGCCTGGCGGTAGAAGCCCGGATCGCTGACGTGCAGTTGCACCTGCAGCGCGTCCGCGCCGCTGGCAGTGCCCAGCGTGGTGATGCCGTCGGCATCGTGCAGCTGCAATTGCCCGTCGTGCAGCTCGCCCAGCGTGGCCAGCAGGCGCTTGCGCAACAGGCGGTCCGTCCAGGAGGCCGCGCGTGGTATGGCGGAGTCGGGCAGGGACGTGGCGTTCATCGGCGATCTCGCACAGGCGGGTGGGGGTGGTCGTGCACACGGTTGCCGCGCATCCACAGGCGCAAGGCCTGCCAGTGGATGGCGATCACGACCTGCACGGTTATCAGGGGATAGGCGAGCAGAGTGCGCGCCAGGGTGCGCGCGGTCAGTGGCTGGCGCTGCAGCACCAGCGTGGCATCGAAGCGGCGCGTATCGCCGTTGTCGATCGCGCGGTCAGCGGCAGCATCGGTGGCGTCCAGCACGTCCATATGCACGCGCAGTTGCGCATCCGGCACACTGAAGCGCCAGTCGTAGCGATGCTGCATGCCCATGAACGGCGAGACATGGAAGCGCTTGTCGAAGCGCCAGGCATGCACATCGCGATGGGTGCGCGCCTGCGCCACCGGCAGCACGTAGGCGTGGCGTTGCTGCCACGGCGTGTTGGTGATTTCCGCCACGATCCAGCGCAATCCCTCATGGCGGTCGAAGCAGTAGTAAAAGCTCACCGGGTTGAACACATGGCCGAAGTAGCGCAGGTGCGTCAGCAGACGGATCGCACCGTCCGGGCGCTGCCCGGTGTGCGCCTGCACGCAGTCGCGCACGGCCTGATCCAGTGGAATGGCCGGGTCGCCCAGGTAATCGCTGCGGCGGAACTGCGCCAGGTTGGCGCGCCCCACCGACCACAGCCAGCGGCCCGCGAAGACCCGATCCAGCTCGGACAGATCCAGATACAGCAGGAACAGCCGGTAACGGAAGTCCAGCGGCTTGGGCGCGAACCGCCGATGTCGCACCCAGCCGGTGTAGACCGCGCTGCGCAAGCCACCCGCCACGCTGCCGGCACCGCTGTCCTCACCGGGAGGCAGCGGCACGGCATCGGTGCTGGCTTCGCGCAGCAGCTGCATCACCAGCTCACTCCCAACTGGTGGGCGACATCGACACCGCTGCGCAGGCCGTCTTCGTGAAAGCCGAAGCCCCATGCAGCGCCAGCGAACCAGGTGTGCTGCCTGCCCTGGATCTCGGCCTTGCGGCCCTGCGCCGCCAGCGCGGCGGCGTTCTGTACCGGATGCCGGTAGCGCATGCGCCGCAGCACCTTGGCCGGGTCGATGTCGTGGTCGCGGTTGAGGGAGACGATGAACGGCTGCGGTGCGTCGATGGATTGCAGCGCGTTCATCCAGTAGCTCACCGTGCATGGCGCCTGCGGGTCGGCCGGCACATGCGCGTTCCAGGCCGCCCAGGCACGCCGGTCGCGCGGCAGGATGCTGGCATCGGTATGCAGCACGGTGTCGTTGTTCTGGTAGGTGATGCCGCCCAGGATCTGCTGTTCGGCCTCGGAGGCATCGCTGAGCAAGGCCAGCGCATCGTCCGCGTGGCAGGCCAGCACCACCTCGTCGAAGTGTTCCTGCCCGCGCAGCGAGCTCACCACCACGCCATTGGGCGTACGGCAGATGCCATGCACCGGCGTGGACAGGCGCTCGAGCACCTGCCAGCGCCGCCGCAGCGCACGCACATAGCTGTTGGAGCCGCCGCGCACCACCTGCCACTGCGGCCGCCCGCTGAGTTGCAGCATGTGGTGGTTGGCCATGAAGCCGATCAACTGGCCCATCGGAAATTCGAGAATGGTCTGTGAGGGCGAAGACCAGAGCGCCGACGCCATCGGTACCAGGTGTTGATCGCGGAATGCTGCGCCGTAGCCGTGCCGTTGCAGATACGCGCCCAGCGTGCTGAAACGCTCGTCGCTGTGCAGCACCGCCGGCGCCTGCCGATAGAAACGGCGCAGGTCCGCCAGCATGCCCCAGAAGCGTGGGCTGAGCAGGTTGCGGCGCTGGCAGAACAGCCCGTTCAAGGTGCCGGCGTTGTATTCGAGCCCGCTGCGCGCATCGTGCACCGAAAAGCTCATCGTGGTCGGCTGCGCGGCCACGTCGAGCTCGGCGAACATGCGCGTGAGCAGCGGGTAGTGCTGCGGATTGAACACGATGAAGCCGCTGTCCACCGCGTAGTGCCGGCCGTCCAATTGGATGTCGTGGGTGTGGGTGTGCCCGCCCAAGTAATCGGCGGCTTCGAACACCGTGACCTCGTAGCGCCGCGACAGCAGCCACGCCGCGCCCAGGCCGGCAATGCCGCTGCCGACCACGGCGATCCTGCGCTCGTTCATGGGTTCACCCGCTGACCACGGCTGACCAGCGACGCCGGCATCGGCTTGAGATCCCAGACCAGGCCCAGCCACGACATCGCGGTGAGTCCGTACCAGGTCACGTCGTATTCCCACCAGCGCAGGCCCTGGCGTGCCGAGCCGGGATAGAAGTGGTGGTTGTTGTGCCAGCCTTCGCCGAAGGTGAGCAGCGCCAGCAGCCAGTTGTTGCGGCTGTCGTCGCGGGTGTCGAAACGCCGGCTGCCGAAACGGTGCGCCAGCGAATTGATGGTGAATGTGGCATGGAACAACGCCACGGTAGAAATGACGAATCCCCATACCAGCAGCTGCGGACCATTGGTGTGCAACCCCGGCGCAGCACGTTCCAGCCAGCTGCCGAGCAGGTACAGGCCCACGGCCAGCAGCACCGGCATCACGATGTCGAAGCGGTCGAGAAAGCGCAGCTCGGCAAACCGACGCAGATCCGGGATGACCTCCCAGTCGGTGCGGAAATTGCGCGGTGTCAGGAACCAGCCGGTGTGGCTCCACCAGAAGCCGTGCTGGGCCGGCGAATGCGGATCGCGCCCGGTATCGGTATGCCGGTGATGGTTACGGTGATGCGCGGCCCACCAGAGCGGCCCACGTTGCACGCAGGTAGCGCCGATGGCCGCGAACACGAACTGCAGCACGCGCGAGGTCTTGAATGCGCGATGCGAAAAGTAGCGGTGATAGAAGCCGGTGAGCGCGAACATGCGCAGTGCATACAGCGCCAGCGCCGTACCGACCGCGAACCACGAGGCGCCAACCCAGAACACCGCCAGGCAGGCCAGGTGCAGCGCGATGAAGGGCAGGGCGCGCAGCCAGTCGATGCGGTCGGCGCGCGCCTCGTCCAGCGGACCATCGGCTTGCGAATCCACCCAGCGGCGCAGGCTGCCCAGACGGCCGGCGACTCCACCGCGCCGACGCGAGAGACCGGACCGGGGCGAGGCGGGGTGTGGGTCGGTTCCGGAACTCGGCACGCATCAATCTCCGTGTGTAGTCGTGACCCTGTACGGAAGCGGCCGGCAAACAGATGCACCCGCTCAGTCGATCGCCCGCCGCCTCGACACGTAGCGGTGAGCGTCGCATGCGGATTGCGCAGCTGCGCACTCGCACGCACGATCGCGCTATCGCGCACGGCGAACTGTGCGCGCAGTATCGGTGACACGTATGAGGCTGCTTGTGAACACGGCTGCCTGCGCGTGTATCGCAGGCAGCCGTGGTTGCGCTGGCTCAGGGCGCCATCGCCAGCGTGCTGATGCCACCCTTGGCAACCACCGTGCCGGTCGCCACGCCACCGGGTGCGCCGCCCGGCGGTTCCAGCGTCACGGCCAGGATCGCCTCGTTGCTGAGCATGGGCATCAGCTGATCGGGGATCTGGGCGCGGTGGGCCCGTTGATCGTCGAAGGTGCCCATCGAGTGCGCCTTGCCATCGGGCGTGATCAGCCACAGCTCGGGCACCTTGCCGGCGGTGGCGGTGCGGTCCAGCGGCGTCACCGTGATGGTGTGCTTGTCGGCATCCATCAGCGCCACGTAGCCCGGCCGTCCGTCTTCGGTCGCCAGCGTCGAGGTCATCGCGATGCCGGTCGCCGGCGGGGTGGTCGCCGCAGGCGGGGTGACCGGCGTCTGCACGACGGGTGTGTCGCGCGGCGGCTGCACGGGCGCCGTGCGCAGGTTCAACAGCGCCAGCACGCAGACCGCGGCGGTGGCCAGGCCAGCGGCGCTGGCCCAGCGCCAGAAGCGCAGGTTGTTCCAGAGCGGGGTGGCCGGCGTGCCGGTGCTGGCGGGCGCTGCCACCGGCACGGCGCGCAACGGCGTATCGAAGCCCAGCGTCTGGCGCACGCGTGCCCAGACCTGGTCCGGCGGCGTCACCGCGGCGATCTCTTCCAGCAGCGGGGCCAGATGCTCCTGCCACTGCAGCACCGCCTGGGCGAACGCGGCATCGGTGGCGATCCGCTGCTCGGCCGCCAGACGTTCGTCGGCGCTCAACAGGCCGAGCACGTACTCGCCGGCCAACACGTCGCGTGGCGGTTCCTGGTCGATGGGAAAGGGCGTACTCATCGTTCCAGACATGCCTTGAGTTTTGCCAGGCTACGACGGATCCAGCTCTTCACCGTGCCGATGGGTGTATCGGTGCGCGCGGCGAGTTCTTCGTAGGTGATGCCTTCGAAAAACGCGGTGCGAATCAGCTCGCTCCGCGGCGGTTCCAGTTCGGCCAGGCAGTGGTCGATGCGGCGCCGGGTGCTGGCGCGTTCGGTCCGCTCGAGCGGCAGTGCATCCTGGTCGCGCAGCTCGCCGGCATCGTCCAGCGCCACGTTGCGGCGCTGCGGCGCGTTGGCGCGCAGATGGTCGATGGCCTTGTTGCGCGCGATCATCGCCAGCCAGGTCAGGCCGCGGGCACGGCTGGGGTCGAATTGACCAGCCTTGTGCCAGATCAGCGTAAACACGTCCTGCAGCACTTCCTCGGCTTCGGCGCGCTGCGGGATCAACCGCAGGCACACGCCGAACAGCTTGGGCGAGGTCTGCCGGTAGAGCGCTTCGAAGGCATGCCGGTCGCCACCTGCGGTTGCGGTCAGCAGGCGTCCGGTCTCATCGTCGTCGTTGCCGGGAATGGCACTCATGCGGTCGGGCGTTGGGAGAGGTGAGCGCGATGCTACCGGACTGTGCCGATGCTGTCCTTCATTTCCGCCACCACAGCAGCGCAGCGGCAAGCAGCAAGACGACTTCAACGACGGCCAGCGCCACCGTGGGCGCGGAGACCGGCCATAGCCTGGCCAGCGACACGCTGCGGAACAGCACGATGGGCACGTAGAAGGCCAGGGCGACCAGCAGGCCGGTACGCGGCTGATCGATCCAGGCGAAGTAGCCGAACAGGAACGCCATGCCCAGCTGCAGGCCGCCGTAGATGACCAGGTATTCGGACTGTCCGGCCGGGGAGAGCTGGGTGTAGCCCACCGCGTTCGCGGTCTTGATCGGCGAGAGCGTGCACCAGATCGCCAGGGCGACATACAGTATTGCGTTGATCCAGAGGTAGGCCTTTGCCATGCGGGTGCTCCTGTGCGCGAAAGGGGGGCCTGGGCCGTTGTACGCAACGGCGCGTGGTCGGGCGTGAAGATGGAGGCCGTCTGGGTCACGGGGCGGCGCAGCTGCGGGTCAGCGGTTGCTCGCGCGCCTGTTGCAGCTCGGCGTCGCTGGCGGCAGCCGGCGCGGTGTCCGGGAACACGATGCGCACGCGCGGGTAGCGCCCCTGCGCGTCGCGCAGATTGCCAACGCCGCGGAACTCGAGCAAGCGTTTGTTGGCGATGGAATAACGCACCTCCAGCGAGGGCACCGCCGCGCCATACCAGGCATCGAGCGAAATGCGGAAGCGCCGCTGGCCTGCGCTGTCGTCGATGCGTTCGACCCGGAACGCCAACTGCCGTTGCAGGCTGGGCAGCACGAAGTCCACGCGTTGCGCCGTGCTGGCAAGCGCCTCCCAGTGGTTGCGCAGATAGGTATCGAAACCGGCATCGATCACGCGCTCGTCTTCGCTGGCCGGCAACGCGGTGCTACGTTCGGGTTTCCCGGGCGGCTGTTGGAACATCTCGCGCACGCCATCGCGCCGGCGCACACCTTCGCGATACCCGTCGCGTCCGTCGATCAGGCTGAAATCGGGTGCCGTGCCGCCGCCGTCGACCTGCTTGCGCGCAAACGCCTGCCCGTTGAGGCAGTGGTACAGCACCAATCGCCCGCCGTTATCGAGCAGCCAGTGCGATTCGCGGTAGCGCAATGCGCCGCTGTCGGCATCGAAGACCTCGCCGTCCACGCGCGTCGCCGCCGCCGCACTCAGCGGCAGGCTGCCAAGCACCAGCAGCAGCAATGGCGGAATCGGCCGGCAGCAGGCGGCAATGGCGACAATGGCGGCAGCAAGTGGACGCATGGGCACATCCTCGATGGCAGTGCTTACCCATACGGGCGCGGCCGCAGCATGGATGCGCCATCGCGCGTCAGGGCGTTCCTGACCGTCTGTGGGTGCAGCGCGCAGGTGCCGCGTGGCGGCATGGCGATCACTGATCCGCCGGATCTGGCGCTGCCTCAGCCGGTTGGATGCAGCTCGATGCAATCCACCGGGCAGGCCGGCAGACACAGCTCGCAACCGGTGCACAGCGGTGCGATCACCGTATGCATGTGCTTGGCGCCACCGACGATGGCGTCCACCGGACAGGCCTGGATGCATTTGGTGCAGCCGATGCAGTCGGCCTCCACGATCCACGCCACCTGCGCCGGCTTGTGCGCTCCGCGACTGCGATCGTAGGGACGTGCGGGCACGCCGAGCAGGTGCGCCAGCGCACGCGCACCGGCATCGCCGCCGGGAGGGCAGTGGTCGACACCGGCCTGACCGTCCGCCATCGCCTGCGCATAGGGGCGGCAGCCGTCGTAGCCGCACTGGCCGCATTGGGTCTGCGGCAACAGGCGGTCGAGCCGTTCGACCAGATCGGGCATGGAGGCGGGCATGGCGGTGTCAGTGCAGCGGATGGCCGCGATACCAGCGCTGTTGCGCCAGTGCCAGCATCGGCCGGTCTTCGCGGCTGTCGCCATAGGCGTGCACGCAGGCGTACTGCGCCAGGTCGTAGCGTGCGCGGATCTGCATGGCCTTGTGCGGCCCGCAATCGCCATCGGCATAGCGTCCGCTCAGCACGCCACCGGTGTGTTCGAGCCGGTTGCAGATCAGCGACAGCCCATGCTGCGTGCACCAGGGCCGCAGGTACAGGTCCAGCGAGGCGGAGACCAGCACCACTTCATGCCCCTGCGCCTGATGCCAGTCGATGCGTTGCATCATTTCTGCGCGCAGCACGCCCGGCAGTGCGGTGCGCGCGTAGTCCACGCCATGCGCGGCCATCTCGTCCAGCGCACGGCCGCTGAACACCATGCGCGTGACCCGCGCGCGCAGCGCGGCAGCGGACACCACGCCTATCCGATACCCGAGCAGCCATGGGCCCACCTGCCACTTCGCCGCCGCCAGTTGCGCAGGCGTGGCGACCTTGCGCAGGAAACGCGCATAGGTGTCGCAGGTGGTGACGGTGTGATCGAAGTCGAACAGGGCCAGGTGCATGGGGCTGGGATTGGGGAGTCGGGAGCGGGGATTGGTTAGAAGCGCGGTGACTGATTGTTCCCTTCTCCCGCGTGCGGGAGAAGGTGCCCCGCAGGGGCGGATGAGGGCAGGTGCCAGGCACTCAAGTCAGGTCTACTACAACAATCAGCTCCGGCTTCTACGAATCCCAAATCCCGACTCCCCAATCCCGTTACCTGACAGGCATGCCCGGCTGCGCGCCGCTGTCGGCGTCCAGCAGCGCGAGCGCGCCACCGTCGAAACCGGCCGACAGGATCATGCCTTCGCTGATGCCAAAGCGCATCTTGCGCGGGGCCAGGTTGGCGATGAACACCACGCTGCGGCCGACCAACGTCTCCGGCTCGCCGTAGCTGCCGCGGATGCCCGAGAAGATCTGGCGCTTGCCCAGCTCGCCGGCATCCAGTTCGAAGCGCAGCAGCTTGTCCGAGCCTTCCACGAATTCGCACACCAGCACCTTGCCGATGCGCAGATCGAGCTTGGCGAAATCGTCGATACCGATGAGGCCGGGATTGGTGGTTTGGGATTCGGGACTCGCAACGGCGCTAGGCTTTGCGTCCGCCTTGGCCGGTGCAGGCTTGGAGGTGGTAGCCGGTGCCGCAGGTGCGGCGAGGGTGTCCTTGGAGGCGTCGGTCATGGCGTCGATCAGTTTGGGGTCGATACGGGTGAAAAGGGCGGTGTAGGGCTGGATCGTGTGCGCGGTCAACGGGCGCTCCACATCTTCCCAACTGGTCATCGGCGCCGACAAAAACGCCTCGGCCTCGGCACAGGTGCGCGGCAGGATCGGTTTGAGTGCGGCGACCAGGATGCGAAACAGATTCAGCCCTTGCGTGCACACCGACTGCAACAGCGCATCGGCGCCATCCTGCTTGGCGATCACCCATGGCTTGGTGTCGTCGATGTACTTGTTGGCCTCGTCGGCCAGCGCCATGGTCTGGCGGATCGCGCTGGCCGCATCGTTGCGTTCGTAGGCTTCGCGGATCGGCGCCAGTGCGGCGACGAAGCGCTCGTACTGCGCCGGGTCGGGCAGCGCGTCGGCCAGCTTGCCGTCGAAGCGCTTGCCGATGAAGCCGGCGCAGCGGCTGGCCAGGTTGACGAACTTGCCGACCAGATCCGCGTTCACCCGCGCGATGAAATCGCCCAGGTTCAGATCCAGATCGTCCACGCCGCCGGAGGACTTGGCGGCGAAGTAGTAACGCAGCGCTTCCGGTTCCAGGCCCACGTCCAGGAAGGTCCGCGCCATCACGAAGGTGCCGCGCGACTTGGACATCTTGGCGCCGTCCACGGTCAGGTAGCCGTTGACGTGCAGGCGCGTGGGCGCGCGGTGGCCGGTGCCGTGCAGCACCGCCGGCCAGAACAGGCCGTGGAAATTGACGATGTCCTTGCCGATGAAGTGATGCAGCTCGGTCTGCGTGCCGGCCATCAGGTGCGCGTCGAAGTCCTCGCCCATCTGCGCGCACAGCGTCTTGAAGCTGCACAGGTAGCCGATCGGCGCATCCAGCCACACGTAGAAATACTTGCCCGGCTGGCCGGGGATCTGGAAGCCGAAATACGGCGCATCGCGGGAGATATCCCAGGCGCGCAGTCCGCCTTCGGCGTCCAGCCACTCCTTGAGCTTGGCCTTGACGCCGGGCAGCGCCACCTCGCCCGCCAGCCAGTCGCGCAGGAAGCCGTCGAAATGGCCCACTTCGAAGAAAAAATGCTCCGAATCGCGCAGCTCCGGCGTGGCGCCGGAGATCACCGACCTGGGCTCCTTCAACTCGGTGGGCGCATAGGTGGCGCCGCAGACCTCGCAATTGTCGCCGTACTGGTCGGCGCTGCCGCAGTTGGGGCAGATGCCCTTGATGTAGCGGTCCGGCAGGAACATGCCCTTGGCCGGGTCGTAGAACTGCGCCACCGAGCGCCGGCTGATGTGTCCGGCGGCCTCGAGCCTGGCGTAGAAGGCCTCGGTGAGCGCGCGGTTGACCGGCGAATTGGTCGAATCGTAATGGTCGAAGGTCACCCCGAACGCGGCGAAGTCGCGCTCATGGCTGGCCTGGATGCTGGCGATGAAGGCTTCCGGGGTCACTCCGGCCTTCTCGGCGGCCAGCATGATCGGCGTGCCGTGGGTATCGTCGGCGCAGACGAACCAGGTCTTGTCGCCGCGCAACCGGCGCGCGCGCACCCAGATGTCGGCCTGGATATAGCCGACCAGGTGCCCCAGATGCAGCGGGCCGTTGGCGTAGGGCAGGGCGGTGGTGACGAGTGCGGTGCGGGTCATGGCGGGCGTAATGCGGGGGACACGCGATTATCGCACTAGTCGGCAGCCGGGATTGGGGCTGGGAATGGGGAATCGGGATTAGGGAATCGGTCAAAGCAGGGTCATGTGGCCGTGTTGTCGAGGCGCGCAGGTGTTTGGCCGCGCATGTAGCTTCAGGATGGGCACGCACAAAAAAGGCGCCCTCACGGGCGCCTGCTCTTACCGAATCCCGAATCCCGATTCCCAGCTACTCGCGCACCCAGGTCTGCGTGCGACCGAGCGCTTCGATGCCGACATAGCCGCGCATCTGCAGCTTCTTGCCGCCTTCGGTCAGGGTGATCTTGGCCTTGTAGGTCTTGCCCTTGGCCGGGTCCAGTACCGAACCGCCGCTCCATACCGCGGTGCCGTCCGGCTTCAGGCCCCACAGGATGGTCATGCCCTTGATCGGCTTGTTCTTGCGCTCGCCATCGCACTTATCGCAGATCGGGTTCGGCCCCTTGGCCGACTGCAGGATCTCGACGACTTTGCCGCTGAGCGTGCCGTTGGCGGCCTGTTCGATCTGCACCACCGACTTGGGCTTGCCGGTTTCGTCGTCGATGGTCTTCCAGCGGCCCACCGGCGAATCGGAGGCCTGGGCCAGCAACGAGGCGGCCGCCAGCGGCAGGGCCGCGATCAGGGTCTTGAAGGTCTTGCGCATGTGTCCCCTCCCAGGGATGACGGGGGCCGCCGTCGGCGGCCTGAGAGCGAATGTATACCGTGGGGTATGGTTGCGGAAAGATGCGCTGCGGGATGCGTTCATGCGTGCATGTCGCTCTTCGCCGAGGCAATGGCAGCCCTCGGCGGATGCACGTCTTCCGTGGGCGGCATCGGTGTCGCCTGCGCGTTGCTGCCTAGCCGGCCTCGTACAGCTCCAGCGGCAACTCATCCGGGTCGGCGAAAAACGTGAAGCGGCGGCCGGTGTATTCGTCGATGCGGATGTCTTCGGTCGCCACGCCATGCGCGTTGAGATGCGCAACGGCCGTATCCAGGTCTTGGACGCGAAACGCAAGATGGCGCAGTCCTTGCGCTTCCGGGCGGCTGGGGCGCGCGGGTGCGTTGGGGAACGAGAACAGCTCGATCTGGCCGCCATCGGGCAGCGCCAGGTCCAGCTTCCAGGAATCGCGCGCCTGGCGGTAATGCTCATCGCGTACGCGCAGGCCCAGGATCTGGCAATAGAACTGCTTGGAGCGCGCGTAGTCGCCCGCGATGATCGCCACGTGGTGGATGCCGGCGAGCATCATGCAGCGCTCCGAAGCAGCGCTGTCGGCAGGATGCCCGATGCCGACGTGTTCGGCCACGTGCCGCGCGCGCAGCGCAGATGCATGCGCGCGACTGAAAACGCAGCAGGGTCGGCGATCCTTGCACAGGTTGCGCTGTGCGCAGTTGGCAAGTGCTCCGGCACGCCCGCGGCGGCAAGGCCGCGCGTGGATGTCTGAAGAGCTGGACGGCGATCGTGTGGCATGGGGATGGCCTGCAAGAAACAGTCATCAGCATAACGGTCGGCAAGTGAGTTGCAGGTCTTGCGTCACAGCTGGCCTGCGCATGGCTGGGCTCGTCTGCGTGTGCATGGCAGGATGAAGCTCCTCCGCCCAGACGCACCCATGTCCGAACCATCGTCCACCGCGGCACCGCAGTTCCAGCGCAGCATGCAGGTACGCCATCTGGTGATGCTGTCGCTGGGCGGGGTGATCGGCACCGGGCTGTTCTTCAATACCGGTTACATCATCGCCAGCACCGGCGCGCTGGGCACGGTGATCGCGTACCTGATCGGCGCGCTGGTGGTGTATCTGGTGATGCAATGCCTGGGCGAGCTGGCGGTGGCGATGCCGCAGACCGGCGCGTTCCATGTGTATGCCGCGCGTTATCTGGGTCCGGCCACCGGCTACGTGGTGGCATGGTTGTACTGGCTGACCTGGACGGTGGCGCTGGGCTCCAGCCTGACCGCCGCGGCATTCTGCATGCAGTACTGGTTTCCGCACAGCCCGGCGTGGCCATGGTGCCTGCTGTTCTGCGCGCTGATCTTCGGTTTGAACACGGTATCGGCGCGCTGGTTCGCCGAAGGCGAATTCTGGTTCTCGCTGATCAAGGTGATCACCATTTTGATCTTCATCGTGCTGGGCGGTGCAGCAGTGGTGGGCCTGCTGCCGCTGGCCGATGGTTCGCCGCCGCCGGGTCTGCGCCATCTGCGTGCCGATGGCTGGTTTGCGCAGGGCACCTTGCCAATCCTGATGACGATGGTGGCGGTGAATTTCGCCTTTTCCGGGACCGAGCTGATCGGCGTGGCCGCCGGCGAGACCGCACAGCCGGCGCGTGCGATTCCACTGGCGATCCGCACCACGCTGGTGCGGCTGGTGGTGCTGTTCGTCGGCACCGTGCTGGTGCTGGCGGCGTTGCTGCCGGCCGGGCAGGCGGCGGTGGACACCAGCCCGTTCGTGCGCGGCTTCGAGCTGCTGGGCATCCCGTATGCGGCCGACGTGCTGAACGCGGTGATCCTGACCGCGATTCTGTCGGCCGCCAATTCCGGCCTGTACGCCGCCGCGCGCATGCTGTGGTCGCTGGCCAACGAGGGCACGCTACCGGTGCGGCTTGCGCGGCTGACCCGTCGCGGCATTCCGCTGCCGGCCTTGTTACTGAGCATGCTGGGCGGGCTGCTGGCCCTGCTGACCGGCGTGTATGCCGCCGATACCGTGTTCGTGGCGATCTCCGCGGTGTCCGGGTTTGCGGTGGTGGTGGTGTGGCTGAGCATCTGCGCGGCGCATTACCGTTTTCGCCGCCAGTTGCTGCGCGATGGCATCGCGGTGGAGACGCTGGCCTATCGTGCGCCGTGGTATCCGTGGACGCCGATCCTGGGATTTGCGCTGTGCCTGCTGGCCTGCATCGGGCTGGCCTTCGATCCGCAGCAGCGCATTGCGCTGTACTGCGGGATTCCCTTCGTGGCGCTGTGTTATGGCGCCTACGCACTGACCCAATGGCTTGCGGCCCGGAGACTGCGCCTATGACGATCGCTGCCCGCCAACCGCGCGAAAATGCGCCCTTCAGCCAGGCCTTGCAGCACGAGGGGTACGTGCTGCTGGATGGCGCCCTGGCCACCGAACTGGAACACCGCGGCTGCGATCTCAACGATGCGCTATGGTCGGCGCGGGTGCTGATGGAGCAGCCGGAGCTGATCTACCAGGTGCATCGCGACTACTTCGCCGCCGGTGCGCAATGTGCGATCACCGCCAGCTACCAGGCCACGCCGTTGGGGTTTGCCGCGCGGGGACTGGATCTGGCGCAGTCGCAGGCGCTGATCGCGCGCAGCGTGCAACTGGCCGCGCAGGCACGCGCCGATCACCTGCAGCAGCAGCCGGATGCTGTGCCGTTGTGGGTGGCTGGCTCGGTGGGTCCGTATGGTGCGTATCTGGCCGATGGTTCGGAGTATCGCGGCGATTATGTGGTGCCGTTGCAGCAGATGATGGACTTCCACCGTCCGCGTATCGCCGCGCTGGCGGCGGCCGGGGTGGATGTACTGGCCTGCGAGACGTTGCCATCGGCGAGCGAAATCGTCGCGCTACGGCAGTTGCTGGAAAGCGAATTTCCGCAGCTGCATGCGTGGTTCTCGTTCACCCTGCGCGATGCGTCGCACCTGAGCGATGGCACGCCGCTGACGCAAGTGGTTCCGGCGCTGGATGCCTGCCCGCAGGTGCTCGCGGTGGGCATCAACTGCATCGCCCTGGATCGGGTCACGCCGGCCTTGCACTGCTTGTCGGCGCTGACGGCCTTGCCATTGGTGGTGTATCCGAACTCGGGCGAACAGTACGACGCGGGCGACAAGCGCTGGCATGCCGGCGATGCGCCTGCCTGCAGCCTGGCCGAGCAGCACGCGCAATGGCTGGCCGCCGGCGCGCGCCTGATCGGTGGCTGCTGCCGGACCACCCCACGCGACATCGCCGCATTGGCTGCGGCGCGGGCAGTAGGTTGATCACACCCAGATGCGCGCACTAAGTTTGCCGGCGGAAGCTGCCGTTGCCGGAGCACTGCCGGCAATCGGCGACGTCATGCCGCCCTCGGGCGCAGCGCGCCAATCCCGCATCGACACCCGCTGGAGCAACGGCCCGGTCACGACGGCTGATGACGAGCACGGCGGCCGCGATCGTTGCCTCAGCCTTTCTGCGCTGCGATCCAGCGCTGGATCTTTTCCTGCAGGATTTCCAGCGGCACCGAGCCGTCCTTGAGCACTTCGGTGTGGAACGCGCGCACGTCGAAGCGCGGGCCCAGTTCGCGTTGGGCCTGGTCGCGCAGCTGCGCGATCTTCATCTCGCCCACCTTGTAGGCCAGCGCCTGGCCGGGAATGGCCAGGTAGCGGTCGACCTCGGCTTCGATATCGGTACGGCTCATCGCCGAGTTGTCCTGCATGTAGTCGATCGCCTGGGCGCGGGTCCAGCCCTTGCTGTGCAGGCCGGTATCGGCCACCAGCCGAATCGAGCGCCATAAGGCGTTCTGCAGGTAGCCGTAGTAGTTGTACGGATCCTGATACAGCCCCAGCTCGCGGCCCAGCGATTCGGCGTACAGACCCCAGCCTTCGATGTAGGCGGTTTCGCCGCCCAGGCGGCGGAACTTGGGCAGGTCGGTCAGCTGCTGCTGCAGGCCGAGTTGGTAATGATGGCCGGGAATGGCTTCGTGCAGGAACAGGCTTTCCGCTTCCCAGGTCCTGCGCAAGGGCAGGTCGTAGGTGTTGACGTAGAAGATGCCCGGGCTGCTGCCGTTGCTGCCATTGACGACCGGGCGCATGTACGAGCCACTGGCAGCCGACGCGGCCCGCGCCGGTTCCACCACCCGCACTTCTAGCGCTGGCATGGCCTGGATGTCGAACAGGCGCGGCACCGCACCCTGCACGCGCCCCTGCAGACCGCGGTAATAGCCCAGCAGCTCGGTGTCGCTGCGGAAGCCGAAGCGCTTGTCGGTCTGCATGAACTTGTAGAACTTTGGCAGGTTGCCGCGGAACTTGACCTGCTTGGCCAGCGCCTGGATCTCGCCCTGCAGGCGCGCCACTTCGTCCAGCCCGATCTGGTGGATCTGCTCCGGGCTCAGCTCGGAGGTGGTGCTCTGACGCACGTCGTAGGCGTACCACGCCGCGCCGTTGGGCAGCGCCGCTAGGCCATCGCTGTCGCGGCAGGCCGGCAGGTATTCGGTGGCGATGAAGCCGCGCAGCGCGCGATACGCTGGCAGGATGCGCACCTCGATCAGCCGCTTGTACTCGGCGGTGAGGCGCTGCTTGTCCGCCTCGGGCATATCGGCCGGCAGGTTACGGATCGGCCCCCAGAACAGGCTGTCTTCGGCACTGCGCGCAATGATCGCATCCAGCTGCGGCAGCACCTTCTGCATCAGCACCTTGGGTTGCACCACCCCGGCCTGCATGCCGGCGCGCATATTGGCGATGGCCTGATCGAACAGGTCCGGGATGCCGAGCGCGCGCCGCGACCAGTTGTCGTAGTCCCTGACCGTCTTGAACGGCTGCGCGCCGGTGCCCGAGCCCAGCACCACCGCGATGCTGGCGATGTTGTAGAACTGGTTGATCGGCAGCATCCAGCTGGGGAACTGCTCGGCCGCCAGCGCGCTGCGCGCATCGCGCACGAAGATCTGGTAGCTGAGCAGGTCCTGACCGCTCAGGCCGTCCGGGCCCAGCGCTTCGGCCTTGCCCAGCCACAGCACGGTGAAATCGTGCGACTGCTGGCGGAACGCCGGCGACAGGAAGTTGGGAAGCTGGTCGTTGTAGCGGCTCTCGCCCTGGAAGGTGGCCTGCAGCGGATTGAGCTTGAGCGAGGCGTCCCAGTACTGGTCGTAGAGCAGGTTGAGTTGCTGTGCCTTGGTCAGCACCACCGGCGCGGCCACGGCGCGCGGCCTGGCCCTGGTGGTCTTGCTGCCCTTGCCGCTCTGGGCGGCCTTGCTGCTTCTGGCCGGCTTGGTGGTCTTCTTGGCCTTGCTCGCCTTCGCGCGCGTTTGCGTGGTCTGTGCCTCGGCGGTCTTTTTCTTAGCCGCATCGGCGGGCGCTGCCACTGACAGGCTCAACACGGCGGCGAGGGCCAGCGACAGCAGGCGGGAAAAGCTGAGGGGCATTACCGGCTCCGGAAACAAGCGAGCGGGGAGCTTGCCCGATCCGCACCGTTAGGGCCACCCACCGCCGTCATACCGCCTATCGGCAATTCATGCGGCGCATGGGCGCGGACCTGCGCCGGCCTGGCGTGGTGCGCTGCGGCATACTCAGGATGTGAAGTGACCATAGCGCGCGGCGCGCATGGCTGTTACGCGAAGGTGCGTCCCACGGCCGGCGAGGCGTTGCTGTAGCGATGCACCACGATGAGCCCGCCAGGCGCGGCCGGGTTCACTCCGCAGCGGCTTCTTCGCGCAGCTGTTCGGCCCGCTCGGCGCCCAGGTAGGCGCTGATGCCGCGGCGCGCCAGATACAGCAACGGGATCAGGGCCACGGCAAAGCCCATCTTGTAGACATAGTTGAGCGTGCTCACCGCCAGGAACTGATCCATCGACCAGTGCTGGGGCCCGAGCACGAAGGCGATGTAGATCACCACGAAGCTGTCCACCAGCTGCGAGACCGCGGTGGAGCCGGTGGCGCGCAGCCACACGTGCTTTTCGCCGGTGGCGCGGCGGATGCGGTGGAACACCGATACATCGATCAGCTGGCCGAACAAAAACGCCACCAGCGAGCCGCCGATGGTCCACAGCCCCTGCCCGAACACCGCTGCGAACGCGGCCTGGTAGTCCGGCACGCCCTGGCTCTGCGCGGCGGTGACCCACCAGCCGGCCGGAGCCAGCGCGATGGCGGCGAATGCGAACACGAACCCATAGCCGATCAGCGCCACCGCCACCCACGAGATGAAACGCACCCCGCGGCTGCCGAAGAACTCGTTGATGGTGTCGGTCATGATGAACACCACCGGCCACAGCAAGGTGCCGGCAGTGAAGCTGAGCGAGCCGGTCTGGCCGAACAGGTTCCAGTTCAGCGGCGCGATGCCCAGGGTGTCTTCCAGCGCGAAGATCTTGACCCCGATGAACTCGGCCAGCGCGGCGTTGACGCAGAAGAATGCCGCCAGCGCAATGAGCAGGCGTACCGCACGATCGTCGAGGGTGCGCACAGGTGCCATGGTGTCAGCGATCCGCGGTCCGGGTGAAGGGTACCGATTCCGGCGCCACTGCGCCGCCGGAGATGATGAAGCTCATCGCCTGGTCCACGCTCCAGTCGGTGGGCGTGAGCAGTTCCACCGGCACGATTTCCAGGTAGCCGGAGGTGGGGTTGGGGGTGGTCGGCACATACACCGCCGCCAGTTCGCGACCGGTGCCCTGTTCCTTGATCACGCGGGTGACCAGGCCGACCGACTTCATGTCCCGATGCGGGAAGTCGATCAGCACCACGCGCTGGGTGCTGCCTGGCTGGGTCTGCAGGATATCCAGCAGCTTGCGCGCGCTGTCGTAGACCACGCTGGCCAACGGAATGCGCCGCATGACCGCTTCGAACCAGCGCAGCAGGCGCTGGCCGATCACGCGCCGGCTGAGGATGCCGACGAACAGGATTGCTGCCACCGTGGCAACCAGGGCGATGCTGTTCTGTACCCACAGCGCCTTGATCCAGCCCAGCTCGTCCGGAAACGAGGCGGCGATGCGTTCGGACAACGGCACCACCCAGGGGCTGCTGATACCCGAGAGCAGCGCGAAGACGAACTTCACCACCACCCAGGTCAGCCAGACCGGCAGCAAGGTGAGCAACCCGGTCAGGAAGACGCGTTGCAGGGAAGGGCGGGCGTGCGGAGTGGGGGATTCGGACATCGGCATAGTGTAGGCATTCGGCCGCGCTCGGTGGAGGTGGATGCGGGGCGGGGATTGGGGATTGGGGATTGGCAGAAGCGCGGCACTGTGTGGCGTACTGGTGCAACCAGTGGTTTCAGAGGCAACGGCAACGTAAGGGCCTGAGCACAGAACGCCGGGTAGGTAGAAGCGCGGGCAAAAGCAAAGGCAAAAGCAAAAGCAGATGGTGGGCCGCTCCCTTCTCCCGCCGGGAGAAGGTGGCGCGTAGCGCCGGATGAGGGTACGGCCGCCGCTGATGTCTGGGACCAGGCTCTTCCAACTGCGCTGCCTGAAAACCGGCCGGCCGTCGCCCGGACATTGCGCGTATTTTTCGCCCAATCGGCTGTCGCTGTTTTGCTTGCTGAAAGAACACGATGTCGATACGTGGACGTGTCTTCGTCCACCCATCGCGGGGCTACGCCGACGGCAGTAAGATGTCCGGCTTCCCGCCGAAAGCGCTGTGCATGCTTGCCAAGTTCCTCAAGATCGCCTTGCTCGGTGGTTGCATCCTGCTTGCGGTATTGGCGGCGCTGTATGCCGTCTCCCAACGTTGGCCCATCCCCGATGCACAGCGGCAGGCGCTGGCGCAGCTGCGTCAACCGCTGCCGCCGTTGCGTGGGGCCAATCTGTTCGCGGCGCTGTGGTCGCTGTCTTATGCGGTTCCGGAAGCGCAGCGCGAGACCGTGCTGGCCAAGGACGTGGAGCGGTTGAATCGGCTGCCGCAAGAAGTGCCGCTTCAAAGTGCCGCAGCGGACTATCCGCGCCTGCCACGCTGGCCATCCACCGCGCCGGCACTGTGCAGTGCCAGCGCAGGCGGATGCCTGCAGCGCGTGCGTGAACAACCGCAGGCCTATGCCGATGCGCTGGCCACGCAGGCGCCGATGTTGAGCAGGATGCGGGCCTTGGCGAACTACAGCGACTACCGCAGCCCGTTCCGGCCACGCGCCGATATGGCGTTGCCCGAGCTGCCGCGGATGCCGCTGTCGATGACGGCCAGCGCACTGGACTTCGTCCAGGGCCGCACCACCCAGGCCCTGAGCGATGTCTGCAGCGACGCGCAGGTTGCCCGGGTGCTGCTGCGTAGCAGCGACAATCTGGCGATCACGATGATCGGTGCGGCGATGCTGCGTGGCAACGCGCAGTTGTTCGCCGACATGCTGGCCGAGCTACCGATGCAGGCGCCGTTGCCGGCGCGGTGCGCCGCGGCGTTTGCACCGGCGGCGATGGAAGAGATCTCGCTGTGCAATGCGCTGCACGGCGAATCGCGGATGGTGTTTTCGATGCTGCAGAACGCGTCCGTGCAGGATGGCGATCGCGCCTGGCTGGATCGCATTTCGCCACGGCTGCTGGATCGCGAGCGCACCCAGGCGCTGCTGGCGCCCACCTTTACCTGGGCCTGCAGTGCGCCGGTGCGGGCAGTGCTGGCGCAGGATCGGGCGCTGCCGCCCGGCATGGTGCCCATGCCTGACACGGCCACGGTGGCCTGCGTGGCCAACGCCACCGGCTGCCTGCTGGCGAACGTGGCGCATCCGGACTACGCCAATTACCAGCACAGGCTGCAGGACACTGCCGCGGCGCTACGCACGGTGACGGCCCTGCTGTGGTTGCGCGATCGTCCGGCCGACACGAGGCCGCTCGCGCTGCGACTGGCCGAGCTGCCGCCCGCGTTGCGCGGGCAGGCACGCCCGCTGCAGGCCGATGGCGACGGCAAGCATCTGAGCATCGCTCGGTATGCCAGAGGCGAAGAAGGTGCCGCAGACGATCGCTGGCCAGTGCCGGCCAGCCGGCTTGCGCTGGAGCCCACGGGCATTGCGATCCAGTAGCGGCGCAAGGCGTCACCGGCGCTGCGCAGCCCTATGGAGCGCGGTGCTACTCGCCCCGGTCCGCCGGCAACGGCCCTGAAGGTTCATGAGCGAATCCGTGCGATCGCCCAAGGCGTGCAAGACATGCGCGCCGCGGTCATCGCAGCAACGGCATTCGATACGCTGAAAAGCAACATGCCGCGCCCCTGACAGGATGCGGCATGGAGATGGGTCGCCACGCAAGCGCGCAGCAGAACGAGGCGGTGCGCACAGGCGCACCGCCGCCGCATGCTCAGAAGCGGAAGTTCAACCAGCTCATCACGAAGGTCGAATCGCCGTAGCCGGCCTTCTCCAGTGCCGGACCGGCCATCAGGTGCTCGGCGCGGAAGGTCACCGACCAGTTCGGGTCGATGTTCCAGGTAGCGTTGATGCGCGGCATGGTGCCGATGCGACGCTCGCCGGTGCTCTGGGTGCGCGCGTAGGCACGCGCCTGGTTGTTGTAGATCGCATCGCTGGTGGTCTGGCGCCACAGCGTTTCCCACTCCAGGTTCACCGTGAGCTTGGGCGTGGGCGAGAAGGTGAAAGTCGGGGCGGCGGTGACCAGGTTCACCGGACCGAAGAACGTGGCCCAGCTGAAGTAGATCGTATTGCCGTACAGGAAGTTGTTGTTGCGCAGCGTGCCGGTGCCGGAAGTGCCGCCGCCGCCGGAGGCGATTTCGCTGTGGAAGCCCAGGCGCGGTTTCCAGCCGGTGTCGCTCAGCGACCAAGCGTTGGAGGTGCTGGCCATGTAGGCACGCAGATCGCGGCCACCATAGCTGCCGCGCTGCACCGTCACGAACGAATCGGTGCGCAGCTTGCCCACGTTGCCCCACAGCCGCAGGCCGTAGTAATTGCGGTGTTCTTCGGCGGTCTGGCGGCCCCATACCTGGTTGTCGTTGCGGAACTGATAGAAGAACGGCTCCAGGTACATCGGCTTGGCGGTCGGCAGGCGATAGCCGCCGACCACGCCACGGAAGTGCCGCGAGCGGTCGATGCGGTCGTCGCCCAGGCCTTCGGTGCCGTCGAGATTGAAGTTCAAGTCGAACACGTCCACCCGGGTCTTTTCGCCGATCGCCCAGGCGCGCGTGCCGTTGAAGGTCACGAAGATATCGGTGTTGTCGCGCAGCGCCATCAGGGTGGTCGGGCCATCGACGAACACCTGACGGCCGATCCGCAGGCCGGTATCGGCGCCGCCGATGTTGCCCTTCACATCGAAGAACACCTGCTGCAGGATCGCGTTGTTCTCCTGGGTGCCGGTCTTGGCGCCTTCGTTACGCCCGTCCAGGCTGCCGTGCGCCAGTTCTGTATACAGACGGAAGTGCTCTCCCACGTGCAGATCCGCACCGAAGAACGCACGGAACAGGTACTGCTGCTGCGAGTGGCTGCCGGGAATCAGCCCTGGGTTGGTGATGGTGTTGCTGCGCACGCGCAGCTCGTTGCTGAGCGAGACGTAGACATCGCCGTCTTCGCTGAGCGGAATGTATTTGAGCGGGTCGAACGGGCTCTTGCGCTTGGACCGATCCTTCAGATACGACCAGTCTTCGGCCCAGCGCACCTGCCACATGTTGCCGCCCTGCTTGGCACCCCAGCCCTGGGCTTCCTGCGGATAGCCCTTGGCGGTGGCCGGCGCAGCGGTGACCGGTGCCTTGGCGGGCTCGGCCACCGCCTGTTCGGCATTGGCCGGGGCTGGCTGCGCCTGCGCCAGAGCGAGGCCCGGCAACGCCAACCCGATCGCGAGGCACAGGCGCCGTGTGGCACCAAAGGAAGTGTCAGCCGTGGCCAGCTGCGCCAAGCGTGTCAGTTGCATCGTGTCGCCCTATCGAAAAGTGAAGACCACCTGAGCGAGTTTTAACGGCACAGGGGGCGTTGACTGTAGTGGAGCCTCGGCGGAAAGGCAGTAACCCAAAGGTTCTAAGCTCATGAACCGGCTCGGGAATCGAACGCGACAGGGGCGGGAGCGGGGATTCGGTGGAGGGATCGGCTACAGCCGATGGCATGGGCCGTCGTGCGTGTGTCAGCGGCCGAGTGTTGCGCTGCAGCTCGTTGCCAGGCCGCTGCGCCGTCAGCTGCCCAATCCCGCAGTGACCAATCTCGAATCTCAAATCCCCACTCCCAGTCCATGACTACCAGCACATCCGCTATACCAAACTTCTACATAGTATTGCCTTCAACCTAGCGGGAGATGGCGATGAGCGAGCTGGATGCCCATCTGAAGAAGTTCCAGAAGGAACTCAGTGCCGGCACGGTGTCGTTGGCCTTGCTGGCGGTGCTGGCCCAGGCCGGGGAGCCGCTGTACGGCTATCTGATCGCCAAGCGACTGGAAGGTCTGGAAGGGGTACTCAGCGGCAAGCAGAGCGCGTTGTACCCGGTACTGCGCAATCTGGAAGGGGCCGGATTGCTGCAGAGCCATGTCGAGCCGTCGGCCTCCGGGCCGCCGCGACGCTATTACCGCATTACCGACAGCGGGCGTGACTGCCTGCGCGACTGGACCGCCGCCTGGCGGGCCACCCGTGATTCCGTTGATTCCGTGCTGGAGGGGACCCACTCATGATGACGACCGCACACCCACGTCCGTTGCCGACGACCATTCCCGATTACCTGATGCAACTGCGCCAGGCGCTGTCCGGCGCCGATCCGGCGATGATCCAGGACGCGCTCTACGACGCCGAAGAATATCTGCGTGCCGAACTGGCAGAGCAGCAGGGCGAGAGCGAAGCCGATGTCATTGCGGGCGTGGCCGGCAGCTACGGCGCGCCCGAGGAAGTGGCCGAGATCTACCGCCAAACCGAAGTCACGGTGAGCCGCGCGCTGCGTCCGCCGCTGCCGCCCCGGCGCAGTTCGTGGCTGGGCAAGTTCTTCGGCGTGGCGGCCGACCCGCGCACCTATGGCGCGTTGTTCTACATGCTGCTGTCGCTGGCCACCGGCATCTTCTATTTCACCTGGGTGGTCACCGGTGCCAGCCTGTCGCTGGGATTGTTGATCCTGATCATCGGCGTACCGCTTTTGGTGGTGTTCTTCGGCTCGGTGCGGGTGCTGTCGCTGGTGGAGGGGCGCGTGGTGGAAACCTTGCTGGGTGTGCGCATGCCGCGCCGCCCACAGCACCCCGGTGCGCAAGGTGGCTGGCTGCAGCGCATCGGTGCGATGTTCACCGACGCGCGAACCTGGAGCACGATGCTGTACTTCCTGCTGATGCTGCCGCTGGGTATCGTTTACTTCACCGTGTTCATCACGCTGCTGTCGCTCTCACTGGGGCTGGCCGCGTCACCGGTCATCGCTTTGTTCGACCACACGGCGGTGCTGACCTGGGATGGTGTGGACATCACCAGCTCCTGGCTGACGTTGCCCTTGTTTGCGGTGGGCGCGCTGTTGCTGTTCGTCACGCTGCATCTGGCGCGCGCCTTCGGCAAGCTGCACGGCATGTTCGCCAAGCATCTGCTGGTCAAGAGCGGCGATGCTGCCGCGTGATGTGCGGCGCGCCGTGTGTGCATGCCTGGCGCCGACGCCAGGCGACGACGGCCAGCTTGGCTGCAACCGGCTGCGCTGTCCGCCGCTGGCGTCGACACAAAAAAAATCCCCGGGCGTGCCGGGGATTGTTCTCTCGGATCAGGCGCGTTTGCCGCGCTTGCGGATCGGGGTCACGGTGGCCGGGTCGCGGCTGCCCACCGGGTCGGCATCGTAGCGGGCGATGAACTCGCGCACCTGCGGGTACACCACCTCGCGCCAGCGACGGCCGCTGAAGATGCCGTAATGGCCGGCGCCTTCCACGACCAGGTGGCGGCGGTGCGCCGCATCGATGCCGGTGCACAGATCGTGTACGGCTTCGGTCTGGCCCAGGCCGGCAATGTCGTCCAGTTCGCCTTCGATGCTCAGCAAGGCGGTATTGCGGATCGCGGAGGGCTTGACCAGCTGGCCGTCCACCTTCCACTTGCCCTGCGGCAACAGGAACTCCTGGAACACCACGCGGATCGTGTCCAGGTAATACTCCGCCGGCATGTCGAGCACGGCGTTGTACTCGTCGTAGAACTGCCGGTGCGCCTGCGCATCCTGCAGGTCGCCCTTGACCAGGTCGGTGTAGAAATCCCAGTGCGACATCACGTGCCGGTTGGGGTTCATCGACAGGAAACCGGCGTGCTGCAGGAAGCCCGGATACACCTGTCGGCCGTGGCCCGGATAGGGGAACGGCACGGTGTGGATGAGATTGTTCTGGAACCACTCGATGCCGTTTTCGGTTGCCAGGTTGTTGACCTGGGTGGGGCTGCGACGCGCATCGATCGGGCCGCCCATCATCACCAGCGAGCGCGGCGTGGGCTCGTCGTTGCTGGCCATCAGCGACACCGCGGCCAGCACCGGCACGGTGGGCTGGCACACGCTCACCACATGCAGGCGCTCGGCGCCGATGTGGCGGATGAAGTCCTGGATATAGGTGATGTAGTCCTCGAGCCGGAACGCGCCTGCTTCCAGCGGCACCATGCGCGCGTCCACCCAGTCGGTCACATAGACCTTGTGGTTGCGCAGCAGGGTGCGCACGGTATCGCGCAGCAGGGTGGCGTGGTGGCCGGACAACGGCGCCACCACCAGCACGGCCGGCTGCTCCTTCATCTTGCCGATCAGCTCGACGTGATCGCTGAAACGCTTGAAGCGCAGCAGGCGGCAGAACGGCTTGTTCAGCACCTCGCGCTCGATGATGGGCAGCGAATGGCCGTCCACTTCGACATCGTCCAGCGCCCAGGCAGGCTTCTCGTATTCCTTGCCCAGCCGGTGGAACAGCTCGTTGCTGGCGGCCATGCGTTCGGCGCCCGGGAGCGAGGCCCACAGGCTGTCGGGGTCGGAAAACATCTTGGCGTTCGCCTGGGCCTGATGCACCCAGGGGGCTAGCAGATTGCGGGTCAGCTCATGCAGTTGATAAAGCATTCCACCCATCCGTGCGGTTTTGCTGCCGCGCAGCATACCGGGTTTGGCGCATTTGCACCTTAATGGGGCTGAGGACGGTTGAGGCTGTCATACGAAATATGGCAATAGGCCTGCTTTGGAAGGGACCCCTCTCCCGGCGGGAGAGCAACTGTCTTGATCAACCGACGGCGTCAGCCGCCAGTTGATCTCGCATCTTGGCGTTGAGGATGACCAGCAGCTTGCG
>NZ_MDEC01000004.1 GCF_002939785.1 Xanthomonas codiaei
CCGAACGTCAGCTGCATGGATGAATCCTCTACATGAGGCGGTAGTGTCGCGCATCTGTGGTGAGTTGATCAGACCTTTCCTAGGTGTGTTCCGGGGCCTGCGGCGACATGCCCGTATAAGGCACTTCGCCGGATATCTGACTCCGCGTTGCGGATGGGCCGTGGATGAGCAACCTCTGGGTCAGGTGGAAATCAAAATCATTCGGCTAGCGGCCATGCAGTGCTCTTGTGTGCGTCTGGGGGTGTCATATCGATTGCGGGCAAGCTGACCCCCAAACGCTGCCTTACTTTTGCCAACGCGGCCGCATCGGCTTTGAAAACAACATCTAGTCCCCGCATGTATGCCTTCGGATCTGGACTATCGGCGTCGAATCCTCTCAAGCTTTGCCTGACCAGTGCGCATCCGCATACGGGTGGCCGATAGCTCGAGATCGTCAGCGTAGTGCCAGGCGCGTCTGGTCCCTTCGGCGCACTCTTTAACTGAAAAATGAGATCGATCGTCAAGGAACCGAAGGAATTCGACTGCTCATGGCGGCTAGCCAACCGGAATCCGGATTGCTCATAGGATTCGATGTAGGCGCGTTCCAGAGCCTGCAGCGACATGCCGGTATGAGGCACATCGCTGGGTATTTGACTTTGCGCGGCGGATGGGTGGTTCATCAGTGAACCCAGGGTCAGGGTGGTGATCAGGATCAATCGACGGGCTTGCACGTGGTGGTCTCCAGTTCTTGGGACATCTTGCCCCGATAAAGATTTCAATGGCTGCTGCCCGCCGGGCGGCGGCCATTGCTCGGTGCGTCGCACCACCAGACCTGTCTGTGTAACCAGCAGATCGATTCCCGACACCGCGCCGCCCAGCAGCGCGGCCCATCGAGTGTTTCCCAACCCCATCGGGTATGTTCCGGCCGTGGCCGTCCAGTCGATCACGGGCTGGCTGGATGCTCCCGGGTTGACCACGATGTAGCTACCACCCTGCACGCTTCAGCCAGAGGCCGAAGCACCGAGATTCGAACGGCGACGCCAACGCGCAAGGAGTTTCCGCGCCGCCGCCAGACCGCGGCCCATCGGACGCTGGAGACGCATACCAGGATGTAGACGTCGAGCGCGCCGGGCGGCCTGAATCAGGTAAGCCGTTGCTACATCCACCCTGTAGCTGCCGAGGGGTGGCACGTGGCTCATTAGAAAGGACGGTGTCAGGGCGCGGGCATATCCATAGCGGGCAAGCTCACGCCCAATTGTTTCCGTACCTTTGCCAAGGCCTGCGTATCGGCTTTGATGAGAACGCGCTGTCCGCGCGCGAAGATTGCGGGATCAGAACTGTGCTCGTCGGGTGCCCTGAAAGTTTCCCTACTCAGGTTGCGCGGCTGACACGTTGGCGGGTTATTACCCGATATGACCAGAGTAGTGCCAGGCGCACCGAGCGCTTCTGGTGCACTCTTTAACTGGAATTCCAAGACGGTGGTCCAGGAGCCAAACTGATTTGAATACTTTTTGCTGCTAGCGAGGCGGAATCCAGATTGTTCGTAAGACTCGATGTAGGCACGTTCCAGAGCCTCCCGCGACATTCCGCTGTGGGGAGTTTCGGTAACGACGGGGCTATATGCTGCGGATGGTTGATTCATTAGAAGCCCCAGCGTAAGGATAGCGATCAGGATCAATCGACGGGCTTGTTGCATGTGGTGATCTCCGGTTCTTGGAACATCGTGCCTCCGAGACGAAGACGACCGCGTGGTTAGTAGCCTGGGCGCAAAGGGCGTTGGCGAGATCGGCCAGGTCGGCGTCTCTGCGGCCATCTGCAATGCCATCTTCCATGCCACCGGCAAGCGTATCCGTAGCACGCCGATGACGCCGGAGAAGGTCATGGCCGACTGATTGCCCGCGGTGGATCGGGAACGGTCCGCAACCTGTCGCAGATGACGGCGTACGAGCCCGGCACATGCCGGGCTCGTTGCGTCTCCACGATGGTGGCCCAAGATCCGCCATACGTGAAAGGCTTGGGTAGAGACATCGCCGGGCAACGGCATGCCGTTCTACCGCCCTGCACAGGTGTGAGTGCTTCATCGTGTAGCGCTGACCGCGTCCCGATGCAGCGGGCCGACGCTCCAGGCCCTGTCTTTCGACCGTGGTGCGCATGCAGATGCGATAGCCATGTCGCCGATCGCTGCATGCAGCCCCGTCATCGACCGCGAGCCGGCGACTTCTTGGCCTGCGTGTTGTTGGCCGGCGCCCGTCCCGTCCCGGCCTGCACCGTGGACAAGGCCATCGTGATCAGGCCGGCAATCAGGCGACGCAGCACCGCTTCGTTATCGGCCGAGGCCTTCAGGCTGGTGGTGGCAAGCCGCAGGATGTAGGCGAGATCGGCGGCCGACATCGCGCTGTCTGCCCGCACGTGCTGGCCGAGCAGACGCACCAGCGTGTCCTCCATCTGCTGGTACAACGCGTCCAGCGCGGCTGGCGCGTAGACGCCGCAGTTGGCCACCAGATCCAGCCCATTGTCCGAGTCGATCACCGAGGCCATCGGCTCCAGCACCCAGATATCGAACAGGTGCCGCAATTGGGTGTGCAGATCCTGCGTGTCGCGCACGCGTTGCGCGGTCTCGGCCACGCAGGCGTCGCGCTGGCGCGCCACCTGTGCCGCGAAGATCGCTTCCTTGTTGGGGAAGGCCGCATACAGCGACGGCCGCGACATCTGCGCAGCCTGGGCAATGTCGCTCATGCTCACCTTGCGGTAGCCGTGGCGCAGGAACAGCTGCAGCGCGGTGTCCATGACACGCGCTTCCTTGCCCTCGGCGGATGCGGGCACGGCGTCAACGGCCACCCGATGCGACTTTACACTTGACATTATTTGTAAATAAGTAAATCTTACAGATTCCGCCAATTGTAAAGCATCGCCACCGCCATGACTTCAGCCCAGACCAGCGCCACCGGCTCCGGCCGCCTCACCCGTGCCTACGCCGCGCTCGAAAAGCGTGGCCCCATGGTGCCCTGGCAGTTCGAGCGCCGCGCCGTGTGCGCCACCGATGTGGCCATCAAGGTGCTGTACTGCGGCGTCTGCCACTCGGACCTGCATTCGGTGAACCAATGGGCCAGCGAATATCCGCTGGTGCCCGGCCACGAGATCGTCGGCGAGGTAATCGAGCTGGGTGCGCAGGTCGAAGGCTTCGCGCTGGGCCAGCGCGTGATGATCGGCACCATCGTCGATTCCTGCCGGCACTGCGCGCCGTGCCAGGCCCATGACGAAGTGTATTGCCATGCCTTTCCCACCCTGACCTTCGACGGCGTGGACCGCGTCGACGGCAGCCGCACGCGCGGAGGGTATTCGGAGTACTACGTGTCCGATGCGCGCTTTGTCTACCCGCTGCCCGAGGGCCTGGATCCGGCCGCCGCCGCGCCCTTGCTGTGCGCCGGCATCACCAGCTTTGCGCCGCTGCACCGCTACGGCATTGGTCCTGGCCATACAGTGGGCGTGGTCGGCATCGGTGGGCTTGGCCATCTGGGCATCAAGTTCGCACGGGCGATGGGCGCGCACGTGGTCGCCTTCACCACCTCGCCCAGGAAGGCTGCCGAAGCGCAGCGCCTGGGCGCACACGAGGTGGTGGTATCCACCGACCCGGTGCAGATGCAGGCGCAGGCCTACCGCTTCGATTTCATTCTCGATACCGTCTCGCGCCGCTATCCCATGAACGACATGCTCAAGGCGCTGAACCTGGATGGCACGCTGTGCTCGCTCGGGTTGCCGGACCAGCTGGATTTCCGCCCGGTGCTGTTGGCCATGGGTCGCCGCAAGGTCACCAGCTCCGGTACCGGCGGCACCGCCGACACCCACGCCATGCTCGCGTTCTGCCAGCAGCACGGCATCGTGGCCGACATCGAGCTGATCACGCTGCAGGACATCAACGCCGCCTTCGCGCGCGTGGACGCCAACGATGTGCATTACCGGTTCGTGATCGATCTGCAGGCATCGACCTTTTGAACCGGCGGCACGGGCAGCGACCGCGCGTGCGCCTCCGACACATCGCCCGGCCAGGCGATGTGCGGCCATGCCGCCTCGGCCTGGAACGACAGTGCGTGGCGCCGTGCGCGCCTTCGGACTACCCAACCGGAAACCATGCCAAGGGCCTCTCTTCCCGCGCCTGTTGCGCACCAGGCGACTGGACCTGATCGCCGGGATCGCCAGCGATGCGCCGCAGCGCAGCGCCCACTCCACGCAGCAGCCATGCACATCAGAAGGCTGTCGCCATTGTCAGCAGCGCACGCTCAGCCCTGCGTTTCCTCACGCATCGCCTGCGCCAGAAACGGTGCCGTGCGGCTGCCACGCTGCCGTGCCACCACCTCCGGCGCTCCGGCCGCCACCACATTGCCGCCGGCATCGCCGGCACCCGGGCCCATGTCCAGCACCCAGTCGCTGCTGGCGGCCACGCGCATGTCGTGTTCGACCACGATCACCGTATTGCCTGCCTGCACCAGCCCCTGCAGCTGCGCCATCAAGGTATCCACGTCGGCCGGGTGCAGGCCGGTGGTGGGCTCGTCCAGCACGTAGACGGTGTCGCGCCGTTGGGCGCGTTGCAGTTCGGTGGCCAGCTTGATGCGCTGCGCCTCGCCGCCGGAGAGTTCGGTGGCAGGCTGGCCCAGCCGCAGATAGCCCAGCCCCACCTCGCGCAGCACCTGCAGTGGCCGCAGCACGCTGGCATCGTCGGCAAAGAAGCTTGCCGCCTGGTCCACGGTCAGCTCCAGCACCTGCGCGATGGTGTGCCCGCGCAGTTCGATCTCCAGGGTCTTGGCGTTGTAGCGCGCGCCGTGGCAGGTGGGGCATGGCGCATAGACGCTGGGCATGAACAGCAACTCCACCGACACCGAGCCCTCGCCTTCGCAGGTGGCGCAGCGGCCCTTGGCCACGTTGAAGGAGAACTGGCCCGGATCGTAGCGGCGGCGGCGTGCGGCCGGGGTGGCCGCGAACAGCTTGCGGACCGGGTCGAACAGGCCGGTGTAGGTCGCCAGATTCGAGCGCGGCGTGCGCCCGATCGGTTTCTGGTCCACGCGTACCAGCCGGCGCACCCGATCCAGCCCGCCGACGATCGCACCATCCACCGGCACCTGGGTGCCGCGCTCCAGCGGGTCCAGTGTGTCCTCGTCGTCTGCCTGGCTCTGGCCGAGGTGGGCGGCAAGCAGTTCCACCAGTGCCTGGCTGATCAACGAGGACTTGCCCGAGCCGGAGATGCCGGTGACGGTGGTGAACACCCCCAGCGGCAGATCCACATCCAGGCCGCGCACGTTGTTGCGCGTGATACCGCGCAACTGCAGCCAACCACTGGCCTGCCGCGCATGGCGATGTACCTGCGGCGGCGCACCGAACAGATAACGTCGCGTGGACGATGCCTCCACCGCCTCCAGCCCGGCGGGCGGGCCGCTGTACAGCACCTGCCCGCCATGCGCACCGGCGGCCGGGCCCACGTCCACGATCCAGTCGGCGTGGCGGATCACATCCACTTCGTGCTCGACCACGAACACCGAATTGCCGGCCGCCTTGAGCTGGTCCAGCGCGCCCAGCAGCGCCTGCGCATCGGCCGGGTGCAGGCCGGCCGATGGTTCGTCCATCACATACACCACGCCGAACAACTGCGAGCGGATCTGCGTGGCCAGCCGCAGCCGTTGCAGTTCGCCCGGCGACAGCGTGGGCGTGCTGCGCTCCAGGCTCAGATAGCCCAGGCCCAGGGCCTGCACCACGGCGATGCGCGCGCGCAGGTCTGCGGCGATGCGTTGCGCGGCGATGCGCTGTTCCGGATGCGCGGCTGCGCCTTTCTTGTTGCCCTGCGTGCGCAGGTCGGCCTCCGCCGCCGGGCGCAGCAACTCGGCCACCTCGTCCAGCGGACGCCGCGACAACTCACCGATATCCAGCCCGGCAAATGTCACCGACAGCGCCTCGCGTCGCAGCCGCTTGCCGTCGCATTGCGGGCATTGGGTGCTCACCAGATACTGCGCCACGCGCTTTTTCATCTGCGCGCTCTGGGTGGTGGCGAAGGTGTGCAACACGTAGCGCCGCGCGCTGGTGAAGGTGCCCATGTAGCTGGGCTCTTCCTTGCGTTTAAGTGCGCGCTTGACCTCGGCCAGGTCGTAGCCGGCATACACCGGCACCACCGGCTGCTCGTCGGTGAATAGGATCCAGTCGCGGGTCTTCTTCGGCAATTGATGCCACGGCACATCCACGTCGATGCCCAGCGTGGTGAGGATGTCGCGCTGGTTCTGCCCATGCCAGGCACCCGGCCAGGCCGCCACCGCGCGCTCGCGGATGCTCAGGCTGCGGTCCAGCACCATGGTGGCCTCGGTGGCGTCGTAGATGCGGCCCAGGCCGTGACAGGTGGGGCAGGCACCGGCCGGCGTGTTCGGCGAAAACCCATCCGCATAGATGATCTCCTGCCCCGGCGGATAGTGGCCCGCACGCGAGTACAGCATGCGCAGCGAATTGGAGATGGTGGTGACGCTGCCCACCGACGAACGTGCGCTTGGGGCACCGCGCGCCTGCTGCAGCGCCACCGCAGGCGGCAGGCCATCGATGGCATCCACCTCCGGCACACCCACCTGGTCGATCAGGCGCCGCGCATAGGGAGAGATGGAGTCCAGGTAGCGCCGCTGCGCTTCGGCAAAGAGGGTACCGAACGCCAGCGACGATTTACCCGAGCCGGACACCCCGGTGAATACCACCAGCGCATCGCGCGGGATGTCCACGTCCACGTTCTTGAGGTTGTGCTCGCGCGCACCGCGCACGCGCACCTGGCCGGAGATAGATGAGATTGCGTTGGACATGACCACCAGACCGACATTCGACAACGCCCTAGCCTAGCGCGGGACGCATGCAGCCAACGTCAGTGTTGCCGACGAGCCCTGCAGCGCCTGACGCTGATCGCCTTGAAATACATCGGTCGAGGGCGCGGTGCCCTCCCCGCTTGCGGGACACGCCGTGAACCCATCCATGGGGGCTCGGTGGCGGCATCCATGCCGCCACACGGTCCCGCAAGCGGGGAGGGCACCGCACCAGACAGTGGTCGGCGCTCACTTGAAAAACTATCCGTAGTGCGGCGCGCATCCGGTATGGAGACGATGCTCATGACCCAATAGGGCGCACCCGGCGGTGCTCTTTCATGCACACCGACCAACTCGTCTGGTCCTTGTTCGCCCCCGGTCGCGGGACCTTATGCAGCATGGATGCCGCGTAAGAACTTACATGGACGTACTTGCAGCGTGTCCCCCGCGATGGTGGGCGGGCAAGGGCGCTGCAGCCAGGCAGCAAATCAGTCGCTCTAAGCGGCCATTCTAAAACGCGATCAGCCCAGCGCGTGCGCCGGCACCGGCTGCTCGCCGGTCTCCGCCAGTGCCTGCATGCGCATGACAACGCCACTGAACAGCCGCGCAGTTGCCGCATCGCGGGTGCGGAAGATCTCTTCCAGCGCGGCGTAGTACCACAAGGTGCCGTCGCGGCCGGCGGTAAAGACCTTGAAGATGTCCTGGCCCACTGCAGGGTTTTCCAGATCCTGCACGATGGTGCGTGCGTTGTAGAGCTTGTCGCAACCGGACACCAGCAAGGCGTGCTCCGGGGTCTTGCGCAGGTGCTCCAGGTAGGCCAGCTTGCGTTCGCGCCAATCGCGCTTGCGCGCACGCTCGCTGTTGTCCACCTCGGCCTTGTCTTCGGCGGTGGCGTCGGTGCAGGCCATCACGATGTCGGCCACGCTGTCGCCGAACTGCGCGCGGATCGACGCCTCATGCCCACCGCCACAGTCTTCCACCACATCGTGCAGCAGCCCGGCGATGGCCTGCTCCTCGTCGCCACCGCATTCCAGCACCAGCGTGGAAACGCCGAGCAGATGACTCAGGTACGGAATCTGCGTGCCCTTGCGCAGCTGCCCGGCATGGGCGATGCGGGCGTAATCCACGGCCTGGGCGTAGCGTTCGGTGAGGGCGGTCATGGGGCTTCCGATGCGGGCGATATGCCCAGTATCGCCGAGCCCGACCACCGGCAGGGTGAGGACGTTGCGATGGAGAAGGCGCGGGAGCCGCGGAGGCTGCACTCGCGTGGCGCTCGCTCGCCGTGTACCAGAACCGGCACAGCGGGCGCGGCCTGCGGTGCAATGCCGCACGCGTGCGCCACAGCTTGCCAGCCGCGGCAACACCGGACGCCCAGGGAGTGTGCCGTTTCCTGGCATTGGCCATGCCGGAGCTGCCGGCAGCGCCGCAATCGGACTGGCTGCCCTCAATGACGCGCCATTGCGGCCGATAAGGCTAGGCTCGATCCACGTCGCACGGTGATCCCGCCATGACCCAGATTCCTGTTTGCAACGCCTGCCGCGATGGTCAAGAGTTCCCCACCGCCATCACCATGGCCTTCCAGCCGATTGTCGATGTGGTCGCGCACACCGTCTACGCCGGCGAAGCGTTGGTGCGTGGCATCAACGGCGAGTCGGCCGGCAGCATCCTGGCCGCGGTGGACACCCACAACCGCTACGCCTTCGACCAGGCCTGCCGGATCAAGGCGATCGAATGCGCTGCGCAGATCGCCCTGCCTGCGCTGCTGTCGATCAACTTCATGCCCAACGCTGTCTACAACCCCGAGCACTGCCTGCGCGCCACGCTGGCGGCCACCGCGCACTACGGCTGGCCGCTGGAGGCGATCATCTTCGAGGTCAGCGAGCAGGAATACCTGACCGATCCGTCGCATCTGCTCGAAATCCTGCGCACCTACCGCGCGCGCGGCATGAAGACCGCCATCGACGACTTCGGCGCCGGCTATGCCGGGCTGGGCCTGCTGGCCGAGTTCCAGCCGGATCTGCTCAAGCTGGACATCGCACTGATCCGCGGCATCGACACCGACCGCAACCGCCAGGCCATCGTGCGCTACGTCACCCGCATGTGCGAAGAACTCGGCATCGCCGTCATCGCCGAAGGCATCGAACGAGCCGACGAATACCGCGCCCTGCGTGAGCTGGGCATCCACTTGCAACAAGGCTATCTGTTCGCCCGCCCGCAGATCGGGGTGCTACCGCAGGTGCACTGGCCGACTTGAGTGGCACGCGGTGCCAGGCGCATCCAACGATGCCCGGCAGATCAAGCGATCTCCACCAAAAGCAAGCACCAAAAATGTAGACGCGGAAGCTTGGCTTGACGATTGTCCAATCCCGATTCCCGATTCCCGATTCCCGATTCCCGATTCCCGATTCCCAGCAGGACATCAGCACGGCATTAAGCGATTCAAGTGCCGGTCGGCTCCTGAGTGGCAAGTTCGGACACCGGCACCGGTTCTGCCTGATGCGCCAGATACTGGTGAATCTGCGCGACTACCGCAGCGCCCTCGCCCACCGCCGCCGCTACGCGCTTGACCGAGCCGGCCCGCACATCGCCGATGGCGAACACCCCGGGGCGATTGGTTTCCAGCGGCAGGCAGGCGGGCACGCCATCGCCGCGTGCGCTGCCGGTGATGACGAAGCCGCGTTTGTCGGTCTCCACGCAATCCTGCAGCCAGCCCGTGTTGGGATCGGCACCGACGAACAGGAACAGGTGCCGCAGCTCCACGCGCGTGGTCGCGCCATCGCTGCGCGTGCGCAGCGTCGCCGCCTGCAGCCCGCGCTCGTGGTCGCCATCCAGTGCGGCCACTTCGGTGCCGGTATGCAGCTGCACGTTCGGCAGCGCGGCAATACGTTCGATCAGGTACTGCGACATCGACGCTTCCAGGCCGTCGCCACGAATGATCAGATGCAACTGCTTCACCCGCGGCGCCAGGAACGCGACCGCCTGGCCTGCAGAATTGCCGCCACCCACCAGCGCCACCACGCCGCCCTCGCATAGCCGCGCTTCCACCGGCGAGGCCCAGTACGACACGCCATGGCCTTCGAAGCGGTCCAGCCCGTCGATCTGCGGGCGCCGGTAGCGCGCACCCGAGGCGATCACCACGGTGCTGGCCAGCACCTGCTTGCCGTCGGCCAGATCCAGGTGCAGGGCGCCATCGTCGCGCCCGCACTCCAGGGTGGCCGCCTCGATCGGGATCGCCAGCTCGGCGCCGAATTTCAGTGCCTGGTTATAGGCCCGGCCCGCCAACGCCTGCCCGGAAATCCCGGTGGGAAAGCCCAGATAGTTTTCGATGCGCGCCGACGCGCCGGCCTGGCCGCCGATGGCGCGCTGGTCCATCACCAGCACCGACAGGCCTTCGGAGGCGGCGTACACCGCCGTGGCCAGGCCAGCAGGGCCGGCACCGACGATGGCCACGTCGTAACGCCTGTCCGGGTCGATGTCCGGTGTCATGCCCAGGCAATGCGCGGCTTCGGCATCGCTGGGCTGGCGCAGCACACGGCCGCTGGGGCAGACCATCACCGGCAGATCGTGCTCCTGGATACCCAGTCGCTCGACCAGCGCGCGGCCATCGTCGTTGGAGATGTCCACCACCGTGTTGGGGTAGCCGTTGCGGGTGAGAAAGCCCTGCAGCCGCGTCAGATGCCTGTCGCCCGGCGCACCGATCAACACCGAGCCGGAGGCATCGCCCTCGATCAGGCCCACCCGGCGCAGGATCAGCGCACGCATCACCACTTCGCCCACTTCGGCAGAACTGATCATCAATGCGCGCAAGTGTGCGGTGTCGAACGGCAGTGCCAGGCAGCCCTCCGGCCCGGCCCGCCCGGCCGCCAGCGACGCGCGGCCGGCCAGCTGGCTCACCTCGCCGGTGAATTGCCCAGGCGTGTGCCGGGTGATCGGTTTTTCGTTGCCCAGGCCGTCGCGGCGTACCACCTCGATGCTGCCTTCCAGCACCACCCACACCGGTGCGTGCGCATCGCCGACATCGAACACGGTGTCGCCGGCTGCAAACCGCTGCGCCGGCCCGCTGGCGAAGCGCCGCGTCATCGCCAACTGGCCCGCGTCCAGTTCGGGAAACATCTGATGGTGGCGGGTATCGTCCAGGGGCATGGATCGGCAACGCAGGTGGGGGACTGCATGCAAGCATGGACACGGGTGATGGCAATGGCAATCACCCGACAGAGGCAGCACACACCGCCTTGCGCACGCCGCGTGACGCACGCGGCCACCCGCGCCGGCGCCCTCGCGTCGGTGCGCGCCGACCCAGCGTGACGGCGCAGACGAACGCCACCGGCAGCGTCCGCGGCGCGCACATGACAGATGCCTCCGACGTGATCGCAACGCGCAGGCGCTGCAGAGCGAACGCGACCACTCGCGCGGAATACGCCACTGCAAACTGGCTCGCCGCCGCCGCTGTGCTACGGTCCGGCGCTGCATCCGCACGGAGCCGTCCCGCATGCCGCATCGACCGATCGTTTTCTGCCTGCGCTGGCTTGCAGTGTTTGCCGCCGCTGCCTGTCTCGCAGTTCCCGCCGCTGCACGCACGGCCGGGTCCGCCTTCGACGCGGTGGATCCGTTCATCGGCACCGGCGGCGAAGGCCATACCTATCCCGGTGCCACGGTGCCGTTCGGCATGGTGCAGCTGAGTCCGGATACGCAGATCAAACCGCGCAAGGAGGCCTACGGCTGGGCTGCCGGTTACCGCCATAGCGACAGCACCATCGTGGGGTTTTCGCATACGCATTTTTCCGGCTCAGGGCATTCGGACCTGGGCGACATCCTGCTGATGCCGCAGGTGGGCGCGGTCAAGCTGGAACGCGGCGATGCCAGCCAACCGGGCAGCGGCTACACCGCGCAGTTCGACCACACCAGCGAACAGGCGCAACCGGGCTATTACGCCGTGACCTTGAAGGACCGCAATATCCGCGCCGAACTCACCGCCAGTGCGCGCGTGGGCGTGCACCGCTACCAGTTCCCCAAGGGCAAGCCGGCGCATGTGTTGGTGGACCTGCGCACCAGCCTGTACGACTACCCCGGCAAGGTGCAGTGGGCGCGGCTGCGCGTGCGCAGCGATGGCACCGTGACCGGTTTTCGCCAGACGCGCGGTTGGGCGCCCGGCCGGCAACTGTATTTCGCCATGCGCTTCTCGCGGGGCTATCTGCCCGCTGCGAACAAACGCGACAACCGATCCACGATTCCTGGCACTTCGCGCGGAGTTCGCTAAACGCTCGCGAGCACGAAAGCAGTTCCGAGGTTCCTTCTCCCATCGGGAGAAGGTGGCGCGCAGCGCCGGATGAGGGTGCGGGCGCACGCGGAGCATGCGGGCGCAGCGATGCAAGTAAACACCAACCGTCTGCAACACGGTCGACCCATCGCACCCTCACCCGAACCCCCGCTCCGCGCCCCGGCCCGCGCTTGCGGCGCGGGCGCTCCAAGGCACACGCGCCAATGGCGCGTAAGCCGTGCCTTTTCGCCCCGACGGGAGAGGGGCTATCTACCCGCTGCGGACACCCGCGATAGCCGATCCACGATTCCCGGCACTTCCAGCGGAATCTCCCGCGCCAGGAATCCCACCGTACCGACCCGCCCGGCCAATCGCTTGCCGGCCGCTGCATGCACAAACACGCCCCATAGCGCGGCAGTCAATGCATCGCTTCCGCGCGCGGCAAATCCCGCAATCAGTCCAGCCAAGGTATCGCCCGAGCCGGAAGTGCCCAGGCCTGGTACCCCGCCACGGTGCACCCACAGCGCGCCGTCAGGCCCGGCGATGAAACTGTCTGCGCCCTTGACGATCACCACGCTACGCATCTTCTTTGCAAAGGCCAGCGCGTATTCGCCAGGCGCCGCCTCCACTGCCGTCTTGTCGTCACCGGCCAACGCCGCCATTTCGCCGGCATGCGGCGTCAGCACGAACGGCCGCCCGGCCGGCGCGCGCAGGTTTTTCGATAAAGCGCCGGCATCCATCACCAACGTGCACACCGCCTGCGCAATGGCGCGCCTGACCAGCGCCGCCGTGGTACTGGTGCAGGCCATCCCCGGGCCGATCACCGCTGCATCGCAGGCGGCCATCGCCGCATCCAGCGCACGGTGCCCGCGCACGATCTCGCCTTGCCCGTTCTGCCCCAACCCCAGCACCAAGGCTTCCGGCACCGCCAAGGCCATGCCCGGCGCCACGCTTGCCGCCGTGGCGATCTGCAACTTGCCCGCACCCGCACGCAGCGCGGCCTCGCCCGCCAACAGCGCCGCACCAGGCACCCGCATCGACCCGCCCACGATCAGCACCCGCCCACGCTGCTCCTTGTCCCCACCGGGCGATGGCAACGGCATCGTGCGCAATGCAGCAGCCGTCAAGGTGCGTAGCCGCGGGGCGCTCATCTCAGCGCGCCCCGGCCGGGCGATCGGACTCGGTGGTCACCGGCTCATCGGCCAGCTCCGGCGGCACGAACTTGGTGCGGATCAGCTCCAGCGATTGCCCATCGGCAGCGGCTGCATATTCGGTGACGCCGCAATTGGGCACGTCGCCTTCGCGGTCGATCGCCAGGATGGTGGCCTCGTCCATCCGCTCGATCAGGTAACGGAAGCAATTGACGATCACCTGGTGCCCCACGATCAGCACGCGCGCACCCACATGGTTGCGCTGCAGATCGCCCACGATACTGCGCAGGCGAAAGATCACATCGCACCAGCTCTCGCCACCGGGCGGGCGGAAGTAGAACTTGCCGACCAGATTGCGTTGCTCGAACAAGGCCGGAAAGGCCTCGCGGATGCCCGAGGTGGTGTAGCGATCGAGCACGCCAAATTCCTTCTCACGCAAGCGCTCATCCACACTGACCGCATCGGCTGGCTGACCCAACGCTCGCGCAACCGCCGCTGCTGTCTGCCGCGCACGCACGTACGTTGAACTCAGAATCAGGGTTGGCCGCTCCTGTGCCGGCAACCCGGCAATCCATGCGCCCAGCGCATCCGCCTGGCGCTCGCCAAGCGCCGACAGGGGAATGTCCGCATCCCGGTGCTCCAGCTCGATCAACGCCGCCCCATTGGACTCGGCCACATCGCGCGCCACGTTGCCCGCACTTTGCCCGTGCCGCACCACCCATAAGCGCGCCGGCCATTGCGCCGACACGCCTGCAACTGCACTGTTCTCACTCACATGCATCTCCTGCAACCAGACCTCACGTGTCGCACAGCCGCCGTGAAAAATCGGTTGATCCATGCCCGCTGCACACAGTGCAGGTCGCCTTGCAAGCCCCCATGACTGATGGCACAGACGCAAGCGAACGCAACGGATGGGCAACGCTGCGCCGGTATACTGCAGCCCCCCGCCAATCTGCTGCCCCATGTCCAACGTTCTGCTGCTACGCACGGCGAAAGAGCGCGAAGAACTGCTGCTGGAAGATGTCCTGGTCGCCACCGAACAGTGCATCGACGAAGTGGGCCTGGGCGCCACCAGCTTCGAACTGATCGCCGAACGCGCCAAGGTCAGTTGCGGCAGCCTGCTGCAACGTTTCGAAGACAAGGACGCGCTGGTACGTGCACTGCTGGAGCGCAACTACATGCGCGCCATCCGCCAGATGTGGCTGGTAGAGCGCCCGGACGAAGTCCACGTGGTGGATTTCATCGCTGGCCTGCTCGAAGACTGGCTGCTGCAGGAAACCAGCATCAAGCGCATCCGCATCGACCTGGAACTGCACCTGGCCACCCTGCGCGACCCGGTGCTGGCGGCCTTCATGCGCAGGCAGAGCGCATCACTGATCGAACACCTCAGCGCCCTGCTCAAGCGCCTGCTCCGCGGCCACGCCGACCCGGCCAGCAGCGAACACGAGTTCCAGGCCCGCGTCTTCGCCGTCGCCGCCATGTGCGGCGGCCTGCACAGCGTGATGACCAGCGGCATGGAACTCAACCGCATGCATCTGCAGTTGATCCTACGGGAGAGTTTGTCGGGGATTTTGAAGTCTGCGCCGGTGTAGCGTTGAACACCTAGCAAGTGACACGTGGTTCACCGCGCAACCCGGACGCATCACGCGTGGGGTCGCCTTTCAACCACCGGACGATGCAGGCGCATCTGCAGACGCGCGGCTTCGCGCGGCCGCAAGTAAGCGACTCACCAACGCGTTGGCATCGTTGCCAACCCCACTGGCAGCACTCCAGAGTTCAGGAGGCAACTGCGAACGGTCTGATGTCGCCAGGTGCATGAGATCCGTGGCCAGTGCAATCCTCTCCCCTTCGCTCATTTCAGGGCCGGACGTCTCTGCATCGGGCGCGGTGACCAGGTCGATGGCCTCGTCCAAGCATGCTTCGGTTGTTCCCAACTCGGCTGCCCTGGCTGCCTTCGTCACAGGAGACTGAGATAGTGCTTGCTCATACCATTCCATCAGACGTTCGATCGAATATGCCGCAGCCAACGCACTCAACGACGCCAGAAAAGGAGGACAAGCAGCGATTGCGTAGTTCTTCAAGTGCGGATTATCTGTCGCGTAACCGTAAGCTGCCGCGAACGGCGCCTGTAATGCGACCAAGCCACTAGGAACGAGCGAAGCAGCTGCCACCATCGTGCCAGCATGCGCCACCCACCTTCCCGCGCCTGCGATCTGTGCGCCGACGCCTGCGATCTGTGCGCCGATGGGCACATGCGGCTGCCTCAGGCGCGCCGCACGCACTGGTGGCCGTGGCCTCAGGTTTTCCGTCAATTGCCTGTTCTGCTGAGGATCCGCCTGCTGTTGGGAGGAGCCAACGCCATGCTCGGCTGGCATCTCAGGTTGATCGTGTCTTGACCCTCTGCGTGTGGCCGATGTCAGATTCGCAGGGCGCATGCTTCACCTCTTCATCGAGTTGACAGGCCGTCAATATTGCTCTTGGATGTCCCTGCGTAAAGCGAATAACCGAAAGCATGCAGCACCTGACGAAACAGACTGGTTCGCACCTCGCACAGGTGCAGGGTATCGGCGTAGCGACCACGCACGCGTATGCGTCTGCGGCCACCTGTCACAAGACAAGCGTCCGACAACGGTGTAAATGCCAGTGTGCTGCCATGCTGCAATGGCAGGATGCAGAGGCGACGTGTCCGCAGATCGCTACACGCTGTCACTATATCGACGGTCACGATTTCATCATTGAAGCAGCGCAACAGGCAACCGCCGCTTCGTGCCGTTACCGCGCCCTTCGCTGATCGATGTACCAGGGAATGACGCCGCATCCATGCTGATCGTCCCGTTGGCCAGCATCTACGCGAGAACAATGGATGGACCCCATCGGGCACCCACCCACACTGCATATGCCCACAAACAGGCCGCGGCGACCGAGCGCACGGCTCAGCACGCTGGACCCGTGGCGGCAGATCGACACCCGCCCTGCGCAGAGCCCCAAGACGGCGCAAGACAGGCCATTGCGTTCGACCAGGTGTGGCCGAAGGTCACCAGACTCAACTTGTACGACCCACTGACACTACTTGCCTCGGTTCCCGGCGCGGCGGGCATGCTGTTTACGCCGAGGCAGATCCAGACCGATGGACTCAGCGTTGTGGAGCAGATAGGCGAGAACGACGTCAGGCATTCGGAGAAAGCCAAACTGCTGATGTCCGCCTTGGCGAAAGCGGCGCTTGCCAAGACAAAATGACGATCGAGCATTCTGCAGACGCGGCAACCAGGTTCTGCAGAGCTGGGCAGCAGCAACTGTTCCAGCGCATCCACCTGCTCCACGGTGATGCCGAACGCAAGCGCATCACGCGGCTTGTCATCCCCGGCCCGCCTTTGTGTGCGGGGCGATGCCATCACCGGCTCATGCGGCCTCCCCAGCATCGGCACGCGCGTTCTCAGAGGCGTCGGGCTCCAGGCGCGCGGGCCACTGCACCTGCGCCAGTGCCTGCGTTACCTGCTCGGCCAGCAGCTCCAGGCAGCACGCCAGCTCGTCCATGCGGATGGCAGGCTGCCGCGACTGCTCTTCGGCCTGCGTGCGTGGCTGCGCCAGGCGCGCCAAAAATCGAATGTGGTCGCGCAGCTGCTGCAAGCGGTATTGCGCGCCCTCTGGCAAGTAGTAGCCCCGGTATGACTGCGCATCGCGTACAACGTCCGACATGGCCTGCTCCTCATTCCATGGAATCAGCCCGCCCGCCGCAAGGCGACGGACGGGAAGTCGGGAGGCTCGAAACCGCTAACAGCCGGCGGGCGTATTCCCCTTGCGGGTGTTGTATTAGCCGCCCTCCCGACGCAGGCATCACGTCGGTTGCACCTACAAAAGTTGCAGGCACAAAAAACCCACCGGTTTGTCGGAGGTGGGTACCGCTGTTAGCGGAGTTTCGAGGCTCCGTAGGCTGAGCATGCTACTCATCAAATTCAGCGTCAACCCCAAGGCACGCGTTGGAGCGGCTAGCTTGCACCCTTCAGACTTGAGCTAGCGGCCTGCACTCGAATCGTCGCAGTGTGAGCAGGGCCGATACCTGTCGGCTATGTCGCCAGGGGCAAGGCGTTGAGCTCAGCTCTCGCGTCTCGCCATCCAGCGTAGTGCTTGTCCAGCAAGGCGATGAAGCGTGCATTGTGCGTTGGCTCAAGCAGATGAATCATTTCATGCACAATCACGTATTCGAGCAAGTCACGCGGCTTCTTGACCAGCTCGGTATTGAGCCGGATGTGGGCGCGCAGGTGATTGCAACTCCCCCACTTGGTTTTCATGCGCTGGAGAAAATAACCTTCCACCTTTACCCCGATACGGCCTTCCCAGTGCGCGATCAACGGCTGGATCGCTTCATGCAGCAATGACCGCTGCCAACGTTGATAAATGGCCTCGCGCCTGCCTGCATCGGTGCCGGGACGCACACTCAGGGTGATGCGCCGGTGGTCCATCTTGACGGCGGGCGAAGTATCGCGCTCCACCACAGCAAGCAGATAGCGTCGCCCCCAGACGTAGTGACTCTCGCGGGTGACAAACTGCCTGGGTGTTTCACGTACCTGCGCCAGCAATTGCACCTGCTGTTGTCGAATCCAACGCAACTTTGAAATCGCATAGGCGCGTGCCACTTCAAGCCGTGTGCCAGTCGGCGCCACCAGCGTCACCTCGCCTTGCGGCGGGTGAACGGAAAGGTGGACGTTCTTCACAGCCTTGAAGGTGACCGCAATGTCCAGCTCGCCCAGGCGGATGTGCGTCTGTTTCATCAATAGCCCGACTGACTTTTCAGCAGCTCGAAGAGCTTGAGCGTGGCCTCGCGATTGCGGCCCGTCAGCGGATACAGAACATTTTGCACAATGCGTTCCTTTGCTTCATCTCCTCGCCATCCTGCCGGAGCCTCGTCACGCATCAGGCGATCGATTTTCAGTGCCAGGAAGGCCAGCCGATTGCCGTATTTCACTTCCGGCTCCTGGATGGCGCCATGTCCAGCTTGAGCATCATCAGAAATGATGTCCGGCAGATTGCGATAAATCACCAGCGCGCCGGCATTGCCACGCAGCATGGTGGGTTCATCACTATCGTGCTGTCTCTCATGCCAGGTCATCACCAACGCCTCTGCCTTCCTCAGAAATGCTTCGTAGGCTTCGGTGCTCTCGCGGCTTTGTTGGATCAAATCGCCGAGCAGCTTGGACATCTGCTCGTAAAACCGCGGATCAGTCAGGCGGTCGCGGATAATGGTCTTGCGGACATTGTTGATGATGGTTTCCGCAATGGCATTCTTTGACAGCTTGCCCTTCTCGTTGAGCTTTTTGGCGATAGCGTCGTGGACGCCGGTTTTGATGATCAGCTCAGTCAGCGACAGCTCGGCTAGTTGCCCCAATGCTTGTGCCGGTTCGGCATGGACATAGGTGTTGATGAGATGTCGCATATCAGCCTCAAAGGGTTTGATATCCAGCTCCTCACAACTGCAATGCTTGATGGCAGACCTAACCTCGGCATAGAACTCGGTTTCGCACCGCAAGGTATCGGCCTCGCTATTGGAATAACCCGCCTCGGCCAAGTCCTGGGCAATTGCGGCAAAGGCGCGCAGATAGGTCGCTACCGCTTTGTAGAAGGCAATACGTAGCGCCTCACTCTCCAGTAGCGCCTCCGGATCACCTGCATGGCCGCAAAAGTAGTGGATGAACTGCTCTACTTCGCGAGGGTGCTCGACCGGCTCGCACAGGTAGTGCAACGCCTCGCGCGCCTCATCCAACTGTTTACGACCTTCGCCCAGCCAATTCTTTAGCTGGATGTTGTTGTCGCCACTGTTACCGGCGTCGATGTCCAACGCATCGGAGCTGTACACCGCAATCGCCTGCTGCACATCATCGAACAGCTTTTTGTAATCGACGATGTAGCCATAGTCCTTGTCCTCGCCGTCGAGACGATTGGTGCGACAAATGGCCTGAAACAGGTTGTGGTCATGCAGCTCGTTGTCCAGATAGATGTAAGTGCAACTGGGCGCATCGAAGCCTGTCAGCAGCTTGCTGACCACAATCAGCAGTTTCATGCTGGCCGGCTCTTCAATAAAGCGGCGCTTGGTTTCGTCTTCGTACTGTTTGGTTGTTTGGCCGGTGCGCAGCACATGCTGCTTATAGGTGTCGTACTTGTAGCGCTCATCGCTGCCCGATGACGCCTTCGAGATCGCCACCGGATTGGGCTCAAACGATGTGATGACACCTACATGCGGGCTAAAATGTGTGTTCTGTAAAAGCCGAAAATAATGGCATGCGTCGTAGATCGACGCAGCCACCAGAATCGCCGTACCACGATCGTTGTCCAGGCGGGGCTTGAGGCTGAAATCCTCGATAATGTTGGCAACGATGCGGTCCTTGCGCTCTTTACCGCTCATCAACTCTTCCATCGTTGCCCAGCGCTTGCGCAGGATGGATTTCTGAAAGTTGTTCAACCCTCGCGTTTTCTTTTCAAACCAGGCATCGATGGCCGCACGCGAGGTCAACCGCTGCGGCACGTCGCGGGCCTCGTACTTCAGGTCCAACACCACCTTGTCTGCCACTGCCTGGTGAAACTTGTAGGTGTGGATGTAGGTCCCGAACACATCGCGGGTGGTTTGCCTGTCCTTGCGCAGTAGCGGCGTGCCAGTAAAGCCAACGAAAATCGCATCGTCTAGCCAGCGCTTCATCTGCTTGTTCATGTTGCCACCCTGAGTACGGTGGCATTCGTCAACAAACACGTAGAACCGCCCATGGATCGGTGGTGGCTCGCCCTTGAGGTCCGCAGCATCAAACTTGTGGATCAGCGCGCACAGCAAGCGGGGGGCGGCCGCACTCAGTTTTCGCACGAAGTCCGCTCGGGAGGTGATGCGCGGCGCAGCGGATTCCGCACCAATCACACCGGCATTGCGCATGACACCTTCGATCTGCTTGTCCAGTTCGTCGCGGTCAGTGACCACCAGCACGCGCGCCTGCGGGTCGTGCTCCAGCAGCCACTTGGCCAGCAGCACCATTAAGATGCTTTTGCCACTGCCCTGGGTGTGCCAGATCACACCACCCTCGCGTTGGGCAATGCGCGCCTGGGCCGCCTTGATGCCCTGGTACTGGTGCTGCCTGGGCACCTTCTTGAAGCCTGCGTCGAAGATCACGAAGTTGCGGATCAAGTCCAGCAACTGCACCTTGCTACACATCTGTGCCAGTGGACGATCCAATAAGGCGCCTGCCGCTACTGCAGCCAATGGTTGTTCGTCTTTCCACTGCACGAAGAACTGTTCCGGGGTGCCGGTGGTGCCATAGCGCAGCCCCTGCGCGTCGCTTCCGGCCAGCAACACCTGCACCGTACTGAAGAAACCTTGGTTGAACGCCTCCTCCTGATTGCTGCGCAGCTGGCGAATGCCGTCGCCCAGATCCACCGAGCTGCGCTTGAGCTCAATCACCGCCACCGCCAGGCCATTGATGTACAGCACGATGTCCGGCCGGCGTGTGCTCCCGCCTCTCAGCGTCACTTCTTCGGCAAGGGCAAACTGATTCCGCTGCGGCTGCACCCAGTCGATCAGCTGTACCGTCTCGTGCGATTTGCCGGCCGCAGTCTGCACCGGCACGCCATAGCGCAGCAATTGGTAGGTGCGTAGGTTAGCCTGATAGGGCGTGATGCCGGTGACATCCACCGCAACTTCCAGCTTTTGCAGTGCGGCGCTGATATGGGCAGGCGCGTAACCACGCGCTGCCAGATTGGCGCGTAACAGATCGACTTCAATGGCCCGATTGTTCTCGCGCTTGCTCCAATTGCCAAGGTGCTCGTAACCCAGACCGCCCTTGTCTACGGGGTCAGCGAATAGGCGCGCTACGCGGTTTTGTGAGTTGCGCTCGGAGCGCGGCATGCCTTGGGTCATTGCATCATTCCTTGGTGCGTTCATTGACAGCGTTAGCCAGCTCCCGCTCGATCTGCTCGATGCTCGGCAGGCTGGTTTGCAGCTCTTGCGGCAGAGATTCCACTAGCTTGTATTCGGCAATGCCCATTGGCTGGGACTTGTCCCCCAGCGCGTATTCGGCCACCACCTTGTTCTTGCTCTTGCACAGCAGCAGGCCGATGCTTGGGTTGTCTTGCACGTGCTTCAGCTGCCGATCTACCGCCGTCAGATAAAAGCCCAGTTGCCCCAGGTGCTCGGGCTTGAACTTGCCTGCCTTGAGTTCGATTACTACGTAGCAGCGCAGCTTGAGGTGATAGAACAGCAGGTCGATGAAGAACTCCTCGCCGCCCACGTCCAGCAACACCTGCCGCCCCACAAAGGCAAAGCCCGCGCCCAGTTCCAGCAGGAAATCGGTCACGTGCTGCACCAGCGCGCCCTCGATCTCGCGTTCCTGCGCTTGCTCTCCAAGGCCGAGGAAATCGAAGCGGTACGGATCTTTCAACGACTCCATGGCCAAGTCGGACTGCGGGGCGGGCAAGGTGGCCGGGAAGTTCGTCACGGCCGAACCGCTACGCTCCAACAGGCCGGACTCGATCTGCAGCACCAACACGTTGCGCGACCAATTGTGCTCGATGGCCTTGGCGGCATACCAGCGGCGGGTTTCAGGGCCGGGCAACTTGTCCAGCAAGGCCAACTGGTGATACCAGGGCAATTGTGCAAGCACCGCTTGCACAAATGATTCGTCCGGCCAGGCCTCGGCAAAGGCCCGCATGTATTTGAGGTTGCGTGGCGAAAAACCCTTCATCTCCGGGAAGGCAGCACGCAGGTCATGCGCCAGACGCTCGATCACCTTGGCGCCCCAACCCTGCTCGGCCTGCCGCGCCAGAATGTCGCGGCCGATCTGCCGGTACAGCCCCACCAGCTCCCGATTGACCGCCAGCGCCGCACGTTGCTGTGCGCCGTGGATGCGCCCCTTGAGCTCTACCAGCCAGTCGGCATAGCCCTGCGGGGTGGCGGCGAGGGAAGCTGGCTTGTCGCTCATATCAACCTCGTCTTCCCCGTCAACAGTTCCTGCATCATCGCCTGCTTGAGCGCGCGGGTCTTGGCGCGACGGGTTTCGAGCGCGATGATCTCGGCATCCATGTCGGTGAGGACGGTAGCGATGGCAGTTTGTTCATTTTTCTTTGGAAAAGATATCTCTAGGCGTTTCAACTCGTTAACTGAAATACCCTTAACTGTGCTTCCGCTACCAATATCGTCTATGCGCTCACCATAGCAAGAAAACCAGTGGAATAAGAAATCAACAGTCACGTCCGAATTCAAGAACAAAGCCTTCATGTCTTGATTGATTGCCACATCAACTTGATAGACCACTGCTTTACCAAGCGTCATACGAACTGAAGTTATCAGCGTTCCAGCCGGAATCAAATTTGATGCACTATTACATAAACCCAACCTTGTTATTCCTTCTTGCGCCTGAAACGGATTGAAGGTTGCAAAATCATTCACGGTCACCCAGGGAATTTCATTCCCCCAATATGCGGGATTTGCCCGACTTGGTGTCCCACCCCCAACAAATTGGTCGACCACATCGCCAAGCGTCTTCACCTCCCATTCTCCGCTGAACCCCGGCAGGCGAATGTGGCCGGCAAGGATTTTCTGCATGGAGGACTGTTTGATGGCGCGCTTTTTGGCGATCAGGCGATCCAATCCGTCCAGCAGCGCATCCATATCACTCAGGACAGAAGCGATAGCGCGCTGATCTTCATACGGAGGTATAGGCGCTAAAACTTTACCCAAGCTCTGCTGTCCGATGTTTGCACGAACTGCACCTTGCCCCATCGGAACAATCTGAGAGCGAATAAATGGCGCGCGAAAAGCATAGCCAGAGTACAGAGGATCAAGAGCCTGAAAAATTGGTCGCCCACGAATAACAAAGCCACCAAACACAACAACCTCGGAATCAAGATAAGTCGCCGCCAAACCAATTTCAGATTCCGTCTCTGATGTACGATTAAAAATTACGTCACCCTTCTTGATGGCATAATGATTAATAATGCGCTCTGGAAGAGACACCCTCCCAGGAATATCTTGGCCATGCAGGTGCGAATATGTAATAGGCTCCAGAACATTTATGAACCGAACACCCTCACCATATGCATTCTTATCGGCGTTAACTCCATTTCTAAATTCGAATAATTCGCCAAATGACTTAATCTCCCAATCCTCCGGAATCACTCCCACGTCCGTCAGCTTGTAACCCGGTTTCACTTCCATACCGCCCCCATCTTTTTCAGATGTGCTTCCACCTTGGCGCTAATGGTGGCCACGTCATCTTCCAGCTTGGGCAGCGGGGTCTCGTAGCGCTCGGCCAGTTCGCGGATGCGCTGGGCGAGGGTTTGCGAGATGCGTTTCAGCTCCTGTTGTACGTCGGCTTGCAGGTGGGCCAGCCATTTGTCTTGCACCACCAGCGTTTTCACCTCAGCTTCGCCGAGGCTGGCGTACTGCTCGTAGGCTTGCTGGTCGAGTTCCCCATCAAGCGCTTTGACGGTCTTTTTCAGCGCTGCTTCGCGGGCGCTGAGCTGCTGCCACTGCTGGAGCACGGCGCGTTCGTCAGCGCTGTCGGCGTCGTCGCCAATCTCGGCGATACGGTCTTTCACCTGCGCGGCGTTGATCTTGTCGAAGCCTGCGAAGGCACCATCTTCGCCACTGTGTTCTTCCTGCAACTCGGCAAGCTGGCTAGCAACGCTATCAAGCTCGGCTTGTTTGGCCTCCAACTCGGCCTGCTCGGTGGCGAAGTAGCGCGCAACGATATAGGACTTCGGCAGCAGATCGCAGATCCAACCCTTGTCCTTGGCCTTGCCTTTCTTGTCGATTTCGACGATGCGCCGGGGCAGCGCCACCCAGCCGTCGGCGACAATCAGGTAGGCGTCGTCCTGCATCACTTCCGCCCAGTAGTCCATCAGATGCTGGTAGATGTCATAAGGGTCAAGCAGGGGCGCAGCGTGGAAGGTTGCGAGCAGGGTTTCGGCCGCCTGCGTAATCAGCACCTTGGGTTTGTCGCCGGGCTGGATACCGGTGAGTAAGGGGGTGACAGCTTGTTGCCATTTTTCGAACAGGGTTTCGACCTTGCTGCGGAATCGCTGGAATTGCGGGTGGGCCAGGATGACGGGGCGCACTTCGGCTATCGGCTGGCGCAGCCGCGCATAGCCAGGGCGCTCGGCCTCGAACAGCGCCTGGCGCAGGGCTGGCATTTCCTCCCAGTCAGCGGCGAATGCGCCGATATCGCGCTCGGGGATGCCGCCGTTGAGGTGCGCATCGATGTCGTGCAGGTCTTCCGGCTCGCTGCTGTCGATGTAGCGCGGCAAGTTGAGGTTGTAGCTGTTCTTGTCGCTGGCGATTTCATCCAGCGGCACCATACGGGCATAGCGCGGCACATCCACGCCACGGCGGAAGGCATCGACGATGCGATGGATATCCTGCTCGCGCAGGCGGTTCTTGGGGCCGTCCTTGATGAATCCTTTGCTGGCGTCGATCATGAAGATGCCCTTGCGAGCGCTGGCATTTTCCTTGTCCAGCACCAGGATGCAGGCGGGGATGCCGGTGCCGTAGAACAGATTGGCCGGCAGGCCGATGATGCCCTTGAGCACACCTGAGCGCACAAGGTTTTTGCGAATGACGCCTTCCGCATTGCCACGAAACAGCACGCCATGGGGCAGGATGATGGCACCCTTGCCGGTAGTTGCCTTCATGCTGCGGATGACGTGCAGCAAATAGGCGTAGTCGCCCTGCTTGCCCGGCGGTGCGCCCCAGGCAAAACGTTGATAAGGATCGTTGGCGGGCGTCAGCCCGGTGGACCACTTCTTGTCCGAGAACGGCGGGTTGGCGACCACGTAGTCGTAGCTACGCAGCTGCTCGCCATCCTTGAACCTGGGGTTGGACAGCGTGTCCCCGCCAAGGATGGTGGCACTGGGGAAGTGGTGCAGGATCATATTCATCCGCGCCAGGCCGGCAGTGGTCACGTCCTTTTCCTGCCCTTCCAGCGTGATCTGCCGGCCGGCCTCGGCTGCCACTTTCAGCAATAGTGAGCCTGAGCCGCAGGTTGGATCGTAGGCGGTCGTAGATCCGCGGCTATTGGCATGCGAGATGCCGATCACCTGGGCGATGATGCTACTGACTTCGGAGGGGGTGTAGAACTGGCCCTTGCTCTTGCCGGAGTCCTGCGCAAAGTGGCGCATCAGGTACTCGTACGCATCGCCGAGCAGGTCGTCGTTGTCGGCCCGGTTGTTGGCGAAGTTTAGCTCGGGCTTTTCGAAGATGGCGATCAGGTTGCCCAACCGCTCGACCATGGCCGGGCCTTCGCCGAGCTTGTTGGGGTCGTTGAAGTCGGGGAAGTCGCTGCGCCCCAGCTTGGTGTTGGCGTCGATCAGCTTTTGAATGACTTGCGTGTTGATCCTGTCGCCGATATCGGCCTTGCCCTTGAGCGCCACCATGTCCTTGAACGAGGCGCCAGGCGGGATGACGACAGGCGGGGCGAAATCGTCACTGTTACCGTACTTGTCGCTGATGTACTTGATGAACAGCATAAACAGTACATAGTCCTTGTACTGGCTTGCGTCCATGCCACCGCGCAGCTCATCGCAGGAGGCCCAGATGGAGCTATACAGGTCAGACTTTTTGACTACGCCGCTGCGCCTCACCGACGGTGCTGTGTCTGCCTCGGCATTCGTCTTGACTGCCTTTACTTTAAGAACTTCCACTACTTTTTCTGCCTGTTTTGCACCAGAATCTCCGGCTCTGTTTTGCACCACAGCCGTCTCAGCAAGCGCGACGGAACCGCCGCGCCCTCGGCCAGACACGATGTCGCCTTGCTCGATCAACAGGTGTTTGATGCGTAGATACGTACTTTCCTGCCAGCCAAGTTCCTCTCGCAGCTTGCCGTTGCCAGCAGAGCCGCCGAGAGACTGCAACATGGCGAGAAAACGTTCAGTATTTTGCTCGGTGGATGTCACTGCGTTGTTCCGTACTGCTTGAGGGCCTGCATCACGCCTGCCAGTGAAGCCGCTTTAGCGGCAAAGAGTATTTTTTCAGCATCGATAGCCACTTAGCCAGGAGTTGTTTCAAGCATGGCGCGCACGACGCTCGGGCCTACTTATTCTTTTCCGGCCAGAAACCAAACCGGCTTGAGCGGCAGACGGGCCCTGGCAGTGTCCTCAAGCTGTGAATAGTGGGTGGTCCATAGTTCGACCAACTTTCGCGCATCGATCAGATTGATCCGCCGATGCGATTGCCGCGCTTCGTAGTCGGCGTCCTTGGTGAAGCCGGACAAAGCGACGAACAAACCGACGTCTCCATCCCCCAGAACCGCCATAAAGCTGCGCAGGCCTGTCACATCAATCCGCGGCGAGTTTGCATTACGCTTGACCTGCACCTTGATGCGCGGCGGGCGGGTGCCGAGCGGATCGTTGTAGGCAATGATGTCGGTGCCACCATCCTTGCCGGGCGGCGCGACCCAGGCAACGTGATACCCCATCGCCCGCAGCAGAGACGCTACGAGCTCTTGGAAGTCGTAGGGCGGCATCGCAGCGAGGTAAGCCTCGATCTCGGCCCATGCCATTTCTTCGGCTTCTTCTAGCGTGATGCTGGCCGATTCCTCGGTGAGCTCGCCTTCGGGATCGTCGACCTCGTCGGCAACAGGCTGGGCGCTCTTCCACTTCTTGTACAGTTGCCCCACCGCGCGGATGAACTCCTCTGGGTCCGGATACGCGTCAAGCGCCGCTTCGCCCTCTGGCGTGAGGGTCCAGATGCCTTTGTCCTTGACCAGCCAGCCGGCCTTGACCGGCGCTACGGTGCTGAAGCGCACGATCTTCTCGAAGCGACGGCCGCCGGTTTCGTAGTCGCCCGCTTCGTACTCGGTAAGCACGACCTGCTTTTCCAGTGCGGCCAGCGCGTCTGCGGCACGCATGCCTTCAGGCTGAGTCTTGAGGATGTGGAACAGCGCACGGGTCAATTCACCCGTGCGGCGCCTGCTGATATTGGCCATCTACTTCCCCTGTGGCGCGGCGTTGGCGCCGGCGCCGTGCTTAATGATAGTCGCCTTCACACTGATGCCTGACTGCCAAAACGGTGACGACCTGATCGCTTTCCACCTCAAACAGCAGGACGTAGCCGCTGGCACCGAAACCGATCACCAGCTCCCGCAAGAACGGGTCCGCCAACCCCGCCTTGCGGCAGCTCAACGGGGCCAGTTCGAGCACGGTAACGCCGTCGCGGATCGCCTGCAGCGCGCGCTCGGCCACGGTGAAGTCGCCTTCGGCACGCTGTAGCAGCCAGTCGTAAAGACGCGCGAGATCGTCGCGCGCCTGCTGCGTGAAGCGGACGGAAAATCCCACCTTGACTCAGCCCTTGCGCGCCTGGTCCAGTTGGGACTGCAGCCCGGCCAGCACATCGGTCGCGTCGATGTACCGGTTGGATGCCTTGGCGCTGTCAAGCGACGCCAGCCCGCGTGCAATGAAGGCTTCCTGCTGCTGACGCTGCTGCACCTGGGCACGCACGGAGTGTTCGACAAAGCTGGACAGCGTCTCACCCTCCTGCAGCACGGCCTCGGCCGCTTCGCGCAGCGCCGGGTCTACCCGGAGCGATGGAAGAGATGCGGATTTCATGGCAGGCCCCGTGCGTTGCAATTGCGATGCATCATCGCAAGCGAGCGCCGGTGCTTCAAGGTTTCTTTGCAGACCTAAGTCGACGATGTCGCAGCTACGCTGATGCAATGGTACGTAGACGCTGAAGCACAACGCTTGCGCGCGCCGGTTCGGCGACCAATCCCGGCAACGCGTTCACAAACGCCGGGTTATCCACTAGCCCCACGAACACGTCGGCCACCCACTGCCGAAGATCTACATGCTCCACGGCAAGCTCTTCCACCAGCTCGGCCCGGCCATCGACGACATTGAGGACATCCTCCAGGTCGTGACTGGAAAGGAAGTCGCTGTTACCCCGGGTAGCGAAGGCTTCGAGCTTGGTCGCAACGAATGCTGTCGCTGTCACCAGGCGGATGGACAGGCGATCGCTCAAGGCCACAACTTGGGCCGTCTCTACCGCATGGGCGTACCAGCGGTTGGAGAAGCCAAGCACGCCGGCATCCACCGGCATCAGGTCGAAGACGACGCCCGACGCTTCGTGTACCCAGCGGCAGACAACACCGCTGCGCATCTCGCGCGCAAAGCCCTGCGATTCCACGCGCGCCTCGATACCGCGGAACCGGGCCCAATCAAGATTGACCACCGCATCGACGTCATGGGTGGCGCGGACGCTTTCCGCCAATGGATCGGATACCAGCAGTCCAACAACTGCCCCGCCAAGAAATACTACGTGGTCGCAAAGTTCGCCCAGTGCATCTGCAATCACCAGCAGATGCGGCAAATTGGGATCATCAGAGCGCATCGCCAAGCCCCAGCAATTGTTTGAGATAGCGCGCTGCCAGCGCGCGCTCGCGGGCGCGCCCGCTGCGCAGGGCGTCCTGCAGCGCCAGCAATTGGTGCAAGGCAGGGTCGGCCAGTGCAGCGTTGGGCGCACCGGCCGACAACGGCGACAAGCTGGGGCCTTTGGCTGTGCCCTGCGCGCTTGGCCACACCGGTGCATCCCCTGGGGAGCTGGAAATGGCAATGGACAGTGGGGGCACGCCAAAGGCCGTAGGAATGCCACGGCTTAGCGGTCCGACGACCGCAGGAAAGGCATAGCGCACGCCGTGAACCGCAAACTCGTGCAGGGCCGTGCGCACCGTCTCCCACTCGCCGCGGCTTTTTTCCAGCGCCAAGCCGGATGCCACCGCGCGCTTGACGCTGCGATGCACCTGCGAAGCGCTCATGCCCAGCGCTTCTCCAAGGGAGGCGTAGGTCCAGGCTCGGCTGGCCTGGGCGACCTGCTTGTACAGCACCACCAGATCCTGGGGCTTCAGTTCCACAGCCAAGCCCGCCTTATTCCATATTCCGGAATATGGAATATCCATCGAAACGACCTGTTTTGGCAAGTGTGCGTATTCAAAAAGCGAACCCGAGCCCAGATCTATCGCCCAAGGTGGGCAACGGACGACCTTACCCAATACTCCGGGGTTTGACTGCCTCTTCCTGCGCCACCGATCTTTCCAGCGCTTGGCTCTGCGCTTGCGCCAACGTACGCGCATCGAGCTCTTGCAGCCTTGCCAGTGACTGCTCCACCGGCGTATTGACTGCAACGTGAGTGGGCATGCTGGCGCGCAGATGGGCCGGGTTGCTGGGTTCGCCCTGTACCACGAACACGGTGGCGCCGGCCGCTGCACGCGGAGTCTGGTTGCTCAGCATTACGTGGTCGATCCGCTCGAGCCCATGCTCCTTCGCCAGGTGGGCCAGGCTGGCGCTCATCCGCTCGCTGTGCGCATCGCTGGCGCGGCCCATGCTGGCATCCAACCGGCCAACCAGGGCGCTGGCCTGTGCATGCAACGGATGAGGCGCGGGTTGGGCGTCTTCTGCGTCTGCCTGTCGCGGCCTCCCAGGCACAGGCGCGGCAGGCCCGCCGTTCTGCCGCTGCGGCTGGGCCGGCGGATGCCCCCGCTCCTCCTGCCCTGGCTGTGCCCCTTCATTTCCTCGCCCTTGGTCCTGTTGCTGCTCCCGCACCGGACCGGGTGTAGTGCTGGTCAGCACGTATTGCCAGCGCGTCTGCGCTGGGTTGCCTTGAACCGCATTCAAAAATGCATCGTAGTCGTCCGCGTGGATCGTCTGGCAACCGGCTGAATCCGTACTGCCACGTGATCCGCGATGGATCTTGAACGTATCGTTGAGATCCTGCGTGCCGTTGACATCGGCCTGGTCGAACCAGCCATCGGCGTTGCTGTCCCGCTGCACCATGCCGCGCCCCGCGGCGACCGCGGCCTGGGTCGGCCTCAGCGCGCTGTCCATGGTCCCTGCCAGCAAGGGATTGGGATGCTGCGCACTCTGCATTTCGATCGTGCCTTCGCGCAGACGTCCAAGGTCACGCACACCGTCCGCGTTGACATCGTCGCCTTCGATCTTGCGAGGCCGCGTAATGCTTTCAAATCCTGGAGATGGATCGAATCTACGGTCCTCGCGGCCGCCTTCGCCCAGCGGCCTGGCTCCCGTATTGCCGGCATGGTGGTCGTATTGCGCAGTTGGCTCGGTATTGGCGCGATTAGACTCGACCACATGCGCGGTGCCGTCCGCATCCTTCCACAGAACAATCAGACGATCGTTGTAGACGCCGCTGCCGCCGCGCGACTCGTCGCGCGCAGTGGCCGGGTTGTCTGCCCGCCGCTGGGTTGGATGGGCCGAATCCTCCATCGCGTCGAGCGTGGAGTTCTCTTGACGTAACCCAAGGATCACCCGTTGCCCTGGCGTTGCCAGCGCTTGATCCGCTGCCGCGTTGCCACGCGCCTGCGCGATGCTCGCGTAGACGTCGTACTTCTGGCTGTCGGCCAGTGCGGCCATCTCATCTTCGGACGGAAACCGCGGCGCCGTGGTCTGGGTGCCTTGCAACCGCTGTAGCGCTGCAGCAACACCTGGTGCCTGCGAGCGCTCTGCACCGGCGGCGATACCGCGCTGCACCTGGGTGCCGACATAACGATCCAAGCTTTCTTGTACGACCTCTGGCTGCCCCTGCCGATGTCGTTCCAGCAATGCCACGGCATCTGCCGGACGGTTGGCGTTGAACAGCGCCACAACGTCGTCTGCGTTTGCTTTGATATCGAACTCTATGCCCCGTGCCATCTGTGCTCTCCCTGCATGGATTAAGGAGTTACAAAGCGATCGCCACTGCTATCCAGCGCGCTGGAACAGGCAGGCTTTCCTTCAGCCACCGCCCTGCACGGCCATCGCGAGCGATCAACCTTGTCCTTCAATTCGAAGCGCTGCCCGGCCCAGACCAGAAACCCGAAATGCAGATACGCCCAGTCGTTGTAATAGCGCGGGTCATCGGCAAGCGGTGCATCGGGATCCGACTCGATGACCCAACGCAACACGGGAACTTCCCACAGGCGCGAAACATCCAGAATGGGAACCGGCTCGGCATAGGCTTGATAGCGCCGAACCTCCTCTTCCGACAATGTGGGCGCAGCTGGCAACACCTCTCCACTGACATCTACCAGCCGGCCTTGCCCTTCGAACCGGAACGCACGGACTCCCCCCGAATCCTTGCAGTCAATGGCCTGGTCGGTGCACGTCACACCGCCGACCAAGTAAACGGTGTTGCTTGGTTCACGCGACTCGAACGAGCGCACCCAGAACGTGTTGGTCGCCAACGTGAAATCTGCGCGTGCGCCCAGCCCGGGCGAAGCAACATACGCGGCATTCTTCAAGGCCTCCATACGTGCCTCGGGGGTAACCCTCATATCAGACGATGGGAGCGACAGAATGACCTCGGCCAGCGGACGCGGCGCAGGGCCGATGCATTCGTCGGCAGGCAACAACGTGCTGCGACCGGAAGAGCTTCGCTGCGACCGGGTTGAACAGGTTGCTCCCATGCCTTGCTCCAGCGCGAAGCGCTTCCAAGGTTTTGGGGAAGGCGACGGCACCGCCGGATAGGCATTCTCGGCGGCAGAGGCCGTCGCACGGGGCCGGGGTGCCGAGCGGGCGCTGTCTTGAGCGCAGCCAGCTGCAATGATGAACACGGCCCCCACAACCAGTCCATTCAAGTGGCGATGCTGCATGCTCTGCTCCGTCTGGATGGCCTAGGTCAGGATCGACTGACTTTTGCCAGGCCACGTCTTTTTGCTTTGTCGCACCGGTTACTGCTCTGGCTTGGTGCGACCTGCGCGTGAAGAACTCACCTTATGCCGCACGCCATGGATTGGCAATCTGCGTTGCCACACTGCGTTACCGGGCAAGGAAGCGGTCCTCACCATCCGGATAATCCGCACATGCCGGCTCGCCTTTGCGCTGCTGGCGGCACGGCCACTGCGCTCTAGGGACCCGTTCCACAAGCTCGAAGCGCTCGCCTGTCCACCGAAGAAAACCAAAATGGGCGTAAGACCCGACGCGCTTCGGATCATCGATGGCCACTGGCTGGTCGGGATCGAACTCCATCAGCCATCGCATTGTCGGCGCCACGGGTAGCTTGTCGTCGAACAGAAAAAGCTCCGAGCCGCCGTGTTCGTTCTGCCGGGCAACATCTTCTGCAGTCAGGCTAGGCGCTGGCGGAAACACCGCTGCACTGACATCGCGTGTGGTGCCGTCCTTGGTGACGCGATACGCCTTTCGCCCTTTGCCCGATTGGCACGCGAGGCCAGCTTCGCCCGCGCCACATTTCACCGACCAGACCAAGTACACCGTTTTGTAGGGATCCGCACTTTCAAACGAACGGATTGTCAGATCACCCGCAACCACGGTGAAGTCCGCGCGCCGTCCCAGGCCGGGTGCAGCCACGTACACGGCGTCGCGCAGGCTCGCTTCGCGCGCTTGCGGCGAGGCATCGACCGCATCCGCAGGCAGGGCAAGCAATGCAGCCGCCATGTGCGCAGGTGCCGGGCCTTTGCAAAACCCGTCCCTGAGCAAAGGCGCAGGCGAGGAGCCCTGTGATTGCGTACGGTCCACACAGACGGCGCCCATCTGCCGTTCCAGTTTGAAGGACACCCAAGGCGACGGCGTGGCAGTAGGCGCCCGAGGAAAAGACGTTGCTTCGTGTGCACCACTTGGAGGTTTTGCGGCAGCCTGTCCATCGAAAGCCGTGCGCACCCAAGCGTCATGATGGGCACCAGCGCGGTTGCCAAGATGCACTGCGTCAGCTTCTTCACGGGCATCCTTGAACGGAGAAGACGAATGCCCCGGACTGTGGCCACATGAGGAGGCTTGGTCAAGTGACTGATCGCAGACGAAACCGGTTCAGTGGCGCTCCTATGTGACCGAAATAAGCGCTGCATCCCGCAATGCTGCCATCTACTAGGATTCAGCGCGAGCGTCCGGGTTGGACAGTAATTCGGTTAGTTTGAAACGCTCAACCGACACGCTGCGTGCGGCTTCATGTGATCACCGGCATTGCACAAGGAGGTTGAAGTGGCCTGTGTTAAAGCCAGCCTAGAACATGGATGGGCCACAAGCGCGGCCCTGCCCTCTTGCTGATTCGCCGCACCAGTCATCCAGCGACAACTTCGCCTGAGAGACCGCAGATCACTACCGTCTCATAGCACCTGCCGATTGACTGTACCGTGTAGCGGAAAGCGCACCTCTATTAACGAGTAGGTGCGCTCACACCACCGCAAGCCCTCTGCCCCGCCCGCCCTGCCTATCCCCGCAGCGCCACCCGAAGCGCCTCCCCCGCCAACCGCGCACTCGCCAACAGACGCTCCAGGCTCTGCCCATGCCGGGCGCTGGCGGACAGCCCGGCCATGGTGGTGCTGACGAAATCGGCCAGCCGGTCTGCGTCGTGCGGGCACTGCTTGGCGATGTGGGAGCGGATCAACTCCTGGGCGGCGACATGAAAGCCGCAGGCGGCCTCGCGCGCCTGCGGGTCGTTGCTGCGCGTGCCTTCCAGCACCAGGCAGCCGGTGGCAGCGGGGTCTGCGGCATAGCAGCGGGCGGCCTGCTCCAGTACGTCGGCCAGTGCGTCGGCCAGCGGGCGGGCGGTGTCCAGGAGTTGCGGCAGCGGGATGGCCCCAGTCTGCGCGTAGCGGTCGAGGATGCGCGCATACAGGCCGGCCTTGCTGCCGAAGGCGGCGTAGAAACTGGGCGGGTTGATGCCCAGCGCCTGGGTGAGGTCGGCCACGCTCAGTGCGTCGTAGCCGCGCGCATGAAACAGCTGCTGCGCGGTGGCGACCGCTTGGTCCGGGTCGAATGCGCGCGGCCGGCCGCGGGCCCGGGGGGTTTCTGTAGTCATATTTACAAAATCCTTGACGGCAGACGAAATCTATTATGTATTAATCGCTACATTAATTGCGAGGTGAGTGCATGTCAGCGTTCAAAAATAAGTCGGTGTTGGTGCTTGGTGGCAGCCGGGGGATTGGGGCCGCCATCGTGCGGCGCTTCGTGGCCGAGGGCGCGCGGGTGACGTTTACCTATGCCGGTTCTGCCGAGGCGGCGCAGCGCCTGGCCAGCGACACCGGCAGCACCGCGGTGCTGGCCGACAGCGCCGACCGCGATGCGGTTATCGACACGGTGCGCCGCAGCGGGCCGCTGGATGTGCTGGTGGTCAACTCCGGCATCGCCTTGTTCGGCGATGCGCTGGACCAGGATCCCGACGCGGTGGACCGGCTGTTCCGCATCAACGTGCACGCGCCCTACCACGCGGCCGTGGAGGCGGCGCGGCAGATGCCGTCCGGCGGCCGCATCATCGTGATCGGCTCGGTCAACGGCGACCGCATGCCGCTGCCCGGCATGGCGTCCTACGCGCTGAGCAAATCCGCGCTACAGGGGCTGGCCCGCGGGCTGGCCCGCGACTTCGGGCCGCGCGGCATCACCATCAACGTGGTGCAACCGGGCCCGATCGATACCGACGCCAACCCGGAAAACGGGCCGATGAAAGACCTGATGCACAGCTTCATGGCGATCAAACGTCACGGCCGCGCCGAGGAAGTGGCCGGCATGGTGGCTTGGCTGGCCGGCCCGGAAGCGAGCTTTGTCACCGGGGCGATGCATACGATCGACGGTGCGTTTGGGGCATGACGCAGCGACGTCTGTATTGAGGGCACGGCAGCTCGACACGTCGCGCGATGGGAGGCGACAAACGCCCTCCATCAGCCTACATGGCGAACTGCCGTTGCACGGCCAGCCTGATGGTCTGCCCGCATATCCTGCTGTCAATGCGTGGTCGCACTCCCACGCCGTGCGGCGCATGGCAAAGGCAATCGCTGGCCGGGCCCTTGCTGTCGCGTTGATCTTGATTTGCCTATAGTTCGCGACGAACCCTGCAATGGATTGACCAATGCATCTGATGTTATCCGGCCGGTGCCTGGCCCTTGCACTCGCCGTGGCTGTCACCGGCAGTGCGTGTGCACGGACGCCGTCACCCGACCAAAAAAGGACTTCCCCCATGCCAGACAACGTCATCACCGGCCGCACCATCAACGGCCACACCTATTCGGACGCTCCGGTTGACGTAAAGCTGGGGCCTAACACCTTCCGCATCCCCGCCAACTACCTGGACAGCCAGATTGCACCGTGGCCGGGCGAAGGCGTCACGCTTGTCATCGAATGGCCAGATATGACTCCCACCCCGCCCGGGGCACGGGCCAACCCGCGCACGAATGATTTCCGGAAAGAAATTTCCGTATCGATCGACTACATCGACCGCGCCCCCATCGAAACATCGCTGGAGAGGCTGTCGTCCAACGAGGCCATCACTGAAGACGGTTCGGTGGAACGCCGAGATCCAAGAGATCGCCTGGACTTACGCATTGCCCAAACCGAGACCATGGGGCTAATGCTATACACCATCGACGAAGCAAAGATGGCAGGGTTTTCGAAAGAATACGAAGCACGCTATGGCAAACCACCAACACGTAACCCCGGCTACGAAGACGATTGGTATGTCGCGCGCGGACCAAAGGGCAACCTGACGACATTTATCAAATGCGACAGCAAGAAGTTTCGAGGAGATGGCGTGCGCCTGGAGGGTGACCAGGTCATCAATGAGGATGGCGCAGTTTCCGCCGGTTGCTTTCATTATTTCTCGGATATCGAGAATAAGCTGTCAATCAGGTTGACCTACAAAAGAGCGTTCCTGAAGGATTGGAAGCGCATGGAAGACGCAGTACGGGATGTACTGGCGCGAACCAAACTGCAGTAATCCGCCCATTATAGGAGTGATCATGAGTGGATTGACTAAGAAGGATTTGGCTGTCCTGACCAGCTATGCCAGAGATGGCAACCGCGAACTCTACTGGAACTATCTTTCCCAGTTGCCAGGTGCCGATGGCTACGGAACGTTGGCACTGGGTGTCGTTCGCAATGACAGCTTGCCCGGCCAAGTGGCAAACAGTTATGCCCAGGATTACGCCAGGCAACAACACGACAACGGATCGCGCTTTGCCAATGCCGAACTGAGTGAGCGTCAATGGGAGGTATTCGGGCAGACGCTGGTCAAACAGGATTTGGCGCAGCGGATGCATTGGATGGAACAGCGCCGCCCGGACCTGGCCTTGAACCTTCCCGGCAAGGATGTGATGACTGCACATGATCGAGCATTCGAATTTCACCAGCTCGACCCCAACTGCTGGACACCTCGCGTCCTTTTAGAAGCAGCCGAGCAAAAAAGCGGTCCCCAGAAGCTGGAACAGATCTGGACCAACATGCTCGACAACGGGTATGCCGGCGCCACCCGCATCAGCAACACGGGCTATGAGACCTTTGCGCAGATGGGCCTAGCGGCCGGTAGCGAGTACCTGGCCAAGCTCGGCACTACCGAAGCGATCCAGATGCTGGAGGGCCGCTCTGCCGTCGATCCCAATGTCATCGGCAGCAACAGCTTCTACGCGATGTACTTCGAAAAAGAACACAAATGGGTGAACGTCAGCGCAGGCGGCGGGCATCTTTCCATGCGCGAAGAGACCAATCCCGGCCGTATCGCCGAACTCGACGATGCCCGCGCCGTGCGCCTGGAGCGGCAGCAGAAAGCCACGCAGTTCCATGAAGACGACCCGCACCGCTCCATCACCCGCAGCCCGTTCACCGCGTCGGTCGATGACATGCGTGATCGGATGCTCCCGCCCACCAAACTGGCCGATATCGGCCCTGATCATCAGGACTACGCACTACTGCAGCAGGTGCGAGCGGGCGTGAGCGCGATCGATGCGCAGGCTGGGCGCACGCCGGACGAAAACAGCGAGCGCCTCATCGCCAGCGTGATGACCCTCGCACGCCAGAACAACCTGGACCGGGCCGACCATGTGGTGCTGAGCGCACAGACCACCGACAGCCCGGCCGGCCGCAACGTGTTTGTGGTGCAGGGCGAATTGAACAATCCCGCGCACCTACGCGCCCACATGCCCACCGATGTGGCCGTGCAGACGCCGGTGGAGCAGTCGCTGCAGCGGCTGGAAGTGACCAGCGCGGAACGCCAACAGGCCTTGGCGCAGAGCCAGCAGCAGGAGATGGACAACCGGCAGCGTGAGAGTGCAGCAATCCGCATGGGGTAAGCGATGCTGCGTGTCGGCGCCTCCGAGGCAACGCCACCCCGGGGCCGCCCTAACGGGGGGTGCGGCATCGCGGTCCTCCCCATCAGGATCACGTGGCGCGCCGCTGATCGAAGCGCCACAACGACAAGGAACGCGCAATAAGGAACGCGCAATGTAGCGTCTGCCAGGCGACACGCACGCAACCACGCCGCGATGCCCGGCAAACGCCGCTGTCTCAAGATCCCACGCGTTCGAATGGCGGTGCTGGCTGCCCTGGCATCAGCGCGCGCCAGGGTGGAGATAGCTTTCCGGGGTTAGGCTTCGGGCTTGTCGACGGCATCCGATGCAGCCAAGGCTGCACAGCGCGCGTGAATCAAGCCTTGCGCGCCTGCAACCACGCCCTGATCTGCGGCACACGCTGATCACGCAGCTTGACCCGCGTCTGGATGGTGCCGATCGCGGTGTCCGCCTCGCTGCGCGAGGTGGCGGCGATGTACTTGTCCGCAAACGCCTTGATTTTGTCGACGGTCTTGAGGTCGAACGAGCCATCCGCCAGGCCGGGGTAGTAACGCGCACGCGAGGTGGTGTCGACCAGTGCGTCGACCTGGCTGCGATGGGCAACGGCGAAATCGAACGCCAGCTCGGGGTGCTCCTTTGCGACCGCACGGATCATGCTGGCGGCATTGGTCGCCCCAGGTTCGCTGGTGAGGGCCAGCGCCAGGGCGCGCTCTGCCAATGCCGGGTCCTTGGCCTGCGCCAGATAGAGGTAGTCCTCATCGCGCACCATCGCGGAGGTTTCCTTCCTTGCCATTGCCTGCAGTACTTGCCAGGTGGCAGCATCGGCATGCCGGGCGACGATGCCGAGCACGGCACTGCGCAGCTCCGGCGACAGCGCGGCGGGCGTGGCCTGGAAGGCAACGAAGCGGCGCTGCGCTTCGGCGATCACCGCAGGGTCGTCCAGTGAGCTCAGCGAGGTGATCAATTGCGCGCGTAGTTGCTTGACCTGCGCCGAGTCGCCATCACGCTCGTCCCAGCCGTAGCGGGCGAACACCGGCGCCAGCCGCGCCAGCGCATAGCTGCGCCAGGCGGCGCGGTCGGCTGCAGTGGTCTTGAACAAATCATCCAGGTCCACGAAGGTGCGGGACACGATCTGCCACAGGTCCGGCGCGGCATCCGCCGATAGGTTGGCGGTGAGGTCGAGCAGGTCCGCATCCGGCTGCAGGCCCACCTTGGCCAGTGCCGCGGTATCCAGCAGGACGCCGAGTTGGTCCACCACCGGCAGCGTCGGCAAGCGCGCGGCCAGCGCCTTGAACTGTGCGGGCGCATACAGCGTGCGGTAGTAGCCCTTCTGGCCGGCGTTGACCAGCACCGGGGCATCGCAGCCGGGCAGTGCGAGCTGCGCGGTGCGGTCCACCAACACGCGCTGGGTGTTGCCGGCGCCGCCGCGCACGGTGACCGGCACGCGCCATGTCAGCGGTGTCTTGTTGGGCCGATCCAGGGTGTATTCGCCCTGCTCCAATGTGAGCGTGGTGGTGCCGGCGTCGCAGCGGGCGCTGGCCTTGATCAGCGGCACACCCGGCTGCTGGGTGAAGTCGTGCGCAATATCGATGAAGTGCTTGCCAGGCGCGACCTTGTCGATCTGCTGCCACAGCTGGCCGGTGACCGCGTTGCCGTACTGATGCTGCTGCAGATACTGCCGCACGCCGGTGCGCCAATTGTCCGAGCCCACATAGTCTTCCAGCATGCTGATCACCGCCTCGCCCTTGTCGTAGGTGATGGCGTCGAAGGCCTGGCTGGCCTGCTCCACGGTGGCCACGTGCTGCACCACCGGGTGGGTGGTGGCGTAGGCATCGAGCGCCATCGCGTTGCGGCTTTTGTAGGCCGGGCCGGTCTTGTCGATATCCCATTCCGGATGCAGCTTGGCGGTGGTGCGCGCCTCCATCCAGTTGGCGAAGCCTTCGTTGAGCCACAGGTCGTCCCACCACGCCATGGTCACCAGATTGCCGAACCATTGATGCGCGATTTCATGCGCGGCGATGGTGAACACGTCCTGCCTGTCGCTGACGGTGGACACCGCCGGATCCAGCAGCAAAAAGCGCTCGAAGGTGAAGATCGCACCCCCAGTTTTCCATCGCACCGAAGAACTGGCTGCTGCCGGGCGCGGCGATGTTGTCCAGCTTGGGCAAGGGATAGCGAATGCCGAAGTAGGCGTTGTATTCGTGCAGCACATCGCGCCCGGATTCCAGCGCGAACTGCGCCTGGTCCACCTTGCCCTTCTGCGCGATCACGCCGATCTCGGTGCCATTGTCGGCGGTGACGGTGGCGCGCTCGAACGCGCCCACGCCGACGAACAGCAGGTAGGTGGACATTTTCGGCGAGGTCTGGAACGCGATCCGGGTGCGACCATCGGCGCCCGGCGTGGACGATGCCACCGGCATGTTGCTCACCGCCATCTGCCCGGCCGGTGCATGGATGACCAGGTCGAAGGTGGCTTTGAAATCGGGTTCGTCCCACGCCGGCACGAAGCGGCGCGCATCGGAGTTCTCGAACTGGGTGAACAGCGCGCGGCGGCTACCCTGCGCGGTGGGGTAATCCAGTGCGAACAGGCCATTGGCCTGGGTGCCGATGGTGCCGCTGTAGTCCAGCGTGAGCAGGTACTTGCCCGGCGCCAGCGCGGCGCCGGTAGCGATGCTGGCGGTTTGCGCCTCGGCATCGGTGGTGACCTTGGCGACCACCGGCTTGCCACCTGCCGCGGCCAGCGTGGCCTTGTTGAAGCGCAGATCCGCTGCCTGCAGCACGATGGCATCGGTGGGCACCAGCACGTCCACATCGATGCCGACCTTGCCGTCGAAGCGCATCGCCTCGGCATGCGGGGTGATCTCGATGGCGTAGTGGCTGGGCCGGGCGGTGCGCGGCAGTTGGGTGGTAATGGCCGCATCGGCCGGTACCGCGGTCATGGCCTTCGCGGTTTCGGCAGCATGGACCGCACCCGTCAGGGCGGTGCCGGCCAGGGCCAGCGCGATGGCGGTTACCAGGGGAAGACGCATGGGCAATTCTCGCAAGAGGACGTGTGGATCGACCCATCCATGATCCTACTGCGGGCTCATCCGCGCGCACCGCCGAAAGTCATGCCAATGCGCAGCAAGGCTCAAACGCCAACGGCCCGGACAAGCCGGGCCGTTGCTGTGCCACTGCGCGGGGTCAGCCGATCAGGCGAACGGGTCCTGCAACACCATGGTGTGGTCGCGGTCCGGGCCGGTGGAGACGATGCTGATCGGGCAGCCGGCCAGTTCTTCCAGCGCGCGCAGGTAGGCGCGGGCTGCCGGCGGCAACTCGTCCCACACGGTGATGCCGTGGGTGTTCTCGGTCCAGCCGGGGAACTCCAGGTACACCGGGGTGCACTCTTCCCAGCCCTGCGCGTCCAGCGGGGCGTATTCGGTGCGCTTGCCGCGGTATTCGTAGGCGATGCAGACCTTGAGCTTTTCCATGCCGTCGAGCACGTCGAGCTTGGTGATGCACAGGCCGGAAATGCCGTTGATGGCCACCGCACGCTTGAGCGCGACGATGTCCATCCAGCCGCAACGGCGCGGGCGGCCGGTGGAGGCGCCGTACTCGGCACCGCGATCGCGGATGCCCTGGCCCACTTCGTCGTCCAGCTCGGTCGGGAACGGGCCACCGCCCACGCGGGTGGCATAGGCCTTGGCGATACCCAGCACGTAGTCGATCGCATCGGCACCCACGCCGGTACCGGCCAGTGCGCCGCCCACGGTGGTGTTGGAGCTGGTGACGTACGGATAGGTGCCGTGGTCGATGTCCAGCAGCGCGCCCTGCGCGCCTTCGAACAGCACGCGTTTGCCCTGCTTGCGCAGGTCGTGCAGGATGCCGGCCACATCCGACTTCATCGGCTGCACGTACTCGCCGAAGGCCAGCGCCTCGTCGAAGGTCTTCTGGAAATCCACCGCGTCCACGCCCAGGTACTTGGTCAGCACGAAGTTGTGGTAATCCAGCGCGGTGCGCAGCAGTTCTTCCAGCTGCGCCGGGTAATGCAGGTCGGCGATGCGGATGCCGCGGCGCGCCACCTTGTCTTCGTACGCCGGGCCGATACCGCGGCCGGTGGTGCCGATGGCCTTGCCGCCGGCGGCCTTCTCGCGGGCCTGATCCAGGGCGATGTGGTAGGGCATGATCAGCGGCGCGGCCGGGCTGATCTTCAGGCGCGAACGCACTTCCACGCCGGCCGATTCCAGCTCGCCGATCTCCTTGATCAGCGCCGCCGGGGAGATCACCACGCCGTTGCCGATCAGGCACAGCGCATCGTCGCGCAGGATGCCGGAGGGGATCAGGTGCAAGACGGTCTTCTTGCCGTTGATGACCAGGGTATGGCCGGCGTTGTGGCCGCCCTGGAAGCGGACGACCGCACCGATCTCTTCGGTGAGCAGATCGACGATCTTGCCCTTGCCTTCATCGCCCCACTGGGCACCGAGCACGACAACTGATTGACCCATGACGGGTGAACTCCTGAGTTTTGCTGCGGCCATCGGGGCCGCGGGATGGGACCGGTTCGGGGCCGACGGCGCCACCATGCGCGCGGCTCCATCGGGGAGCGTTGCGGCGGCCAGACGCCCGGACACGGAAAAAGCCGAACGGAGTGCTCTGGTTGGAGCGTGCCCGGCCGGCTTTTGTGCATTATCCGGGTTTCGGGTGACATGCACTACCCCTGGCGCGCGGGAACGCGGCAGTCTGGTCAATCAGGAGCTGGACCCAATCCGCGGCCGCCAGGCCGGCCGTGTGGCAACACCCAAGCCTCTTCACGCCAATCCCAATGCCGCTCACCGCAGGCCGATCAATGGCGCACGATCCACAGCCCGATGACGGCCAGCGCCAGGGTCACTGCGCCGATGGCCCGCACCTGCGCGACCGGCAGGCTGAACAGCTGATCGATCATGCGCTTCCAGGCGATCGGCATGGCAAACAGCAGCAGGCCTTCGATGACGAAGATCAGGCACAGGGCGGTGAGCAAGTCATGCATAGCGATGCCATTGTCTGGGAGATCTGTAGTGTGCCCGGATCCGCAACCCGAAATACCCCTCGCGCAGGAGCGCACCTGGGCGCGACGGGTATTCGGGTCAGGTGATCGCGCCCAGATGCTTTCCTGCAGCTGGGGGGCGTACCTGCTCGGCAAAAGAGCCACATACAAAAAACGCCCGCATTACGCGGGCGTCTTCGATTCAAGCAGAGCAACTCAGCGATCGCTTTTGAGGTACTGCAGGAACGGGTCGTTCTTGTCCAGCACAACCACGCCGTTGCCGTCGGTCATCGACTCGCGGTAGGCCTCCAGGCTGCGGTAGAAGGCGTAGAACGCGGGGTCCTTGGAGCCGGCCTGCCCGTAGATCCGCGCGGCTTGGGCATCGCCTTCGCCACGCAGCTTCTGTGCGTCGCGCTCGGCATCGGCCTTGATCACCGTGCTCTCGCGGTCTGCCTGGGCGCGAATGGTCAGTGCCTGCTCTTCGCCTTCGGCGCGCAGCTTGCTGGCTTCCTGCTTGCGCTGGGCGCGCATGCGCTCGTAGACGTCGGTGATCACCTGGCTGTCGGTGGGCAGGTCGATCTGCTTGATGCGCAGGTCGGTGATCTGCATGCCCAGGCCCTTGATGGCGGCATTGATGCCCTTGAGCTGGTTGGCGATCAGCTCGCTGCGGTCGCCGGAGACCAGCTGCTGCAGGGTGCGCGAGTTGATCTGGTTGCGCAGCGAGTCGGTGATGATCGGGGCCAGGCGCGAGTTCGCCACGGCCTCCTCGCCGCCGGTGGCGCGGTAGAACGCACGCACATCGGAGATGTAGCCGATGGCGAAGAAATCCACGCTCACGTCTTTCTGCTCGGCAGTGAAGTATCGCGCCGGGGCGGTGTCCAGCACCTGGAAGCGACGGTCGAACACGCGCACCGATTCCACCATCGGAATCTTGAAGTGCAGGCCGGGCTTGAGGTCGGCACGCACCACGCGGCCCAGGTTGAGCACCATGGCGGTCTGGTCCTCGCGCACCACGAACACCGAGCCCATCAGGCCCAGCAACACGGCGACGATCAGGCCGATGACTAGCGAATTCTTCATTATTCGGTTCCCTCACGGCCGGTCGGACGCGGGCCGCGATCCGGATTACGGATGGCCTCGCTGCTGGCACTCTGCGGCGGGTTGAGCAGCACATCCTGCGGCACCATCGACGGCATGCCACCGTTGGTGTTGCCACTGGCGTTGGCAGGCTTGTTGGCATCGGCCGGCAGCGGCACATAGATGACCTGACGGCCATCGCTGCCGATCACCTTGCGGTTCTCGGCCAGCACTTTCTGCACGGTTTCCAGCCACAGCCGCTTGCGGGTGACCTCCGGGGCGCCGGCATACTGTTCCTGCAGCAGGGTGAAGCGGTCGGCATCGCCCTCGGCCTTGGAGATCACCGCCTGCTTGTAGCCTTCGGCGCCGGTACGGGTGCGTGCACCCTGGCCGCGCGCTTCCGGCACCACCTTGGCGGCGTAGGCCTGGGCTTCGTTGATCAGGCGCTCGCGCACCTGCTGGGCACCGTTGACCTCGTCGAAGGCCGGCTTCACCTCTTCCGGCGGACGGGCGTCGGGCAGGGTGACGGCAGTGACGGACAAGCCGGTGTTGTAGGCGTCGAGCGAGGCCTGCAGGCGATCCTTGGACGCGATCGCCAGCGGGCCGCGATTGTTGAGCACGGTATTGAGATCGGAACGACCGACCTGCTCACGCACGGCACTCTGCGCGGCCTGCTCCAGCACCAGGTCGGCATTGCGCGAACCGAACAGATACTTGCGCGGGTCGCTGATCTGGTACTGCACGTTGAGCGAGACGTTGACGATGTTCTCGTCGCGGGTCAGCACCGGCACCTGGTTGCTGAAGGTCTTGATCTCGGTGGCATTGACCTTGCGCACCGACTCGATCGGCCACGGCAGCTTGAAGTTCGGGCCAGGCTGCAGGATGCGCGAGAACTGGCCGAAGCGCAGCACCACGCCACGCTGCTGTTCGCCGATGAGCTGGAAGCTGGAGAACAGCACCATCAGCACCACCGCGACCAGGATCCAGCGGCCCACGCCGCCATCGAACAGCTCCTTCAATGGCGCCGGCAGATTGCCCCAGCCCCCGCCATTGCCGCCGCCGCGCGGCCCCCAGGACCTGCGACGGTTGGGATCCGGGCCATCTCCGCCCTTGTTGCCGGGTGTATTCCAGGCCATGCACGCTCCGTGATCGAGGGGCTGTGCGGGCCAGTCCCGCAGTGCCGCCGTGTTGTGTGATTCGCCGATTCTACTAGATGGGGCAGACCCGCCGTTTTGAAAGGCCCGGATCGGTGCATCGGCGGTTTAGCCGCTGGGGCGGATCGAACGCGAAGCGGGTGCCGGCACCGAGCGACCAGCGACATGCCTGCGCGGGCGGGAATCGAAGGACCAGGCGCGCGCCTGCCCCGCAGGGCGATAGCCGGGAGCGAACTATCGATATGTCGCCCGCCTGAGCGGGCAGCCCTGGCCTGCCAACGCTGGGCTGGCGTGCATGGGTGCGAGCGGGCGCATCGACGTGCGCCCCGGCCGAACCAAAGGGGAGCGTAAGCGCAGATCCGACGTTTGGGGACGATGCGCGCTGCCACGCTGGGCAATGCGCCGACGCCGATGCCTCTGGCTCACCGGAGCCGTAGTGGTTGCGTGCGGGCAACCGCTGCGTCGGTCGCAGGCGTGACGCCGCCTGGTGAGTTGACGCGGCCGTGCGCAGCGATGCATGGGGCGTTGCGCCGGCGGCCCTCAACGGCGCATCTGCTCGACCCGTGCACCGGTCGGGGCGAGGATCGCCATGCCGCTTATCCTTATCCCAGCCTGCGCCCATGGAAGCGGGGAGTGCCCCGCCCGCCTGCGAAGGACCTTGTCCGGTAGAGCCTTGCCGACGCGCTCAGGCCGCCGGTGGTTCTTCCTTCTGGTTGAACACGCGCTCCATCACTTCCAGCAGTTCGTCTTCGGAGAACGGCTTGGTGATGTAGGCGCGCGCGCCCTGGCGCATGCCCCACATGCGGTCGGTGTCCTGGTCCTTGGTGGTCACCAGGATCACCGGGATGTGCTGGGTGGTGGGCTCGCGCTTGAGCGTGCGCGTGGCCTGGAAGCCGTTGAGGTTGGGCATGACCACGTCCATCAGCACCAGATCCGGCAGCGACTCCTTGGCGGCTTCCACGCCGGCGGCGCCATCGGTGGCGGTAATGGTTTCGTGTCCCAGCTTCTCGACGATGCGCTGAATCCCCAGCAGCTGCGACGGCGAGTCGTCGACGATCAGAATGCGTGCCATGTGTTTCCCCTAGTGTGCGGCGAGTGTAGTGCGCCGGCAGCGCTTTCGGTAGCTGGGCCGGGCCAACTGCCCGATGCGTGCTGCCTGGCGCCTTGCAAGTGTTGCTGCACGCGAACGCACGGCGCTGGCGTGTGAACGCACGTCACCCCATCCGCCCTTCGGGCACCTTCCCCCGCGAGCGGGGGAAGGGAGCGGGTGGATGGTCGTGCAGCACAACCAACAGATCACAGCCAGGCGTCCCTTCTCCCTCTGGCGGGAGAAGGTGGCGCACAGCGCCGGATGAGGGCAGCACCGTCATGGCCATACGGCTGCAGGCATGGCAACGCACGGCGCTGGCGTGTGAACGCACCTCCCCCATCCGCCCTTCGGGCACCTTCCCCCGCGAGCGGGGGAAGGGAGCGGGTGGATGGCCGTGCAGCGCAACCAACAGATCACACGCAGCCAGGCGTCCCTTCTCCCGCTGGCGGGAGAAGGTGGCGCGCAGCGCCGGATGAGGGCAACACCGTCATGGCCATACGGCTGCAGGCATGGCAACGCACGGCGCTGGCGTGTGAACGCACGTCCCCCCATCCGCCCTTCGGGCACCTTCCCCCGCGAGCGGGGGAAGGGAGCGGGTGGATGGTCGTGCAGCGCAACCAACATGTCACACGCAGCCAGACGTCCCTTCTCCCGCTGGCGGGAGAAGGTGGCGCGCAGCGCCGGATGAGGGCATGGCTACGATTCGATGGTGCAGATCGACGTCGACTGCTGCGGTGCTGGCCGAGCGTACCCTCCCCCACCACCTCGCGCGCCAATGGCGCGCAAGCCGTGCCTCATCGCCCCGTAGGGAGGGACTCCAGTTCCCGTTGTGGGGAACCTCACACCGTCTCGCCAAAGGCCTTGGCGAGATTGCGATACGCCTTCTTCTGCGCATCGTCGGTGGGCGCCGGCGCCAGGATTTCCAGTTCCACGATCTGGTCGCCCGGGGTGGTGCCCGGCAGCCCGCGCCCGCGCAGGCGCAGCTTGCGGCCGGCATCCGAATCCGCAGGCACCTTCAACTCCACCGACCCGCCCAGGGTGGGCACGCTGATGGTGGTGCCCAGCGCGGCCTGCCAGGGCGTGACCTGCAAGGTGTACAGGATGTTGCGCCCGTCCACCTCGAAGTGCGGGTGCGCGGCATATTCGATCTCCAGCAGCAGATTGCCGCCACCGTTGCCCTGCCCGCTCAGGCGGATCACCTGGCCGGGCTGCACGCCCTTGGGCACGCGCACGTCCAGCTGCTTGCCATTGATGGTGATGCGCACGCTGTCGCCCGAATGCACGGCCTCCAGCGGCACCGCCAGCTTGGCGCGGGTGTCGCCACGCGCCTGAGGGCCGGCTCCCGCGCCCGGACCGGCTCCCGGGCCGCGTGGCCGCCCACCGCGCTGGCCGGCGAACAGGCTCTCGAAGAAATCGCTGAAGCCGCCACCGGCACCGCCGTTGCCGAACACTTCCTCGAAATCGAAGCCCTGCCCGCCGCCGTAGCCGGGGGGAGCCTGGAATTCGTCGCCGGGGCGATAGCCCTGCGCCTTCAGCTGATCGTAGGCCTTGCGCTTGGCCGGGTCGCGCAAGGCCTCGTAGGCTTCGTTGATGGCCTTGAACTTGTCTTCGGCGCCGGCTTCCTTGCTGACGTCGGGGTGGTACTTGCGCGCCAGCCGCCGGTAGGCGGTCTTGATCTCCGCATCGCCTGCGCTGGGCTCCACGCCCAGCGTTGCGTAGTAATCCTTGAATTCCATCTAATCACCTCTGGAAAAAAAACGGCCCGCAGCCAGGGCCACGAGCCAGTTCGAGGGGCGGCACCCGGTTGGCGCGGCCATGACTGCGGTGGGTACCCGGATCTGCAGGGACATGCCGCCCCTGCAGATCCGGATACCCACCGCGCCGTGGCGCTGACGCAACTCAAGTGCCAGCCGATCCATTCGCAGCCGGGCGGGCGACCGCGCCTATTCTACGGCGCGACCGTCGCCGGGGAGCGAAGCCGATGGCTTCGCCCCAGGTCGATTGCCTTTCAGTGGCTCGTCGCATCGGCGCACGGGCGGCCGCCCGGTAATGCCACGTTCCGGGCGCCATACGCGGCCCGGAGCGTGGCAGTCAGCGGAATCGGCGGCCTTGCAGCCTCGCTGCGACCACGCGGCTTACTGCACCGTGCCGCCGCTGGCGTCCTGCCCGTTGCCGACCTGAATACGACGCGGTGTCGCCGCCGGACGCTTGGGAATGCGGATCTCCAGCACCCCGTTATGGCCGGCCGCAGTGATGCCGTCGGCATCGGCACTGTCGGGCAGCGCGAAGCGGCGATGGAAGCTGCCGTAGCGGCGCTCGATGCGCGAGAAGCGCTTGGTCTCGGTACTGGACTCGCCCTTGCGCTCGCCCTTGATCGACAGGATGCCCTTGTCCATCTGCACCTCGATCTGGCTCGGGTCGATGCCCGGCAGGTCGGCATACAGCACGAAGTGATTGGCCTCTTCCTTGATGTCCACGCGCGGCACCCACTGCGCGGTGACCACGGCCGATTCGTCGGTATCGCCGTTCTGTTCGAAGAAGCGGTCGAACACATGCTTGATCTCGTTTTGCAGGGCGTGCGTGGGCCACTGGGGATAACGAACGATGTTCATTGCAAGCCTCCAAAAGGTTGGGTGAGGGGCCGGCGGCGGTGGCGTGCATCGTTGCGCCGGCCATGTGCGTCAGATAGGCGTCGGGTTGCGGATTTCAAGCGCGTTGACGCGCTTTTCCCCTGCCCTTTTCTAGACTTCGTTCAGCCACAGGAGCCCCACCCATGACCATCGCCGTTGGTGACAGCATTCCCGAAGTAGTGCTCAAGCGCATGCGCGAGGGTATCGAAGCGGTCGACACGCATAGCCTGTTCGCCGGCCGCAAGGTGTTGCTGTTCGCGGTACCGGGCGCGTTTACGCCCACGTGTTCTGCCAAGCACCTGCCGGGCTATGTGGAGCACTTCGAGGAGTTCCGCAAACGCGGCATCGAGGTGCTGTGCACCGCCGTCAACGACCCGTTCGTGATGCAGGCCTGGGGGCGCAGCCAGCTGGTCCCCGACGGCCTGCATCTGTTGCCCGACGGCAACGCCGAACTGGCGCGCGCCCTGGGCCTGGAGATCGACGCCAGCGGTTCGGGCATGGGCATGCGCTCGCGTCGCTACGCGCTGTATGCCGACGACGGCGTGGTCAAGGCCTTGTTCGTCGAAGAGCCCGGCGAGTTCAAGGTGTCTGCCGCCGATTACGTCCTGCGGCACTTGCCCGACTGATCCACTGATTTCCCCGTCCACTCAGAAGGAAAACGGCCAGCCATGTCCACTCAGCCAGCCAGCACTACCACCGCCGGTATCACCGATACCGCCACCCTGCGCGCCCGCGCACGCAAGAGCATCGAAGACGGTGCCATCACCGAGAGCTACCATGCCGACCGCGAGAAGGTGATCGAACTGCTCAACACCGCGCTCGCCACAGAATACGTGTGCACCCTGCGCTACTACCGCCACTACTTCATGGCCAAGGGCATGCTCGCCGACGCGATGAAGGGCGAGTTCCTGGAGCATGCGCAGCAAGAGCAGGAACACGCGCACAAGCTCGCCGAGCGCATCGTACAGCTGGGCGGCGAACCCGACCTCAACCCGGATACGCTGACCAGGCGCTCCCACGCCGAGTACAAGGAAGGCAGCGATCTGCGCGACATGGTCAAGGAAAACCTGATCGCCGAGCGCATCGCCATCGACAGCTACCGCGAGATGATCGATTTCATCGGCGACAAGGACACCACCACCAAGCGCATCCTGGAAAGCATCCTGGCCCAGGAAGAAGAGCACGCCGACGAATTCGCCGACATGCTGGAAGGCTGGATCGGCGAGTAAGACAAACTGTGGCGATGCGTTTGATCGATGCGTTTGGTGTACCGCAGTATCGACAGCGATGATGAAACAGACAGGGCGCCCCGAGCGCCCTGTTTGCTGTCCGCTCCGCGCAGTGGCGCGTGGATGATGTCGTTCCGGCCGATGCCGCTGCGATGCGGCACGCCATGCCCTTGGCCATCGTTGGAACCCATGTTGGCGTGACGAGATTTCCAGGCAACGCCCGTCGCGCCCGGGTGCGCTCCTACCCCGGCAGCGGTGTTCCTGCGTGGACGCCGCCACACGATGCAGAAAAAACAGCGTGCCGTTGAGCACCACGCTTCCATCCATCGCCGGTATGGCTTGCCAACTGAGCGGTGAGTTTTAAACACCATGCAGACAACCATCATTCCCTAGGAGCGCACCCGGGCGCGACGAGATTCCAGGCAGTGTCTGTCGCACCCAGGTGCGCTCCTGCCACAACAGTGCTGTGGCCCTGCCCGCTCAACGCAGGACGCGAAAGCGCACCTGGGTCCAGGCGCCGTCGGCGGCCATCGCGGTCAGCGTGTGCTGGCCTACCTCGGCAAAATCGCGCTGAAACCCCTGTCGCCCGCTGGTCTGGGCGATCCAGCGGCCATCCAGCAGCCAGTCGATGCGCGCTTCACTGCCCAGCGCGCGCAGTTGCAGCCGCACCGGGCGGGCGCTGTCGTTGGCGCGCGCCAGGGTGGCGCGGTCGCTCAGCCCGTCGATGCGCAGCACGCCGCCACCGGTCATGCGTCCATCGGGCAGGCAGTCGGCGGCCAGCGGCGGCAGTTGCGCGGCCGCGCGCTCGGCCGCGCTGAGCCAGGGCGACACCAGCGCCGGCCAGCGCGCCAACGCACGCGGTTCCCGCTGATGCGGCTGGGTGCATTCCTGCGACAAGCGCTGGCCGCTGCGCGCGTCCACCTCGAACCGCAGCTGGCCGCTCTGCCATAGCCGCGCATCGCGTTCGGCAAAGGTGGGCGGCACCGCACCCTCGAGCGTGTAGGCCTCGGCCCGGCGCGCGCACAACGGCGGCGGCGTCTGCTCGGCCGCACCGCCCAGCGGCCAGCAGATCTCCACCGGCTGCACCGTGGCAGGCATCGGCAGTGGCGCGCTGTCGCCGGCATTGCGCGGCAATGCATCGATGACTTCGAACATCAGCGGCAACGCAGTCACCGCGCCGTACTGCCCCGGCAGCGGCGTGCCGTCCGGTCGCCCCACCCATACGCCCACGGTGTAGCGACGCGTTCCGCCGATCGCCCAGGCATCGCGGTAGCCATAACTGGTGCCGGTCTTCCAGGCCACGCCCGGACGCGCGGCGGTGTCGAAGGTGCCGCTGCCATAGCCGGGGCGCGGGTTGCTCTGCAGGATCTCGCGCACGATCCAGGCCGCACCCGGCGACATCAGCCGGCGGTTGATCTGGGCATCGTCCGGCGTATAGCGCACATGCCCGGCAATGCCGCCGCGATTGAACGCCGCGAAGGCGCCGACCAACTCCTGCAATTGCGCGCCGGTACCACCCAGTATCAGCGCCAGCGAAGGCGGCGTGCCGCGTGGAAAATGCAGGGCGATCCCGGCATTGGACAGCCGCGCGGCAAAGCGTGCCGGGCCGATGCGATCGAGCAGATCCACTGCCGGCACATTCAACGACAGCCGTAATGCAGTGGCCGCGCTCACCGGCCCATTGAAGGCGGCATCGAAATTGCCGGGCCGGTAATTGCCGAAGCTCTGTGGCGCGTCCACCAGCAGGCTTTCCGAATGGATCAGGCCATCGTCCAGTGCCATGCCGTACAGGAACGGCTTGAGCGTGGAGCCGGGCGAGCGCCAGGCCTGCACCATGTCCACATGCCCCAGCCGCCGACGGTCGCCGAAGCTGGCCGAGCCCACGTAGGCGCGCGCTTCCATGGTGGCGTTATCGACCACCAGCAAGGCGGCCGAGGTACGTTCGGGCAATTGCGAGAAATAGCTGCTCACGCGTTCTTCCAGCGTGCGCTGCAGCTCCACGTCCAGTGTGGTGACGATGCGTGCGGCGCGCGGCTGTGCGCTGTGCAGGCGCTGCGCCAGCAGGGCCGCATGTAGTGGCGGTTTGAGCGACCGGGTCACCACCGGCTCGATGCGCGCATCGTCCACCTGCGCGCGCGACCACACGCCCAGTTCCACCATGCGATCGAGCACCTTGTCGCGTGCGCGCTGCGCCGCCTCCGGATGCCGGTCCGGGCGCAGCCGGCTGGGCGATTGCGGCAACACTGCCAGCAAGGCCGCTTCGGCCTGCGAGAGCGCCCTGGCCGGCTTGCCCAGGTAGGCCCAGCTGGCCGCTTCCACACCCTCGATGGTGCCGCCGTAGGGCGCGCGCTCCAGGTAGAGGGTGAGGATCTCGCGCTTGCTCAGATGCGCTTCCAGCTGCAGCGCACGCAGTAGCTGCTTGATCTTGCCCCATGGCGTGCGCGTATGCGGGTCCAGGATGCGCGCCACCTGCATGGTCAGGGTGGAACCGCCGGAGACGATGCGCCCCTGCCCCAGCCACTGCCCGCCGGCACGCAGCAGCCCCCATGGATTGATGCCAGGGTGGTGCCAGAACCAGCGATCCTCGTAATTCAGCAATGCCTGCAGATACAGCGGCGACACCGTCTGCGGGCTGGCCGGATAGCGCCACACGCCATTGCGATCGGCGAACGCACGCAACGGCGTGCCGTCGCGCGCCACCACCAGGGTGGAGGTGTCGCGAGATTTGGGTAGCGGCAGCGGGAAGGCCAGGTCCAGCACCAGCAACACGGTCAGCAGCGCGGCCGCACTCCAGCGCAGCCATCGCAGCCATCGCAGCCAACGGCGGCGACGCTTGGCCGGTTGTATCGGCGCACGCGGGCGCGGCGGCGTCTGGTCCATCCCTGTCTGCGCCTGCGGTTGTTCGTCCATCGTGCAAAGCATGCAGGGCAAAACGCATTTCGGCCACTGCCACGCGGTGCGGGCGGTGTTATTGCCAACGCCGGCTGACCATCCGCGGCGCTAGGGGTGCGGCGTCCGGGCAGCGACGACAGCGCTGTGCGCGGGCCGGGCAGGCCTGACGAATGCCCGCAGCAATCCCATCGCCAGAAACACCGCCGACAACCGCAGCGCCATCCCCAGCCAGCCACTGGCGGCCGAGTCGGACACCGCAAACACGGTCCACGCGGCGTTGAGCGAGACATGCAGCACCCAGCCGCTCCAAATCGTGTAGCCGTCCTGCGCATCCACGATGGCAAACAGCAGCGCCCCGATCCCGGTGATGGCAAAGATCAGCAGTGCCTCACCGCCAGCGCCGCCTGCCCCCAGCCAATGCACGCCGCCGAATACCAGCGCCTGCAGCAGCGCGGCCAACGCCGGGCGCCAGGCAAGCGCGCTGCAGGCGAACACGAAGCCGAACCCGCGGAAGACGATCTCTTCGGCCAGCGGAAACAGCACCGCCAACCACAGCAGGCCCAGCAAGTCGTCGGTACCGATCGCGGTGGCCTGCGTCCACAGGCCGATCCAGCACGGCAGCGTGGCAAGCAGCGTCAACAGCGGCCCACGCAGGCCATTGCAGCACAGCCCCAGGCGCGCGTACAGATCGCCAGGCGTGCTGCGGTAGAGCAAGGCGGCCGCCGCCAGCACGACGATGACGCTGAGCCCGTTGTCGAGGATCGCACCGCCATACGGCACCGGAATCCTGGGAATCGGCAGGCCGATGGCCTTGGCGATATCGCGCACCTGCAGCGCGACCAGCAGCACTGCCAGCCAGACAAGATGCCGGGCCAACGGCCAGGCGCGGAACGCGAGCGACATGCAGACATCCTTGAGCGCAACCGTCGGAGTGCGACTGTAGCCAGTGCCGACCGATGCCCGCAATGGCTTCGACCTGGTCAAGCCGATGGCCGTGGCGCCAGACCCTGCGAGTCGGCGGCTCGCGTGCAGCATGCACCGTGGTCTTTGCACGCGACCGCTCCATCAGGCGGTCAGGCGCCTCTTGGTGCCCGCTGTACACGGTGACATGGTGACGCTTGATTGGGCAGCGCGCCGATCAGTAGGTCCACTGCGCACTCCTGCCACGTACTCAGCGTTTTTCCAGCGTGGCGCGATAGCGCAGCAACGCTTCCGGCGCATCGGTCTGGATGATGCTCACCCCATCGCGGTACAGGCGGCCCCAGACCTGGTCCGGGTCGCGCAGCGCATCGGCATCGCCGCCATAGCCGGCAATGAAGCCGTCCCACAACGAGTTGACCATCAACCGCACGTTGTGTGCCTTGCTGACCGCTGCCAGGGCGGGCAATTGCTCCGCGGTCATCTTGGGCAACTCGAATGCCATCGGGCGTGCGTTGCGGGTCTGTGCGGTGGCGATCGCGGCCAGATCGGCAGTGCCGTGTGCATTGATCAAGATCGGGAAAAAATACACGGTGTTGAACGGTACCATCGCCGCCAGCGGCGGCGTGGCGATGCCGGCTTCGGCCTTGACGATCACCTGGTGCTGCATGCCGGCGCGCGCGACCGCATCGACCACCTGCACATAGATCGCATCCTTGACATCCAGATTGAGCAGGATGCGGCCCTTGGACGCAGCCAGCATCTGCTCCAGCGTGACCACGCGCTGGTCGGTCAATGGCGCCTGTGCGCCGCCTTCGTCACTGCGCAGGCGCAGCTTCTGCAGGTCGGCCAGGGTCAGCTCGGACAGCTTGCCGGTGCCGTCGGTGGTGCGGTCAACGCTGGCATCGTGCAGCATCACCAGCGTGCCGTCGGCGGCGCGGCGCACGTCGGTTTCCATCACATCGGCGCCGATTGCGATGCAGCGCTCCAATGCGGCCAGCGAGTTCTCCGGCGCGGTATCAGCGAAGCCGTGCTCCGGTGCCGGCGCGTGACAGCCGCGATGGGCCACCACCACGATGCCGCCGTGCGGATTGCTCAGGCGTGCCTGGATGGCGGCCACGCCGCCCGGCGCTGCGCTGGCTGCACTGGTCATGGCCGCACACACCAGCGCAGCGAGGACGGCGATAGATTGCAAGGACATCGGAACGACTCCAGGTGAAGGAAAGAACGCACTGCGCATCCGCCAGCGCAACAGACCGACTGCGAACGATCGGCGCATGCGCCCCCGTACAGGCTGGCACCACGCGCTGGAGACAGGCATGCCGCAGCGAACAAGGGCTTGCTGCGGCCGGATCAAAACGCTGGGGTGAACCGCAGACCAACCCAATAGGTCGTGGGCACCGAATAGCTGTCCTTGAGCAGGTTCTGCCCCGGGCCGGTCACGCTGGTGATGCGGCTATGGGTGAGGTTGCTGACCTGGCCGACCAGGCTGAGCTGCTTGCTGATGGCATAGGTCGCGCTGAAGTCCAGCTGCGAGCGTGGCGACCAGTACAGATCCTGCCAATCGATATTGCTGACGATGGCGCGCAGCGCCTTTCCCTGGCGGTTGTAGGCCGCGCGCAGTTCCAGGCCGCCGCTGTTGTAGAACACCGTGGCGTTGGCGGTGTAGTCCGGCTGGCCGACTAGGTTGTCGAGCTTGCGCTCGCGCTGGGTGACATTGGTGCCGCTGCCCACGCTGTATGGCACGTCGAGGCTGCCATCGAGCACGGCAACATTGGCACTGAAGCCCACACCGCTGAGCCACGAAGCAAGCGGTGCCAGCGTGTTGACGATGCCGTTGAATTCCACACCGCGGATGCGTGCCTTGGCGGCATTGGCCGGCGTGCTGATCAGCGCATTGGCGTAGGTGGTGCCGTCGAAGGTGTAGCTGTCGGTGCGCGAAAGGGTAAAGATTTCGTCCTGGATGCGCTTGTCGAACACCGCCGCAGAGGCGAACGCATCGAAATCTCCAGGCAGGCGCCATTCCAGCGACAGATCCAGGTTATTGGACACGCGCGGCTTGATATCCGGGTTGCCGATGGTGACGGTGACGTCTTGTGCATTCGGGTTGCCGGCGTCGGCGGTGTTGACGAAGCCGATCGAGGTGCGGGCGGCATACGCATCGTACGGCGGGCGGCCCAGCGTGCGGCTGGCACCGGCGCGCAGGTCCAGCGCGTCGGTCAGGTGGTAGGTCATGATGGCCGACGGCAGCAGATAGTCGTAATCCGCGCTGGTGGGATTGTCGACATACACATATCGGTTGGTGGCGGTATCCAGCTGCCGCTGGCGACCGACGATGTCGAGCCTGGTGCTGTCCAGATGCACACCGGCCTGCACATTGAGCCGGTCGCTGCGATAACTCACCAGGCCGTAGCTGCCGAAGATCTTCTCGGTGTGCGCGAAGTTGTCCTGGTTGCTGAAGGCCTGCTGGTCGGTGCTGTTGAAAGCGCTCAATGGTGTGTTGGCCAGCACGCGGCTGGCCTTGTCCGGATCGATGGTGAGCAGGTTCAGGCCGGCGTAGCGCATCGGCGCCGTGCCGGTGCCGGCCACGTCGGCCAGGCCCAAGACCGGCGCGCTGGCATTGGGCTGATATTCCACGCGATAGATGTCGTAGGACGGCTTGTCGGTGGTGTACGACACGCCTGCCGCAACGCCAATGCCCTGATCGCTTTCGCCCTGATTGAAGCCGTAGTCGAGCCGACCGGTGAGGATGCGATCGGCGGCGGTGCGTTTGTAGTCCGGCCGCCAGTACGACAGGCTGTAATTGTCGAGGTTGTTGTAGGCCTGCGGCGACACGCCAAACCGTTGATCGAACCTGGAGGTGTCGTAGTTGAATGCGTAATTGGGCGTGGCATTGAGGGTCACGCCACTGCCGGTCTGCCCCACCGGCACCGGCGCGGCGCGGCTGATGCCGGTGGCGTACTTGATCATGCGGATCGGCTCGTCGTAGGTCGCATCCGACCACGCACCGCGCGCAGAGAATTGCTGCCGGTCGGTCGGCCGCCAGAGCGTTCCCAACTGCGCCACCTTGGTGCGCGTGGTGACGATCTGGTTGGAATAGCCCACCTCGATATCGCCGCCCGGATAGCTGCCGGACGTGGCGGTCTGGTTGAACACCTGGTTGCGGTTACGCGGATCGATGATGACCTCGTTGCGCTCCATGTTGTCCTTGAAATAGTAGTAGCCGGCCATGGCATAGGCTTCCAGCGCCGCGCTGGGCCGTAGTTCGAACTTGCCGGTAACGCCATAGCGGTCGCGCTGGTTCTGCACGTACCAGTACTTGTCCTGCTGCGGCACCGCCCAGCCATTGCCGAGATTGGCACCGGTCTGCAGCACGCCATTGTTGTCGTAGAACCCGTAATGCACCGTATCGGTGGTCATATGGGTTTCTGTGTAGCTGCTGAGCGTCTGGCAGTTGGCCGACAGCGTGAGCCCGTATTGCTGCTCGCTGCCGAAGGTACGGCTGCCGGTGGCATTCAACCGGTAGCCGAGATCGTCCTGGTCGCGCGGCTTGCCCACATCGTTGGCGTGGCCGAGCGCCGCTTCGGCGCTGAAGAACGGCTTGCCACCATTTTCGAATGCGCTGCGCGTCTTGAGGTTGATCGCACCGCCGGTGGCATTGGGATCAAGATCCGGCGTAAAGGTCTTGACCACCTGCAGCTCGCTGACCATCGAAGCCGGCAGCAGATCCAGCCGCACGCCGCGGGTGATCGACCCGAGCGTGCCGTTCGGCGTGCCGGGCGATGCGATGGTCAGCCCGTCGATGGTGACATTGTTGTACGACGGACCCAGGCCGCGCAGCACCGGCATGGCTGCTTCGTCGCGCGGATGCTCGTTGTCGGTTGCGGGCAGTACCGACAACCCCGGAACGCGACGCAGCGCTTCCACAATCGTGCTGTCCGGCAATGCGCGCACATCGGTGGCACTGATCACATCGGTGATGTTGGTCGCCGCACGCTTGCTCTCCACTGCGGCGGCGTTGGCGCGCCGTACGCCGGTGACCTGCATGGCATCCAGCGTCTGCACACCGGTTTTGGTTGCGGCGGCTGGTGCATCGGCGTTGGATACCTCACCCGGGGACGCGGCGGATTCTGCGCCTGCCGCGTCGTCCGGTGCCGCGCTAGCGTCTGCAGGACTTACAGATGATGCAGGCGACGATGAAACGGTGCGCTCTGCGCTAGCAGACATCGCGTTGGTCTGCGCCTGCAACGCTGGTGAACATGCCGCGATGGCGACGGCGAGAACGGTCAAGTGAAAACGGCACGAATCGGAGCGCTGCATGGAATCCCGGGATCGCGCAGCAAGGGCGCCACGCCTGTGAGAAAGCACGCCACCGTAGCCAGTAGAAATGACCCTTGCGTGTCGCTTGCATCGCACCGCCAAGACAATGCGCAGCGGTGTCGCCAGATACGAAGCAGGTCGTCGGAGTCGCAACGACCTTCAGTGCGGCGCTTCAAAAGTCCCTCTCCCGGCCGGAGAGGGATTGGGGTGAAGGTACGGAGCGAAGCCACTTGGCCATCGATGACACCAGGCTTCGCACCTACCCTCATCCGCCCCTGCGGGGCACCTTCTCCTCCATGAAGGAGGACAATGTCCCGACGGGAGAAGGAATCGCTTACGGCACCGCTACGTTTGCGACCTTATCCCTCTTCACTCCTGCCGCGGGCGATCAAAGCCCCTCTCCCGGCGGGAGAGGGGTTGGGGATAAGGGTGCGGAGCGAAGCCACTCAGCCATCGATGACATCAGGCTTCGCAGCTACCCTCATCCGCCCTGCGAGGCACCTTCTCCTCCATGAAGGAGGACAATGTCCCGACGGGAGAAGGGCCAACGCATCGCCTTATGGCTGCACCACCGTGATCGTCGCGGGCGCGGTGCGCCCCACCCCGCGCAATTCCGGCCGGTACATGTCTTCCACCAGCGACGGCGGCACGGTGTAGGTGCCCGGTGTGACTGCGCGCACCAGGTAATACAGCTGGGCCTTGCTGCCTTTGGAAAGCGCCAGCGCGGCCACGTAGCGGTCGTCGCGGAACTCTTCGTGCTTGATGTCGGCAGCGCTGGAACGCTCGCTGATGCCGATGCCGTCCACCACCACGTCGGCCCACTGCTTGGCATCGCCCAGGTTGAAGTTTTCGATCTCCAGGCCGGCCGGCAGCAGGTCGGTGAGCAATGCATCGGGCATCGATTCGTTGGCGGTGATGGTGACGCGCACGATCAGCGCCTCGCCTTCCTTCAACGCGCGCGGCGTCCACGGCTTGCCATCGGTGGTGTACCAGCTGCGCTCCACGCTGAGGTGGCGCGTATCTGCCTCCGGTGCGCTGCGCGGGATGCCGGCCACTTCCAGGCTGGCGTACATCGGCGCCTCGCCCTGCGGTGCGAACTGCACACCGCGTGCAAGCGCGGCGCTGTCGAAGCTGCGCCCGAACACGCGCACCGGAGCGATCTGCTGGGCGTCGCCACCAATGGTCAACGTGCCGGACACCTGCTTGCCCTGGCCCACCATCAAGGCCTTGCCCAGGCGCGCCAGGGCGACCTGTTCCTGCGTGCTCAGCCACAGTGGGCCACCGGCGCGGCGTGCATCCAGCGCACGACCCAGCGCCACCGCGCGGGTGTCGTACTCGGGCTTGGACAGGCCACGCTCGTGCAGCAGGGCCATCATCAAGGCATCGTCGCGGATCGCACTGCCGTAGTCGCCGAAATACGGCGGCCGCTCGGAACTGTCCTTGGCAAAGCCGGCCTTGATCGCCGCCTCGCCGCGCTTGGTGTCGCCCTGCAGCAACAGCGCCGCTCCCAGGTGCACCAGCGACAAGCCGGTGAGCGCCTTGTCGCGCTGGTTGTCGTACAGCGCGCGCAGCGTGCCCAGCGGGGCGCGGTTGACGCGTGCCAGCACGTAGCCGGACCAGGCCTGGTTGGCGAACTTCAGATTGTCGCGGCGGTCCTGCCCATAGAACTCGTTGCCGCCGGAGAGCAGATCTTCGCTCAGGCGATTGAGCGCCTTCTGCAGCACGTTGTCGGGCACCGTGAAACCGGCATCCTTGGCGTCGAGCAGGAACTCGGCGATGTACGGCGTCAGCGCCGGATTGACGTAGCCGTCGTCGCCCCACATCGAAAAATGCCCGCTGGCGATCTGCATCGACGCCAGCCGCCCGAACGCGCCTTCCATGCGTTCGCGGCGCTTGGCCGCATCGAGCCCCTGGGTGCCGAGCGCCTTGGCGGTGGCGTCGTCGAGCAACAGCGCCGCATAGCCCTTGCTGGTGGTCTGCTCGGCGCATCCATACGGATACTCCAGCGCACCCTGCAGCGCGCTGGCGAAGGGAATCGGCGGCAGCGGGCTGACCACCATGCGCGCGGTGACCGAGCCGGCCATCAGGCCATCGGCAAAGCCGCTGTCCAGGGTGATCGGCGCCAGCGGATCGAGCACGCGCGTCTGCGCACGCAGCACTTGCGGCCAGCCGGCACGCACCGGCAATTCATAGCTGCGGTCGGCCTTGAAGCCGTTGCCATCCACGCGCACGCGCACCTTGGCCACGCTATAGCCTTCGGTGGCGGTGAGCGGAAAGCTCAGCGTCTGCTTGGCATCCACGTTCAACTTGATGCTGCGCGTCGCCTCGGCAATCGCCAGCGGGCCGATGCCGTCCACGCGCACATTGAACTCGCCGGGCTTGCCGGTGAAGTTCTGCACGTCCAGCGTCACCGTGCTGCGGTCGCCCGGCGCCATCACGCGCGGCATGCTGGCCTCGGCCAGGATCGGCGCACGCACGACGGTTTCCATGTCGCGGTTGCCGTAGCGCGAGTCCGAATACACCAGCGCAGACACCCGCAGGGTGCCATTGAAATCCGGCACCGGCAGTTGCACGCGCGCATTGCCACGGGCATCGAGCTTCACCGAGCCGGAGAACAGGTCCACGGTCTGCACGCGCGCAGTGGGGCGCTTGGCCTGCGGCAGTGCTTCCAGTGCCATGTCGCCACCAAACTTGAGCTTGCCGCTGGCGCCTTCGAAGCTCTCGATCACCCGGCCATAGATATCGTAGGCATCGGTACCCAGGCGCCGCTGCGCGAAGAACTGCGCATTGGCATCGGGCACCGGGAAGCGAGTGATGTTGAGGATGCCCACGTCCACCGCCGAGATGGTCACGTGTGCGGCCTTGCCGGCCAGCTCGGGCACGCTCACCGTCACCGGCAATGGCTGCTCCGGGCGCATCTGCTTGGGCGCCGACAGACCCACTGCCACGCGCCGGGTCTTGCGTTCCATCGGCACGAACGCCACGCCCACCGCGCGTGCGGGCGTGATCTTGCTGGGGGCGGTGCCGCCGCGGAACACCAGCGCGGTGACATACACATCGTGGCGCTCCCAGCTGTCGGTCACCGGAATCTCGAACGTGCTGCCCGGCTTGACGTCGATGTCCTGCACGTACAGCAGCTTGTCGCTTTCCACCAGCAGCACGCCCTTGCCGGCATGCGGCGGGGTCAAGGTGACCTTGAGCGTATCGCCGGCGCGGTAGCCGGTCTTGTCCAGGGCCAGCTTGACCTTGTCCGGGCGCGCGTCCAGGCCGCGATTTTCGTCGTTCCAGCTCCAGCCGGCGCGGAACGGATAGCGCGTGGTCAGCCCGGTGGCCGGGTCGAACACATCCAGGCGGTACTCGCCCCACTCCACCGGGAAATCCAGCTTGGCGTTGCCGCTGGCCACGTCGATGGTGCGCGTGTCCTTGTTCTCGAAGCGGCGGGTGAAGTCGTAGTCCCAATGGTCGTCGGTGTAGTTCCAGTGGTAGTCGCGCAGCTCCCGCACCAGCGTGGCCTTCAGGCCCTTGGCCGGCTGCGGCTTGCCATCGGCATCCACGCGGGTGATCTCGAAGCGCGCGTTGGCATTGGCATCGGCGCCGTCCTTGTCGTCGAACAACGGGCGCACGCCCACCAGCGCCTTGGCCGGCCACAGCACGCGCTTGAGCGTGCGGGTGACGGTACGCCCGCCGGTTTCATACACGCTGCCGGAGACCACCGCGGCAATCGTACTGACCGGTTTGGCCTCGGCCGGCAGCGCGATGTCTTCGCGCAGGATGCCGTCGCCGCCGAACTCGGTATCGATCACGTCCTTGGCCTCGCGCGGCAGCTCCAGCGTGGGGTCGCCGAAGAACCAGCCCGGCAACGACTCCAGCGGGTGCTGCTCCACGCTCACCGCCAGCTTGGCGGTGAAGCGGTTGCCATCGGCCGGCGCGCCGTACAGGTACGCGGCATTGGCCACCAGCTTGAACGGCTGGCCGGCGCTCAAAGTCTTCTGCGTGCTGTCCAGGTCCAGCTTCATGCGCTCGGGCAGAAATTCTTCCACGCGCACGGTCATGCCCTGCACGGCCTCCTTGCTGGCCGGGTCGGTGCGGAACTCCACCTGCCAGCGGCCGGTCGGCGCGTCGGCGGGAATCTGCTGGGTGAACTCGAAATAGCCCTGTTCGCCGGGTTGCAGCTTGGTTTCGCGGAAGGTCTTGCCGTCGGGCTGCTTCAGGCGCAGGAACACCGGCTGCGGCTTGGTGGGCTTGCCGTCGTTATCGCGCAGGATCGCAGAGACGCGCATGGTCTCGCCGGGGCGATACAGGTCGCGCCCGGCCCAGGCGAATACGTCGAACCACGCGCTCTGCCGTCCGGCCACCGCAAATTCGCTCAGGTCCAGCGCCGGCTGGTTGAACGGCAGCATGGACAGATCGGTCTTGCTGCGCGCCACCAGCACATGGCCGGCATCCAGCGTGTAGTTGAGCAGCGCATTGCCGTTGCCGTCGGTAGCGCCCTTGAGGAACAGCTCGCCCTTGGCATCCAGGATGCGGATTTCCACGTTCTTGATCGCCTCACCGCTTTGCAGCGAGGCGGTGTGCACGAACAGCTTGTCCTTGTAGGCGCGCGTATGCAGGCCGATGTCGCTGACGGTGAAGAACGCGGTATCGAATTCGTTGCCGAAGCTGCCGGCGCGCTTCATCACCGCAAAGTACAGGCCCGGCTCCTGCAGCTCCTTGATGTCCTGCGTGGGCAGGTAGGTCAGCACGCGCTCGTTCTGCTTGCCGCCCAGGATGAACCGGTTGACGTAGACCGGGTCGGCCAGCTTGGACAACGGCTCCTTGCCGCTGTACTCGCTCTCCAACTCCCAGCTGCCGCGGCGCCCGCCGCGCTGAAAATGCTGGAAGAACGCCGGCAGCGACTTCTCGCGCACGCGCAGGAATTCCACGTCCACTTCCGGCACGTTGACCGACACCACCGGCAGGCCGCGGCTTTCGCGCGCGGGCAGCACGCTGCCCTGCGAGGCGAACCCGGCCACCGGCTGCAACTGGCCGGTATAGACCTTTTGCTTGAGCGGCTTGCCCAGCCGGCTGCCGTCGGCGGCCAGCAGGTTGGCGTCGACCAGTACCGTGTAGTCCTTGGCGGCCTCGACATACGGATAGCGCAGGGTCTTGCCGTCGTCGGACAGCGACCAGCTGCTGTCGCCGTTGCCGACCTTTTCCTCGAAACGCACCAGCGCATCGAAATCCTGCGTGCCGACCAGCGGCCGGGAGAATTCAAGCGCCAGCGACACGCCATCGCTGGTCTGGTCGGGATAGGCGCGCGCCAGCGCAAAACCGGTGATGGCCTGCGTGTCGCCCTTGATCGCCTCGCCGCTGGCCGCCGGCAGCTGGCCGCTCTCATTGCGCCTGCAGGCCACGCTGCCCAGCGCCACCGCCAGCAACGCCACCCACAGCAGCATGCGCTGCATGCCCGACGCCCTCATCCCTGATCCCCGGCTGTCCATTCGTGCTATCCCATGACTGAGGCGCCCAGTATAGCGACGTGCCTCACCCGCATGCGTGGCGCGGCAGCACAGGCATCGCTCCTCTGGCGCTCCGCGTCCTGGTCTTCAGCGGCCTCGGGCAGGGAGTCCTGGCGGTTGCTGGATCGGCTGCGCGCAGGCGCATCGAGCAGGGCACCTGGACTCGATGCGTCTTGGGTGGGCTGAAAGGGATTTCCCAACAGCCCCTCATCCGCCCTTCGGGCACCTTCTCCCGCACGCGGGAGAAGGGGGGCCAGGCTGGATGGACGTCTATCTGGCCCGCACGCGCGTCATTGCCCCAAGTGGCCAGCAACGCCACCAAGCTCATGCCTCTCCCTTCCCCCATTTGACGGGAGAAGGTGCGCGAAGAGCGGATGAGGGGGTGGTTCAAGGAAATACGAAGGCTCTCAGCAACGCCGCGATGCTCGTGCCCTTCCCTTCTCCCGTTCGCGGGAGAAGGTGCCCGAAGGGCGGATGAGGGGGCGGTTCACGGGAATACCAAGGCTCCCAGCATCGCCGCGATGCTCGTGCCCTTCCCTTCTCCCGTTCGCGGGAGAAGGTGCCCGAAGGGCGGATGAGGGGGCGGTTCAAGGAAATACCAAGGCTCCCAGCAACGCCGCGATGCTCGTGCCCTTCCCTTCTCCCGTTCGCGGGAGAAGGTGCCCGAAGGGCGGATGAGGGGCAGTCCACGCCGCCACGCCGGAGTTTGCAGCAGGCATCTCAGCGCAGCAGTTGTCGCATGTACAACGCAATCAACGCCGGCTTGTCCAGGCGCAGGCACGCCTGCACGTTCGGTGCGCCTGGCACTTCGCGGGTGTAGCCCTGCGCGTCCACGTCCAGGTGCAGCGGGGTGGTCGGACATAGCTGCGGCTGCAGCAACCAGGCCACCGGCACCACATCGAACACCGTCGGGGTGGCGCTGGCCCAGGGCTGGTCGGTGTTGCGCCATTGGTAGTAGAGCTGGGTCAGCGCATCGGTCAGACCGTCGCCATGCGCGAACAGCGCGATACGTTCGGGCTCTTCCAGCCCGACCTGGGTGGCATCCAGCGGTAGCAGCACGATGGGTACGCCCGCAGCGAACACCCGTTGCGCCGCAGGCACGTCGGCCAGGATGTTGTATTCCGGTGCCGGCGCACTGGCCGGGCGATACGCGGACTTGCCGTAGCCCGCCCGCGCCGAGCCGCCCATCGCCACGATGCGCTTGAGCTTGGCAAAGCCGGCCGGATCGCGTTGCTGCGCCAACGCGGCATCGGTCATCGGGCCCAGCACCAGCAAGGTCACTTCGCCCGGATGACGCCGCGCCTGCTGCAGGATCATCGCCGCCGCATCCGGCAACCCGGCCGGCAGCTGCCCCTTGGCGGCCCAGCGCGCTTGGCTGAAGGCAATCGTGCTGGTCGTGGGTGCCCCCACCGCCAACGCAATCTCGCCGCGCCCGGCCTGCTGCAGCAAGCGCTGCAACAACTGCGCACGCAAGCGGGTGTCGCCCCAGGCCGAGGCAATACCCAGCACGTCCAGCTGCGGGCTGCGCAACAACAGGCCCAACGCGAAGGCATCGTCGATGTCGTCGCCGATGTCGGTGGAAACAACCACCTTCTCGGCCGCCAGCGGCACGGCTGCGCGCGGTTCGGCCGGTGCAGGACGTTGCGCCCACGCAACGCCGGACACGCACACCATCGCCACCATCACCCATACCCGTTGCCGGATCCGCTGCATGTCCTCACTCCTGCCGCCATAAAAAAAACCGCCGGCAGGATCGCCGGCGGCTGGATGCTGCTACACGCCGGCGCCGATCAGAAATTGGCGCGGAACTGCGCACCGACGATGCGCGGGTCGTTGATGAAGCCGGTGAGGTTGTTGAAGTCGATCGCACCGGTCACGCGGATCTGGTTGGTGCAGTTGCGGCAGAACACCGACAACTCGTACGCACCGGCACCCCAGTTGTAGCCGATCTTGGCGCCGCCTTCGACCAGCGGCGGGCCGGTGAATTCCTTGGAGTCGTACAGGAAGAAATTCACCTCGCTGCGGTAGGACCAGTCGGTGTAGAAGAACAATTCACCGTCCTCGCCCATCGGGATGCCGTAACGCAGCGTGGCGTTGGCCATCCACTTGGAGGCCTGGGGCAGGTCGTTACCATCGATCAGCGCGCGGCCGGCCGCGTTGAGCGGGTCGGTCACGGTGCAGGTACGGCACACGCCCACCGACAGGCTGGGATCGTCGATGCGGGTCCAGTTATAGGCGCCGCCGGCGGTCACGCGCAGGTTCTGGGTGAGCAGCGCCTCGAAATCGAACTCGGCGCCGCGCGCCTTGGTCTTGTCGGCATTGAGCAGGCGCACGTCGTTGGACGCGCCGCCCACCGCGGTGAGCTGCTGGTTCTTGACCCGAAAATCGTAGATGTCGAAGCTCAGGCGCGCACGGTTGTCGAACAGGTCGGACTTGATGCCGATCTCGAACGAATCCACCGTCTCCGGCTCGGCCACGGTCAGCGGTGCGGTGGCCGACGGCACGCCGAAGCTGGCCCCGCGGAAACCGCGTGCCGCGCGTGCATACACATTGACGTCGTCGTTGATGGAGAACGTGGCCGCCAGGTCGCCGGTGACCTTGGAGTTGTCGGTCTCGCCGCTGGACGGGGTCTGCAGCACGACGCGATCCAGCGCCAGCACGTCGAAGGTCTTCTTGTCGTAGGTGTAGCGGATGCCGGCGCGCAGGTTCAGCCGGTCGGTGGCCGCGTAGTTCAACGAGCCGAACGCCGCCCACGAGGTATTGCGCTGGCGGGTCAGCTGGTAGCTGGCCAGGGCGCCGCCACCGAAGGTGTTGTAGGTGTAGTTTTCGCCTTCCACATCGTCGTGGAAGTAGTACAGGCCAGCCTGCCAGTTGAGCGGGCCCGCGTACTGCGATTCGGCACGCAGTTCCTGGCTGTACTGATCCAGGCTCTTGATGCCGCCGGCGGTTTCCACCGGGAACGGAATGACGCCCGGGCCGGACGGCGGCGCGAACACCGCGCCGAAGCCGCCGTCGATGTCGCCGCGGCTGTAGTACTTGCCAATGCCTTCGTAGGCGGTGATCGAGTGCAGCGCGATGTCGCCCAGGTCCCAGGTCAGGTTGGCGCTGCCGCCGTAGGTCTGCAGTTCCTGAGTGTTGGCGCCGTCGATGAAGGATTTTTCCGCATCGAAGCCATCCACCAGCTGATTGGTGCCGGGCTGGATGATGTTGGCGCGGAACAGCCGCGCGGTGCCGTCCAGGTGGCGCGCATGCGCATTGAACAAGGCGCTGAAATCGTCGCTGGCCTGGTACAGCAACTGCAGGCGCACGGCCGAGTCGGTATAGCCTTCCAGGTCGCGGCCGTCGCGGTTTTCCACCCAGTCGTCGCGGCGCTGGCCCAGTGTGGACAGACGCGCCGCCCAATGCTCGCCCATGGCGATGCTCAAACCGCTTTCCAGGGTCATGGTGCCGTAAGTGCCGTAGGACAGGCTGGCGTAGCCGTCGTTGGCGCCGATGGTCGGCTTGACCGAATTGAACTTGACCACGCCGGCCGGCGTGTTGCGGCCGAACAGCGTGCCTTGCGGGCCGCGCAGCACCTCCAGGCCTTCCAGATCGAAGATCGGGAAGCCCTTCAGGAAGGCGTTTTCCTGCACCACGTCGTCATAGATCAACGACACCGGCTGCGAGGCATAGGTGTTGAAATCGGTGTTGCCGTAGCCGCGGATGTACACGCGCGGGAACACGCGGCCGTTGGACGATTCGATGTTCAGGCTGGGCGCCTTGCCGGCCAGCACGCGGATATCCGAGCCACTGGTGGCGATGGCATCCAGGAATTCCGGCCGCAGCACCGAGGCGGACACCGGCACGTCCTTGGAATCTTCCGAACGGCGCTCGACGGTCACCTTGACCGCATCCAGGCGCACGACACCGTCGTCGCTGGGCGCCTGCTGCGCGGCAGCGTGGAGCGGGAGGAAAGAAGCGACGGCAACGGCAAGCGCGCTGATCTTGAACGACCGGCTGGCTGACATGGGAAGACTCCGGATTCTGGTGGCGGGGCGGCTGCCTGGCCTGCATGCCGCGGTGCAACAGAATTAACACGATTTACACAATTATGGCAGAGCCCGTACGAAAAAGTTTTCATAATTCGACGTTGCGTTCGAATTAATGCAACACCCCAGTGCAATTCGTGCGCCAGGTCGATGCCAATCTCCCGGCCGCACGTTCGCGTGACGGCGTCCGTAGCGGTCGCTCGTCCGCATCGGCGACGCGCGGCCGCCGCTCACTCACTGCGGCGCGGGCACCCGCACCCAGCCTTCCATCAGCACCCGCGCACTGCGGCTCATCAGCGCCTTGGTGACCTGCCACTGCCCATCGACCCGTGTCGCCTCGGCCCCCACCCGCAAGGTGCCCGATGGATGCCCGAACCGCACTGCCGAGCGTGCCGCGCCGCCGGCCGCCAGATTGACCAGCGTGCCCGGCACGGCCGCCGCGGTGCCGATGGCGACCGCCGCGGTGCCCATCATCGCGTGATGCAGCTTGCCCATCGACATCGCCCGTACCAGCAGGTCGATCTCGGCCGCATGCACCGGCTTACCGCTGGAGGCGACGTAGTCCGCAGGCGGCGCGACGAAGGCCACCTTGGGCGTGTGCTGGCGCGTGGCCGCCTCTTCCAGTCGCGCGATCAAGCCCATGCGAACCGCACCGTGGGCGCGCAAGGTCTCGAACATGGCCAGCGCACGCGGGTCGCCATTGATGGCGTCCTGCAGTTCGGTGCCGGTGTAGCCCAGGTCGCGCGCATTGACGAAGATGGTCGGAATGCCGGCGTTGATTAGCGTTGCATCGAGCCGGCCAAGGCCGGGAATGTCCAGCTGGTCGATGAGGTTGCCGGTGGGAAACATCGCCCCGCCCTCGCCTTCGGCATCGTCGGCCGGGTCGAGGAACTCCAGCTGCACCTCGGCCGCCGGAAAGGTCACCCCGTCCAGTTCGAAGTCGCCGGTTTCCTGCACCTGGCCATCGCTCATCGGCACGTGCGCCACGATGGTCTTGCCGATGTTGGCCTGCCAGATCCGCACCGTTGCCACGCCATCGCGCGGCAGCGTTGCGGCATCGACCAGGCCGCTGGCAATGGCAAACGGCCCCACTGCCGCCGACAGGTTGCCGCAGTTGCCGCTCCAGTCGACGAACGCGCTGTCGATGGACACCTGCCCGAACAGGTAGTCCACATCATGATCCGGCCGCGCGCTGGTGGAGACGATCACGCTCTTGCTGGTGCTCGAGGTCGCCCCGCCCATGCCATCGATCTGTTTGCCATAGGGATCGGGGCTACCGATCACCCGCAGCAACAGCGCATCGCGTCCAGCGCCGGGCTGCTGCGCCGCTGCGGGCAGATCCTGCAGCCGGAAGAACACGCCCTTGCTGGTGCCGCCGCGCAGGTAGGTGGCAGGGATGCGGATTTGCGGAAGATGGGTCATGGGTGAGAGCCCGGGAGTGGGTATTGGGGATCAGCGCGGCGATATGACGCCGGTAGCCATTGACGTTAGTGCGCTCGCGCTGCCGATGTCGCTTGCAACGAATCTCGATTCCCGACTCCCGATTCCCGGCTCTCCAGAAAATCCTGCGCAAACCGCTGCAGCACGCCACCGGCGTCGTAGATCGAGACTTCCTCTGCAGTGTCCAGCCGGCAGGTGACCGGCACCTGCAGCAGCTCGCCATCGCGCCGATGGATCGACAGCGTCAGCGTGGCGCATGGCGTACGCTCGCCGGTCACGTCGAAGGTCTCGCTGCCATCGATCCCCAGGCTCTTGCGATCGGTTCCAGGTTTGAATTCCAGCGGCAGCACACCCATGCCGATCAGGTTGGTACGGTGAATCCGCTCGAAGCCCTCGGCCACGATCACTTCCACGCCCGCCAGCCGCACACCTTTGGCGGCCCAGTCGCGCGAGGAGCCCTGCCCGTAATCCGCGCCGGCAATGATGATCAGCGGCTGCTTGCGCGTCATGTAGGTTTCGATCGCTTCCCACATGCGCAGCACCTGGCCCTCTGGCTCCAGCCGTGCCAGCGAGCCGGCGACGACCCGCCCATCGACCACCGCCATTTCATTGACCAACTTGGGGTTGGCGAAGGTGGCGCGCTGCGCGGTGAGGTGGTCTCCGCGGTGGGTAGCGTAGGAATTGAAGTCTTCCTCCGGTACGCCCATCCGCGCCAGATACTCGCCGGCCGCACTGCCGGCCAGGATCGCGTTCGATGGCGAGAGATGATCGGTGGTGATGTTGTCGCCCAGCACCGCCAGCGGCCGCATGCCGCGCAGGGTGCGTGCACCGGCCAGCGCGCCCTCCCAATACGGCGGGCGGCGGATATAGGTACTTTGCGGGCGCCAGTCGTATAGCGGGCTCACGCGGAGCCCCTGCCCCACGCTGCGCTTGAACATCGGGTCGTACACGCTGCGGAAATGCTCCGGCTTGACGCTGCGCGCCACCACCGCATCGATCTCCGCATCGCTGGGCCACAGGTCCTTCAGCGTCACCGGCACCCCGTCCGCATCGATGCCGAGGACATCCTTCTCGATATCGAAGCGCACCGTGCCGGCGATGGCGTAGGCAATCACCAGCGGCGGCGAAGCCAGGAACGCCTGCTTGGCGTAGGGATGGATGCGGCCATCGAAATTGCGGTTGCCCGACAGCACGGCGGTGGCATACAGATCGCGCTCGATGATCTCCTGCTGGATCGCCGGATCCAGCGCCCCGCTCATGCCGTTGCAGGTGGTGCAGGCGAACGCCACGATGCCGAAACCCAGTTGCTCCAGCTCACCCAACAAGCCAGCGTCTTCCAGATACAGCTGCACCGCTTTCGACCCCGGCGCCAGCGAGCTCTTCACCCATGGCTTGCGGGTCAGGCCGCGCGCATTGGCATTGCGCGCCAGCAGGCCGGCAGCGATGACGTTGCGCGGATTGGAGGTGTTGGTGCAGGAGGTGATCGCGGCGATGATCACCGCGCCATCGGGCATCTGCCCCGGTACCTCGTCCCGTTGCCCCGCGATACCGCGTTGCGCCAACTCGGTGGTCGCCACGCGCTTGTGTGGGTTGGAGGGCCCGGCCATGTTGCGCACCACGCTGGACAGATCGAACTGCAGCACGCGCTCGTAGCGCGCGGTCGCCAGGTCGTCCGCCCACAGGCCGGTGTGGCGTGCGTAGGTTTCCACCAGCGCCACCTGCGCATCGTCGCGGCCGGTCAGGCGCAGGTAGTCGATGGTCTGCTGGTCGATGTAGAACATCGCCGCTGTGGCACCGAATTCCGGGGTCATGTTGGAGATGGTGGCGCGGTCGCCGATGGTCAGCGCACTGGCACCGGCGCCGAAGAACTCCAGGTAGGCCCCCACCACGCGCTGCTGGCGCAGGAACTCGGTCAAGGCCAGCACGATGTCGGTGGCGGTGATACCCGGCGCCGGCCGGCCGGTCAGCTTCACCCCGATGATGTCCGGCAGGCGCATCCACGAGGCGCGCCCCAGCATCACGTTCTCCGCTTCCAGCCCGCCCACGCCCACCGCGATCACGCCCAACGCGTCCACATGCGGGGTGTGGCTGTCGGTGCCCACGCAGGTATCCGGAAACGCCACGCCGTCCAGTGTGTAGATCACCGGCGACATCTTCTCCAGATTGATCTGGTGCATGATCCCGTTGCCTGGCGGAATCACTTCCATGTTCTCGAAGGCGCGCTTGGTCCATTCGATGAAATGGAAGCGATCGGCATTGCGGCGATCTTCCACATCGCGGTTCTTGGCGAACGCCTGCTTGTCGAACCCCGCATATTCCACCGCCAGCGAGTGGTCCACGATCAGCTGCACCGGCACCACCGGATTGACCTGGGCCGGGTCGCCACCCTGCTCGGCGATGGCATCGCGCAGGCCGGCCAGGTCCACCAGGGCGGTCTGGCCAAGGATGTCGTGGCAGACCACACGCGCCGGAAACCACGGAAAATCCAGCTCGCGCTTGCGCTCGATCAACTGGCGCAGGTAGGCCTCCAGCATCTGCGGTTCGGCGCGGCGCACCAGGTTTTCGGCGTGCACGCGTGCGGTGTACGGCAATGCCGCATACGCGCCGGGCTGCAACGCATCGATGGCGGCGCGTGCATCGAAGTACTCCAACGACGTGCCCGGCAAGGGCTTGCGGTACTGGCTATTCATGGCTGGCGATATCACAAAGCGGGCGGGGTCTGTTGCTGTTGCTGTTGCTGTTGCTGTTGCTGTTGTTGCTGTTGTTGCTGTTGTTGCTGTTGTTGCTGTTGTTGTTGTTGTTGCTGTTGTTGTTGTTGTTGCTGTTGCTGTTGTTGTTGCTGTTGTTGCTGTTGTTGCTGTTGTTGCTGTTGTTGCTGTTGTTGCTGTTGTTGCTGTTGTTGCTGTTGTTGTTGCTAGTGCTGTTGCTCCCATTCACGACGCATTGCATGCCGCTCTCCCTTCTTCCGCCGGGCGGGAGAAGGTGCCCGAAGGGCGGATGAGGGGAACTTGCAAGCAGCCGTCAGCCGCGCTGATCCAGCGGCACGAACACCTGATCCTCCGGACCCGTGTAATTGGCCGAAGGCCGAATGATCTTGCCGTCCACGCGCTGCTCGATGATGTGCGCGCTCCAACCAGCCGTACGCGCCAGCACGAACAGCGGGGTGAACATCGCGGTCGGCACCCCCATCATGTGATAGCTCACCGCACTGAACCAGTCCAGGTTGGGGAACATCTTCTTGATGTCCCACATCACGCTCTCCAGACGCTCGGCGATGTCGTACATCTTGCGGCTGCCCTGCTCCTCGGAAAGCTCGCGCGCCACGTCCTTGATCACCTTGTTGCGCGGATCGGACACCGTATACACCGGATGCCCGAAGCCGATCACCACTTCCTTGCGCTCCACCCGCGCCTTGATGTCGGCCTCGGCTTCGTCCGGCGTGTCGTAGCGCTTCTGCACTTCGAACGCCACTTCGTTGGCGCCGCCATGCTTGGGACCACGCAGCGCGCCAATACCACCGGCAATGGCGCTGTACATGTCGCTGCCGGTACCGGCGATCACGCGGCAGGCGAACGTGGACGCATTGAACTCGTGCTCTGCGTACAGGATCAGGCTGGTGTGCATCGCACGCACCCACGAGTCCTTCGGCGCAAAGCCGTGCAGTAAGTGCAGGAAGTGCCCGCCGATCGAATCGTCATCGGTCTCCACCTCGATGCGCTTGCCGTTGTGGCTGTAGTGATACCAGTACAGCAGCATCGAACCCAGCGACGCCATCAGCTTGTCAGCGATGTCGCGCGCGCCCGGATGATTGTGGTCGTCCTTTTCCGGCTGCAGGCAGCCCAGCACCGACACGCCGGTGCGCATCACATCCATCGGATGCGCCGACGGCGGCAATTGTTCCAGCGCCGCCCTCACTGCCGCCGGCACGCCGCGCAGCGAGCGCAGCTTGGCCTTGTAGCCGCGCAGCTCGCCGCTGTTGGGCAACTTGCCGTGCACCAGCAGGTAGGCGATCTCCTCGAACTCGCTGGTGGTGGCCAGGTCGAGTATGTCGTAACCGCGGTAGTGCAGGTCGTTACCGCTGCGCCCCACGGTGCACAGGGCCGTATTGCCGGCGGCAGTGCCGGACAGGGCAACGGATTTCTTCGGCTTGAAACCAGGATTGACGGTGTCGTTCATGCAATGAGCTCCCAGACTATGTCGTATCGCGGTGTGACTGACGAGGTGGCAACGAAGGTGATCAGCAGAACGCGATCATGCGCCTTTGCGTGCAAACAAGGCATCCAGCCGCTGCTCGTAATCGTGATAGCCGATGCGTTCGTAAAGCTCTTCGCGCGTCTGCATGCTGTCCAGCACGGCCTGTTGATGCCCATCGCGACGGATCGCGGCATAGACCGCCTCGGCGGCCTTGTTGGCCGCACGGAAGGCCGACAACGGAAACAGCTGGATCGCCACGCCGGCCTGCGCGAGCTGGTCACGGGTGAATAACGGCGTCTTGCCGAACTCGGTGATGTTGGCCAGCACCGGCACCTTCACCGCATCGACGAAGCGCCTGTAGGTCTCCAGGTCGTAGGCGGCCTCGGCAAAGATGCCGTCCGCGCCGGCCTCCACGCAGGCGATGGCGCGCTCGATGGCAGCTTCCACGCCTTCCATCTGGATCGCGTCGGTGCGCGCGATCAGGAAGAACGCTGGATCGGTCTTGGCATCGGCCGCCGCCTTGACCCGGTCCACCATCTCGCCCTGGCTGACGATCTCCTTGCCCGGCCGGTGGCCGCAGCGCTTGGCGCCGACCTGGTCTTCGATATGGCAGCCGGCCGCACCGGCCTTGATCAGCGATTTGATGGTGCGTTCGATGTTGAATGCGCTTGGCCCGAAGCCGGTATCCACGTCCACCAGCAGCGGCAATGCGCAGACGTCGGTGATGCGACGCACGTCGATCAGCACGTCCTCCAGCGTGTTGATGCCCAGGTCCGGCAAGCCGAGCGAACCGGCCGCCACCCCACCACCGGACAGATAGATGGCCTGGTAACCGGCCCGCTGGGCCAGCAGCGCATGGTTGGCATTGATCGCGCCGATCACCTGCAGCGGCGACTCGGCGGCCAGCGCTGCGCGAAAGCGCGTGCCGGCGGAGGTGGTGGGCGAAGACGTCATGGCGATTCCTGCGGTGAGATGGGGGGACAGGCGCAAAGGCCGTGCCAACGGCAAATAGTTGATTTTGCTATCGCAAGCCGCCTTTAATGTTGCAAGAACGCAACATCCAGCGCAGCATGCAACACAACTGAAACATGGCTTGCCAGTGCCCAGGACCTCACCGAACGACTCCATGGAGTCCACCCCACCCACCATCTGGACCGTCAGCGTCTCGCGGCTGACCGGCCTGCTGGCCGACGTCATTCCCGAATTCGACCAGCGTGCGCGCATCGAGCAGATCAACCTGGGCTTTGCCGACGCGGTGGAGGTCATCAGCCAGCGCCTGCGCCGCGAGCGCTGCGATGCGCTGGTCGCCGGCGGCTCCAACGCCGCCTACCTGCGCAGTCGCCTGCCATTGCCGCTGGCGCCGATCCAGGCCACCGGCTTCGACCTGATGGAGGCGCTGGCGCGCGCGCGCCGCATCGCCCCGCGTATCGGCGTGGTGACGCATGCCAGCGACGTTCCGTCGTTTCATGCCTTCCAGACCAGCTTCGACCTGGACATCGAACACCGCCGCTTCGTCACTGCCGAAGATGCGCGCGACTGCATCGCCGACCTGCGCACGGCGGGTATCCAGGTCATCGTGGGCACCGGCATGGCGATCGATTTCGCCGAACAGGCCGGCCTGCCCGGCGTCTTGCTGTATTCGGCCGCGTCGGTGCGCCAGGCGCTGGAGCAGGCCATCGCATTGGGCAGCGCCTCCACCAGCCTGCCGCCGCGCACTGCGCGCAGCGGCACGCGCCGCGTGCGCCGCAACGACGCCCTGCTTGGCGAGGACGCCCCCATGCTGCAGGCACGCGACCTGGTGCAGTTGTACGCCCCCCACGCGGGGACCGTGCTGATCAGCGGCGAGACCGGCACCGGCAAGGAACTGGTCGCGCGCCAGCTGCACGCCGGTAGCCGGCGTCGCGGCCGCTTCGTCGCCATCAACTGCGGCGCCATCTCCGAATCGCTGCTGGAAGCGGAATTGTTCGGCTACAGCGATGGCGCCTTCACCGGCGCACGTCGCGGCGGCCAGACCGGCCTGATCGAAGCCGCGCACGAGGGCACCTTGTTTCTCGATGAAATCGGCGAGCTTCCCACGCCGATGCAGACCCGCCTGCTGCGCGTCCTGGAGGAGCGCGAGGTGCTGCGTGTCGGCGCCACGGTTCCAGTGGCGGTGGACGTACGCGTGGTCGCCGCCAGCCTGCAGGAACTGCACGCCCTGGTCGAGCAGGGCCGCTTCCGGCGCGACCTGTTCTATCGCCTGGCGGCATTGCGCATCGCCCTGCCCCCGTTACGCAACCGCCCCGACGCCATTGCGCTGCTGCTTGCGCATTACTTCCAGCAATTGGGCAATAGCACCTCACCCCTGTCCGAAGACGCCCTGCAGCGGCTGCAACAGCACACCTGGCCCGGCAACGTGCGCGAATTGCGCAACCTGGTCGAACGGCTGTGCATCCATTGGAAAGCGCAGCCAGGCAATCGCCTGAGCCTGGAACAACTGCAGCGCTGGGCGCCCGAACTGTTCGAAGGGCATCCCCATCAACAGACCGCTCCGGTGACGCAAACGGACCTGTCCACCTCGCGCATGCAACTCACCGCCGCAGCGGTGCGCATCGCGCTGGATCGCGCCAACGGCAACCGCGCCATCGCCGCACAGGCACTGGGCGTTTCGCGTACCACGCTGTGGCGCTGGATGCAGGCAAACCGACGCACAGCAGACTCGTAGTCATCAGCTCGCGCACGCAGTCACGCGTACGACGCTTCTCCAGCAGCGTCGTCGGCAAGCGATGCGCCTGCACATGCATTGCCTCCCTGGGCAACCACGCCTGCAACGGCACCGCAGCGCCCCGCCTCGGCGTCACTTGACCCGCGTGTATTCGGTATCGCCAGTGCTCAAACGCCCGGTCGCCTCATCGATCGCATAGTTGACGGTGCCGCTGCCACTGGACACCTGCAGCACGCCCTTGGTCAGCAGCGCCGGGTAGTTCCTGGTCTTGGCGCCATTGCCAAACAGTTCCGGCGTGGTGTCGCGGATGATGAAGCTCTCGCCATTGTGCTCGATGCTCAGCACATGCTTCTGCGACTTCACGTCCACCCACTTGCCCACGTACTGCTCGCCGACATCGCGCGCGCAACCAGCCAACAGCAACATCGCAACCAGCGCACTTCCCAGCAGCGTCTTCATCGCCACTCCATCTCGAACGGGGGCCTTGCAGGATGGCAACTCCTTGTCGAGCTCGCAACAACCGGGGACCAGCTGGGCGATGGGCAACGCGCCGGGCCGCAGCCACCATTCAGACCGCAACGCCGTGCACGACGAGACCTGCGGCCGACCATTGATCCTGATTGCCAATCTGCGGTAATGCGCGCTCCTGCCATTACCGAGCGACCCGATGACCGTCCATGCGTACCCACGCCTGCAGGCACTGCAGGCGATCGCCACTTGCATCTACGGACGTCGCTGGCGCGCACCCGCGGCACGCGCGATGGGGGTTTCGCTGGAAACGCTGGAAAGCTGGTTGCACCAGCGCACGATCATGCCCACCGGCCATATCGAACTCATTGTGCGGCTTGGACGCATGCACGCCAGGCGCTGCATTGCGCACTGCGATGCCATTGAAAGGATTGAGCGCGACCCACTGCTCGACTCCTAGCAGACAGAAAACGCGGGCACAAAAAAACCGGCGCATGGCCGGCTTTTTCTTCGCGTCGAAATCCGTGGACCCGCTGGATTTCAATGGTGGGCGGTACAGGGATCGAACCTGTGACCCTTGCCGTGTGAAGGCAATGCTCTACCGCTGAGCTAACCGCCCGGTGACGCGAGCCGCACATTATAGGGCAGCGGCAGCCATCGTCAATAGTTGTTTACCGGGCCCTGTCATGCGACGACACAGCGGCTGCATCGCCTGACCCGACTACGGCGGCGCAGCGGATGGGCCTTGCGCCTTGCGCACCACCCCGCCACGCCAACGCCCCATTTCACATGGTGTGCGTGGGCTTGTCCGAGGTGGTCAGGCCGGCCAGCAGGGTTTCGATCTTGTTGCGCACCGCCTCGCCTTCCGGGCCGTCCGGGAACTGCACGCCGATGCCGGCGGCGCGGTTGCCCTGCGCACCGGCGGGCGTGGTCCAGATGACCTTGCCGGCCACCGGCAGGCGCTCGCTGGAATCGGGCAGGGTCAGCAGCAGGAACACCTCGTCGCCCAGCATGTAGCGCTTGGGCGTCGGGACGAAGATGCCGCCGCCTTTGACGAACGGCATGTAGGCGCTGTAGAGCGCCGGCTTGTCCTTCAACGCCAGCGACAAAATGCCTTGGCGTGCATTCATTGCACTCATCGAGTTCCCCTAGAACGTGCCTGGCGCTCTCCCTCGCGCCAGGCCAGCAGCAATTCCGTCACTGCCAGGTCGGCGCGGACGGTGGTGCGCAACAGATCGCGGGTGCGATTGGCGGCGTCGAACCAGGTCGCCAGCTTGTGCAACCGCGGCGGATCGGTCAAGCCGGCCGATGCCTGCGCCAAGGCCAGGTCGGCGGCATGGCGCAGCCGCTGATCGGCCTGGCCGTCGTTGGTCCAGCGCTGCGCGACATCCACCGCGCCGGCGCGACCACTGGCGATCTGCTCCAGGTCCTGCGCCACCGCGCGTCGCACCGCCAGGCCGTCCTCGCGCACCCACTGCATGGCCAGGCCGGGATGACCGCGCGCGGCATCCAGCGCTTCCTGCGCGGCGCGCGCCTGGACACCTTGCGCCAGCAGCCACTGCAGCGCCTCCTGCGCCGGCGGCAGCTTGAATTCCAGCCGCTGGCAGCGACTGCGGATCGTGGCCGGCAGGCGTGCCGGCTGGGCGCTGATCAGCCACAGATAACGCCCCGGCGAGGGCTCTTCCAGGGTCTTGAGCAGGGCATTGCAGGCGGCGCGATTGATTGCATCGGCCGGGTCGACGATCACCACCTGGGCGATGCCGTATTGCGGCGTCAGCGCCAGCTTCTGCGAAATCTCGCGCACCTGCTCGATGATGATCTCGGTGCGCAGTTTGTCGCCGGTGCGGTTGGGAATGAAGGAGATCAGCTGCAGGTCCGGATGGGTGCCGGCGGCGATCAACTGGCGCGTGCGCTGCGCCAGCGCCGGGTCTGGCGAACTGGCCAGCACGTGCTCGGCCAGCGCCAGGGCCACCTCGCGCTTGCCCAGGCCTTCGGGGCCACAGATCAGCAGCCCGTGCCCGAGCCGGCCGGCGTCCAGTGCCGCCACGGTCTGGTCGAAGGCGCGCTGCTGCCAGGGCGAAAACGCGGCGGTCATGGCGTGGGCTCCTTGTGCGGCATCTCGGGCAGGCGGCGGCGTTGCAGGTAGCGCGCCACCGCGGCGTTGTGCTCGGCCAACGTGGCCGAGAAGGCGTGGGCACCAGTGCCGTCGCCCACGGCCACGAAGTACAGCGCATCGCCGGGAGCCGGGCGCACCGCCGCCAACAGCGCCTCGCGGCCGGGCATGGCGATCGGCGTCGGGGTCAGACCGGTGCGCGTATAGGTGTTGTAGGGCGTGTCGGTGGTGAGGTCGCGGCGGCGGATATTGCCGTCGTAGCTGCTGCCGATACCGTAGATCACAGTTGGGTCGGTCTGCAGCTTCATGCCCAGCTGCAGGCGGCGCAGGAACACCCCGGCGATCAGCGGCCGCTCGCTGCCCAGCGCGGTTTCCTTCTCGATGATGGACGCCAGGATCAGCGCCTGCTCCGGCGATGTCAGCGGCAGGTCGGCTGCGCGCTGTTCCCAGGCCTGCGCCAGCGCCTTGTCCATCGCCGCGTGCGCGCGCTTGAGCACATCCAGATCGCTGTCGCCGCGCTGGTAGAGATAGGTCTCCGGCAGGAAGCGCCCTTCCGGGTGCTGACCCGGGAATCCGAGCCGCGCCATCAGCGCTGCATCGTCCAGGCTGCCGATGGTCTGCTGCAACGGCGTGGCGGTGGCCAGCGCGGCGCGCAGCTGGCGGACATTCCAGCCTTCCACCAGGGTGAAGCGGTACTGGATCACCCGTCCCTGACGCATGCGCGTCAGCAGCTCGCGCGGCGACAGCGCCGGCGCCAGTGCGTATTCGCCCACCTTGAGCTTGCCGGCCGCACCCACCTGGCGCGCCAGCAACTGCCATTCCAGATCCATGCCCTGGGTGATGCCGGCCGCGCGCAGCTTGCGCAGCGTGGCCTTGAGCGAATCGCCGGGCGCCACCACTACGCTGGGCGCGGCGGCCTTGGCCGGCGTGTCGGCGAACTGCAGGTAGTGCCGCCATGCCACCAGCGCGGCAATCGCCACTAGCGCCACAAGCAGCACTGCCGTGCCCAGCACGGCCAGACATCCGCGTTTGCCAGTCACCGCCACACCCACCTCGTCATTGCCCCAGCGCCGCGCAGGATACCGCGCGCCGGTGATGTCCCGTTGAAGCACTCATGGCGGATCCAGCGCGCGCAACACGCCGCGCGCCTTGGCGCGGGTCTCGTCCAGCTCGCGCTGCGCATCCGAATCCACCACGATGCCGGCCCCGGTGCGGAACCGCACCTGGTTGCCGGCCACCTCGGCGGTGCGGATCAGGATGTTCAGGTCCATGTCGCCATCGCGATTGAGCCAGCCGAACGCGCCGGTGTAGGCGCCGCGCGCGGTCTGCTCCAGCTCGGCGATGATCTGCATGCAGCGCACCTTCGGGCAGCCGGTGATGGTGCCGCCGGGAAAGACCGCCGCGATCACCTCGCCCGGGGTGACCCCGGCCCGCAGGCGGCCACGCACGTTGCTGACGATGTGGTGCACGTGCGCATAGCTTTCCACTGCCATCAGCTCGTCCACCTCCACCGTGCCCGGGGCGCAGATGCGGCCCAGGTCGTTGCGCTCCAGGTCGATCAGCATGACGTGCTCGGCACGTTCCTTGGGGTGCCCCACCAGTTCGCGGATCCGCGCCGCATCGTCGTCGCCGGCAAAGCGCGCGCGGGTGCCGGCGATCGGGCGCGTCTGCACCGCATCGCCCTGCACCGACACCAGACGCTCGGGCGAGGAACTGGCCACTGCCCGCCCGGCCGCAGCGAATACACCGGCAAACGGCGCGGGGTTGGCTGCGCGTAGCCGCGCATGCAGCGCCGCCGGGTCGACCGCGTCTGTGAATGTGGCCTGCCAGGCGCGCGAGATATTGGCCTGGAACACATCGCCGGCGCGCAGGTAATCCAGCACCCGCTGCACCGCGTCGGTGAACCGCTCGGGCGCGTCTTCATCGACCGCCAGCGGCCCGACCCAGGCCGGCAACGGCGGCAACGCAGCGCACGCAGCGATGTCTTCGACGATGCGCGCCAGCAGATCATCGCGGCCCGGTTCGGCCAGCGCGACGCAGCGGCCCTGCACACGATCGCGCAACACCGCCGCCGGCGCGCGCAGCGCCAGTGCCGAGGGCAGGCCATCGGTGCGCGTGGGCAACTGCAGGATCGGCTCGACCTGGGCGGCCAGTTCGTAATCCAGCAGCACCGCCCAACCGCCGCGAAATGGCCATGGGCTGTGCGCGTCATGTGGCACGCGCTCGGCCTGCCAGGCGGCGTCCAGCGCGGCCAGGAAGCTGCCTTCCAGCACCCTGTCCTCGCCATCGCGGGTGCGGCCATCGGCATCCAGGCGCAGGCTGGCGCCCTCGGCCAGCAACAGCACGTCCCAGCGCCCATGCTCGGTGCCGGAGGCGGTCGATTCCAGCAGCGCCGGATAGCGCTGCGGCGCCAGCCGGTGTAGCGCCAGCAGATCGATGTCCGCGTGCAATGATCTGGTGAGCGTCATCGGTCCGGCATGGGGAGGGTGCGGGAGTTCGCGGCGCTGCCGGGACTGCAGCGCACGCGGGAGTGGATCGGGAATGGATCAACGATCGATCGGGAAACGACGGATCGGCAACAGATCGAACGACAACCGGGGGCGCCGGCGTGAGTGCCGCGCTTCGCCGTGCAGGCGCGTGCGGCACGGCGGCGTGCAGCGCCACCTGCGCGGCTCAGATGCGCTTGAACACCAGCGTGCCGTTGGTGCCGCCAAAACCGAAGCCGTTGGACATCACCGCATCCACCTTGGCCTCGCGCGCCACGTTCGGCACGTAATCCAGGTCGCAGCCTTCGCTGGGCTCGTCCAGGTTGATGGTTGGCGGAATGATGCCGGTGTGCAGCGCCATCACCGAGAAGATCGCCTCCACCCCACCGGCCGCGCCGAGCAGGTGGCCGGTCATCGACTTGGTCGAGCTGACCATGGTCTTGTAGGCGTGATCGCCCAGCGCGCGCTTCATCGCCAGCGTCTCGGCCAGATCGCCCAGTGGCGTGGAGGTGCCGTGCGCGTTGAGGTAGCCGATCTGCTCGGGATTGAGCTTGGCGTCGCGCATGGCGGCGACCATGCTGCGCGCCGCGCCTTCGCCGTCTTCGCTCGGCGCGGTCATGTGGAAGGCGTCGGAGCTGGCGCCGAAACCGACCAGCTCGGCATAGATGCGCGCACCGCGCGCCTTGGCGTGTTCGTATTCCTCCAGCACCAGCACGCCGGCACCGTCGCCCAGCACGAAACCGTCGCGCTGTTTGTCCCACGGGCGCGAGGCGGCAGCGGGATCGTCGTTGCGGGTGGACATGGCCTTCATCGCGCAGAAACCGCCGACCGAGCTCGGCGAGGACCCGCGCTCGGCGCCGCCGGCCAGCATCACGTCGGCATCGCCGTACTGGATCATGCGCATCGCCGTGCCGATCGAGTGGTTGGAGGTGGCGCAGGCCGATACCGCCGAGAACGTCGGGCCCTTCAGGCCTTTGATCAGGCTCACTTGGCCCGGCAGCATGTTGATGATGGTGCTGGGCACGTAGAACGGCGAAATCTTGCGCGCGCCGCCCTCATGGAATTTGATGGTCTGCTCTTCGATGCCGAGCAGCCCGCCGATGCCGGAGCCGAGGATGGCACCGATGCGTTCGGCATTGCTTTCGTCGATTTCCAGGCCGGAGTCGTCCAGCGCCATGAACGAGGCGCCGACACCGTAGTGGATGAACGAATCCATCTTCTTGACGTCCTTGGCGGACACAAAAAGCGTGGGGTCGAAATTCTTGATCTCGCCGGCGATCTTGGTGGTGAACTGCGAGGCATCGATCTGCGTGATCGGGCCGATGCCGGAGCGCCCGTGGATGATTCCATCCCAGCTGCTGGCCAGATCATTGCCCAGCGGCGACACCATGCCCATGCCGGTAACGACAACACGACGACTCATTGCAGATCTCCTCACCACGGAACGGACGGTGCTTGCGGTTAGCGGGTGACGCTTGAAAAACACAGGGCCGCATCAGCGGCCCCATGGATGTCTGACGCAGCAGCGGCATGACGCGCGCCACCGCCGTCAGGAACAACGCATCAGCTCTTGACGTGAGCCTTGACGTAGTCGATCGCCTGCTGGACCGAGGTGATTTTCTCGGCCTCTTCGTCCGGGATCTCGCACTCGAACTCTTCTTCCAGCGCCATCACCAGCTCGACGGTGTCCAGCGAGTCGGCACCCAGGTCATCGACGAACGATGCGCTGGTGGTGACTTCCTCTTCCTTGACGCCGAGTTGTTCGACGACGATTTTCTTGACGCGTTCTTCGATGGTGCTCATTGGGGATATCGCTCCAGCTGGAGTAGTGGTGGTTCGAGTTTTAGGATCCCCGCACATGGATGTGCGGTGCTCCTGTGAGGGACTCACAAACGCCATCGCCGCTGCGATGGCCGCGTTGGATAGTGTAGTGGAAGCGCCCGGGCCTTGCATTGCAACACAAGTCCCGGCCGATCAGCCACTTAGCGCCTCCCGGCGGCGCACGCTCACGGCATGTACATACCGCCGTTGACGTGCAGGGTTTCACCAGTGATGTAGCGGGCGGTCGGCCCCGCCAGGAACGCCACCGCATTGGCGATGTCCTCGGGCGCGCCCAGGTGGCCGAGCGCGATCTGCTCCAGCAATGCCGCCCTGGACTCCTCCGGCAATGCCTTGGTCATGTCGGTATCGATGAAACCGGGCGCCACCACGTTCACGGTGACCCCGCGCGAGCCGATTTCCTTGGCAAGCGACTTGGAGAACGCGATGATGCCGGCCTTGGCCGCGGCGTAGTTGGTCTGGCCCGGATTGCCGGTCACGCCGACCACCGAGGCGATATTGATGATGCGGCCCTTGCGCGCCTTCATCATGCCGCGCATCACCGCCTTGGAGGTGCGGAACACGCTGGTCAGGTTGGTGTCCAGGATGGCCTGCCAGTCGTCGTCCTTCATCCGCATCAACAGATTGTCGCGGGTGATGCCGGCGTTGTTGACCAGGATCGAGATGGCGCCGAATTCCTTGCCGATCGCATCGATCAGGCCGTCGACCGCGGCGGCATCGGTGACGTTGAGTTCGCGGCCGTGGCCGCCGCCTGCGGCCAGACGCTCGCCGATGGCCGCCGCGCCGGACGCCGAGGTGGCGGTGCCGATGACGGTGGCGCCCTGGGCGGCCAGGGTGTCGGCAATGGCCGCACCGATACCGCGACTGGCGCCGGTGACGAGGGCGATTTCGCCCTGAAGAGGCTTGCTCATGACTACTGTTCCTCGAAGGGGGACGTCGCGATCATCGCCGCGAACGTCGAGGGGGCCGGCATACCGCGTGTGCGCTGGATCAGTGCGTCCACGCGTCGAGCGCGCCGGCGTAATCGGCGGGTGTGGCCAGCGAACGCGCGTCCAGGCTCTTGTCGATCCGCTTGATCAGCCCGCTCAGTACCTTGCCGGGGCCGCATTCGGCGACGCGGGTGATGCCCCGGGCGGCCAGCGCCTGCACGCAGCCGGTCCATTGCACCGGCAGGTACAACTGTTCCACCAGCGCCTGGCGGATCGCCTCGCTGCCGTCGTGCACGCGCGCGTCTACGTTCTGCACCACCGGGATCTGCGGCGCCTGCCAGCGCAGCCCGGCCATCGCTTCACCCAGCTGATTGGCCGCATCGCGCATCAGCGGGGTATGCGAAGGCACGCTCACTGCGAGCTTGACCGCCTTGCGCACGCCGCGCTCGGCCAACAGCGCCAGCGCGCGGTCCACCGCTGCGGCATCGCCACCGATCACGATCTGGCCCGGCGAATTGAAGTTGGCCGGCACCACCACCTGGCTGCCGGACGCCTGCGCACAGACCTCCTGCACCACCGCATCCTCGGCCCCCAGCACCGCCGCCATCGCGCCGACACCGGCCGGGGCGGCCGCCTGCATGAACTGGCCGCGCAGGCGCACCAGGTGGGCGCCGTCGTGCAGCGACAAGGCGCCGGAGGCAACCAGGGCGGTGTATTCGCCCAGGCTGTGGCCCGCCAGCAGCGCCGGGCGTTCGCCGCGCTGCGCGTTCCACAGCCGCCACACCGCCACGCCCGCGGCCAGCAGCGCCGGCTGGGTGTACTCGGTACGGTTGAGCATCTCTTCCGGGCCGCCCTGCGACAGGGCCCACAGATCGACACCGGCGCCATCGGAGGCCTCGACGAAGGTCTCGCGGATCTGCGGGTGCAGTTCAGCCAGTTCGGCCAGCATGCCCAGGGACTGGGAGCCCTGGCCGGGAAACACGAAAGCGAGCGTAGATTCGGTCACGCGATGCTGCCTACAAAAATCGAGCCGGGATGATACGTGCGAAATCGCCCGGCCGTCTGTACTGCCGCGTATGCAGGGGCCACCGGAACGTGACCAGACGTCGCAACGCCGGACACCGGTTCGGTCCCGAACGGGCACGCAACCGCATCCGCCACGCAGGTGCGCGGCAGTCCGGAATCGATATCGAAAGCGCTGCCGGCGAACGCGGCAGCGCTCGAAGGCCTCAGTAGCGCAGCAGCGCCGAGCCCCAGGTGAAGCCGCCACCGAAGGCTTCCAGCAACAGCAACTGCCCACGCTGCACGCGGCCGGAGCGGACCGCCTCGTCCAGCGCCAGCGGCACCGAGGCCGAGGACGTGTTGCCGTGGCGATCCACCGTGACCACCACCTGCTCCATCGGCAGCTCCAACCGCTTGGCGGTGGCCTCGATGATGCGCAGGTTGGCCTGATGCGGAATCAGCCAGTCCAGGTCGTGCTTGTCCAGGCCGTTGGCGGCCAGGGTCTCATCGACCACCGAATCCAGCGCCTTGACCGCGTACTTGAAGACGTCGTTGCCCTTCATCAGCAACGCACCGCCGCCATTCTTGCCTTCGCCGAAGCCGACCGACACGCCGACCGGGTCCCATAGCAGCTCCTTCTTGCTGCCGTCGGCATGCAGGTGGGTGCTGAGGATGCCGGTCTCTTCGTCGGCCTTGAGGACCACCGCGCCGGCACCGTCGCCGAACAGCACGCAGGTGGTGCGGTCGGTCCAGTCGACGATGCGGGTCAGGGTTTCCGCGCCGACCACCAGCACGGTCTTGGCGTCGCCGCTGCGCACGAACTTGTCGGCCACGCTGAGCGCGTAGACGAAGCCAGAGCAGGCCGCATTGACGTCCATCGCGCCGCAGCCGACATTGCCCAATCGCGCCTGCAGCAGGCAGGCCGTGGACGGAAAGATCAGGTCGGGCGTGGTGGTGCCGACGACGATCAGGTCGATCTCGTCGGCGGTCACACCGGCCGCTTCCATCGCCTTGATCGAGGCGAAGTACGCCAGATCGCTGGTGGTCTGGTCGTCGGCAACGATGTGACGCTCACGGATACCAGTGCGCGAGAAGATCCATTCATCGCTGGTGTCGACGATCTTCGACATGTCGTCGTTGGTCAACACCTTTTCGGGCAAATAGCTACCCGTGCCCGCGATTCTGGAATAGATCCGCTTGCTCATACTGTTTCCTGGTGCAAGAGCCGCGGTGACCGGCGGCTCCGGAAGAATCGAGGGTCACCCGGCCGCGCGTGGCGCGGCGGGCGCCACGGATCAATCTTCTTGGACGGCCGACGACTTGGTCGTGATCACCTTCTTGCCACGGTAGTAACCGTCGGCGGTGATGTGGTGGCGCAGATGGATCTCGCCGCTGGTCGGGTCGGTCGACAGCTGCTTGGCGGTCAGGGCATCGTGCGAACGACGCTGGCCGCGGCGGGACGGGGTGACACGGGATTTCTGCACAGCCATGGGATTGCTCCAACTTTAGTTCGATAACTTGATCTGTTGAGTCGAACAGCACGCTCTACGCCCGCGTCGACCTGTCTTACCGCCCTTCACAGCGGCGGTTACTGTTTCTTCAACGCTGCCAGCGCCGCGAACGGACTGGCCTTGTCTTGCTCTTCTCGGGTCGGAACCCACTCGGCCTCGACCGCCTCGCTTCCCGGCGCCATCGGCACCACCGGTACCGACAGCACCAGTTCGTCCTCCACCAGATCCATCGCCCGCAGCATGCCGTCTTCGGGCACCAGCAAGGCCTCGTAATCGGGCGGCAACGCGGCCTCTTCGTCCTCGTCGCGGATCAGTCCAAGACGCTGCCTGACCTGCACCGGATACAGAAACCGCTGCAAGGTGCGCTGGCAGGCCAGTGGCAGCTCGACATCGATGCTGAGCTCGACATAGGCGACCTTGAGCAAAGCGTCCTGGTCGAATTGGAGCGAATAGACGCATTCGCCCTCTGTATCGACCAGACTTCCCTGCAAGCGAGTCATCGCAGAGAGCGGGATGCGGCCATCGAAGCGCCTGCGCGCTGCGACCATCCGCCAAGCATCCAGCATTTCGGGTACGTTCGCGGACATAAGCCGCAGAATGTTAAAGACCCGCCGAGGCCATGTCAAATGCACCCATTCACAGATCCTGCGACCCGTGCCGGCTGGCAAACTCCCCCCTGCCCGTCCTTCGTCATGCCCATGATGCCACGCCTGATCCTCGCCTCCACCTCCGTCTACCGGCGCGAGCTGCTCGCCCGCCTGCAACTGGAGTTCAGCACCGCCCGCCCGGACGTCGATGAGCAGGCGCGGCCGGACGAGAGACCTGAAACCCTGGCCAGCCGCCTGGCCGCCGAGAAGGCCGCGGCCGTGGCAGCCGGCGCGCCCGACGCCTGGGTGATCGGCTCGGACCAGGTCGCCGACCTGGACGGACAGAGTCTGGGCAAGCCCGGCACCCTGGAGCAGGCGCGTGCGCAACTGGGCGCCATGGCCGGGCGCACGGTGCGCTTCCACACCGCCGTCAGCCTGACAGGCCCACAACGCAGCTTTCACGCACTGGATCTGACCGAGGTGCAGCTGCGCCCACTGACGCCTGACGACATCGCGCGTTACCTGGCCGCCGAGCCGGCACTGGACTGCGCAGGCAGCTTCAAGTGCGAAGGCCTGGGCATCAGCCTGTTCGACGCCATCCGCACCAGCGACCCCACCGCACTGATCGGCCTGCCGTTGATCGCGCTGGCTCGGTTGCTGCGGCAGGCGGGGTTCGTGCTTCCTTGAAACCCGCTGCGGACGCAGCTTGCGACAGAAGCGCCGGCCTGGACGAACATCACGCCGGCATCGCCGCCGAGCCACCCGCGGCGATACCCCGCTCTCGCACCTGCCGATCCTTGCTACGGATGCGCCAGTGCGCAGAACTGATAGGGATAGTCGGCCTGCCCGACCTGCGAGGACAAGGTGCGGCAGCTCGCCGGATCCAGCGTCAGTCCATACGCGGCAAGACGCTGCTGCGCAGCCTCGCGCACCGCGCGGTCCGCAGCGACCGTATCCAGCGCCTTGCCCTTGGGCACCGTGAGCAGGCAGCGCCCCGGCGGCACCTCTTCCAGCCCGGCACGCAGCCCGCGCGCGATCAGCCACCGCAGCCGCGTGCACTGCGGCTGGACATCCCAGCCCAGCTGTTGCGCCAGCTGGTTCATTCGATCGACCCGCAACTGCTGCTTGTCGCGCGCCGCACCCAACATCGCATAGAGCCGCGGCCGCTCGGCGATCAGCGCGCGCACTCGCTGGCGATACTGATCTGTTTCGGAGATGTTGGTGGCCACCCCGATGTAGCGCGCCTGCCGTGGCAGCAGCGGCACGCGCCAGGATTGCGGCTCATCGCCAACCAGCAACACGGTCGCGGCAGCCGCATCCCCGAGGTCCGGCTGCTCGACCCGAAAACTGTCGCGCGCCCAGGACTCGTGCCCCCCAATCCTTCCATCCCACTACCGCCACCAGCGCGCACAGACCGATCAACCAGGCGGCCTTGCGCTCAGGCTGAGCGGTGAAGGCGCGTCGGCACACGATCCACAGCACCAGCGGTGCCAGCAGCTCCAGCACCACCAGGTAGCGATGAATGCTGAAGACCGCCTGCCACAGCGCGTAGGCGACGCCGAAGAAGACCAGCAGCACGACAGCGGAGCGATCGAGGCCATCTGTCCGCACCGGACGCCGCAGCACGCTGCGCCCAACTGCGAGAACGGCCACGACGTACAACACCGCCCAACCTGCCTGCACCAGACCGAGATCACCGATCCGCTGCGGCTTGAGCGTGAACAGCAGCGGCCAGATCAGCTGTTCGCCCAGGTTGCGCGGCAGCCAGCGCACATCGGCAATCGACACCGGCGCCGCCAGCGGCGACTGGAAGATGCCGTTGAATTGTGGAAACAGCGGGTTGCCCAGCTGTTGCCACACCTGCCAGTACCACGGGCCAGCCACCAGCGCCAACACCAGCAGCGCCGTGCCCGACACCACGGCGAGCGCGGTCACGCGCGAACGCCCAGGCCCGCCATCGCAGAGCATCGCCGGCGCCAAGGCCAGCGCGTACAGCGCATTGGTGAGCTTTAGCGACACCGCCAGACCGATCAGCGCGCCGGCCATGCCCCATATCCGCCCAACACGCGCACCGCCGCGCGCCCCGGCGTGTGCCCACAGCACGGCGGCCACGGCCCCCAGCACCGGAATCGCACTGGCGGTATCGCCCATGGTGGCGCCCAGTTCGGACAGGAACACCGCACTGCACATGCCGGCCAACGCGAGCAGCGGCGCCCACTGCGCGCGCCGGGGATGGTTGGACAGGACCCGCCACGCCACCGCCGCCACCGGAATGAAGACCAGCGCGTGCAAGGCACCCAGCAATGCTCCCACCAGTGGCGCCGGCAGCCGCAGCATCAACCCGGCATGCAGCACATCCAGCAGCGGGCTGAAGTAGCTCTGCATCTGCGCAGGTGCCAGATCCACGCCCAGGCGGCCATTGACCCAGGCATCCCCGATGTAAAGGTGATAGTTGCGCAGATCCCAGTTGGCATCCTGGCCGAGACAAAGCGACAGCAGTGCGCCGAGCAGTACCACTGCACACGTCGCCGCGATGACATGGCGCGGCGAATGGAAGCCGAAACGATGGTCCGCCCAGTGCAAAAAGCGCTGTCGGCGGGTGATGGATGCAGCGGCGGTCGCAGTTGCCATCAGATCGCGTCCCCGGCGCGCAGCATCGCACGCAGAGTTCCCACGCCCGGCTCGGCGAGATAGGCCAGATGCTTGGCTTCGACCCGCCCCCGCGTGACCGTGTCCAGGATCAGCCCACAGGCCAGCAACAGAAATCCCAGCAGCATCAGCGCCACGCACAGGATCGCCGTTGGAAAGCGCGGCACCAGCCCGGTCTGCAGGTACGTTTCAAACAGCGGGATCGCCAGCACGATCGACAGCGCGGCACTGAGCACGAAGCCGATCGAGAAGAACAACAATGGCCGTTCGGCCTTGAACAGCTTGGCGATGGTGGTGAGGATGCGCCAGCCATCGCGCCAGGTGTTCAGTTTGCTATGCGAGCCTTCAGGGCGCACCCCGTAGGCGATCTGCACCTCGGCCACCGGCATGCGCAGTTGCAGGGCGTGCACGGCCAGTTCGGTTTCGGTCTCGAAACCCTGCGCATGCGCGGCGAAGGATTTGACGTAGCGCCGCGAGAACACCCAATAGCCGGACAGCATGTCGTCGAAGCTGCGCCCGAACAGCAGTCCCGCGCACCGCGTCAGCAACACGTTACCGAGGCGATGACCGGGCCGATACGCAGCCTGCTACTGGTCGCGGCGCGCGCCGACCACCATGTCCAGCCGCTCGTCGACGAGCTTGCGCACCAGGATGGGCGCAGCGGCGGCATCGTAGGTCGCATCGCCATCGACCAGCACATAGATGTCGGCCTCCACATCGGCAAACCCACGCCGCACCACATTGCCCTTGCCCTGCAGCGCGACGCGCCATACCTGCGCGCCGGCATCGGCTGCGATCGCCGCAGTGGCGTCGCTGGAATTGTTGTCCAGCACATGCACGACCGCGCCCGGCAGCGCCGCGGCGAACGCGCCGACCACCTCGGCCACGGTCGCCGCCTCGTTGTGGCACGGCACCAGCACGGCGATGCGAATCCCGGACGCAAGCGCGGGATGGGGAGAGGAGACGGTATCGGTCATCGCGGGATCTAGGGTGCGGAAACGGTGACGGGTTGCTCCCACCAGTCCTCGACGCTGCCGTCGCGGCCATGCAGGCGCAGTCCCAACCAATGCGTGCCGGGCGGCAACGCCTGCGTGTCGAGCGTGGCGGAGAAGCCGACATTCGGATGCTGCGGGTCGGTGGAGATCTTCCAGTACGGGCGCACGTCCAGCACGCTGCCATACTCGGCGTTCGACACCGGCCGCCCGTCGAGCAGCAACTCCACGGCTGCCAGCCCGATGCCATCCTTGAAAGCCCAGCCGCGCACCTGCACCCGACCGGCGACGTTCGCATCCGGCAGCGGCGTATCGATCCAGGCCATCGCCGGGGCCACGCATGGACCGGGTGCACGCTGGGCCGGCAGTGCGAACAGCAGGAAGCGCTGGTAGCCATGATCGGTGGAAACCACGGTGGGCGGCGGCAATGGCCCGACCATGTCGCAGACGGCGTGATAGCGCGCGAGCAGATCGCGGTAGCGCTGATCGCTGGGCGACAGCACCAGCAAGCGCGGTCCGTCGCGCCTGCCGTCGCTGAGCAGGCCCCACTGCTGCAGTTGCGCGCTGCGCCCATGCTTGTCGTTCAACTCGGCGTACAGCACCTCGATCTGCGCATTGCGCAACTGGAAACCGAGCTCGGCGCCGACCTTGAAATTCCCCGCCAGCACGCGCGTGCCCGGCGGCATCTGCGCCAGCTGGCGCTTGACCGCGCGCGCCAGATCGTTCCAGCCGGCAAAATTGCGCGGGTAGTATTTTTCGCCGGCCGCCTGCGCGCGAATGGAGGGCACCGACACCGCCAGGTAGTACCCATACGCGCCCAGCGTGCCGAGCAGCGCAAGCAGCCAGGCGGCACGCCGCAGCGGATGCGGCCAGCGCATCAGGATCATCGGCACCGGCACCAGCAGCGCGAGATAGCCGGGCAGCGGCCAATGGAAGCTGATGCGTTCGGCATCGCTGAAGAAGCCGAGCACGAAGATCGCCACGGTCGAGATGCCGCCCAGCAGGCCGAAGTAGCGCCATTGCGCGCGCGACCCGCCGCCGCTGCGGGTGCCGGCCAGGCCCACCTTGAGCATCGCCCAGGCCAATAGCGGCGTCACCGCCACCGCCTGGATCAGCAGGAACCACAGACCGCTGATCTGGAAACGCCATGGATGCCGATCGACCAGCTGGAAGCGCAGCCCGGCCTCGTCATGGTCGGTGTTCCAGAACAACAACGGCAGCCAGCTCATCGCACCTACCGTCAGCGCCATCCAGATGCGCGGGTCGCGCAGCACCGCGCGCCCCTGCGGAATGCACAGCAGCGCAATGCAGCCCACCCCGATCACGCCGACAAAGCGGTAGTGGCTGAGCGCGCCGATGACCAGGCCGATGGCGAGCTCCAGCGCACTGGTGGCATCCACCTCGCGCAACAGGCGTGCGCCGGCGTCCATGCACAGCACCGCGGCCAGGGCCATCGGCACGTCCGGCACCGCCAGGATGCCCAGCGTGGCCGACAGCGGCATCAGCAGGGTCAGGCTGCCCGCCTGCCAGCCCAGGGTGGAGCCGAACCAGCGCGTGGCGATGTGCGCGATCAACCACGGCAGCAACGCGGCGATGGCCAGGAACGGCAGCCGCAGCGCCAGCAGGTGATGCCCACCGAATTCGACACCCAGTCGCGTCAGCCAGGCGGTCATGCCCGGCAGATCCGAATACGCCGCCGCCAGGTGCTGGCCTTCCTGCCAGTAGAACGCCTCGTCCACGAACAACGGCAAGCGTGCGGCGATCAACAGCTTGACGGCAGTGGCCAGTGTCCACAGGATCACGAAGGTGCGATGTGCGCGTTGGTCCCCCTGCATTGCCCTGTGCACTCTTCTTTTCACCTACGGAATTGTGATGTCGACACCGCTGCGTTCCACGGAAATGCTAACCGATGCGCTGCGCCAATCGCTGCGGCGCGCACAAGACCAGGTCAATTCGCTGCTGCTGGGCAAGGCGCAGGAAGTGCGGCTGGCGTTCGTGGCCCTGCTGTCCGGGGGACATTTATTGATCGAGGACCTGCCCGGCCTGGGCAAGACCACCCTGGCCCACGCCATGGCCTCCAGCCTGGGGTTGGGCTTCCAGCGCGTGCAGTTCACCTCGGACCTGTTACCGGCCGATGTGCTGGGCGTGTCGGTCTACGATGCCGCCTCGCGCCAGTTCCAGTTCCATCCCGGCCCGGTGTTCACCAACGTGCTGCTGGCCGATGAAATCAATCGCGCCCCGCCGCGCACGCAGAGCTCGCTGCTGGAAGCGATGGCCGAACAGCAGGTCACCCTGGATGGCGTCACGCATGCCTTGCCCGAACCGTTCTTCGTGATCGCCACGCAGAACCCGGTGGACCTGTCGGGCACGTTTCCCCTGCCCGATTCGCAGCTGGATCGCTTCCTGCTGCGGCTGAGCCTGGGCTACCCCAGCGCCGATGCCGAGCGCGCCCTGTTGTCGGGGACCGACCGGCGCGAATTGATCGCCCAGGCCGCACCGCAGCTCAGCGATACCGACGTGGTGGCGTTGCGCGCAGGGGTCGGCCAGATCCACACCAGCGATGCGTTGATCGCCTATGTACAGGCGCTGCTGCTGCGCAGCCGCCAGCATGCCGGGGTGCGGGTAGGGCTGTCGCCGCGTGCCGGCATCGCACTGCTGCGCGCCGCCAAGGCCTACGCGCTGCTGCTGGGGCGCGAGCATGTGCTACCGGAGGATGTGCAGGCGCTGTTCGTCGCCGTGGCCGGACACCGGCTGGTACCGGAAGCCGAATCCTCGTCCGGACCGGCGCTGGCCAAGGCGCTGCTGCACAGCGTGCCGGTGGACTGAGACCGGTGCGTGCGTCATTGCGCGGCGTTGGCCGCCGACTCAGCCTGCTGGCCCGCCCGCGGGGCGCCGAAGCCTTGCCGATCGTGCTGGACCGGCGGCGCATCTATGTGCTGCCGACCCGCTTCGGCCTGTTCGTCGCCGCACTGCTGCTGGCGATGTTGCTGGGTGCGCTGAACTACAACAACAACCCGGCGCTGCTGTTGGCGCTGCTGCTGGCCACCGCCGGGATCGCCAGCAGCATCATGGCGCACCTGCAGTTGTCGGCGCTGCGCGTGGAAGCGGTGTCGGCCGAACCGGTGGTCGCCGGCGAACCGCTGCGCATGCGGGTGTCGCTGGCCCGCCGCGATACCCGCCTGCGGCGTGGCCTGCGCCTGGATCATCTGGACAGCAGCGGCTTCTGTTCGCTGCTCGACCACGACAACGCCGAGGTCGACCTGCTGGTGCCCACCACCCGGCGCGGCTGGCAGGACATCGAACGCATCCGCCTGTCCAGCACCCAGCCGCTGGGACTGGTACGTGCGTGGTCCTGGGTGTGGCCGGAAACGCCGCTGCTGGCCTACCCCCGGCCCGAGGATCACGGCCCCACCCTGCCGGACGGTGCCGGCGCGCCCAACCAGACCCGGCTGCACGCCCAGGGCGAGGAACTGCACCAGCTGCGCCCGTACCGCGCCGGCGATGCCCCACGCACGATCTCCTGGAAGCATTCGGCCCGCCGCGACACCCTGCTGGTGCGCGAGTACGAACAGCCCCTCGGGATCGAAGTGACCCTGGACTGGCGCACGCTGCACGCACTGCCCTACGAACGCCGCATCGCGCGGCTGGCACGCTGGGTCAACCTGGCCGAACGCGACGGGCGCCGCTATCGCCTGTTGCTGCCCGGCCAGCCGCCGCTGGGGCCTGCGCAAGGGCCCTCGCACCATCATCTGTGTCTGCGCGCCCTGGCACTGCTTCCCCATGACTGAGACGGCCCTTCCCATTTCACAGGCCAGCCGTGGCTGGGTGCTGGCCACCAGCTGGCTGGCGCTGGCGCCGCTGCTGCTGCAGCTGCCCGGCCTGCTCGCCGCCACCATCGCGGTGGCCGCGGTGCTGGTCGGGGCGATGAGCTGGCGCGGCAGCCTGATGGCGCCGCTGCGGCTGTTGCTGGTGATCGCGATGCTGGCGGCGGTGTACTGGCAGATCGGCATGCGTTTCGGCCGCGATACCGGCTGCGCGGTGCTGGCCGCGATGCTGGCGATCAAGGCCTCCGAACTGCGCACCCTACGCGATGCGCGCAGCCTGCTCGGCTTTGCGTTGTTCGCACCGTTCGCTGCATTCCTGCTCGACCAGGGGCCGACGACGATGGGCCTGGCGCTGCTGGCCGTGCTCGGCGCCCTGCTCAGCATGCAGCGGCTGGCCGACGAAGAGCACCGCACCCCCACCCCCACCCTGCGCCTGCAGTTGCGCGGCATCGGCAAACTGGTGGCGATCGGGGTACCGCTGGCGCTGGCCACGTTCTGGCTGCTGCCGCGCCTGAGCGCACCGCTCTGGGGCGTGCCCGAGCGCGCGCTGTCGCGCCCCGGCCTGTCGGACAACATGTCGCCGGGCGAATGGATCGACCTGATGGCCGACGACAGCCCGGCACTGCGCGTGCAGTTCGCCGGCAAGGCGCCGCCTCCGCAGCAGCGTTACTGGCGCGGGCCGGTGATGTGGGATTTCGACGGCCGCAGCTGGCAGCGCGCACGCTGGACCGGTCGCGGCCGCCCCGCCACGGTGACTTCCGGCCCGCAGACCTATCGCTATCGTCTGGATTACGAGCCCACCGACCGGCGTCAGTTGGTCTCGCTGGACCTGCCGACCCAGGGCGTTGCCAATGCCGATCTCTCGCCCGACTACGAACTGTTCGCGCAGCGCCCCTTGAGTGCGCTGACCCGCTGGGAGCTGCAATCGGCACCGCCGGCACGCTTCGACATCGACCTGCCCGAGCCGTTGCGCAAACGCGCGCTCGCGCTGCCGCCCGGCTTCAATCCACGCACGCTCACCCTGGCCCGGCAATGGCGCACCGAAGCCGGCAGCAACGACGACGCCATCGTGCAGCGGGCACTGCAGTGGATCACACGCGAATTCGCCTACACGCTGGACACGCCATTGCTGGGCCGCAACAGCGTCGACGAATTCCTGTTCCAGCAGAAGGCCGGCTTCTGCGAGCACTTCAGCTCGGCGTTCGTGGTGCTGATGCGCGCGGCCGGCATCCCTGCACGCGTGGTCACCGGCTATGCCGGCGGCACCTACAACAGCTTCGGCAACTATTGGGTGGTGCGGCGCATGGATGCGCATGCCTGGACCGAGGTGTGGCTGGCAGGCCGCGGCTGGGTGCGCGTGGACCCCACTGCCGCCGTGGCGCCGGAGCGCATCTACGACACGCTGGAGGATCGCCTGCAGAGCGGTGGCGGCAACGACTTCGCCCAGCTCGGCGCCTGGGCCAGCCTGGGCCAGGTCAGCGACTGGCTGCGGCGCGGCTGGAACGACCTGGTGCTGTCCTTCAATGCCGACCGCCAGCAACGGCTGCTGCAACCGTTCGGCATCGAGCGCCTGGATCCCACCCAGCTGGCCGCCCTCTTTGGCGTGTTTGCCGTCGGTGCCCTGGCCTGGATGGGCTGGCTGCTGGCGCGTGGCGAACGCGAACGCGATCCGCTGCTGCGCGCCTGGCACCGGGTCAGCCGCCGCTACGGCAAGCTGGGCCTTGCCCGGGAACCGCACGAACCGGCCATCGCCTGGGCGCAACGCGTGGCCCGCACACACCCGGACACGACACTGTTGGCACTCAGCCAACGTTTCGCTGCCGCGCGATACGCTGGCGCTGATTCGGACAGCGCCTCACTTCTGAAAGACTTGCAGCAGCATCGCCCGCGAACCGGAGCTTCCTCATGAGTACCCGTTTTCTGATTCCCATTGTCGCTGTGCTCGGGCTCGCAGCCTGCGCTACCGCGCCCAAGCCGCTGCAGGGCCAGTTCCCCACGGTCAGCCCGAGCGATTCCACTGCCAGTGCGCAACTGGGCACTTCGGTGCGCTGGGGCGGCAAGATCATCCAGACCAAGCCCAGCCAGGGCCAGACCTGCTTCGAGCTGATCTCGCGTCCGCTCAACGCCAGCGGGCGCCCGGATCGCAATGCCGTGGATGCCAGCGATGGCCGCTTCCTGGCCTGCCGTGCAGGCTTCTACGACCCGGCGGTGTTCGAGCCGGGCCGTGAGGTCACCTTCATCGGCAAGATCGAGGGGTATGAAACCACCAAGATCGGCGAGTACGACTACAAACTGCCCAAGGTGGCGGCCGACGTGGTCTACCTGTGGCCGGAAGTGCGCGATGTGGAGGTGATTCCGGCCTACCCGTATGGCCCGTGGGGCGATCCGTGGGGTCCGCGCTGGGGTGGCGGCTGGGGCTGGGGCCGCGGCTGGTGGTAATCCACCGCTGAGTCAGACCTGATGCAAAACGCCGCTCTTGAAGGAGCGGCGTTTTGATTTGTGCGGGTCAAACCGTCTGTATCAGCGCGTTTGTGCTCACTGCTTATTCGCCATTTCGCCTGTCCCGGCGCTGCGCGGGCGCAACAAGCCTGCAACCGCGACGGCGCGGCTGCAGTGTGAGTGCCTACTGACGTGCATGGCCTGGCAACCGCAGCACTGACAATCGACCATGCCCAACTCCTGACGCTGGACAGCCTGTTAGGTCACATTGGTTGCGACGTCCTGCGCTCCATCAGGGCGTACCGAATCGTCCCAGTGGCGCGCCGGCCAGCAGGTGCAGATGGATATGGAACACCGTCTGCCCGGCGTGCTCGCGACAGTTCATCACGATGCGGTAGCCATCCTGCGCCAGGCCCTGCTCACGTGCGTATGCGGCGGCGGCGAGCGCCAGCTTGCCGATCAGCAGGGTCTGCTCGGGCGGCACATCGTCCAGGGTGGGAATCGCGTGCTGTTTGGGAATGAACAGCACATGCACCGGTGCCTGCGGCGCGATGTCTTCGAAGCCCAGCACGTCGTCGTCTTCGTAGACGATGGTGGCCGGAATTTCGCGGCGGATGATCTTGCCGAAGATGGTGTCGGTCATAGACGGGATTCGAGAGTTGGGATTCGGGATTGGCCAAAGCTTACCGCGCGCGTCAGCCTGCTTTAGCGAATCCCAAATCCCAACTCCCCAATCCCAGCCCTCAAAGCACCTCACTGCGCGTGCCGAAGGCATGCGACAGGGTGCCACGGTCCACGTATTCCAGCTCGCCGCCCAGCGGCATGCCCTGGGCGAGCCGGCTGGGGCGCACGCCGTGCTGGCGCGCCAGCTGCGCCAGGTAGTGCGCGGTGGCCTCGCCTTCCACGGTGGCGTTGGTGGCGATGATCATTTCGGTCACTTCACCGGCAGCCAGGCGCTCGCCGAGCCGGTCCAGCCCCAGCTCGCGCGGGCCGATGCCATCCAGCGGCGACAGGCGTCCCTGCAGGATGAAGTACAGGCCACGGTAGCCGGTGGCGTGCTCGATCGCCAGGCGATCGGCCGGCGATTCCACCACGCACAGCTGCTGCCGATCGCGGCTGCTGCTGGCGCAGATCGCACAGATGTCCGATTCGGTGAAATCGCGGCACTGCACGCAATGCCCGACCTTTTCCACCGCATTGCCCAATGCCTCGGCCAGGCGACGCCCACCCTCGCGCTCGCGTTCGAGCACGTGATACGCCATGCGCTGGGCGGATTTCTGGCCCACGCCCGGCAACACCCGGAAGGCCTCGATCAGTTGTTCGAGCAGAGTGGACATTGGGCGGCCGGGATTCGAGAGTTGAGATTCGGGATTCGCAAACGCAGAAGCGAGCCTCGCTTCTAGCGAATCCCCAATCCCGACTCCCGAATCCCCTCGATCAGAACGGCAACTTCATGCCCGGCGGCAGCTGCATGCCGGCGGTGGCCGAGCCCATGCGCTGCTTGGATTCGGCGTCGATCTTGTTGGAGGCGTCGTTGAAGGCGGCGGCGATCAGGTCTTCGGCCATCTCCTGGTCGGAGAGGATGCTCGGATCGATGCGCACCTTGCGGCATTCCTTGGCGCCGGTCAGCGTCACGCTGACCATGCCGCCGCCGGCAGTGCCGGTGACTTCCAGCTTGGCCAGTTCTTCCTGGGCGCGCTGCAGGTTCTCCTGCATCTTCTGCGCCTGCTGCATCAATTGGGCGATATTTCCACGCATGGGTCGTTACTCGTCGTAAGGGCGGATGGAATCGGGAACCACCCGCGCGCCCTGCTGCTGGATCAGCTGCTGCACATGCGGGTCGTTCATGAAAGCGTCTTCGGCGGCGCTCTGGCGCTCGCCTTTCTGCCGGCTGGCGCGCTCGTGCAAGGTCTCGACATCGGCACTGCCGGTCTCGATGACGATGCGGGGCGTGTTGCCCAGCACCGGTGCCAGCGCCTGGGCCAGGTTGGCGATGGAACGCTCGGACGTGAGGTATTCGAAGCCCGGCGCCAGCGCCAGGCGCAAGACGCCATCGCCGTGACCGATAAAGGCCGCGTTGGCCGCGAGCTGGCGCGACGGGCCGTTCAGGCCACTGCGGGTGACAAGGTCCAGCCACTGCTCGGCATCGGCAATCTGGCCGTCATCGATCAACGCCACCGGAGTGCTGGCCGGTGCGGTGGATACCGACGTGGAGACCGGTAACGGTGCAGCCAGCGGCACGGCCACCGCAGTCGCATCGGATGCGGCTGCAGGATCTACGGCCTCGACAGGAGGCGCCATGGCCGCTTCCGGCGCAACCACCACCGCTGCCGAAGCGATCGCCGGCGCGGTGGCGTCGGACGCAACGGCCACGGTCGAAGAAGGCGCAGGCGCTGCGGGCGTCCTGACCGGCGCATCGTCCACCGCCCAGGGCGGGGTGTCGTCGGTGCGCGCCGTCGCTGCGCCGACAGGCGCTGCCGAGGCCGGCAGCGAGACCACCGGCGCCGCCGCAGCGGCGGCCGGCGGTGCAGCAGGCACAGGTGGCGCAAATGCCGCTTCCATGGCCTGCGCCGGCTCTGTTGCGGGCACGGCGGCGGCGGCCGGCGCAGCCGCCTGCACGCCGGCGCCCGGCGCACGCGTGCCGCCGCCGACCGTGGCTCCACGGCCATCGTCGCTGCTGCCGGCCGGCACCGCTGCCGCCGGCCGGAAGGCCAGCATCCGCAACACCGCCATTTCAAAGCCTGCGCGCGGGCTGGGCGCCAGATACAGATCGCGACGCCCGTTGAGCGCCATCTGGTACCACAGCTGCACCACTTCCGGGCGCAGCTGCGCAGCAAACGGGGTCGGGTCGATACCGTCGCCGACGAACGCCACCGACGGCACCAGCTGTTGCACCTGCACGCGGTGCAGGGCCTCGGCCAGCGCTTCCAGCACGCCACTCCAGTCCGGCGAGAATTCGGCCAGCGCGGCCACGACCTTGAGCAACTGCGCGCCATCGCCATCGGCCAGCGACTGCAGCATGGCGCCGACCTGGGTGCGGTCCACCGTGCCGAGCATCGTGCGCACCACGTCCTCGCGCAGCGCACCGCCGGCATAGGCGATCGCCTGGTCCAGCAGCGACAGGCCATCGCGCAGCGAGCCGTCGGCCGCCTTGGACAGCTGCACGATCGCCGACGGGTCCGACTCGATCTGCTCGGCGGCCAGGATGCGGGTCATCTGGCCCTGGATCTGGTCTTCGTCCAGGCGCTTGAGGTTGAACTGCAGGCAGCGCGACAGCACCGTCACCGGCAGCTTCTGCGGGTCGGTGGTGGCCAGCAGGAACTTCACGTGCTCGGGCGGCTCTTCCAGCGTCTTCAGCAACGCGTTGAAGGCCGCCTTGGAGAGCATGTGCACTTCGTCGATCAGGTAGACCTTGAACTTGCCGCGCGAGGGCATGTACTGCGCGTTCTCGATCACCTCGCGCACGTCGTCCACACCGGTGTTGGAGGCGGCGTCGATCTCCAGCAGGTCGATGTAGCGCCCGGCATCGATGTCCAGGCAGGCCGGGCAGGTGCCGCACGGGTCGGCGCTGGTGCCGGTCTCGCAGTTCAGCGACTTGGCGAAGATGCGCGCGATGGTGGTCTTGCCCACCCCGCGGGTACCGGTGAACAGGAAGGCGTGGTGCACGCGCCCGCTATCGAGCGCATTGCTGAGCGCACGGACCACGTGTTCCTGGCCCACCAGCTCGGCAAAACGCTTCGGGCGCCACTTGCGGGCGAGAACGAGATAGGACATCGGGCAACCGGCTTCTTCTGAACCGATATTGTGCCATGCCGTGTCAAGCCGATCGTTCAGCGGTCGCCGCCCGTCTTCACGCCGCCGGCCATGCCGCCACGCCCTGCCCAGCAGGCCCCCACTGCACGCGGATGCGCTGCCGCCTGGCGGGTGTCCTTGTTAACGGCGCGCGTGACGGCTAGAATCCCGCTCCTGCCTTCGACCTGGTCGTCCGGCAGGCCCGGAGAGGTGTCCGAGTGGTTGAAGGAGCACGCCTGGAAAGTGTGTAAGCGTCTAAACCGCGCTTCGGGGGTTCGAATCCCCCTCTCTCCGCCAGATTCACGATGTGCGCGATGACACCGTCGCAGCAGATCCCGGGCCATGCCACTGGCCCACGTCTTATGGTGGCCCCGTCGGTCCCTCGCGACGCTAGATCGAAAATCCCGCCAGGGCCGGAAGGCAGCAACGGTATCGATTGATGCGGGCGCCGAGGTCAACCGGCGGGGACACCACCCCAACTTTGGACAGACACCACGCGAAACAGCCGGAACCCTGGCTTGCATGCGATTGGTCAAGCGGCAAGCAGCAGTCGTCTCGCGCAGCGCTGTGCGCCCGTGTGCAAAGCCAAGCAATCATTCGCACTCGCCGTGGCGACGGCGACGCATTCCCACGACGTCAGCGTCCTACGGCGCGCCGCGCCGGCCTCACGCATCAGCCAGCCTTGCGCTCGCGCCTGCCCTACTGCGATTCCGGATGCAGCCAACCCGCATCGCCTTCGAGGTAATGCTCGTGCTTCCAGATCGGTACGCGCGCCTTGACCTCGTCGATGATGAAGCGGCATGCATCGAAGGCACCGCCGCGGTGCGCCGCACTCACGCCCACCCACACCGCCATATCGCCGATACGCAGTTCGCCAACGCGGTGCACGCAGTGCGCGTGCACGATGGAAAACCGTTGCATCGCCTCGTCCAGCACACGCTGGCCTTCGGCCTGCGCCAATGCGGCATACGCCTCGTAGCGCAGCCCGGCCACACTGCGACCGTCATTGTGATTGCGCACCCAGCCTTCGAAGCTGGCAAAGGCACCAGCATGCGGATGTTCCATCCCGGCACGCAACCGATCGAGCGGCAACGGGACATCGGACAACGCAAACACCGCGGCAATCTGCTCGCTCATGCTCAACCTCCCGACACCGGCGGAATGAACACCACTTCGCTGCCGTCGCGCAGCGCATCGTCCCAGCGCGCGAACGCGCCATCCACGGCCACCCGCAATTGCGCCGGTGTCCAACGCAGGCCGTGCCGCGCATCGAGCTCGGTGTACAGGCCACGCAAGCTCTGCGCATCGGACTGCACGCGTTCGTCGGCCATGCCCGCCGCCTCGCGCAGGCTGGCGAAATACAACACCGTCACCGTCGCACTCATCGCGCCGCTCCGATATCGCGCTTGCCACCACGCTTGGACACCAGCCTGGTCGGCCCGATCGTCATGGCATGCGACAAGGCCTTGCACATGTCGTACACCGTCAGGGCCGCCATGCTGGCGCCGGTGAGCGCCTCCATTTCCACCCCGGTGCGGTGCACGCAACGCACCGTGCACTGGATGTCCAGCACCTGCTCGCCGGCCCAGTCGATCTCGAACCGGCAGGCATCGATCGGCAACGGATGGCAGAACGGAATCAGCTCGTGGGTGCGCTTGACCGCCATGGTGCCGGCGATCACCGCGGTTTCCACGATGCCGCCCTTGGCGCTACGCAAGCCATTGGCGCGCAACTGCGCCGCAACCGCTGCCGGAAAGCGCACCCGGCTGGTCGCCGTGGCGCTGCGCGCGGTGACGGCCTTGTCCGAGACATCCACCATGGTGGGAAGCCCGGCGGCGTCGATGTGGGTCAGGCGGGCGGAACGGGATTTGGCAGACATGGGAGGCGACGCGAAAACAGGCAGGCAGGATGCGGCATTCTCGGTGAACGGGGTGCCTTGATGGAACAGCGAGTGGCATGCGTCAGCGTTCCTGCGCCACGACAAACTGCGCAAGGCCTGCCGCTCAACACCCTGACGGCGATCCATCGACCGCTGACGCAGCTGCGCAAGATTCGATGCAAGCCGCATGCACTCAGAGCCATCGGCGTGGCACTCGGCAGCGACACCGGGGGCGCGCCAGACCTCGATCACCGCGCTGTGCGTGTACCGACGGCCCCGACGCACCGAACTCGGCAAACGCCGGTTCGGGCAGCGCTTCTACCACCCGCACATCGGCACACGGCTGCGCAGATCGAGCCGACGCAGTTCCAACGCGCACGACTGAGCCAGCAGCAGGTTCTCGCTCATCCGCCGATCAAAAACATCTCGACCGGCTTGCCGCGGCGTGGCACCGAGGCCCGCACTTCGCTGTAGCGGTCGCCACGTACGCTCCAGCGCTGACGCAGATGTGTTGCCAGCGCTGACTCGCCATTGGCCAGGGCCGGTTTGAGGTCATGGCCCTGGCTGGCGAACAGACAGGTGTACAGATGTCCGTCGGCGGACACGCGTGCACGCTGGCAATCGCCGCAGAACGGCACGCTGACCGAACTGACGAAGCCCACTTCACCAGCACCGTCGACAAACGCATGGCGCTGCGCCACTTCACCGGTGTAATTGGCGTTCAGCGCCACCAACGGCCAACGCGCGTGGATGCGTTCGCGTAGTTGTGCGGACGTCACCACCGCATCCGGCGTCCAGCCATTGCAGCTGCCCACGTCCATGAATTCGATGAAGCGCAGCACGTGCCCGGTGCCGCGGAAGTGCTCCACCAGCGGCAGCACCTGATCTTCGTTGATACCCCGCTGCACCACGCAATTGATCTTCAGCCGCTGGAAACCGGCCTGCTCGGCGGCGGCAATGCCGGCCAGCACCTGCGCAATCTCGCCGCGGTCGCCGCTCATGCGCCTGAACAACGCAGGTTCGAGCGCATCCATGCTGACGGTGATGCGGCGTAGCCCGGCCTGCCGCAGCGCAACGGCCTGCCGCGCAAGCAAGGTGCCGTTGGTGGTCAGCGCCAGATCCTCGATGCCCTCAATCGCGGTCAGCCGCGCAATCAGGCTCGCCAGGTCGCGGCGCAGCAGCGGCTCGCCGCCGGTCAGGCGCAGCTTGGTGACGCCGACCGACACGAACGCACGCACCAGCGTCTCCAGCTGATCGAAACTCAACCGCTGCTGTGAGTCGAAGCCGTAATCATCGGGTACGCGGTCGGCCGGCATGCAGTAGCCGCAACGGAAGTTGCAGGCCTCGATCACCGACAGGCGCAAGTCGCGCAGCGGGCGGCCATAGCGGTCCTGCATGGGGGCACCGGCCAGCGTCGGCAGTGTCAGGGCGCCCATCAGCGCACCACGGCGGCGGTCGGGTCCGCCAGCGCCAGATATTGCCCAGGCACGGCCACGCGATGACCACGCGCGCGCAGCACGTCGCCGTCGGCTTCGCTCGCATAGTGGTACAGCAGCATGCGGCTCAACAGGTCCTGCGGGTACTCCCGCTCCAAATCGTCCACGCCAGTATGCGACGGGTTGCCGTGAACGCCGCAGTCATGCGCAATCAGCTCGTTGTCGCACGCATAACGCTTCAGCATCTCCGGTATGGGCCGGGTGTCTCCGGTCCACACCAGCGCGCCCTGCAGGCGCAGTCCGTAGGCGGTCTCCGGCCAATGGTGGCGCACCGGAAACACCTCCAGCCGCACGCCGTCGTGCCAGAACGCATCGCCCACCGGTACCAGCTGGAACGCATCCCAGAAGTTGGCCCCACCCTCGGCCAGCACATTCGGATAATCGGCGATGCGCCGCTGCAACAACGGGACCACCGACGCCGGCACATACAGGCGCGTGCGCCCACGTCGTTCAGAGAAGTAACTGTCCACGAACAGCCGCTCCAGCCCGCCGACATGGTCCAGATGCACGTGGGTGATGAAGACCGCCTGTGGCAACTGGCCGTAATGCACCTGATAGGCAGTCAGCCCCTCGCTCCCGCAATCGATGGTCAGCCACGGCGCACCGGCACGCTCGAGCGTGGCCATCGGCGAACCGAGCGCCACCGCCGACGCATTGCCGACTCCCTGGACACGCAAGCCCCATTGCATCAGTAGCCCCGGCCCCAGGCCAGTTCGTAGGCGCGGTGCAGGCGCTCGTAGTCCTTGTCGACCTCCTCGCGGCTGCGGCTGCCACGCAGCTTCAGCAGCGAACGATGCAGACGCTGGAGGTTGCGCTCGCGCCAGCGCGTAGCCGGGATGCGCAGCACGCCGCGGTCGAAATCGATCAACCAGCCATGCCCGCCGGCATCGAACAGGATGTTGTGGGCGTTGAGATCGGCGTGATCCAGCCCGGCGCGATGGAAGCGCGCAATCAGCTGGCCGGTGGCCTCCCACGGCGCACCGCGCCCGGCCACCTGGGCGTGATCGGCCAGCGAGCGCACATTTTCCAGCCGCTCCATCAACAGCGCCGCGCGATAGCCCAGGCCTTCGCGCAGATAGCAGGCAGCCAGCGGTCGCGGCACCGGCAGCTTGCGCTTGATCAGTTCGCGCATCAGCCGGAACTCGGCAAAACTGCGCGTGCGCCCGGCGCCTTTCCACAGGTAGTGATCGCGGCTCACGCGCGCCGCCATGCCGCCACGCAGGTATTGCCGCAAGACGCTGCGACCGAACGGCGCATCCACGAACCACGCCCCGCCGCGCCCCCCCTCATCGACCGGCCGCGCCCTGTCGCCCCAGCGCTGCGGCGAAAACAGCCCGGCGTCGGCTTGCCGCAGCCGTTCGCGGTCGAACAGAATGGCGCCATAGCCGCGGCCCTCGCGGTACGGCGTCAGCGCTTCGGTGGCGTCGAAAGAAACCATCTATCGAGTCTAACAACACCATGGCTGTAACGCCTGCATCGCTGTGTCTGCTGCGACTGTCCGCCCTGGGCGACGTCACCCATGTGGTGCCGCTGGTGCGCACGCTGCAGGCGGGCTTTCCGCAGACGGCGCTGCACTGGATCATCGACAAGGCCGGGCTGAAGTTGCTCGACGGCCTGCCCGGCGTGCATTTCCACGCCTACGACAAACGCAGCGGCGTGGCCGGCATGCGCGCATTGCGCCGGCAACTGGCGCCGCTGGGTCGCTTCGATGCCCTGCTGCAGATGCAGGTGGCGTTGCGCGCGAACGTGCTCTCGGCCTTCGTGCCGGCGCGCCGGCGCATCGGCTACGACCGCAGCCGCTCCAAGGACCTGCACGGCCTGTTCGTCAACGAACGCATCGCCGACCGCCCCGGTATCCACGTGCTGGACGCCATCGGCAGCTTCGCCGAACCGTTGGGCCTGCAGCAGACCCGGGTGCGCTGGGACCTGCCGGTGCCCGAGGATGCGCACGCCTGGGCGCAGGCGCAGTGGCAGGACGATGGCCGACCGGTGCTGATGATCTCGCCCTGCTCCAGCCACGCACGACGCAACTGGTATCCGGAGCGCCACGCCGCGCTGGCCGATCATGCGGTCGCGCAAGGCTGGCGCGTGGTCCTGTGCGGGGGGCGTAGCGATCTGGAGCGCAGCACCGCCGACGCCATCGTCGCCAGTGCGCGCGCGCCGCTACTGGACCTGGTCGGCAAGGACACGCTCAAGCAGCTGCCCGCCCTGCTTGCCCGCGCCGATCTGGTGGTGACGCCGGATTCGGGGCCGATGCACATCGCCAACGCGATGGGCACCAAGGTGCTGGGACTGCATGCGGCCAGCAATCCGCGGCGCAGCGGCCCGTATTCGGACGTGCGCTATTGCGTGGACCGCTACGACGCGGCTGCGCGCAAGTTCCTGCACAAGCCGGCCGACCAGCTGCGCTGGGGCACCAAGATCGAATTCGATGACGTGATGGCGCTGGTCACCGTCGAAGATGCGATTGCCGCCTTCGAACGCTACCGCGCCGACCATCCCCGCTAGGCGCCAGACCGCGCCTGTGAGCGCTCGGGCCGTCGGCCAGGCACTGCCGTCGGTTCCACCCTTCGCACCGGCACCATGCGCAGATGCCAGCGACCGGCCCTGAATCACAGCCGCGGGCATCGCGCCGCGACAGGCGCCGCCCCCTCCCCGCATGCACTCGCTGCATCCACGACAGTGCACGCCAACCGGACGGCGGCGCGACCGGTCGGGACAAGGCTCTCAGGCGTTGGGCGCGCGATAGTCCTGGTAGGACTTCTCTTCCACATACGAAGAGCCCAACGCCAGGTTGATCTGCTTCTTGATCCGCGCACGCTCGTCGTTCTCGATATACACGCTGCGCGCGAGCTGCACGAAGGTGTCGTCGAAGGTCTGGGCCTGCTCCTTGAGCCGGATGTCGTCCTCGATCACCCACAGCCGCTCGTTGACGGCCTTCAGTTCGGCGCGCAGCCGCACGATGTCGTGGCCGGCGGCCGGGTGCGCCATCCAGCTGTTCTCCAGCGCGGACAGCTCGTTGCGCACGTTGGCCAGCTTGGCCGCGTCGCTCATGCGCTCGGACTTGATCTGCAGGATCGCGATCTTGTCGAGCAGCTCACCAAAGGACACGGGCACCAGGATCTCGGACATGACAGGCCTCCAACGGGAATCGAGCGGATTGTAGTCATCGCCGCAGGCAGCGATGGCCACACATAAACAAAAGCCCCCTTGCGGGGGCTGATGCGAGTCTGGCGACAGAAGAAAATACCGCCGGCGAAACCCACGCGGCACTGGCACACCTGTTCGCCTCAATCTGGCGGAGAGGGGGGGATTCGAACCCCCGAGGCGCTATAAACGCCTGCCTGATTTCGAGTCAGGTACATTCAACCGCTCTGCCACCTCTCCAGATGGTCCCCAGTGTCCTGGGGCCGTGCATCATACGGGCACACGGCCCCGGCCACAAGCGGCCCGGGCCGGCGCCAGGTAGCGCCAGGACCGGCCGGGCGTGAACCGGTCCTGCGCCGTTTGCCGGCCGCGTGTTGCTGCTGGCCGGGCGGGCCGCGATGATGGAGGCGCATCTTCTCCCTGGCGACCCGGCCCCATGCTCGAATTCGGACACCTTACCCACGTTGGCCTGCGCCGTGACCTCAACGAGGACACCTACTACGGCGACAGCGAACTGGGGTTGTGGCTGGTGGCCGATGGCATGGGCGGGCACGCCTGCGGCGAGGTCGCCAGCGCACTGGCACGCGAAACCATCGTGCGCGAAGTGCGCGCCGGCACGCCGCTGGCACAGGCGATTCGCATCGCCGACGAGGAAATCATCAAGACTTCGCGCCGCTGCAACGACACCTTGCCGATGGGTACCACCGTGGTCGCCGCGCGCGTGCTGGGCCAGCGCTTCGAGGTGGCCTGGGTCGGCGACAGCCGCGCCTATCTATGGCGCGACGGACGCCTGGCCCAGCTGAGCCAGGACCACAGTTATGTGCAGGAACTCATCGCCCAGGGCACGCTCACCAGCGAGCAGGCGCGCGCGCACCCGCATCGCAACGTGGTGACCCAGGCGCTGGGCGTCACCGACCCGGCGCATCTCAACGTCGCCACCATGCAGGGCGAACTCAAATCCGGCATGCAGCTGTTGCTGTGCAGCGACGGGCTGACCGAGGAAGTGGATGATGCCGCGATCGCGGCAACCCTGTCGCAGGCCGATTGCAGCGCGCAGGAGTGCGTCGAATGCCTGGTTGCCGCAGCACTGGATGGCGGCGGCTCGGACAACATCACCGCCATCCTGGTGCGTAGCTACTGAGGCGCGCGCCCCATCCTGATACATAGCGACTGAGTCGCGCTTCGCGCTGCTGAAGCACTTCGACAGCCGATTTGCCTCTCGATCCGCGCCGTGCGCGTGTCGAGAGTGGCAGGACTAGGCGGGCCTGACGACATCGCCCGCCATTCGCCTATTGCTTATCGTCGCCTAGCCGGCGGCCGCGGCCTCTTCGACCGGCGGATCCCATAGCGCACGCCCGGCCTTCTTGCGCAGCTGTGCCAGGCGCGCCTCGTGCGCCTGCGTCTCGGAGGCAGTCACCGCCACGCGCGGGCGCGGCAACAGCAACGCCGGATCAAAGGTGATCGCATTGTCGCCATCGCTGGCATGCTGTCCGGCATCGGCGCTGGCAAAGCCGATTTCTTCCTGCCCGGAGGTCAGCGCGATGTACACATCGGCCAGGATCTGCGCATCGAGCAAGGCGCCGTGCAACTGGCGGTGCGAATTGTCCACGCCCAGCCGCTTGCACAAGGCATCCAGCGAATTGCGCTGCCCCGGATAGCGTTCGCGCGCCATCATCAAGGTGTCGACCACGCTGGCGCGGTCGATGATGCGGCCGTAGCCGTCGCCCAGCAGCGCGAGTTCGTTGTCGAGGAAGCCCAGGTCGAACGCGGCGTTGTGAATGATCAGCTCCGCGCCGTCGATATAGGCGAGAAATTCCTCCACCACATCGGCAAACAGCGGCTTGTCGGCCAGAAATTCCAGGGTCAGCCCGGTCACTTCCTGCGCGCCGGGTTCGAAGTCGCAATCGGGTTTCAGGTAACGATGGAAATTGTTGCCGCTAGGACGCCGCTCCAGCAGCTCCACCGCACCGATTTCCACGACGCGATTGCCCTTGCGCCATTCCAGGCCGGTGGTTTCTGTATCGAGAATGATCTGACGCATTGAATCCTCTTACGCGGTTGCGCTGCCACTGCGCTGGGCAATGGCCTGGTTGCGGGCGAGCACGTCGACGCGTTCGTTGTCCGGGTCGCCATTGTGGCCCTTCACCCAGCGCCAATCGATGCGGTGCCGTTGCGTGGCCGCATGCAGCCGCTCCCACAGTTCGCGGTTCTTGACCGGATCGCCGCCGGCCGTCTTCCAGCCACGCCGTACCCAGCCGGACATCCACTCGGTAATGCCCTGGCGGACGTATTGCGAGTCGGTATGCAGCACGATCTGGCACGGTTCGGTCAGCGTTTCCAGCGCCATGATCGCGGCCATCAGCTCCATGCGGTTGTTGGTGGACACCGCTTCGCCGCCGGCCAGTTCCTTCTCGCGGCCGTTGTAGCGCAACAGCGCCGCCCAACCGCCCGGACCGGGATTGCCGAGGCAGGAGCCGTCGGTATGCACTTCAATTGATTTCATCAGATTCCAGGATTGCAACGTTACTGAGGATCAGATCGTGGCCACCGGCTGCGGCCAGCGCGACGGCAGCGCAATCGGGGTCGGCGCGATCGGGGCGCAGGCGCGCTTTTCCACTTCAAGCAGATACACCGCGCGCCAGGGCGCGCGACCGGGATCGGGCGAGCCACGCCCGGCACGCCAGATCGGCCCGAGGTAGCGCTCGGTTTCGACACCTTGCAGGCCGGCGCGCTGCGCCAGCACCCGCCAGCGATCCGGGCGCAGCGCCACCGGGCCGCGGCGCGCCCAGTGGAAGCGGTAAGGGCTCAACGGATTGAGCGTGAACAGCCATAGCCGGCCACCCGGCATCAACAGGCGCTCGCACTCAGCCAGAAAATCCGCCGCCCCGCCAACCACGGCATGCTGCACCACGATGGCCTGCAGGCTCTCGGTCGGTAGCGGAAACGGCATCGCACACCGGGCATCGCCGGCAAACCGCCCGGCATTGCGAAACAGGCGCAGGCCGCGGCCCTGCAGGCCCTCGCGCGGCGGCAGATCGCCGCTGGGCGTGACCCACAGCCAGGGCTGGGATGGTCGCGCCTGCAGCGCCTCCAATGCCAGTCGGCGCTCCAGCTGCAGCAGGCTGCGCCCCGCCCCCGTATCAAACCAGGTCGAGACACCAGCTTGACGGGAGAATGGCGTGGCAGGCATGGTCCCAATTCTATGCGACTGATCGCCCTGCCCGCATTCGACGACAACTATATCTGGGCATTGGTCGCCGCCGATGGCCGCGCCATCGTGGTCGATCCCGGCCAGGCCGAGCCGGTGATCGCCGCCGCAGAACGCGGCGAGCTGGTCCCCAGCGCGGTGCTGCTGACCCACCACCACGCCGACCATATCGGTGGCGTAGCAGCGCTGCAGGCGCGTTGGCCGCAGCTGGAGTTGTTCGGCCCTGCCGACGAACGCATCCCTGCAACCGCCCGCCAAGTGGGACAGGGCGAGCGCTTGCGTCTGCTTGGAACCGCATTCGAAGTGCTGGAGGTTCCCGGCCACACCCGTAGCCATATCGCCTTCGTGACCGACCGCCACCTGTTCAGTGGTGATACCCTGTTCAGCCTAGGCTGTGGACGCATGTTCGAAGGTACCGCTCCGCAGATGTTCGACTCGTTGCAGCGCCTGGCCCGATTGCCCGGCGAAACGCTTGTGTGTTGCGGCCACGAATACACCCTGGCCAATGCGGCCTTTGCGCTGCACGTCGATCCCACCAACGCTGCCTTGCAGCGCCGTCAACAGGAAGCCCAGGCCATGCGTCAAGCAGCCCGTCCTACCCTGCCGATTTCGCTCAAGAGTGAACTGGCCACCAATCCGTTCTTACGTACCAGCCGCCCTGAAATCCGCTCCACGGTCACACCACGCGCAGCCGGTGCAGCTTCCTCTGAAGTAGACGTTTTCGCCGAACTTCGGCGCTGGAAAGACGAATTTCGCGCATGAGGCGCCTGGTTTTTGCAGTGCTGGCCGCCTGCGCGGCCACCGCGCCAGCGGCCGCCTCATCCACCGATGCCAGTCGCCCGACGTCGACCGAGAGCATCTCCCCCTCGACCAGCGCACCCAGCATGCGCAACGGGCGCGAGATCTTTTCGGCGTTTCTGGAAGGCCGCGCCGACCCCGGCTGCGACAGTGAGCATAGCGACACCCGCTGGGAACAGCATTTCTCGCGCGCCCCCGCGCGCCTTGCCGACGACGCACAGGACGTCCTGCCGTTGTTCGGCTATGTCGTCGACGAGTTGCGTGCCGCCGACATGCCCACCGAATTTGCGCTGATCCCGTTCGTCGAGAGTGGCTACCGCCCCGGCGCGCGCAATGGCAGCGGCCCGGCCGGACTCTGGCAATTCATCGCCACCACCGCCCGCAACCACCATGTCCCGGTCGGCGCGCAGTACGACGGCCGCCTATCGGCGGTGGATTCCACCACCGCGGCGGTGCGCTATCTCAAGACGCTATACGGCATGTTCGGCGGCGACTGGCGACTGGCGCTGATGGCCTACAACGCCGGCGAGTACCGGGTGTTGCAGGCGATGCGCAGCGCCGGGATGAATGCCCAGAACGCGCGTCCGGCGGAACTGCCCGGCATGTCCAGGGTCACCTACGACTATGTCGAAAAACTGCACGCGCTGGCCTGCGTTCTCGATCATGCGCAGCAGCAGGGCAGTCTGTTGACGTCCCTGGACCGCCAGGTCCCGGTCCTCACCGAACATGCGCTGCCTGCCGGTACCAGCCTCAACACCTGGGCCGGGCAACGCGCGATCGAACCGCAGCTGCTGGCCCGCCTCAATCCGGCCGTGGCAAGCGCCCGTGCCGCGCCCAAGGGGGTGCATGTGCTTGCGCCCATCGCTCCGGCGCAGCCAGGATCCAGCACGGCGGTTGCCGCCGCCCAGACAGCTGCTGCCGACCCGCAGACCAGCGCAGCCACAGCGGCGTTCGCCAGCGTTGCGGTCGCCAAGCCATCCCGCGCCCCCGCCAGAACCCACACCGTCCGCAATGGCGAATCGGCCTGGGCCATTGCACGCCGCTACGGCATTACGGTCGCCACGCTGCTCGCCAGCAATGGCCTGGACAAGCGCGCCGTCCTCAAGCCCGGCATGGTGCTGTCGTTCAACGATACGCCCTGACGTCCGCACAGGTCGTCGCACCCGATCGTTCCCGGTGGCCCAGCGCCTCACCGCACATGCCCATCGCACCGCCCCGGCTTGCATATCTTCCGTAGGAGCGTGGCCCTGGCCGCGATGGGCTTTACAGATAGAGCCCTCACGGCCAGGACCGTTCCTACGACGGCATCGCGGTCGAGGTGGTCAGTCAATCGCGCCAGGCCGCCCTGCCCGGCACAGGTTTGCCGGCCGGAAGAGCGCCCGCAGTCGTGCCGCCCCGACGGGGTATACCCTTTGCCGCGTGCGCCCTTTCGAATTCGTGAGCGCCGGGCTGTCATGCGTCGATTCGTCCAGACCGTGCAGCCCATCAGCGCGCCCCCGTGCCAGTCGGACCAGCAGTTCAGGCAAAGAAAAAGCCCGGTTGCCCGGGCTCGTTCCTGACAGCAATCGTCAGCGCGGCGTTACAGCTGCGCTTCCTCGATCTGGATCTTGTAACGCTTGCGCATTTCCTTGACGTAGGCCTGCGCGGCGTTGTTTCCGTCGATCTGGCTCAGCTGCTCGCGCAGCATGGTCTGCTGTTCGGCCGGCATCTGCTTCAGGTCGCCCGGCGTTGCCTTGCTGATGACGAACACCGCAAAGCGCCCGCCGTCCAGCTCCACCTTGCCGACCGAAGGCTTACCCTCGCTTGGGCGAGGAGCGCTGAAAATTGCGCGGTTCGCCGCTGGCGTGGGGATCAGCGCGGTGCGCGGCAGCCCCGGAATCGGCTGCAGCTGCAGCTTCTCGCTCTCCGCCAGCGCCTGCAGGGTTTCGCCCTTCTGCACGCGGGCCAGCAGGGCGTCTGCAGCGGCGGCAGCGGCCTTCTCGGTGCGATCCGCATGCACGGCGGCAATCACCTTGTCGCGCACCTTGTCCAACGGCAACGCCTGTTCGGCGGTGTGGTTGGTCACGCGCAACACCACGCTGTGGTTGGGCGCGATGGTGATCGGATCGCTCACCGTCCCGTCCTGCACCAGCGTTTCGGAAAATGCCGAGCGCAGTACCGCCGGATTGGCGGCAATGCCGCTGGCAGTGGTGCGCGAGAACGGGCCCAGGGTCTGCACCGGCAAACCGACCTGCTTCGCAGCCGGCTCCAGGGCGGTGGGGTTCTTGTAGATCTGATCCACCAGCTTGCCGCTGACATCGGCAAATGCCTTGTCGGCATCGGCCTTGAGCTGCTCGGCCGCGAGCTGGTCGCGGACCTGCTCGAACGACTTGCCCTGCCCGCCCTTGACCTCGCGCAGCTGGATCACGTGATAACCGAATTCGCTCTTGATCGGCCCGACCACCTCGCCCGCCTTCATCGAAAACAGCGCGTCTTCGAACGGCTTGACCATCGTGCCCTTCTCGACCCAGCCCAGATCGCCACCGGCATCCTTGGAGCCAGGATCCTGCGAGTTGGCCTTGGCCAACGCGGCGAAGTCGGCGCCCGGCTGCTTGGCATCGGCGGCCAGCTTGGCGGCCTTCGCCTCTGCTGCCTTCTGCGCAGCAGCATCGCTGCCGGCAGTGATCAGGATGTGCGATGCCAGACGCTGATACGGCTCGACAAAGCGCGCCTTCTCTTCTTCGTAGCGCTTGCGCAGCGTGGCTTCATCGGCCGCCGTGGCCGGCGGCATCGTGGCGGCGTTGAGCTCCACGTATTCGATGCTTACCGTCTCCGGCTGACGGAAATCCTGCGTGTGTGCGTCATACCACTGCTTGATCTGCGCATCGCTGACCGGGGCAGTGTCGGCCGCCGGCGCCGGCAACATCGCCAGCTCCACGTCACGGGTTTCGCCCATCAGCTTGAGCAGGCGCTCGAATTCGGTCTTGGTCGCAAAACCCGATTCGGCCACGGCCTGCGGAATCACCGACTGCTGCAGGCTGTCGCGAACCAAGGCATCGAACTGCGCAGGGGTGCGCGGCGGAGTGCCCTGCGCCAGGGCGGCGCGGTACTGATCCGGACTGAACTTGCCATCGACCTGGAACGCCTGGATGTTGGCGATGTAGTCGCGCACCGTCGCATCGCCGATCACGATCCCGGCATCTTCCGCGCCCAACCGCACGACTTGCTCATCCACCAGCTGGTCGAGCACCTGCAGCTTGTTCTCGCGGGATTCGAACGCGCGCGGATCGAAATTCTCGCCCTGGCGCTGACGTTCCTGCATGCGCGCCTGTTCGAAACGCGCGCGGAAATCCTGCGTGCTGATTTCATGGTGCTGCCACAGCAGCGAGACCGGCCACCACGTCGGCGCAGACTTCCACCATGTCGGTGGCGCCTGCACCTTGGCCACGTTATTGGCGCCAATGCCGCCCAGGTAGCTGTTGTCGATGACGAACAGGAACGGAATCATCAGCAACCCCAGGATGGCGGTAGCGATCCAGCCTGACGTCTTGTCGCGAAGTTTCTGCAGCATTGGCAAATCACGGCCTGTGGGCGAGCCGCGCAGTGTAACCCGCCTGACGCCACGCACCCAGCCCGGGGCCGGTCACTACGGGCCCGCAGTACAAAAACCGCCGATCCGGAGCGATGCAGGCGCATTCGGCGCATCGAGACGGACGCGCGCCCACCGTATGGTCGAGCGATGCCACTGCCGATTTCCAAATGCGGCGCTGCACACCGTCTGGCTTGGAGCGCTGCCCGAAGGCCAAAAAAAAGCCCCCGGCACAAGGCCAGGGGCTTTGGTGTAACTGGCGGAGCGGACGGGACTCGAACCCGCGACCTCCGGCGTGACAGGCCAGCATTCTAACCAGCTGAACTACCGCTCCGCTTTAAACTTGGACATCTGCCCCACGACATTCGCAGCACGAATGTGGTGGAGAAAGCGAAGCCCCCAATCGCTCAGGGGCTTTGCGTGTAACTGGCGGAGCGGACGGGACTCGAACCCGCGACCTCCGGCGTGACAGGCCAGCATTCTAACCAGCTGAACTACCGCTCCGCGCTTGAAACTTTTGCCTGGTGCTTAGTGGTGGGTGCTGAGGGTTTCGAACCCCCGACCCTCTCCGTGTAAGGGAGACGCTCTACCGCTGAGCTAAGCACCCTAGCGAGTCGATTAGTTTACTGCATCCTTCAGGGCTTTACCAGCCTTGAATGCAGGATTCTTCGAAGCGGCGATCTTGATGCTGTCGCCCGTCTTCGGATTACGGCCGGTACGCTCGGCGCGCTCGCGGACCTGGAAGGTGCCGAAGCCAACGAGGGTGACGGCGTCGCCCTTCTTCAGCGCCTTGGTGATTTCGCTCACAACCGCGTCGACAGCACGGCCAGCTTCAGCCTTGGAGATGTCAGCGGCAGCGGCAACGCCATCGATCAATTCGGTTTTATTCATTCTTGAAACTCCCTTTGCGGCAGATGCCGCGGAATCGACAATCGGCGCTCTTGCCGTTAGCGAAGAACCCGACACAAGTGGTATCGCGTGACGCATCACATTTTGCCGCGCCCACGAGTCGTGCATTTATACCAGCGCCCCCAACAGCACGCAAGCCAAAACCCAATAACGACGCGGGTTTTGGCTTGTTTCGGGACGTCTTAGACAGCGCACGTTAGTGCTTGACGCGGGCTCCTGGAGTGGTGCGCGACTTGCCGCGGACAGCCACGCGCGAAGCGGTCTTGCGCGCCTTTTCCTTGCCGACCTTCTTGGGCGCCAGCGGCCGCTCCAGCGCCAGATCCAGCACTTCGTCGATCCACTTCACCGGTACGATCTTCAGGTCGCGGGTGACGTTGGCAGGAATGTCGGCCAGGTCCTTGCGGTTCTCATCCGGAATCAGCACCGTGCGGATACCGCCACGCAGCGCAGCCAGCAACTTTTCCTTCAGCCCACCGATGGCCGACACGCGGCCGCGTAAGGTGATTTCGCCAGTCATCGCCACATCGGCCCGGATCGGCACGCGGGTCAGGATCGACACCAGCGAGGTCACCATCGCGATACCTGCGCTGGGGCCGTCCTTCGGCGTAGCGCCGTCGGGAACGTGCACGTGCACGTCCTGCTTCTGCAGGAAATCCACGTCGATGCCCAAGCGCTCGGCGCGCGAGCGCACCACCGACAGCGCCGCCGATGCGGATTCCTTCATGACATTGCCGAGCTGGCCGGTGAGGATCAGGTTGCCCTTGCCCGGCACCAGCGTGGATTCGATCTGCAGCAATTCGCCACCGACCTCGGTCCAGGCCAGACCGGTCACCAGGCCGATCTCGTTTTCTTCCTCGGCGCGCCCGAAGTCGAAGCGACGCACACCGAGATACTTGTCGAGATTCTTCGAGCCCACCGTCACCAGCGCCTTCGGCTTGCCCTTCTTGGCGACCGCTTTCTTGACGGCCGGCTGCGGGCCGGCCAGCGCGATTTCCTTCACCACCTTGCGGCAGATCTTGGCGATTTCGCGCTCCAGATTACGCACACCCGATTCGCGCGTGTAGTAGCGCACGACGTCCTGGATGGCGTCGCCGCCGATCTCGATCTCTTCGGGCTTCAAGCCATTGGCCTTGATCTGCTTGGGCACCAGATAACGCATGGCGATGTTGAGCTTTTCGTCCTCGGTATAGCCGGGGATGCGAATGACCTCCATGCGATCCAGCAGCGGGCCGGGGATGTTGAGCGAGTTGGACGTGGCGACGAACATCACCTCCGACAGGTCCAGATCCACTTCCAGATAGTGATCGTTGAAGGAGTTGTTCTGCTCGGGGTCGAGCACCTCCAGCAGCGCCGACGACGGGTCGCCACGGAAGTCCATCGACATCTTGTCGATTTCGTCCAGCAGGAACAGCGGATTCTTGCTGCCGACCTTGTTGAGGTTCTGCACCAGGCGGCCGGGCATGGACCCGACATAGGTCCGGCGATGGCCGCGGATCTCGGCCTCGTCGCGGATGCCGCCCAGGCTCATGCGCACGAACTTGCGATTGGTGGCCTTGGCGATCGACTGCCCGAGCGAGGTCTTGCCCACGCCCGGCGGCCCGACCAGGCACAGGATCGGCCCCTTCATCTGCTTCACGCGTGACTGCACCGCCAGGTATTCGAGGATGCGTTCCTTGACCTTGTCCAGGCCGTAGTGATCGGCGTCCAGGGTGTCCTCGGCCACCTTCAGATCCTTGCGGACCTTGGTGCGCTTCTTCCACGGCACGCCCAGCAACCAGTCCAGATAGTTGCGCACCACCGCCGCCTCAGCGGACATCGGCGACATCTGCTTGAGCTTGTTGAGTTCGGCCTTGGCCTTGGTTTCCACCGGCTTGGGCATGCCCGCCTCGGCGATCTTGCGGGCCAGCTCCTCCAGTTCGCCCGGCGCGTCGTCCAGGTCGCCCAGCTCCTTCTGGATCGCCTTCATCTGCTCGTTGAGGTAGTACTCGCGCTGGCTCTTTTCCATCTGTGACTTCACGCGGCCACGGATGCGCTTTTCCAGCTGCTGCACGTCGATTTCGCCGTCCACCAGTCCGACCAGCAACTCCAGCCGCTCGCCGATGTCGGTGATCTCCAGCAGACGCTGCTTGTCGGCCAGGCGCACGCCGATATGCGCGGCAATGGTGTCGGCCAGGCGACCCGGCTCGTCGATACCGGCCAGGGTCTGGAGCAGTTCGGGCGGCAGCTTGCGGTTGGTCTTGACGTATTGCTCGAACAGCGACATCAAGGAGCGCGCGATCGCCTCCACTTCGCGCGGCTCGCGCGCATCGCTGGCTTCCACCTCGATGCCCTGGCCCTGCAACGCGCCATCCAGCTCGACCACCTTGTCGACGGTAACGCGCGACAGGCCTTCGACCAGCACCTTGATGGTGCCGTCGGGAAGCTTGAGCAGCTGCAGCACCTGCGCCAGGGTGCCGACGGTATACAGATCGGCCGCCGCAGGGTCGTCGGTTTCGGCCGACTTCTGCGCCACCAGCAGGATGCGCTTGTCCGCCTCCATGGCCTTTTCCAGCGCGCGCATCGACTTGTCACGGCCGACGAACAGCGGGATCACCATGTGCGGAAACACCACCACGTCGCGCAGCGGCAACACCGGCAGATCGAGAACTTCTGGTTGGGACTGGGCCATGGGGCGCTCCGCAGGAATGGGAATTCAAGGCGTAAAAAAAGCCGATGGCCCCGTTATGGGGCCATCGGCTGGACGTTGCAAGTAGCGCTCGGAAACCCTTTAGCCGCCAGCGAGGACACCGCCTGGCTGGCTGGCTGGCGGGGCTCAGTCCCCGGACGCAGCCTTGGCCGGCGCCGGTTGCGCCTGGTAGATCAGATACGGCTCGGACTTGTGCTCGATCACCGACTCGTCCACCACCACCTTGCTGACATTTTCCTGCGACGGCAGCTCGTACATGGTGTCCAGCAGCACCGATTCGACGATGGTACGCAGGCCGCGGGCGCCGGTCTTGCGCTTGAGCGCCTTCTTGGCGATCGCCGACAGCGCGTCGGGGCGGAACTCCAGCTCCACGCCTTCCATGTCGAACAACTTCCTGAACTGCTTGGTGATGGCGTTCTTGGGCTCGGTCAGGATCTTGATCAGCGCCGGCTCGTCCAGCTCCTCCAGCGTGGCGACCACCGGCAGGCGACCGACGAATTCCGGAATCAGGCCGAACTTGATCAGATCTTCCGGCTCGACCTCGGCCAGGATCTTGCCCACTTCCTGCTTGCGCTCGCTGCTCTTGACCTTGGCACCGAAGCCAATGCCGCCGGCATCGTTGGACCGCTGCTGGATCACCTTGTCCAGCCCGGCGAACGCGCCGCCGCAAATGAACAGGATGTTCTTGGTGTCCACCTGCAGGAATTCCTGCTGCGGATGCTTGCGGCCGCCCTGCGGCGGTACCGACGCCACCGTGCCTTCGATCAGCTTCAGCAGCGCCTGCTGCACGCCTTCGCCGGACACATCGCGGGTGATCGACGGGTTCTCGCTCTTGCGCGAGATCTTGTCGATTTCATCGATGTAGACGATGCCCTGCTGCGCCTTCTCGACGTCGTAGTCGCACTTCTGCAGCAGCTTCTGGATGATGTTTTCCACGTCCTCGCCGACATAGCCGGCTTCGGTCAGCGTGGTGGCATCGGCGATGGTGAACGGCACATTGAGCAGGCGCGCCAGCGTCTCGGCCAGCAGGGTCTTGCCCGAACCGGTCGGACCGACCAGCAGGATGTTGGACTTCGCCAGCTCGACGTCGTCGTTCTTGCTGCGGCTCTCGATGCGCTTGTAGTGGTTGTACACCGCCACCGCGAGCGTGCGCTTGGCACGCAGCTGTCCGATCACGTACTGGTCCAGCACCTCGAGGATCTCGCGCGGCTTGGGCAGGCTGGACCGCGCCGACTGCGCCTTCTCTTCGAGCTCCTCACGGATGATGTCGTTGCATAACTCAACGCACTCATCGCAGATGAATACGCTGGGACCGGCAATCAGCTTGCGGACCTCATGCTGACTCTTACCGCAGAACGAGCAGTAGAGAATCTTGTTGCTGTCGCCGGAACGACCTTGGCGGTCTTCGCTCATGCTTCTGTTACCCAGTTACCCCACCCGATGCACGGGGGTTCGATTTCGAGAATAGCACAGGGCCGGGAGGACATTCGCCCTGCCCGACCCTGCCGGATTTTCCTGCAATTTCAGCGACCTGGCGATCAAGACGGCTGGATCGACTCTTCCGGACGACGCTCCAGCACCTGATCGACCAGGCCATAGGCCTGGGCGTCGACGGCACTCTTGAAGTTGTCGCGCTCGGTGTCGCGTGCGATGGTCTCCAGCGACTGGCCGGTATGCTTGGCGAGGATCTCGTTCAGACGCGAACGCAGGGTCAGGATCTCGCGGGCGTGGATGTCGATATCCGTCGCCTGACCCTGGAAGCCGCCCAGCGGCTGGTGGATCATCACGCGCGAATTCGGCAGCGCATAGCGCTTGCCCGCCGCACCCGAGGCCAGCAGCAGCGCGCCCATGGAGGCCGCCTGGCCGACGCAGATGGTGCTCACGTCCGGCTTGATGTACTGCATGGTGTCGTAGATCGCCATACCGGCGGTGACCACGCCGCCTGGCGAATTGATGTAGATGCTGATGTCCTTCTCCGGATTGTCCGCTTCCAGGAACAGCAGCTGGGCCACGATCACATTGGCCATATGGTCGTCGATGGGACCGACCAGGAAGATCAGACGCTCCTTCAGCAGACGCGAGTAGATGTCGTACGCACGCTCGCCACGGCTGGTCTGTTCGACCACCATCGGCACCAGGTTCAGGGCTTTGGTCACAATGCTCATCAGTCTTCCTGTTGTGGCAACGGCCTGTGCCGCTGCCCGTGTTCGATATCCGCGCCCCGACGACGGCGGGTCGCGGTTCTCTTGCTACCGCCTCAGACCCGGATGGCGTCCTGGAACGACAGCGACTGCTCGGTGTGCTGGGCGCGCTCGGCGATCCAGTCGATCACCTGCTCTTCCATCACACGGCTCTGCAGCCCACCCATCAACTGGGGATCGTTGCGGTACATCTCAATGACCTGCTCGGGCTCTTCGTAGGTCGAGGCGATCAGACGCAGCGTTTCGCTGACGCGCTTGGATTCCAGGCGCAGCTCGTTGCGACGGGCCACCTCGCCCACCAGCAGGCCGACCAGCACGCGCTTGGCGGCGGCGTCCATGAAACCCTGATAGGCGTCGTCCGGCACCTGGCCCGGATCGCGGCCACTGCGGCGCACCTGCTCGACCTGCTGGGCCAGCATCGAACGCGCTTCGTTCTCGACCAGGCGCGGCGGCATTTCGACATGCGCGTAGGCGGCGATCAGCTGCTCGCCCACTTCGCGGCGCAGGCGGTTCATCAGCGCGCCCTTGAGCTCGCGCTCCAGGTTGGTGCGAATGTCGGCGCGGAACTGCTCGGCATCGCCACTCTTCACCCCGAAGCTCTTGATGAACTCCTTGTCCACCGCCGGCAACACCGGTTCGGACACTTCGACCGCCTTGACGTGCACCTGCACGGTCTTGCCGGCCAGCTGCGGCACGCGCCATTCGGCCGGAAAATCCACGCTCAGAGTCTTTTCTTCACCCTTGGACAGCCCTTCCAGCCCCTTTTCGATCTGGTCGAACATCACGCCCGAGCCCAACACGCTGCTGCCGGTCTCCACGCCTTCGGCGGGCAAACGCTCGTCGCCGGCCTGCGACCAGGTCTCCAGCGCCACCAGGTCGCCGACCTGCGCGCCGCGCGCGACCGGGTTCCAGGTACGGCGCTGCAGACGCAGGTTTTCGATCATCTGGTCGATGTCGGCATCGGTCACTTCGGCGGTGTGACGCACCACCGACAGCTTACTCACATCGATGTCGCCGAAATCCGGCACCACTTCGAAGGTGGCGACGAAATCGAAGTCGCTTTCGCCCTGGTCGATGCGCGGGTTGCCGGCCAGGCGCAACGAGTGCTCACGCACCGCCGAATCGAAGGTCTCACGCAGCAGGCCTTCCATCGCTTCGGCACGCACCTGCTGCCCGAAACGCTGCTCGATCACCTTCGGCGGCACCTTGCCCGGACGGAAGCCCTTGATGCGCGTGGTCCGCGCAAGCTCGCGCAGGCGGCCACCGACATGCGTCTCCAGGCGCTCCTGCGGCAGGGTGAAGGTCAGGCGGCGTTCCAGATTGCCGGTGGATTCGATCGAAGCTTGCATGTTGACTCCTGCCACCGACAGCGCATGGCGTCGGCACGAGATGGAAGATGCGGGTTGACGGATGGCGAGAAAGCCGCCGAGCCTTGTAGTTTCGCCGATAACGGCGGCCGCTGCCAGCGGGGCGGGCGCCCCAGAGAGCAAAAAGCGAGGGTATGACGGGCGCTGCAGCGGCCGGAGTGCTCACGGCCGCACTGCAGTGGTGCGAAAGGGGGGACTCGAACCCCCACGCCTTGCGGCGTCAGAACCTAAATCTGGTGCGTCTACCAATTCCGCCACTTTCGCAATGCCGCAGGCACCCAACTATTGTTACAGGGACGCCGACAAAGAAAAAGCACCACTGCCTTCCGGGGCCCGGCTGCCCCTGCTGCGCCACTCAGCGGAGCCTGGCGCTTCCTCGCGCCGCTGCTGACGGCGAACCCGGCACTGGAACCCGGTGAACGGTTCATTGTCGAGCCCGCATCAGGCGGTACCCGCAGATCGCGGCCTTGCCGCGGGACTGCCCCGGAGACATCGACCTCGAAGAGCGGATCATGTCAGTCAACGCCGATGGCTTGACACCTACCCTTGTCGCCCGCCACCAGGAGATGCTGGCGCACGCGCAAGCATGGCCTACCGACCGCATCGCACACCCAGCGCGCTCTGCAAGAGCGCACCGAAGGCGATCTAGACGTCGTGGGCGCAGCGCAGGACGTTGCGGAAAAGAACGCCGATAGGCGCAAAGGGGCGATGTGGCCCGACAACTCCTGGCCTGCGTCGTTCACGATTGCGCTGCGACATGCTGGACCAGAAGACAGCGCCCCACCGCCACCATCGGATGAATCGACGTCTGCGATGGTGTGCGGGACGTTCGCGCGGAGAGCGTGCGCTTCGTTGTTGCCGAATGCCGCCCCGATCTACAGGCACATAGTCTGCCCACCCGCACAGCCAGGGCTTCGCCAGCACCCATCTACTGGCTGTTGCCGCGCAATCCGCCGTCACGCGCGCCTTGATCCACGCGCCTTGTGGATTGCCTGCAGCCAACACCTTCAAGCGCCTCACCACTCCCCCACACAGCCGCATTCGCCGACGCTACCGTCCCGTTGAAGAACGCAACCACGGCCATCGCCGCCTTCAAACGTCGCGGCGGCACGCAGGTGTCGGTAGTGGATGTGGGAAGCGGCAACCCTGCCGACAACGATGCCCTGGTACATCTGGCCAGCAAGGAAAGCTGCATGATCGCCGTGCGCCAGCAGTTGCTGGACAAGCAGCGCTAAGAGGACCGACGACACCAAAGACGGCGCGCAGGATGTTGCCGCCGTCTGCAGGAGTGCGGGCCACAGAAGATCTGTAGCTCCATTGCGCAGCTGAGAGGACGCCGCCAGTGTCTGGCGCAAGACGCGCCCCACTTGCACTGGCAACAGAAGAACGCACTGGTCACGACTGCTTCGCCGGAAACACACATCAGCACAAATAAAAACAGCCACTCAACTTGCGCTGAGTGGCTGCCTGTCTGGTGGGCCGTCAAGGATTCGAACCTTGGACCTATTGATTAAGAGTCAACTGCTCTACCAACTGAGCTAACGGCCCTGAAACTGGTCGCACATTGTATGCGCGTTTTTGCTTCGTTGCAACACCCGCGACGCGTCGGGTCAAACTTTCCTGCAATCGCCTGTTTCAGTGGGGTGGCTGAGGGGACTCGAACCCCCGACATCTGGAATCACAATCCAGTACTCTAACCAGCTGAGCTACAGCCACCACTGAAAACCTGCTTCCTACCGTACCGCCGATGGCGCGCCCGACAGGACTCGAACCTGTAACCGCCGGCTTAGAAGGCCGGTGCTCTATCCGGTTGAGCTACGGGCGCCCGGACCGAACTTCGCATTCCCACGCCGCAAGGAGCTCGGAATGGTCGGGGTAGAGGGATTCGAACCCCCGACATCCTGCTCCCAAAGCAGGCGCGCTACCAGACTGCGCTATACCCCGGCGGGACCTTTCAATCCCGAAGGCTGGAAAGGCCGGCTATTTTGGGAATGATTGGCTTCGCTGTCAATCACCCTGTGTAAATTGGGAGATCACGTATCCTCCCACTATCGCTCGCCGGCAAGGCGGGCACCCTTTAACATATGGAGAACGCGCATGCGTAGCGGTAACCCGGCTCTTCGGGAATCCACTTTCCTCGACCTCGGCTCCGGCTCGGTGGTCACCCGCGACGGCCAGGCGATGACCCTCAATGGCACCGTCAACAAGATCGGGCTGCTGTTGTTGATGGCGGTGGTCACCGCTGCGTTCGCGTGGTCGCAATCGATCGGCGCCGACGGCACACCGCTGCCGGCGGCACGCCTGTACATGATCGCCGGCGCGATCGGCGGGCTGGTGTTCGCAATCGCGACCTGCTTCAAGCCGACCTGGTCACCGGTCACCGCGCCGCTGTACGCACTGGTGGAGGGCCTCTTCCTGGGCTCGATCTCGGCGGTCTACGAGGCGCGTTTCGACGGCATCGTGTTCCAGGCGGTACTGCTGACGTTCGGCACCATGTTCGCGCTGTTGTTCGCGTATCGCAGCGGATTGATCAAGGCTACCGAGAACTTCAAGCTCGGCGTCGTCGCAGCCACCGGCGGCATCGCACTGGTGTATCTGGCGACCATCGTGCTGGGCATGTTCGGCGTGCGCATTCCCTTTATCCACGACTCGGGCCTGATCGGTATCGGCTTCAGCCTGTTCGTGGTGGTTGTGGCTGCGCTGAACCTGGTACTGGACTTCGACTTCATCGAAAGCGGGGTCGCGCAGGGCGCGCCCAAGCACATGGAGTGGTATGGCGCGTTCGGCCTGATGGTCACGCTGGTGTGGCTGTACATCGAGTTCCTGCGCTTGCTGTCGAAGCTGCAGTCGCGGAATTGAGCTGGGAGTCGGGAATCGGGATTGGGGAATCGTAAAAGCGGTTTTCTGCAGTCGATGAGCGGATGCGGCTTCTCAGCAACTTCCGAGCAAAACAAAAGGCGCCTAGGCGCCTTTTGTTTTTGTGCATTCGACCCGCCCACTCAGAGGCGGCTGGCGATGGCCTTGGCGAAGCCCATGGTGTTGCCGGTGCCGCCTAGGTCGGGGGTCAGCGAATCCTTGGCTTCCAGGGTAGCCACGATAGCCTCGCGCAGGCGCTCGGCGTTCTGCGGCTGGCCGATATGGTCCAGCATCTGCGCCGCGCCCAGCAGCAGCGCACACGGGTTGGCCTTGCCCTGCCCGGCGATATCCGGCGCCGAGCCGTGCACGGCCTCGAAGATGGCCGCGTCGACACCGATATTGGCGCCCGGCGCCAGACCCAGACCGCCCACCAGACCGGCGCACAGGTCGGAGATGATGTCGCCGAAAAGGTTGGTGGTCACGATGATGTCGAACTGCTCCGGACGCATCACCAGCTGCATGCAGGTGTTGTCGACGATCATTTCCTGGAATTCGATTTCCGGGTATTGCGCGGCCACATCGCGGGCCACCTTCAGGAACAGGCCCGAGGTGGACTTGATGATGTTGGCCTTGTGCACCGCGGTGACCTTCTTACGGCCGGTGGCGCGCGCCAGGTCGAAGGCGTAGCGCACTATGCGCTCGGAGCCCTTGCGGGTGATGCGGGTGCCGGAGAACGCGGTCTCGCCATCCTCGGACACGGTCTGGCCTTCGCTCAGGTACGCGCCTTCGGTGTTCTCGCGCACGGTGATCAGGTCCACGCCATCGGCGAAGCGCGACTTGGTGTTCGGGAATGACTTGGCCGGACGCACATTGGCGTACAGGTCGAACTTGCGACGCATGGCCACGTTGATCGAGCTGAAACCCTCGCCGACCGGCGTGGTCAGCGGGCTCTTCAGGGCGACCTTGTTCTTGGTGATCGAGGCCAGGGTGGACTCGGGCAGCAGATCGCCATGCTTTTCCAGCGCGACCAGGCCGGCATCGGCGTATTCGTAGGTCAGGCCAGCCTGCAGCGCGTCGAGCACGAACAGCGTGGCATCCATGATCTCCGGGCCAATACCGTCGCCGCGGATGACCGTGATTGTCTGCGTCATAACGTTGGGTTTCCGAACTTGAAGGGGGGAGCGCCAGCCGGAAGCCCGGCTCACCGGCGCAAGGAGGTTTCACAGGCAATTATGCCCGATGCCGGTGAAGGCGCCCAAACCGACCTTGGTCTAAGGCATGGACGGCATGCGGGCAGCCCGCCCGGGACCGACCATCCAAACGCAACGCGCCGCCTCGACTGCGGCGCGATCGGCCCTTCGCGAATCCCCAATTCCCAATCCCGAACGTCAGTCACCCGCTCAGCCGCAGCCATCAACCATGCGCGTGCTGGACCGGTGGCGGTGCGCCGCCTTCGAGCTGGTCGAGGAAATCCACCGCGCGGCGCAGGTGCGGGATCACGATCGAACCGCCTACCACCAGGCCGACCGAGAAGGTCTCGAAGAACTCCTCACGGCTCACCCCGGCCTCCTTGCACTGGGCGACGTGATAGCTGATGCAGTCATCGCAGCGCAGCACCATCGAAGCGACCAGGCCAAGCAGTTCCTTGGTCTTCACGTCCAGCGCGCCGGCCTGGTAGGTCTGGGTGTCAAGCGCGAAGAAGCGCCGCACGACCTGATTGGGCTCGGCCAGGATGCGCTGGTTCATGCGCTGGCGGAACTCGGTGAACTCGCGCAGGCGGTCGGCGCTGCCGTCGTCGGAACCACTCATGCCTGACCGCCCGTGCCGGTGAACAGCGGCTCCAGCTTGCCGGCGCGATGCATGGCCATCATGTCGTCGTAGCCGCCCACGTGGACGTCGCCGACGAAGATCTGCGGCACGCTGGTGCGCCGCGCCAGCGCGACCATCTTCTCGCGCTCGGCCGGGTCCAGGTCGATCCGCACCTCGGTCCAGGTCTGGCCCTTGCTCTTGAGGAAATTCTTGGCCGCCACGCAGTACGGGCAGATGGCGGTGGAATACAAGGTGATCTGCGGGCCGGCGGCCGCGTCCTGCCCGGTGTGGTCTTGGCTCACAGGAAACTCCGTGGTTGGTCTGAGGTCTGACACATGGTAACGGGCGACTGGAATTTCCACCTCGCCACCGCAACACTGTGGATTAATAGCCGATTCACGCCGCCGTGCCTGCTGCCCCGCATGCTCCGCGCACCACCTGGGAGTTCTACTTGCGCCTGCTTCCGCTCGCTACCGCCCTGACCCTGGCCGTCGCCATGGGCGTGGCACCCGCGCAGGAGAACCGCCTGCCCGATATCGGTTCGTCGGCCGGCGAACTGCTGACGCCGGCGCGCCAGGCCGAGTACGGCAAGATGATGCTGGCCGAGCTGCGCAACTACGACTACGTGCTGGACGACCCGTTGATCAGCGACTGGCTGCAGACCATGGGCACCCGCCTGGGCGCCAACAGCGATCAGCCGCAGCAGCCGTTCACCTTCTTCATGCTGCGCGACCGCCAGATCAACGCGTTCGCCACGCTGGGCGGCTACATCGCGGTCAACGCCGGGCTGGTGCTGACCGCCGAGCGCGAGGACGAAGTGGCGGCGGTGCTGTCGCACGAAATCGCCCATGTCACCCAGCAGCACGTACTGCGCGGGGTGGAACGCGCGCAGCGCGACCAGATTCCGATCCTGCTCGGCATGCTGGCCGCGGTGGTGGCGGCGCAGCAGGCCGGTGGCAACTCCAAGGGCGATGCCACCATGGCCACCATCACCAGCGCCATGGGGCTGATGCAGCAGCGCCAGATCGACTACACCCGCTCCAATGAATCCGAGGCCGACCGACTGGGCATCCGCACCCTGGTACGCAGCGGCTACGACGTCGATGCGATGGCCGGCTTCTTCGAACGCATGTCGGTGGCGATGCGCGCCAACGAGGGCGGCTACAGCGCACCGGATTTCCTGCAGACCCACCCGGTCACCACCACCCGCATCAGCGAAGCCAAGGCGCGCGCCGAGCAGATGAAAAAGAACACCGTGGTGCTGACCACCTCGGTACCGGGCGGCACGCGCCATGAACGCGTGGACCCGGCCGACCCGTCGCTATCGGAGCCGTTGAGCCGCAACGGCAACGCACTGCTGCCCTACGCGCTGCGGTTGCCGGTGGACGCGCTCAGCCGCGGCGGCGACCAGCAGGGCTTCGATTGGGCCAAGGAGCGCCTGCGCGTGCTCAGCGCCACCACGCCGGATGCGGCCATCCGCGAATACGAGAACCTGCGCCGCAGCGCCAAGCATGGCCTGAGCGATGCGCAGCGCTATGGGCTGGCGCTGGCCAGGCTGCGCAACAGCGGCGGCCGGCCCGGCGAACCGGTGTCCGAACTGACCAGCCTGCTGGAGACGCACCCGGACAATCTGTGGCTGGCGCTGGGCCTGAGCGAGGCGCAGGCACGCGTCGGCCAGCGCGAGGCGGCCAATGCGCGTTTCGATGCCTTGCTCAAGCGGTTGCCGAACAATCGCGCGGTGGCGCTGACCTACGCCGGCGCGCTCAACGAGCAGGCCAACAAGCAATCCGGCCAGCGCGCACGCCAGGTGCTGGAGCCGCTGCTGCATCGCAGTGGCGAGGACCCGTTGCTGCAGCAGACCTATGCCCGCGCCTGCGAGCTGGCCGGGGACCATCTGCGCGCCAGCGAGGCCTATGCCGAGTCCGCGTATCTGAACGGGCGCCCGGAGCAGGCCTTGCTGCAGCTAGAGGCGCTGAAGAAGAAGGATCTGGACTATGTGACACGGGCGCGGGTGGATGCGCGCATCGCCGCGATCACGCCCACGGTGCTGGAACTGCGCCGGCAGGGAATTCGCGACCCGGATCTGTCGACGCAGTGACGCTTTGGCGGGATTTGGGATTTGGGATTTGGGATTCGGATGACAGTGTGCCGTGCGACGTACTGGACCTTGTCACGCTTTTCCAGTCCAGTTTGTTTGCTAGGGCCGTGCGCCGCCCATAGGCTGCGCCGACCATGTCACATTAGAGTCACAAAACCGTAGTCTACTGGCGACCACCAAAGCCAGACGGTACGCCCCGCGTGCAGAAACGCATTCTGATCGTCGATGACGAACCCGCGATTCGCGACATGGTGGCGTTCGCGCTGCGCAAAGGCGAGTTCGAGCCCATCCATGCCGGCGACGCGCGCGAGGCGCAGACCGCCATCGCCGACCGGGTGCCGGATCTGATCTTGCTGGACTGGATGCTGCCCGGCACCAGCGGCCTGGACCTGGCACGGCGCTGGCGCAAGGAACAGCTGACGCGCGAGATTCCGATCATCATGCTGACCGCGCGCGGCGAAGAGAACGACCGTGTCGGCGGCCTGGAAGCCGGCGTCGACGACTATGTGGTCAAGCCGTTCTCGGCCCGTGAGTTGCTGGCACGTATCCGTGCGGTGATGCGGCGTACCCGCGATGACGATGAGGACGGCAGCGTGGCAGTGGGCCGCCTGCGGATCGATGGCGCGGCGCACCGCGTGTTCGCCGGCGATGCGCCGGTGCCGATCGGCCCGACCGAATACCGCCTGCTGCACTTCTTCATGACCCATCCCGAGCGCGTGTATACGCGTACCCAGCTGCTGGACCATGTCTGGGGCGGCAGCGTGTACGTGGAAGAGCGCACCATCGACGTGCACATCCGCCGCCTGCGCAAGACGCTGGAACCGTTCGGCCTGGAAAACATGGTGCAGACCGTGCGTGGCTCGGGCTATCGCTTTTCCTCGGCAACCTGATCGTTGCCGCACAGCCGCCGGGCCGCCACATTGGATGGCCGGGCAGCTGCCTACCTGACGCTTCGTGGTAACGCCTTCCATGCCTCAACATATCCGTTCCGCCTGGCTCAAGACGCTCGGCACCCTTGCGCTGTTGTTGGGCGCTGCCGTCGTGGTGGGCGTGTTGATCGAGCATGTGTGGATGGCACTGACGCTCACCGCGCTGGGCGTGCTGAGCTGGCATTACTGGCGGCTGCGCCAGGTGCTGCGCCGGCTCACTGCGCGCCAGCGCGCCGAACCCGCCGCCGGCGTCGGCGCCTGGAACGAACTGGACCGCCTGCTGTACCGCAGCCAGGCCGAAATGCGCGGGCGCAAGCGGCGCCTGATCGACATGCTGCGCACCTACCGCGCCGCCGCGCAGGCGCTGCCCGATGCGGTGGTGGTGGTAGACCGCAACAGCCAGCGCGTGCAGTGGTTCAACAAGGCCGCCGGCGGCCTGCTTGGCCTGCACCATCCCGGCGACATGGGCGTGTCGGTGGTGGAACGCCTGCAACCGCTGCCGCTGGCACATTGGCTGGCGGCCGGGCGCAATGCAGAACCAATGCTCGATGCGGCCTCGCCGGTGGATCCGGACCTGCGCCTGAACCTGCGACTGATCCCTTATTCGGACGATTACTGGCTGCTGGTGGCGCGCGATGTCAGCAAGCTGCTGCGCCTGGAGCAGGTCCGCCGCGACTTCGTGGCCAATGTCTCGCACGAGCTGCGCACCCCGCTGACGGTGGTGCACGGCTACCTGGACATGCTCGACCCGGAGGACTTCCCGGACTCGGGCCCGATGCTGGCGGAGATGCGCAAGCAGTCCCAGCGCATGGCGCAGCTGGTGGAAGACCTGCTGACCCTGTCGCGACTGGAATCGCAGGAAGAACTCGGCGAAGAACACGTGGCGATGGCGCCGATGCTGTCCACCCTGCGCCGCGAGGCCGAGGCGCACAGCCAGGGCCGGCACACGGTGGAAGTGATCGACGAGGCCGGCGTGGATCTGCTCGGCTCCAACAAGGAACTGCACAGCGCTTTCTCCAACCTGGTGACCAACGCGGTGCGCTACACGCCCGGCGGCGGCACGGTCACGATCCATTTCCTGCGCGAAGGCGACGGCGCGGCGCTGGCGGTGCGCGACACCGGCTACGGCATCCCCGCCTCGCATCTTCCGCGCATCACCGAACGCTTCTATCGCGTCTCCAGCAGCCGCTCGCGCGAGAGCGGCGGCACCGGGCTGGGGCTGTCGATCGTCAAGCACATCCTGGGCCTGCACCAGGCGCGGCTGGAGATCGAAAGCGAGGTGGGACGCGGCAGCGAATTCTCGTGCCATTTCGTGGCCGCCCGTGTCGTGCAACGCGAACAGTCCCTGCCACTGTCACGCTCGGCGTGATATGTAAGAGGTGCAGGCCGCAGCGCGGCGCGATGCACCGGCGTCATCCGTGTCGCATCGCCTGCGCCGCGGCCCGCGCGCCGCACACAACGCACACCCATTCGCCTTGATGACCGACTCCATGGGACACGCCAAAGAACTGCACGACGTCACACCCGGTGACGACATCGCCACCGATCCGCTGCGTGATCCGGCGCTGTACATCAATCGCGAGCTGTCGCAGCTGGACTTCAATTTCCGGGTATTGGCGCAGGCGCTGGACGAACAGGTACCGCTGCTGGAACGCCTGCGTTTCCTGTGCATTTCCTGCACCAACCTGGACGAATTCTTCGAGATCCGCGCGGCCACCGTGCGGCATGCGCAGGAGTTCGGCCTGCCGCCGGCACCGGATGGCCTGAGCCCCACCGCCATCCTCAATGCCGTGCACGATCGCGCGGCCAAGCTGGTGGAGCAGCAGTACCACGCCTGGAACGAGGTACTGCGCCCGGCGATGGAAGAGGCCGGCGTGGCGGTGCTCAGCCGTACCGCATGGACGGCGCGGCAGAAGCGCTGGCTGCGCGCCTATTTCCGCAACGAGATCATGCCGGTGCTCTCGCCGCTGGGGCTGGACCCGGCGCATCCGTTTCCGAAGATCCTCAACAAGACACTGAACATCGTGGTGGTGCTGGAAGGACAGGATGCGTTCGGACGCGCCGGCCACCTTGCCATCGTGCGGGCGCCGCGTTCGTTGCCGCGCATCATCCAGTTGCCGTCCAGCCTGTCGCCGGAAGGCGCGCAGAGTTTCGTGTTCCTGTCCTCGGTGCTGTCCGAGTTCGTGGACGAGCTGTTCCCGGGCATGCAGGTCAAGGGGTCCTACCAGTTCCGCGTCACCCGCAATTCCGAGTTGGTGGTGGACGAGGAAGAGGTCGAAAATCTTGCGCTCGCCCTGCGCGATGAGCTGGTCACGCGCGGCTACCGGCCGGCGGTCCGCCTGGAAATCGCGCACGATTGTCCGGCGCCGATCATGCGCACCCTGCTGCAGAACTTCGGCCTGAACGAGAACGCCGTGTACCGCATCGTCGGCCCGGTCAACCTCAGCCGCGTCACCCAGGTCTACGACCTGGTGCAGCGCCCCGAACTGAAGTATCCCTCGTTCAATCCGCGCACCCTGCGCGACAGCGAGGGCATCTTCGATATCGTCGGCAAGGGCGATGTGCTGCTGCACCACCCCTTCGACGCGTTCACCGCGGTGCTGGACGTGATCCGGCAGGCGGCGGTCGATCCGAACGTACTGGCCATCAAGCAGACCCTCTACCGTACCGGCAAGGATTCGTTGATCGTCGATGCGCTGATCCTGGCCGCGCGCAACGGCAAGGACGTCACCGTGGTGGTGGAGCTGCGCGCGCGCTTCGACGAAGAGGCCAACCTGGGGCTGGCCGACAAGTTGCAGGAAGCCGGTGTGCAGGTGGTCTACGGCGTGGTCGGCTACAAGACCCATGCCAAGATGCTGCTGATCGTGCGCCGCGAGGGACGCAAGCTCAAACGCTATGTGCATCTGGGCACCGGCAATTACCACAGCGGCACCGCGCGGATATACACCGACATCAGCCTGATCACCGCCGATGCGGAGATCGGCAACGATGTGCACATGCTGTTCCAGCAACTGTCCGGGCTGGCCCCGCGCATGAAGCTGGATCAGCTGCTGCAATCGCCGTTCACCCTGCATGCCGGCGTGCTGAAACGCATCGAACGCGAAACCCGCCTGGCCCGCAACGGCCGCCCGGGCCGCATCATCGCCAAGATGAACGCACTCAACGAACCGCAGGTGGTGCGTGCCCTGTATGCCGCGTCGCAAGCCGGCGTGCAGATCGACCTGATCATCCGCGGGGCGTGCACGCTGCGGCCGGGCGTGCCGGGCGTGTCCGACAATATCCGCGTGCGTTCGATCGTGGGGCGTTTTCTCGAACACAGCCGCGTGTACTGGTTCGGCAACGACGGCGCGGCCGAGCTGTATTGCGCCAGCGCCGACTGGCTGGAACGCAACCTGTTGCGCCGGGTGGAAACCTGTTTCCCGATCCTGGAGCCGGATCTGGCCAGGCGCGTGTATCGCGAGGTGCTGCAGAACTATCTGGACGACAACGTCAGCGCCTGGGAACTGGATGCCGAGGGCGTCTACCACAAGCGCACCCCTGCGCCCGGAGAACCGCCACATTCGGCGCAGATGACGCTGCTCGATCGGATCTGAGAACGCCGCGGCCGGGGCCTCTCACGTAGCCAACGGCCCATCGGCTACCATGCGGCCCATGCCAACATCCTCCCCCACGATTGCCCCCCTGCGTGATGGCGATTTTCTTGCCGCCATCGATCTAGGTTCCAACAGTTTCCACATGGTCATCGCGCGCTACCTGATGGGTCAGCTGCGCGTCGTGGACCGCCTGCGCGAAACCGTGCGCATGGCCGATGGTCTGGATGGCAAGGGCGGCCTGTCCAACGAGGCGCGTCAGCGCGCGCTGGAGTGTCTGGCGCGCTTCGGGCAGCGCATCCGCGACGTGCCTTCGCTGCGCGTGCGCGCCCTGGCCACCAATACGGTGCGTCAGCTGCGCTCGCCGCAGACGTTTCTGATGCCGGCCGAAACCGCGCTCGGGCATGCGATCGAAGTGGTGAGCGGCCGCGAGGAGGCGCGCCTGATCTATCTCGGCGTCACCCACGCACAACCGCCCAAGCCCGACCAGCGCCGGCTGGTGATCGACATCGGCGGCGGCTCCACGGAATTCATCATCGGCCGCGGCTTCCAGACCCTGGAGCGCGAAAGCCTGCAGGCAGGCTGCATCGCCAGCACCCGGCGGTTCTTTCCCGGCGGCAAGTTGTCCAAGAAGAAATGGAAGGACGCGCTGACCGAGATCGGTGCCGAATTCCAGCAGTTCGCCGGCCAGTACAAGGCGTTGGGTTGGCACGAAGCGATCGGTTCGTCGGGCACGCACAAGGCCATCGGCGAGATCTGCGCGGCGATGAAGCTCACCAAGGGCGCGATCACCGCGCAGGCGCTGCCGGCACTGCGCGAGGAGCTGCTCAAGGCCAAACGCATCGAAGACATCCAGCTGCCCGGGCTGGCCGCCGAACGCCGGCCGATCATTGCCGGCGGCATCCTGGTGCTCGAAGCGGCCTTCCAGGCGCTGGGGCTGGAGAAGCTGATGGTCAGCAAGGCGGCGATGCGCGAAGGCATCCTGTACGACATGCTTGGCCGCGCCGGCCAGAACGACCCGCGCGACAGTTCGGTGGCCTCGCTGGTGCAGCGCTATGGCATCGACGAAGTGCAGGCGCAGCGCGTGGAGGCCACCGCCTGCCGCCTGTTCGACCAGGTGTGCGACTCCTGGCAACTGGACGGCGACGATGCGCAGGTGCTGCGTCGCGCCGCGCGCCTGCACGAACTGGGCCTGATCATCGCGCACAGCCAGTACCACGTACACGGCAGCTACATCCTGGAGCACTCCGATATCGCCGGCTTCTCGCGGCAGGAACAGCAGGTGCTGGCTGCGCTGGTGCGCACGCATCGGCGCAACGTGCCCAAGACCGCCTTCGACGCCCTGCCCGACCGCCTGCTGCTGCCCACCCGCCGCAAGGCCGCGCTGCTGCGCCTGGCAGTGCTGCTGCACCGCGCGCACGAAGCGGACCCGATTCCGACCCTGGAACTCACCGCCGAAGACACACGGCTGTCATTGATCCTGTCGCAAAGCTGGATCGACTCACGCCCGCTGCTGCGCGCCGACCTGATCGGCGAAGTGGAAAGCATGGCCGGCCTGGGTATCGTCTTCAAACCGTTTGTGACCTGAGGCCGGAGGCCTCAGGTGGGATTCGGGATTCGGGATTTGGGATTTGGGATTTGGGATTTGGGATTTGGGATTCGGGATTCGGGATTCGGGATTCGGGATTCGGGATTCGGGATTAGTTTGGCATGGGCTCTGATGTCTTTGCCTGACAGCCAGCGGTCACGTTAAACGCTGGCAGTGCACCGCTTCTGCGAATCTCCAATCCCGAATCTCGAATCCCGAATTCCCAATCCCGTCGCGCTTGTCACTACCGCGACTTGTCGGCACACCATCGGTATCGCGTTCAAACCGTTTGTGACCTGAGGCCGGAGGCCTCAGGCGGGATTCGGGATTCGGGATTCGGGATTCGGGATTAGTTTGGCATTGGGCTCTGATGTCTTTGCCTGACAGCCAGCGGTCGCGTTAAACGCTGGCAGTGCACCGCTTCTGCGAATCTCCAATCCCAAATCTCGAATCTCCAATCCCGAATTCCCATCCCGTCGCGCTTGTCACTATCGCGACTTGTCGGCACACCATCGGTATCGCCTTCAAAACATTTGTGACCTGAGGCCGGAGGCCTCAGGTGGGATTTGGGAGTGGGGATTCGGGATTTGTTTGGCATGGGCTCTGATGTCTTTGCCTGACAGCCAGCGGTCGCGTTAAACGCTGGCAGCGCACCGCTTTTGCGAATCTCGAATCTCGAATCCCCACTCCCGTCGCGCTTGTCACTACCGCGACTTGTCGGCGCAACATCAATGCCATCGCGCTCCCGGAAGCTAGCGAAAACGGGAGAACGGGCATGCGCTACGCGATCGTTACCGAAACCTATCCCCCCGAAGTCAACGGCGTGGCACTCACGGTGCATGGCCTGGAAACCGGGCTGCGCGCGCGCGGGCACCAGGTGGACGTGGTGCGGCCACGCCAGAACAACGATTCGGCCGAGGCCGCCGCCGATGCCTTGCTGGTGCGTGGCGCTGCGCTGCCGCGTTATCCGGGGCTGAAGTTCGGGTTGCCGGCCACCCAGCGCCTGGTCCGCCACTGGCGCACGAGCCAACCGGATGCGATCTACATCGCCACCGAAGGCCCGTTGGGCTGGTCGGCGATGCGGGCCGCGCGCCGGCTGGGCATTCCGGTGGCCAGTGGCTTCCATACCCGCTTCGACGAATACCTGCCCGACTACGGCGCGGCCTGGCTGCAAGGCGCCGCACTGCGCTGGATGCGGCGCTTCCACAACCAGGCCGAAGCCACCCTGGTACCCACCCGCGAGCTGCAGCAGACCCTGCGCGATGACGGCTTCCAGCACGTGCAGGTGCTGGCGCGCGCGGTCGACAGCCAGCAGTTCGATCCGGCACGGCGCGATCCGGTGTTGCGGGCGCAATGGGGGATCGAAGGCGAAGGGTTTGCGGCGATCTATGTCGGGCGCATCGCCAACGAAAAGAACCTGCCGTTGGCCGTGCATGCATTCCGCAAGCTACAGCAGGTCCGCCCGAAGGCGCGCTTCGTCTGGGTAGGCGATGGCCCGGCGCGCGAGAAGATCGCGCATGAAAACCCCGACTTCATCTTCAGCGGCATCCAGCGCGGCGACGCGCTGGCGCGCCACTTCGCCAGCGGCGATCTGTTCCTGTTTCCCAGCCGCAGCGAGACCTTCGGCAATGTGACCCTGGAGGCCATGGCCAGCGGTGTGGCCACGGTCGCCTTCGACTACGGCGCCGCACGCGAGTACCTGCGCAATGGCCAGAACGGCGCGGCGGTGGAGACCGATGAGGCCTTCGTCCAGGCCGCCGTGGCGCTGGCCCAGGACGATGCACTGCGCCAGCGCCTGGGTATGGCCGCCGCGCAGGCGATGAAGAAACTGCACCCGGACACTGTGGTGTCGGACTTCGAAGCCCTGCTGCTGGGCATCACCGCTGCACGGGGGCGCTATGTCGTCGACGCGGCTTGAGGTATGGCGCGGTCACGAAGCGCGCTGGTGCCGGCGCGCCAACCACTGGTGCCGTCGCCACCCGGTGCGGCGCACGTTTGCCGCGATCAGCCGGCTGGGCGACGGCGTGTTCTGGTACAGCCTGATGGGGCTGCTGGTGCTGCTCGACGGCATGGACGGCGTGCGTGCCTCCGCGCACATGGCCGCGACCGGCGTGCTGGCGCTGACGCTGTACAAGGCGCTCAAGCGCTGGACCCGCCGCCCGCGCCCCTACGCGGCCGACGTGCGCATCCGCGCCTGGGTGGCGCCGCTGGACGAGTTCAGCTTTCCGTCCGGGCACACCCTGCACGCGGTGTCCTTCAGCATCGTGGCACTGGCCTACTACCCGTGGCTGGCTCCGCTGCTGGTGCCGTTCTCTGCAGGTGTTGCGCTGTCGCGCGTGGTGCTGGGGCTGCATTATCCCAGCGACGTGCTGGCCGCCACCGCGATCGGTGTGGTGCTGGCCAGCCTGTCACTGTGGGGGCTGCCTGCGCTGCTGGGGTAAGCGATAGAGGCTTGCGTGAGAACCGGTTTTCTGACCGACCGGCGCAATGCGGGCGAACAGGGAGCCAAGACGAACCCAGCAAATTTCAGAGCGTCCCCGCTGTTCCTTCTCCCTGCGGGAGAAGGTGCCCCACAGGGGCGGATGAGGGTGCGTGCGAGGCCTGGTGTTATCGATTGCCGAGTGGCTTCGCCCGTACCTCACCCCAACCCCTCTCCCGCAGGAGAGGGGCTTGCTGCATTCCCGTCCCGCGCTCCCGCCGTACAATGACGCGATGACGACCCTGTTCATTTCCGATCTGCATCTGGATCCGGCCCGGCCGGCGATCACCGAGTTGTTCCTGGAGTTCCTGCGCACGCAGGTGCCCGGCAGCGATGCGCTGTACATCCTCGGCGACCTGTTCGAAGCCTGGATCGGCGACGACACCCCGTCGACTGCGGCTGATGCGATCGCGCTGGCGCTGCATGCGGTGGCCGATGCAGGCGTACCGGTGTTCTTCATGGCCGGCAATCGCGACTTCCTGGTTGGCGAACACTATGCGCAGCGCGCAGGTTTCCGCATCCTGCCCGACCCCACGGTGATCGACCTGTACGGGCACACCACCTTGTTGATGCACGGCGACCTGTTGTGCACCGACGACACCGCGTACCAGGCCTTCCGCGCGCAAACGCGCGACCCGGTATTTCAGGCGCAATTCCTGTCGCAACCGCTGGCAGCGCGCGTGGCCTTTGCACAGCAGGCGCGTGCCGCAAGCCAGGCCCGCTACGCCGAACTCCAGCAAGGCGATCAGGCACAGCTGGAAACCGTCACCGATGTCTCCCAGACCGAAGTGGAGACCACCTTCGTGCGTTACGGTGTGGATCGCCTGATCCATGGGCATACCCACCGCCCCGCCATCCATACCGTGCAGGCCGGCGATCGCACCTGCACGCGCATCGTGCTGGGCGACTGGTACGAACAGGGCTCGGTGCTGCGCGTGGATGCCGACGGCGTTGCGCTGGAACAACTGCCACTGTAGTTGCGCCGCCGGTGTGTTGCCAGCGGCCGACATGCCGCTCACGTATCAGCGAGCACTACTTTCGCGCTGCGGCCGGGAATCGGCACCGGCCGGTATTGAAGACGCGTGTGGTGAGCGCAAGGCGCTACTGCAGGCTGCGCGCGCGCTCGGCGTAGTCGACGAAATCGGCGTTGACCACGTCGTACCACTGCACCGTGCCGTCGGCCTGCACGCGGAAGCGATCGCGCACCGGGCTGGTCTGCGGGTCGCCGGGGCAGCCGTTGCCATGGCGCTCGTGGACGGCAAATTCAAATGTACCCGCAGCAGGCGCATCGCCGGCTTCGGTGAGAATGCTGATGCAGTTGTCCGGATAGGCGTGATCGCGCTGCAGCTGCGCTTCGAGCACGTGCAGCGCGCGGGCCTCGGCATCGTTGCCGGTCACGGCCGCCGGCGCTGACGCGGCAGGCGTGGGCGTGGTGGCAGCGGGCTCGGCCGGCTGCTGCCGGCAGCCGAGCACCGCCAGCGCAACCAGGCACGCGACGGCATAACGCGAGGATGTAGACATGAGGACTCCGCTCGACAGGACGTGGCCGGCTGGCGCCGGCGGTGCCTCTAGTCTGCGCGATCATCGCGTGCGGGAGTAGCGCCCCGTCCCGGCACCTGACGGTGTCGGGACGGGAGCTGCAGGCACGGCCTCAGCGGAAGCCGGCGATCGTGGCCTTAGTGTTGACCAGCACGCGCTGGTTGTCGGCGGTGCTGGCATTGCCCATCGGCACGCCGTTGTAGCTGATGTTGGGATTGGACCAGTAGTTCAGGCGCGGGCAACCACTGTTGCAGTCGTAGGCCATGATGGTGCGCCAGCTGTTGCCGTAGCGATACCCGTGGCCGTAGGCGTACGGCGAAGTGCTCGGGTCGTTGGTGGCATCGTGACGCGCGCTCTGCAAGTGGCCGATTTCATGCGCGAAACTGTAGTAGCCGGTGGCGCAATCCCAGTACACCGAGGCGAATGCACTGGCCGCATTCGAACCGATGCCCGAGGCCAGGCCGCAGTAACTGCTGTTGTCCAGCACGATCACGCCCACGTCCGCGGTGTAGGTATTGCGGCTTGTGTGGATGCTGTCCATGTAACCGTCGTTGGTCACGCGGAAGCGTTGCAGATCGGTGGTGAAGTTGCCGGATTCGGTGTAACTGGTGGTCTCGTAGCGCGCCAGCTGCAAGGCGATGCCGACGTTGCTGTTGATATAGCCCTGGTTGGCTTCGGCCACCGCCAGCTGCACCAGCGATTGCATGTTGCCGCCGTACGCATTGACCGCCTTGTTGGTGGCGACCACCAGCACGCGAATGGTGGCCGGGCTACCGGACGAGGCAGCCGCAGTGGTGACGCGCCCGTCGCCCGGCATGTCGAACTTGGGCAACAGGCTGTACTCGGCCGGATGCTCCTGCGGCATGCGCTGCTCGTCGACCTGCACCAGCACGTGGCGGCCATCGGCCAGCGGACGCAGGCGATACAGCTTGCCGGCATAGCGGATGGTGCCGGTGACGGTGTCGCCACTACGCACCAGGATGGCCGAGTTCAGCGGATCCACGCCGGACAACGTGCGCGCACGGGTGCCGGCACGCGGGCCGAGATTGCCGTACCAGACGCTGTCGCCGCCTTCCAGCGCGTCCACCTTGGCCTGGGTGGCGGTGATGATCTGCCCATCCAGCTGCAATTCCAGCAGCTTCTCGCCCGCTGCCACCGCGCCGGCATCGAGCTGGACCACCTGGGCATTGGCGGTGGACGGTGCGCTCAACAGGCGTTGCAGCGAGGGTTCGGTGGTGACCGTGGCAGCGGCGCTGCGGCTGAGCGCCGGACCGGCCTGGTATAGCGGCTTGCCCGCAGCGGCGGCGGTGCCGGCCAGGCACATGGCAATCAGGCCCACCGTGGTGCACATCGACTTCGACTTCATCGTCTCTCTCTCCTAAGACATGGAAGTAACGGATGCAAAGCACCGGGCCCCTGTCCCCGGAACGCCATTAGGGCGCGCACGAATGTATTTTTTGCAAGTTGTTACAAAAGAAGATTACGTTTATGTGATGAATAGCGACCACTGGATGCGATTCCGGCGGCGCCAGGAAGGGAACCAGCGCACAGTCCGGTCCGGCAGGCCGCGCTCGTCGCATGACAGAGCGGCCGGGCGGCGCGCGATCAGGCAGCACGCAATCGCAGCGGGCAGCGGCCACACCGGCAGCGGTCTCGTCTTCGTGCCGGGCAGCTGGCGAGCGAGGCCCGGTGCAATGCCGCGTGCGCGTTGCCACGCGGCACCATCGCGATCCGGCGCGTGGTCCCGCACTCCGGCCTGCCCGTCGCACGGTCCCGCGGCGCCACCACCGCGCGCAGCCGAAGCCGAATCGCCCTCGATCGTCGGCCTGCAGCAGGCGCAGCGCCGCAGCCGATTCATCCACGCAGCGGACCGGCGTCGACCGCACGAAGGCCAGTCGCTTCGCGTCGCTAGCCGGCCTGCTCCACCAGGCTGGCCAACTCGTCCTCGTCGAAGCCGGCAAGTAGGCGTGCCTGGATATTGAACGGACCATGCAGATAGCCGCCGGCATACTCGCGCAGCAACGTCTTGAAGCGGGCACGCGGCTCGATGCCGGCCCGCTCGCAATACCAGCGGTACCAGCGCGAGCCGGCCGCCACATGCGCCACTTCTTCGCGCAGGATGACGTCGAGCACATCGGCAGTGTCGGCATCGCCCAAGGAGCGCAGCTTGACGATCATCGCTGGTGTCACATCCAGCCCGCGCGCCTCCAGCACGCGCGGCACCAGCGCCATCCGCGCCAGTCCGTCGTGTGCGGTCTTCTCGCACATTTCCCACAGCCCGTTATGCGCGGCGAAGTCGCCGTAGTCGCGAGCGTGCGCCTGCAATCGCGCGCGCAGCAGCATGAAATGCCGCGATTCGTCGTCGGCCACCGCCACCCAATCGGCGTAGAACGCGTCGGGCAGCCCGCGGAAGCGGTACACCGCATCCCAGGCCAGATCGATCGCATTGAGTTCGATATGCGCAATGGCGTGGATGAAGGCCGCACGCCCGTCCGGCGTGCCCAGCCCGCGCCGCGGCAGCTCGCGCGGGTGCACCAGGATCGGCGTGGCAGGACGGCCCGGCATGCGGATCGGCGCCGGCGGCGGCGCTGCCGGATCGATCCTCAATTGGCCTTCGCGAAACGCCGCTGCGTAGTGCTGCGTCAACGCGACTTTTTGCAGCGGATCGGCAGCGTCCAGGCATGCGCATGCGGCGTCGAACAGATCCGTGATCATTTTGCCTGCCGCAGTGATGGCTGGCTCAGCGCTGCGAGCGATGCGGCACGTACCCGCTCGCACGCGTTTGCCTTGATCCGCAACTCGCAGGCGGTGCGGTTGGCACACACCAGCCCGAACAGACGCGTGCGATCGGCCTGCGCAGGCGCCGGCACCGATGGAGACAACGCGCCGGGCAGGCCTGCGCCAATACCGATTCCTGCACCGAGCAAGCGCGTCCGCTGGCTGCGGCAATCCACCGCGTACGTCCATTCCGCCAGGCCCGCTGGCGCTGCGCCCGCGGCCGCCGCCTCGCGCAGACGCACCACCACGATCGCCTCGCCCACGCGTGTGGCGCCGGCAAGATCCAGCCGCCGCGCGCCTGCAGGCGTGGCGAATGCGGGATCCAGCGCGGCCTGCTGCTGCCAATCCAGTTGCATGTCCAGCGTGGTGCTCAGCGCCACGGGCGGTTGTCCGTTGCCCAGGCGATGGTCGTCTACCGAGCGCACTGCCGCCGTGTCGTTGGCCGCGCAACCCACCAGCTGCGCCGCCACTCCAGCCGCGAGCACGGCCAGCCGGCGACAGCGCCGCTGGGATTCATGCGCGGCGACGCTTCTTGGCATCGTCCGAGCGCAGCTGCTGGATGCGTTCGAAATATCCCGGCTCGATGCCGGTGATGTACTCGCCGTTGAAGCACGAGGAATCGAACTGCTTGATGTCCGGGTTGCCTTCGCGCACCGCCACTTCCAGGTCTTCCAGGTCCTGGTAGATCAGCCAGTCGCAGCCCAAAAAGTCCTGGATCTCCTGCTCGCTGCGGCCATGCGCGATCAGTTCTTCGGCGGCCGGCATGTCGATGCCGTAGATGTTGGGATAGCGCACCGGCGGCGCGGCCGAGGCCAGATACACCTTGCGCGCACCGGCATCGCGCGCCATCTGCACGATCTGCCGGCTGGTGGTGCCGCGCACGATGGAATCGTCCACCAGCAGCACCACGCGGTTGCGGAATTCCAGGTGGATCGGATTGAGCTTGCGGCGTACCGATTTCTGCCGTTCGCCCTGCCCCGGCATGATGAAGGTGCGGCCCACGTAGCGATTCTTGACGAAGCCTTCGCGGTACTTCACGCCGAGCACGTTGGACATCTCCAGCGCCACGTCGCGCGAGGTGTCCGGAATCGGGATGATGGTGTCGATGTCGTGATCCGGACGCAGGCGCAGGATCTTTTCGCCCAGCTTCAGGCCCATGCGCATGCGCGCCTTGTGCACCGAGATGTTGTCGATCATCGAATCGGGACGCGCGAAGTACACGTACTCGAAAATGCACGGCGCATGGTCGGTGGGCGCGGCGCAGACTTCCGAGAACAGCTCGCCGCGCGCGGTGATCACCAGCGCCTCGCCCGGGCGCACGTCGCGCACGCGCTGATAGCCGAGGATGTCCAGCGCTGCCGACTCGGACGACACGATGTATTCGGTGCCTTCGGCGTGTTCGCGCTTGCCCAGCACCAGCGGGCGAATGCCGTGCGGGTCGCGGAACGCGACCAGGCCCAGGCCCAGCACCACGCTGACCACCGCATAGCCGCCCTTGCAGCGGCGGTGCACGCCGGCCACGGCACGGATCGCCGCTTCCGGGGTGAGCATGCGCTGCGCGTCCAGCTCGTAGGCGAACACGTTCAACAGCACTTCGCTGTCCGAATCGGTGTTGATGTTGCGGCGGTCGGCTTCGAACACCTGCTGGCGCAGCGCCTCGGTATTGATCAGGTTGCCGTTGTGCGCCAGCGCGATTCCGTAGGGCGAATTGACGTAGAACGGCTGCGCTTCGTCCATGCCTTCCGACCCGGCGGTGGGGTAGCGGCAATGCGCGATGCCGACACGGCCCTCAAGCACCGCCATCTTCCTTTCGTCGAAGACATCGCGTACCAGGCCGTTGGCCTTCTGCACGCGCAACCGCGTGCCGTCGGCGGTGGCGATGCCTGCGGCGTCCTGCCCACGATGCTGCAGGACGGTCAAGCCGTCATACAGCTGCCCGGCGACGTTCTGGTTGCCGACAATACCGACGATGCCACACATGGTGCGTGTTCTCCGCTTCGGCTTGCGCCGTTACTGTGAAGGTGGCCGTGCCTGGCCTTGGGACTCGACCCGCGCGGGGTCGCTTTCTCCGCCGCGAACCTGCGCCGGATCGATATTGGCCGGCATCGCCTGCGCCGGATCGCGTCCGTCGCTGGCGGCCTTGCCGGGCTGCTTGCCGAGCGCACGCGTGATGGTGTCGCTCAGCCCGGAGCCGGCAAGCGCCTTGCCCAGGTCGGCATTATCGCCTGCCGAGGGCAACTTCCCCAACTCCGCTGGCAGGTTGCGCAGTTCCATCGACGGCATCTCCATCGATGGCATCCGCCAGCCCGGCAGCTGCGCCCGCATCCAGCCCGCACCGGGCTCCAGCACCGGCAACAGCACCGACTGGCGCCATGCCGGTTCGCGCGGCAGCGGGGTGAACCCCATCAGCAACACCAGCACGCTGGCCAGGAATGCGCCGCGCACTACGCCCAGCCCGAACCCGAGCATACGATCGGTACCGCCCAGCTTGACCGCGTCGACGCCGGCGCGGATCACCATGCCGGTCACTGCCACAGTGATCAGCACGCCGACGAACACCATGGCGTAACCGCCGAACGATTCGGTCGCAGACGGATGCTTGCCATCGGCCAGCCAGCGCGCGGCCGCCGCGCCGAACTGGAACGTGGCCCAACCGGCAAGCAACCACGACAAGGTTCCCACCACGATCGCGACGAAGCCGCGCAGCAGCCCCAGCAGGGCCGACACCAGGATGATGACGCCCAGCACCATGTCGATCATTGGCGAGGTCTCCGCGCGGCATGCGGGCCGCTTGTGCAACGTGGCGAGCTGATCATGGCCTTCCCCTCCCTGGGCGTGAGGCTGTCGAACGATTCGGTGCAACAGATGCGTGCTGAACGCATGCATTGGTCAAGACGGCGTCTGCTTTACGTGGATAGCGTAGACAGCATGCTACGCCCTCGTGCCGCCGCAACCGCCGGGCGACGGCGCGACGCATTGCGCTGATCTCAAGGATGCGGGCGCACCATGCCGGAAATGCCGACCTTGGCCGCTACCTGCGCACGCAACTGTTCGGCATCGCCGCGGTTGGCCACCGGACCGACGCGCACGCGATTGAGCGCACCCTTGTCGGTGCGGACCTGTTCGACGAACGCGCTGAAGCCGGCGGCGCGCACACGGTCGCGCAGCGCATTGGCGTCTTCGGCGCGGCCGAAGGCGCCCAGCTGTACCGCAAACCCGACGCCGCTGGCAGCCGGCGCTGCCGGAGCGGTGGGGGCAGGCGCAGCGGGTTTGGCCGGTGCCGGCGTTGCCGGGGTGGTCTTGGCGACCTCGGGCTTGGCCGGTGCCGGCTTCGCGGTCTCGACCGGCTTGGGCGCGGCGGCGACCGGCTTGGCTGGCTCCGGCGGCAGGCTTTCGGTCCTGGTAGCGGCAAGCGTGCCAGCGGCGGTGCCGCTGCTGGCCGGCTTGGGCGCCGCCGCCGGGGTCGGGGCTGCCACCGGCGGCGGCGCGCTGGCGCTCGCATCCAGTGTCACTACCTGGGCATTGACGTCGCTGCGGACCTTCACCGCCTGCAGCCGGGCCGATTCGGCCTGGGCCTGATCGGCATACGGGCCCACGCGCACGCGCCAGGCCTCACGGCCACTGATCTGGGTCTTCTCGCTGAAGCCGGGCAACTGCGCCTGCTTGAGCCGGGCGATCACCGCATCGGCATCGGCGCTGGTGGCGTAGGCGCCGAAATTGACCGCGTAGTTGCCGGCCGCCACTTCCGGCGCGGACGGTGCGCTGGACGGCGTGGCCAGATCGGCGGCGTCGGGGTTGTCCTGCACCGCTGCCGGGGCGCCGGGAGCGCCGGCCATGCCCAGCGCACCACCGGCTGGGGCATCGCCCGGCGTCACCAACGGCAGCTCACGGGTTTCGAATTCGCCCTTGCCGGGCGCGGCGGGCGCCTCCAACGGAACGTCGGCCACGCCGCTGGACGGCGCAGGGCCCTTGACCAGCATCGGCAGGAAGATCACGGCAAGCGCCACCAGAACGATGGCGCCAATCAATCGCTGTTTCAGAGCAGTGTCCACAGAAGAGAGCTAGAGGCGGCGTGGCGGGGTGCCGCGGCGATTATAAGGCCGGCGCCCGCTCGCCGACCCTAACGGGCTGAACGAAGTGCGCTCAGCGCGTCGGCAACGGTATGGAACGAGCCGAACACCAGTATCCGATCGCCGGCCTGGGCGGCGGCCAGCACCGCCTGCAGCGCGCCAGCAACGTCGGCGTGGCAAGCGGCCTGGGCGGCGGCGGTGCCGTGCAGGCGTTGCTGCAGGGCCTGGGCCGATTGACCGCGCGCACCGTCCAATCCTGTCAGCGTCCAGTGGTCGACCTGCGCCGCCAGGGCCTCGACCACGCCTGGCGCATCCTTGTCGGCCAGCGCGGCGTAGACGGCGTAGGTGCTGCCGGCGACAGGCTGCGCGGCCAGCGCCTGGGCCAGCGCGCGCGCCGCCTGCGGGTTGTGCCCCACATCCAGCAAGACTTCCACGCCGGCCACATCCAGGCGCTGCAAACGCCCTGCCACCTGCGCCGCGACGATTCCCTGCGCCCACGCCGCCTGCGGCACCTCCACCGGCAGCGCCTGCAAGGCAGCAATCGCTGCGGCCGCATTGGCCAGCTGCACCGGCGCCTGCAGCGCAGGCATCGGCAATTCCAGGCTCACCGCCACATCGCGCCAGCGCCAGTGCTGCGCATCGACCGGTTCATGGAAATAATCGCTGCCGGCACGGATCGCATTGGCGCCCAGCAGGTAGGCGCGGCGCAGCACGCTCGACGGCGGGTCGATCTCGCCCAGCACCACCGGCTTCCACGCGCGGATGATGCCGGCCTTCTCGGCGCCGATCGCTTCGCGGTCCTCGCCCAGCCAGTCGGTGTGGTCGATATCGACCGTGGTGATCACCGCCACATCCGAGTCGACGAGATTGACCGCATCCAGCCGTCCGCCCAGGCCGACTTCCAGCACCGCCAGATCCAGCGCTGCGCGCTGGAACAGCCACAAGGCCGCCAGCGTGCCGAATTCGAAATAGGTCAGCGCGGTGTCGCCACGCGCGGCCTCTACAGCAGCAAACGCATCGACCAGCTGCGCATCGCCGGCCTCCTCGCCATCGATGCGCACGCGCTCGTTGTAGCGCAGCAGATGCGGCGAGGTGTAGGCACCCACCTTCCACCCGGCAGCACGCCCGATCGCCTCGATGAAGGCCACCGTCGAGCCCTTGCCGTTGGTGCCGCCCACCACGATGACGTGCCTGGCCGGCGTCTCCAGCTGCAGACGCGCGGCAACCTCGCGTACGCGTTCCAGACCCATCGCGATGGCGCTGGGATGCTGCTGCTCGATGTAGGCGAGCCAGTCGGAGAGTGTGGTGGGAGTGGTCACGGGGTTACCTGATGTCGTGCGTCGCGCCGCGCATTATCGCGCTTGCGATGCCGCTGTGGTCTTTGAATCACCACAGCGGTTACTGCATCGGAGTCGCGTGGCGCCAACGATGCAATCCACTTCGATTGACGCGTCTGTCGGCAGAGAAAACTGATATCTGGCACGCACGCAATGTCAGGAAGATCGACAGACTTTTGAGTTCCACCCGATGGCATCGCCGGTTGCCGGTGCGCTGACTCCTTCGATGCTGGGCCGGAGACCGAGCCCTCTCAACGCCGTGACTTAGCACGCACGCGGTTGCTTCCTGCCGGACGCGCTACCCGTCAGATCGCCTTCGAGCGGCTATCAACACGTAAAGAGCGGGCGTCAGGTGCGTACGCCGCGGAGGAACCGGCGTGCATGCGTGGCACATGAGGATTCGAGCACCGGCGGCGCCCGCCTGGCAGCCGCCGAGTCGTTTTTCTAGCTGCTCTTATAGCGCCCGATGCTTGGCCTCACCGAAGAACGGCGTGTGGTGGGCGCAGTCGTTGAGACGCACCACGTCCAGATGATCGACGTCGTCGCCTTCGAGCAGGTTGAGCGTGGTCGGGGCCTGGCGGAAGGTCCACAGCCTGGACAACGGCAGGCCCAGGATCTTGCACAGGATGACGCGATTGACCGCGTCGTGCGCGACCACCAGCAGGGTGTCGTCGGCGCCCAGTCTGTCGGCGGCGCGCGCAAGACCGCGCCAGCTGCGGTCCAGCACCTGGCGCAGCGATTCGCCGCCGGGCATCAGCACGGTATCGGGTTCCTCGCGCCAGGCGCGCAGGCGTGCCGGGTCCTTGTCGTGGATTTCGCTTGCAAGCAACCCTTCCCATTCGCCGTGCGCGATTTCCTGCAGGTCGGCATCGGTCTGCAGCAGCGATGCGCGCGACGCGCCAAGGGCGGCCTTGGCCGTGGCCTGCGCGCGTGACAGCGGCGAGGCGACCGCGCGTGTGATCTGCAAGGTCTGCAGCCGTTCGCCCAATGCACGCGCCTGGTCTTCGCCGACCGGCGACAGCGGAATATCGATCTGGCCCTGATAACGGCCTTCGGCGTTCCACGGCGTCTCGCCGTGACGAGCAAGCAGGATGCGCATGCGCTGAGAGTTCCTTGGGGGAGGGGCCGGCTCGCAGCAGCGAAACCGGACCGCATCATAACCGCTCCTCGCCCCGCGCCCGGCCGACTCAGCGCACGCCCAGCTCCTACAGCAGCTGCGGCGCTGGCGCCACCTCGGTCATGATCCGGCACAGGCCGCGGCTGTCCACGGCGATCGCGCAAAGCACGGCCGGGGCGACCATTCCCTTGCCGCTGCCCCACTCGCACCGCCATCCAGGCCCCGCCCGCATGTTCCGCATGTCCCGCGCGTCCATTGCCGAGGAGCCAGAGTTGCCGTTGGCGATCTGCGGTTGAAGCGCAACTGGAAGCGCGCGATGCGGCCGTCGTGGCTCAGGCGCGCCCGAAGCTGGGGTCGCTGCGACTGGGTCGCCCGGTTTCCAGGTGGCCGGCCAGGCGGCGGCGGAAGGCCGCACCCGGCTGCTCGACCATCAGGTCGTACCAGTGATCGCTCGCCGCCAGCGGCAGGCGGATGCTCTGCCGCTGACCGGCGGCCAGGTGCAGCGGCCGCGGAGTCGGGTCGCCATGGTCCAGCGCGCGCAATTGCAGCGCGCAGGACTGTGGCCCGGCGTTGCCGATCTCCAGCACCAGCGCCTCGCCGTCCTGTCGCGCTTGAACCCAGGGCCCGGCCTGCTGCGCCGCATCGGGGTGGAGTTCGCCGGCGAACTCGCGCAGGAAACCGTTGGGCCCATGCACGCGCAGCGCGTACGTCCCCTCGTGCAGCGCACCTGGCGGGACATCGTCGAGCTGCGTGCCCGGCAGCACGGTGTAATACCAGGGGCCACCGCTGGGCTTGCTGGTGTAGACGTTGAACGCCACCGCCGCGGTGCCGCTGTTGACGAACTGCAACTGCAGCGCGTTGCCGGCGTGCACGCGCGCATGCACCTGCAGGGCGTATGGCAACGCGCGCGCGGGGCGTTGGCCCGGCTCCTGCCGCGGCATGCCGGGGTCGCTCGGCGGCACCGGTAGCGGCTTGTTGCGCAACGCAGCGGTACGCGCGCGGTAGTCGTCGATCGCTGGCAACGCGCTCAGCGCCGAATCGTCCGGCTTGCGGAAATCGAACACGCTGGTCAGATCGCCGCTGACCGCGCGGCGCCACGGGCTGATGTTCGGCTCGGCCACGCCGAAGCGGCGCTCCAGCAGGCGCAGCACCGAGGTGTGGTCGAACACCTGCGAGTTGACCCAGCCACCGCGGGTCCACGGCGAGATCACCAGCATCGGCACGCGGATGCCCAGACCGACCGGCACGCCGTCATGGGCTTCGCCGCGCACATCGACATTGCTGCGCCCCATGCGCGCATCCAGCGCCGGCAACGGCGCCGGCACATGATCGAAGAAGCCGTCGTTCTCGTCGTAGTTGATGATCAGCGCGGTCCTGGCCCAGACCTGCGGATTGGAGGTCAACGCATCGATCAGCCGCGCCACCAGCGACTCACCGTAGGCCGGCGGCGCTTCGGGATGTTCGCAGTACGCGGTGGGTGGAATGATCCACGACACCTGCGGCAGGCGATTGCCCTGCACGTCGGCCGCAATCGCGGCGATCAGATGATCGGCCTGAGTGGTGGCCGCGTTGTCTGCGCTGGACCCCGGCACATAGGCACGTGCGCGCCGATAACGTTCGTCGGCGGGATCGAGCCCACGGTAATGGGAAAAATACGCCAGCGAGTTGCAGCCGAAGTTGTCGTATTCCTGGTACACGCGCCAGTCGATGCCGGCCGCCTGCAAGCGCTGCGCATAGGTGGTCCAGCCCATCGCCGCGTAACCGGGTTTGTCGCGCGCCATGTCGGCGGTCCAGTTGCCGTCGTCGGCGTTGCTGACCACCTGTGCGCGGGTGTCGCCCACGGTCAGCCCGCTGGTACCGGTAAACAGATACATGCGATTGGGATTGGTGGGCCCATGCATGGAACAGAAGTAGCCGTCGCAGATGGTGAAGGCGTCGGCAAGCGCGTGGTAGTACGGGATGTCCTGGCGCTGGAAATAGCCCATCGTCAGCTCGCCCTTGTACGGCACCCAGGCATCGTATTCGGCCCAGCGTGTCGGGTCCTGCCCATGGCCGGCCTTCCAGGAGTGATCCAGGCTCTTGATCAACGGCGCGCTGGTGTTGTGCGAATCGAACGCGAACGGCAACAGCCGGCGTCCATCGGCGGCAGGCTGGCTCCAGACCGGGTTGCCGTCGCGCAGCTGCAGCGCGTGCGGGTCGCCGAAGCCGCGCACGCCGCGCAGCGCGCCGAAGTAATGATCGAACGAGCGGTTTTCCTGCATCAGGATCACCACATGCTCGATGTCGCGCAGCGTGCCGGTGCGCGCATTGGCAGGCAGCGCCAGCGCGCGACCGATCGACGACGGTAGCGCGCCGGCGGCGGTAAGCGCGGCAACCCGCTTGAGGAAATCGCGGCGCGAAGAAGAAGACGTCATGACCAAAGCCTTGCCGAAGTCAGTGCGATGCAGCGCGTGTCGCGATGCGCAGCGCACACGTATAGCCGCCGTGCACGACAGTTTTGCGACAGCGGCCGTCATCAATGTTTCATGAGCCGTTGACACCCTGCGTCGCGAAACGCCGGTCTTGCGCCGCGCGTCCGCCCCCAGCCGTGCTCGAACAGGATTCCCCCATGACTTCCGCTCGTCGTTTTGATGTCACTCCGTTGGCGCTGGCCCTGACTGCGCTGCTTCCCGTCGTCGCGCTTGCCGCCGAGCCGGTTGCTGCCGGCGGTGCAGATGCCCCGGCCGCAGTGGCCGATGCCGCCGGCAACCCGACCCAACTGGATGCCATCAACGTGGTGTCGCAAGGCAGCACGCGCCAGGTACAGCGCATCAGCCGGCAGGACATCGAGCAGCTGACGCCGGGCAGCAGTGCCCTCAAGGCGGTGGAAAAACTGCCAGGCGTGCAGTTCCAGTCCGCCGATCCGTTCGGTACCTACGAGTGGTCCACGCAGGTCACCCTGCACGGCTTCGATCAGAGCCGCCTGGGTTACACGCTGGATGGTATTCCGCTGGGCAACATGAGCTACGGCGTCACCAACGGCCTGCACATCACCCGCGCCATCATTTCCGAAAACCTCGGCTCGGTGGAGATCGCGCAAGGCGCCGGCGCGCTGGGCACCGCCTCCAACACCAATCTCGGCGGCACCATGCAGTTCTACTCGGCCGATCCGCAGACCACGCCCGGTGCGCGGCTGGTGCAGACGGTGGGCAGCGATGCGACGCGCCGCACCTTCGTGCGCGCCGACACCGGCGATCGCAATGGACTGTCGGCGTACCTGTCCTACGCCAACGCCAGTACCGACAAGTGGAAGGGCTTCGGCGACCAGACCTCCGAACAGGCCAACCTCAAGACCGTGTACCAGTGGGGCGACGGCAATCGCCTGAGCCTGTTCCTGGATACCTCGCGGCGCAAGGAATACGACTACATGGACCTGTCCTTGACCAGCCAGCGCGTGCTGGGCTGGGACTTCGACTACCTGCAGCCGGATTGGGCCACCGCGGTGCAGATGGCGCGTGCCTACCAGAGCACCGGCGCCACCAGCGGTGTGGCCAACGGGTATCCGCAATCGCTGGCAAGCCTGCCCAGCGACTACAGCTGGCTGGATGCCAGCTACTACGCCGGTGGTGGCCTGCGTCGCGACAATCTGGCCGGCCTGTCCGGCACCTTCGTGTTCGGAGGCGCCACCCTGGATGCCACCGGCTACTACCACGCCAATCGTGGCGAAGGCCAATGGGTGACCCCGTACGTTGTCACCTCGGCGCAGATTCCTCTCTCCATGCGTACCACCGACTACGGGCTGGATCGTTTTGGCGGCACCAGCGCCCTGAAGTGGTCGTGGGGCAATCACGATCTGGAAGTGGGCCTATGGGCCGAGAATGCGCGCACCACGCAGGGCCGCAACTATTTCGCGCTCGGCAACGAGGGCTATACCTCGCTGTACAACGTGTACGAAGCGCAGACCCCGTTCCGCCGCGACTTCCTGCAGCGCTACACCACCCAGATGCGCATGCTCTACCTGCAGGACACCGTGCGCCTGCTCGATGACCGCCTCGCGTTGAACTACGGCGCAAAAGCGCTCGACACCACCACGCGCGCGCAATCGCTGGTGTCGACCACCGCGCTGGCGCAAGGCCGCATCCGCGCCGAAGACGGCTTCCTGCCGCAGGTGGGCATCAACTACAAGCTCGACGAGCGCCAGGACCTGTACGCCTCCTACAGCAAGAACATCGCCGCATTCGGGTTCACCCCGTTCGCCACCTCGCAGGCCGCCTTCGACCGCAGCCGCGCCACGCTGGAGCCGGAACAATCGCAGACCGTGCAGGTGGGCTACCGTGTGCAGGACGCGCAGTTCCAGCTCTCGGCCGATGCCTACTTCACCAAATTCTCCAACCGCCTGCTGACCACCTCGCCGTGTACTGCGGTGCAGACCTGCGCGGCGATCCTGAGCAACGTCGGCGCCGTGCATAGCGCCGGTGCCGATCTGGCGCTGATGTGGCGCCCGGTGGAAGGCCTGAGCTGGTTGAACTCGCTGTCGTGGAATCGCTCGCGCTACCAGGACGATTACCTCAACAATGGCGTGGTCGCCACCTCGGGCAAGGACGTGGTCGGCATCCCGGCGCTGATGTTCTCCTCCAGCGCCAGCTATCAGATCGGCAACCTGCGCCTGGACCTGGACGGCAAGTACGTCGACAAGCGCTACATCACCTTCCTCAACGATTCGCAGGTGCCTTCGTACTGGCTGTTCAACGCCGGCGCGCGTTACGACTTCGGCCGCCTCGGCGGGGTGGCGGACGTGGCCCTGGCGCTCAACATCACCAACCTCACCGACAAGCGCTACTTCGCCAGCACCGGCACCAACGGCTACGTCGCCTCCGATCCGGATGGCTACAACCAGACCATGGTGGTTGGCGCACCGCGGCAGACCTTCCTGAGCCTGGATGTGAAGTTCTGAGCGTCTGCCGGCGGCGCCCCTCATCCGGCGCTGCGCGCCACCTTCTCCCGCATGCGAGAAAAGGGTGAAGAAGGAAGTGATGACCTCCATCCGGCGCTGCGCCCCCCTTTCCCCGCCCGCGGGGGAAGGTGCCCGAAGGGCGGATGGGGGCAGCGGCGAACGTGGCCCTGGCGCTCGACATCACCAACCTCACCGACAGATGTGAAGTTCTGAGCACCTGCCCGTGGCGCCCCTCATCCGGCGCTGCGCGCCACCTTCTCCCGCAAGCGGGAGAAGGGTGAAGAAGGCAGTGATGACTTCCATCAGGCGCTGCACACTCCTTCCCCCGCACGCGGGGGAAGATGCCCGAAGGGCAGATGGGGGCAGCGGCGAACGTAGCCCTGGCGCTCAACATCACCAACCTCACCGACAGATGTGAAGTTCTGAGCACCTGCCGGTGGCGCCCCTCATCCGGCGCTGCGCGCCACCTTCTCCCGCAAGCGGGAGAAGGGTGAAGGCGGTGATGAGCTCCATCCGGCGCTGCGCCCCCGCTTCCCCCGCACGCGGGGGAAGGTGCCCGAAGGGCGGATGGGGGCAGCGCGCGAAGTAGCCCCCTGCCCGGCTCGTGATTGCCCGCTCGTGCACCGCCTGCTCCCGCCTCCCGGCAGGCGCCGGAGCAAGGTGGCGGCCGTCCTGCACTGCCGCATGGCGGATGCGGCATCGAGCATATAATTGCCGACTTATTTCACTTAGCAGGCCTCGCCACATGGCGCAGACGATGAAGGCGCTGGTCAAGCGCGATGCGGGAAAAGGGATCTGGATGGAGCAGGTACCGGTTCCCACCCCCGGCCCCAACGAGGTGCTGATCAAGCTGGAAAAGACCGCCATCTGTGGCACCGATCTGCACATCTACCTGTGGGACGAGTGGAGCCAGCGCACCATCAAACCCGGCCTGACCATTGGCCATGAATTCGTCGGCCGCGTGGCCGAGCTCGGTTCGGCAGTGACCGGCTACCAGGTGGGCCAGCGCGTCTCGGCCGAAGGCCATATCGTCTGCGGCCATTGCCGCAACTGTCGCGGTGGCCGCCCGCACCTGTGCCCGAACACGGTGGGCATCGGCGTCAACGTCAACGGCGCCTTTGCCGAATACATGGTGATGCCGGCCTCCAACCTGTGGCCGATCCCGGACCAGATCCCGTCCGAACTGGCGGCATTCTTCGACCCGTACGGCAACGCCGCCCATTGCGCGCTGGAATTCGACGTCATCGGCGAGGACGTGCTGATCACCGGCGCCGGGCCGATCGGCATCATTGCGGCAGGCATCTGCAAACACATCGGTGCGCGCAACGTGGTGGTCACCGACGTCAACGATTTCCGTCTCAAGCTGGCCGCCGACATGGGCGCCACCCGCGTGGTCAACGTGTCCAACACTTCGTTGAAGGACGTGATGAAGGACCTGCACATGGAGGGCTTCGACGTCGGCCTGGAGATGAGCGGCAACCCGCGCGCGTTCAACGACATGCTCGATTGCATGTACCACGGCGGCAAGATCGCCATGCTCGGCATCATGCCGCGCGGCGCCGGTTGCGACTGGGACAAGATCATCTTCAAGGGCCTGACCGTGCAGGGCATCTACGGCCGCAAGATGTACGAGACCTGGTACAAGATGACCCAGCTGGTGCTGTCGGGTTTCCCATTGCAAAAGGTGCTGACCCACCAGCTGCCGATCGACGACTTCCAGAAGGGCTTCGACCTGATGGAAGAAGGCAAGGCCGGCAAGGTCGTGTTGAGCTGGAACTGATCGGCTGATCCTGCAGATACGCAAAAGGCGCCGCGAGGCGCCTTTTGTATGTCCATTGCCTGACGTCGCCTGGATGCAGGGACCGAAGACGCTGCGCACGACGCTTCGCTACGCACGGCGACGCAGCGAAGGTGAGGGAGTCGCTTCAGCCAATCGCACTTACGGCCAGGTGACCGTTGCCGTCGCCACCAGGTGGTTCTGCGAATTCTGCTGCCCGAAGCCGAATTCGGCCGCTTCGCTGGTGTCGTAATACCCAACGCTCAAGCCCAGCGGGCCGAAGGTCTTGCCGACATTCACGCCGAAATCGTTGTAGTCGTGATCCACCTGCCTGAGCGCCGAGGTATAGATGCTGTGCCCGGCGTGCGCCCCGATGGTGAAGTTGTGCGGCAGTGACCAGTTGGCATCCAGCGCGTAGTAATACCCATCCGTCTTCGAGCCGTACAGATCGTTGGTGTACGCCAGGGTCAGGCTATAGGTTTTCAGGAACGTGGTCTTGGTGATCAGCTCGGCGTAGTTGGAGGCACCGGCACCGAGGTAGTGATAGCGGTTGACCATCACGTCCAGATTGAAATTCGCGCTGAGGTCGGTGTTGTAGCCGACAAACCCATCCACCTCCCAGTCCGGATCGCCCGCGCCGAAGTCGACGTTGGAGCCCCAGGTCCCGACGTAGAAACCATACGGCAGCTTGTAGGTCAGGCCCGCCTGGAACGCAGGCTCTTCGTTGGTCTGCGAGATGCCGCGGAACAGGTAATCGCTGGTCAGCGCGAACGTGCCGCTGAGCGGCGGCGCGGGCGCCTCTTCGTCCTGCGCCTGTGCCAGCGGCACGACGCCAGACAACAGCAACGACAGACAACAAGCGAGCGAGGACGGCTTCATGGGGCTTCTCCTGGAGCGGCGGGCGGTCGGATGGCGCGAAGCGGGGGCTGCAATGAATTCTTAGTCGGACTGTCGCTGCAGCGCAACATAAAAGTCGCGCTCGCTTGATCCAGCGCACATCCTTCGCCTGGCGATGCGCCGATCCGATAGGCGTTTCATCGACCACTGCTGTGGAATCTTGATGTTGGAGATTCGGGATTCGGGATTCGGGATTCGGGAGTCGGGAGTCCGCGTCCGGGACCTGGCGTCTGGAATGCGTACTGACAGTCTCGGGCAGGCCTGTAGAGATGTGTCGTTCGCAAAGCGCCCCCGCTCCGCACGCAGCGCGGCCAGCTGGCGTCGATCGCTTGCCGGTCGGTCCTTGGGATTTCGTATTCACAGGCACGGCAAGCCGGGGGCTCTCTCAGCGATCCCCGGCACTTGCATCACGCACTGAGTGAGACGCCCCCGAGGCGGCTTCTCAGGCCGGAAACACCCCGTAGTGGCGTGCGGCCAGTCGCAGCTGTTGGCCGGGCTGGAAATTGCCGGCCGAGGCCGGCAGTTCCACTTCCACCTCGTTGCCCGCCGGCTGCAGGGTGGCGCGCAGCCGCAGCCGTGGGCCGCTGCGCTGCGACCAGGCCACCGTGGCCGGCCAGCCGGCGTCATCGGGTACAAGATCCTCGGGGCGCACGTAGACTTCCACCGGACCGGCGGCCAATGCCGCATTGGCCACCGGCAAGGCATGACCGGCCACCTGGATCTGCCCCTGCTCCAGCACGCCGGGGATGCGGTTGACTGCCCCCACGAAGGAATACACGAACGGCGAGGCCGGTGTGTCGTAGATCGCCGCCGGGGTGTCGAGCTGTTCGATGCGTCCGCGGTTGAGGATGGCGACCCGGTCTGCCAGTTCCAGCGCTTCTTCCTGGTCGTGGGTCACGAACACCGTGGTCAGGCCGGTGCGCTCGTGCAACTCGCGCAACCAGCGCCGCAGGTCGCGGCGCACCTGCGCATCCAGCGCGCCGAAGGGTTCGTCCAGCAACAGCACGCGCGGTTCGATCGCCAGCGCCCGCGCCAGCGCCACGCGCTGTCGCTGGCCGCCGGAGAGCTGGGTGGGATAACGCTGCTCCAGTCCCTGCAACTGCACCAGCGCCAGCAGCTCTTCCACCCGCGCACGGATGCGCGCTTCGGCCCAGCGTTCGTTGCCGCGCCGCACGCGCAGCCCGAAGGCGATGTTCTCGAATACGTCCATGTGCTTGAACAGCGCGTAATGCTGGAACACGAAGCCGACCCGGCGCGACTGCACGCTCATGCCGGTGGCGTCCTCGTCGCCGAACAGCACCTGGCCGCCGTCGGCGTGCTCCAGCCCGGCCATGATCCGCAACAAGGTGGTCTTGCCCGACCCGGACGGCCCCAGCAGCGCCAGCAGCTCGCCCTGGCGCACGTCCAGGCTGATGTCGTCCAGCGCGGTGAAATTCTCGAACTGCTTGCGCAGGCGGTGGATACGGATGCCCATGGTGACCTCAGTGGCGGTGGTTGGCGGCCAGCGAATCGCCGTGCCGCCATTCCAGATACGTCTTCAGCGCCAGCGTCAGCAGCGCGGTCAGAGCCAGCAACGAGGCGCACGCGAATGCCGCGCTGTAGGCGTATTCGTTGTAGAGAATTTCCACATGCAGCGGCAGCGTATTGGTGCGCCCGCGGATATGCCCGGACACCACCGACACCGCGCCGAACTCGCCCATCGCCCGCGCCGCGCACAACAGCACCCCATACAGCAGGCCCCAACGGATATTGGGCAGGGTCACCCGCCAGAACATCTGCCAGCCATTGGCGCCCAGGCTCAGCGCAGCCAGCTCCTCGTCGCTGCCCTGCTGCTCCATCAACGGCATCAGTTCGCGCGCGATGAACGGGAAAGTGACAAACGTCGTTGCCAGCACGATGCCCGGCAACGCGAACACGATGCGTGGCAGCTGGATCAGCGTCTCGCCCAGCAGCGGCAACTGCACGCGCCAGCCCTCGTCGATCAGCGGCCAAGCCCAGCCGTTGCGGCCGAAAATCAGCACGAAGATCAGCCCGGCCACCACCGGCGACACCGAGAACGGCAGGTCAATCAGGCTGACTAGCAGGCGCTTGCCGCGGAACTGGTGCTTGCTCACTGCCCAGGCAGCGGCCACCCCGAAGACCAGGTTCAACGGCAGCACGAAGGCCGTCACCAGCAGCGTCAGCTTGATCGCCGACAGCGCATCCGGGTCGACCACCGCACGCAGGAAGGTCTCCCAGCCGCCGCGCAGCGCTTCGGCGAACACCAGCACCAACGGCAGCAACAAGAACGCCAGCAGAAATCCCAGTGCGCCCAGGATCATCAGCCACTGCACCCAGCGCGGCTCGTTGGTGGCCGAATCGGTGATGCGGCGCGCCTGCTCGGTCATCGCACGGGTCTGCAGCATCGAGGGCAGCGAGGAAACAGCATCAGTCATGCCGGCCTCCGTTGATAGCGCAACAGGCGTGCCTGCAACGTGTTGACCACCAACAGGATCACCAGCGACAGCAACAGCATTGCCGCGGCGATCGCGGTGGCGCCGGCATAGTCGAACTCTTCCAGCCGGATGGTGATCAGCAACGGCGCGATCTCGGTGGCGTTGGGCAGGTTGCCGGCGATGAAGATCACCGAACCGTACTCCCCCACCCCGCGCGCGAACGCCAGCGCAAACCCTGTCAGCACCGCCGGCCACAGCCCCGGCAACACCACCCGCCAGACCGTCTGCCAGCGCGAGGCGCCCAGCGTGGCGGCAGCAGCCTCCATTTCACGATCGCTTTCGGCCAGCACCGGCTGCACCACCCGCACCACGAAGGGCAGGCCCACGAACACCAGCGCGATCACGATGCCGAGCTGGGTATAGGCCACCTTGATGCCGGCCGCCTCCAGCCAGCGCCCGATCCAGCCGTTGCCGCCATACAACGCGGTCAGCGCAATACCGGCCACCGCGGTAGGCAACGCGAACGGCAGGTCGATCACCGCGTCGAAGAAGCGTTTGGCCGGGAAGCGATAGCGCACGAATACCCAGGCCACCCAGGTCCCCATCACCGCATTGAAGGCACCTGCCGCCAGCGCGGTGCCGAAGCTCAACCGCAACGCCGCCAGCACGCGCGGTTCGCTCCAGACCTTCCACAACCCTTCCCAGCCCAGCCCGCTGGTCTTGATGAAGGTGCCCAGCAACGGGATCAGCACGATCAGGCCGAGCCAGGTCAGGGTGATGCCCAGACTCAGGCCCAGTCCGGGCATCACACGGCGGCGGCGCGCTGGCGACACCGGGCGGGGTGCAACCGAGGTCTGCATGCCTACTTCTTGGCCTGGATCTGGTCGAACAGGCCGCCGTCGGCGAAGTGTTCCTGCTGCGCCTTGTCCCAGGACCCGAACGCCTGCTGGATGGTCACCAGCTTGATGTCCGGGAAGCGGGCCAGATCCGCGGGGTCGGCAAACTCCCGATGCCGCGGGCGATAGAAATGCCTGGCCGCCAGTTTCTGCCCTTCCGGCGCATACAGATAGCGCAGATAGGCCTCAGCCACCTCGCGGGTGCCGTGCCTGTCGACGTTCTTGTCCACCAGCGCCACCGAGGGCTCGGCCAGGATCGACAGCTTCGGCACCACGATCTCGAACTTGTCCTTGCCCAGTTCCTCGCGCGCCAGCAGCGCCTCGTTCTCCCAGGCCAGCAGCACGTCGCCGATACCGCGCTGGACGAAGGTGGTGGTGGCGCCGCGCGCGCCGGTATCGAGCACCGGCACATTGCGGAACAGCGCCTGCATGTAGCGCAGGATGCGCTCGCGGTCGCCCTTGAAGATGTGGTCGGCATACGCCCAGGCGGCCAGGTAGTTCCAACGCGCCCCGCCGGAGGTCTTGGGGTTGGGCGTCACCACCGCCACGCCCGAGCGCAGCAGGTCCGGCCAGTCCTTGATGTTCTTCGGGTTGCCCTTGCGGACCAGGAACACGATGGTGGAGGTGTACGGCGCGCTGTTGTCCGGCAGCCGCTTTTCCCAATCGCTGTCGATCAGCTTGGCCTTCTGCGCGATCGCATCCACGTCGTAGGCCAGCGCCAGGGTCACCACGTCCGCCTCGATGCCGTCGATGACCGCGCGCGCCTGCTTGCCGGAACCACCGTGCGAGGTCTCCACGGTGACCGTGTCCTGCGGGTGCTGCTGCTTCCACTGCGCCGCGAAGGCGGTGTTGAAATCGCGATAGAACTCGCGGGTCGGGTCGTAGCTCACATTGAGCAAGCCGATATCGCGTGCAGCCGCCGGGCCGGCCAGGGCCAGCAGGATGCACACGAGGGAAACAAGGCGGAAGCGGGGGTGTGTCACAACGATCTCCTGGCCGGGGGCACAGCTGAACAGCAAGCATGCCATGCTGCGCAGCGGCACGCAGGCGGTGAAATGACATCCGCGCTGCTGCTTATGCCGATATTGCATGACGTAGTGGTATGCCATGGTGATCGTTAAGATTGCGCTTCTTCCATGCCACTGCGACCGCCATGACCCGTCCGCCTACCGCGCTCACCGCCCACTACGCCGCCGAACTGGATGCCATCCAGTCCCAGGGCCTGTTCAAGTCCGAGCGCATCATCACCGGCCCGCAGTCGGCACGGATCACGCTGGCCGACGGCCGCAGCGTGCTGAACTTCTGCGCCAACAACTATCTTGGCCTGGCCGACCATCCGGACATCATCCAGGCCGCCAAGGATGCGCTGGACAGCCATGGCTTCGGCATGGCCTCGGTGCGCTTCATCTGCGGCACCCAGGACCTGCACAAGCAGCTCGAGCGCACCATCGCCGCGTTCTTCGGCACCGAAGACACCATCCTCTACGCGGCCTGCTTCGACGCCAACGGCGGCCTGTTCGAACCGTTGCTCGGCGAGCACGATGCGATCATTTCCGACGCGCTGAACCACGCCTCCATCATCGACGGCGTGCGCCTGTGCAAGGCCAGGCGCTTCCGCTACGCCAACTGCGACATGGCCGACCTGGAGGCGCAGCTGCAGGCCGCCGATGCGGCCGGCTGCAAGACCAAGCTGATCACCAGCGATGGCGTGTTCTCGATGGACGGCTTCATCGCGCCGCTGGACGAGATCACCGCCCTGGCCCGCAAGTACAACGCGCTGGTGCATATCGACGAATGCCATGCCACCGGCTTCCTGGGCGCCACCGGGCGCGGCTCGGCCGAGGTCAAGGGCGTACTGGACCAGATCGACATCTTCACCGGCACGCTGGGCAAGGCCATGGGCGGTGCACTGGGCGGCTTCACCACCGCCAGGCGCGAGGTGATCGAGCTGCTGCGCCAGCGTTCGCGCCCCTACCTGTTCTCCAATTCGTTGCCGCCGCACGTGGTGGCTGCCGGCATCAAGGCCTTCGAGATGCTGGACGCGGCCGGCGAGCTGCGCACGCAACTGGTGGAAAACACCCGCTACTTCCGCGAACGCATGACCGCCGCCGGCTTCGACCTCAAGCCCGGCGTGCACCCGATCAGCCCGGTGATGCTCTACGACGCACCGCTGGCGCAGAAGTTCGCCGAGCGGCTGCTGGAAGAAGGCATCTACGCGATCGGCTTCTTCTTCCCGGTGGTGCCCAAGGGCCAGGCGCGCATCCGTACCCAGATCAGCGCCGCGCATACCCGCGCGCAGCTGGATCAGGCGATCGACGCCTTCATCAAGATCGGCCAAGAACTGGACGTCATCAAGGCCTGAGCATGCGGACAGTGCTGCGCCAACGGCTCCTGCTCGCGGCGCACACCGATGCCCAGGCGCGGCTGCTGGATGGCAGCTGGGAAACCCGCTGCCTGCATTGCCGGCGGCGCCTGCACGTCGGCATCGACGGCGAACCGCTGGGGCACACCACGCTGGAACACGTGGTACCGCAGGCCTGGTTCGGCCGGCGTGCGGCCGCCGCGCTCTGCGCGCTGGTGGGTGACGACCCCAACGACGCGCGCAATCTGGCGCTGGCCTGTGCCAGCTGCAATCACGCCAAGGGCCGGCGCCATGACGCCAACGGCGCCGGCGACGCGCGCGCGGTGGAAGTGGTGAGTGCCTTGCTCAGCGCGCGCCTGGCGCGCTGGCGCGAGCCGGCGTCAGCGCCAGGACTTCCGCCGCACTGAGCATCCGCCAGGCGCCCTTGCCCAGCTCGCCGATTGCCAGCGGCCCGATCGCCACGCGCACCAGCCGCAGCACGCCGATGTCCAGCGCCGCCAGCAACCGGCGGATCTGCCGGTTACGGCCTTCGTCCAGCACGATTTCCAGCCAGGCATTGCGCTCGCCTTCGCGCAGCACCTCGACCCGCTTGGCGCGCAGCAACCCACCCTCGCCTTGCGGATCGGGATCGATCACGCCGGCCTGCAGCTGCGCCAGTTGCGCAGCGCTCGGGCGGCAATCGATCTGCACGTGATAGGTCTTGTCCGGCCCGCTGGCAGGATCGGTCACCGCCGCCGCCCATTGCGGATCGTTGCTGAACAGCAGCAGGCCTTCGCTGGCCTTGTCCAGCCGCCCCACCGGTGCGAGCCACGGCAGGCCCGCGCCATCGAAACAGCGGTACACGGTGTCCCTGCCCTGCTCGTCGCGCACCGTGGTGAGCACGCCGCGCGGCTTGTTGAGCATCAGATACAGCCGCGAAGGTCCAGCCAGGGGTTGGCCATCGATGGCGATGGCCGCGTGCTGCTCGGTGCGGATCGGACATTCGGGGTCGCGGATCACCCGTCCATCGACGCTGACCCGCCCATCGGCGATCCAGCGGGCCGCCTCGGTGCGCGAGCACACACCCAGCTTGGACAGCACCCGCGCCAGTCCGTGTCGCGGCGCGGAATTGCCCTGTGCGGCAGTGGACGCGCGCGCGGCGCGCGCCGGCGGTGCCGGGCCGCGCGTGCGAGGCCGGGACGTCGCCGGCGTAGGCCGCCGGGTCATGCCGTCCCGACCGCGTGGATTACTTGTTCTCGACCGGCTTGGCGTCGGCTGCCGGCGCCGCTGCAGCAGGAGCCGCAGCGGGGGCCGGACGCGCCTTGACCACGCGCACGCCGCGCGCCTTCATCCAGGCGTCGAATTCTTCGGCCGTCATGCGCTTGCCGTTCTGGCTCATGTCGAAGCGCCACGGAGTGTTGTCGAAGGCGGTGGTGGCCTTGTAGGCGGCCGGATCGTTCGGGTTGACCGCGCCACCCGGCGGAATCACCTTGGCCACGTCCTGGCAGCCTTCCACGCGCAGGCGCAGCAGCACGCGGTCCACCGACTGATCGCTGCTGTAGGGCTGGGCCAGCACGCCGGTCGGCATGCCCAGCTGCACGCTGCGGGTGTAGAACTCGGCGGCCGCCGGCGCAATCACGGTGGCGGGCAACGGCAGCGGCTGGGACACCATGCTGCCGGCGCAGTTCGGAGCGGCGTAGGCGGCGGGAATCAGAGCGAGACAGAGCAGTCCTGCCGTAGCGGTACGCAGCATCGTTGGTTCTTCCAATAAGAGTATGTGTCGACGCGGCGAGTGTAGGCAGCGATGAACGCTGTTTCAACAGGAACCGTGCCGGAAGGGCAACACAGACAGCATCGCAGCCTGTATGCGAAGGAATCGGGGGACGTTCGGTGCACACATAGACAAAACCCGGCGCAAGGCCGGGTTTTGTATGAAGCAGACTGGCGGTCCGATTAGTTCTGGACGTTCAGCTCGGTACGACGGTTCTTCGCACGGCCTTCCGGATTGTCGGAACCATCCGGGTTGGCGTTCGGAGCGATCGGACGGCTCTCGCCGTAGCCGATCGGGCCGACCAGACGCGACGCATCGACGCCGTTCTTGGTCAGGTAGTCGTACACGGTGGTCGCACGACGCTCGGACAGCTTCTGGTTGTACGCGTCGGTACCCTTCGAGTCGGTGTGACCGGCAACCTCGACCTTCAGGTCGGGGTAGCGCTTCAGGATCTCGGTCGCTTCGCTCAGGATCGACACGGCATCCGGACGCAGGGTCGACTTGTTGAAGTCGAAGTTCACGCCCTTCAGGTCGATCGACACCGGCACCGGGCAGCCGTCCGGACCGATGGTCTGGCCAGGCTGCGAAGCCGGGCACTTGTCGTCGCAGTTGTTGACGCCGTCACCGTCGTCATCCAGGTCTGCGCAGCTCGGGGCAACCGGAGCCGGAGCCGGCGGCGGAGCGGTCGACGGAGCAGGTCCCAGCGGGATCACGACGCCGACCGAAGCCAGCACGTCGCCGAACCAGTCTTCCTGCGGAGCGGCAACGCTCTGGTCGTTGAAGTCAGCGCGGTAAGCCACTTCGGCACGCACGGCAACGCGCTTGTCGAAGGTGGTCTGCAGACCCACACCAGCCTTGGCGGCAAAGTTGCCGTCCTTCTGCTGGCCCGGCGACACCGGGTTCGGGGTGGCGTCGAACTCTTCTTCCGAGCGCTGGTAGCCCAGGCCGAACAGCAGGTACGGGTTCCAGCCGCGGCCTTCCTGGATGAAGTGACGACGCAGATCGAACGAGATGCCGTACTGGCTCCAGTTCTGGTCCTGGTTGGCGTCGAAGTTCGGGTTCTGGTAGTTCAGCTCACCGTCGATCGACCAGTTCGGGCTGACGAACTTGCCCAGGCCCAGGGTGACGAACGGAGCATCATTGGTCAGACGGTCGTTGTCCTGGAAGTTGAAGCCAGCGCCACCGGTCAGGTACCAACGGTCATCGAACTCCTGCGCGGAAGCAGCCTGGGCCACTGCCAGACCGCCGAGCAACGCGGCAGTGAGAATTTTCTTGTTCATTTATACAGCTCCTTCTTTGGGAGATAAAACCGATAGAGGCGGTGTTCTTGGTAAAGATGCTCGTCACATCCAGAGCCATCGGGGCGCAGATTAAGCCGGCCTCAGTGAAGATCGCGTTAACGGTCATATAACATGTGAAAGCAATCGCCAGGGCTGCAAACCCTAGCCAATACTACGTATACAGTTTCATGAAGAAAAGGACCGGGCACCCACTTCTGCCGATCACGCGATATGAACGAGAGCCGAATCGAGCACATTGGAGACGGTTACAACACGGTCCGGTTTTGACCTTGCTGAGCGCTGGAAAAACCACATTGGTGAATGCCAGGCCCCGTCCGAGCTGAATTGTGGGGTCCATGGTTGCAGCCAACTTGCTTCACAACGCACCCTGAACTCCCCACCAGGAGCGTCCCGATGAAAGCTGTGGTCCTCACCCGTTATCTTCCGATCGACGATCCGGCGTCGTTGCTCGACATGGAGCTTCCGGCTCCCGGAGCGCCGTCGGGGTATGACTTGTTGGTACGAGTGGAAGCGATCTCGGTGAATCCGGTCGACACCAAGGTCCGCGCGCCCAAGCCGCAAACCCTGGAAGCACCTAAGATCCTGGGCTACGACGCTGCCGGCGTGATCGAGGCAGTGGGTCCGGACGTCACGGCGTTTGCGGTGGGCGACGAGGTCTATTACGCCGGCGACATCAGCCGGCCGGGCAGCAACGCGCAGTACCAATGGGTAGATGCACGCATCGCCGGCTGCAAACCCACCTCACTGAGCTTTGCCCAGGCCGCGGCGCTGCCGTTGACCACGCTCACCGCGTGGGAGCTGCTGTTCCAGCGCATGCCGTTCGCCTTCGACGGCGCACGCAACCGCGGCCGGCATCTGCTGATCATCGGCGGCGCCGGCGGGGTTGGCTCCATCGCGATCCAGCTGGCGCGGCATGCCGGCTTCACGGTGATCGCCACCGCATCGCGGCCGGAGAGCATCGAATGGGTGCGGCAGATGGGCGCCCAGCATGTGATCGACCATCACCAGCCGCTGCACCCACAGTTGCAGGCGCTGGGCCTGCACAGCGTGGATGCGGCGCTGAACCTGGCCGACACCGATCGCTACTGGCAACCGCTGGGCGAGATCCTGGCGCCGCAGGGGCATGTCGGCCTGATCGTCGAGCCCCGCGGTCCGTTGCCGATCGGCGACCCATACAAGTCCAAGTGCATCGGCATTCATTGGGAGCTGATGTTCGCCCGCTCGCGCTACGCCACCGACGACATCGTGGAACAGCATCGCATCCTCAACCGTGCGGCGAGCCTGATCGACGCGGGCGAGTTGCGCACGACACATACCGAAACGCTGTCGCCGATCAATGCCGGCACCTTGCGTGAAGCGCACCGTCGGCTGGAAAGCGGCAGCACCATCGGCAAGCTAACCTTGGCCGGCTGGTAGCCGTGGCAGGTCGCGTTTCGCTGCCGCCCCGGCACTGAAGCGGCCATCGGCCTGCAGCGAAACAGCAACGGCACCGAGGCTCGCGCCTCGGGCTCATTGCACCTCGAAACCAACTGCCACAACGGGCATGGGCCGGCACTGCGCCGGACAGCTCCTGGCATGGCAGGCGGTGTCACCTCGGCGATCCGGCAGCGGCGGCGCAGCCGGCACCCCGGACTTGGGCACCGGGGACTTGCCGCCACGCCCGTTTGCCTGCATCGTGCGCACTCCGTACGCCAGCGTATCCACATCATGTCGCCCGCCACCGGCCCTTCGCCCTCGCCCTTCCCGCACCTGTTCACGCCGCTCGATCTGGGCTTCACCCAACTGCGCAACCGCGTCCTGATGGGCTCGATGCACACCGGGCTGGAAGACCGTGCACGCGATTTTCCCAAGCTGGCGGCGTATTTCGCCGAGCGCGCGGCCGGTGGGGTTGGCCTGATCGTCACCGGCGGCTTTTCTCCGAACGTGGTGGGCTGGCTCAAGCCGTTCGGTGGCAAGCTGTCCTGGCCCTGGGAAGTGCGCCCGCACCGCCAGGTCACCCGCGCCGCGCACGAGCATGGCGCCAAGATCTGCCTGCAGTTGCTGCATGCCGGGCGCTACGCCTATCACCCGCTGTCGGTGGCGCCGTCCAGGTTGCAGGCGCCGATCAATCCGTTCACCCCGCGTGCCCTGTCTGCGGCAGCGGTGGACCGCCAGATCGCCGCCTACGCGCGGTCGGCGCGGCTGGCGCGCGAAGCCGGCTACGACGGTGTGGAGGTGATGGGTTCGGAAGGCTATCTGATCAACGAGTTCACCGCCGCACGCACCAACCAGCGCAGCGATGCCTGGGGCGGCGATGCGGCAAAGCGCATGCGCTTTGCGGTGGAGATCGTGCGCCGCATCCGCGAGGCCTGCGGACCGGACTTCATCATCATCTACCGGCTGTCGCTGGTGGACCTGGTCGAAGACGGCAACCAGTGGCAGGAGATCCTGGCACAGGCGCAGGCGATCGAAGCGGCCGGCGCGACCATCATCAACTCCGGCATCGGCTGGCACGAGGCGCGCATCCCCACCATTGCCACCTCGGTACCACGCGCCGCATTCGCCAGCGTGACCGCCAAACTCAAACCGCACCTGCGCATTCCCGTGGTGGCCAGCAACCGCATCAACATGCCGGAGGTGGCCGAGCGCATCCTCGCCGACGGCGCGGCGGACATGGTGTCGCTGGCGCGACCGCTGCTGGCCGACCCGCAGTGGACCAACAAGTCGCGCGCCGGGCAATCGCACACCATCAATACCTGCATCGCCTGCAACCAGGCCTGCCTGGATCATGTGTTCGAGAACAAGCTGGCCACCTGCCTGGTCAACCCGCGTGCGGTCCACGAGACCGAGCTGGTCTACACCCCCGCCGCCACGCCCAAGCGCATCGCCGTGGTCGGCGCCGGCCCGGCGGGGCTGGCCTGCGCCACAGTCGCAGCCGAGCGCGGCCACCGGGTGACCCTGTTCGATGCGAGCAGCGCGATCGGCGGGCAGTTCAATGTCGCCAGGCGCATTCCCGGCAAGGAAGAGTTCACCGAGACGCTGCGCTACTTCAGCCACCGCATCGAGGCGACCGGCGTGCAGTTGCGCCTGGATACCCATGTGCAGGCAGCCGACCTGACCGAGTTCGACGAGGTGGTTCTGGCCACCGGTATCGAGCCGCGCAAGGTCGATTTCCCGGGCGCGGACCATCCGATGGTGGTGAGCTATTTGGACGTGGTGCTGGGCCGCCATGTCGCTGCCGACAAGGTCGCGATCATCGGCGCCGGCGGGATTGGCTTCGATGTCGGCGAATTCCTGGTGCACGAGGGCGAATCGGTGTCGCTAGGCCCGGCGCGCTGGATGGCCGAATGGGGCGTGGATGCCACCTTCGAGACCCGCGGCGCGCTGGTCAGACCGCAGCCCGAGCGCCCTGCCCGCCAGGTCTGGCTGCTGCAACGCAGCCCGGGGCGGCCGGGTGCGCGGCTGGGCAAGACCACCGGCTGGATCCACCGCGCCACGCTCAAGGCCAAGGGCGTGAAGATGCTCGGCGGCGTGGAATACCTGGGCGTGGACGATGCCGGACTGCGGATCCGCGTGGAGGGCAGCGAGCAGTTGCTCGATGTCGGCACGGTGGTGATCTGCGCCGGCCAGGAACCGCGCCGCGAGCTGCAGGCCGCCTTGCTGGCGCTCGGCAAGCAGCCGCACCTGATCGGCGGCGCCGATGTGGCAGCCGAGCTGGATGCCAAGCGCGCGATCAACCAGGCCAGCCGACTCGCCGCAACCTTGTGACGTCTGCGCCGGTGCCGCCGCCCTGCGTTTGACGGCGCGACCGTTGGCGCATACCGGCTGACCAGGCCCGGTCGACGGGCAATCGGCGGAATCCCTTCGTTCTGGAGGGGCACTGGCCTCTGTCGCGCCATCGCCGCTCTGCGGCAATGGCGGCGGGCCGTGCCCCAGGCCGCATGCCGGTCGCGCACGCCCGGCCCGCCGCGGCGAAGCAATTGATAGCGCCAGCGCTGGTGTTGTGGACCGAAACAGATCCAAGCCGCCCCCCCCCTTGCCGACGCCCGAGGCAGGCATTGCAACCGCGCGCGGCGGCGGCATCACGCGGCCTTCTTCTTGTTGTCGCAGAACACGTCTATAACCGGCCCATGCCAGCCTCGACGACAGCGCCGCCGCCCCTCACCCTGCCGCTGTCGGCGATGCTGGCGTACGCGGCTGCGCACTTCGGCAAGAGCCTGCTCTGGTACACCGGCGAGCTGTTGCTGATCTTTGCCCTGACCGAATACGTGCAGCTGAGCGCCACCGCCGCCGGCGTGTCGGTCGCAGCGGGCCTGGTGGTGAGTGCAGTGATGGGCGTGCTCGCTGCACGTCGCTGGCAGGCAAGCAGCAGCCTGGCCTGGGCCGGTCATGCGCAATGGCGCGGCGTGGCCATCGCCGCCGTGGCGATGGCGCTGCTGTTCCTGGTGCCGTGGTTGCCTGCGCCCACGCGCCTGGCCTGCGTGTTGCTCTTCAGCCTGTTGTTCCGCGTGGCATACGCAATGGGAGATGTTGCGCAGAACACCTTGCTTGGCCTGGGCCGTTGGCCATGGCGGGGCGCCAAGGGCGTCAGCGCACTGCGGTTGGTCGGCAGTGGCCTGGCCGCATTGTCGGTCAGTGCGACGATCGGGATGCTGGTGCATTCCAGACCGCATGCAGGCGCCTGCCTCGCGATGGCGGTGGTGGCTGCCGTCAGCACGCTGGCCATGCTGACGGCATGGCGGCTGCGCCAAGCACTATTGCCGCATGCGCAGCTCATTGCAGGCCCGGCAGACATACCGCGTGCAGTCCTGTGCAGCGCATCTGTGCTGCCACTGCTGGTGATCGCAGTGTTATCGCTGGCCCTGCCCACCTTCACCAAACTGGCGCCGTATCTGGCGCAAACGCTGCTCCCTTCGCCACGCTGGGGCAGCGCCGTTCTGATCAGCTACGCCGTCGGTACCGTGGTCATACAGCCGCTTGCGGCGCGGTTGCAGACCGGCGCTGTCCAGCGGCTGGGATGCAGCGGGCTCGCGTTGGTCGTGTTCGGGCTGCTGTTTGCGATGAAGACAACACGCAGCGTATGGCCCGACGCCACGCTGGCATTCGGCATGGGGATGGCAGCCGGCGCAGCCGGGCAGTGGGCGTGGGCACGACATGCCGAACTGGCCACGCACTATGGCCCCGCGCAACAGGCACGCGGCGTCGCAATCCTGACGGCCGTCGCCCAACTCGCGCTTGCATCAGGCAGCGTGCTGATCGGCCTGTTGCTGCACTTGAATAACGATCATGCCGCCGGTCATGCACAGTTGGCATGGTCGATGGCGATCGGCCCTGTGCTCTGCGGTGCGGCATGCGTGTTGCTGGCCTGCGGCAACCCATCCCGCATGACGCCCCGACGGCAGCGGCATCTTGAAAGAGCGAACCTGCCGCAACGAGCCTGAACGCTGCTCGCCAGAGCCGTGCATACCTATCTTTTGACGGCCCGACGCAAGAGCGCGCATCGGTTGCAGCGAGCGGCCAACTCGAACGCATGACTGATCAGAAGACGCAATCGTGGCCGAGTCGCGCCCTGCGCTTCATCTGGTGGTGACGAATTGGTTCAAACTGGGTGCGACGCCGATACAGCGCGAGCGGCGTCGGCGGCTTCTCTGCTCACGCTCGTCAGTCATGCACAGGCATGAATGCGCAGCTGACGGCGTGTGTTGCCAGGCAGCTGCGTGAGGCCGCGCATCGGTTACCCGCTACACCTGTCCCACAACTGTCCAGCCGATACGATCGGCCTGCGACGCTTGGCAGATGCTGCATGCCGTCATGCCTGAATCCCTCCACCCATTGCCATGCGCGTTGCCATTGCAGAGATATGCAGACGGATGCGGCGACGCCACCGGTCCGTCGCTGTGCCGATGCGACGCGGCTGCGCTGCCACAGTGCGTTGTGCACGACTGCGCAAAGCAGGCACAGCAGCCCCTGCGCTGCGTCAACCCCGTCCATTCAGCCTCGATTGTGTGATCGCCGCCTACCTTGCGCCAACTTTTTGACCCACCCACTTGGTGGGCACCTTCGGCAACTCTCTTTCGCCGGAGACCGGGCGGCCCGTGACAGGTCGCCTCCCCATGACGCCAAGCCTTTCGCACTGGTGCATCCACCTTGGATGCCCTGCGGACCGGCCCATACGGAGCAAGGAGTTGTATGAAGATGATTTGGATTTTCTGGCTGGCGCAATTGATGCCGCAGCCAGCTGCAGATTCGCTGTGCTTGAGTACCACCGTGTACCTGGAAGCGCGCGACCAGACCTTGCGCGGCCAGCAGGCTGTCGCCGAAGTCGCATTGCGCCGGCTGGACAGCGGTCTGTGGGGCGATTCGATGTGCGAAGTGGTTACCGCACGCAAGCAGTTCGCACCGACCATCGTGGCGCCGGGCACGCAGCTGAAGAACGATGACGCCTGGAACAAGGCGCTCGGTGTCGCACTGGCTGCAGAACGCAATTGGGCATTGCCGGCTGGTCAGCGCAAGGAAATCGTGCCGGGTGCCAGCCACTTTGCCGCCAGCGCGATTGCAAGCCCGAGCTGGCGCAATGCGTATCAGGTGGCCACCATTGGCGACCACACGTTCTATCGCGTGCAGAAGCTGCGTCCGCGCACAGCGTCGTAAGCGACACACCGCACCATGCTGCGGCGTGTCGCTACCGCCGCCGTCACGCCTCTGGAATTGCCTGCGCTGTCTTTGCCCGCATTGGGCCGCGCGCAGTGCTTCGCACGATTTCCCTGGCGGCGCGCAGGCGGCCGCCATGCGCCGCGAGCAGATCGCTACGCGTGATGATGCCGATGACACGCAAGGTCTGCGGCCCATCCACGACCACCAACCTGCCGACACCGGCATCGCTCATGTGATCGGCGGCTTCGCGGAGCGAGTGCTCTTCGCCGATGACCACCGGAGCACGCTGCAGCAGCGCAGCCAGCGGTACGTCATCGCCCAGACGCAGGTCGAGCAGATCGCGGCGTGTCAGCACGCCACGCAGCACACCCTCCGCGCCGGTGACCGGAAAGCCCTGGTGGCTGACCTCCGCACCGCCACCGCGCAACCACTGGCGCACCTCGCCCAGCGTCTGCGTTGTCTGCAGGCTCACCACGTCGCGACTGCACACCGTGCCTACTGCGATCTGATCCAGATGATCGGCACTGTAGTCGGATGGAACGCGAACGCCGCGGCGCACGATCTTCTCGGTCATGATGGTGTGGCGCATCATCAAACCGGAGACCAGATACGCCGCAGCGCAGCCGCCCAGCAGTGGCAGCAGTCCGTGCGTCTGCTGTGTCGCTTCGAAGGCAAAGATCACCGAGGCCAGGAACGCGCGCGATGCGCCGGCGAACATGGCCGCCATGCAGACCAGCGCTGCCATCCGTGGGTCGACGCCGAGCCAGGGTGCATGGCTCGCCACGGCAATCCCGAGCACGCCACCCAGCGCACCTCCGATGGTGAACAACGGCGCCAGTGTGCCGCCAGAGGTTCCACTGCCCAGCGCCACCGACCACGACACCAGTTTGGCCACGCACAGGATCAACATCGTGCCCAGCCCCACGCCACCGCCCAATACCAGAATGATGTTGTCGTATCCCACGCCCAAGGTCCGCGGCACCCAGTAGCCGACGACGCCCACCACCACGCCACCGATCGCCGGCCACCACATCCAGTGCAGCGGAATCCGTTCGAATGCATCTTCGATGCCGTAAGTCAGGCGTGTCACGCCGACGCTGATCGCGCCGACCACGGCTCCCATCGCCACATAGGCGAACAAGGCACTCAACGCCGCCGGCGGCAGCGTCGGCATGGGAAATACCGGGCCAGTGCCTTCGAACACGCCGTGCATCGCGGCCCCGACCATCGCCGCCAGCGCCACCGGAATCAGCGAGCGCGCGCGGCGTTCGAACAACAGCAGCTCCACCGCCAACACCACCGCCGCGATCGGGGTTGCAAAGATCGCGGCCATGCCGGCGGCAGCACCTGCGGCAAGCAGGGTCTTGCGTTCGTCGGCAGTGACATGCAGTCGTTGCCCCAGCAGCGATCCGAGTGCGCCGCCGGTGGCGATGATGGGTCCTTCCGCACCGAATGGCCCGCCGGTGCCGATCGCCACGGCCGACGATGTCGGTTTGAGCCAGGTCATGATGGGCGGAATGCGGCTGTCGTTACGCAGCACCTGTTCCATCGCCTCGGGAATGCCGTGCCCCCGAATCGCACGCGACCCGTAGCGCGCCATCGCACCGACGATCACGCCACCGACCACCGGCACCGCAATCGCCCAGGCTCCCAAGACTTGCTTTGCCGGGCTGACCATCTCCACGCTCAGACGCCCGAAATACGCCAGGTTGGTGACCAACCCGATCAGCGCCGTCAGCACCTGCGCAACGCCCGCCACGACGAAGGCCAACATCAGGCAGAGACCGGCGATCCAGACCACGCGGCGATCCAGCGGCCGAAACCGAGCCGGCATCTGTGCCTGCGCCAGTGCTGGATCCAACGATGGGGCGAGCGGAATCGCCACGCGCGAGTGCGTGCTGGAGGTGGAATCAATCAAGGGGAGGACGCCAGAAGTGGGACGCGGCAAAGGCTACGCCGATCGTCTCGCAGTAGCTGGCTCAAACTTAAACCCGTGCGTCATGCGTCTGTCGGGACAAGCGTGCCTGGAACGGTCCGTGTGCATCCACCGCACCGCCACGATAGCCACTGCCGCAACACCGGCGGCGGCATCTGCGAAGGACCACATCGGCCTCGTCCTTGCCGCGTCTGTCGCGCCGCCTGCATCGAGGCACGCCGTCACGCCCATCCGTCTCCAGTGGTGCGCCGCGCGCCGCTCGTTCGGCGCCACAGCTCGCAGGGCAACCCGGCTAAGCTTGCGGTCCTGTTCCTCACTGGATTGACCATGAAGCTCTACACCAAGCCCGGCGCCTGCTCGCTCGCTGACCACATCGTCCTGCGCTGGTCCGGGTTGCCGTTCGACCTGGTGGTGGTCGATGCCTCCACCATGAAGTCGCCCGACTATCTGCAACTCAATCCGGCAGGTGCCGTGCCGTTGCTGGTCATCGACGATTGGGCGCTCACGCAGAACGCCGCCATCCTGAATTACATCGCCGATATCGCGCCGCTGACCGGCCTGGGCGGCGATGGCAGCGCGCGCAGCCGCGCCGAGATCAATCGCTGGATCGCATTTTGCAATGCCGATGTCCACCCCACCTTCAAGCCGATCTTCGGCAGCACCGCCTACCTGCAGGATCAGGCATTGATCGCGCGCAGCCACGACGATGCGCGCAGCAAGTTGCGCACGCTCTACGCACGTGCCGATGCGCATCTGCAGGGCCGCCAGTGGCTGGCCGGCGACAGCCATACCGGCGCCGATGCGTATCTGTTCGTGACCTTGCGCTGGGCCCGCAAGGCCGGCGTGGACGTGAGTGGGCTGACGGCACTGGATGCCTTCTTCCAGCGCATGCAGGCCGATGCCGACGTGCAGGCAGCGCTGAAGGCCGAAGGCCTGGAATAAGAGCGACTGACAGAACGACTGCAGCCGTGAGGCCTACACGGCCGGTACCCGGTGCGGCATGTACCACGCGCACCCTCCCGAGCGCGCCGTCCACACCCGCCTGCCGACGGCTCGCGACGTCCTGTTAGCCACTCCACGCGATGACGCGGCCAAGGCACGTACCTTGGCCGCCGAATCACCCAGCGCACGTGCGGCGCGTTGTCGCTGCACACAGCGCACTCCACGCAGCACCGCCGCGATGCCCACCCGCTGGTGTCACCGCTGGTGAGCAGACACAAAAAAACGCCGGGCAATGCCCGGCGTTCTGACTTGCAGCAACCCTGGTACTCAGCCCAGCAGATGCGACACGCCGCTGCGCTCTTCTTCCAGCTCGGCCAGGGTCTTGTCGATGTACTTCTGGCTGAAGTCGTCGATCGGCAGATCCTTGACCAGGGTGTACTGGCCATTCTCGGTGGTGACCGGGAAGCCGAAGATCACGCCTTCGGGAATACCGTAGGAGCCGTCGGACGGCACGCCCATGGTCACCCACTTGCCGTTGCTGCCCAGCACCCAGTCACGCACGTGATCGATGGCGGCGTTGGCGGCCGACGCAGCCGAGGACAGCCCGCGCGCTTCGATGATCGCCGCGCCGCGCTTGCCCACGGTCGGGATAAAGGTGTTGGCGTTCCATTCCTGGTCGTTGATCGCATCACCGATGGATGCGCCATCGGCGGTGGCGAAACGGTAGTCCGGGTACATGGTCGGGCTGTGGTTGCCCCATACCACCAGCTTCTCGATGCCGCCGACCGGCTTGCCGAGCTTGAGCGACAGCTGGCTCAGCGCGCGGTTGTGGTCCAGGCGCAGCATGGCGGTGAAGTTCTTCGGATTCAGATCGGGCGCCGACTTCATCGCAATGTAGGCATTGGTATTGGCCGGGTTACCGACCACCAGCACCTTGACGTCGCGCTTGGCCACCTTGTTCAACGCCGCGCCCTGCGCGGTGAAGATCTTGGCGTTTTCCAGCAGCAGGTCCTTGCGCTCCATGCCCGGGCCGCGCGGACGCGCGCCGACCAGCAGGGCCACGTCGATGTCCTTGAACGCCACTTCGGCGTCGTCGGTGCCGACCATGCCGGCCAGCAGCGGGAACGCGCAGTCTTCCAGCTCCATCATCACGCCCTTGAGCGCGGCCTGGGCCTTCTCGTTGGACAGTTCCAGCAATTGCAGGATCACCGGCTGATCCTTGCCCAGCATTTCGCCCGAGGCGATGCGGAACAGCAGGGCGTAGCCGATCTGGCCGGCAGCGCCGGTCACAGCAACACGAACAGGTGCTTTCATGGGGTGTTTCCTCTGCTAAAAAGCGTTGGTGGGGGTGGCGCGCTGGCGGGGCCGCAAGGCCTGGCGGCACGCATTGACAAGCAAACGGCCGCACGAGGCGGCCGTTCGACGGGGGTGGCGATCAGGCGGCGAGGATCTTGTTCCACTCCGCAACGCGGTCGGCCTTGGCGGCCAGCACGGCGTCGGTATCGCCTTCGATGGTGAGCGTGTTGATGGTGTCGCCCTGGGCAACGCTGTCCACCACGTCCAGGCCCTGGGTGACCTTGCCGAACACGGTGTGCTTGCCGTCCAGCCACGGGGTGGCGGTGTGGGTGATGAAGAACTGGCTGCCGTTGGTGTTGGGGCCGGCATTGGCCATGGACAGCACGCCGCGCTCGTGGCCCACGCCGTTATTGGTCTCGTCTTCGAAACGGTAGCCCGGGCCGCCGCGGCCGGAACCTTCCGGGCAACCGCCCTGGATCATGAAGTCGGCGATGACGCGGTGGAAGCTCAGGCCGTTGTAGAAGCCGCGCTTGGCCAGGTTGACGAAGTTGGCAACCGTCAGCGGAGCCTTTTCCGGGTACAGCTCGACAACGATCGGGCCGCGGGAGGTGTCGAAGGTGGCGATCAGGGACATGGAAATCCTTGCAGGTTCTGGGATGATCAACAGCCCATTAGGATACACCCGGGCGCGTGGCCGGCCGCGCGGTTACGACCATGGTCCAACGCTCGTGGCCGCCTGGAGACCAAGCCCGTCACGCTGGCTGAATGGGCGATCTGAACCGACTTGCGCCAATCCACAACGGCAACGCAACGAAACCGCTATAATGTCGGGCTTACCTCATCTCAAGACTGGCGCCAGACAGGGGCCCTTTCCGCATGTCCATCGAAAAACTCCGCAATATCGCCATCGTCGCGCACGTCGACCATGGCAAGACCACCCTCGTCGACTGCCTGCTGAAGCAGTCCGGCACCCTGTCCGAACGCACCGTCCTGGCTGAGCGCGTGATGGACAGCAACGACCAGGAAAAGGAACGTGGCATCACGATCCTGGCCAAGAACACCGCCATCACCTGGCAAGGCAACCGCATCAACATCGTCGACACCCCGGGACACGCCGACTTCGGTGGCGAAGTCGAGCGCGTGCTGTCGATGGTGGACTCGGTGCTGATCCTGGTCGACGCGATGGACGGCCCGATGCCGCAGACCCGCTTCGTCACCCAGAAGGCCTTCGCGATGGGCTTCAAGCCGATCGTGGTGGTCAACAAGATCGACCGTCCCGGCGCACGCCCGGACTGGGTGATCGACCAGGTGTTCGACCTGTTCGACAAGCTCGGTGCCACCGACGAGCAGTTGGACTTCCCGATCGTCTACACCTCGGCACTGAATGGCTACGCCAGCCTGGATTCGAACGTGCGCGACGGCGACATGACCCCGCTGTACGAAGCGATCATGCAGCACGTCTCGGCACCGGACGTCGATCCGGACGGCCCGTTCCAGATGCGCATCAGCCAGCTGGACTACAACAACTTCGTCGGCGTGATCGGCATCGGCCGCATCCAGCGCGGCGTGCTGAAGAAGAACATGCCGGTCAGCGTGATCGACCGCGAAGGCAAGAAGCGCCAGGGCAAGGTGCTGCAGGTGCTGGGCTTCCTGGGCCTGGAGCGCATCGAGCAGGACAGCGCCGAAGCCGGCGACATCGTCGCCATCTCGGGCATCCAGGAACTGACCATTTCCGACACCGTGTGCGCGCTCGACCACCCCGAGGCGCTGCCGGCGCTGACGGTGGACGAGCCCACCATCTCGATGACCTTCCAGGTCAACAACTCTCCGTTCGCCGGCAACAAGGACCTGTCCGGTGGCAAGTTCCTGACCAGCCGCCAGCTGCGCGACCGCCTGGACCGCGAGAAGGTGCACAACGTGGCGCTGAAGGTCGAGGAAGGCTCCGACGCCGACAAGTTCCTGGTCTCCGGCCGTGGCGAACTGCACTTGTCGGTGCTGATCGAGAACATGCGTCGTGAAGGCTATGAGCTGGCCGTGTCGCGCCCGGAAGTGATCATCAAAGAAATCGACGGCAAGCTGATGGAGCCGATCGAGCAGCTGGTGGTGGACATCGAAGAACAGCACCAGGGCGGCGTGATGGAAAAGCTGGGCACCCGCAAGGGCCAGCTGAAGAACATGGAACCGGACGGCAAGGGCCGCGTGCGCCTTGACTACATGATCCCGGCGCGCGGCCTGATCGGCTTCCAGAACGAGTTCCGCACCCTGACCCAGGGCTCGGGCCTGCTGTTCCACGTGTTCGACCATTACGGCCCGAAGGAACAGGGCGCCATCGCCAAGCGCCAGAACGGCGTGATGATCGCCAATGCACCGGGTGCAACCCCGGCCTATGCATTGGGGCCGCTGGAAGAGCGTGGCCGCCTGTTCGCCGCCGAAGGCGACAACGTGTACGAAGGCCAGCTGGTCGGCATCCACTCCAAGGACAACGACCTGACCGTCAACGCGATCAAGACCAAGCCGCTGACCAACATGCGCGCGTCGGGCAAGGATGATGCGATCAAGCTGACCCCGGCCATCAAGTACACGCTGGAGCAGGCCCTGGACTTCATCGAGGACGACGAGCTGGTCGAAGTCACTCCGAAGGAAATCCGCCTGCGCAAGAAGCACCTGACCGAGAACGAGCGCAAGCGCGCCGGCCGTTCCGGCTAAGCCCTGGCGTTCACGCTCGTGCAGCGCAAGCCCTATAGCCCGGATCCGCGTGCGCATCCGGGCCTTCATGCGATCGCCTTGCTCGAGGCGGTCAAGGGGGCGCTTGCGCTGTTGGCGGCGACGGGCCTGGAAATTCTGGGCCCACTCCCGCTGCAGAATGCGGTCAGTACGCTGATCCGCCGTTTCAATCTGGATCCCGAGCACGGCGCGCTGCCGTCGTTGCTCAAGACCATCAACCCCGATGCCGTGCATCTGGCTGCCGCAGCGATGCTGGCCTACGGCCTGCTGCATGTGGTGGAAGCCTGGGGCCTGTGGCGCGCCAAGGCCTGGGCCTCGCTGCTGGGCTGTCTGTCGGCCGCCATCTATTTGCCTTTCGATATCTACGCCATCGTCCGCCATCCCGGCTGGACCGCCTGGGCCGTGCTGGCGATCAACCTGATCGTGGTCGGCGTGCTGGCACGCGATCTGGTCCGGCGTCGCCGCTGACCCACCCTGCCCTGTCCACGCGGACGCGGCCATCCGTTGTCACCCCGATCCTGCGCCGTTAGCCTGCGCAGACTTCCCGGGGAACCCGCGCCGATGCGATCCACCACCTTGTCCCTTGCATTGCTGCTGGCGCTGTGCGGCTGTGCGCATGCCGACGCCCCGACGCGCCACACACCCGCCACGGCGGCCGGCGCCGAACCGCTCGATCTGGTCGAAGCCGATGTGGCCGGCCTGCAGGCGCGCATGCAGTCCGGCACCGCCACCAGCCTGGACCTGACCCGCGCCTACCTGCAACGCATCGCCAGCATCGACCGCGCCGGCCCGCGACTCAATGCGGTGATCGAACTCAATCCGCAGGCCGAAGCCGAGGCGCGCCGAATCGACGAGGAACGCCGCGCCGGCCGCGTGCGCGGCCCGCTGCACGGTATCCCGGTGCTGCTCAAGGACAATATCGACGCCGTGCCGATGGTCAACAGCGCCGGCTCGCTGGCACTGGCCGCGTTCCGCCCGGACCGCGATGGCTTCCTGGTGCAGCGCCTGCGCGCGGCCGGCGCAGTGATCCTGGGCAAGACCAACCTGAGCGAATGGGCCAACTTCCGCTCCACCCAGTCCAGCTCCGGCTGGAGCGCCCGCGGCGGGCTGACCCGCAATCCCTACGCGCTCGACCGCAACCCGTGCGGCTCCAGCGCCGGCACCGGCGCCGCCATCGCCGCCAGCCTGGCCACGGTGGGGATCGGCACCGAGACCGACGGCAGCATCGCCTGCCCGGCATCGGTCAACGGCCTGGTCGGACTCAAGCCGACCGTGGGCCTGGTCAGCCGCGACGGCATCATCCCGATCTCGGCCAGCCAGGACACCGCCGGGCCGATGACGCGCAACGTGGCCGACGCGGCCGCGGTGTTGCAGGCGATCGCCGCGCCCGATCCACAGGACCCGGCCACGCGCAGTGCGCCGTCGTCCCCTCCAGACTATCTCGCCCACCTCAAACCCGATGGCCTGCGCGGCGCGCGCCTGGGCCTGCTGCGCAATCCATTGCGCGAGGATCCCGCGATCGCTGCCGCACTGGATCGCGCCGTACAGACCTTGCGTGCGGCAGGTGCCACGGTGATTGAGACTGCCCTGGTCACGGATGGCAAGTGGGATGCTGCCGAGCAGATGGTCTTACTGGTCGAATTCAAGGCCGGCGTGAACGCCTATCTGCGCAGCCATGCGGCGCCGGTCAAGGACCTGGACGCGCTGATTGCCTTCAATCGCGCCAATGCGCAGCGCGAACTGCCTTACTTCGGCCAGGAGTTGTTCGAGCAGGCGCAGGCCGCGCCGGGCCTGGAAGACCTGGGCTATCTGAGCGCGCGCGCCAACGCCAGACGGCTCGCCGGCGAACAAGGTATCGACGCAGCCCTGAAGGCCGACCGCCTGGACGCGCTGATCGTACCGACCACCGGCGCTGCCTGGGTGACCACGCTAGGCAAAGGCGACACCTTTCCCGGTGCCGGCTACGGCGCCGCGGCAGTGGCCGGATATCCCAGCCTGAGCGTGCCGATGGGGCAGACCCAAGGCTTGCCGCTCGGATTGCTGTTCATGGGTACCGCCTGGAGCGAGCCACGGCTGATCGAGCTGGCCTACGCCTACGAGCAGCGTAGCCACGCGCGGTTCGCGCCCGGCTACGCGCCGAGCGCACCGCCAGCGACACCAGGCGCATCGCAACCGAAGACGGCAGACTGAGCGCACCGCAAGGCAGTACGCAGGCGGTACACGCATCGACGTCATGAGACAGCATCACCTGGACGTCGCGCTGCCAGCCGCCATGGCAGCTGCGCACCGCGAGCCGGCGACGTGCAGCATCGCGAACCGGTTGACCGCCCGCGCGCACCGACGCGACCACGCACGTCTGCGGGCAACGCTAGACCGATGCGGCAGGCTCGCCGTCTTCTGCGCCCGGCGAACGCACGCCGTCCGGCGCGATCGGCGCTGCGGCGCGCAGGGCCGGCTTTTCCTGCGCGGCGATCTCTGCACGGATCCTGGGCAAGGCGTAGGGATGTTCGCGGGTCAAAAAATCGATCATGCGCTCGCGCACCAGGCAGCGCAGGTCGAAGGCATCGCCGGAGTTGCGCGCACTCACCAGCAGGCGCACCTGGATGGTGTTGTCGCTGGTATCGGTGATCTGGGTGACGCACACGCGCCCGTCCCATAGCGGCTCGCCCTGGCAGATGCGCTCCAGCTCCGCACGCACCGCCGCGATCGGGGTGCGGTAATCCAGCCACAGGAAGGCGGTACCGAGCAGATCCGCGCTGGCGCGCGTCCAGTTCTGGAACGGGTTCTCGATGAACCAGGTGAGCGGCACCACCATGCGCCGCTCGTCCCAGATCCGCACCACCACATACGAGCTACCGATCTCCTCGATCCGGCCCCACTCGCCTTCCACGATCACCACATCGTCCAGCCGGATCGGCTGGGTCAAGGCGATCTGCAGGCCGGCGATCAGATTGCCGAATACCGGCTTGGCCGCGATGCCGGCCACCAGCCCGATGATGCCGGCCGAGGCCAGCAGCGTCTTGCCGATCTGGCGCACCTGCTCGAAGCCGAGCAGCACCACCGAGATGCCAAGCAGGATCACCGCGCCCATCACCACGCGGCTCAGCACCCGGGTCTGGGTCTGGATGCGGCGCGCGGTGAGATTGTCCGCTACTTCGATCGGGTTGCTGCGCAGGATCGCCGCCTCGCCAGCCGCCACCGCGCGCACCAGCAGCCAGGTCACGCAGCCGACGATGCCGACATGCAGCAGGTGCTGCACCGCCGCCAGTGCCTTGCCGGTCAATGGCGTGGCCTCGGTGGCCACGCCCAGAAACAGCAGCGGCAGGATGAAGGCCGCCGGCAAGGTGATCACGCGAATGATGCGTGCGCGTCGGTAATCGCGCCCTTGCATGCGGCGGAACAGCCACAGCATCAGCGACCAGGTGACGACGCCGGCAAGCAGCGCGGCGCCCAGCGGAATTGCGTATTCGCGAATGACGTTCCAATCGGCAGTCAAACCGTTCCTCCTGTGGGGGGAAAGAGGGATGGCTGCAGCAGCATGCCGCAAGCGGCATGAGCATCACGTCATGCGCACAGTCCGGTCAGCTTCCCAGCGGCTGCGATGCGGCCTGTTGCTGCTTGCGCACGATCGCCATCGCGATCTCCAGCGACTGCTCGTAGTTCAGGCGCGGATCCACGCTGGAGCGGTAGGCACGCTCCAGATCGCGCTCGGTCAACTCGCGCGCGCCGCCGGTGCACTCGGTGACATCTTCGCCGGTGAGCTCCAGATGCACACCGCCCAGCCGCGTACCGGCAGCGGCATGCAGGTCGAACGAGGTCTCCACCTCACCGCGGATGTTGTCGAAACGCCGGGTCTTGTAGCCATTCCCGGTGCTTTCGGTATTGCCGTGCATCGCATCGCACACCCACAGTACCCGGCGCCCGTCGCGCTTGACCGCATCCAGCAGCGGCGGCAACTTCTCGGCGATCTGTGCCGCGCCCATGCGATGGATGAAGCTCAGCCGTCCGGGTTCGTCCTCGGGATTGAGTACGTCGATCAACCGCAACAGCTGGTCCGGCTGCACCGACGGCCCCACCTTGATGGCGATCGGGTTGCGCACGCCGCGCAGATATTCCACATGCGCGCCATCCAGCGCCGCGGTGCGCATGCCGATCCACGGATAGTGCGTGCTGAGGTTGAACCAGCCCCATTGGCGCGGCACCTGGCGGGTCAGGCATTCCTCGTAGGGCAGCAGCAGCGCCTCGTGCGAGGTGTAGAAGTCGATGCGGTTGAGGTTGTAGACCTCGGCCCCGGACAGGGTTTCCATGAAGCGCACCGCATCGCCGATCGAGGACACCATCTTCTGGTAGTCCGCCGCCAGCGGCGAATAGCCCACCCAGTCCAGATTCCAGTATTCGGGGTGATGCAGGTCGGCAAAACCGCCATCGATCAGGGCACGCACGAAGTTCATCGTCATCGCCGAGCGCGAGTGCGCGGTGATCATGCGGCGTGGATCGGGCACCCGCGCGGCCTCGGTGAAAGCCGGTGCGTTGATCACATCGCCGCGATAGCTGGGCAAGGTCACCCCGTCGCGCGTTTCCGTATCGGCCGAGCGCGGCTTGGCATACTGCCCGGCAAAGCGCCCCACCCGCACCACCGGCAAGCGCAGGCCGTGCACCAGCACCAGGCTCATCTGCAGCAACACCTTCAGGCGGTTGGAAATGGTGCCCGATTCGCAATCGCTGAAATTCTCCGCGCAATCGCCACCCTGCAGCAGGAAGCGCTTGCCCTCCTGCGCTTCGGCCAGCTGGCGCTTGAGTGCGAAGATTTCCCACGAGGTCACCAGCGGCGGCAACTGACCCAACTCGTCCATTGCCGCCTGCAGCGCCACCTGGTCCGGATACGCTGGCAGCTGCAGCGCAGGTTTGCCACGCCAGCTCCCGGGTGCCCAGGTCAAGGCGGCGGGATCGCAGGCGGTTATCGGGGCGGAACGATTCATGACGGATCTCCTGGACAGCCTGCGATGGTGGCAGAGCCGGCGCGCCACGCAAAGCGCCGCCGCCGTGGCCGGGGCTTTGGCAGGGCGACGCCGTCCAGTCGCCGCCGGGTGAGCGCGACCGGACGGCAAGCGGCACACGGACACAGGCTCGGCGTTCGGCAGACACCACGCCGACCGCTGCGCGCCAGCGTCATGCCGCCGCGCCGTGCTGTCCGAAATGGCCCGCGCCAGCACAGGCCGTCGACCCACGCTATGGGCGCACAGGCGTCGTCAGCGGCGCCCCATCGACGGTGAGGCCATCGGTCCGTGTTCCTGGCGTGTCGCCGCACCCGACGGCAATCCAGCCATGCCGCGGCGACCTCACGCGACGTGCCGCATCCCGCTCCAGCCCTGCCGGCTTGGGACGACGCGCCTTCGCACCCTGCGCGGCGACGCACCGCCATCTGCTAGGTCTCTCACCAACCTGGCGCCTCTTGTGCGCCCGCAGCCAAACGCCCAGCCCAACGTCCTCCAGCCCCCCGGCCGGCGCCACCCCCAGGCATCGGGCCTCAGCGGTGCCCAGAACCGCGCCGTGCCCTGAAACCGGCGTACAGTGCCCACAGGGCCAATGCCACGAACCACACCATGCTCCACATCGGCATGCTCAGGCCCAGGAAGCGCCAGTCGATGTTGCCGCAGTCGCCGGTACCGGTCAGCACCGTGCGGAACACCTCGAACGGTCCCATCGTCTCGCTCAGAAAACTCAGCGGCGGGCCGCATGAAGACATCATGTCCTTGGGCCGGATCTGCACCCAGACGTGCCGCGTGGCGATGCCCATGCCCACGCCGGCGGCGATGAAGCTCAACACCCCATAGGCCTTATGCCCACCAGCTGCACGCGGCCCATGCAGGGCACCGAGCAGGAACAACACCGCCAGTGCCGCAAACGCGATCCGCTGGAAGATACACAGCGGGCAAGGCTCCAGCGCCAGATGCAGCTGCACATAGATCGCATAGGCCAGCAGTCCCGCACAGGCCAGAAAGCCCAGTAGAAACTGCGCCCGAAACCCCCAACGCAATGGATTCATCGTGACTGCTTGCCTAGGATCGAATCCGGATTATCAATCATCGCTGCGGCCCTGACCACGCATGCCCGGCCCTGCTCCGTCGCACACCGCAAAGCGCCATGCACCACCGCGGCTTCGCACTGCCAGGCGATGAGCTGCATGACCATCGGACAGGCATCAACGCGACCACGCCGGCAAGGAACCTTCGCATCCACCATCATGGCAACGCCACCGCCCTGGGCTCGGCCGGCACCCCAGGCGAGCATTGGCCAGGACGCCCCCACTTCCCCGAACGGCCGGTCCGACTCGGTGCCGCGCGTAACAAAAAGCCCGGCAATGCCGGGCTTTTTGGGAATCTTGATGGAGCGATCCTATTACTCGGCCACTTCCTCAGCCACGACCGGACGGTCGACCAGCTCCACATACGCCATCGGCGCATTGTCGCCAGCACGGAAACCGGCCTTCAGGATGCGCAGGTAGCCGCCGGGACGGGTCGCGTAACGCGGGCCCAGTTCGACGAACAGCTTGCCCACCGCTTCCTTGTCACGCAAGCGAGCGAACGCCAGACGACGATTGGCAACGCCATCGACCTTGCCGATGGTGATCAGCGGCTCGGCGACACGACGCAGTTCCTTGGCCTTCGGCAAGGTGGTCTTGATCAGCTCGTGCTTGAACAGCGAAGCGGCCATATTGCGGAACATGGCTTCGCGGTGCGCGCTGGTGCGGTTGAACTTACGACCGGATTTCTGGTGACGCATGAGTGTGATTTCCTAAGGAATGTTGAGACTGCTTGAGAGACGTTGTCGCCATCCTGGCGCTGTTGAATGGACTGCGGTTGGTCCGAACCGGCCGTCCCTCGACCGGTGTCACCGCGGGCTTCGGCCCGTCGATGAGGGAAAACGGCATGGGCGCCCGAAGACGCCCATGCAGTGACGCATCAACCAAGCATGCCGTGCTGGGCGACACCGGCCGGCGGCCAGTTCTCCAGCTTCATGCCCAATGCAAGGCCGCGCTGTGCCAGCACTTCCTTGATTTCGGTGAGCGACTTCTTGCCCAGATTCGGGGTCTTGAGCAGCTCCACTTCGGTCTTCTGGATCAGATCGCCGATGTAGTAGATGCTTTCGGCCTTCAGGCAGTTGGCCGAGCGCACGGTCAGCTCGAGGTCGTCGATCGGGCGCAGAAGCACCGGATCCACGCCGCTGGCAGCCGGCTTGGCCGCACCGCGATCGCGGTGGGTGAAATCGCCGAACACCGACAGCTGATCGCTAAGGATGTCGGCGGCGGTGCGCACGGCTTCCTCGGCATCGATCGTGCCGTTGGTTTCGATATCGATGACCAGCTTGTCGAGGTCGGTACGCTGTTCGACGCGCGCAGCTTCCACGGCGTAGGCAACGCGACGCACCGGCGAGAACGACGCATCCAGCATCAGACGACCGATGGTACGGGTCTCCTCATCCGGACGACGACGCGCAGCAGCCGGCTGATAGCCGAAGCCACGCTCGATCTTCAGGCGCATGTTCAGCGCGGTGTCCTTGGTCAGGTGGCAGATCACGTGGTCGCCGTTGATGATCTCAACGTTGTGATCGGTCCTGATGTCGGCCGCAGTGACCGTGCCCGGACCCTGCTTGGACAACGACAGCGTCGCGCTGTCGCCACTATGCATGCGAATGGCCACGTCTTTCAGGTTGAGCAGGACGTCCAGCACGTCTTCCTGCAAACCCTCGACCGTGGTGTACTCGTGCAGCACGCCGTCGATCTCGACCTCGGTGATCGCAAAACCGGGGATCGACGACAACAGCACACGACGCAGGGCATTGCCCAGCGTGTGCCCGTAACCGCGCTCCAAGGGTTCGATCACGACCTTGGCACGGTTGTCGGTAAGACGTTCGATCTGCGGACCACGAGGGCGCAGAACCTGGTTGGCGGTAACCGTCATGTTGCGGGGTCTCCTGCGAACCTCCGGCAGTGCCGGAGGTTCTCCAATGTGAATTACTTCGAATACAACTCGACGATCAGCGCTTCGTTGATATCCGAAGGCAGGTCAGCGCGATCCGGAACGGCCTTGAACACGCCGCTGAACTTCTTCGAATCGACTTCAACCCACGACGGCGTCATGTCGTGCTGCTCAGCCACGGTCAGGGCTTCCTGCACGCGGAGCTGTTTCTGTGCCTTTTCCGACAGCGTGATCGCATCGCCAGCCTTGATCTGGTACGAGGCCAGATTCACCGACTTGCCATTGACCAGCACGCCACGGTGCGACACCAGCTGGCGCGCGGCCGGACGGGTGACGGCAAAGCCCATGCGATAGCAGACGTTGTCCAGACGGGTTTCCAGCAACTGCAGCAGGTTCTCGCCGGTGTTGCCCTTCTTGGTCGAGGCCTTCTTGTAGTAGTTGCGGAACTGACGTTCCAGCAGACCGTAGATACGCTTGACCTTCTGCTTCTCGCGCAGCTGGGTGGCGTAGTCGGAGAGCTTGCCCTTGCGAGCCGCGCCGTGCTGGCCGGGCTTCTGCTCAAGCTTGCACTTGGAGTCCAGCGCACGCGCCGGGCTCTTGAGGGAAAGGTCGGCGCCTTCGCGGCGGGCGAGCTTACAGGTAGGACCGATATAACGAGCCATTTCTTATCGCTCCCTTTAGACGCGACGCTTCTTCGGCGGACGGCACCCGTTGTGCGGGATTGGCGTCACGTCGATGATGTTGGTGATCTTGTAGCCCACGTTGTTCAACGAACGCACGGCCGACTCACGGCCCGGACCCGGACCCTTGATACGTACTTCCAGCGACTTCACGCCGTAGTCGAGCGCAGCGCGGCCAGCCTTTTCGGCGGCAACCTGGGCAGCGAACGGGGTCGACTTGCGCGAACCACGGAAACCGGCGCCGCCGGAGGTAGCCCACGACAGCGCATTGCCCTGGCGATCGGTGATGGTGACGATGGTGTTGTTGAACGAAGCGTGGACGTGAGCAACGCCGTCGGTGATGACGCGCTTGATCTTCTTCTTCGTTTTCTTTTCTGCTGGCTTGGCCATGATCTATCCCTTACTTCCTGATCGCCTTGCGCGGACCCTTGCGGGTGCGGGCGTTGGTACGGGTGCGCTGACCACGCAGCGGGAGACCACGGCGATGACGCAGACCGCGATAGCAGCCCAGGTCCATCAGTCGCTTGATCGCGATACCGATTTCGCGGCGCAGGTCGCCTTCGACGACATACTTACCCACTTCGGCGCGCAGGCGCTCGATTTCGGGTTCGGACAGATCACGGATCTTCGTGGTCGAGGTCACACCTGCGGCTTCGCAGAGCTTCTTCGAACGGGTACGGCCGATGCCGTAAATGCTTTGCAACCCGACCCAGACATGCTTCTGGGCTGGCAGGTTGACGCCTGCAATACGCGCCATGACGCGATTCTCCAACTGAGTGATGGCCCGACGGCGCACAGGCGCCATCCGGCAGGATGGATCAAAAGTGAACTCGGAATTGTAGCAAGGCCTCGGATTGCTTTGAAGCCCGTGAAACCAGAGGTTCCATGGACCCGGCGTGGGGAGTGTGCCCTCGCTCCGGCGCCGGACGGTGTTGATCCAGAAAACTGCTCCGAATCGCCTGTGCTACTCCCGCACAGGACCACCCCGTCACACCCGCGCGCGAGACGTCGCGCGAGCCGCCCTTCTGATCGGAAGACCGTGGCCCGGGAACCAGGCCGTCTTCACGCAATGAAGATCTAGTGTACCACTTAACCGCGCGCAAGACCGCCGCGCGAGCCGCCCTTCAGGTTGGCCTTCTTCAGCAAGCTCTCATACTGGTGCGACATCAGGTGCGCCTGGATCTGCGCAATGAAGTCCATCACCACCACGACTGCGATCAGCAGCGAGGTGCCGCCGAAGTGGAACGAGGTGCCCAGCTGGGTCCGCATGATTTCCGGCAGCAGGCAGACGATCACCAGGTACAGCGAACCGGCCGCGGTCAGGCGGGTCAGCACGCCATCCACATAGTCGGCGGTCGCCTTGCCCGGACGGATACCCGGGATCAGCGCGCCCGACTTCTTGAGGTTGTCGGCGGTTTCCTGCGAGTTGAACACCAGCGCGGTGTAGAAGAACGCAAAACCGATGATCAGCGCAGCAAAGACCAGCATGTGCACCGGCTCGCCTGGCCCAAGCGCGTTGGCGATCTTCTGCAGCCACGATCCCACCCCACCCGACGCCGCCTGGCCCGACCACATCGACAGCGTGGCCGGGAAGGCCAGGATGCTGGAGGCGAAGATCGGCGGGATCACGCCAGCCATGTTGAGCTTGAGCGGCAGGAACGAGGTCTGGTTCATATACGCATTGCGACCGCCCTGTCGGCGCGCGTAGTTGACCGTGATGCGTCGCTGCCCACGCTCGACGAACACCACGAACAGCGTGAAAGCCAGAATGGTGATGACGATCAGCAGCAACGAAATGAAGCTCAGGTTGCCTTCGCGGAACGCTTCAACGGTCTGGATCGCTGCCGACGGAAGGCCTGCCACGATACCGGCGAAGATGATCAGCGACACGCCGTTGCCGATGCCGCGCTCGGTGACCTGCTCGCCGACCCACATCAGGAAGATGGTGCCCGCCGTCAGGGCGATCACCGCGGTCAGCACGAAGCCCATGCCCGGTGCATACACCACCGGAGCGCCGCCCGGGGCAGTCTGGTTCTGCAGTGCCAGCGCGATACTGCCGCCCTGCACCACCGCCAGCAACACCGCACCGATGCGCGAATACTGGGTGATCTTGCGCCGGCCCGACTCGCCTTCCTTCTGCATCGCCTTGAGGGCGGGAAAGATATGCGTGGCCAACTGGATCACGATCGATGCCGAGATGTACGGCATCACGTTCAACGCAAAAATACTGAAACGGTGCAGGGCGCCGCCCGAGAACATGTTGAACATGTCCACGATGCCGCCGCCCTGCGCCTGCATCAACGAAAGCATGGCATCGGGATTGACGCCCGGCACCGGCACGTAGCAGCCGATGCGATAGACGATCAATGCCCCGAGGACGAACAGTAGCCGCTGGCGAAGTTCCGTGAACTTGCCGAGCCCGCCACCGAGGTTACCAATGCCAGCCTGCGCCATCTGCCGATTACTCCTCTACGCTGCCGCCGGCAGCTTCGATTGCTGCCTTGGCGCCTGCGGTTGCCGCAACGCCCTTCAGCACGAACTTCTTGCTCAGCTCGCCCTTCAGCACGATCTTCGCCTTTTTGGCGCGGCTCGGGACCAGATTGGCCGCACGCAGCGCTGCGAAATCGACGTCACCGGCATCCAGCTTGTCCAGCTGGTAGGACAGCACTTCAGCGGTGTCGCGCGCCATCTTGGAGCGGAAACCGATCTTCGGCAGACGGCGCTGCATCGGGGTCTGGCCGCCTTCGAAGCCGGCCTTGATCTTGCCGCCACCCTTGCGGGCGAACGAACCCTTGTGACCGCGACCAGCGGTCTTGCCGAGACCCGAACCAATACCACGGCCGACGCGGGTGCGTTCGGTACGCGCGCCATCGGCGGGCTTGAGGTCATTAAGACGCAGAGTCATTGGATTACTCCTCAACCTTGACGAGGTAGTGAACCGTGTTGATCAGGCCACGCACCTGCGGGCTGTCCTTCAGTTCACGCACATCGTTGAGCTTATTCAGGCCCAACGCACGCACCGACAGCCGGTGACGCGACTGGGTTCCACGCAGGCCACGCACCAGGCGCACCTTCACGGTCTTGTTGGTGTCCTTAGCCATGGTTGAGCTCCTCCACCTTCTTGCCTCGCTTGGCCGCAACACGGGCCGGCGACTGCACTTCCGACAGACCCTTCAGGGTTGCGCGGACCAGGTTGATCGGATTACGCGAACCAACAGCCTTGGCCAGCACGTTCTTCACGCCAACCGCTTCGAGCACGGCGCGCATCGCACCGCCGGCGATGACGCCGGTACCTTCGGAAGCCGGCTGCATGTACACGCGTGCGGCGCCATGGCCGGACTTGACCGCATGCCACAAGGTGCCGTTGTTCAGATCCACAGTGGCCAGGTTCTTGCGCGCCTGCTCCATCGACTTCTGGATGGCGACCGGCACTTCGCGCGCCTTGCCATAGCCGAAACCGACCTTGCCCAGACCATCGCCGACCACGGTCAGCGCGGTGAAGGTGAACTGGCGACCGCCCTTGACCGTCTTGCTGACGCGGTTGACCGCGACCAGCTTCTCGATCATGCCATCGTCGACTTTCTCTTCGCGGTTACGGTCGCGATCACGACCCCGCGGCGCACGTTCTTCTGCCATCTTGATTCCTTGATTGATTGAGTATGTACGGCTCGAAGCCGCTTATGGTTGTGGAGTGACGCGGTGTTCCCGAATACCGCTGCAAAAGAGCGGGTCGGCCCGGCACTTACCTGCCGGCGGAACGCAGGGGCGGCCTGAGGCCACCCCTGCAGCAGTACTTAGAACTGCAGGCCACCTTCGCGAGCTGCATCGGCCAGCGCCTTGATGCGGCCATGGTAACGGTAGCCCGAGCGGTCGAAGGCGACCTTCTCGATGCCCGCCGCCTTGGCGCGCTCGGCGATCAACTTGCCGACCTTGGTGGCGGCGTCGCTGTTCTTGCCGTTCTTCAGGCCTTCCTTCACGTCGGCCTGCAGGGTGTTCGCCGCAGCGATCACCTTGGAGCCGTCGGCAGTGAAGACCTGCGCGTACAGGTGCTGACCGGTGCGCAGCACCGACAGACGCGCGACGCCCAGCTCGCGAATGTGTGCACGGGTCGACTTGGCGCGACGCAGGCGGGCGATGTTCTTGTTGATGCTCATGATATTTATCCTACGGAAGCTGAAGGAAAACAGGCTTGTACATTGAAAAGTCCGGCCATGGATGGCCGGGCTCCTCGCAGAGGGACCTGCCTTACGCCTTCTTGGCTTCCTTGCGAATGATGACTTCACCGGCGTACTTCACACCCTTGCCCTTGTAGGGCTCCGGCGGACGGAAACCGCGGATCTTGGCGGCAACTTCGCCGACGCGCTGCTTGTCGGCGCCCTGGACCACGATTTCGGTCTGGCTCGGGGTCGACAGCGTGATGCCTTCCGGCGCCACGAACACCAGCGGGTGCGAGAAACCGAGCGCCAGGCTCAGGTCCTTGCCCTGCATGGCAGCACGGTAACCGACGCCGACCAGCTCGAGCTTGCGCTCGAAGCCTTCGGACACGCCCTTGACCATATTGGCCAGGATGGCGCGCACGGTGCCGGTGATGGCGATCTGCGACGGGTCATTGGCCGACAGGGTCGCAACGTCGCCGTCGACGGCGATCTCGACGCCAACCGGCTTCGGCAGGGTCAACGTGCCCTTCGGGCCCTTGACGCTGACCAGGTCGGGCTGGACCTTCACTTCAACACCCTTCGGGAGGGACACGGGCTTCTTGGCTACACGGGACATGTTCGATTCCTTCCCTTAGGCCACGAAGCACAGGACTTCACCACCAACGCCGGCTTCGCGAGCCTGCGCATCGGTCATGATGCCCTTCGACGTGGAGATGATGGCGATGCCCAGGCCACCCAGGACCTTGGGCAGCTCGGTCTTGCCGCGGTACTGGCGCAGACCCGAGCGCGAGAAACGCTTCAGGGTCTCGATGACCGGACGGCCTTCGAAATACTTCAGCACGATTTCCAGCTCCGACTTGTTGTTTTCGGTGGCTGTAACGCGCAGGTCGGTGATGTAACCCTCGTCCTTCAGGACCTGGGCGATCGCAACCTTGATCTTGGACGACGGCAATTTCACCGTCTGCTTACCAACCGCTGCCGCATTCTTGATGCGAACCAGCAGGTCGGCGATGGGATCAGTCATGCTCATATGAGTACCTTTGAGTGCACCGATATCCGCTTTCGCGAAAATCTCGTGTTTTCCTGGGGACGGGCCAGGACCCTTGACGCAATGCCAGGCCCGAACGGGCAAGACAGGAGCGGGAGTATACGACAAAAGAGCCCGACTTGCGTCGGACTCCTTTGGTGAACAGAACAAACCTGTCCAGACCGGCCGCGAGCGGCCGGCGCGCTGTTACCAGCTTGCCTTGCGCAGCCCCGGAACGTCGCCGTTCATCGTGGCCTTGCGAAGCATGTTGCGACCCAGACCGAACTTGCGGTAGACACCGCGCGGACGACCGGACAGCTCGCACCGGTTGCGGTGGCGGCTCGGCGACGAATCGCGCGGCAGCTTCTGCAACTTGGTCGATGCATCGATCTTCTCTTCGTAGGACGCATCCTGGCTAGAGAGGATCTTCTTCAGCGCATCACGCTTGCCGGCAAATTTCTTCGCCAGCTTTGCACGCTTGATGTCGCGGTGGATCATGGAGGTCTTTGCCATTTCGGATGTCCTCTATGGTCAGTTACGGAACGGGAACTTGAACGCTGCCAGCAGCGCCTTCGCTTCCGCATCCGTCTTGGCGGTGGTGGTGATGGCGATATCCATACCGCGGATCGCGTCGACGGCGTCGAAGTCGATTTCCGGGAAGATGATCTGTTCCTTCACACCCATGTTGAAGTTGCCACGACCGTCGAAGGAGCGACCGGACACACCACGGAAGTCGCGCACGCGCGGCAGCGAGATGTTGATCAGGCGATCCAGGAACTCGTACATCTTGGCGCGACGCAAGGTGGTCTTGCAGCCGATCGGCCAACCGTCACGAATCTTGAACGATGCGACCGAAACGCGCGACTTGGTGACCACCGGCTTCTGACCGGAGATCTTGGACATGTCGGCGACCGCATTTTCCAGAATCTTCTTGTTGGTAGCCGCTTCGCCCACGCCCATGTTCAGCGTGACCTTGACCAGCTTCGGCACTTCCATCGGATTGGTGTAGCCGAATTCCTTCATCAGGGCCGGCACCACGTTTTCCTTGTAAAACTTTTCGAGACGAGTGTTCATGATCTCATTCCTCAGGCGTCGAGCGCCTCACCGCTGGAGCGGAACACACGCAATTTGCGTCCATCCTCCAGCACCTTGAAGCCAACGCGTTCGCCCTTGCCCGTTGCCGGGTTGACGACATTGACGTTGGAGATATGGATCGACGCTTCACGCTCGACCACGCCGCCGGCGACACCCGCCTGCGGGTTCGGCTTGGTGTGGCGCTTGATGACGTTGGCGTTGGAGACGATCACGCGATCGCCGTCCACACGCACCACTTCACCCTGCTTACCCTTGTCCTTGCCGGTGTTGATGACGACCTGGTCGCCCTTCTTGATACGGTTAGCCATGTGTATGTCCTCCGCTCACAGCACTTCGGGAGCGAGCGAGACGATCTTCATGAACTTCTCGGAACGCAGCTCGCGCGTCACAGGCCCGAAGATGCGGGTACCGATCGGCTCCTGCTTGTTGTTCAACAGCACAGCGGCATTGCCGTCGAAGCGGATCAGCGAACCGTCCGGACGGCGCACACCCTTGCGGGTACGCACCACGACGGCGTCGTAGACTTCGCCCTTCTTGACCTTGCCACGCGGAATGGCGTCCTTGACGGTCACCTTGATGATGTCGCCAATGTGTGCGTAACGGCGCTTTGAGCCGCCCAGCACCTTGATGCACATCACTTCCTTGGCACCGGAATTGTCGGCGACATCGAGGTAGCTCTGCATCTGGATCATGATTCAGATCTCCCTTATTCGGCCGAACGGGTGACGATTTCGACCACCCGCCAGTTCTTGGTCTTGGACATCGGAGCAATCTCGGTCACGCGCACGACATCGCCTTCGTTGCAGGCATTGTCGGCGTCGTGTGCGTGCAGCTTGGTCGAGCGCTTGATGTACTTGCCGTACAGAGCATGCTTGACTTGGCGCTCCACCAACACGGTGACCGTCTTGTCCATCTTGTTGCTGACGACACGGCCTTCGACCGTGCGCAGCGTTTGCTTTTCGTTGTTGTCGCTCATCGCGGCCGTCCTTACTTGGTGCTGCCGAGCAGGTGCTTGACGCGAGCGATCTCGCGGCGCACCCGGCGGGTTTCGTGGGTCTTCGGCAGCTGGCCGGTGACCTGCTGCATGCGGAGCGAGAACTGCTCCTTACGCAGATCGGTCAGGTGGGCCTTCAGTTCGTCAGCCGACTTTTCGCGGAGTTGTTTGATATCCATCAGCGCACCGTCCGGGTCACGAAAGTGGTGGTCACCGAGAGCTTGGCAGCGGCCAGGCGGAACGCCTCGCGTGCGGTCTCTTCGGGGATCCCCTCGATTTCATAGATCATGCGGCCCGGCTGAATCTGCGCGACCCAGTACTCCACGTTGCCCTTACCGGAGCCCATGCGGACTTCGATCGGCTTCTTGGTGATCGGCTTGTCGGGGAACACACGGATCCACATCTTGCCGCCCTTCTTGACGTGGCGGCTGATCGTGCGGCGTGCTGCTTCAATCTGGCGCGCGGTCAGCTGACCGTGCGCCGTGGCCTTGAGGCCGTATTCGCCGAAGCTGACGGCGTTTCCGCTCCATGCCAGGCCGTCGTTACGGCCCTTGTGCATCTTGCGATATTTGGTTCGCTTGGGTTGCAACATTGCCGTTACCTCGCTTCACGAGCCGGGCGCGACGGGCGGTCACCACGGTCGCCGCGATCGTTACGATCGTTGCGCGGGCTGTCGTCCTGCTTTTCCTGGCCAACCTGAGAGAAGTCGAAGACTTCGCCCTTATAGATCCAGACCTTGATGCCGATGATGCCGTACGTCGTGGACGCTTCGGCAAAACCGTAATCAATGTCGGCACGTAGCGTGTGCAGCGGCACGCGGCCTTCGCGGTACCACTCCGAACGGGCGATTTCTGCACCGTTGAGGCGGCCAGCCACGTTGACCTTGATGCCCAGGGCACCCAGGCGCATCGCGTTACCGACCGAGCGCTTCATTGCGCGGCGGAACATGATGCGACGCTCCAGCTGCTGCGCGATCGACTCGGCGACCAGCTGCGCGTCCAGCTCCGGCTTGCGCACTTCGGTGACGTTGATGTGCGCCGGAACGCCCATCAGCTCGCTCACTTCCTTACGCAGCTTTTCGATGTCCTCGCCACGCTTGCCGATCACCACGCCCGGACGGGCAGTGTGAATGGTCACGCGGGCGGTTTTGGCAGGGCGCTCGATCAAGATCTTGCTGATCCCTGCCTGCGCGAGCTTCTTGCGCAGCATTTCACGCACTTTCAGGTCGGCAGCCAGATAACCGGCGAACTCGGCCTTGTTTGCGTACCACTTGGAATTCCAGTCCTTGGCGATGCCCAGGCGAATTCCAGTCGGATGAACTTTATGACCCATGGTCTTTTCCTTTCCGCTTACTTGGCGGCGCCCACAACCACAGTGATGTGGCTGGTGCGCTTGAGGATGCGGGTACCGCGGCCTTTCGCCCGCGCCATGAAACGCTTCAGGGAGGGACCTTCATCAACCATGATGGTCTTGACCTTCAGCTCGTCGACATCCGCGCCCTGATTGTTCTCGGCATTGGCGATCGCCGACTCCACCACCTTCTTGATCAGGTGTGCAGCCTTCTTGTCCGAGAACTTCAGCAGATTGACCGCACGTTCGGCGGACAAACCACGCACCTGGTCAGCGACCAGGCGGGCCTTCTGCGGGGAGATGCGCGCGGTGCGCAGGATTGCTTTCGCTTCCATCGTCATCTCTCCTTACCTGCCCGACTTCTTGTCGCCACCGTGACCCTTGAAGGTCCGGGTGACGGCAAATTCGCCGAGCTTGTGGCCAACCATATTCTCGTTGACGAGCACCGGAATGTGGTTCTTGCCGTTATGCACGGCGATGGTGATGCCTACCATTTCCGGCAGGATCATCGAACGGCGCGACCAGGTCTTGATCGGCTTCTTGCTACCCGCAGCGGACTCCACCTTCTTTGCAAGGTGGTGATCGACGAACGGGCCCTTCTTGAGTGAACGTGCCATGGTCGATTAGCCCCTACGATCGCGGACGATGAACTGCTGGGTGCGCTTGTTCTTGCGCGTCTTGTAACCCTTGGTCGGAACACCCCACGGGGTGACCGGATGCGGATTACCCTGGCCAGCCTTCGCTTCACCACCACCGTGCGGGTGATCGACCGGGTTCATGGCCGCACCGCGAACGGTCGGGCGAACACCGCGCCAACGCTTGGCGCCGGCCTTGCCCAACTTCTCGAGGTTGTGCTCGTCGTTGCCGACTTCGCCGATGGTGGCGCGGCACTCGACCGGCACCTTGCGCATTTCGCCCGAGCGCAGACGCAGCGTGGCATAGATGCCTTCGCGAGCGACCAGCTGCACGGCTGCACCGGCAGCGCGTGCGATCTGAGCGCCCTTACCCGGCTTCAGCTCGATACCGTGGACCGTCGTACCGACCGGGATGTTGCGCAGCGGCAGCGTGTTACCGGTCTTGATCGGTGCATTGGCACCGGCAATGACCTGATCGCCAGCCTTCAGGCCCTTGGGGGCGATGATGTAGCGGCGCTCGCCATCGACGTAGCACAGCAGGGCGATATGGGCGGTACGGTTGGGATCGTATTCGATCCGCTCCACACGCGCCGGAATGCCTTCCTTGTTGCGCTTGAAGTCGATGATGCGGTAGTGCTGCTTGTGGCCACCACCGACGTGACGCACGGTGATGCGGCCATGGTGGTTACGACCACCGGACTTGCTCTGCGAATCGAGCAGCGCCGCGTGCGGTGCGCCCTTGTGCAGATCGGGAGTAACCACGCGCACGGCGGAACGACGGCCGGGAGAGGTGGGTTTGAACTTCATCAATGGCATGGGATGGACCTCAGGCCTTGGCCGTTACGTCGATGGACTGACCATCGACCAGGCGGACGTACGCCTTGCGCCAATTGCCACGGCTGCCAGCACGGTTACGGAAGGACTTGCTCTTGCCCTTGACGTTGACCACGTTGACTGCCTTGACCTTGACGTCGAACAGCTGCTCGACCGCGGCCTTTACATCGGCCTTGGTGGCTTCGTTCGAAACTTCGAAGACATACTGGTTGGAGATTTCCTGCAGGCGCGCGGTCTTTTCGGAGACTCGCGGAGCACGCAGCACGCTGAAGATTTTTTCGTTGCTGCTCATGCCAGCCACTCCTCGACCTTCTTGACCGCATCGGCGGTGATCACGACCGTATCGGCCCCGACCAGAGCGACCGGATCCAGACCCTGCACGTCACGCACCTGCACATACGGCAGATTGCGGGCGGACAGATACAGGTGCTCGGAGGCTTCTTCGGTGACGATCAGCGGGCGCTTGCCCACGTCCAGTCCCCTCAGCTTCTCGATCAGACCCTTGGTCTTGGTCGCTTCGAGGTCGAACGCGTCGACGATCATCAGACGACCCTGACGGTTCAACTCGGAGAAGATCGCGCAGATGGCCGCGCGGTACATCTTGCGGTTGACCTTCTGCTCGAAGCTGCGCGGCTTGGCCGCAAAGGTCACGCCGCCGCCGACGAAGATCGGAGCCGTCAGCGCGCCATGACGCGCACCGCCGCCCTTCTGCTTCTTCGACTTCTTGGTCGTGCCCGCAACTTCCGAACGCGTCTTCTGTGCCTTGGTACCGGCGCGACCGGCGTTGCGATAAGCGACGACGACCTGGTGGACCAGATCTTCGCTGAATTCGCGACCGAACACGGCATCGGAGACCGAGACCTTGTTGTTGCTACCCGTGATAACGAGTTCCATCGTCATCTCTCCTTATGCCTTGCTCGCCGGACGGACGATCACGTCGCCACCAGCTGCGCCAGGCACGGCGCCGCGGATAGCAATCAGACCACGCTCGACGTCGACCTTGACCACTTCCAGGTTCTGCGTGCTTTGCTGCACGGCGCCCATGTGGCCCGACATCTTCTTGCCCGGGAAAACGCGACCCGGGGTCTGGCGCTGACCCAACGAACCCGGCGCGCGATGCGACAGCGAGTTACCGTGGGTTGCGTCGCCCATACGGAAGTTGTAGCGCTTGATGGTGCCCTGGAAACCCTTACCCTTGGTGACGCCCTGGACGTCGACCTTCTGGCCGACCTCGAAGATGTCCGCCTTGATCTCGCCACCGACGGCGAAATCGCCGAGCTGAGCGTCTTCAACGCGGAATTCCCACAGGCCGCGACCCGCTTCCACCTTCGCCTTGGCGAAGTGGCCTGCAGCCGGCTTGTTGACCAGCGCGGCACGACGGGCGCCAACGGTAATCTGCACGGCGCTGTAGCCGTCGGTTTCGACGGTCTTGATCTGCGCGATGCGGTTCGGAGTTGCTTCGATCAGCGTAACCGGCACCGAGCGGCCGTCTTCAGTGAAGACGCGGCTCATGCCAGCCTTGCGGCCCACGAAGCCCAACGAATATTTCTTCGTCATGGTCGTAGTCCTCAGGTCAACTTGATCTGTACGTCGACGCCAGCCGCGAGTTCGAGCTTCATCAGCGCGTCCACGGTCTTGTCGTTGGGGTCGACGATATCGAGCACGCGCTTGTGCGTGCGGGTTTCGTACTGGTCACGCGCATCCTTGTCGGCATGCGGGGATACGAGGATGGTGTAACGTTCGATCTTGGTCGGCAGCGGGATCGGGCCACGCACTTGCGCGCCGGTCCGCTTGGCCGTTTCGACGATCTCGCTGGCCGAACGGTCGATCAAACGATGATCGAACGCCTTCAACCGAATCCGGATCTTTTGTTCCGACATGACGGAAGCTTCCTTCGTTAAAAGAGCGACGGGCAAGGCCTCTGGGATACCTGCCCCGATGTTCCTGCGTAGATGAGCGCCGCGCATCCTGCCGGCGAGGGCATTCCTCCGCCCAAAAACTGAGGCAGCCCGGTAAACCGGCCTGCCCAGACGGAAAAGTATAGTGCGCAACAAAAGCACGGTCAACAACGCGTGAGTTGTTGAGTGCTCCATGCAACGCGACCTTCCCGGTCTGGCGAACACGAGCGGCATCCTGCCGTTCTTTTCGCTGTAACTCAGCGCCCTACCCAGGGACACCGAGCCGCGCATTATAGCGAGCGTGATTCCGCCGTGCAAGCACCCTTTCAGCAGCTTGCGACCGCCCGCCCCGTCCGACTTTCCACGCAACAAAAAGGGGCCAGCTCGCGCTGACCCCTTCGCTGCATCGACTGCCGAAGCCGTCGAATTGCAGATGTCTTACTTGACGATCTTGGCAACCACGCCGGCGCCGACGGTGCGGCCGCCTTCGCGGATCGCGAAACGCAGGCCTTCGTCCATCGCGACCGGGTTGATCAGGGTCACGACCATCTTCACGTTGTCGCCCGGCATCACCATTTCCACACCTTCCGGCAGCTGGCAGGCGCCAGTGATGTCGGTGGTCCGGAAGTAGAACTGCGGACGGTAGCCCTTGAAGAACGGGGTATGACGGCCACCCTCATCCTTGGACAGCACGTAGACTTCGGCTTCGAACTCGGTGTGCGGCTTGATCGAACCCGGCTTGCACAGCACCTGGCCGCGCTCGACGTCGTCACGCTTGGTGCCGCGCAGCAGCAGACCGGCGTTGTCGCCTGCCTGACCCTGATCCAGCAGCTTGCGGAACATTTCCACGCCGGTGACGGTGGTCTTCTGCGTATCGCGGATACCGACGATTTCGATTTCGTCGCCCACCTTGATGATGCCGCGCTCGATACGACCGGTCACCACGGTGCCGCGGCCGGAGATCGAGAACACGTCTTCGACCGGCATCAGGAACGGACGATCCACGTCGCGGGTCGGCTCCGGAATGAAGCTATCCAGGGCATCGACCAGCTTCAGGATGGCCGGCACGCCGATCTCGCTCTGATCGCCGTCCAGCGCCAGACGGGCCGAACCGTGGATGATCGGAGTGTCGTCGCCCGGGAAGTCGTACTTGCTCAGCAGCTCGCGCACTTCCATTTCGACCAGCTCGAGCAGCTCGGCGTCGTCGACCATGTCGGCCTTGTTCAGGAACACCACGATGTGCGGCACACCGACCTGACGCGAGAGCAGGATGTGCTCGCGGGTCTGCGGCATCGGGCCGTCAGCGGCCGAGCACACCAGGATCGCGCCGTCCATCTGCGCCGCACCGGTGATCATGTTCTTGACGTAGTCGGCGTGGCCGGGGCAGTCGACGTGCGCGTAATGACGGGTCGGGGACTCGTATTCCACGTGCGCGGTCGAAATCGTGATGCCGCGCGCCTTCTCTTCCGGCGCTGCGTCGATCGCGTCGTACGCCTTGAACTCGCCACCGAAACGCTCTGCACCGATCTTGGTCAGCGCGGCGGTCAACGTGGTCTTGCCATGGTCGACGTGACCGATGGTGCCGACGTTCACGTGCGGCTTGGTGCGCTCGAATTTAGCTTTTGCCATGGGTGCAAGTTCTCGGTAATCGTTTGGAGTTAAGACGATTGAGTAATGGTGCTCACGAAAGGAATCGAACCTTCGACCTCCTCCTTACCAAGGAGGTGCTCTACCGACTGAGCTACGTGAGCGAGTTTTGCATTATGCCATGCATTTGCGTTCAATGGAGCGGGAGACGGGAATCGAACCCGCACCATCAGCTTGGAAGGCTGAGGTTCTACCGTTGAACTACTCCCGCGCCGGGAACTGCATGCCACAACGTGAAACTGGTGGAGGGAGGTGGATTCGAACCACCGAAGGCGTAAGCCAGCAGATTTACAGTCTGCCCCCGTTGGCCGCTTGGGTATCCCTCCAGCTTTTACTACCGGACCGTTGCGCCAGGAGGCGAATCGGTTCGGGGTGAAGCAGCCCGTTATTTTGTTGTGGGCGACGCCCGGTGTCAACAAAAATTTCGAGAAATCGTCACGACTGAATACGCACGCCGTGCAGGGCGGCGCGCTGCCGGTCAGACGTTGAAGCGGAAATGCAGCACATCGCCTTCCTGGACGCGGTATTCCTTGCCTTCCAGGCGCAGACGCCCGGCGTCGCGCGCACCGGCTTCGCCACGGTACTTGATGAAGTCGTCGAAGCCGATCGTCTCGGCGCGAATGAAGCCCTTCTCGAAATCGGTATGGATCACCGCTGCGGCCTGCGGCGCAGTGGAGCCCGCCCGAACCGTCCAGGCACGCACTTCCTTGACGCCTGCCGTGAAGTAGGTCTGCAGGCCCAACAGCGTGTAGGCCGCACGAATGACGCGATTGAGGCCGGGCTCGTCCAGGCCGAGATCGGCCAGGAAGGTGTCGCGGTCTTCGTCGTCGAGCTGGGACAGCTCTTCTTCGATGGCAGCCGAGACCGGCACCACTTCGGCGCCTTCGGCAGCGGCGTGCGCACGCACCGCATCCAGGTGCGGATTGTTCTCGAAGCCGTCTTCCAGCACGTTGGCGATGTACATCACCGGCTTGAGCGTCAACAGGAACAGGTCGCGCACCAGCGCCTTCTCTTCCTCGTCCAGACCGGCCGCACGCCCCGACTTGCCGTCGGCCAGCGCGGCCTGCAGCTTGGCCAGGACCGGCTTGCGCGCCGCTGCGTCCTTGTCGCCGCCCTTGGCGCTGCGCTCGGCGCGATTGAGCGCCTTTTCCACGCTGTCCAGGTCGGCCAGCGCCAGCTCGGTATCGATGGTTTCGATATCGGCGATCGGGTCGACCTTGTTGTTGACGTGGATGACGTCATCGTTCTCGAAGCAACGCACCACATGGGTGATCGCATCGACTTCGCGGATGTGCGCCAGGAACTTGTTGCCCAGCCCTTCCCCGCTGGCCGCACCGGCCACCAGGCCGGCGATGTCGACGAACTCGACCGCGGTGGGGATCAGCTTCTGCGGATTGACGATCTCGGCGAGCTGGTTGAGACGCGGATCGGGCACCGGCACGATGCCGACGTTCGGCTCGATGGTGCAGAACGGAAAATTGGCCGCAGCGATGCCCGCCTTGGTCAGCGCGTTGAACAGGGTCGACTTGCCGACATTGGGCAGGCCGACGATGCCGCATTTGATACCCATGGGTCACATCCGGGATTCGGGATTCGGGATTGGGGATTCGTCGCGACGCCTGGCCGCGAATCCCCAATCCCCAATCACGCGCCCCTGCTGGTATGCAGACGCTTCATCGCTTCGTTGAAATTGCCTTCCATCGCCAGCGGCAGCACGTCGATGGCTGCATCCACGGCCGCGCCGATCGCCGCATCGTCCTCGCGCCCTGCCCGCCCCAGCACCCATGGCACCACGCGGTCCTTGTGACCGGGATGGCCGATACCGACCCGCAACCGATGGAACTTGCCGTGCCCGAGCAGGCGGATGGTGTCGCGCAGGCCGTTCTGGCCGCCGTGACCGCCATCGAACTTGAGCCGTGCCGTGCCCGGTGCCAGATCCAGTTCGTCGTGTGCGACGAGCAGCTGCTCCGGCTCGATCTTCCAGAACCGCAATGCGGCGGTGATCGACTTGCCACTGAGATTCATGAAGGTGGCCGGTTTGAGCAGCCAGACCGGTTGCCCCGCAAGATCGACCTTGGCCGTCTCGCCGAACAGCTTGCTGTCCAGGCTCCAGCGGGCGCCACTGCGCTCGATGAGGGCATCGACGAAACGAAACCCGGCGTTGTGCCGGGTTTGCGCGTGTTCGGGACCGGGATTGCCCAGCCCGACGATCAGACGAAGTGCAGACATGCCAGTGACCGCAGCCGATTCCCCGCATGCGGCGAGGAATCGGCCAGCGGATTACTTGGTCTCTGCGCCTTCGCTGCCTTCTTCACCGGCAGCGTCTTCTTCCTCGACGCGCACGTGCTTGGCGGCGACCACGGCAACGTCGTGTTCCTTGCCCAGCTTCAGCTCGGGGATCTCGACACCGGCCGGCAGCTTGATCTCGGACAGGTGGATCACGTTGCCCACTTCCAGGTTGGCCAGATCGATCTCGATGAACTCCGGCAGGTCCTTCGGCAGGCACACCACCTGGACTTCGTTGAGCTCGTGGGTGACGACCACTTCGCTCGACTTGCCGGCCGGGGAGCTGGCTTCGTTGATGAAGTGCAACGGCACGGCGGCGCTGAGCTTCTCGTTGGCGCTGACGCGCTGGAAGTCGATGTGCATGATCAGCTGCTTGAACGGATGGCGCTGCATGTCACGCAGCAGCACCTGCTGCACGTCGCCATTGAGGTTCAGGTCCAGGATCGACGAGTAGAACCACTCGTTCTGCTGGGCGAGCCAGATCTGCTCATGGTTGAGCTGGATGCTGACCGGCTCCAGATCGCCACCGTAGACGATGGCCGGAATGACGCCAGCGTGACGCAGGCGGCGGCTCGCACCCTTCCCCTCGTCTGCGCGGCGCTCGACCTTGATTTCGTGAGTCTTTGCCATGTTGTTTCACTACCTAGATTGGAATACCGCCTCGCGGCGATGAAGCGTCTCACCCGCGACCAGGAGAGACGTGTTGCCGGCGCCCGCGCCTGCGGGCACCGAATGGGGTTAGTCGACGTAGAGCGAGCTGACCGACTCGCCGAAGGCGATGCGGCGGATGGTCTCGGCCAGCAGTTCGGCCACGCTCAGCTGGCGGATCTTCGCGCACGTGCGGGCGGCGGCGCTCAGCGGGATCGTGTCGGTGACCACCAGCTCGTCGAGCTGCGAATTGTTGATGTTGTCCACCGCCGGGCCGGACAGCACCGGGTGTGTGATGTAGGCCACCACCTTGAGCGCACCGCGCTGCTTGAGCGCTGCGGCGGCCGCACACAAGGTGCCGGCGGTATCGACCAGGTCGTCCACCAGCACGCAGGTCTTGCCCTGCACGTCGCCGATGATGTTCATCACGGTGGCGACGTTGGCGCGCGGACGGCGCTTGTCGATGATGGCCAGATCGGCATCGTCCAGACGCTTGGCGACGGCGCGCGCGCGCACCACGCCACCCACGTCCGGCGAGACCACGATCAGGTTGTCGGTGCCGTAGGCGCGCCAGATGTCGGCCAGCAGCAGCGGCGAGGCGTAGACGTTGTCCACCGGCACATCGAAGAAGCCCTGGATCTGGTCGGCATGCAGGTCCACCGTCAGCACGCGGTCGGCCTCCATCGCGCAGATCATCTTGGCGGCGACCTTGGCGGTGATCGGCACGCGCGAAGAACGCATGCGGCGATCCTGGCGCGAGTAGCCGAAGTACGGGATCACGGCAGTGACCGACGCGGCGCTGGCGCGCTTGAGCGCGTCGATCAGCACCAACAGTTCCATCAGGTTCTCGGCGCTGGGCGCGCAGGTCGGCTGGATGACGAACACTTCCTGCCGGCGCACGCTTTCTTCGATCTCGACCTGCACCTCGCCATCGGAGAAGCGGGTGACCAGCGCCTTGCCCATGCGCACGCCCAGTTCCTTGCAGATGCTCTGGGCAAGCGGCTTGTTGGCGTTGCCGGAGAACACCAGCAGGTTACGTTGGTCTTGCATGGGATCTCTCGGGCGGCGGCGAAGAGCGTGCGATGGTGGAGCTGGACAAAGCCGACCCAATGCCGGGCTTTTTGTCCAATCCCCGCACATGGATGTGCGGGCTTTTTGCAGAGGGACCTGCATCACTGCATCAATAACTGGCAGGGGCGGTAGGATTCGAACCTACGAATGCCAGGATCAAAACCTGGTGCCTTGGGCCTCTTGGCGACGCCCCTGCATCAAACCTGTCACGCGTCCAGTGCGTCGAGCAAGGGCGAGTGCACTGCACCCTCCACCACCCACGCCCGCAGGCTGCCCGGCAACTGCGCCAGCGCCTGCTCTGCAGCGGTGCGCGTGGCGAATTCGACGAAACAGCCGCTTCCCGACCCGGTCAAACGCGGCGTTCCGATCCTGGCCAGTGCCTGGAACACAGCCTCGACGGCAGGTTCCCGGCGCCGCAGGACCGGCTCGAACGCATTGTCGAGCAGAGAACCGGAAGCGAAGTCCGCTATTTTCGCGGGCGCGGCATCCCGCGTCAATTCCTGTGATCGAAATAGCGCCGGCGTGGGCACGTGAACGCCAGGATCCACCAGTACATAGGCCGCGTCCGCCAGCGTCATGGGAGTCAGCTTCTCCCCCACGCCCTCGGCCCAGGCGTTATGCCCGCGCACGAACACCGGCACGTCCGCACCCAGCTGCAAGCCCAGCCCGGCCAGTGCATCGACCGGCAAACCCAGGCCCCACAAGGCATTGAGCGCGACCAGCACGGTGGCCGCGTCCGATGAGCCGCCACCGAATCCGCCACCGGCGGGGATGCGCTTGTCGACGCGAATCTCGGCACCGGCCTGGGTGGCGGCGGCCGACTGCAGCAGGCGCGCAGCCCGGATCACCAGATCGTCGTCCTCAGCGATGCCCGGCAGGCTGTCGCCGATACGCCGGATCCGGCCGTCGTTGCGCACACGAAGATGAATGGTGTCCCCCCAGGCCAGCAGCCGGAATACGGTCTGCAGCAGGTGGTAGCCATCGGCGCGGCGCCCGATGATCCGCAGAAACAGATTCAGCTTGGCCGGCGCGGGCCACGCCGACCAGTCGCTACCCGGCGCGTCCATCAAGGCGACACTGTCCACTGGTCCACCAGCAGGCGCACCTTGGCCTCGCCCTGGCGAGCCTCGATGCGCTGCGGTAGTTCGGGCAGACCGTCGCCGGCCAGTGCCCAGGCCAGGAAATCGATGGTCCAGCCGTCCTGATGCACGGTGCGCAGGCGGCCGGCGGCGTCCAGGTCGACGCGCTGCGCGCCGGCCTCGGCGATCCGCAGCGCGCGCACCCAGTCCGGCATCCGGTTGACCGGGATGGTCCAGCCGGTGGCCTCGCGCAGCACCTGCTCGGCATCCGGCCCGCTGCGCGGCCCGCCGTCCAGCCCTTCGATGCGACCGGCACCGGTGGCACTATCGCCGGTGAGCACCCAGCTCTGCCGGGTCACTGGCGCACTGAGCTGGACGCGGTAGTGCGCGCCGTCCTGTTGCCAGTCGATGCGGCCACTGCCGCCGTCGCGGCCCTTGCTGATCGCCACCCGGCCCTGGAAGGACCACTGCGGATGCGCCTGCAGCCAGGCCTGGCGCGCCGCTTCCGCGGCGCGCGCGTCATCGGAGACGCGCTCGACCACGGCCGCACCGCTACCCTGCCCGCGCGGCACGCTGACGCAGCCGGACAACCCCGCCAGCACCAGTCCGCTCAGGGCCAGCGCCCGCAGCAAAACGCTCACAGGCCGAACTTCTCGATTGCGCGCTGCAAGGCGCGATTGTCCGGATCCAGCCGGCGCGCTTCGTCGAAGTAGCGCCGCGCCTCGTCCTGCCTGCCGCTGACCCACAGCACTTCGCCCACATGCGCGGCGATCTCCGGGTCCTTGACCAGCGCCCAGGCGCGGCGCAGCTGCACCAGCGCCTCCTTGGTACGACCCATGCGATACAGCACCCAGCCGTAGCTATCGACGATGGCCGGGTTGTCCGGATCGGCGGTGCGGGCGCGATCGATCAGCGCCAGCGCCTCCTTGTAGCGGGTGGTGCGGTCGGCCAGGGTGTAGCCCAGCGCGTTCAGCGCCGCGACGTTCTCTGGTTCGGCCACCAGGATCTTGCGCAGGTCGGCCTCCGCTCGCGGCACGTCGTCGCGCCGTTCCCAGGCCAGTCCGCGGGCGTACAGCAGCGCGCCGTCGTCCGGGTACGCGGCCAGGCCACGCTCGAAGGCGTCCAATTCGCCGGCGGCATCGTTGGCGCGCTGGTGCAGCTCGGCTTCCAGCACGTAGGCATCGCGGCGGGCGTCGTCGTCGGCGCTGGCATCGCCCTGCAGCGCGCGCACCTCGGCCAGCGCCTCGGGTTTGCGGCCCAGTTCGTACAGTGCGCTGGCGGCACGCAGGCGCGCCTCGCTCAGCTGCGGGCCACCGGGCACGCCGCGGTACCACTCCACCGCCTCGTCGTAACGCTTGAGGAATTCGGCGATCTTGCCCAGCAGCAGGCGGCGGTCCGGGTCCGGCTTGGTCGCGTTGCTCCTGAGCTCGCCGTACAACGCTTCCAGCGCGCTGCGGTCTTTCTCCTTGGCCAGCATGGAGGCACGCAAGCCGTAGGTCTGGGTGTCCTGCGGGCCGGTGGACAGCACCCGCGCGGCCGCTTCGGTCTGGCCCATGGCGTCATAGGCGAAGGCCAGTGCGCCGCGCAGTTCGGAGTCCTTGACCGCCTGCGGCTCGACAGCCTTCAGCAGCGCCAGGGCCTCGTCGTTCTTGCCCTCCTGCTGCAGCTGGGTGGCGTGCAGCAAGGCCACGCGCGGCTCTTCGGGGAAGCGGCGCACCACCTCGTCGACGATGCGCTTGGCCAGCGCCGGACGTTCCATGCGCAGCGCCAGCCGGCCGAATTCCTGCCAGGCCTCGATCTGGTTGGGGATGGCACCCGCCTTGACCAGGTCTTCGAGCACATCGGCCGAGGCCTCCGGCTCGCGGCCGCCATTGGCCAGTGCGATCAGCGCAAAGCGCCAGCCGCGCGGGTCCGGTTCCTTGAGCAGGCCGAGCAGATCGCGGCGCGCGGTGCGCAGATCGTTGCGGCGCAGGGCCAGCGAGGCCTCGGTGCTGCGCATGGACATCGACGAGGGCGCGCGGGCGCGCCACAGCGCCAGGGCTTCGATGGCACGCGGATCGTCGTTGGCCAGCATGGCGATGCGGGCGGCGCGCTCGGCCAGGCCGGCATCGCCGGCTTCGGCCTTGGCGGCGTCCAGGTAGGCACGGGCAGCCTCGTCCAGCTGACCGGCCTGCAAGGCGAACTCGCCTGCCAGCACGGGCTCCAGCGAGGAGCTGCCGGCACTGCCGGCGGCGGCGGTGGGCGCCGCTTTCTTCGGTGCTGCAGTGGCACTGGCGGAGACTGCGACCAGCAAAAGAACACACAGGATGCGAATCGGTACAGGCATCGGGAGCAACCGGGCCGTAAAATGGGGCCCTGAATGGCCGCCAGCTTATCGCAAGCAACTGAACAATGACGTTGTGGGTGCTCGGACTGAATCACCAGACCGCACCTGTGGACCTGCGCGAACGCGCGGCGTTCGCAGGTGATGCGCTGCCGCGCGCGCTCGAATCGCTGCGTGCGTTGCCGCAGGTGCGCGAGGCCGCGTTGCTGTCCACCTGCAACCGCACCGAGTTGTACGCGATGGCCGACGACGCTCACACGCTGGCCGGCTGGCTGGATGCGCAGGCGCCGGGATTGGGCGGCCATCTGTACCAGCACCAGGACGCCGCCGCGGTACGCCACCTGTTCCGGGTGGCGACCGGGCTGGACTCGATGGTGCTGGGCGAGCCGCAGATCCTGGGCCAGGTGAAGGATGCCTGGGCCGTGGCGCGTGCGCACGGTGCGCTGGGCAGCGGGCTGGATCGCCTGTTCCAGCAGACGTTCTCGGTCGCCAAGCGCGCGCGCACCGATACCCGCGTTGGCGCCAATCCGGTATCGGTGGCGTCCACCGCCGTGCGCCTTGCACAGGAGTCGTTTGCCCGGCTCAACGAATCGACCGTGCTGCTGGTCGGTGCCGGCGAGACCATCGAACTGGCCGCCAAGCACCTGAGCGAAGGCCGGGTGCGGCGCCTGCTGATCGCCAACCGCACCCTCGCCCATGCGCAGACCCTGGCCAGCCAGCATGGCGGCTACGCGCTGCCGCTGACCGACCTGGAGCGCCATCTGGCCGAAGCCGACGTGGTGTTTTCGGCCACTGCCGCGCGCGAGCCGGTGGTGACGCGGACGCAGGTGGAACAGGCGCTACGCGTGCGCAAACGCAAGCCGATGCTGCTGTTCGACCTGGCGGTGCCGCGCGATATCGAAGCCTCGGTGGCGGAATTGAGCGACGCCTACCTGTATACGGTGGACGACCTGGAGCGCGCGGTCGAAGACAACCGCCGCAGCCGTCGCGAGGCCGCCGACCAGGCCGAGGCCATCATCGACCTGCAGGTGGCGCGCTATGTCGAGACCGTACAGGCCAATGCGCGTCAGGCCCCGCTGAAGCGACTGCGCGCCTTCGGCGACAACACCCGCGACGAGCTGCTGGCCAAGGCGCGCCAGCAATTGCACAACGGCAAGCCGGCCGACGAAGTGCTGGAACAACTGGCGCATGCGCTGACCAACCGCCTGCTGCATCCGCCCACCGCAGCGTTGCGCGATGCCGCGCTCAACAACGACCTGGAACTGACCAGCGCAGCCGACCGGCTGTTCCCGGAAAAGCCCGGTTACCAACATCCCCCTGTAGCTACCCCGATCGTGAGGACTGATGACGCCGACCCTGCGCCGTAAGCTCGAAGCGCTGGCCGAGCGCCGCGAAGAACTGCAGCACCTGCTGTCCGATCCGGACGTGGTGGGCAACAACGACAGGTTCCGCACCCTGTCGCGCGAACTGTCGCAGTTGGAGCCGGTGGCCGTGGCACTGGAAGAGGAAGCGCGCGCCAAGGCCGATCTGAGCGCCGCCGAGGCCATGCGCAACGACCCGGAAATGCGCGAACTGGCCGAGGAAGAGATCGCCGCCGCACAGGCGCGCCTGGACGAACTGGACGCGCAGCTCGCGCTGCTGCTGGTGCCGCGCGACCCGCGCGACGACGGCAACCTGTTCCTGGAAGTGCGCGCCGGCACCGGCGGCGACGAAGCGGCGATCTTCGCCGGCGACCTGTTCCGCATGTACGCCCGCTATGCCGAGCGGCAGGGCTGGAAGGTGGAGATCGAATCGGACAGCCCCGGCGAACACGGCGGCTACAAGGAAGTGGTGGCGCGCGTGGTCGGGCGCGGCGCGTACTCGCGGCTGAAGTTCGAATCCGGCACCCATCGCGTGCAACGCGTGCCGGCCACCGAATCGCAGGGCCGTATCCATACTTCGGCGGCGACGGTGGCGATCATCCCCGAGGCCGACGACGTGGAAGAGATCGCGATCAATCCGGCCGACCTGAAGGTGGACACCTTTCGCTCCTCCGGCGCCGGCGGCCAGCACGTCAACAAGACCGAATCGGCGATCCGCATCACCCACGTGCCCAGTGGCGTGGTGGTGGAATGCCAGACCGAGCGCAGCCAGCACGCCAACCGCGACAAGGCGATGAAGCGGCTGAAGGCGCAGTTGCTGGAGACCGAGCGCAGCAAGGCCGCCGCCGCCGAAGCGCAGACACGCAAACTGCAGGTGGGCAGCGGCGACCGCAGCCAGCGCATCCGCACCTACAGCTTTCCGCAGGGCCGCATCACCGACCATCGCGTGGAAGGGCTGACCCTGTACGACCTGCCCAACATCATTGAAGGCGACCTGGATGGCTTGATCGGCCGGCTGATCCACGAGCACCAGGCCGACGAACTGGCGCGGTTGAGCGACAGCCCGTGAGTGCGCAGGTCCCGCGCGAGCTGCTGCAGCTGCGCGAGGCGGTACGGCACCGGCCCGGCGATTTCGTGGCCTGGTTGATGCTGGCCGATGCCGAACTCGGCATGGGCGCCATTGCGGCCGGTGAGCAGGCGGTGCAACGTGCAATGCTGCTGCAGCCGGGCCACCCGGAAGCGATCGCGCGGCTCGGGCGGGTGCGCTGGGCACAAGCGCGGCACGCCGAGGCGGCCGACCTGCTGCAGCAGGCGTCCGACCTGGTGCCGCAGCATCCGGGAATTGCGCTGTGGCTGGGCCATGCATTGGAAGATGCCGGCCAGCCGGAACAGGCCGCCGCGGCCTACGCGCGCGCGTACCGGCTGCTTCCCGACGAGCCCTACATCGCCGCGCAACTGCTCAACTGGCGGCGTCGCCTGTGCGATTGGCGCGATGTACAGGCGCTGTCCACGCAGGTACGTGCGGCAGTGGCGCAAGGCGCTGCGGCGGTGGAGCCGTTCGCGTTCCTCAGCGAAGACGCCAGCGCGGCCGAACAGCTGGCCTGCGCACGGACCCGCGCGCAGGCCATCGCGACGCTGTTGCAGCCGCTGCCGCCGGTGGCGCTGCGCCGCCAGGGCGCGTTGCGGATCGGGTTCGTCTCCAACGGCTTCGGTGCGCATCCCACCGGCTTGCTGACGGTGGCGCTGTTGGAAGCCTTGCAGCAGCGTCAGCCGGGGCTGCAGGTGCATCTGTTCGCCACCAGCCACGATGACGCAAGCGAGATCCGTGCGCGTCTTGCGCGTGCTACCACGCTGCACGATGTCACCACGCTGGGGCATGTGGATGCCGCCCGGCACATCCGTGCGCAGGGGATCGATCTGTTGTTCGACCTGCGCGGCTGGGGCGGCGGCGGACGCCCGGAAGTGTTCGCCTTGCGCCCGGCACCGCTGCAGTTCAACTGGCTGGCCTACCCCGGCACCTCCGGTGCGCCATGGATGGACTACGTGCTGGGCGATGCGTTCGCGTTACCGCCCTCGCTGGCACCGTTCTACAGCGAGCAGGTGCTGCGCCTGCCGCGCGTGTTTCAACCCTCGGATACCTCGCGCACGGTGGCCGCCCCGCCCTCGCGTGCGGAGTGCGGCCTGCCCGAGCACGGCGTGGTGCTGTGCTGCTTCAACAACAGCTACAAGCTCACTCCGCGCAGCATGGCGCGCATGCTGGCGGTGCTGCGTGCGGTACCGGGCAGCGTGCTGTGGCTGCTGTCCGGGCCAGGCCAGGCCGACGCGCGGCTGCGCGCGGCAGCGCAGGCGCAAGGCGTGGACGCGCAGCGCCTGGTGTTCATGCCGAAGCTGCCGCACCCGCAGTATCTGGCGCGTTACCGGCACGCGGATCTTTTCCTGGACACGCACCCGTACAACGCCCACACCACCGCCTCCGATGCGCTATGGGCAGGCTGCCCGGTGCTGACCACCCCGGGCGAGACCTTTGCCGCGCGCGTGGCAGGCAGCCTGAATCATCATCTGGGGCTGGACGAAATGAATGTGGTCGATGACGCTGCATTCGTGGCCAAAGCCACCGCGCTGGCGAACGATCCGGGCCTGCTGGCTGAGGTGCGGGCGCGTCTGGCCGAGCAACGACAGCGCAGCGGCGTTTTCGATATGGATGGGTTTGCCGACGATCTTGCGACGATGCTGCGGGCGCTGGCGCGGGAGCATGGTTGGTTGGGGGTTTAGAGCAGCCAACAGCATTCCCTGTGCAGCTGCTATGCAGTTGCCAGGCGCGCGGCGGATGATCGAAATTGTCGTGTGCCACGCGCACTCGGAGTCGGAAAGCGCTAACCGCGCTACTGACAACTGCTCGCTACGGTGTCGGCTGCGTTTGATGCGTGGTTGGTAGCTGGTGAAAAACTGCGCTGAAGCGGTGTTGCGGGTCGCCATGGCACTAGACGTCGCAATTGACTACATGCAACCTCTGCGACGGTTGCGCGACTAGTTCGTCCAGGAAATTCTCCATGCGGCTTCGCCCGTACCCTCACCCCAACCCCCGCTCCGCGCCCCAGCCCGCGCTTGCGGCGCGGGCGCTCCAAGGCACGCGCGCCAGTGGCGCGAAAAGCTGTGCCTTTCGCCCCGCAGGAGAGGGGCTTTGGTCAGCGTGCTACTGCCTGGCACGAGGGAGGCTTTGGTTACTGCGCTGGTGCCTGACCCGACTTCACACCGCGGCGCTGTACCCGGCTCGTCAGCCTCGCTAGGCTTGGCGCATGCCATCGACTCCCGACTTCATTCCCCTGCGCCTGTGCGTGCTGACCGTGTCCGACAGCCGCAGCCTGGCCGACGATCGCTCCGGCGACTACCTGGCCGATGCCCTCACCCGGGAAGGCCATCTGCTGCACGAGCGCGCGCTGTGTCCGGACGACCGTTACCGCATGCGTGCGATCGTGTCGGCCTGGATCGCCGATACGCAGATCGACGGCATCCTGGTCACCGGCGGCACCGGCTTCACCGGCCGTGACAGCACGCCGGAGGCGATCACGCCGCTGCTGGACAAGCTGATGCCCGGCTTCGGCGAGATGTTCCGTGCGGTCAGCGTGGACGAAATCGGCACCTCTTCGCTGCAATCGCGCGCGTTCGCGGGGCTGGCCAACCACAGCTTCGTGTTCTGCCTGCCCGGCTCCACCTCGGCCTGCCGCACGGCGTGGGAAAAGATCGTGCGCGCGCAGCTGGATGCACGCACCAGACCCTGCAACCTGGCGACACTGCGTCCACGTCTGGGGCAATAGCCTGCGCGCTCTGCACTTTTGCCGGAACGCGCATGTCGCATCTCAAACGCAAGGCCTACAAGAAACTGCTGGCGCCGCTGCAACTGGAACTGGTCGGCATGGCGCGCTGGCTGCAGCACACCGGCCAACGCGCCCTAGTGCTGATGGAGGGCCGCGACACCGCCGGCAAGGGCGGTGCGATCCAGACCATCGCCAGCCACCTCAATCCGCGGCAATGCCGGGTGGTGGCGCTGCCCAAGCCCAACGATCGCGAAAGCACGCAGTGGTACTTCCAGCGCTATGTCACCCATCTGCCGGCCGCCGGCGAGCTGGTGCTGATGGATCGCAGCTGGTACAACCGCGCCGGCGTGGAACGGGTGATGGGCTATTGCACCGATGCGCAGTACGAAACGTTCCTGCAGCAGGCGCCGGGCTTCGAGCAGATGCTGGTCGATGACGGCATCCTGCTGTTCAAGTACTGGTTGTGCGTGGATCAGGCCGAGCAGGAACAACGCTTTGCCGAGCGGCACGAAGACCCGCTCAAGGGCTGGAAGCTGTCGCCGGTGGACCTGCAGTCGCGCGACAAATACGAGGCCTACACCGAAGCGCGCGAGCGCATGCTCGAGGCGACCCATACCCCGGCGGCGCCGTGGACCCTGGTGGACTTCAACGACCAGAAGCGCGGCCGGCTGAGCCTGATCCGCAACCTGCTGGACCGGCTCCCGGACACCTCGGTACCCGAGGAACCGCTAGCGCTGCCGCCCTTGCACGGCAAGCCGCACAAGGAACGCTACGGCATGCTGGAACCGATCGACGATTACGCCGGCCAGTCCTGAGAGACTTCGTCGCTGGCCGCGGTGGCGCGCGGCAACGGATGCAGGCCGGCCTGACGTTCGGCCTGCTCGGCCTGCAGCACCAGCTGGCTCAGGCGCTGATTGAACAACTGCATGAAACCGCGATGCAGCGGACGCATCGCTTCCATGTAATCCACGTCGTCGGCCTGCGGGCCGAGCGGGCTGCACGACGACAGCAATACTTCGTCCAGGCGCAGCGCGCTGTCGGGCAGGCGCACCAGGGCGGCGCGGCGCAACCAGTCACGCATGCCTTCGCGGTATTCGGCGGCCAGGATGTAGGCCACTTCGACCTGGTCCAGGTCCACGTCCGGGTTCCAGGCCAGCACCTGGATCACCTGCGAGCGCTCGTCCAGCACGCGGCTCTCGGCCACCAGGGCGTGCAATTGCTGCAACAGGCGCCATTGTGTGCCGGCAGCATCGCGCTGCGTGGCGGGCATGGCCTCGATGGCCAGGGCCAGGCGGCGCGCGAACAATGCCGGCACATCGGCCAGCACGGCCGGGCCGGCGTCGGCGCCGAGCAGGAAACGTTCGGTGCGCAGCGCGGCCGTGTCGGGCAGATAGCCGTCCTGCAGCGGACGCATCACGCCGTGATCGAGCAGCGACAACACCACATCCAGCCAGTAGCGGCGCTCCTGTTGCAGCGCGCGGTTGGCAGAGGCGTTGTGCCAGGCACCACGCACCTCGTCCAGGCGGGCGATGCAGGCCTGGGCATCCATGCCGTCCCACGGCGTGCGGGTAGCGTCGTTGGGATCGAAGCTTTCCGCGCTGAGCATGCCGGCGCCGAAGCGATGCCAGGCCGCGCCGCGCTGGGTGCTGGTCGGGTCGAGCCTGGCCGCGCTCGCCGGGGCCGCAACCGCCGGGCGCAGCAATGCCGCGTAGGCATCGGCCCAGGACTCTGGCAGGCGCGCCGAGAGCGGATAGCTGGCGCTGGGCGCACCCAGACCATGCCGCGCCAGGCGCAGGCTCCACACCACTGCACCGATCACGATGCCGCCGAAGGTCCAGGCCAGCAGCCAACCGGCGGCCGCCTGCCCGGGGCGCAGCACCCGCGTCTGCGGCTGCTGGAACAACAGCCAGCCGATCCCCAGCAACGCAGCGAGATAGAGCCACGGCCCCCACTGCGCCAGGACCCGCGTGATGCCGTGGGCAGGCAGGTCGTGCCCGTGAGTGTGATCTTGAGATGGAGCAGCCATTGCATTCCCCTGAACGCCTGATCGCGTTGACAGGGTTATCGGCGAGGCGACCCAACTCTGTTGCCCCGCTGCGTTGGCGTGCGCTTAGCCAGTTACAAAGTCTTCAGACGGCGGCAGCGCACACGGCGTGCGCACCACCGTGGCCACGCTGGCCGCCGGTGGACCCTGCCACAGCCAGCGTTCCAGCGCATCCAGCGCCGCCGGGTCTCCGGCCGCGACGACCTCCACGCTGCCATCGGCCTGGTTGCGCGCATGCCCACGCAGGCCGAGCGCCCGCGCCTGCTCGCGGGTGGAAGCGCGATACCACACGCCCTGCACCACGCCGCTGACCACAAAGCGCGCGGCCTGCATCAGCCGGCCTTGCCGGTGATGCCCACCGCCGTTTCGATATCGCGTGCGGTGACCGGGCCGAGGAATTGCTTGGCCACCTTGCCGTCCGGGCCGATCAGGTAGGTCATCGGCAGGCCGCGCGGCGTGGCGAAGTCCTGCGGCGGCTGGTAGGGGTCGAGGATCGCCACCGGATAGGACACCGGGTGGTCCTTCAGGAATGCCTGCATATCGGCGGTGGTGATGTCTTCGTAGGCCAGGCCCACCACTTCGACGGTGTCGCGCATGGTGTGCAGGGCCGACAGCTCCGGCATCTCCTTCAGGCAGGGCGCGCACCAGGTGGCCCAGAAGTTGACCACCACCCACTTGCCGCGATGCGCGGCCAGGTCGTAGGTCTCGCCCGAGACGGTGGGCAGCGACAGCCTGGGCATCTGCGCGGTCTGCTGCACGACCGAGCTGCTGGCGGCGCCGGCAGGCTCCGGGGTGGCGGGCTTTTCCGCCGGCTGGGCAGGGGCCGCCGGCGCAGTGGTCGCCGGGCCGGCAGCGGGCGTGCCCTCGCCGGTGGGCTTGCAGGCGGTCAGCAACAACAGCGGCAACAGCAGCGCACAGGCGCCGCGCACGAGGCGCACGGTCATGGAGGATCTCCGGGGAGGTGGGTATAGAGGTCGCCGACCGGTTGCGCCAGCACGCTGCGCAGGGGTTGGCGCAGCTGTTCCAGCGCGGCGGCGGCGGCCTGGCCATAGGCATCGTCGCGGCAGGGCAAGGGGCGGTCTTCGATCGGCACGCGCAACTGGCAGTTCTCGTAGAGTTCGGCCAGCGGCACCACGTCCAGATCGCGCGCCAGCAGCCATTGGCCGCGCTCGTCGCGACGCAGCAGGCGGATGCGTTTGAGCTCGCACAGCAGCTCCTGCATCACGGTATCGGTCAGCATCGGTTCCAACGCCAGGATGCGGTCTTCGTCCAGGCCGTTGCCATGGATGCGTGCCTGGCGGAAGCGGCCCAGCAGACGCAGCAGGCCGTAGATCTCGAAGCCCGGCGGCAGGCGCATGGCCTCGGGCTGGTAGCGGAAGGCGGACATCGACGAGGCCAGCGAGGCGCCCAGCAGCACCGACACCCAGCTCAGGTAGATCCACAACAACAGGATCGGCAGCGCCGACAGCGCGCCGTAGATGCGCTGATAGGTCTGGAAATTGCCCAGGTAGAAGCCGAAACCCCACTTCACGATCTCCATCAGGATCACTGCCAGCAACGCGCCCGGCAGCGCATGCCGCAGGCGCACCGCATGCTGCGGCACCACGCGGTAGATCAGCACGATGCAGACGAACTCCACCGCCATCGGCGCCAGCCGCCAGGCGAATTCGGCCAGCCATTGGCCTTCGGTGGTGCGGAACAGCGGCAGCGCGAACACGTAGGCGGCCATCGCCATCGCAGCGGCGGCCAGCATCGTGCCCAGGGTCAGCACCGTCCAGTAAATCAGGAACCGCGTCACCTTGGGCCGTGCGGCGGCCACCCGCCAGATGCTGTTGAAGGTCTGCTCGATGCTGTGCAGGGTGATCAGCAACGAGGCCACCAGCGCGACCATGCCGGCTACGGTGAACTTGCCCAGGTCTTCCAGCGAGCGGTTGAGATAGTTCTGCACCGAACGCGCTGCGCCGGGCACGAAGTTGTTGAAGATGAAGTCGGTCAGTGCGTCCTTCCACTCGTTGAACGCGGGGAAGGCGGACAGCACGCCGAACACCACGATCGCCAGCGGTACCAGCGCAAACACCGTGGTGTAGGCCAGCGAAGCGGCGGCCTGGAACAGGCGGTCGTCCAAGAAGCGGCGCCACAGGAAGCGCCCGAAGCTCACCGTCCGCGCGCGGTCGTGCAGACGTTCTTTCCATTGGTGGAGTTTGTTCACACGCGCCATCGCGCAAGGGTACCCGATGCGCCGTCATCGCGGCCTTGCCGCAACCGCGGCGTGCAGTGGGGCAGCGGCTTGGCCGATACTGCGGCAACTCACACAGGCGGCAGGAACACGATGGCGGAGATTCTGGTGCTGTATTACAGCCGTGGCGGTTCGGTGGCGCGGCTGGCGCGGCAGATCGCGCGCGGCATCGGCGAAGTGCCCGGCATGAGCGCGCGCCTGCGCACGGTGCCGCCGGTGGCCGCGGTGACTCAGACCAGCGCCCCGCCGGTGCCCGACGAAGGCGCGCCCTACGTGGACCGCGCCGACCTGGCCGAGTGCAGCGGCCTGCTGCTGGGCAGCCCGACCCGCTTCGGCAACATGGCCGCACCGATGAAGCACTTCCTCGACAGCCTGGGCGCCGAATGGGCCAGCGGCACGCTGGCCGGCAAGCCGGCTGCGGTGTTCACCTCCACCGCCTCGATGCACGGCGGGCAGGAATCCACCCTGCTGTCGATGCACCTGCCGCTGCTGCATCACGGCTGCCTGATCGTGGGCATCCCGTTCACCGAGACCGCGCTCAGCCATACCAGCAGCGGTGGCACGCCGTACGGCGCCAGCCATGTGTCCGGCGCCGGCGGCGACCCGCAACCGAGCGAGGACGAAGCCCTGCTGGCGCGCGCGCTGGGCCGCCGGGTGGCCGATGTCGCGCGGCGGCTGGCCGCCGCATGAGCCTGCGCGCGGTGCACTGGTTGCTGACGACCGCCCTGCTGGCGCTGGCGGTGGTGTTCGTGGTCTGGTTTCACGACGATGCGCATCGCACCGCAGCGCTGCTGGTGTTCGCATTGCCAGCGGCGTGGATGGGCGTACTGGCGGTCCGTAGCGCGCGTGCGCGGTTCTGGGCCGGCGTGTTCGCGTTGGGCTGGTTCAGCCATGGCGTGATGGCAGCCTGGAGCCAGCCCGAGGCACGCGGCCTGGCCTGGCTGGAGCTGCTGCTCGCATTGCTGGTGATCGGGCTGGTGAGCGGGCCGGGCGTGGCCGCCCGCTTCGGCGGCAGGCGCAAGGCGCGCTGACCCGCACACCGCGCAGGCGGCCGCCGCCGACAGCCGCGCATGAGCGCAGGTTTTCGACCTCCCCGCCCTGATGACCACAGCGTGCGCACTGCCAGCATCTCGGGCGGGCGGTATCATGACCGCCCTCGCGCGGTCTGCACCGCGTTGGCCCTACAGGATTGGCAGCAATGGAAGACCTTCTGATCGTCACCACCGGTGGCACGATCGACAAGATCTACTTCGACGACAAATCGGACTACCAAATCGGCGACCCGCAGATCGGGCAGATCCTCAAGGAACTGGGCGTGACCTTCCGCTTTTCGGTGATTCCGATCATCCGCAAGGATTCGCTGCACATCACCGATGCCGACCGCGAGCTGATCCGCGCCACCATCGCCGCCCAGCCCACCCGCCACGTGCTGATCACCCACGGCACCGATTCGATGGTGGAGACCGGCAAGGTGCTGCAGTCGATTGCCGACAAGACCATCGTGATGACCGGCGCGCTCAACCCGGCGCGCTTTCGCGGCTCGGATGCGGAATTCAACATCGGCTGTGCGGTGGGTGCGGTGCAGTCCTTGCCGGCCGGGGTCTATATCGCCATGAACGGGCGCGTCTGGAACCCGCAGAAGGTCCGCAAGAACGTCGCCGCCAACCGCTTCGAAGCGATTTGAGGCCATGAGCAAGGCGACCCGCGCCACCGGTGCGCTGGACGCGGCGGGCGTGGCATACGTGCTGCATTCATACAACTATCAGGCCGATGCCGATGCCAAGGGCCTGCAGGCGGCCACGGCGCTCGGCCTGGCACCACAGACGGTGCTCAAGACCCTGATGACCTGGGTCGACGACCAGGCGGTGTGCGTGGTGATTCCCTGCAACCGGCGCCTGTCGCTGAAGAAACTCGCCAGCGCGCAGGGCGGCAAGTCCGCCCGCATGATGGACGCGGCCGACGCCGAACGCCGCACCGGCTACAAGGTGGGCGGGATCAGCCCACTCGGCCAGCAGCGGCAAGCACCGGTGCTGGTGGAAGCCACGGCGCTGGACGCGCCGGCGCTCTGGATCAATGCCGGCCAACGCGGCTTGCTGCTGGAATTGCCCGCTGCCCGCTTGTTGCAGGCCCTGGATGCGCGGGCCTGCACGCTCTGCGAATGTGCCTGATCGACGCGTGCCGTCCACGCACGCACTGATGCTGTGCAGTCACTGCCGTGCATTGCACGGCGCACGCCGATCCGCGCGCTCCCGCGTCGGCATCGAGCCGACGCGATGGTGCGCACGCCGCTGATGGCGCTTTGCCTGCGTGCGCACGCGGCACTCAGTACGCTGCAGTGACGCTGACGCCCGAAAATGCCAGCGTCGCTTTCAACCGCACGTAGTACGTACCGGCCGCCGGCGCGTTCACCGTGCAGCTGTCGGCATTGCCGGGCAGCATGCTGCGACAGCTGTACGCGCTGTCGCTGGGCAACGCGCCTGCGCGCAGCGACAGATCGGCGTTGCCGCTGCCACCGCCCAGCGTCACCTTCAGTGCGCGCGTGCCGGCCGGGACGTTGACCTGGTAATACAGCACGTCCGACTGCGCAGCGCTCAGCCCGGTGCGCGCCACATTGCGGGCAAGCGTGGTCGATGCGATCACCGCTGCCAGCGCCCCGTCGGCGTTCACCAGGCCCGCGCCGCAGCCCTGGGTGCAGGCGACCGGCAACGGCCGTGCGCTGCTCCTGAGCAAGGCCTTCACCGTTGCCGGCGTGAGCGGGTTCAAAGCCACCGACTGCATCAACGCCACCACACCGGCCACATGCGGTGCGGCCATCGAGGTGCCGCTGTACGACGCATACGCCGCATTGCCCGGCACCGTGGTGCCGCTGTTGAGCGTGGACACGATGGCCTGACCCGGCGCCGCGATATCCACGCCCTTGCCGAAGTTGGAAAAACCGGCCTTCGCACCGGCCGAGGTGGTGGCCGCCACCGCGATCACATTCGGGCAGTTGGCCGGCACGCTGGTGGACACATCCAGGTTGTTGTTGCCCGCGGCCACCACCACCGAACTGCCACGTGTCACTGCGGCGGCGATGGCATTGCTCATCGTCGCCGAGCAACTGCCGTAGCCACCCAGCGACAGATTGATCACCGTGGCAGGAGTCGGATTGGCAGGCAACCCGGTCACCTTGCCGCCCGCTGCCCAGACGATGGCATCGGCGATATCGGACATATAGCCGCCACACCTGCCCAGCACACGCAGTGGCAGCACCTTGGCATTGAACGCAGTACCCACCACGCCGGCGCTGTTGTTGCCGACGGCGGCGACGATGCCGGCCACATGGGTGCCATGCCAGCTGGAACTGGATGCGGACGCCCCGGAACCGCACTCGTTCGCGGCCGTCCAGTCGCCCTGGTCGGCTGCGTTCGCGTCGCGCGCGTTGCCGTCGCGGGCGGTTGCCGGATCGGTGATGAAGTCGTAGCCGGGCAAGACATTCGCGGCCAGGTCCGGATGCGCGGCGATGCCGGTGTCGACCACCGCCACCACGATGCCCCTGCCGGTGGAACGGTCCCAGGCCGGACGGATGTTGAGGCCGGCGTTACTGGTGCCCATCGCCCACTGCTGCGGAACGCCAGGGTCGTTGGGCACCAGCAAGGGGCGCATCAGCACATCCACTTCCACGCGTTTGACCGCCGGGTCGGCGGCGAGCCGCCGCATCAGGCTTTCGGCGTCCACGCGGTCGAGCTTGCGGTCGGCCACCAACAGCATCGGGCCGGTGCTGAGCCGGCGCGTGGTCGACAGACCCAAGGCGCGTCCCTGCCGCGCGGGCACGGCGCTGGCAATCTCGCGCCACGGCGCAGACAGCCCGGTGGCGCGGCTGGTGCCGACACGGTTGGTGTAGCTGACGATGAAGCGCTGGTGCGTGGTACTGGACCCCAGCCCTTGCAGACTGACCTCGCCCGCAGCGGCGTGGAACGTACAAGACAGTGCACAGACGAACACGGCGCGGCGCAGCACGCCAACCGATGCATGCGACATGGATCAATCCCTCCCCAAGGACCTGAAACCCGGAAAGACAAGGCGCCGATGCCACCGGCGACGCACCCTGCCCGATCGTGTGGCGGCTGATGCTCCGGCCATGCCTCACGTGCGGTGGCTATCGGCGTGCCGCACCCGGCGCTGAAGCGCCCTGAAGCAAGGCATCGGCGCGTTGTTCAGCCATCGCTGCGGTAGGCGGCCTGCCGCCCAGCAACGACCGGCGCCCCAAACGCACACTGCCCCGCCGAAGCGGGGCAGTGCGGAATTCAAAACACCGACAGACCGGTCGGGACCGGCCCGACGGCGATGCCGGCGGTCATGCCGGCATCGCCGCGCGAGGGTGGGGTCACGGGGTCTGGCTGACCGCTCCCGCCGCGTTGACGATGCCGGCGCCACAGCCGCCCGAGCAGGCGCCCGGCAGCGGACGGGCGGTGTTCTTCAGCAGGGTTTCCACTGCCGCCGGGGTCAGCGGACGGCTCGCCGCCGACTGCACCAGCGCCACCACGCCGGCGACATGCGGCGCCGCCATCGAGGTGCCGTTGTAGCTGGCGTAGCTGGCCGAGCCCGGGGTGGTGGTGCCGCTGTTGAGCGTGGACAGGATCGCCGAACCCGGGCCGGAGATGTCGATGGTGCTGCCGAAGTTGGAGAAGCTCGAACGCGCGCCGGCCGAGGTGATCGACGCCACCGAGATCACGTTGGCGCAGCTGGCCGGGGTGAAGTTGGCCACGTTGGCATTGCTGTTGCCGGCCGCCACCACCACGGTGGTCCCGCGCGACACCGCGCCGTTGATGGCGTTTTGATAGGTGCTCGAACAGGCGCCGTTGCCGCCCAGCGACATATTGATCACCTCGGCCGGGTTGGCATTGGCCGGCACGCCGGACACGCTGCCGCCGGAGGCCCAGACGATGGCATCGGCGATATCCGACGTGGTGCCACCGCACAGACCCAGCGCACGGATCGGCACGATGCGCGCGTTGAAGGCGGTGCCGGCAACGCCGCTGTTGTTGTTGGTCACCGCGGCGATGGTGCCGGCCACGTGGGTGCCGTGCCAGCTGGAATTGGCCGCCGGCGCACCGGGGCATTGATTGGCCGCACGCCAGTCGCCCTGGTCGGCCGGGTTGCTGTCACGGCCGTTGTTGTCGCGCGCACGCGCGGCATCGCTGATGAAATCGTAGCCGGGCAGTACGTTGGCGTTGAGGTCCGGATGGCTGGTGATGCCGGTGTCGATCACCGCCACCACCACGCCGGTGCCGGTGGCGGTGTCCCAGGCCGGACGCACGTTGATGCTGGAGGCGCTGGTGCCGAAGCCCCACTGCTCGGACAGGCGGGTGTCGTTCGGGGTCAGCACCGGGTACATGATCTGATCGACTTCGACATAGTCCACGCTCGGATCGGCGGCGATGCGACGCATCAGCGTCTCGGCTTCGGCGCGGTCCAGGCCACGGGTGGCCTTGAGCACTTCCGAACCCAGCGCGGTGCGGCGCACATGGTTCAGGCCCAGTGCGCGGCCCGCACGTGCCGGCACGGCAGTAGCGACCGAGTTGAGCGAGGCGCGCATCGAGGTGGGGCTCACCGCCGGGCTGCTGCCGTCCTTGTACTTGACGATGAAGCGATCCAGCGTCGGCTGCGAATCCAGGCCGGACAGGTTGACCTGACCGGCGAACGCCGGCACGGCCAGCAGGGAGGTCAGCGCGGAAACACCCAGCACCACCAGTGCGCGTGCAGGTGCACGACGTTGCGACACATTGGACATCGATCGTTCCTCAGATTTTTTAGGAAGTACCGCGGTTGCGGCGAGATGGCCGGCCGTTACCGCAGACCGCGGGTCGGGCCGGAATGGACGGGCGCTGGCGCCCGTCGAAACGACTGACCGGTGTCCATCCCGGCCGAGCGGCAATGCGCCGCCTGCGCCGGCCGCAAGGGCAGACGTGGGCGAGACATCGCAGATGGGTGGCGCGGCGCCTGCGCTGCCTGGCACATGCCCAGACAGCGCAGACCGCGCCGAGCGGCCGGCCTTGGAGCGGCTACCAAAACGTCGCGAGCGGTCGTCAGTGGGTGCGGACGGCGCGGAGGAAGCGGCGTGTACGAGTGGTACATGCCGATTCCGAATACCGGCCGCGCCCGCCTGACGGACGCGCAGTAGTGTTGTCAGCTGCGCTTAGTAGCTGGCCCGCAGGGTGACGCCGGAGAACGTGCTGAACGCCTTGACCCGCACGTAATACGTGCCCGACGGCGCACTGATGCTGCAGGTTTCGGTGTTGCCGGTGCGGTACGGGCGACAGGTGTAGGTGGCGTCGGTCGGCGCACTGCCGGCACGCACGTACAGGTCTGCATCGCCGGTGCCGCCGCTGATCGCTACGGTCAGCGTGCCGCTGCCGGCTGGCACGGCGATGGTGTAGTTGAGTTCCGCGCCGGTTGCAGCGCCCAGGCCGGTCACCGGGGTACCGTTGGTCAGGGTGTTGCCGCTGCCGCCACCTCCGCCGCCATTGCTGCCGTTGATTGCGGCGGTCACCGCGGCATCGGCGTTGACGATGCCGGCGCCGCAGCCACCGGAACAGGCACCCGGCAGCGCGCGGGCGGTGTTCTTCAACAAGGTTTCCACCGCCGCAGGCGTCAGCGGCGAGGGGGCCGCGGCTTGCACCAGGGCCACGACACCGGCCACGTGCGGCGATGCCATCGAGGTGCCGTTGTAGGACGCGTAGCTGGCGCTTGCCGGCGTGGTGGTGCCGGTGTTGAGTGTGGACAGGATGGCCGAGCCCGGCGCGGAGACGTCGATGCCGGCACCGAAGTTGGAATAGCTGGCCTTGGCGCCGGACGAGGTGGTCGCCGCCACCGCGATCACGTTGTTGCAGTTGGCCGGCAACGAACTGGATACGTTGGCCGACTCGTTACCCGCCGCCACCACGACCGTGGTACCGCGCGAGACCGCACCATTGATCGCGTTCTGCATGGTGGCCGAACAGGCGCCACCGCCGCCGAGCGACATGTTGATGACGTCGGCCGCATCGGTGGACGACAGGCTGGGCACGCCCGAGACGGTGCCGCCCGAGGCCCAGATGATGGCGTCGGAGATATCCGACAGCGAACCGCCGCACTTGCCCAGGACGCGCACCGGGATCACACGGGCGTTGTAGGCCGTGCCGGCCACGCCGGAGTTGTTGTTGGTCACCGCCGCCACGGTGCCGGCGACGTGAGTGCCGTGCCAGCTGGAAGTTGCCGCCGGAATGCCCACGCCGCACTCGTTGGCGGCGTACCAGTCGCCCTGGTCGGCCGGGTTGCTATCGCGCCCGTTGCCGTCGCGCGCGGTCGCCGCGTCGCTGATGAAATCGTAGCCCGCCACGACATTGGCGTTGAGGTCGGCATGGCTGACGATGCCGGTATCGATGACCGCCACGCGCACGCCCGCACCGGTGGACTTGTCCCACGCAGAGCGGATGTTGAGGCCGGCGTTGGTGGTGCCGAACGCCCACTGCTCGGACAGGCGGGTGTCGTTGGGTGTCAGCGTGGCATGCAGGATCTGGTCGACTTCCACACTCTGCACATTGGGGTCGGCGGCCAGCTGGCGCATCAGGGTTTCGGCTTCGGCGCGGTCCAGCGCCCGATCGGTCTTGACCAGTTCCGGCCCCAGCGCCAGCCGACGAACCGGGCTCAGGCCCAACGCCTTGCCGGCCTTGGCCGGTACCGCGCGGGCAGCGGCGCGCAGCGAAGTGGTCAACGCATTCGGGCTGGCCAGCGCGGTGCTGCCATCCTTGTAGGTGACGATGAATTTCTGGTGGGTCTGGGCGGTGGCCAGACCGTCCAGATAGACCTCACCCGCGAAGGCGGGCGTTGCCAGCAACAGGGAGGTCAGCGCAGCGGCGCTGAGGATGGTGAGCGTGCGAGGACGCTTGCGAGACGCGTTCGACATCGAATTCCCTTCCAGATCAAAGAGAACCGCCTGGGCGGTGTATGCCGACGCCGCCTTCCGTAGGCCAGCGCCGGTTCCCCGGATCGAGCCCCTGTTATCGATCCGTTCAGCGAACCTATCTCACTAAAACCGAAGTGAACAATACGAGATCGACACTTTTGAAACTTAAATATCATTTTTGTGACACAGCGCACTCCTGTTCAGCCCGCTTGACACAGTTTTTGACCTGTTCAAGACGCTTTTTGCTGCACAGCAGGCCAAAAAAAACCCCCGTGCTGCCACACGGGGGCCATTTTTGACGATGTATGTCGGCTTACGACAAACGCACCAGCCAACCGTGACGGTCCGGCACACGACCGTACTGGATATCGGTGAGCTCCTGCCGCAGCGACATGGTCACCTCACCCGCCGGCGCTGCTGGGTCGCCCACCGCGAATCCGTCGCCCTTGAGCTCGCCGATCGGGGTGACCACGGCGGCCGTGCCGCAGGCGAACACCTCGGCGATCTCGCCGGAGGCCACGCCCTGCTTCCACTCGTCGATGGCGACCTTGCGCTCCACCACGCGCATGCCACGGTCGCGGGCCAGCTGCAGGATGCTGTCGCGGGTGATGCCTTCCAGGATGCTGCCGGACAATTCCGGCGTCACCAGCGTGCCGTCCTTGTAGACCAGGAACACGTTCATGCCGCCCAGCTCTTCGATGTATTTGCCTTCCACCGGGTCCAGGAACAGCACCTGCGAGCAGCCCTGGGCCTGGGCCTTCTGCTGCGGCAGCAGGGAAGCGGCGTAGTTGCCGCCGCACTTGGCCGCGCCGGTGCCGCCCTTGGCCGCACGCGCGTACTCGGTGGACAACCAGATCGACACCGGCGCCACGCCCTTGGCGAAGTACGGGCCGGCAGGACTGGCGATCACGTAGTACGAGGCCTTGTGCGCGGCGCGCACGCCCAGGAAGGCCTCGTCGGCAATCATGAAGGGACGGAAATACAGGCTGGTCTCCGGCGCCGATGGCACCCAGCCGCCATCCACGGCCACCAGCTGGCGCAGCGATTCGACGAACAGGTCCACCGGCAGTTCCGGCAGCGCCAGACGGCGCGCCGAGCGCTGCAGGCGCTCGCCATTGGCCTGCGGGCGGAAGGTCCAGATCGACCCATCGGCGTGCCGGTAGGCCTTGATGCCTTCGAAGATTTCCTGGCCGTAATGCAGCACCGAAGCGGCCGGATCCAGCTGCAGCGGCCCGTAGGCACGCACCTGCGCGTCGTGCCAGCCCTGCTCGTTGCTCCAGGAAATGGCGACCATGTGGTCGGTGAAGTGCAGCCCGAAGCCGGGCGCGGCCAGGATCACGGACAGTTCGTCGGCACTGCGTGGCGACGGGGAACGGGTGGAAGCGAAGGACACGGACACCGGAAGATTCCTGTATGGCGGGCGGTAAGGACGCGGCGCCAGCCCGTGGACATGGCGCCTGGCGATCAGAGCATGCCGGTCTCGAGACGGGCCGCTTCGGACATCATATGCCGGCCCCACGGCGGGTCGAACACCAGCTCGACATCGGCCTCGGCAATGGTCGGGATCATTTCCAGCTTGCTGCGCACGTCGTCGACGAGGATTTCGCCCATGCCGCAACCAGGCGCGGTGAGCGTCATCTTGACGTCCACCCGGCGCTGATTGTCTTGCTCGCGATGGCTGACCACCGCCTCGTAGACCAGGCCCAGATCGACGATGTTGAACGGGATCTCCGGGTCGAAGCAGGTGCGCAGCTGCTGCCACACCAGGGCCTCGACCTTCTCGTCGCTGGCGTTGTCGGGCAGTTCCAGCCCCGGCGGAGCCTCCTTGCCGATCGCATCGCCGTCCTTGCCGGCAATGCGGAACAGATTGCCTTCGACAAACACGGTATAGCTGCCACCCAATGCCTGGGTGATATAGCCGTAACTGCCTGCGGGCAGGGTCACCGAATCGCCCTGCGGCACCATGACGGCATCGCAATCGCGTTCGAACTGGACGGGTTCGCTGCTACGGGAATACATGGGCTGGATATGGGGCCGCGCCGGACGCGCGCAAGTCGGCCATTCTAGCCGACCGCAACCCTTCCGCCGGCGCAGGCAACGCGCCCGGCGGGCGACGCTGCATTCCATCCAGGCACCGCGGGCCTGGCAAAGCGCGGCATGCGCTCTATCATGTGCGCATTGTCAGGAGTTCCAATGCCGCCCACCAATGCGCCCGCCAGAACCGCTCACTGGCTCTGGCCCCCGCTCCTGCTGCTGGGATGCGTCACCGCCCTCATCGCCTGGCTGCTCATCGCCCTGGCACTTGGCAACCAGGCCGGCTGGATGGCGGTGCTGGTCGCCGTGGAAGTGGTCTGGATGCTGCGCCTGGGCACCTTGCAGGGTGGGTCATTGCGCATCGGCGTGGCAGTTGTGGCCACCGCGGCGGTCATCATTGCCACCAACTGGGGCATCGCTTCGGCGCACGTTGGTGGATCGCTGGGCCTGGATCCTTGGACCTCGGCGCAGAAGATGGGCCCCGGGCTGGCCTGGACCCTGCTGCAACTGGCCAACAATGGCTTCGACCTGCTGTGCTATGCCACCGCGCTGGTGCTGGCGTGGTGGGCGGCGCGCTGAGTCGGTTGCGTCCCTTGCGGTAGCCAATGCAGGAGGAGGCTGACGCCGATGCGTCACCCGTGCCGTTTCGCGTGAGGCGGCTCCTCGATCGCCGTCGCTCTGGTTTGAGACAATCTAGCGATACCTGGAAAGCACTGCGTGTTTGCTGCGCGGTCCTTGCCCGCCCCCCATCGCGGGACACGCCGCAAGTACGTCCCTGTAGGCTCTTACGCGGCATCCATGCCGCGTAAGGTCCCGCGACGGGCGGCGGACAAGGACCTGTCAAGTTGATCGGTACGTCAGGCTTTCAACAAGCAGCCAGCCGTCCGGCGACGCTGTAGCTTCGCTTTTCAACAAACCATCTGCCAACTCTCTGGCGCGGTGCCCTCGCCGCTTGCGGGACCGTGTGGCGGCATGGATGCCGCCACCGAGCCTACAGGGACGTACTTGCGGCGTGTCCCGCGAGCGGTGAGGACACCGCGCACTCGACGCACGAGACGTGTGATCCGAGAAGCATATGAGCGAACCTGGCAAAGCCACGGCGCACCACCGACCGACATAGCTTTTCACCTGCGCATTCGAGCGCGACTGCACTACACCAAGCGCTCAATGCCCGCCGCCATCCAGGGCCTTCAATTCGCTGACCAGGGCACCGGCCGCCTCGGCCCCGTCGCCATAGAGCATGCGGGTGTTGTCGGCGTAGAACAGCGCGTTTTCGATCCCGGCAAACCCCGTGCCCTTGCCGCGCTTGATCACCACCGTGTTGCGCGAATTGACCACGTCCAGGATCGGCATGCCGTAGATCGGGCTGGCCGGATCGGTCCTGGCCACCGGATTGACCACGTCGTTGGCGCCGATCACCAATGACACATCGGTGCTGGCGAACTCGGGATTGATGTCGTCCATATCGGCGATCAGGTCGTAGGGCACGCCGGCTTCGGCCAGCAGCACGTTCATGTGCCCGGGCATGCGCCCGGCCACCGGATGGATCGCGAACTTGACCTTGACCCCGCGCGCGATCAGCCGCTGCGCCAGCTCCCAGATCTTGTGCTGCGCCTGCGCCACCGCCATGCCGTAGCCGGGCACGATCACCACCCGCTCGGCGAAGGCCATCATCGCCGCTACATCGCCCGCTTCGATCGGCTTCTGCGTGCCGGCGATCTCCTGCGCCTGCCCGCCACCGCCGAAGTTGGAGAACAGCACGCCGCTGATCGGCCGGTTCATCGCCTTGGCCATCAACCGGGTCAGCAGGATGCCGGCCGCGCCCACCATCATGCCGGCGATGATCAACGCCTCGTTGCCCAGCACATAGCCCTCGAACGCCACTGCCAGCCCGGTGAAGGCGTTGTAGAGCGAGATCACCACCGGCATGTCGGCGCCGCCGATAGGCAGCGTCATCAGCACGCCCAGCGCCAGCGCCACCACGAAGAAGGCGATGATCGCCGTCGGCTGCAGGCTGCTCGCCGCCCACGCACCGAGCACCACCATGGCCAGCGCCACCACCAGATTGAAGGCTTGCTGGCCGGGGAAGGTCACCCGCCGGTCGAGCCGGCCGTCGAGCTTGGCCCAGGCGATGATCGAGCCGGACAAGGACACCGCGCCGATCGCCGAGCCGATCACCGCCAGCACCACGGTGGTGGTGTCAGGCCGCCGCGCGGCCAGTTCGGCGATCGCCTGCACGCTCCAGTGCGCGGTATCGCGGTTGACGAAGAACGAAAACCGCAGCAGTTCCACCGCGCCGATCGCCGCTGCCGAGCCGCCGCCCATGCCGTTGTAGAGCGCCACCATCTGCGGCATGTCGGTGATAGCCACCTTCCTGGCCGACCACCACGCCACCCCGGTGCCGATCGCCAGCGCCGCCAGGATCAGCGGCACGTTGTGCAGCTCGGGCAGGAAGAACGTCGCCACCGTGGCGATCAGCATGCCCAGCCCGGCCCAGCGGATGCCGCTGCGCGCGGTCAGTGGCGAGGCCATCCGTTGCAGGCCCAGCAGGAACAGGGTGGCGGCCACCAGGTAGCTGGATTTCACCAGCCATGCCAACAGCTCGGGCGTGGAGATGTTCACGGCGCCTCTCCGCCCGGCGGCTTGCGGCTGGACTTGAACATCTCCAGCATGCGCTCGGTCACCACGTAGCCGCCGGCGGCATTGCCGGCGCCCAGCGCCACCGCCACGAAGCCCAAGGCCTTTTCCAGCGTGGTGTCGGCATGCCCGAGCACCACCATCGCCCCGATCAGCACGATGCCGTGGATGAAGTTGGACCCTGACATCAGCGGCGTATGCAGGATCACCGGCACCCGCGAGATGATCACATGGCCGGCGATGGCCGCCAGCATGAAGATATACAGCGCTACGAAACCGTCGCTCATCGTCGATCGCTCCAGTGGCCGGTGCGGCCCGCCGATCATACCCATCCGGCGGGCGTGTCAACCGAACCGGCACTCACACGTTGACGTCGTATCGTCCTCGCGGAAGCTACGCTGTGCTGGTGGGAACCCCTTTCGATCCGCAGCCCGCTGCCCCGGCCGCCGCCCCCGTGTCGCTGGATGCCTTCCTGGCCGGCATCGGGCCGCGTGCGTTCCGCTTTGCCGAGGCCGGCCTGCGTCACCGCGAAGACGCGCTGGATGCCGTGCAGGACGCCATGATCAAGCTGCTCGGCTACCGCGAGCGCCCGGCCGAGGAGTGGACGCCGCTGTTCTGGAGCATCCTGCGCAGCCGCATTATCGATCTGCAGCGCCGGCGCAGTTTTCGCCTGAAATTCTGGGCACCGGCCGAGCGCAGCGACGACGAAGGCCCGATCGACTGGGCCGATCCCGGCGTCGGCCCGGTCGGCGAACAGCAACATCAGCAGGCCTACCAGCGGCTGGTCCACGCGCTGCGCGGCCTGCCGGCACGCCAGCGCGAAGCCTTCACCCTGCGCGTGCTGGAAGACCTGGACGTGGCCACCACCGCCAAGGCGATGGGCTGCTCCGAAGGCTCGGTCAAGACGCACCTGTCGCGCGCCCGCGACGCGTTGCAAAAACAGTTTGAGGATTTCCTGTGAAGCGCTCCCACGATCCGGCCCAGTTCGATGCGCAGCTGCGCCAGCTGCACGCCACCGCCCTCGACAATCTGCCGCCGCAGACGCTGGCGCGCCTGCGCCAGGCCCGCCAGGCGCCCGCCGCGCGCTCGCGCCGCGGTCATTGGCTGCTGGCCACCGCCTGCTCGGCGCTGCTGGCCGTCGGGATCGGCCTGCAATTGCGCCCCGGCGATACGTCCATACCGCAACCGGCGACTCCCCAGGCGATCGCCGGCAATACGGCAAGCACCGAGACCGACGACCTTCTCACGCAGAACCCGGACCTGTATGTCTGGCTCGGGTCCGACACCGCCCTGGCCATGGAATGAGCACGATGACCCGCACCACCCGCCTGCTGTTGACCCTGTTGCTCTGCGCCGGGCCGCACGCGCCGCTGCTGGCGCAGGACCACCCACCGGGTCCGCCGCCGCCGATGGACGGCCCCGGACCGCACGGCCCGGGAGCGCGCAACGAGACGCCGATGCCCGAGTGGGACCGGCTCACCCCGCAGCAGCGTCAGGTCATGATCGACGCCTTGCGCGAGCGCTGGAACGACGTGCCCGAAGAGCGTCCGCGGATGTACCGCCATGCCCACCGCTGGCTGGACATGACGCCGGAGCAGCGCAAGCAGGCCAAGGCCGGCATGGACCGCTTCCGCAACATGAGCCCGGAGCAACGCCGCGAAGCCAAGGCCCTGTTCGACCGCATGCGCACGCTCAACCCGCAACAGCGCAACGAACTGCAGCAACGCTGGCAGAAGATGACCCCGGCCGAGCGCAGCGCCTGGTTGCGCGAGCATCCGCCGACGGACGATTGAACCTGCAGCCGGGCGTATGCCGGGCCGTGACGGTTTTCTTCGGCGGATTGGACCGCTGCATCCGCAGCGGCCAGGGCCGGTGGGTGACGGCAATGCCGCGACTCATGCGGCTGGAGTGCCACGCCTGCGCGCTTGAACACCTCGCGCGTGCCGACGCATCACGCGGCAGGCGCTGCCGACCAACGCGTCCTGGCCAGCAGTTCATCGTCCCAGTCGAACGACAGTGCGCCGTCCCTGATCAACAATGCCGCGAAGGCATACACGTTGCGCGCGAACATCTCGCTGGCGTGCACGGCGCCCTGGCTGGCCAGGTTGAGCGGGCCGGCGATCGTCACGCCGTCCAGGTCGCAGGTCTCTCCCGGGCGTGTGGCCGCGCAGTTGCCGCCGGTTTCCGCGGCCAGATCCACGATCACGCTGCCCGGGCGCATGCCACGCACCATCTCGGTGGTCACAATCTTCGGCGCGGGCCGCCCGGGCACTGCCGCCGTGCACACCACCACGTCCACGCCCTTGAGGTGCTCGGCCAGGCGGCGCTGCTGTTCGGCGCGTTCGTCGTCGGTGAGCTGACGCGCATAGCCGCCTTCGCCGGCGGCGCTGACGCCAAGATCCAGAAAGCGTGCGCCCAACGAAGCGATCTGTTCGCGCGTTTCCGGTCGTACATCGAAACCTTCCACCTGCGCGCCCAGTCGTTTGGCGGTGGCGATCGCCTGCAGGCCCGCCACGCCGGCACCGATCACCAGCACCTTGCACGGACGCATGGTGCCGGCTGCGGTGGTCAGCATCGGGAAGAAACGCGGCGCCAGTTGCGCGGCGATCAGCACCACCTTGTAGCCGGCCATGCCGGCCTGCGAACTCAGCACGTCCATCGATTGCGCGCGGGTGGTGCGCGGCAACCGCTCCAACGGAAACGCCACCAGCGCGCGCGCGGAAAACGCCTGCGCGCGTGCCGGGTCGGCCTCGGGCGCCAGCATGCCGATCACCACCGCCTGCGACTTGCATTGCAGCAACAACTCGGTGGGCGGTGCCTGCACGCAGAGCACCACGTCGGCCTGAGCCAGCGTCTGCGCATCGGCAGGCTGCGCGCCGGCGGCCACGTATGCGGCATCGTCCATGCTGCTGGCGCGGCCGGCGTCCGGCTCGATCCACACCTGGGCACCAAGCGCCACCAGCTTCTTGACCGTTTCCGGCGTCGCAGCCACCCGGCGTTCGCCCGCCGCCCGTTCTTTCAGCACCAGCACCTGCACAGCCATGCGTTGCTCCGGTCTCGCGCTCCAGTCGCGGCGATGCTAGCAGAGCGCGCCGCCCGCGCTGGCGATGCAGGCGGCAGCCAGCAACCGGCGGCCCGAGGCATGGATACCTGCGCTTTGCGGCATAGGCATCGGCAGCCGCGACGCCTGTCGCCGCGCTAGGGCTCCAGCAAGCCCTTCAACAAGGGGGCTATCACGCTCTCCGGCGCGAAGGCGCGCAAGCGTTCGTGCCTGCCGTCGATCGCCAGCGAGGCATAGCCGTGCACCGCACTCCAGCTCAGCAGAGTGCGCTGTTCCAGTAGCGCCGCATCCGGTTCGCTGCCATGCCGGGCGATCCACTGGGCGCGCACCGTATCGCGCAGATAGGCCATCGCCGCCTCGCTGACCTGCACCAGCCGTGGCAGGCCGCTGGCACGCACGTCCAGCCCCAGCATCAGGCGGAATTGCTGCGGAAACTCGATGGCAAATCGGATGTAGCCCAGCCCGCAGCCCAGCAGCGGATCGTCCAGTTCCTGCTGGGTGGCGCGGATACGCTCGAGCATGCGTTCGTAGCCATCGGCGGCCAGCTCCGCCAGCAGCCCATCCAGCGAGCCGAAGTGGTGCGCGGGCGCGGCATGCGACACGCCGGCCCGGCGCGCGCATTCGCGCAGGGTGAGTCCACGCAGCCCGGATTCGCCCAGCAACGCCCAGCCGGCACGCCGCAGCGCGGCCGGCAGGTCGCCGTGGTGATAGGCAGCAGGGGGCGCTGATCGCGGCATGGCGGTTCGCTTCTCGGGACCTCAGTGCAGCAGAGAATCTTGACGATGACAAGATCCAGGCGCCAGACTGAACGCGCATCTTGTCATCGACAAGATGGCGATCGCCTCCACAAGGAATGCCCATGAGCTCGTCCTTCGCCAAGCTGCGCACGCGTCTGCTGCGCGGCCTGCTGGCCAGCGCCAGCCGGGTGGCGCCCGGCCCGACCGGCCGCTACCTGGCGCGCCGCTTCGTCACTCCGGCACCTTCCGGCCGTCGGCAGGCCGCCGACATCGCCGCCACCCTGGACGATGTGCAGCGCCAGACACTGCGCATCGACGGCTTCGACATCGCCGTCTACCAGTGGGGCGATCCCGCCCGGCAGCCGTATGTCCTGTTGTCGCATGGCTGGGCCAGCTATGGGCTGCGCTTTGCCGCCTGGGTACCGCAACTGCGCGCGCTCGGCTATGCAGTGCTGGCCTTCGACCAGGCCGCGCACGGCCTGAGCAGCGGGCAGATCAGCAATCTGCCGCACTTCGTGAAAATCCTCGCCCAGATCGGCAGTCGCTTCGGCCGCCCCGCCGTCTTCATCGGCCACTCATTGGGCACCGCGGCGGTGGTCTTTGCCGATGATCCGGCGTGGCGGCCGCAGCGCTATGTGCTGATCGCCCCGCTGGTGGAGCCGGCCGGCAGCGCGAGGCGCCAGTTCCAGGCCGCCGGCATCGCGCCGGCGACGTTCGTGCCGTTCGAAAACTGGTTGATCCAGCTGACCGGCACCTGTTTTGCCGACTTCGATGCCAGCCCGCACCTGCCGCAGTTCGACCGCCCGGCGCTGGTCATCCACGACCGCCGCGATCGCGAGACGCCGTGGGAAGAAGGCGCCCGCTTCGCCGCGCTGTGGCCGGGCGCACAGTTGTTCACGACCGAGGGGCTGGGGCATAACCGCATGCTCGATCACGCGTCGGTGATCGCGCGCACCCTGGAATTCATCGGGCCGGCACCGACTTGAGCTCCTGAGACCTTGGCATTGCCGCAGGTAGCGCGGCGATGCGCCCGTTGCATGCAGGACTGCGCACGCCGGCGCGATGCGACCTGCGCCGCTGCGGATGCGGCTGCGGCTGCGTTGAAGATGGCACGTGCAGCGCACGTGCGCGTATCGACCCTCGCGCCGGCGCGGGCGCGCAACGGCGGCGCTCAGTGCACCGTGCTGTTGTTGTGCAGCGGGTCCAACCGGTCGATCACGCCCTGCATCGCGCTGTCGAAGGCACCGTCGTTGATGTGCTCGCGCAAGCGGCCCAGGCGCACCATCACCGCCAGTTCCTCCGGCGAGGCGACGCAGAAACGCACGCCGCGCCGATTGACGAACAACAACCGCTGCGAGATCGGGCTCACCCATGACAGTTTGCCCGCCTGCACCTTGCCGTCCTTGTCGACAAAATCCAGCCAGGTGCCGATGTCCATGGCGCGGAAGCGCTCGGCATCGGCACTGTCGATACTCTGCGCCACCGCTTCGGCGCCCAGTACCACGCTGACGCTTTCGGCGGCCGGCGGCGGCAGGTTGACCTGCGGCAGTTCCGGCAACGCCTTCTCCAGTTCCGGACGCGCCTCGGCAATGGCCTGCAGGGTGTCGTGCAGCGCGGTGATCGCCACCACCACCGCATCGCCATGCAAACCCACGCTGGCGAAGACGCGGTGCAGGGCCGGCTGCCAGACCTGCAGCCAGGGTTTGCCGATGATGTGGCGGCGCGCTTCGGCCAGTTCGTCCAGCACGCCGTCGGCCAGCGCCAGCGCCTCCACCGTGCCGGGGCCTTCATCGCCGTCGCGCAGGATCGCCATGGTCAGATGATGCAGCCACGGCTGGCGCAGGAAATCCTCCACCGCCTTGGGCAGGCCCGCCGCCTCCGGTACCCGTTGCTCCAGTTCCGACAGCGCGCGGGTGCGCGCCAGTTCGAGTTTTTCCTGGCCGCGCTGGGTTTCGGTGGCGCGGCGCTCGGCAATTTCCACCCGGCGCCGGTGCTGGGTGAGGAAATCGCGGAATTCCTCTTCCAGGGTCAGGAAGATCGCCAGGTTCTCGTTGAATTCGGCCACCAAGCGGTCGACGATTTCCTCGACCTTGCCCATCAGCACGCGTTCGGCGGCACTGTCGCCGTTATTGCCTTCGCAGGCCTCGGCCAGCGAATTGAGCAGGCGCCGCGCCGGGTGCGTCTTCTGCACGAACATCTTGCGGTCCAGCAACGCCACCTTGACGAACGGCACCACCAGCCGGCCGATCATCTCGCGCGAGCGGCTTTCCAGGTCGCGTTCGTCCAGCATCACGTCGAACAGCATGCCGACCAGGTCGATGGCGTCCTCGTCCATCGGGTCGAGTTTTGCGGTGGCCGGGTCCACGCCCAGCCGCGTGGCGCTGTTGAGCACCTCGTTCTTCAGCCGCTGCGCAAGCGATTCGTTATCGTCGCCGATCGCTGCCTGCAGGGTCGCGCTGGGCGTGGCCTGCAGCAACGACAACACCGACATCATTTCGCGCTGGCTCAGCGGGCGTTGCTGGCCCACCGCCACCGAGGCGGCCGAGGCGGCGCTGTCGCGCACGCTGCGGGTCTGCTGCAACAGCTCATGCAAGGCATCCAGCAGCACACCCTGACTGCCACCGGGGTGGTCGGCGTCGCCGTCCATGCCACCGCCGCCGGCCCCTTCGGCGTGGCCGCGTTGTGCGGCCGCCTGCATGCGGCCGCGGCTATGCGCCCAGCGGTCCAGGAAGCGATTGGCCCAGGCTGGCGCGTACTGATCGCCTTGCTCGTCACCGCCCATCTCGTCGTTGCCGCCCTGCGCCTGGTCCTGCGCGCGCCCTTCGGGCGTCTCTCCCCGCGACTGCATGCGCGGCGGCGGTCGCTTGGGCTGGGAGATTTCCGGCATCACCCCGGCCTTGGCCAGCGTTTCGTCCAGGCGCGCGTACAGCTTGCCAATCGGCTCGGCCAGATCGCGCTCGCACAACTTGATCAGCACCAGGCGCACTTCCGGCGCCAGGTCGCAGGTGGCGAAGGCTTCGTGGATCGCCACGCCCAGATGTTCCGGGCCGAACGGATTGGTGTCGGCCACCAGCTCCAGGCCGCCGGCAATCCAACCCAGGCGGCGATCCACGCGCGCCAGTACCTGCTTGAAATCGCGCAGCAGCACGGTGGCCAGGTTGCGCACCGCCAGCCGCGATTCCAGGACATGCTCTGGCACCAGGCTCAGCGGCCCGGTGCCCATGTCGCCGGCCAGCACCACTTCGGCCGACAACGGTGTGCCAAGCAGCAGCGCCTGCCAGCCGTCCTCCAGCTGCTGGCGGAACTGCGTGGCCACGTCTTCGCGCTTGCGGCGCAACTCGCGCATGCCATCGAGAAACAGCAACTGTGACGCGCCCGCGGATTCGGCGCGATCGAACAGGACATCATCGAAATGTGCGACTGCAGCTGCAAACACCTGTACGAGCGGCGGCACGAATGCGGCGTGCGCCTGTTCGAGCAAGCGTTGGTCACGGCCCGGGTGTCCCGACGGACTGGGCTGAAAAGTCATGCGCAAAGGCTCCCCGCCTCTGCAGGCGTGAAAATATTCAAACGAGGAATAACAGACGCGGCCCCAAATTCCGCCCCCGCATGGTAGGCGCTTCGCCCGTTTGTTAAGTGTGACGCAGCTCTCACTTTACTCGTGACTGCCCAGGGTTCGCCGATCGAGCCACCATCCTAGCTCGCAACGGCATGGTGGAGCCTGCCGCTGATCGTGATTGGCCTGCGAGGGTTAAGCCTTCAGCGTGGCAGGCGCGTCCAGCGCGTCGACCACGCCCTGCATCGCGCTGTAGAAGGCGTCTTCCTCGCGATGCAGGCGCAGCCGGTCCAGCCAGACCATCATCGCCAGCTCTTCCGGGGAGGACACGCACAATCGCCCGCCGCGCCGGTTGACGAACATCAGCCGGCCGGAAATCGGGCTGATCCATGACAGCTTGCCCGGCTGCACCCGTCCCTCGCGGTCGACAAAATCCAGGCTGGTGCCGATCGCCATGGTGCGGAAGAAGTCGGCAGTGATGCGGTCGAATTCCACCTGCGCGCCGGCGTCGAGCATCGGCGTCAGCGGCTCGGCGACCGGATCGACAGGGCTGGGCGCCAGGCTCAGCGCGGCCAGCGTGGGCGCCTGCCGATCCGCGACGTCGGCAGCCGGCATCGGCGCCAGCGCACGCCGCAATTCCTGCAACGCCTGCTCGGCCTCCCGCGGTCCCAGGCCGGCCAGCGCGAAGGCCTGCAGCAAGGGCGCCTGCTGCGCCTCCAGCACCGCCGCATCGCGGGCGGGCGTCAGCTGGGCCAGTACGCTATCGCCAAGCGCGATGGCGGCGTCCACTGCCGGGCCGGCGCCGTCGGCGCGCAAGGCGGCCTGCTGCACGCTCGGGTGCCACACGCGTCTGAGAAACTGCTCCACCACCGGCGGCAACGGTCCACGCGCCAGACGCTCGTCCAGCGCCTGGGCCGCACAGCGGCGGGCGCGCTCGCGGCGCTCCTCGGCGCGCTGCAGTTCGTTTGCGCGGCGTTCGGCGATCTCCACGCGGCGCCGATACTGCTCGTAGCTGGCGCCGAACTCGGCCTCCAGCGCCAGAAAAAGCGCCGGATGCTCGTCGAACTCGCGCACGATGCTGGCCACGGCCGCATCCACCTGCGCCAGCAAGGCCTGTTCGGCCGCGGTCTCGCCGCCGTTGCCATCGCAGGCGTCGACCAACAGGTTGAGCAGGCGCCGCGCCGGATGGCCGTCGCGCACGAACAGGTGGCCGTCGAGCATCGCCAGCTTGGCCATCGGCACCAGCAACTGGCCGAGCGTGCTGCGTTGGGTGTCCGACAGCTGGCTCTGCACCAGGATCGCCTCGAACAACAGCGCAATCAGATCCAGCGCATCGGCATCGCTGGGATCAAGGCCGGTGCTGGCCGGGTCCACGCCGAGCGAGGCCGCCGCGCGCATGAGGTGCTCGCGCAGCGCGCGCGGCAGCCCTTGACGCGCCTCGTCGATGCTGTCGAATCCGGCCCGCGGCATGGTCTGCAGCAACGACAGCGCCGACACCACCTCGCGCGGCGACAACCGCCGCTGCACGGCCGGCGGGTCAGTCTCCGGCTCGCGCTGGCGGCGCGCCTGCAAGCGCCGGTGCAGCCCGGCCGGCAAGACCTCGCGACCGCTGCGCAGATGCACGTCGATGACCTCGACCCCGACCAGCGCGCCCTGCCCGCCCGACCAATCGGCAAAGAAGCGTGCGATCCAGTCCGGCGTGTCGGCCACATCCTCGCCACCGGGCAGGCCCTGGCGCGGGATGCCGCTGCGGCGCTGCCGCGCCTGCGGCAACTCGCGCAGGCGCGCGACCTGCGCCAATGCCTGCTCAAGCTCGGCATAGCGCTGGCCCACGCGCGGCATCAGCTGCTGTTCGCATACCTTGAGCACCGCCAGGTGCACCTTGGCCGTCAGCGTCACGCCCTGGAACGCCTCGTACAGCGCAACGCCCAGATGCTCCGGACCGAACGGGTTGCTGTCGCCATCGATGCGCAGCCCGCCGGCGATGAAGCCGAGATAGCGGTTGAGCCGCATCAGCTCCGGCCGCCACTGATGCTGCAGCGCGCCGGCCAGATTGCGCACCGCCAGCCGCACCTCCAGATCGTGCTCGGGCAACAGGGTCAGCCCGGCAGCGCCGCGTGCCAGGGTGCGCTCGGCCGACAGCGGGCGCCCGGATTCCAGCCCCTGCCAGGCCTTGGCCAGATGCCCACGGAACCGTGCGATGATCGGCTCGCGCTGCTGCCGCAGGGCCTGGATCGCCTCCATGAAATCGTTCTGGCCCGCGCCGGCATCGGCGGCCAGCGCGAACAAGGCCTGCGCCAACGCGTCCTGGACGTCGATGAAGGCATCGGCCAGCGGCACCAGCACGATGTCGCGCACATGATCGAGCAGTTGCGCATTGCGGCTGGGCAACGGGTCGGTGGAAACGAACTGGGTCATCGGACGACGCACGCAACGAGCACGAGGAAAGGCGGACACCCTGCACCACGCGGGGTCAGGTGGATGCGAACGGCGCGCAGGAATCGCAGTGTACGTGCGCCGCTGCCGGTTGCGCGCCATGCCCTTGCCTGCGGCAGCAGCGCGGCCGCTGCGCCACGCACCTGCAATCACGACTGCCGGGGCAGCCCGCGCGTCGTCGCAATGAGGCGGGCGTTGTGCAGCGCCTGTCTATAATCGGCGCATTCCCCCAGAACACCTCCCTATGCACGCACCGTATTCGCTTCAGGCGCTGGATGCGCGTCGCTCGGTCCCCTCCAAGCAGTTGGGCGAACCCGGCCCGGACGAAGACACCCTGCTGCGCATGCTGACCTCGGCGGTGCGCGTGCCCGACCATGGCAAGCTGGTGCCGTTCCGGTTCCTGCGAATCCAGGGCGATGCACGCCAGGCGCTGGGCGATTTCCTCGCCGAGCGCACCCAGGCCGCAGATCCGTTGGCGCCGCCGGCGGCGGTGGAAAAAGACCGCAACCGCTTCAACGATGCGCCAGTGGTGATCGTGGTGATCGCCACGCTGCAGCCGGACCACAAGGTGCCCGAGCAGGAGCAGCTGCTCACTGCCGGCTGCGTGTGTTTTGCGCTGCTGCAGGCCGCACAGGCGTATGGGTTCGGCGCGCAATGGCTGACCGCGTGGATGGCCTACGACCCGGCCGTGGGCGGCTACCTGGGCCTGCAGGAACACGAACGCATCGCCGGTTTCATCCATATCGGCACGCCGCGCCTGCAGGTGCCCGAACGCGAGCGCCCGGACCCGCGCACCCTGCTGCGCGACTGGACCCCATGAGCACGCTGCCCGGCGCCATTGCAGCGGCGCTGCCGGGCGGCCCGCGACCGGAGCCGCTGTATCTGGTGGATGCCAGCCTGTACGTGTTTCGCGCCTGGCATTCGATTCCGGATGAATTCCAGGACGCACAGGGCTGGCCGACCAACGCCGTGCATGGGTTCGCACGCTTCCTGCTGGACCTGCTCGAACGCGAGCACCCGCAGTACATCACCATCGCCTTCGACGAGGCGCTGGACAGCTGCTTCCGGCATGCGATCTATCCCGCCTACAAGGGCAACCGCGAACCGGCGCCGGACGCATTGCGGCGCCAGTTCGCCCATTGCAAGGCGCTGTGCGCGGCGCTGGGGCTGAGCGTGCTGGCCCATCGCCACTACGAGGCCGACGATCTGATCGGCAGCGCCCTGCACAGCGTGCGCGGGCATGGCCTGCGCGGCATCATCGTCTCGGCCGACAAGGACCTGTCGCAGCTGTTATTCGAACACGACGAGCAATGGGATTACGCGCGCAATCTGCGCTGGGGCATGGACGGGGTGAAGGCGCGCCACGGCGTGCATGCGCACCAGATCGCCGATTACCTGGCGTTGTGCGGCGATGCGATCGACAACATTCCCGGCGTCACCGGCATCGGCGCCAAATCGGCAGCGGTGCTGCTGGCGCATTTCGGCAGCCTGGATGCGCTGCTGGAGCGTATCGACGAGATCCCGTTCCTGCGCCTGCGCGGCGCCGCGCAAATGGCAGCGCGGCTGCGCGAACAGCGCGAACATGCGCTGCTGTGGCGCCAGCTCACCACCATCGCGCTGGATGCGCCGCTGGACCTCACCGCCACCGGTTTCACGCGTGCACCGGCCGATACCGACATGCTGACCGGGCTGTGCGACAGCCTGCGCTTCGGCCCGCTCACGCGCCGGCGGCTGCTGGCCGCCTGCACGGCTGCCACGCCGCCACTTCCCCCCGCATCCCTGTCCCAAGGCCCGACCCCATGAACCGACACGACACGCCGCCCACCGTGGTTTACGAAGGCAAATACCAGCGCATGGTGGTGCGTGGCACCTGGGAATATTCCGAGCGCGTGCATGCCGGCGGCCTGGCCGCGATCATCGTGGCGGTCACCCCGGACGATGCAATGCTGTTCGTCGAGCAATTCCGCGTGCCGCTGCAGGCGCGCACCATCGAAATGCCGGCCGGACTGGTGGGCGACGTGCATGCCGGCGAGTCGATCGAACTGTCGGCCATCCGCGAGCTGGAAGAAGAAACCGGCTGGACCGCCGACAACGCCGAAGTGCTGATGATCGGCCCCACCTCGGCTGGCGCAAGCAGCGAGAAGATCGCCTTCGTGCGCGCCACCGGGCTGCGCAAGGTCGGCGCCGGCGGTGGCGATGCCAGCGAGGACATCACCGTGCACGAAATCCCGCGCGCGCAGGTCGGCGCCTGGCTGGTGCAGAAGATGGCCGAGGGCTACCAGATGGACCCCAAGCTATGGGCCGGCGTGTACCTGGCCGACCACGCACTGGACGGTACCCCGCGTGGCTGACGCCGTGGCCGAGCCCTTGCTGGGTGCCGGGGATCCGGCGCCGTTCACCGTGTACAACGCGCAGGCCGCATCGCCCTGGCTGTTGATCGCCGACCATGCCGGCCAGCGCGTGCCGGCACGGCTGGCCAACCTGGGCCTGCCGCAGTTCGAGTTGGACCGCCATATCGGCTGGGATATCGGCATTGCGCAGGTCACCCGCCTGCTGGCCGAGGCACTGGATGCGATCGCCATCACCCAGACCTATTCGCGGCTGGTGGTCGACTGCAACCGGCCCGAAGGCGCCGCCAGCCGGATGCCGGAACGCAGCGACGGCACCACCGTTCCCGGCAATCTGCAACTCACACCGCATCAGCGCCAGCAGCGCATCGATGCCATCTTCGCGCCGTATCACGACCGCATCGCCGCCGAGCTGGACGCGCGCGCCGCACGCCGGCAACCGACGCTGCTGGTGTCCATGCACAGCTTTACCCCGGTGATGGCCGGCCAGGCGCGCCCCTGGCATGCCGGCGTGCTGTACCACCGCGACACCCGGCTGGCGCATCGCCTGCTGGACGCCTTGCGCGCAGAACCGGACCTGGTGGTTGGCGACAACCAGCCGTATGCGGTCAGCGACACCACCGACTACGCGATTCCGGTCCATGGCGAAGGCCGCGGCCTGCCGCATGTGGAACTGGAAATCCGCCAGGACCTGATCGCCGATACGGCCGGGCAAACGGCATGGGCGCAGCGATTGGCGCGCCTTCTTCCACCGTTGGCCGATGGGTTGCTGCCGCGATAATCGTCTTGCGACATGCGAGGACGAACAACAGATACCCAGGTAGATACCGTCTTGCCCCTCACCTGGCAAGGGCTTTCTGTGGGTCAAATGCGGTGCCCGATTTGAGGACGCCATAGACCAGAT
>NZ_MDEC01000005.1 GCF_002939785.1 Xanthomonas codiaei
AGCGTCACCGAACGTCAGCTGCATGGATGAATCCTCTACATAAGGCGATAGTGTCGCGCATCTGTGGTGAGTTGATCAGACCTTTCCTAGACCCCCAGGCAGAAGATCTTTTTGGATGGGGTGGCAGCGTTGGCACTGATTTCTCGAGAGCCGTCAATCTGCATTCGATGACATTGCTTGCGGGGTTCATGAATTCTCAGGATTTTCTTCAGACGTCGAGGAATTATAAGGAGCTGCTTCCAAGAATCTTTGAGGGTGCATACAAGAACCTGCTTCCAACCAGTATCACCTCCAGCACCTTGCTCGAATTGCTGGTGCAGCGGCAACTGGCGGGAGAAGGCTCTCTCGATGTAATTGCAGCTGACTTGGCGAAAATCGCTGCTGCGGAACTGCGAGGAGCCGATAATTCGTTCGTCATTCATGAAAATGGAGATAGTAAAGAGTTGAATCTGGCCGGTGCGTTGGTAGACGTCTTGCTAGCCGGGCTTTATCAGCAAGCGGATGGTAGATCACCAAAGAAGGCGTTCGTTGGTCGGCTCACCGAAGTTCTGACCCGTAGTGACGGCTACATCAGTTTCGATGCGGAGGCACTCGGTGATCAGCAGAAGGTTGGCATCGAATCACTCAGACAATATGTCTCTGCAAGAACACAAAACATTGCCCTCGATACGAATCTTCTGGAGCGCGCCCGCTGGGGCGTTCAGGATGGTGCTGCCACACACTACGTCGGTTCCGATTTCGACGTGCGCTCGGACGTGGTGGTAGCCCTGCACGGCAGCAATACCATCTCAACTGGCGGCGGCGACGATCTGGTCCTGGGTGGTGACGGCGACGACGATATCAGCGGCGGGTCCGGCGACGATCAGATATATGGTGGCGCAGGATTCGACACATATCGCTTTCTTACCAATGAATCGCTGCTGGCCAGCACTGATCGCATCTACGATAGCGGTGGCGATGGCGCTGTGTATGTCGACAACGTAGCAGTGACGGCGGGTGTCCGCCTGACGGAGACGACGTGGGCCGATTCTACCGGCAACTTGCGATTGACCATGATTGCGGATCCGGTCCATAGATTAATCATCACCAATCTGCTTAGCGGCGACACGATCCATGTCGAGCGATGGCAGAATGGTCAGCTGGGAATTTCTCTGGATGGGGAAATTGGTGTGCTCCCACCATCGGGGACAAAGTGGGACGGCGATCTGACGCCGGAAGGCGCCAACATCAACGGCGTTTATCAAGGAACTGAAGGGGCCGAGGCGTTCTATACGGGCTTCGGCACCGACACCATCGACGGGGAGGGCGGTGTCGATGTCATCAACGGTGGGTCTGGCAGCGACATCATCAATGGTGGCGACGGCAACGATTTCATCGTCGAAGTCGCCAGGACGGCACGTAATCTTGATCGCTGGATTGGCGCTCCGCCTACCGACAGGATGTTGGCCAGTGGCGTGGGGTTCATGGTCGGTCTGCGCAGCGGCGATGCAGAAGATGCACGCACTTACTACGAAGACGTCTTTCTGGGATTGGTTGGCACCATTAGAAATGGTGGGCCATCGTTCTATCCCGATCCGGAACTATTCGCCGATGGTGGCGACGTCATCGACGGCGGTGGCGGTTCGGATCTGATCATGAGCGGCGAAGGCAACGATGTCGTCGACGGCGGCCTCGGTAACGACGTGATCTCCGGCGGCCATGACAACGATATTCTGATGGGCAACGACGGCGACGACCTGATCTTCGGGGACCGGATCAACGGCGTCCTTGCAGGCGAAGAGGTTACCAATCTGTCATCTGCAGCGCGTGCCGACGGCGATGACATCATCGACGGCGGTGCCGGCAACGACGAGTTGCGGGGCGACGGCGGTAGCGACCAGATCTGGGGCGGCCAGGACGACGATGTCATTCTTGGCGATACCGTGGGGATGGAAGCGTCGCGCCAGGGTAACGACAGCCTGCATGGCGGTGATGGCCAGGATCAGATCTGGGGCGGCGGCGGCAACGACGCCATCTCCGGCGATGCAGGCAACGACACCATCTACGGTGACTTCGTGGTCAGCCAGCTAGGTCTGCAGTTCCATGGCGCGGACCGCATCAGCGGCGGGGTCGGCATGGACTGGATCAATGGACAGGGGGGCGATGATGTCATCGACGGTGGCGATGATGCGGACACCTTGCTGGGCGGCGCGGGCGCAGACGTCATCGTCGGTGGCGCAGGCTACGACCTGATTGTCGGCGACGATTTCGATGCTCCGGAAAACGAGCAGGGCAACGATACGATCGATGGCGGTTTGGGCGATGACACGATTCTCGGCATGGGCGGAAACGATCAGATCGCCGGTGGCGAAGGCAATGACAGCCTCTACGGCGATGATCAGGTTGGCAATTTCGCTGGCAACGACAAGCTCTCTGGCAACGCCGGCGACGATTACTTGGACGGGGGCCGGGGAGACGACCAGCTCGATGGCGGCACCGGCAACGACATCCTCATCGGCGCAGAAGGAAACGACATATACCTCATCAAGGCTGGCGACGGTCATGATGTAGTGAGCGGCTTGGGTGATCAGTCCGCGGGGAGCGATACCATCGCACTCAGCGGCTTGTCGAGGAATCAGGCGACGTTCCGGCGCAGCGGGAGCGCGCTGGTGATGACATTCGGCGCAGACCAATCGGTTCGCCTGGAAGGTTTTCTTGCACGCGACCGTGGCGGACACCTGGTCGTCTTTGGCGATGGCTCGACGCTGGATCGGGCTGAGGCTCTGAGCTTACTTGGTGGCGGTACTGCAGGCGATGATGAGTTGCAAGGCAGCGACCAGGACGACGAACTGTATGGCGAGGCTGGTAACGACAGACTTTACGGCCAAGAAGGCAACGATTCGCTCAATGGTGGAGTCGGTAACGATCTTGTATTCGGCGGGGGCGGAAACGATCTGCTCGAAGGCGGCGACGGCGACGATCTTCTCGACGGCGGAGCCGGTGACGACCGCCTGTCGGGCGGAGCAGGCTCCGACATATTTCGCTACGGAACTGGCTACGGCAATGACAGTATTGCTTTCGATCCTGCTGCTAACGTTCGGCAGGTGCAGCTGCTTGATATCGGCAATCCAGCCGGTATGTATTACGCGCTCAAGAATGGCGCGCTGATAATGACTGATATCAATACTGGCCAGAGCCTTACTATTGAGGGGTACGCTGGCGCCAGTGGGCCGACCGCACGAATTTTGCTGGCTGACGGCAGCGAGCTTTTGCCAGAAATGTTGTGGCGCGGCGCGGATGAGATCGAAGGAAATTCGTGGAACGATGAGATTTACGGATATGACGGTGATGATCTTCTAGTTGGAATGCTTGGGGACGATACAATTTATGGTGGCGATGGCCAAGATACGCTGATAGGGGACTTTCTCCACATTTATTATTATTGGCAGATAGGAGTGTGGTATAACGATTATCTGGACGGCGGGGACGGTGATGACTATATTTACGGAAATGGCGGCGATGACATTCTGATAGGCGGTGCAGGCAATGACTCACTCAATGGAGGACATGGCGCGGATATTCTGAACGGCGGAGCCGGCAATGACGTGCTTTATGGAGGTGCGGGGGCAGATATCTACGAATTTGGCCGTGGTGGCGGTAGCGACTTCATCCTGGAATCGCCTGGTTGGCGCGGGAGTGTTAGGTTTGATGCCAGTGTGCTGAGGGAAGATATCGTCGTTTATAACGATGATATTTATGGGGGTTCATTGCAGCTAATCATTGATGGAACCAGTGACTCCATCACATTGGGAGGATTTTACGACTATCGATCCCCTGGGGCCCCTACGCTTGATTCGATCGAGCAGGTCATATTCGCCGATGGCACTGTTTGGGATGTGCGGGAATTATATTATCAAGCAATGCGAGGGTCGCATCGCAATGACAATATTATTATTTTTTACCCGGGGGGTGAATTTATTGATGCCGGCTTAGGTAATGATATTGTCTGGGGCTTGGAGAATGATGACATCATCTACGGTGGTGCAGGGAGTGATGACTTATCGGGCGGTGCGGGAGACGATATTTTGGTGGGAGGCAGTGGTTCGGATATCCTCAGTGGCGATGCCGGAAACGATATTTATCGCTTCGACGTTGGCTCGGGACTGGATTTCATTAGTAATTGGCGAACAGGGGAACCCGACCACGATTTGATTGAGCTTGGTGAAGGAATCACCACGGAAAACATCCGCCTCGCGCGCTCGGGGGATGCGTTGGTAATCGATATCGAGGGATATACCGACCGGTTGATGGTATTGGGACACTTTCTGACAGCCGAGCAATGGGGCAGTGGCGGCCCGATCAATGCGTTGCACTTCGCCGATGGCAGCATTTGGGGTCAAGACGAAATTGTGGAGAAACTTGGTGCACCTCTCGAGCCTATCGAAGTCAGAATTGGCGGTTCGAGCTATACCAATTTCTATGATACTGGCGGCTACGTCATCGGCATTCAGAGTAATTCATACTACTATAATTATGAAACGGCTGGGGCCACCTGGTTCGACCTCGGGCCAGGTGATGCACTCATTTCTGGCGGTACTGCCGGGGATACCTACATGTTCGGCAAGGGCTATGGAAGCCAGGCAATACAAGAGCACGGTGGAACGGACCGGATAATTTTGAATGCTGACCTGTCTCCTGGCGATCTTACCCTCTATAAGCTGGGCGATGACTTGCAGATGTATGTGGAGAGGCAGTCGGCGCTCACCATCGTTGGATTCTTCAGCGAAAGCGGCATGGCGGCGATCGAGTCAGTGACCTTCGCCAACGGAACCGTATGGGATTCTGCGTGGCTGCGTGCCAATGCCGTGAGTCCGGACCTAGCCCTGAATGGAACTGCGGCCAGCGACATCCTGCGTGGAAGCAGCGGCAATGACCGGCTATCTGGATTGGAGGGTAACGACCAATTGGAAGGCGAAAGCGGTGACGATCTGCTCGACGGCGGTACCGGCGCAGATGTGATGCGTGGCGGTAGGGGAAGCGATACGTACGTGGTAGATGATGCTGGTGACTCGATCTTCGATAATGGATACAACAGTGGATGGGAAGATTTTTGGCGAAGAGATATCAATACGGTAATCAGCGGTATCGACTACACGCTGGGCATCAACTTGCAGCATTTGATCCTTGATGGGACTGCCGATCTCAACGGAACAGGCAATGCAGAATCCAACAGTCTGCAGGGGAACGGTGGAGCCAACATCCTGACCGGGGCGGCTGTGGACGATTACTCTTCTAATGCCGACTGGGTGGACGGTGGAGGAGGAGATGATACGTTGATCGGTGCGTGGGGTAACGACACGCTGATCGGCGGTATGGGCAATGATCGCATGGAGGGCGGTGGAGGTGACGATCTTTATTATGTTGATAGTCTTGGTGATGTCATCGTCGAAACCGAGGGCGAGGCCCCTTCAATCCCCATGGCAATGGCGATGCAGTTGTCTAGCGACGCAACGACATTCGCTACCGGGATGTCAGGAGCGCCCGGCATTCCCGCGATGGGCGAACATCCTTATCGCAATGGTGACACGGTGGCTGCCAGCATCGACTTCACTTTGACTGATGAGCTGGAGTCGCTGATTCTGGTCGGTAATGCCATAAATGGTACGGGGAATGAGTTCCGCAATTGGCTGAAGGGGAATGCACAAGACAACGTGCTGAGCGGTCTTGGGGGCTCTGACACGGTCTCCGGCGGTGCCGGCCGCGACGTTTTGTACGGTGGCGATGGTGGTGATGATTTGGATGGCAACGATGGAGACGACACGCTGGTTGGCGGCGACGGCGATGACCTTTACGTCTATACCGCTGGCCAAGGCCACGACACCATCGTGAATATCGATGCTTATGGCGAAGATATGTTGCAGGTGAATGGAGCAGGCTTCGACCAGTTTAGCTTCGCGCGAGTGGGCGATGACATGGTTGCAACACTGAACGACCAATCCGGTAGTTTGACGTTCAAGGACTGGTATACGGATACGGCCAACCGTGTCGACCGTCTCTACGACCAGAGCTGGACGGGACTCAATGCCGATCAGGTGGACAGCTTGGTCGGTGGTGCGGAATTGAGTCAGCTGATCGGTGCGATGTCCCAGGGCGAGACAGGCCAAGAGGTCTATGCGCAAGCATGGGACGAACCCGGCAATCAGCCGCATGTGATGATTGCTGCGGTCTGACGGTCAGTCGATCGCTGACCTTTCCCCGCAAAAGCCATCACGGCTTTTGCGGGGTCTGGCAAAAATCCACGTGGCATTGCGCGTGGTGGATGCCGCAAATAGCAGTGGGCGTAGAATCGCCCCATGAGCCCTATCTCCCCCGACTACCCCACCCTCCAATCCATCGGCTGGCCCTGGCCCGGGCCGCCGGAGGAGGCGTCCTGGCAGGCGATCTTCGCCGCGCATCCGCAGGCGTTGCCGGCGCGGGTGGTGGAGCAGCACCGCACCGGCTATGTGGTGGCCGATACGCCCGAGGCCAGCCTCAAGGCCGAGTCGTTGCCGGAGTGGCAGCGGCCGCGCTTTCCCAGCCATGAGCGGGCGGCGGTGGGCGATTGGGTGTTGATGGAGGGCAAGCGCATCGTGGCGCTGCTGCCGCGGCGCACGTCGATCAAGCGCGGAGCGGCCGGCGAGCATTACCACCAGCAGGTGATCGCGGCCAATATCGATACGGTGTTCATCGTGTGCGGGCTGGATGCGGACTTCAATCCGCGCCGCATCGAGCGCTACCTGTTGCTGGTCGGCGGCGGCGGGGCGCAGCCGGTGGTGGTGCTGACCAAGGCCGACCAGACCGAGTACGCCGAGGATGCCTTGGCGGTGCTGGAGGAACTGGAGGCGCAGAACATCCCGCTGCGTGCGGTCAATGCCAAGGACCCGGAGAGCGTGGCCGCACTGCGGCCCTGGCTAGGCGATGGGCGCACCGCGGTGCTGGTGGGCTCGTCCGGTGCGGGCAAGTCCACCTTGACCAACACCTTGCTGGGCACCGAGAAAATGAAGACCAACGCGGTGCGCGAAAACGATTCGCGCGGCCGGCATACCACCACGCATCGTGCGCTGATTCCGTTGCCCACCGGTGCGTGCCTGATCGATACGCCAGGCATGCGCGAGCTCAAGCCCACCGGTGAGGAGGATCTGGCCGAGGGCGGTTTCTCCGATGTGGAGGCGCTGGCGGCGCAGTGCCGTTTCAACGACTGCGCGCATATCGCCGAGCCGGGATGCGCGGTGCAGGCGGCGATCGCAGCCGGCGACCTGGATCCGGAGCGTGTTGCCAACTACATGAAGCTGCGTGTGGAAGTGGCCAGCGCGGCTGAAAAACTCGCCACCCGCGTGGCGCAAAACACGCGCGGCAAGGGCTCGGGCAAGCGGCCGGCCAGCGTCGATCGCCCGGGGCGACGCTGAGCATGCCATCGCGCAAGGGCCCGCCGGACATCGTCCATCACGCGGCGCTGGATGCGCGTCTGGTCAAGGCCGTGCGCGGTGTGCGTCTGCTTGCCCTGGCGAGCTGGCCACGCTCGCTGCAGGAGCCGTTCCTGCACAGCGTGGCGCGCGGTCAGCCGGAGCTGCCGCAGGTGGCGTATCCAGTACTGGATTTTGGCGATACCCGGCGCGAGCTGTCGGCGATTGCGAAGGCGGCCGATCCGCATCATCCGATCGGCGCCTACCTGATCGATTCGACCCATAGCTGGGATCTGGCCGCCGGCCTGCTGGAGTCGCTGGGCACCGCGGCGGTCAGCGATTATTCGGCGCAGCTGTTCGGCGTGCCTGACGACCCGATGCCGGGCAATGGGCCGAGCACGCGCGAAGCCGCCCGGCATTTCATCCAGATCGCGCAGGAGCTGGACCGCGAATTGTTGGCGCCGGAAGAGCAGGTGCCGGTCTCGGCCACGGCCTTGCGCATGCAGCTGCAGAACGATCTGGACGGCTTCTTCGAAGGGCGCGTGATCACCGTGACGCTGGATCCGGACCTGCTCGCCAAAGCGGCGGCCGGCGCGCACCGCATCCGCCTGCGCAGCGGCGCCACCTTCAGCGATTACGACCGCGCGCAGCTGTTCCATCATGAGGCGCTGGTGCATTCGCTCACCGCGCTCAACGGGCGCGCGCAGGTGCACCTGCCTAGCCTGGGCATTTCCTCGCCGCGCACCACCGCAACACAGGAAGGTCTGGCGACCTTTGCCGAGCAGATCACCGGCAGCATCGACATCGAACGCATGAAGCGCATCAGCATGCGCATCGAGGCGATTGCGATGGCGCGTGCAGGCGCTGATTTCATCGAGGTGTTCCGCTACTTCACCACTGGCGGGCAGAACGCGGCGGAAAGTTTTTCTTCGGCGCAGCGGGTGTTCCGCGGCGTGCCCACGCAGGGCGGCGGTGCGTTCACCAAGGACACCGTGTACCTGCGCGGGCTGGTGGCCGTGCACACCTTCTTCCGGCATGCCTTGCAGCGCGACCAGCTGCAGCTGTGCCGCTGGCTGTTTGCCGGCAAGATGGCATTGGGCGATGTGGCGCGGTTTGCGCCCTTGTTCGACAGCGGTGTGCTGGTGGCGCCACGCTGGCTACCGCCGTGGGTGAGCCGCGCCAGTGGGCTGGCCGGCATGCTGGCCTTCTCGTTGTTCGCCAATCGCATCCGCATGGACCAGCTGCAGCCGCCAGCGATCAATGTGTGAGCAGTGGAGCGCCGCAGCGTCGTCGCCATGATGCAGTTACTACATTTATGAATAAATATGGTGCCTGCCACGTGCTCTACACGACGCTGCAACGGACTGAACTGCACACTGGCTGCCTCGCCCGAGATGGGCAACAACGCGAGGCAATGCGATGAAGATCCTGATGGTGCTCACGTCCCACGACCAACTTGGCGACACCGGCAAGAAGACCGGTTTTTGGTTGGAAGAGTTCGCCGCGCCGTACTACGTCTTCAAGGACGCTGGCGCCGACATCACCCTGGTCTCGCCCAAGGGCGGCCAGCCGCCGCTGGACCCGAAGAGCGACGAGCCCGATGCGCAGACCGAGGCGACCAAGCGCTTCAAGCAGGACAGTGCCGCGCAGCAGGCCCTGGCCACGACCCATCGCCTTGCCGACGTCAATGCCCAGGACTTCGACGCCGTGTTCTACCCGGGTGGCCACGGACCGCTATGGGATCTGGCCGAAGACGCGCACTCGATCGCGCTGATCGAGGCCTTTGCGAAGGCCGACAAACCGCATGGCCTGGTCTGCCATGCGCCGGGTGCACTGCGTCGGGTCAAGGGCAGCGATGGCAAGCCGCTGGTCAACGGACGCCGCGTCACCGGATTCACCAATGGCGAGGAAGCGGGCGTGGGCCTGACCAAGATCGTGCCGTTCCTGGTGGAAGACGTACTGACCGAACTCGGTGGCCGCTACGAGAAGGGCGCCGACTGGGGCGTACACGTGGTCACCGATGGCACGCTGGTGACCGGACAGAATCCGGCCTCCTCGGAGAAGACCGCGCAGACCCTGCTGGAGCTGCTGAAGCGCTGAGTCGACGCCTGCAGCGTGGTAGCGCCGCATACCGCACCCTCATCCGGCGCTACGCGCCACCTTCTCCCGGTGGGAGAAGGAATGGTGGGGGCATCAGGCCGAAGAAGGCACTTTCCTTACGCCCCTCTCCCGCCGGGAGAGGGGTTGGGGTGAGGGTACGGCCGATGCACCAACCAAGCCGCCGCACCCGCATCGATCAATCGATACGTTGCAACCAGCGCACTGCATACCCAGGCAGTACAAGGCGCATGTCGTCGCCCAGCGGTGCTGCACCTGGTTCGCTTCGGTCTCCCAACACCCGCCAACGGCCGTTGACCTTGCCCGCAAGCTCCGCGTGCAGCGGTCGATCGCTGAAGTTGTGGAGGGCGAGAAAGCCCTCGCCACGCGTCAGCGCTAACAACCGCGTGTCAGCCAGTCTCACACTGCCCAGCGGGTGATCTGCAGCAAGTGCCGGGAGTGCTGCGCGTTGCTGGATCAACCCGCGCAGGCGCTGATAGATCTGCCCGGCCAGGCTGCTGTCGTCATGACGCTGTGCCGCGCGTTGCCAGTCCATCGCCGGCCGGTGCAGCCAGCGGCCCTCGTGCCGGCGCTCGGGATCGCTGCGGTAACTGCTGTCGTTGGGCAAGCCGAGTTCGTCGCCCATGTAGATCAGCGGCACGCCAGGCATTGCCAGGGCGAGCGCATAGAGCAGTATCAGCCGGTCCACCGCCAGTGCCACTGCTGCTGCGTCTGCGCTTTCAACGGCCGCCTGGATGCCGGTCAGCGCCGCGGCCATGCCGTTGGTGCCGTGCACGCCGTCGCCGCTGCTCTGGAAACTTTCGCCGCGCGCGTAGCTGCCAGGCACCTCGTTGGCATAAAAGCGCGCGACATCGCTTAATGCGAAGGGCGGCTGCGCGGCATTGCCTGCCGCTTCGTGCTGCAACACGTTCCACCCGATGTCGTCGTGACAACGCACATAGCTCAGCCACGCGCAGTTGGCCGGCAGCGGTGGGCTGTTGCTGATGACCTGATGCAGGATATCGCCGCGTTGCAGTGCCAGTGCCGACCAGCCTGCCGCCATCAGCGTGCTGTGGTAGGCCAGGTGACATTCATGGCCCTGGTTGGCGCCGCTGCCGAAGTACGGCGGCAATTCGGCCATCGGCACGATCGCTTCGGCCTTCATCGCCACCGCCGGCGCCACGATATCGGCCACCGCGCGCAGCGCCACCAGGAGGGTGTGGGCCTCGGGCTGGTTCATGCAGTTGGTGCCGGGGCGCTTCCACAGGTAGGCGGTGGAATCCAGGCGGAAGGCTTCCACGCCCAGGTTGGCCAGCTGCAGCAGGGCCAGCGCCATCTCGCCGAACACTGCCGGGTTGCTCCAGTTCAGATCCCACTGATACGGGTAGAACGTGGTCCACATCCACTGCCCGGTGTCCTGTACCCAGGTGAAGTTGCCCGGTGCGGTATGCGGAAAAACCTGCACCAGCGTGGCGTCGTACTGGTCGGGCAGCTGGCGGTCGGCAAAGTGGTGGTAGTAGTCCAGGTAACGCGTGTCGCCGGCGCGTGCGGCGCGCGCCCAGGCATGGTCGTCGGCAGTGTGGTTGAGCACGAAGTCCGCACACAGGCTGATGCCGGACTCGCGCAGCCGTGTGGTGAGCGCGACCAGATCGTCGTTGCTGCCGAGGCTGGGGTCGACCTGGCCGTAATCGCTGACGGCAAAGCCGCCGTCGTTGTCGCCGGCGCGTGCGCGCAGGAACGGCAGCAGGTGCAGGTAGCGCACGCCCAGCTCCTGCAGGTAAGGCACACGCTCGGCTACGCCCTGCAGGGTGCCGGCAAAGCGGTCCACGTAGGCGCTGTAGCCCAGCATGTGCTGCTCGCCGAACCAGCCAGGAGTGCGCGTTGCGTCCAGCTGCTGCAGCGCCTGCGGACGCTGCTGCGCACTACGGCCAAGCGCAGCCAGCCAGTGCATGAGCCATTGCGCATAGTCGCTGCGCTCGCCATACAGCGTGTGCAGCGCCGCCAGCAGGCGCGGTGCGTGGCGATCGAAGCGCGCCAGCAGCGCGCCTGCCTGCGCTGCATCCAGCGGCGCGGCAAATGCCGCGCGCCATGGGGTGAGATCGGTGGGGGAGGTGCTCATTGGCAGCGGCCGGGCAGCGCCCGGCACGGGGTCCTTAGAAGTCGTAACGCAGGCTGATGCTGGTGGTGCGGCCGGCGATCGAGCGCGCACGGATGATGCCATTGGCCGGAATCGTGGCTTCTTCGGCTTCGGTCAGGCCAAAGGTGTTAAAGAGGTTGTTGACGTTGAGCGCCACGGTGAGCGCGTCGGTCACGCGGTAGTCGCCGAACAGGTTCACCTGGGTATAGCCCGGCATCTTCAACTGGTTGGAATCCTGGGTGTAGGCATCGGTGGTACCGATCAGGTTCACACCGAACTGGTAGCCATCGCCGCGGTAGCTAGGCGTGAGCTGCCACACCACGTCGGCCTGCCGGCGCGGCACGTTGCCGGTGTTCTCCGGGGTGATCTGGTCGCGGGAGATCTCCGCATCGGTCCAGGTCAGGCCGCCGTTGACGGTGAAGCCTTCATAGCGGTAGCTGGCTTCCAACTCCACGCCGTGCGCTTCGTAGCTGCGGTTGAAGAAGCGCTGGCTGGTGACTTCGAAGTTCTGCTCCTGGGTACGTGCGGAGAACGCGGTGGCGAACAGGCTCAGCCCGTCGCGGCGCCACTTCAGGCCGGCTTCGGCCTGGCGTACCACGTTGACCCCTTCATCGGACGACACCGAGCCATCGTCGCGCACCACGCCGAACAACAGGCGGTCGGCATTGGCGCGTGCGCCGCGGCTGATGCGGGCGAATGCGCCCAGGTCATCGTTGATCAGGTAATTGCCGCCCAGCGAGTACGACAGGTAATTCCAGTCGTAGTCCACAGGCCGCGCATTGGCGGTGTCCACGGTGGCCACGCGCTGTTCCACCGGCTGGATGACGCCATCGCCGTTGACGTCCAGGTTCTGTGCGATGGCGGTGCCGCTGTAGCTGCCGCGCGCATCGCCCATGTCGTAGCGCAGGCTGCCGTCGATGCTGAACTTGCCGCTGTCGAAGGTCAGTGCCACATACGGTGCGTTGACGTCGTAACGCACGTCGTAGCTGCGGGTGATGCAGCAGTCGCCCCAGAACGGGGTGCCGTAGGCGTACAGGCCGTTCTCCGAGCGCGACACGCCGGTGGCATCGACCACGTTGAGCAGGCGCGAGTCGCGGCCCAGGCTCTGCACGTAGGAATTCCATGTCCAGTCCATATCGATGGTCTGGCGCGAGGTGTAGTAGCCCATGCGCAGGTTGAGGGTGCGGCCGTCGCCACCGAACTCGCGCGAGACGCTGAGGTCGTTGGTGACGTTGCCCAGGTCGTTGATGGCGACATTGAACAGATGGGTGCGGATGGCGTTGCCGGTGTAGGCCTGGCCGGCATTGGGGCCGCCGGCTTCCACCAGCTGCGCGCCGGTGCCGCCGATGGACGATGCCAGCGATGCGGCATCGGTGACCTCGGCCGGGAACGGGCTGACGAAGCGGCCGCTGTTGTCGGCGATACGGAATTTCTCGCTCAGGTTCCAGCCGTTGCCCAGGTCGAACCAGGCTTCGGCGCCGATGGTGCGCGAGATCGGGTGCATGCCATCGCCCAGGTCGGTGCGGCGCGGTCGGTTATTGCCATCCAAGCCGACATCGGTACGGAAATTGCGGCTGTACAAGGTGTCGTTGCCGGGATCGAAGCCGGGGAAGCCGCCCAGGTCCGGCGAGCCGTCGCGGCCGCGTACGGAGGTGGGCACCGGCAGATAGCCGGCGGCGCGGTCGTTGAGATACTTGCCGTACAGGCGCACGTAGCCGTTGTCGAACAGGCGGGTGAGGTTGGCCTTGAGCTGGCCGCCCTTGTCGGTGCTGTAGCCGGCATCGCGCACGCCATCGCCCTGGCGGAAGAAGCCGCCGATGTTGAACTGCCACTGCTCGGCAAACGGCGCACCGTAATTGAAGTCGATGCGGGTGTTGTCGTAGTCCAGACCGCGGCTGACGCCGACGCTGCCGCCTGCGGTGTCGCCGGTCTTGCTGATGAAGTTGATGATGCCGCCGGGCGCGTTGCTGGTGAAAGTGGACGCCGAGCCGCCGCGGATCGCCTCGATGCGGTCCAGGCTGAAATCCGAGCGCAGGAAGATGTCGGCGTTGCCGAAGGCGATGTCGCCGAACTCCATCACCGGCAGGCCGTCTTCCTGCAACTGCAGGAACTTGGCGCCGCCCGAAGCAACGGGCAGGCCGCGCACGGCGATGTTGGCATTGCCTTCGCCGCCGCTGGACTCGGAGCGGATGCCGGGAATGTTGCGGAAGATTTCCGCGGTGCTGCGCGGTGCCGACTGTTCGATGGCCTCGGCGCCGACGGTGCTGACCGACACGCTGGACTTCAACTTGGTGGTGGCGGTGGAGGTGCCGGTGACGAACACCGAGTCCAGATTGACCGCGGCGCTGTCGGCAGCCGGCGGTGTGGCGGGCGCGGCTGCTGGCGCGTCCTGTGCCAGCGCGGCGGGCGCGCACAGGCAGGAAACGACCGCGCAGGCCAGGGCATGCAGGCGCAGGGTGTGCAAGGTGGACATCGCGATTCTCTCTCTCACAGGTGGTGGTAGGCCGACGCCTGCATCGTCCCCTCCCAGGGGCCGGCCGTGTGGCCTGCAGTGCGAGCGCAGTAATACGCTCTACTACAATCGATTGCAATCCTGCACTGCAGCATCGTGGCGAGTCTTTTAAGGCGCAAATGGAGATGGGAAATCTGCTGCAGCGCAGCGTTACAATCGATTGCAGAGACGGCAAGGTAAAGTGCGCTGCGGCCATTGGGTGCCGCACCGATGCCCAGGGCACTGCATGTCGTCGACCGCGTCTCCGTTTTCCTTCGCGCGCATCCTGGCGCTCAATGCCGGTTTCTTCGGCGTGCAATACAGCTTCGGGCTGCAGCAAAGCAATATGAGCCCGATCTACAACTATCTGGGCGCCGACCATGCCAGCCTGCCGTACCTGTGGCTGGCCGGACCGATCACCGGGCTGGTGCTGCAGCCGTTCGTGGGTGCCTGGAGCGACCGCTCGGTGACGCGCTGGGGCCGGCGCATGCCGTACATGGTGCTGGGCGCACTGGTGTGCAGCCTGTGCCTGCTGGCGATGCCGTTCAGTACCGCGCTGTGGATGGCGGTGTGCCTGCTATGGGTGCTGGATGCGGCCAACAACGTGGCGATGGAGCCGTACCGCGCGTTGGTCAGCGATGTGCTGGCGCCGCCGCAGCGGCCATTGGGCTATCTCACCCAGAGCGCGTTTACCGGCCTGGCGCAGACGCTGGCGTATCTCACCCCGCCGCTGCTGGTGTGGATGGGCATGAACCAGGACGCGGCCAATGCGCACCATATTCCCTACGTCACCATCGCCGCGTTCGTGATCGGCGCTGGATTCTCGGCCGCCTCCATCCTGCTCACCGCGCGCAGCGTGCGCGAACCGGTCATCCCGCCGGCCGAGATCGCGCGCATGCGCCAACGCGGTGCCGGCCTGGGCGCGGTGGTGCGCGAGATCGGCAGTGCATTGCGCGACATGCCGCCGACCATGCGCCAGCTGGCGCCGGTGATGCTGTTCCAGTGGTATGCGATCTTCTGCTACTGGCAATACATCGTGCTGTCGCTGTCGACGAGCTTGTTCGGCACTACCGACGCCACCTCGCACGGCTTCCGCGAGGCGGGCCTGGTCAACGGGCAGATCGGCGGCTTCTACAATTTCGTTGCGTTCCTGGCGGCCTTTGCGATGGTGCCGGTGGTGCGGCGCTTCGGCCCCAAGTACACCCATGCCGCGTGCCTGCTGGCGGCCGGCGTCGGCATGTGGGTGTTGCCGGGTATCGAGAACCGCTGGCTGCTGTTGCTGCCGATGATCGGCATTGGCCTGGCCTGGGCCAGCATGATGGGCAATCCCTACCTGATGCTCGCCGACAGCATTCCGCCCGAGCGCACCGGCGTGTACATGGGGCTGTTCAACCTGTTTATCGTGCTGCCGATGCTGATCCAGATCGTCACCCTGCCGCTGTATTACGACCGGCTATTGCACGGGGACCCACGCAACGTGATCCAACTGGCTGGTGCGCTGATGCTGGCCGCGGCAGTGGCGATGCTGTGCGTGCGCGTCCACAAGTCGAAAGTGATTTTGGCAGATTCGTAGCAATACCTGGCTGACATCGCCGGCTGCCGAAGATGCCAGACGCGCATGCCTGCCGGGGTGCCTGGGTTGCCGAGTACGGTGGACCGACTGGCCGCCCGCCCCCTCATCCGCCCTTCGGGCACCTTCTCCCGCAGGCGGGAGAAGGACGCGGGCTGCCGGCTGGTGTCTCCGAATCCGCGATCCCAATCCCGAATCCCACATCCCGAATCCCACATCCCACATCCCACATCCCACATCCCGAATCCCGAATCCCGAATCCCGAATCCCGAATCCCGAATCCCGAATCCCGAATCCCCGCCTCACGCAGACTCGCGCACCACCAGTTTTACGGGCATTTCAACCGATTCCACGGTGTCGCCCGCGATCAGCGCCAACAGCCTGTCCACCAGCAGGCGCGCGGCCAGGTGGAGATCCTGCCGCACCGTGGTCAGCGGTGGCTGGCTGTAGGCGGCCAGCGGGATATCGTCGAACCCCACCAGCGAGATGTCCTGCGGCACGCGGTGGCCGGCTTCGACCAGGGCGCGGATGGCGCCCACGGCAATCACATCGGAAGCGGCAAACAGGCCATCCGGCGGGTCGGTCTTCTTGAGCATGGCGCGAGTGAGGCGGTAGGCATCCTCGCTGACGAAATGGCTGCGCGCATGCAGCCTGGTGTCGAACTCCAGCCCGTGCCGTTCCAGCGCGTGGCGATAGCCGGCAAAGCGCGGCGCCACCTCCGGTAGCTGGTCATCGCCGAGGAAGGCGATGCGCTGGCGGCCGCTGGCGATCAGGTGCTCGGTAGCCAGCGCGCCGCCTTGGAAATTGTCGCTGCCCACGCTGATGTACGACTGCCCTTCGATGCGGCTGCCCCACACCGCCATCGGCAGGCCCTCGCGTGCGGCTTTGTCCAGCGCGGCGTGTTCGGAACTTTGCCCCAGCACGATCACCCCATCGGAGCGGCTGCCGCGGGCCAGCTGCTCCACCCAGCCATCCTGATGCCGGTCCAGCTTGGACAGCAGCATGCTGTAGCCGCGGCCGGTGAGTTCTTCGGCCAGCAGCGCCAGCATGGTCATCAGGAACGGGTCCGACAGCGGTTGATCCAGCGCATGCATCATCGGCACCGCCACGCTCACCGTGTTGGAGCGTTTGGCGCGCAGGCTGCGCGCGACCGGGTCGACCTGGTAGCCGGCATCGGCGGCAATCTGCTTGATGTAGGCGCGGGTACGCTCGGCCACCACCGGACTGCCGGCCAATGCGCGCGACACGGTGGACTCGGACACACCTGCCATGCGGGCGATGTCGGCCATCTGCGGGCGAGCATTGGGCGGGGTGCGTTCTGAAGGTTTGGCCATGGCAGCGCACTGCGGAAAAGCCAGAGTGTAATCAGTTCGCATTAGTGGCGGGTCGTTCGCGCGGTGGCGGCCGCTTGCGCGCGCGGGCAGGGCGCACACGCGCACGGATCTCCTAGAGCGGCTGACAAAACGTAGCGAGCGCTCGTCAGGTGGGTGCGCACGGCGCGGAGGAACCGCAGTGTACGAACGGTACACGCCGCACCGGGCACCGACCGCGCCCGCCTGGCGGTGAGCGCAGTCGTTTTGCTAGCTGCTTTCTTAGTCTGATTGGCGCTCCCGCAGATACAGCGCCGGGCGTGCAGGGCGGGCGGGCAGCGAGGCATGCAGCCGTGCGCGGGGCGCGTGTTGCGCGTAACGCGCGAGCGCAGCCAATCGTACGCCCGCTCAACCCATGTAGAGGCCGCCGTTGACCGCATAGTCGGCACCGGTGACGTACGCGGCATCGTCGGAGGCCAGCCAGGCGCACAGGCCGGCCACTTCCGAGGGCTTGCCCAGGCGGCGCACCGGCACCGAGGTGGCCAGGCGGTCGAGCACGTCCGGTGGAAAGCTGCTGATCGAGGCGCTGGCGATATAGCCGGGCGAAATGGTGTTGACGGTGACCCCGCGCGAGGCGACCTCCTGCGCCAGTGCGCGGCTGAAGCCGTGCATGGCCGCCTTGGCGGTGGCGAAATTGATCTGCCCGATCTGGCCCTTGTGGGCGCTGACCGAACCGATGTTGACGATGCGCCCCCAGCCGCGCGAGGTCATGCCGTCGACCACCTGCTTGGTGATGTTGAACAGCGAATGCAGGTTGCTGGCGATCACCGCGTTCCAGTCGTCGCGGCTCATCTGCCGGAACAAGGTGTCGCGGCTGCCGCCGGCGTTGTTGACCAGCACATCGATCTCGCCGACTTCGGCCTTGACCTTGGCGAACGCGGCCACGGTGGAGTCCCAGTCGGCGGCATTGCCTTCGGAGGCGACGAAATCGAAGCCCTGCTCACGCTGCTCGCGCAGCCAGGCCGACTTGCGCGGCGAATTGGGGCCGCAGCCGGCGACCACGGTATGCCCGCTGCGCGCCAGTTTCTGGCAGATCGCGGTACCGACACTGCCCATGCCGCTGGTGACGTATGCGATGCGGAGAGTCATTTCGTAACTCCTTCGGAGTTTGGGATTCGGGATTGGGGATGACGGGATTCGTAACAGCGGGCAGCGGCATTGGCTCTTGCGAATCCCCAATCCCGACTGCCGAATCCCGGCGGGAGTCAGCGCGTTGACGAAAACTGACCAAATACCAATTCCACACTGCCCATGCTGCTGGTGACGTATGCGATGCGGAGAGTCATTGGTGTCACTCCTTCGGAGTTGGGATTCGGGATTGGGGATGACGGGATTCGTAACAGCGGGCATTGGTTCGCTCTGGCTTTGGCGAATCCCCAATCCCGAATGCCGAATCCCGGCGTGCGCTAGCGCGCCAACGGAAACAGACCAAACACCAACCCGCCCGCCAACATCAGCATCGAGATCAGCACCGCCCACTTCAGCGTGAAGCGTTGGTGGTCGGCGAAGTCGACCTTGGCCAGGCCCACCAGCAGGTAGGTCGAGGGCACCAGGGGGCTGAGCAGATGCACCGGCTGGCCGGCCAGCGAGGCGCGCGCCATTTCCACCGGGGTGATGCCGTAGTGGCCGGCGGCTTCGGACAGGATGGGCAGCACGCCGAAGTAGAACGCGTCGTTGGACATGAAGAACGTAAACGGCATGCTGACGATGGCGGTGATCACCGCCAGGTACGGACCCCAGCTGTCGGGAATCACTGCCAGAAAACTGCGCGACATCGCTTCGACCATGCCGGTGTTGGACAGGATCCCGGTAAAGATGCCGGCAGCGAAGATCAGCGAGACCACCGCCAGCACGTTGCCGGCATGGTTGACCAGGCGGCGGCGCTGTTCGGCCAGATTGGGGTAGTTGATCATCAGCGCCAACGCGAAGCCGATCATGAACAACACCGGCATTGGCAGCACACCCACCACCAGCGCGCCCATCAGCGCCAGGGTCAGCGCCAGATTCACCCCGAGCAGCTTGGGGCGCTTGATGTCGTCGGTGTCTTCCACGCGCGGCAGGGCGTCGTTGTCGTCGGGCAGGCTGGTGTCCAGCCAGTTGCCGTCGGCCGGCAGGCGCACCACGCCCAGGCGGCGGCGCTCGCGCATGCCCAGATACCACGCCAGCGCGATGATGCCGGCAATCGCCAGCAGCATGGCCGGCACCAGCGGCACGAACACGTGGGCCGGATCCACATGCAGGGCGGTAGCCGCACGCGCAGTGGGGCCGCCCCATGGGGTCAGGTTCATCACCCCGCTGGCCAGGATGGTCACGCAGGTGAGGTTGAGTGCGTTCATGCCCAGCCGCTGATACAGCGGCAGCATCGCCGAGACGGTGATCATGTAGGTGGTGGAGCCGTCGCCGTCGAGCGAGATCAGCATCGCCAGGATCGCCGTGCCCATCACGATCTTCAGCGGATCGCCCTTGACCAGGCGCAGGATGCGCCCGACCAGCGGGTCGAACAGGCCGGCATCGATCATCACCCCGAAGTAGAGGATGGCGAACATCAGCATCACGCCGGTGGGCGCGATCTTCTTGATGCCGTCGAGCATCATCTCGTTGATGCCGGTGCCGAAGCCGCCCAGCAGTGCGAACACGATCGGTACCGTGATCAGAGCCACCAGCGGCGAGAGCCGCTTGCTCATGATCAGGTACATGAAGGTGATCACCATTCCGAAACCGAGCGCGGTCAGCATGCGGGCGAATCCTTTGGGGCGTATAGCAGGGGGAGGCTGGAACACAGCGCTGCGCAGGGAACGCGGCGATGGCGGTGGCGATGCGGATACGCGGGTGCGCTGGGCCTTGCGCGTGCGTCTGCGTGGTGAAGACCGATCGCCGCGTTGCGGAGGTGGCGCCACGGTCGCAGGGTCATGCAATACCCAGCAGCTGCGTCGACCACTGGCGGGACGATGCAATGCATCAGAAGTCGTACTGGAAGCGGCCGGTCACCGCCAGCGTGTGGTCCACCACCGCATCCATGGTGCGGTCCCGATTGCGACTGTCGATGATGTTGAGCATCACGCGCAGGTTCGGCTTGAAATACCAGTTGCCGCCCAGCGTCCACGATTGCGTGCTGGCATCGATGAAGTCGGGCTGGCCATCCAGGTGCTGGTTGCCGCGCATGTAGTCGTAGCGCAAGGCCAGTTCGAACGCACCACGCCGATGATTGGGCGTGGCGATGCGGCTGAAGCGGCCGGTCTTGCGGTCGTAGCCGCGCGATTCGCCGGTGACGAACCAGCTGACCAGGGCATAGCTGGCCAGCACCGTGGCATGCTGGCTGCCATCGTCGAGCAGGCCACCGCTGAATTCGCTCTGCCACGACCACGGGCCCAGCACTTCGGCATATTCCAGCGACCATTTATCGAAGTCGGTATCGCGGCCATCGGCAAACCGCGCCAGGGTGATGCGGTTGTTGTTGGCCAGGTCGTTTTCCGGGCGCGGGCGAATCAGCAGTGGCGCGTTGCCGGCGCTGCCGGGATGCGAATAGCGCTCGTGCGCCAGGGAGATGCCCAGATGGCGCAGACGCGCCTGGCCCATCTCCGGCGCGAAGGTCAGGCGCGTGCCCAATGCGCCACCCTTGGTGGCCGAGTTGTCGATGCTTTCCAGGCTGTAGAGCGCCGTGGACCAGGTCGCATCCGGGCGATTGGCCTGCCAGGAGATCGCCTTGCGGTAGATCGGCGCCAGCGTGGTGGCCGCATAGCCGCGTTCCAGGAACGGGCCGTAGTTGGAGCCGGTGCGGTCGTCCAGCGAGAAGTACTGCTTGAATTGCCCCACGGTCAGCGTGCCGGCTGCGAATTTCTTGGCGACATAGACGTCGCGCGCCAGGATGCCGCGGCTGCCGGGTTCGTACTGCAGGCCTGCGAACTCGGCTTCGGCCTTGTAGTTGAAACCGTAGAACTTGCCGGCCACATCCAGCCAGGCACGGCGGAACTGGGTGTCGTTACGCTCGGGCGTGCCGCGTTCGTCGTTATCGAACACGGTGAAATCCCAGTGGATACGCCCGCCCACTTCGGCGGTGACCGGGCCTTCGTCATCGGCCGCATATGCCGCCGGTGCCAGGCAGAGCGCAGCGCAGGCAGTGAAGGCACGCAGACGCAAGGTGTCGTTGCTCACAGACCCTCCCAGGTACATGTGTGAATCACGTTCAGCGATGCACCGCACAAACCGCCGCGGCGCGGTGGCAGCAGCCTAGTCCGGCGAAGCTGTCATGGACCTGTCGTGGAGGGGCGGGGATTGCGGAGTCGGGATTGGGGATTGGCAAGAGCACAATCGCAATTGCGGCAAGCTTTTGTGTGCACGGCCTGTTACCTTCCCGCCGCGGCCAAACGCTGTTACCAATCCCCAATCCCTATTCACGAATCCCTGCCGCATGCGCCTGCTCCTGGTAGAAGACAATGCCGACCTCGCCGATGCCATCGTGCGGCGGATGCGTCGTAGCGGGCATGCGGTGGATTGGCAGGCCGATGGCTTGGCGGCGGCGAGCGTGCTGCGGTATCAGAGCTTCGACCTGGTGGTGCTGGATATCGGACTGCCCAAACTCGACGGGCTGCGCGTGCTGGCCGGGATGCGCGAGCGTGGCGACACCACGCCGGTACTGATGCTGACCGCGCGCGACGGCATCGAAGACCGCGTGCAGGCACTGGATGTCGGCGCCGACGACTATCTGGGCAAGCCGTTCGATTTCCGCGAGTTCGAAGCGCGCTGCCGCGTGCTGCTGCGGCGCAATCGCGGCCAGGCCAGCGAGGTGGTGCAGATCGGCGGATTCGTGTTCGACAATGCCGCGCATACGGTAACCCTCGATGGCGCGCCGATCGAACTGCCCAACCGCGAATACCGACTGCTGGAAATCCTGATCGGGCGGCTGGGCCAGGTGGTGGGCAAGGACGAGATCGGCAACGGCCTGTTCGGGTTCGACGACGATGCCGGGCCGAACGCGATCGAACTGTACGTGGGCCGGTTGCGGCGCAAGCTCACCGGTGCGCCGTTGCGCATCGTCACCGTGCGCGGCGCCGGCTACAAGCTGGAAGAAGCCGACCCGCATGCACCAGCGGAGCCAGGCGTCGATGGCTGAGCCGCCGATGGTGGCGCCATCGATCCGGCGCACCCTGCTGCTGTACCTGGGCAGCCTGTCGCTGCTGGGCGCGGTGGTGCTGTTCTTTGCCGCGCGCGACTACGGCGAGCGCGCGGCCAATCGGTCCTACGATCACCTGCTGGTGTCCTCGGCGCTGTCCATCATCGACAGCGTCGCCCTGGTCGGCGGCGACTGGCAGGTGGATCTGCCCTATGCCTCGCTGGACCTGCTCGGCATGGCGCCGGAAGACCGCGTGTTCTACCGCGTCTTCGATGCGCAGGGCCGCACCATCACCGGCGAGGACAGCTTGCCCTTGCCAGCGCAGCCGCCCAGCGATGAGCGGCCGGTGCTGTTCGATGCGCAGTACAGCGGCGAGCCGGTACGCTTTGTGGTGGTGATGCACCGGGTGGCCTCCGCCTCCGAACAGGGCGAGGTGCGCGTGCAGGTGGGCCAGACCCGGCGCGCGCGCGATGCGGTGGCGCGCGATGTGGTGCTCAACGCCTTGATCGCGATCGGGGTGTTGTCGCTGCTGGCGCTGGGCCTGGTGTGGCTGGGCGTGTACCGCGCGTTGCGGCCGTTGCAACGGATCGAGCGCGATCTGTCGCGGCGCGAGCCCTCCGACCTCAAGCCCCTGAGCGTGCCGGCGCCGCAGGAAATGCAGCTGATGGTGACAGCACTCAATCGCTTCATGGCGCGGCTGTCCTCCAGCAACGAGACCCTGCGTGCGTTCATGGCCGAAGCCGCGCACCAGATGCGCACGCCGCTGGCCGCCTTGCGTGCGCAGGCGCAGCTGGCCATGGACGACGACGACCCGCGCGAGATGCAACGCAGCCTGGCCGCGATCGAGCGCAACGCCAGCCACATGAGCCGCCTGCTCAACCAGTTGCTCAGCGATGCCAGCGTGATCCATCGCGCCAACCTGCAGCGCTTCGCCACCGTGGATCTGGCCGAGGTACTGCACCAGGCGCTGCACGAGGCCTTGCCGCGCAGCGAGGGCGCACCACGCGTGCAACTGGCCATCGACCCGCAACCGGCGCTGCTGCGCGGCGATGCGCTACTGCTGCGCGAAGCGCTCAAGAACCTGATCGACAACGCCTGCAAGTACGGCGGTGGCGCGCCGCTGCAGGTGGCACTGACCAGTGACGGCCAACAGCACGTGCTGACCATCGCCGACCATGGCCCCGGCATCCCGGCCGCCGAAGCCGAGCGCGTGTTCGAGCGATTCGTACGCGGGCCGGATGCACCTGCCGGTGGCGCCGGACTGGGGCTGGCCATCGTCAAGCGCGTGGTGCAGGCGCATGGCGGGCGCATCGACCTGGCCAACCGGATCGGCGGCGGCCTGATCGCCTCGCTGTATTTTCCTGGAGGACCAGCATGATGCGCACGGCATGGCTATTGGTGTTGTTGCTGCTGCACGGTGTTGCCTCTGCGGCGCCGGGCGAGGTGCGGCGGTTTCCCGCACGCGGTGTGGCGCAGGCGCAGCTGCGCGTGCAGGGCTCCACCGACCTGGAGGTATTCGCGGCAGTGATCCAGGACTACCAGCGCCTGCATCCCGGCACCGAAGTGGTGTACGAGGACGTGATCGCCTGGGACATCTACGATCACTACCTGCACCCGGGCGGAAACGCGATCCAGGCGGACATGCTGATCAGCGCCAGCATGGACCTGCAAACCAAGCTGGTGAACGATGGCCACGCACTGGCGCACCGCTCGGCGCAGACCGAGGCGTTGCCGGCCTGGGCGCAATGGCGGCACGAGGTATTCGGTATCAGCTACGAGCCGGTGGCCATCGTCTACAACACGCGCAAGCTCGATCCCGCGCGGGTGCCGCGCACGCGGCGCCAGTTGCTGGCACTGCTGCGCGCAGCGGATGCGCCATTGCGCGGCAAGGTGGGCACCTACGATGTGGAGCGCAGTGGCGTGGGCTACCTGTTCGCCACCCAGGACGGCCAGGTGGGCAGCATTGCCGGCGCGCTGTTGGCCGCGCTGGGGGCCAACCAGGTCAGGCTGGAAGAGCGCACCGGCACCTTGCTCGATCGCGTCAGCCGCGGCGAGTTGTTGCTGGCCTACAACGTGCTCGGGTCCTACGCACAGACCCGCATCGATGCCGGCGCGCCGCTGGGGATCGTGCAGCCGCAGGACTACACGCTGGTGGCGCTGCGCACCGCGGTGATTCCCAAGACGGCACCACATGCGCCGGAGGCGCGCAGGTTCCTGGACTACCTGCTGTCGCCGCGCGGCCAGCAGGTGCTGTCGCGCGAAGCGCGGCTGATGCCGATCCTGCCGGCGGCCGGTGGGCGCGGCGGTTCGGCGCAGCCGCCGTTCCGGCCGATCCCGCTCGGCCCCGGCCTGCTGGTCTACCTGGACAAACTCAAGCGCCGCCAGTTCCTGGATGCCTGGCGCGCGAGCACGCAGCCGCCGCGTTAGGGCAACGGCATCGTTCGCGCCCGTGTGCCAGACTTGGCGCATGGCCGATCTCACCATTCTCGTCGCCGACGACCACCCCTTGTTCCGTGCTGCGGTGATCCATGTGCTGCAGCAGACCCTGCCGCAGGCGCAGGTCGTGGAAGCCTCCAGCGCTGCCACGCTGAGCGCGATGCTGCGCTCGCATCCGCATGCCGAACTGGTGCTGTTGGATCTGGCCATGCCGGGCGCGCGCGGCTTCTCGGCGCTGCTGCATGTGCGTGGCGAGCATCCGGACATCCCGGTGGTGGTGATCTCCTCCAACGATCACCCGCGGGTGATCCGGCGCGCGCAGCAGTTCGGTGCGGCCGGCTTCATTCCCAAGTCCACGCCGGCCGAGACGATCGGCACCGCCGTGGCCAGCGTGCTGGACGGCGGTACCTGGTTCCCGCCGATGACCGCCGAACGGTCCGAAGCCGACGCGCAATTGGCCGCCAAGCTCGCCCAGCTCACCCCGCAGCAGTTCCGCGTGCTGCTGAGCCTGGCCGACGGCCTGCTCAACAAGCAGATTGCCCATGAGCTGGGGCTGGCCGAAAACACCGTCAAGGTGCACGTCACCGCTATCCTGAAAAAGCTCGATTGCTACAGCCGCACGCAGGCTGCGGTGCTGGTCAAGGCATTGGAGCCGGAAGGGGAGTTGTAAGTGGGAGCGGTCGACGCACTGTGCTGGACGTGCAGCCACGCGCCAGCGCCAAGGGCCATCGTGGACCCGGCAACGTGAGCATCAAGTTCGATCTCAACGATCTACAGGCATTTCGGGCCGTTGCGGAGAATGGCAGCTTTCGTCGCGCGGCCGAACAGATCCGGATCACGCAGCCGGCGCTCAGCCGCAGGATCGACAAGCTCGAGTCGGCCCTGAACGTCAAGCTGTTCGAACGCACGACGCGCAAGGTGACGCTCACCACGGTCGGCCAGGCGTTCATGCCGCAGGTCGAACGCATGCTCGACGATCTGGACGTGGCCTTGATGAGCGTCGCCGACGTCGGATCCAGCCGGATGGGGACGGTGACCGTGGCCTGCGTGCCGTCGGCCGCGTATTACTTCATGCCGCAGGCGATCCATGGCCTGCACCAGCTGTTCCCGAAGATCCGGATCAGATTGTTCGACGCCAGTGCCAGCCATGTCAGCGCGGCGGTAGCGTCCGGGGAAGCGGACTTCGGCGTCAGTTTCAGTGGCAATCTGGCACCGGACGTGGAGTTCGAGCCGCTGTTGCAGGAGCGCTACGTGATTGCCTGCCGCCACGACCATCTCCTGGCCAGGCGCGCGCAGGTCACCTGGAAGGAAGCCTACGGGTACGACTACATCACGCTCGACAAGAGCTCGGGAAACCGTCTGGTGCTCGACCGCGCCTTGTCGGCGTTCTCGCCCGACCGGCCCAGCATCTGCGAAACGCGCCACGTCACCACCCTGATCGGGCTGGTCGAGGCGGGTGTGGGCATCGCGGCGGTTCCTTCGATCGCGATGCCGCCCGCGCCGCATCCGTTGCTGGCGACGGTTGCGCTGGTCGAGCCCGACGTCGTGCGCAATGTCGGGATTCTCAAGCGCCGCGGGCGCACGCTGACGCCCGCGGCGCTCGAGCTGGCCGAGCTGGTGCGCCGGATGCCGCAGCGTTCAGTGTGAGACCGGATCGAGGCCTGTCTGGCGCGCCACTGCCTGCGCCTGTTCCGACTGCAGATACTGCAACAGCCGTTTTGCCGCCTCCGGATGTTCCGAGGTGACCGGCACCCCGGCGGCGTAGCGCGTGATCGACTGCAGGGCCTCCGGGATCCTGCCGACGAACTCCACATTGCGTACCGGAAGCAGTTCGGCGACCTGCTGGAAGCCGAGCTGATAACGACCGTCGGCCACCACCGACCCGACCGGAATCCGTTCGATCTTGGTGCTCTTGGCGCGCATCGCCTGCTCGATGCCGAGCGTCTTGAACAACTGGTTTTCGATGTAGACGCCGCTGGCGCTATCGGAATAGGCCACCGACCTGGCCTGCAGCAACGCATCCTTGAACTGCGCAACCGTGTCGATGTTCGGCTTCGGCGCACCACTGCGCACCACCATGCCGATCCGCGAATCGGCCAGCTCGACCCGCGATGCGGGATCCACCTGCCCGGCATCGATGAGTTTCTGCAATGCGCTTCCGACCATGATCACCACATCGGCGTGCTCTCCGCGCTCCAGCCGGCTGGGAATGGATTGCGGGGTCTTGCCCATCGACGGCCCATGCACCGTCTGGATCTCCACGCCGGCCTGCTCGCTGTACTGCGGAGCCAGGCGCTCGAAGGCGGCGGAAAAACCTCCGGAGGTCATCACCGTCAGCTCATGTGCGGTCGCCGTCGCGCAAAGAACCGCGCAGGCGACCAGGACGGTCAGGCGTTTCCATAGTGACTTCATCATTTCGCACCCGCTGGGACGATGGTCATCCGTTCCTTGGCGGCAGCATGCCGACGATAGAGGAACAGCGTGGCCAGCAGCGCGCAGGTCGAGGAGAAACTCAACCAGTAGGCGGGTGCGGCCCTGTCGCCGGTCTGATGGATCAGCCAGGTGGAGATGACCGGGGTAAAGCCGCCGAACACGGCGGTTGCCAGGCTATAGGCCAGCGAGAACCCCGCCACGCGCACGTGGGTCGGCATGATCTCGGTGAGTGCGGGAATCAGCGCGCCGTTGTAGATGCCGTAGACGAAGGACAGCCACAGCAGTGCCTGTAGCATATGCGCGAAGCTTGGTGCGCCGGCCAGGAACGACAGCACCGGATACGCGGTCAGCACGCCGAGCAGCGACATGGCGACCAGCAGGGGTTTGCGGCCGAAGCGGTCGCTCAGCGCCCCGCCGATCGGAAGCCAGAAGAAGTTGGACAGGCCCACCAGCAAGGTCACGATCAAGGCATCGCCGGCATCGAGCTTCAACACGGTCTTGCCGAATGTCGGGGCATACACCGTGATCAGATAGAACGCGCTGGTGGTCAGTGCGACCATCAGCACGCCGGCGATGACGGTGCTGGCATTGCTTGCCAGCCCACGCATCACGGTCTGCATCGTGGCGTGCTTCTTGCGGCGCTGGAACTCCTCGGTTTCCTGCAGGCTGCGTCGCAGCAGGAAGATGAAGGGAATGATCAGGCAACCGATGGCGAACGGAATGCGCCATCCCCATTGCGTCATCTGCTGGGGCGCGAGCATCTGATTGAGCGCATAGCCGATGGCGGCAGCGGCGACGATGGCGACCTGCTGGCTGGCCGATTGCCAGCTCGCATAGAAGCCGCGACGTCCCGGCGTCGCCATCTCGGCCAGATAGACCGAGACGCCGCCCATTTCCGCGCCCGCCGAGAAGCCTTGCAGCAGGCGACCGAGCAATACCAGGGCTGGCGCCCACAGCCCGATGCTGGCGTAGCCCGGCACCATCACGATCAGGATGGTGCCGCTGGCCATGATCGACAGGGTCACGATCAGGCCCTTGCGGCGCCCGATATTGTCGATGTACGCACCCAGGATCACCGCGCCGAGTGGACGCATCAGGAAGCCGGCGCCGAACACGGCGAAGGTCATCATCAGCGATGCGAATTCGTTGCTCGCCGGGAAGAACGCTGCGGCGATCTGTGTGGCGTAGAACCCGAACAGGAAGAAGTCGAACTGCTCCAGGAAGTTGCCAGAGGTCACCCTCAGCACCATGCCCAGTTTGGACTGTGTCTTTGTTCCAGCGGTTGAAGTCTGCATATCGCCCTCCACGATAGGTGCGCAGCTGCGCTCGAAAACCCATGACGATCGATTCTGGTGGAGATGGCCGATGTTGATAATTGCTGCTTTCTCATCGACTGATGCAGGCGCGGCATCAACCATGCGTGCTGCGTCCCATCCGTGCGCCCCGTCGCGTCGCGGTGATGCCTTGCGATGCGCAGGGCTGCATGCGCGCGGCGGGGTCTCGTGTGCCCGACGCCAGGCGCGCGTGGCGCGTCGCAGCGACGGCAGCCGGCGTTGCGCCAGCGGGGTGGTCTTGGCGCCATCGCCCTGTTCGGAGCGCTGGAACAGCCGTGCCTTCTCATCGGCGTCGAGGCGCGTGGAGGTGCCCCGGCGCGATGCCGCGCCTGCGGCGAAGGATGGCTATCCCCGACGCAGCAGCATCTGTGTCATCAGCGCCCGTAGTGCGGGCGGGCGAACCGGCTTGGAGAGAAAGCCCCATCCCAGTTCCTGCGCGTGTTCGCGCAGGGCCGGGTCGGGCTCTGCGGTGATCAGGATGATGCGTGGCTCGTGCTGCCAGCACTCCACCAGTTGCGGCAGCAGCATGGGGCCGTAGTGCGCGCCCATGCGCACGTCCAGCAACAGCAGTTCCGGGGCGTCGTCGGCAGTGGCGCGGGCAAGTGCCTCGTCCGGGCCGCCGGCAAAATCCACCCGGCATTGCCAGCGCTCCAGCAATGCGCGGGTGGCGTCGCATACGCGCGTGTCGTCGTCCACGCACCACACCCGGCAGCCATGCAGGATGGGGTCGTTGCCGGGTTCTGCAGGCGCGGTGACCGGCGGCGCCGGCAGCGCCAGCGCCGCGCGCTCGCGCAAGGGCACGCTGACCGAAAACACGCTGCCGTTGCCGAGAATGGAATGCAGGCCGATGCGATGGCCGAGCAGGCGGCCGATGCGTTCGACGATCGCCAGCCCCAGGCCGGCGCCGCGGTCGTTGGCCACCCCGTCGTCCAGGCGGCGGAATTCTTCGAAGATCTCGTGCTGCAGCGCCTCCGGAATGCCCGGGCCCTGGTCGTGCACTTCGATACGCAGCCAGCCGCCGCGCCGACGACAGCCGATCAGCACGCGGCCGCGTGGGGTGTAGCGGATCGCGTTGGACAAAAAGTTCTGCAGGATGCGGCGCAACAGCGTTTCGTCGCTCGACACCACGGCCGAGGTCGGCACGTAGTCCAGTCTCAGGCCGCGGTCTTCGGCCAGGATGCCGAACTCGCGCGCCAGCGTCTCCAGCAGCGGCGCGAGCGCGAAGTCGCGCACCTGCGTCTTCAGGCTGCCGGCCTCCAGCCGCGAGATGTCGAGCAGGCTGTTGAGGATGGCGTCCTGCGCGGTGAGTGCGTCGTCGATGTTGTCCACCACGCGTGCGCTGTCGGGCTCGCGCACCTGGCCGCGCAGTACCGAGACGAACATGCGCGCGGCGTTGAGCGGTTGCAGCAGGTCGTGTACCGCCGAGGCGACGAAGCGGGTCTTGTAGCGATTGGCGCTTTCGGCTTCGCGCTTGGCCGCGGCCAGGTCGCGGGTGCGCTCGGCCACGCGATGCTCCAGCGCATCGGCCAGCGAGCGCAGTTCGCGTGCGGCGTTCTTGTAGCTGGTGATGTCGGTGTAGCTGGTGACGAATCCGCCATCGGGCAGCGGATTGCCGCGGATCTCCAGCACCGTGCCGTCTTCCTTCTCGCTCTCGCGCATATGCGGCTTGCCGCTGCGCAGGTGATTCAGGCGTCGCTCGATCGCCGCTTCGATCGGGCCGGGACCCAGCAACCCCCGGCGGGCGTTGAAGCGGAACAGGTCCTCGATCGGGCGGCCGATCTTGAGCAGTTCCGGCGGAAACCGGAACAGCTCCACGTAGCGCGAATTCCATGCCACCAGGTTGAGCGCTTCGTCGATCACCACCACGCCCTGCGGCAGGTGTTCCAGGCTGCGGCTCAGGCCGGCGTTGGACTGCTGCGCGGCGGCCACCACGCCGTCCTGGGCGGTGCGCAGTTCTTCGGCATGCTGTTGCAGCAGCGTCTCCAGCTCGTTCCGGCTGCGCTGGCGCAGCGCCGACAGGCGCCGGCGCTGTTGTACGAACAACCACAGCAAGGCCAGCGCCAGCCAGGTGCCGGCGGCGGCGATGGCCGCCGCGCGGCCGGCCGCGGCGCTGGCACGGGTGTCGTGCAGCAAATGCAGGCGCCAGCCGCTTTCCGGTACTTCCAGGGTCTGCCACAGCACCGGTGCGCCCAAGGGCGGGTCGCGCACTTCGGTCAGCACGCCGCCGTTGCCGGTCTGCTCGATCAGCCGACGGCGCAGCGGCAGCAGCCCCTGGTCGGCATACTGACGGGTGCTCTGCAATTCGGTGCGGTCGCGCGGGGTGAGCGGGGCCAGCATGCGGTAGCGCCAGGTGGCGCGGCTGGCCAGGAACACCACCCCGTGCGCGTCGGAGGCCAGCACGATGTCCGGCGTCTGCAGCCATTCGCGCTCCAGCGCGGCCAGCGCGATCTTGATCACCACCACGCCCTGCACCTGGCCGGCAGCGTCCACGATGGCCTGCGACAGGAAATAGCCCGGCTCGCTGGTGGTCATGCCAATGCCATAAAAACTGCCGCTGCCGGTGGCCAGTGCCTGCTGGTAGTAAGGGCGGAATGCGTAGTCCACACCCACGTTGCTGCGCGCCGCACGCCAGTTGCTGGCCGCCAGCGCGATGCCGTTGCGGTCGATCAGGGTCAGCGTGGACGACTGGGTAACGTTGTTGGCGCGTTCGAGCTTGCGGTTGAGCGCATCCACCTGGGCTGGCGACAGCGGGCCGGACACGGCAGCGCGCAGCTCCGGGTCCAGCGCCAGGATCTGCGGCAGGGTGCGATAGCGGTCGATGCGCTGCTGCAGCGCCTGCGCATAGAGCCGCAACTGCCGGCGCACGGTGACGCTTTCGTCGCGCAGCGCACTCTGTTCGACAAAATGCCCGGCCGCCAGCATCGCCACGACCATCCCGCCCAGCACGATGGCCAGGGTGAGCAGTAGACGGCGGCGTTGCGATGCATACATGGTGCAAGTATGGCGATCTGCTCCCGTACGCGCAGCCATCGCCTTCGAGCAGCTGATAAAACGACTGCGCTCACCGCCGCGTGGGCGCGGGCGGTGCTCGGTGGGCATGTATCACGCGTCCGTTGCGGTTCGTCCGCGCTGTCCACACCCGCCTGACGACTGCGCGCTACGTGGTGCCAGGCGCTCTTGCCGCGCGCTGGACAAACGCCCAAAACGACAACGGCCGCACCCGGGAAAGGATGCGGCCGTGCCGGGAACCTGCTGCCGTATGCGCTGGCAGCAGCGCGCCTTGGCGCTGCTTAGAACTGCACCTGCGCGCGCAGCTCCATCACGTGCGGGGTTTCATGCACGCCATTGCGCGAGGAATCCACCCAGCTGTAGTTGGCCTGGAACTTGAAGTGGCTGGTGAGGTACCAGTTGGCGCCGATGGTGGTGTCGTGCTGACGGCCGCCGTGGACGTTGTTGTCTTCCAGGTTCAGGCGGCTGTAGCGGGCGGTCAGTTCGACCGCACCGTAGTCGTGCGCCGGCTTGATGTTGCCCGGCACGCCGCCGGCATAGCTGCGCGACTCGCCGGTCAGCGACCAGGTGCCGTACACGTACTGGCCCTGGGCGATGAAGTGCGGCTGGCCGGCGTTACGCGCCACTTCGGCACGCAGCGCTTCGCTCTGCAGCGAGAACGGGCCGTGGATCCATACTGCTTCCACGCCGCTGCGGATCACATGGTCCACATCGAGAATGGTGCCGGTGTCGATCAGGCGCACGTCGGTCAGGCCGGCTTCCGGGCGGGCACGCAGGCGCACGCGCGGGCTGAAGGACACACCGCGGCCGTCGCTGAAACCGCGCGGATTCTCGACCGAGCCGGCAATACCCAGGTGCAATACGTCGCCCTCGGCCTTGAACGGGGTCCATGCCGCATGCACCGCCTGGGTGGTGCCCGGGTTGTCGCCCTGCAGATCCTTGCCGCCGTACGCGCCGGCCTGCAGCAGGTACTGCTGGCGCTCCAGGGTCCATTCCACGCCGGTCCGACGGCCCTGGAACACCGCCTGCACCGGCAGGCCCAGTTCCATGAAGCTGCCCGCACGCGAGCTCTGCACCGCTTCCAGACCCACCGGCACCTTCATGTAGCCCATCCGCACGCGGCCATAATCCTGGCCCAGCAGCGCCTTGGTCTCGAAGCGGTAGAACACGTCCAGCCACAGCTTGGCTTCGAAGTCGAAATACACCATGGCGTCGTAGACGCCCTTCTTCTTGATGGTGGCGCCGAATTCCTTGCGGCGGAAATCGGTGCGGTCTTCCAGGCGGTCGTCGCCGGAGAAGTTGTTGTCGTCGTAGGCGTAGTTGCCGGTCAGACCCAGCTCGGTGCCATCACCGAAGGTGTACTTGGTGGGCCAGTTTTCGATCGAGGTGGCTGCATTGGCAGCGGCGGGGACGATGGCAAGAGCCAACGCCAGGACAAGCAGGTTGAGGCGCATAGGAGTGGTCTTCGGCAATGAAAGGGGCCGGGGCGTCCTGCCATGGCGATCGCGGTGAACAGCTTCAGCAAGCGCGCAGGTTCCGGACGGCGACTGCACAGAAACTTCGGTGTCTGCGTTAAACGGAATTAACGGCCGGTGGCGGCGCGGCTGAAGTGTAAGACCAGGGTCATCCGACGGACAGTGCTGCGGACGCATGCCCGTGGTGTCCCCGCGAGCCCCTCCTGTGGGGCAGGCCGTGCATAAAGTCCTTATCTGGCGCGGGGTTGCAGCGCGTGCCGCGCGGCGCCCTTCAGGCACCCGCGGCGCCGCGGCGCATCCGTAGTACCAATGGGTTATCGGCCCGGGCTGTGACGTGCGGCCAGAATGCGGGCACCGGGTACCTGCCCAGGCACCCCCCCAGTTCCCTCGGAGTGGCGTCATGCACATCAGCAAGCCTGCCGGCCCGTTGCCGGCGTCCGTGCCCTTCTACCGCCAGCTGTATTTCCAAGTGGTGGTGGCCATCGTCCTCGGCGCCCTGTTGGGCCACTTCGAGCCGGCGTTTGCCGAAAGCCTCAAGCCGCTGGGCGACGCCTTCATCAAGTTGGTGAAGATGATCATCGCCCCGGTGATCTTTCTGACCATCGTCACCGGCATCGCCGGCATGACCCACCTCAAGACGGTGGGGCGGGTGTTCGCCAAGGCGATGACCTACTTCCTGTTCTTCTCCACGCTGGCGTTGATCGTGGGCATGGTCGTGGCGCACGTGGTGCAGCCGGGCGCCGGCATGAACATCAACCCGGCCGAGTTGGACCAGAGTGCGGTCAACACCTACGTGCAGAAGTCGCACGAGTTGAGCCTGGTCGGCTTTTTGATGGACATCATCCCGGCGACGCTGATCAGCGCCTTCGTCGATGGCAACATCCTGCAGGTGCTGTTCGTGGCGGTGTTGTTCGGTATCGCGCTGGCCCTGGTGGGCGAACGTGGCCGCCCGGTGCAGAGCTTCCTGGAAGCGCTGACCGCGCCAGTGTTCCGCCTGGTGCATATCCTGATGAAGGCCGCGCCGATCGGTGCGTTCGGCGCGATCGCCTTCACCATCGGCAAGTACGGGGTGGAATCGCTGGTCAACCTGGCCTGGCTGGTGGGTTCGTTTTACATCACCTCGCTGCTGTTTGTGCTGGTGATCCTGGGCCTGGTGTGCCGTGTCTGCGGCTTTTCAGTGCTCAAGCTGATCCGCTACCTCAAGGCCGAACTGCTGCTGGTGCTGGGCACCTCGTCCTCGGAGTCGGCGCTGCCATCGCTGATGGAGAAGATGGAGAAGGCCGGCTGCGAGAAGTCGGTGGTGGGCCTGGTGGTGCCCACCGGCTATTCGTTCAACCTGGACGGCACCAATATCTACATGACCCTGGCCGCACTGTTCATCGCCCAGGCCACCAACGTGGACCTGACCCTGGGCCAGCAGATCACCCTGCTGGCGGTGGCGATGCTCAGCTCCAAGGGCGCGGCTGGCGTGACCGGTGCCGGTTTCATCACCCTGGCCGCCACGCTGTCGGTGGTACCGGACGTGCCGGTGGCCGGCATGGCGCTGATCCTGGGCGTGGACCGCTTCATGAGCGAATGCCGCTCGCTGACCAACTTCATCGGCAATGCGGTGGCCACGGTGGTGGTGTCGCGCTGGGAAAATGCGCTGGACCGCGACCAGCTCAAGCTGGTGCTGGATGGTGGCTCGCCGCCGCTGCAGGCGTCGCCGGGTGCCACCGACGTGGTCGCTCCGGCCAGCGCACGCTGAGGTTTCCTACGGCCCTGTTCTCCGTCGGCGTTGCCGGCGGGGTGCAGGGCCGTTCTGCGTTGACCCGCCAGCGGGTCGCCACGTGCGCTGCGTTGCAGCATGCAATCTCCCTGCCGCGTTGACAGCTGCGCGACAGGCCCTTGTTCAGGCAGGAGGGTAGAATTCAGTTCTCCTGCGCCTTCGAGACCCACACAGCCGATGTCCACCGACGACTTCAAACAGGCCGCCCTCGACTATCACCGCCAGCAGCCGGCCGGCAAGATCAAGGTCACCGCGACCAAGCCGATGCTGACCCAGCGCGATCTGTCGCTGGCGTACTCGCCCGGCGTGGCGTTCGCCTGCGAGGCCATCGTCGAGGACGCCACCCAGGCCAGCGAGCTCACCGCGCGCGGCAACCTGGTGGCGGTGATCACCAACGGCACCGCGGTGCTGGGCCTGGGCAACATCGGCCCGCTGGCCTCCAAGCCGGTGATGGAAGGCAAGGGCGTGCTGTTCCAGAAGTTCGCCGGCATCGACGTGTTCGATATCGAGATCAACGAGAACGACCCGGACAAGCTGGTGGACATCATCGCCAGCCTGGAGCCGACCTTCGGCGGCATCAACCTGGAAGACATCAAGGCGCCTGAGTGCTTCATCGTCGAACGCAAGCTGCGCGAGCGCATGAACATCCCGGTGTTCCATGACGACCAGCACGGCACCGCGATCATCGTCGGCGCCGCGGTGCTCAACGCGCTGGTGGTCACCGGCAAGAAGATCGAAGAGGTCAAGCTGGCCACCACCGGCATGGGCGCGGCGGGCATTTCCTGCGTCAACATGCTGGTCTCGCTGGGCCTGAAGCCGGAGAACATCCTGGCGCTGGACCGCGACGGGGTGATCCACACCGGCCGCACCGACCTGGACCCGGACAAGCAGCGCTACGCACGCGATACCGACAAGCGCACCCTGGCCGAAATCGTCGAGGGCGCGGATATCTTCCTGGGCCTGTCGGCCGCCGGCATCCTCAAGCCGGAGATGGTCGCCAGCATGGCGCGCCAGCCGGTGATCTTCGCGCTGGCCAACCCCAACCCGGAAATCACCCCGGAAGCGGCCAAGGCGGTGCGCCCGGATTGCATCATCGGCACCGGTCGGTCGGACTATCCGAACCAGATCAACAACGTGCTGTGCTTCCCCTACCTGTTCCGCGGCGCGCTGGACGTGGGCGCCACCGGCATCAACGAAGAGATGAAGATCGCCTGCGTCAAGGCGATCGCGGCGATGGCGCGGCGCGAGGCGTCCGACCTGGGCGCGGCCTACGGCGGCGAAACCCCGAGCTTCGGTGCGGACTACCTGATTCCGCGTCCGCTGGACCCGCGCCTGCTGGTCGAGCTGTCCTCTGCGGTTGCGCAGGCGGCGATGGATTCGGGCGTGGCCACCCGGCCGATCGCCGACATGGAGGCCTACCGCGACAAGCTCGGCCAGTTCGTCTACCGCACCAGCCTGATGATGAAGCCGGTCTACGACCGTGCGCGCGCCGACAAGCAGCGCGTGGTGTATGCCGAGGGCGAAGAAGAAGTGGTGCTGCGCGCGGTGCAGAACGTGGTCGACGAAGGCCTGGCCTTCCCGATCCTGATCGGCCGCCCGGACGTCATCGAAGCGCGCATCGAGCGCATGGGCCTGCGCCTGACCGCCGGGGTGGACTTCGAGATCACCAACATCCTCGACGACCCCCGCTTCAACGATTACTGGCAGTACTACCACGCGCTCACCGAGCGCCGCGGCGTGACCGTGACCGCGGCCAAGGAGCTGATGCGCTCGCGTCCGACCCTGATCGCCGCAGTGATGGTGGCGCGCGGAGAAGCCGATGCGATGCTGTCCGGCGTGGTCGGCCGCTTCCACAAGAAGCTGGGCTACGCGCGCAGCGTGATTCCGCTGGAGCCGCGGGTGAGCTCCACCTCGGCGATGACCGGCGTGATCAACCAGCTGGGCGTGTTCTTCTTCCTGGACACGCATGTGCAGGAAGACCCCACGGTGGAGCAGGTGGTCGAAGCCACGCTGCAGGCTGCGTACCGCCTGAAGCTGTTCGGCATCGAGCCCAACATCGCGCTGCTGTCGCACTCCAACTTCGGCAGTCACGACTCGCGCGATGCGCTGAAGATGCGCCAGGTGCGCGAAGCGCTGCTCAAGCGCAAGCCCGAGCTCAACATCGACGGCGAGATGCAGGGCGACACCGCCTGGGACGAGGCGTTGCGCAAGCAGATCATGCCCAACAGCACCTTGAAGGGCCGCGCCAACCTGTTCGTGCTGCCGAACCTGGAAGCGGCCAACATCGCCTACAACCTGGTACGCGTGTTCACCGATGGCGTGGCGATCGGCCCGATCCTGATGGGCATCTCCAAGCCGGTGCACATCCTCACCACCAGCGCCACCTCGCGCCGGGTGATGAACATGACCGCGATCGCCGCGGTGGATGCGCAGATCCGCAAGCAGCGCGATGCGGAAAAAGCGGCAAGCGAAAAAGGCAACGACTGAGAAAGGCAATGACTGAGTCGAGGTGTCTAAGACTTGCGAGGTGTCCAAGATTTTGGCCGAGTATTGCTTGATTTGAAGCAGTAAGCACTTGGCCGGCAAGACAGCGGCCGAGAAGTCCCTCGCTCGATAGGGTGTTGCAATGCGCCCAGCAGCTCAGCACCCAGCCTGCAGCAACGACTGAAAAGCCCCTCTCCCCACGGGAGAGGGGTTGGGGTGAGGGTAAGGCCTACCCCTAGCATCGCGACGGCCGAGAAATTGTCGCTGCAAGGCGCGCAGCAGCTCAGCACTCAGCCTGCAGCAACGACCGAAAAGCCCCTCTCCCCACGGGAGAGGGGTTGGGGTGAGGGTGCGGCCTACCCTTGGCAGCGACTCAGCGTCAACCACCCAAAACGTTGACGAGCAACGCAAACAGCAGGCGTCGCGCGTCGTCGTCACCCAACGCGATCCCGCTCAGAACCTTACGCCTCAACGCCCCTCCGGCGCGGCACCCAGCAACTCGATTTCCGCCACCTGCGCACGCGCGGGCGCCGTCCAACGCAGCCGATACTGCGCATACGGACCGGGCGTAGCGATCCGGAACGGGCGCGTTTGCAGCGGCCATTGAAAACGCTCCTGGCCGCGCGCATCGACGACGCGCCACGTGCCCTGTGCAGTGCGTGCTTCCAGCGTCCAGGCGGCCGACGCAATCGCGGCGTTGCCGCTGGTCACGGTGTAGAGCGTGGCCTCGCCACGATCGAGACCGCTCAACGTCAGGACCGTGGCCGGCGACACCGCGCTCGCGCTGACCGCATCGTCGTCATGCAAGGCGGCCAGCGCGCGACCATCGGCCTGCGTCACGCGTGCGTTGGCACCCAGCAGGTCGCGCAACGGAGCAGGGTGCTGCCCGGCCGGCGTCAGCGACGGTGGCGCAGCATCCGGCTCGCTGCCCCAGCGCGATGGCGCCGGACCCATCACGAACTCCAGCGTGGCGCCATTGGCAATCGCCGCATGCGGCAACCAGGTCTTGCGCCACGGTTTGCCGTTGAGCGTGAGCGATTGCACGTACACGTTCTGCGGCGAATTCTGCGGCGCATTGACGGTCAGCGTGCCGCCGCCGGGTAGGCGCACGCGTGCGTGCCGGAACAACGGCGAGCCGATCACGTACTCCGGCGCGCCCATCCGCAACGGGTAAATGCCCAGCGCCGCGAACAGATACCATGCCGACATCTCGCCATTGTCTTCGTCGCCGGCATAGCCCTGGCCGATCTCGCTGCCCAGGTACAGCCGCGACAGGATCTCGCGGGTCAGTCGCTGGGTCTTCCACGGCTGCCCGGCGTACAGATACATCCATGGGATGTGGTGCGCCGGCTGATTGCTGTGCGCATACATGCCCATGCGCACATCGCGTGCCTCGGTCATTTCGTGGATGGTGCCGCCATACGAGCCGGAAAACGCCGCTTCGCCGGTTTCGGGCGTGGCGAAGAACTGGTCCAGCTTTGCCGCCAGGGCATCGCGCCCGCCGTAGAGCGCGGCCAGGCCCTGGCCATCGTGCGGTGCGGTGAACGCAAAGGTCCAGCCGCTGGATTCGGTGTAGTCGTTGCCCCAGACACGCGGGTCGTACTGCGCGGCATCCACCCGCCACCGGCCCTGCGCGGTGCGGCCCTGGAAGAAGCCGATCGACGGATCGAACAGCGCCGCATAGCCGGCCGCGCGATGACGCAAGTACACCGCCTCGGTCGCATAGCGCTCACGCTCGTGTGCCGTGGTTGCCTGCTTGGCTAAAGCTTCAGCCATGTTGGCGATGCCGAAGTCGTTGAGCGCACCTTCCATCGACCAGGACATGCCTTCGTGGGTGTCGGTGTCCGCATAGCCGCGGAAGGTCGCACGCGCCATGCCCTTGCGGCCCACATGCCGATCCGGCGGCACCACCGTGGCGTTCTTCAAGGCAGCCGCATAGGCCTCGGCCGGGTCGAAGCCGCGCACGCCCTTGAGCCAGGCATCGGCAAACGCCACGTCCGAGCTGGTGCCCACCATCAGGTCGGCGTAGCCGGGCGAGGACCAGCGTGCGATCCAGCCACCGGCGCGCGCCTGCTCCACGAAGCCCTGTACCAGCGTGCCGGCCTCGTCGGGTGCGAACAGCGCATAGGCCGGCCAGGCGGTGCGGAAGGTATCCCACAGCCCGTTGTTGACGTACACCCGGCCATCGCGGATCGGCGCAAAGCTGCGTACCGCGCTGCCATCGACGTTGTCGTCCGACCAGCTGTTCTGGCTGGCATAGCGCCAGTCCGGCGCCTGCGCGCTGCCCACGTTTTCGTGCCCGGAGTTGGGATACAGATACAGCCGGTACAGATTGGAATACAGCGTGGTCTTCTGGTCGGGCGTCGCATCGGGCACCTCGAAGCGGCCGAGCAGCGCATCCCAGGCCTCCTGCGCCTGCGCGGCGACCTGTTCGACACCGGCCTGGGGCGCGATTTCCAGCGCCAGGTTGTGCCTGGCCTGTTCGAGCGAGATCAGCGAGGTCGCGATGCGCATCTGCACCTGCCGCGCGCTGCCGGGATCGAACTTGATCCAGCCGGTCGGTCGCCCGCTCTCGATGCGCCCGCTGGCCGTCCATGGCCGGTCGAAACTGGCATACACGTACATGCGCGTGGCCCCGGTCGACAGACCGCTGCGCACATCGGTGTAACCGGACAGGGTTTGCGTTTGCGCATCCAGCTGCAGGCTGCCACGCGCATCCACGTTGTCGAACAGCAGATTGGCATCGCCGTGCTCGGGAAAGCGGAAACGGAACAGCGCCGCATGGTCGGTGGGCGCGATCTCGGCATGGATGCCGTTGTCCAGCTGCACCGCATAACGATAGGGCCGCGCGACTTCGTTGGCATGCGAGAACGCCAGCGCGCGCTTGTTTCGATCGGCTTCGGGCACGCCAGCGTCGAGCGAGGGCATCACCTGGAATGTCTGCCGGTCGCCCATCCACGGGCTGGGCTGATGGCTGAGCGACAAGGCCTGCAGGCGCGGCCGGTTGTCGGCGTCGTTCTGCTCGTTCCAGCGATACAGCCAGCTCAGCGTCCCGGCATCGGTCACCGGCGTCCAGAAATTGAAGCCATGCGGCACTGCCGTCGCGGGGAAGTTGTTGCCGCGCGAAAACGTGCCATTGGATTGCGTGCCGCGCGTGGTCAGCACCCAGTCCGACGGGCGTGCCGGCGCCGCCAGCGGCAGCTCGCCCAGCATCACATCGTCTATCCAACCCATGCCCGCTGTGCCAGCAGGTGGAGCGACCTCCAGCTCGATCGCCACCACACGCCGCCCGCGCAGGCTGGCCACATCGCCCAACCGCACCTGCTTGCGCGCCCATTGCTGCGGGTACAGCGTCTTCGATGCGGCCTGCGCATCCGCACCCAGCGCGCTGCCGTGCTGATCGCGCGCTGCGCTGGCGGAGGCGCGCCGTCCATCGTCCAGCAGCAGGTCCAGCGAAACATGGGTGGAACTTGCGTGCTGGTCGCCGACGCTCTCCGGCAACACCAGCCACGACAACGTGGTGTCCGCACCGATCGTTTGGTCGAGTGCGAACAGCGTGCGTCGCCCGCCGCCATCCTGGCCTGCATAACGCAGGGCACGCGCACCGCTGTAGCCGACCTTCGGCTTTGCCGCATACGGCGCGGCCGGGCCGTTGCCGACCTCCAGCTGCAGGGCTCCTGCGGCTGCCGGCAGCGGCAGCGGCTGGCCTGGCTCGAACGAACTGGCAAACGGTGGCGCCGCGACCGCCGGCGCCGTCGCGATGCAGGCCAGGGCGATGAAGGTCCAACGCCGCGAGGGGCGCGAGCGCAGCGGGGCGGGCAGGATCACGTGGCGGAGGTCTCCTTGAGTGGCGGCGCGTCGGCTGGCCTGTGCGGTCGTCTCGGCGTCGTGCCGCGCGGCCGACGGGAGCGCGGTGAAGGTCTCCGATGATAGGCGCGATGATCGCTGCGATGTCGGTACCGGCGTGCGGAAGCGCCATCCGCGCCGGCTGCCGTGGTCATCCCTGCGGCCGTGTCCGTCACCATCGCTGCGCCTGCGGCAGCGCCCGGTCGATGGGCCGATCACCTCGCAGGCTGCTAGAATCCGCGCTCTGTCTTTGTCTTCCGATCGCACCGCCATGAGCCAGACCGCCACCGCGCCCGCCAATGCGCAAACGCGTTACACCGTGCACCGCGGCGACCTGCCGCTGAGCTGCCCGACGCCTGCGATGGCGCTGTGGAACTCGCATCCGCGGGTGTACCTGCCGATCGAGGACGAGCCCAACTGCGAAGCCAAGTGCCCGTACTGCGGCTCCCTGTTCGTACTCGCCGACTGATACTGGCCGGTGCACCGCCTGACCGTGGTGCAATTGCTGCCGGCGCTGCAGTCCGGCGGCGTCGAGCGCTCCACCCTGGAAATCGCCGCCGCGCTGGTGCGCGCCGGCCACCGCGCGGTGGTGGTGTCGGCCGGCGGGCGCCTAGTCCAGCCGCTGCTGGAGGCGGGCGGCGAACACCTCACCCTGGACATCGGCCGCAAGTCCTTGCTGACGCTGCGGCATGTGGTCGGCCTGCGCCGGCTGTTCGCCGAGCTTGGGGCCGACATCGTGCATGCGCGCTCGCGGCTACCGGCCTGGCTGGGCTGGTACGCGCTGCGCGGGATGGATGCCGCAACGCGGCCGCGCTTTGTCACCACCGTGCACGGGCTCAATTCGCCCAGCCGCTACAGCGCGGTGATGACCTATGGCGAGCGAGTGATCTGCGTGTCGCGCACGGTGCACGACTACGTGCGTACGCACTATCCGCGCACCGATCCGGCCCGGCTGCGCACGATTCCGCGCGGCGTGGACATCGCCCAGTTTCCGCGCCGTGCGCGGCCGGATCGACATGCGCGCGCCTGGGTCCAGACCGTGTTGCCCGGCTTGCCGGCCGAGGCACCCCTGCTGCTGCTGCCAGGCCGCGGCACCCGTCTGAAGGGGCATGCCGACGGCCTGCAACTGCTGGCCGATATCCGCGCTGCCGGCGTTCCCGCCTGGCTGTGGCTGCCGGGAGCGCGCGAGCCCGGGCGCGAGGACTATGTGCGCGAACTGGAGACCGAGGCCGCGCGGTTGGGTGTGGCCGAAGCGGTCGCCTTCACCGAGCCCACGGCACGCATCGCCGAGGCCTACGCCGCCAGCGACCTGGTGCTGCAACTCTCGCGCAAGCCCGAAGCCTTCGGCCGCACCGTGGTCGAAGCCCTGGCCGTCGGGCGGCCGGTGCTGGGCTGGGCGCATGGCGGGGTCGGCGAATTGCTGGCCGAGCTGCAGCCCGGCGGCGCGGTGGCGCCCTTCGATGCCCAGGCCCTGTGCACGCAGGCGCTGGCCTTGCTGCGGCAGGCGCCCGCTGCGCCTGCCGTGATTCCCTATACGTTGCAGGCCGTGCAAGCGGCCACCCTGAAGGTCTATGACGAACTCCGCCGCTGACGCCATGGCGCGCGCGCCCGTGTTGGGCCCCGACGTCGGCCGCTGGGCGCCGCTGTGGGTGATCCTGTTCGTCGCGCTGTGGCCCACGCCCGGCCTGGCAGAAACGGTGCTGTCGCTGGGCGCGGTGTTTGCGGCCTACCGCTTGTTGCATGCGCGTTTTCGTGGCGGCACCGGCCTGCTCAGCGGCGCGGCCTGGGCGCTGACCAGTGTGCTGTTCTTCGCCTACTGGCTGCCGCAGATGCTGTCGGCGTTCGATGCGGTGGATGCCGGCCGTGCGCTGCGCAAGTCGGCCACCGATCTGCGCTACCTGCCTTTCATGTGGTTGTGCGCGATTGCGGTGGCCAATGCGCAACGCCGCCGCCGCACCTTCGCCGGCCTGGCCGTGATCGGCGCAGTGTGGACGCTGGATGCGCTGGTGCAGGCCGCGATCGGCAGCAGCCCGCTGTTCTTCGGGCTGGATCACCTCAAGCAGCTGATCAGCGGGCACGGGCTGTGCACCGCGCAGGAACTGGCGTTGGTGGACCGCCTCAGCGGCGTGCTGGGGCCGTGCAATCTCAAGTTCGGGCAGACCCTGGCCAGCCTGTCGCCGTTCCTGCTGCTGGCGCTGGGGCGGCGCACCGTCTGGGCCTGGGTGGGCGGGGCAGCCGCGGTCGGGGTGGTGCTGGTACTGGCCGGCTCGCGCGCCTCATGGATCACCTATGCGGTGATCGTGGTGCTGTCCGGCTGGCAGTTGCTGGGCGGCCGCCGCCTGCTGGCGGTGGCGGTGGTCGGGGTATTGCTGGCCGGCGCCGTGGTGGCGGTGGCGCCGCAGGCGCGCGAGCGTCTCCAACGCACCGCGCTGGCGTTCGGTGGTGGCGAGCAGGGCGTGGACCAGGCCTTGTCCGGGCGTGGCCAGATCTGGGGCGCGGCGCTGTGCATGATCCGCGAGCATCCGCTCAATGGTGTGGGCGCGCGCGGCTTCCGGCAGGCCTATCCGGCCTGCAATCCGGCCCCGACCCAGGCACCGGCCTGGGGCGATGGCCCGGCCTTCCACGCCCACCAGCTCGTGCTGGAAATCCTGGCCGAAACCGGGGTGATCGGGCTGCTGCTGTGGCTGGCCGGTGCGGCGCAGGCCTGGCGCGCGTGGCGCTATTCGAGCGCTGGCGCGCGTGAGCAGGCGCGCCCGGCGATGATCGCGCTGGTGGCGACGCTGTTCCCGCTCAACACGCACCTGGCGTTCTATTCCAGCTTCTGGGGCGGGCTGAGCCTGATGCTGGCCGGCTTGTATGCCGGCGCATTGCTCAACGACGACGCAGACCAGCCACCGCCGGGCTGATGCGTTTGCCTCGGGCTCGCGCATGCCGGCGGTCGATGGCGCCCGCGTAATGCTTCATCAGCCGCTCGCCCTGCGGCGACGGCTCATCGATAGAACGCGCTGCGCCCGCCGGGCTGGCGCTTGAAACGGCGATGGATCCACAGGTATTGATCCGGCGCCTCGCGCACCATGTCCTCGATCGCCGCATTGACCTGGGTGGTATCGGCGATCACATCGTCTGATGGAATGCCCGCCAGCGGCGGCGCGATCTTGAGGATGTAGCGGCCGCCTTCGCGGCGATGGAAATACGGCACCACCGCGCAGCCGGTCAGCCGCGCCAGTTGATGGGTGGCGGTGATGGTGGAGGCAGGGTGGCCAAAGAACGGCACGAACACGGTGTCCTTGCCGCGCATGTCCTGGTCCGGCGCGTACCACAGGAAGCCGCCGCGCTTGAGATGCTTGATGGTGGCGCGCAGGTCTTCGTTGGCGAACATGTGCGTGGCATAGCGCAGACGCCCACGCTTGACCGCCCATTCGAACACCGGGTTGCGGTGCTTGCGGTACATGCCGGCCAGCGGCACGTGGTCGCAGAGCAGGCGCCCGCACATCTCCAGCGTCATGAAATGTCCGGACACCAGCAGCACGCCGCGCTGTTGTTGCTGCAACTGCTGCAGATGTTCCAGGCCCTCGACCTGCACACCCGGGCGAATGGCGTCGATGCTGCCCCACCAGGCGCGCGCGAATTCGAACAGGCCCACGCCCAGCGCATCGAAGCTGTCGCGCAACAGTCGTGCCCGCCAGGCATCGTCCTGCTCGGGAAAGCACAGTTCGAGGTTGACCTGCGCAGCGCGCCGGCGCGTGCCGGCCAGACGCATCGCGATCCAGCCCACGCCACGGCCGAGTGCGCGCTGCAGCGTCCAGGGCAGGCGCCCGGCCAGCACCATCACGGCCAGGCCAAGGAACATGGGCCAATGCCTGGGGTTGCGCAGGGAAGGGCGGACAGCGACGTTGGCGGGCTCGGACATGCGCCAATTCTAAGGGATCGCACGCGCGCGGCAGCGTGCACATGCGCACGCAGGAGCGCTCCCGTATCCTGCACGGATGCGGAAAGACCCGATCGAATGGCTGTTGCGTGGGCTGTACTCGGCGCTGTTGTATCTGTTGCTGCCGATCACGGTGTACCACCTGGTGTGGCGCGGCTTCCGCGTGCGCGAATACTTCAACCGCTGGAACGAGCGCTATGCGTCGTACACGCATGCCTGCGGCCGCCCGCGGGTGTGGGTGCATGCGGTATCGGTGGGCGAGGTCAACGCGGCCGCGCCACTGGTCAATGCCTTGCGTGCGCAGCGCCCGGATATCCGTTGGGTCATCACCACCATCACGCCCACCGGTTCCGAACGCGTGCGTGCGGTGTGGGACGATGCGGTGGATCATGTCTATCTGCCGTACGACGTGCCTGGCAGCGTGGGCCGGTTTCTCGAGCACTTTCGCCCGCGGCTGGCGCTGATCCTGGAAACCGAGCTGTGGCCGAACATGCTGTTCGGCTGCCGCGACCGCCAGATTCCGCTGTATATCCTCAACGCGCGGCTATCGGCGCGCTCGTTGCGCGGCTATCGCGTGCTGGCGCCGTTGATCAGCCGCGCGCTGCGCACGGTGACCTGCGTGGCGGCGCAGTCCCAGGACGATGCCGAGCGCTTCCTCACCCTGGGTGCGCGACCGGAACAGGTGGTGGCGCTGGGCAATCTCAAATTCGATATCGCCGCGCCCGCGCAACTGCAGGCGTTGGTGACGCAGTTCCGTACGCACGTGCCAGCCACGCGCCCGGTGTGGATTGCGGCCAGCACGCATGAAGGCGAGGAAGCGGCGGTGGCCGACATCCATGCGCGACTGCTGGGTGCGTTTCCCGATCTGCTGCTGCTCTGGGCGCCGCGCCATCCCGAGCGCTTTCCCAAGGTGGAGGCGCTGGCGCGCGAGCGCGGTTGGCGCGTGGCCACGCGCAAGGCCCAGCACTGGCCGCAGGCGCGCGATGCGGTGTTCGTCCTCGATACCCTGGGCGAGCTGATGAGTTTCTATGCGTGCGCGCAGGTCGCCTTCGTCGGCGGCAGCCTGCAGCCGATCGGCGGACACAACCTGCTGGAACCTGCAGCAGTGGGCACGCCGGCAGTGACCGGCCCGCATCTGCATAACTTCTCGGAAATCTCGCGGCGCATGCGCGAGGCCGATGCGGTTGCCATCTGCGAGGATGCCGATTGCGTGTATCGCGATCTGGCGCGGTTGCTGGGCGATCCCGCACGGCGCGAAGCAATGGCGGCCGCGGGCCTGGCGCTGGTGGCCAATGGCAAGGGGGCGGTGGCGCGGACCTTGGTGCAGATCGCTCCCGATCTGCCTGCGGTCGCCAGCGATAGCGCGATGCCGTGAGTCGATGCGGCGGTGTGTCCTGCCCGTCCGCTCCGACGCTGCGTTCGCTGGCATCGTCGGCTTGCTGGCTGCGGCAGCAAGCGCAGCAGGCGTCGTCACGCGCCGCGCCCGATCCGGGATGCGGCACGCGCCGGATCGGCGTCGCTCACGCCGCGCGCCGCTGCAGCCGGAGTGCGCGTATGAAAAAGGCGGGCCTGCGCCCGCCTCTCGAGGTGCCTACGCTGCCTTACTGCAGCGAGCCACTGCCCTGCAGTCTGGATTCGGCATCCTGCGACAGCAGGCGGTTGACGTCCTGCAGGTCGGTGATGTCCAGCTTGCCGATGGCCTGGCCCAACAACAGCCGGTTCTGCAGGAAGGTGTAGCGCGACTGCGCGTAGTTCAACTGCGCCTGGAACAGCGTGCGCTGGTTCTGCACCACGTCCAGCACCGTGCGGGTACCGACTTCCAGGCCGACCTGCGATGCATCATAGGCTGCCTGCGCGGAGACGACGGCCAGGCGGCGCGCTTCCACTTCGCTGATGCCCGCGACCACGGTCTGGTAGGCATTGCGCGTATTGCGGTCCAGTGCGCGCTTCTGCTGTTCGTAGGTGTCCTGCTGGATATCGCGACGCGACAGCGCCTGGCGCACGGCCGATTGCGTGGCGCCGCCAGCGAAGATCGGGATCGACACGCTGATGCCGACGGAGTCGGTATCGATGTCTCGGCCCTGGGTGGTGAACACGCCGCTTTCGGCCGCACCGGTACCCCAGCTGTTGCTACGGCCGATGCTGCCGGTCAGGTTGACCGTGGGCAGGTGACCGGCACGCGCGGCATTGACCTGCGCCTCCGCTGCGCTGACCTGCAATTGCTGCGCCTTCAGTGCAGGATTGTCGGCGATGGCGGTTGAAACCAGCTGATCGACATTGCTGTAAGCGGCCGGTACTTCCGGGCGGAAATCTTCCGGCAGCGCACGCAGGCCCACCACCGGCTGACCGGTGAGTTCGGTCAGCGCCTGGTAGTAATCCTTCAGGGTGTTGCGCGCGTTGATGGTATCGGCGCGCGCCTGGTCGTACTGGGCGCGGGCTTCGTGCACATCGGTAATTGGCGCCAGCCCCACTTCCAGTCGCTTGTCGGCGTAGTCGAACTGCTTCTTCGCCGCTGCTTCGTTGGTTTCTGCCGCAGCCAGCGACTCGATACCGACCAACACCTGGAAGTACGCCGCAGAGGTGCGGGTAATCAGGTCGTTGTTGGCCGACGCCAGGGTGAAGTCTGCCGCCTTGGCCACTTCGCGTTGCGCACGCAAGGTGGCGAACTGCGACCAGTTGAAGATCGTCTGCGAGCCCTGGACCTGGGTGGACCGCGAGGAGGTGGTGATACGGCCATCCTGGCCTTCGATTTCGCGGTGCGACTTGCTGTAGTCGTAGGCACCGTTGATCTGCGGCAGCAACGCCGCACGCGCCTGTACCTCACCTTCCCGATTCACCAGCCGCGTGGACTCGGCCACGGCCAGTTGCGGATCGCCGTTGCGGGCCATTTCGTAGACCTGCAGCAGATCGGTGGCATGCGCAGCCATCGGTGACAGGACGGCGGCCAGGGCCAGGGCGAGGGATCGGCGGATCATCGGGGGAGCTTCCTTGGGAATCAGAATTGGAATCGGGGCGTCGGTGCGGCGCCCTGGAGATAGGCGAGGTCGGTTTCGAACAACGATTCGATGCGCGGGGCGTTGACCTCGCCACGCACCAGGACCGCTTCCATCACCGGATCGTGACCGCGGACGACGAACAGCCGGCCGTTCGGGCGCAGCCACTGCAGCCACTGGGCAGGCAGCGTATCGACCGCGCCGGTCACGCAGATGGCGTCGAAGCGGCGCTCGCTCTGCCAACCGAACACATCGGCAGTTTCGATGCGCACGTTGCTGCCGAGGCCGGCATTGTCGAGATTGGTGCGTGCCGCAGCGGCCAGCGCCGGATCGATCTCCAGGCTGACCACTTCACGGGCCAGCGCGGCCAGGCAGGCGGTGGAAAAGCCGCTGCCGGTACCGACTTCCAGCACGTCCTCGCCCGGCTGCAGGTCCAGCGCCTGCAACATGCGGCCTTCGATCACCGGCTTCATCATCTTGTGGCCGGCCGACAGCGGGATCTCCACATCGACGTAGGCCAGGGTCTTGTAGGCCTCGGGCACGAATGCTTCGCGCGGCAGGCGCGCTAGCACGTCGAGCACGCGCAGGTCCAGCACGTCCCACGGCCGGATCTGCTGTTCGACCATCTTTTCGCGGGCCTGGGTGAAATCGATCGTCATGGTGCGGTTATCCAACGCGGTGGGGCGAGCATTTTACCGGTGCACGGGGCAACTGGCGCATCTAGCATCGCCGCGCGCCGATCGCCGGCGCAGTGCCGGAAGTCACCGCCACCAAGGGCCGGGGGCAATCAGCGTGGCGCATACGCCCTCAGGAAGAAGTCCACGCTGGACTCGATGTGCTCGTTGACCTGCGCGCGCGTGGGCTGGCCGTGCAGGCCGCACATCATCAAGGCATACAACTCGCCCTTGAGCAGGCAGAAGAATTGCGAGGCCGCGCGCGGCAGATCGGCGATGTCCAGCTGGCCGTCGGCCACGCGCGCGGCCAGGAACGCTGCCAGTGCCTGCTGGGTCCGCTTGGGGCCGGCATCCCAGAACATTTCGCGCACATGCGCGTCGCCGGTGCCCGGCGCCATCATCATGCGGTGGGTGGAGATGGCCGATTCGGTGCTGACCATGGCGAAGAACGCATGGGCGATCTCGATCAACTGGTCGCGCAGCGCGCCCTTGGGCGCATGGTCGAACAGGTCGTCCGGCATCATCTCCTGGCACTGCGCACGGATCGCCTCGGAAAACAGGCTTTCCTTGTCGCCGAAGTGGCTGTAGACGGTGAGCTTGGAGACGCCAGCCAGCGCGGCGATCCCGTCCATGCTTACCCGGGCATAGCCCTGCTCCATGAACAGCGTACGGGCTGCCCCGAGAATGGCGGCGCGTTTCCCAAGATCCTTGGGACGACCCGGGCCGTTGCTCCTGGCCTTGGACTTGAGTGGGGGCGAGCTGGACATGCATTCAATACTAGACCATCGGGTTCTATATTTATACTCGGTGGGCTGAATGCATCAGCGGCGCCAACGAACTCCATGCGGCGGTCTGGGACGGTCGCGGCCCACGCGGTGCGCCGGCGCCCCGGCGCACTCGCGGCCAGCGTGCCTGTGCTTGCGCAGGTCTGGACGCCGGTAATAGTGATTGCCTATCACTGTTTCTTCTGAATGCGAGCGGTGTCATGGTGCGCCCGGCAGCTGTGGGGGATGTACCTAGGGCGGCACAAAAGTCCCGATGCTAGATTGGCCCGGCGCCTGCCCGTGCATACCGGCAGGCAACTCCGAGGGCACGGATGAGGGGAACCGGGAGCGTGGACAGGGTGGGAGAGCAGACGCAGGCATCCAGCCTCCGCGGCACAGGCGTGCTGCGGATGGCGTTTGCGTGGTTGTGGATCGTGGCGTGCTGCGGCCTGCTACCGGCCGCCGCGCAGCCGCTGCAGCACACCGCCTATCACACCGTCACGCGCTGGAACATGGACGACGGCCTGCCGCACAACCTGGTGCATGCGGTCGCCCAGGGCGAAGACGGCTCGATCTGGCTGGGCACCTGGGAAGGCGTGGCGCGGTTCAACGGCCGCGATTTCACCGTGTATGACCGCCAGAACACGCCGGGCGTGGAGCTGGGCGGCGTGTTCGTGGTGCTGCGCGACTGCGCGGGCGGCATGCTGTTCGGTACCGCCTTCGATGGGGTGTATCGCTACAAGGATGGCAACTGGCAGCAGTTGGGCGATGCCTCGGCGCGCCACCTGGCTGTCAGTGCCCTGTTGCGCCGGGCCGATGGCGCGCTGTGGGTGGGAACGCCGCAGACGCTGTACCGGATCGAGCCGGACGGGCGGCTGGTCGATGTCGGCCGCCAGTCCGGCCTGCCGCGCGCGCGCATCACTGCCTTGTCCGTCGACGACAGTGGCGATCTGTGGGTAGGCAGCGAAGCCGGGTTGTTCCTGCTGCCGCGTGCCGGTGGCCAGGCGGTCGTCTGGGGCGAGGCGCACGGCATGCGGAATGTGCCGGTGCGCCGGCTTGCCAGCGATCGCCGGGGCGGCTTGCTGGTCGCCGGCGACGACGGCGTGTGGTGGTGGAGCCGCGGCGGCGGGCTGCAACGGTTTCGTCAGGGGCAGCGGGTGGATGCCTTGTTGCTGGATCGGCGCGGGCATCTATGGATGAGCATGCCCAGCGGAACGCTGGTGGTGCACGGCGGCGCGGGCGTTCCCGACGAGCAGGTCTCGATCACCGGGGTGGCCAGCCCGGCATTGCTGGAAGATGCCGAAGGCCTGATCTGGGTCGGCAGCACGCATGGCCTGTTCCGCATCGCCGAAGGCGCCGCGCATGGCATCACCCAGGACGACGGGCTTGCCTCGGACTACGTGCGCACGGTGCTGCAGACCGGCGACGGCACCGTGTGGGTGGGGAGCGCGGTGGGCCTGGATCGCTGGCGCGACGGCCGGATCAGCCGCGTGTCGCTGTTGCCGGCCGAAGGCGGCCGGGTGCTGGAGCAGTCGGTGCTGTCGCTGGCCGATGCTGGCGATGGAGGGGTCTGGGCCGGCACCTACAGCCAGGGCGTGCTGCGGCTGGATGCGCAGGGCAAGGTGGTGGCGCGCATCGGTGCGGGCGATGGGCTGCCCTCGCTGTCGGTGCGCGCGGTGCTGCCCGATGGCGAGGATCTGTGGATCGGCACCACCGGCGGGCTGGTACGCTGGCGCGGCGGCAAGGCCCGCCGCTACACCGCGGCCGATGGCGTGCCCGACGGCTCGGTGCAGGCGCTGTATCGCGATGCGCAGGGCATCGTGTGGATCGGTACCGACCGTGGCATGACCGGGCTGTCGCCGGGCGGCAGCACCCGTGCGTGGCTGGGCGAGCAGGACTTTCCCGGTCAGAACGCTTTCGACTTCTTGCGCGACGCGAACGGCGATCTGTGGATTGCCAGCGATCGCGGCCTGCTGCGTCTGCGCGGCGATCGCTTCCAGGTCTACGACCATCGTGTCGGGCTGCCGCGCGACAAGGTGTTTCGCGTGATCGACGACGGCCGCGGCTATCTGTGGCTGTCGAGCAATCATGGCGTGTTCCGCATCGCGCGCAGCGACTTCGACCAGATCGATGCCGGTACCCGCGAGCAATTGAGCGTGGAGGTGGTGGATCGCAGCGACGGCATGCCCAGCAACCAGGGCAACGGCAGCAGCGCGCCGGCCGGCTGGCTGACGCTGTCCGGGCAGTTGCTGTTCCCCACCTCGGCCGGTCTTGGGGTGATCGATCCGGCGCGGGTCGGAACCTTGCAAGGCCATCGCGTGCCGATCGTGTTCGAACGCCTGCTGGTCGATGGCATGGTGCAGCCGCTGAGCGGCCCGCACCGGCTGGGCGCGGAAACCCGGCGTATCGCCATCGGCTATGCGGGCCTGAATTTCCGCGGGCCGGACAAGGTGCGTTACCGCTATCGGCTGGAGGGCTTCGACCCGGATTGGGTGGACGCCGACAACGCCACCGAAGCGGTGTACACCAACCTGCCGCCGGGCCGCTTCCGCTTCCGGGTGCAGGCGATGTCGTTGCCGGTGGACTGGCGGCAGACCGACTTGCTCGGCGAATCGAGCCTGGTCATCACGCTGGCACCGCCGTGGTGGCGCCGTCGCGAGGTGATCGCGGTGGGCGTGCTTGCGCTGGGCAGCCTGATCTACGGCTTCTATCTCTGGCGCACGGCCAGCTACCGGCGTCGTCAGCGCGAGCTCAATACCGTGATCGACCGGCGCACCCGCGAACTGAGCGACAAGAATGTCGCCCTGCAGCAGGCCAGCCAGGAACGCGAAGCGTTGATGCGCCAGCTCGAATACCGCGCCAGCCACGACGTGTTGACCGCGCTGCCGAACCGGCGCGAAGCCGAGCGCGTGCTGCAGCAGTGGTTCCAGCAGGCGCGCAGCGGCGGCGCCACGCTGGCGCTGGCATTGATGGATATCGATCACTTCAAGCGCATCAACGACGAGTACGGCCACGACGTGGGCGATGCGGTGCTCAGCGCGCTGGGCGAGGTGTTGAGCGAGCAGGATCAGGCGCAGTGCTTTGCTGCGCGCCATGGTGGCGAAGAGTTCCTGCTGGCCGCCACCGGGCTGGATGCGGCGCAGGCACGCGCGCTGTTCGAGCAGATGCGGCAGCGATTGGCGGCGATCGAGGTGCAGGCCCAGGGCAGTGTGGTGCGGTGTACCGCCAGCATGGGCATGGCGATGAGCGACGAAGCGCCCACCCGGCGCGAATTGCTCGCCTTGGCAGACCGCCGCCTCTACCAGGCCAAGCGGCAGGGGCGCGATCGGTTGGTGGGGCCGTGATGTGCGACGACGCGTTGGTGCGATCAAGGCGCGATAGGTAACGCAGTTGCGCGTTTCAAGCGCGTGGTGCGCATCCAATCGTGGAGCGCAGGTGCTTATGCTGCTGATCGGGGTTTCTGCTTGCCTACCTTGCAATGCCTGGGCTGCACGCAGCGATCAACCAGAGGGATTTTCGCCGTAGCCCGGAGAAAGGCGGGCGCTACAGGTTGTTGCCACTGCCTGACAGGCTCTGTTGCCGGTTCGGCGTGATTCCGCTCGGCGCCGGCACGCTTTTCCGGCACGGCGCGCCAAGCGTTCTGGCATGCATGGCCTTTGCCGTCTTGCAGGGGACTTGCGTGCGGTGGTGCCGAAAGACAGGGCTCCTGCCAGGCAACGGCGGAGTTGCAGAACGCGCGTGAGATTGTCTTGGATGTTCTAGGGCTGTGCTTGCTGCGCATGCAGCAACGCAACGAATGCCTGCGCGGCACGCGACAAGGTGCGCCCGCCATGCGTCACGCAGCCCAGCTCGCGCGATAGCGCCACATCGGCCAGCGGCAGCGCCACGATCTGATGGTCGATCATGCGCTCGGGCAGCACGCTCCAGGCCAGCCCCACCGACACCAGCATCTTGATCGTCTCCAGGTAGTTGGTGGTCATGCGCAGCTGCGGCACCAGGCCGCGCCCGGCGAACAGCCCGGCCACGATGCGGTGGGTGAAGGTGCCCGGGTCCGGCAGCACCGCCGGATGCGCCACCACATCCTCCAGCGCCACCTCGCGCAGCGCCGCCAACGGGTGATCGGGCGCCACCACCAACTGCAGGCGGTCGTGCCAGATCGGCTGCGCGCGCAGCGGCGCACGCGTCTGCGGTGCCAGCGTGGTCACCGCCAGTTCCACCTCGCCACGCAGCACCGCCGCGTAGGCCAGTTCCGAATCCAGGAATTGGATCTCCAGCGCCGCCTGCGGGTGCTGCGTGGCGAAGTTGCGTAGCAATGCAGGAAGCCGATGCAGGCCGACATGGTGGCTGGTGGCTAGGCTGAGCCGTCCGCCGACCGCCGCGCCCAGGTGTTCCAATACGCGGCGGGTGTCTTCCAGTTCGGCAAGGATGCGTTGGGCGCGGGGCAACAAGGCCTGCCCGGCCTCGGTCAGCACCACCTGGCGGCCCAGGCGATCGAACAGCCGCGCAGACAATTGCCCCTCCAGCAAGGCGATGCGTTTGCTCACCGCCGGCTGGGTCAGATGCAAGGCCTCGCCGGCCGCAGAAAAGCTGCCGCTCTCGGCAATGGCCACGAAAGCACTGAGACTGGCCAGATCCATTGCTATTCCTGAAATTCATTTGTTGAATAAACAATATGAATTTGCGTTATCCACGGCAAGTTCCTAGCATCGAATGCAGCCAGGTGGGCACGCCCACCATCCGCCACCCGCTTCCGGATCGCCGCAATGACCGCCAAGACGCTGTACGACAAATTGTGGGAAATGCACGAGGTCGCCCGCCGAGACGACGGCTCTTCGCTGATCTATATCGACCGCCACATCCTGCATGAAGTGACCTCGCCGCAAGCCTTTGAGGGCCTGCGCCTGGCCGGGCGCAAGCCGTGGCGTATCGACGCCAATATCGCCACCCCCGACCACAACGTGCCCACCACCCGTGCCGAACGGCAGGGCGGCCTGGAGTCGATCTCCGACGAAGTCTCGCGCCTGCAGGTGCAGACCCTGGACGAGAACTGCGACGATTTCGGCATCCTCGAGTTCAAGATGAACGACACCCGCCAGGGCATCGTGCACGTGGTCGGCCCCGAGCAGGGCGCCACGCTGCCCGGCATGACGGTGGTCTGCGGCGATTCGCACACCTCCACGCACGGCGCATTCGGCGCGCTGGCGCACGGCATCGGCACCTCCGAGGTCGAGCACGTGCTTGCCACGCAATGCCTGATCGCCAAGAAGATGAAGAACCTGCAGGTACGTGTCGAAGGCACGTTGCCGTTCGGCGTGACTGCCAAGGACATCGTGCTGGCGGTGATCGGCAAGATCGGTACCGCCGGCGGCAACGGCCACGCGCTGGAATTTGCCGGCAGCGCCATCGCCGACCTGTCGATGGAAGGGCGCATGACCATCTGCAATATGTCCATCGAGGCCGGTGCGCGCGTGGGCATGGTGGCGGTGGACGAAAAGACCATTGCCTATGTGCAGGGCCGCCCGTTCGCGCCCAGGGGTGCGGACTGGGAGGCGGCGGTCGCGTTGTGGCGCACGCTGGTCTCCGATCCGGGCGCGCACTTCGATACGGTGGTGGAACTACGTGCCGAAGACATCAAGCCCCAGGTCAGCTGGGGCACCTCGCCGGAGATGGTGCTGGCGGTGGACCAGCGCGTGCCGGACCCGGCCGTCGAGCAGGACCCGACCCGGCGCGACTCGATCGAACGCGCGCTGAAATACATGGGCCTGAAGGCCAACCAGCCGATCACCGACATCCGTCTGGACCGCGTGTTCATCGGCTCGTGCACCAACTCGCGCATCGAAGACCTGCGCGCGGCCGCGGCGGTGGCCAAGGGCCGCAAGGTGGCCGCCACCATCAAGCAGGCGCTGGTGGTCCCCGGCTCGGGTCTGGTCAAGGCGCAGGCCGAAGCCGAGGGCCTGGATCGGATCTTCCTGGATGCCGGTTTCGAATGGCGCGAGCCAGGCTGCTCGATGTGCCTGGCCATGAACCCGGACAAGCTGGGCAGCGGCGAACATTGCGCCTCCACCTCCAACCGCAATTTCGAAGGTCGCCAGGGCGCCGGTGGCCGCACCCACCTGGTCAGCCCGGCGATGGCGGCAGCAGCGGCGGTGAGCGGGCATTTTGTCGATGTGCGTGAACTCGGAGATTCGGGAGTCGGGATTCGGGATTCGTAGAGCGCTCCGCGATTCCCAGCCTTTTCGAATCCCCAATCCCAAATCCCGGCCTCTCTCAATGACTCCTTTCACCCAACACACCGGACTGGTGGCGCCGCTGGATCGCGCCAATGTCGATACCGACCAGATCATTCCCAAGCAGTTCCTGAAGTCGATCAAACGCACCGGCTTCGGGCCGAACCTGTTCGACGAATGGCGTTATCTGGATATCGGCGAGCCGGGACGCGACAACAGCACTCGCCCGCTGAATCCGGACTTCGTGCTCAACTACCCGCGCTACCAGGGCGCCAGCGTGCTGCTGGCCCGCGAGAATTTCGGTTGCGGTTCCTCGCGCGAACATGCGCCGTGGGCGCTGGACGAGTACGGCTTCCGTGCAGTGATCGCGCCGAGTTTCGCCGACATTTTCTACAACAACAGCTTCAAGAACGGCCTGCTGCCGATCGTGCTGGCCGAAGCGGAAGTGGATGCCTTGTTCGAACAATGCCTGGCCACCGAAGGCTACCGGCTCACCGTGGATCTGGACGCGCAGCGCGTGCGCCGGCCCGATGGTGTGGAGTACGCCTTCGAGGTCGATGCATTCCGCAAGCACTGCCTGCTCAACGGACTGGACGATATCGGCCTGACCTTGCAGGACGCCGATGCGATCGGCCGGTTCGAGCAGGCCCATCGCGCGCGCCAGCCATGGCTGTTCAACGCGATGCGGTGATCGCCCGCGCCGACCACGACCGCCCACTGATACCCCTGGCGCCGCGGCGCCAACCCACGAGGATGGCATGAGCAAGCAGATTCTGGTTCTTCCCGGTGATGGCATTGGCCCGGAGATCATGGCCGAAGCGGTCAAGGTGCTGACGCGGATCGACGCGCAGCATGGTCTTGGGTACACCCTGGTGTACGACGAACTCGGCGGCGCCGCCTACGACAAGTACGGCAGCCCGCTGGCCGACGAAACGCTGGCGCGCGCGCGCGCCGCCGATGCGGTGCTGCTGGGCGCGGTGGGTGGCCCGCAATGGGACACCATCGACCCGGCACTGCGCCCGGAGCGTGGCCTGCTCAAGATCCGCTCGCAGCTGGGCCTGTTCGCCAACCTGCGCCCGGCCTTGCTGTATCCGCAGCTGGCCGAGGCATCCACGCTCAAGCCGGAGGTGGTTTCGGGTCTGGATCTGCTGATCCTGCGCGAGCTGACCGGCGGCATCTATTTCGGCCAGCCGCGCGGCAACCGCACTCTGGACAACGGCGAGCGCCAGGCCTACGACACCTTGCCCTACAGCGAAAGCGAGATCCGCCGTATCGCCAAGGCCGGTTTCGAGATGGCGCGCCTGCGCGGCAAGAAGCTGTGCTCGGTCGACAAGGCGAACGTGCTGGCATCGAGCCAGCTGTGGCGCGCGGTGGTGGAAGAGGTGGCCAAGGACTATCCGGACATTGCGCTATCGCATATGTACGTCGACAACGCGGCGATGCAGCTGGTGCGCGCGCCCAAGCAGTTCGACGTGATCGTGACCGACAACATGTTCGGCGACATCCTGTCCGACCAGGCCTCGATGCTCACCGGTTCCATCGGCATGCTGCCGTCGGCGTCGCTGGATGCCAACAGCAAGGGCATGTACGAGCCATGCCATGGCTCGGCGCCGGATATCGCCGGCAAGGGCATCGCCAACCCGCTGGCCACCATCCTGTCGGTGGCGATGATGCTGCGCTATACGTTTGCGCAATCTGCTGCAGCTGATGCGATCGAACAAGCGGTCGGCAAGGTGCTCGATCAAGGCCTGCGTACCGCAGACATCTGGTCGGATGGCACGACCAAGGTCGGCACCGTGGCAATGGGCGATGCAGTGGTGGCCGCGCTGTAACAGCGCTCGCTTCCCCGACGCGTCGTGTCCGTACTGGTGGCTATCGTTCTTCCGACGATAGCCACTTCCGTTTGCTTGGCCGGTTCGTGATCACATCATTCGACCGAGGCGCTGGCATGAAATCGGCGGATGTCGTGCGCGAGGTGGGTCGACAGGCGCGGGTTGCGTCGATAGCGCGGCGCCGCATCCGGTGTCGGGACACGCCGTGAATCCATCCCTGGAGGCTCGGTGGCGGCATCCATGCCGCCACACGGTCCCGCCCCCGGACGCGACACCACGCTCCCAACATTGCCGCCGCTGATCGGCAAACGATGTTTCAAGCATATGTTGTTGTCTATGGACTTCGTGGCCGACGTCATCGACAGGCCATCTGTCTGCTCTCACGTCGCAAGGAATGGACGCTCGGAAGAACGGGTTAGCTCATCTGACTGTTCGCATTTCTTTCCGCAACCGACACCAATCGGTGGTGCTTGCGCGCGTACCGGCGTGGGACCTTGAGCGGCATGGATGCCGCGCCAGAGCCTACATGGACGTACTTGCGGCGTGTCCCACGCTGGTACGCGTGCAAGCGCCCGCAGCAAACCGAAGCATTCGCACAACGTTAGCAGGCCTCGTGTGCGAGCTTGTTCTGTGTCGGTACGAATGCGTGCGCCCTCGGCACACCGACGCATTCGTACAGAACCGGCAAACGCGGAAGACGTACAGGCCCGGCAGAGGTCGTCTCCAAAGCTGGTCCTGAGCGTAGCGCGGTTTCCAGTCTTGGTATACCCACAGGCGCCGGCAGCAAAGCGACGTGCCTGCAAAAAAGTTGCGGCACCAAACGTCAAAACGGCCAGCAGATCACTCTGCCGGCCGTCAGGTTTGCATCGTCCAGCGTAGGACCCGTGTTACGCCACCGCCGCCGTCTTGCCGGCCACCACTCCGCGCTCGCGCTGGCGCAGCAGGCGGTTTGCCACATCCAGCCACGCCAGCGCGCTGGCTTCGATGATGTCCTTGCTGGTGCCGGTGCCTTCGTATTCCACGCCATCGTGGCGCACGCTCAGGCTGGCTTCGCCGCGTGCATCCGCACCGATGCCCACGCTGTGCACCTGGTAGCTGTCCAGTTCCAGCTTCACGCCGGTGGCCGACGCCAACGCGCCGAACAGGGCATCGACCGGGCCGTTGCCTTGCGCGGTTTCGGCCACGCGGTTGCCTTCCGGGTCGGACAGCTCCACCAGCGCGTTGGCGCGGCTGCCGACATCGCTGATGGTCATCGATGCCAGGCGATAGCCTTCCTGCACGGTGGCGTCCTGCATCAGGGCCTGCAGGTCGGCGTCGGTGACCACGCGCTGCTTCTCGCACAGCGCCTTGAACTGCTCGAACACCAGCTTGACCTCTTCTTCCTCCAGCAGGTAGCCCAGCGCACGCAGTCGCTGCTCGACCGCGGCGCGGCCACTGTGGCGGCCCAGCACCATCTGCGAGGACTCCCAGCCCACGTCTTCCGGGCGCATGATTTCGTAGGTGCCGCGGTGGCGCAGCATGCCGTGCTGGTGAATGCCCGATTCGTGCGCGAACGCATTGCCGCCGACCACGGCCTTGTTGCGCTGCACCGGCATGCCGACCAGGCGCTGCAACAACTGCGAGGTGGACACGATGCGTGGCGTGTTGATCGCCGAATCGATGTTGTAGAACGCACCACGCACCTTCAGTGCCATGGTGATCTCTTCCAGCGCGCAATTGCCGGCGCGCTCGCCGATGCCGTTGATGGTGCATTCCACCTGACGCGCACCGCCTTCGATGGCCGCGAGTGAATTGGCCACCGCCAGGCCCAGATCGTTGTGGCAGTGCGCGCTGAAGATCACCCTGTCGGCGCCTTCGACGCTGGCGATCAGGCGCGAGAACATGCCGCGGATCTCTTCCGGCGTGGTGAAGCCCACCGTATCGGGCAGGTTGATCGTGGTGGCGCCAGCGGCGATCGCCACGCGCGTGACCTCGGCCAGGAAATCTTCCTCGGTCCGGGTCGCATCTTCGGCAGAGAATTCGATGTCGTCGATATAGCCGCGTGCCAGCGTTACGTGCTTGTGCACCGATTCCAGCACCTGCTCGCGGCTCATGCGCAGCTTGTGTTCGCGATGCAGCGGGCTGGTGGACAGGAACACGTGCAACCGCGGATTGGCCGCCGATTCCAGCGCCTTGGCCGAGGTCTCGATGTCGGTTTGCAGGCAGCGCGACAGCACTGCCAGCGTGGGACGGCGCAACTCGCGTCCCATCATGGCGACCGCCTCGCGGTCGGAGTGCGAACTGGCCGGGAAGCCGGTTTCGATGATGTCCACGCCGAGCTCATCCAGCGCGCGCGCCATCACCAGCTTCTGCTGGGGCGTCATGCTGCAGCCGGGGGATTGCTCGCCGTCGCGCAGGGTGGTGTCGAAAATTCGGATACGCGGGGTCTGGTTGGATACGGTCGTGTTCACCAGGAAGACTCCTCTACTGCGATGGCGGTGACAGGCGTTGTAGCGACTGCGGATGGACGGGAAACGGCGGTGGCGGGTGGCGGTGGTTTGACGCTACGTTCGTTGCGCAGCCGCTCGGTATTGCGACGGCGCGGTTTGCGTGGCGGACGCGGCCGCACTTCGGACAAGAGTGTGGCCAGAACGGTTGCGTCGATATTACCGCCAGAGACCACCGCACATTTGCGTTTGCCCGCAACGCGGCGACCAGCGGCCAGAGCCAGGGCACCGGCGCCCTCGGCGATGACGTGTTCTTCCAGCGCCAGCCGCACCAGGGTTTCGCGCAATTCGGCCTCGCGCACGATGACCACATCGTCCAGCAGGCTCGCGCACAGGCGGCGGGTGATGAAGCCGGGAATCTTGACCTTGACGCCGTCGGCGAGCGTGGCAACGGGCGTGATCTCGCGCACATCGCCGCGCACGGCCCGGGCCATGGAATCCACGCCTTCCACCTGCGCGCCGACCACACGCACGCCCTGCGACTTCAGCGCCAGCGCGATGCCGGAGGCCAGGCCACCGCCGCCGATCGGCACGATTACCACGTCCGGTGCATGCGCCGCCAGCTCGATGCCGACGGTGCCTTGCCCCGCGATCACGTCCGGGTCGTCGAACGCGGACAGGAAGCGATAGCCGTTCTGCTCGGCCAGATCCCGAGCGAAGGCGAATGCTTCGTCGTAGCTATTGCCATGCTGGCGCACGGTGGCGCCCCAGTGCGCCACGCCGGCGATCTTGGTTTGCGGCGCGCCATGCGGCATCACGGTGATGGCCTGTACGCCCAGCCGATAGGCCGACCACGCCACACCCTGCGCATGATTGCCGGCCGAGGCGCAGATCACCGGGCGTTCGTCGCCGCGCTCTAGGCCTGCCAGCAGCGCGTTCAACGCACCGCGCACCTTGTAGGAGCCGGTGCGTTGCAGGTTTTCCAGTTTCAGCCATACGCCGAAGCGCTCGGCGTAGTGCAGCGGGGTGGGCGACAGATACTTGCGCAGGCGTGCCTGTGCAGCCAGCACGTCGGCCACGCTGACGGCCACGTCGCCTACGTCCGGCTCCTGCTGGGCGGGGCGGTCGGAATCAGGCATTGCCGCACGCGCATGGCCGATCCGGAAGAAGACACCTCCGGACAGCATCGTGATGGTCAAGCGAGGTCTGCATGCTCGACGTCAGTATGTTCATGCGGCGGCCTCCACCGATTCCAGCGCGGTGATCGCGACCGATTCGCAGTCGTATACCTTCTCCAGTTGCAGGCGCAGCGTCTCTGGCGGGCGGCTGCTGTCCACGTCCAGTTGCAGGTGCCAGCGGCCGGACCCATCCGGTTGCGCGGCACCCTGGATGGCGCAGGGACGGAAGCCGCGTCGTTCGGTCATGCCGATCACGCGCACCAAGGCGCCCTCGGCCGGCTTCAGCACCAGATCAAGCCGGTAACGCATGGGTCGTCTCCTTGGCCGCGTGTGCGGGATTGCTGTCCAGCATGGTGCTGTTGGCATTGTTGGGCGGCACCAGCGGCCAGACGTTGGCGCGTGCATCGATGGCCACATGCAGCAGGCCGGGGCCGGGCTGGGCCAGCAGCTCGGCCAGCGCGGCGTCCACGTCGCCGCGCGCGATGATGCGCTTGGCCGGGATGCCGAATACCTGCGCCAGCGCCGCAAAATCCGGGTTGTCGGACAGATCGATCTCGCTGTAGCGCTCGGCAAAGAACAGCTCCTGCCACTGCCGCACCATGCCCAGCGAGCTGTTGTCCAGCAGCACGATCTTCACCGGCAGCTTGCAGCGCGCGATGGTCACCAGCTCCTGCACGTTCATCATGAAACTGCCGTCGCCGGAAACCAGCACCACGGTGCGGTCGGGGCAGGCGAACTGCGCGCCCATCGCGGCCGGCAGGCCGAAGCCCATGGTGCCGAGCGCGCCGCTGGTGAGGTGATTGCGCGGATCGTTGAAGCGGCAATGCTGGGCGACCCACATCTGATGCTGGCCCACATCGCAGGCAATGATGGTGTCGGCCGGGGCCACTTCGCTCAGGCGCTTCAACAGCGCCGGAGCGTAGATGTCGGTGCCGGGCGCGTCGTAGCGCGCACCGAATTTTTCGCGGTTGGCAAAACAGCGCGTGCGCCAGGCCTGGCAGTTGGTGCGTGCAGCGCTGAGTGCCTTCAGGCTGGTCGCCACATCGCCGGGCACCGCGACATCGGCGGTGCGCAGCTTGGAAATTTCGTAGGCGTCGGCATCCAGATGGATGACGCGCGCGAATGGTGCAAATTCGCTCAGCTTGCCGGTGGCACGGTCGTCGAAGCGTGCGCCCACCACCACCAGCAGATCGCATTCCTGGATGGCCATATTGGCCGCGCGGGTGCCGTGCATGCCCAGCATGCCCAGGTAATCCGGGTGGGCGTGCGGCAGGGCACCCAGGCCGCGCAAGGTCAGCGCGGTCGGGATGCCGGTGGCCTCGACGAAGCGACGGAACGCCTCCACCGCACCGGCCAGCGCGATCCCGCCACCGCCGTACACCACCGGGCGCTCGGCGCTGGCGATGACGGCCAACGCTTCAGCCAGTTTCGCGTCCGCCGGTGCCGGTGGCGGCAGCACCGCCGCTGGCACATGGTCCGGCAGATGCGAGGCGTCGGCGATCTGCACGTCCTTGGGCAGGTCGATCAACACCGGGCCCGGGCGTCCTTCGCGTGCAATACGAAACGCCTCGCGCACCATCTCCGGCAACTGGTCCACGCTGCGCACCAGGAAGCTGTGCTTGACGATCGGCATGGTCATGCCGAACACGTCCAGCTCCTGGAACGCATCGGTGCCCAGCAGCGGCGTGGCGACCTGGCCGGTCAGGCAGATCATCGGCACCGAGTCGAGCATCGCATCGGCGATGCCGGTGACCAGGTTGGAGGCGCCCGGGCCGGAGGTGGCCACGCACACGCCAACCCGGCCACTGGCACGGGCATAGCCGTTGGCGGCCAGGGCGGCACCCTGCTCGTGGCGGACCAGGATGTGCTTGAGCCTGGAATCCACCAGGGCGTCGTAGAACGGCATGATGGTGCCGCCCGGATAGCCGAACAGCGTTTCCACGCCTTCGGCTTCCAGGGCCTGCGTCAGCCAGCGCGCGCCGTTGCGGGGCGTGCTGTGTGCGGAGGTGTTCATGCGTTGCGGACCTTCGGTGTTAAGCGGTGGGGGATGCGGCGGCGTTATGCCGCTTGTTGGTTCGCTGGTGCGGCAGCGGCCTGCTGTTCGCCATTGAGCCATACCATCTTGGCGCGCAGCTTCTTGCCCACTTCTTCGATCGGGTGGTCCAGATCGGCCTGCTTGAACTTGTTGTAGTTCGGCAGACCTGCTTCGTATTCGGCGACCCAGTTCTTGGTGAAGGTGCCGTTCTGGATGTCGGTCAGCACGTCCTTCATGCGTGCCTTGGTGCTGGCGTCGATCACCCGCGGGCCGCTGACATAGTCGCCGTATTGTGCGGTTTCGGAAACGAATTCCAGCATGCGGGTGATGCCGCCTTCGTAGAACAGGTCCACGATCAACTTCAATTCGTGAAGGACTTCGTAGTACGCGATTTCCGGCTGGTAACCGGCCTCCACCAGCACCTCGAAGCCGGCCTGCACCAGCGAGGACGCACCGCCGCACAGCACCGCCTGCTCGCCGAACAGATCGGTCTCGGTCTCTTCCTTGAAAGTGGTCTTGATGATGTTGGCACGCGCCCCGCCCAGGCCGCCGGCATAGGTCAGCGCGAACTGCTCGGCCTTGCCGCTGATGTCCTGGTACACCGCATAGATGCACGGCACGCCACGGCCGATCTCGTATTCGCGACGCACCAGTGCGCCCGGGCCCTTGGGCGCCACCAACACCACGTCCAGATCGGCGCGTGGTTTGATCATGTCGAAGTGCACGTTCAGGCCGTGTGCGAACAGCAGGCAGGCGCCCTGCTTCATGTTCGGGGCGATGACGTCTTCATAGAGCTTCTTCTGCACCATGTCCGGGGTCAGGATCGCGACCAGGTCGGCGCTCTTCACTGCCTCGGCCGGCGCCACGACGGTGAAGCCGTCGGCCTGGGCCTTGGATTCGGTCGGGCCGCCGGGGCGCAGGCCGACGGTGACGTCGAAGCCGGAATCGCGCAGGTTCAGCGCATGCGCGCGGCCCTGGCTGCCGTAGCCGATGATCGCGATTTTCGGTTGGGTGTCGTTGCTCATGGAATGTCCTTGCGGGGTTGGCAGTGGAGATGGGTGGTGGATAAACGGATCAGCCGGCGGTGTGCGCACGGGCCGGCGGAGGAACGCGGGGATGGGCGATGGCACTGCACAGCCAGCCATTGGCGACCGCGCCTGGATGGGCGCCGGCGGACCGAGGTGTAGAGCGGGCAGTGCTGTCGTTCATGTCATTCGAAACTTTTGGTGGTCCCTGAAACGCGAAACCCCGCGCCGTTGCCGGTGCGGGGTCTGATCGAAGCCTTGTGTGTCTGTTGCCTACACGAAGTCTCGTCCCGCACCGGTTGGCGAGGTAATAAGTACGAGCACGAGAAGCGACGCTGCCGACGCGCCGAAGGGCGCGGACATCAGAGCGTTCGAGGTGGTGTGGCGGTGCGGCATGGACCTGAGATAACCATCGCCGCCGGTGAGGTGTCAACCCTTGCGGGTGAAACATCCTCGGGCCTGCCGCGCACAGCGTGCGAAGCCGCATGGCAGCAGCATGGTTACCGCTGAAACCGCATCGCCTGACGGTCGCCAGGGCCGACCTGGATCACCAACTGCGCGGGTTGATCGCAGCTCGCTGCGACGATACGGGGCCGCAAGCCGGGCCGCTGGTATGGTGCATCATCCACTGTCGTGTCCACGGGGAGTTGCCTGCACATGCGTCGCGTACCTGTCTTGTTGGTGTCTGCCCTGGCGCTGCTCGCGCCGCCCCTCGGCGCTGCCGACCGCATCACCGGGCAGCCGTTCGCCACCCGCTCGGAAGTGATCGCCCCGCATGCCATGGCCGCCACCTCGCAACCGCTGGCTACGCAGATCGCGCTGGACGTAATAAAGGACGGCGGCTCGGCGGTGGATGCGGCGATCGCCGCCAACGCGGCACTGGGCCTGATGGAGCCCACCGGCAACGGCGTGGGTGGGGATCTGTTCGCCATCGTCTGGGACCCCAAGACCAGCAAGCTCTACGGGTACAACGGCTCGGGCCGTTCGCCCAAGTCGCTGACCCTGGCAGAGTTCCAGCGCCGTGGGCTGAAAGACATTCCGCCGACCGGCCCGCTGCCGGTGTCGGTGCCAGGCGCGGTGGATGGCTGGTTTGCGCTGCACGGGCGCTTCGGCCGCAAGCCCATGGCGCAGAACCTGGCGCCGGCGATCCGTTATGCCCGCGAAGGGCACCCCGTTGCCGAAACGATTGCGTATTACTGGGACCGCTCGGTGCCGCGGCTATCGCAGTACCCCGGCTTCAAGGAACAGTTCACCATTGATGGCCATGCCCCGCGCAAGGGCGAGATGTGGAAGAACCCGAACCTGGCCAATACCTTGCAGCAGATCGCCGACGGCGGCCGCGAGGCGTTCTACAAGGGCGCGATCGCGCGCACCATCGGTGCCTACTTCAAGGCCAATGGCGGGTATCTGAGCTACGACGACATGGCCAGCCACCACGGCGAGTGGGTGGAGCCGGTCAGCACCAATTACCGCGGCTATGACGTGTGGGAACTGCCGCCCAATAGCCAGGGCATTGCCGCGCTGCAGATGCTCAACATCCTGGAGGGCTACGACTTTTCCAAGATCCCGTTCGGTTCGGCCGAGCACGTGCACCTGTTTACCGAAGCCAAGAAGCTGGCCTTTGCCGACCGTGCGCGCTTCTACGCCGACCCGGCGTTCCAGCCCGCGCCGCTGGCCAGGCTGGTGTCCAAGGAGTACGCGGCCCAGCGCCGGTCGCTGATCTCGATGGACAAGGCGCTGAAGGAAGTGCAGCCCGGCACGCCCAGGCAGCTGGAGGAGGGCGACACCATCTACATGACCGTGGCCGATGCCGACGGCATGATGGTGTCGCTGATCCAGTCCAATTACCGTGGCATGGGCAGCGGCATGGCGCCGCCCGGGCTGGGCTTCATCCTGCAGGACCGCGGCGAGATGTTCGTGCTGAAGAAGGACCACCCCAACGGCTATGCGCCGGGCAAGCGGCCGTTCCAGACCATCATTCCAGCCTTCGTCACCAAGGATGGCAAGCCGTGGCTGAGCTTCGGCGTGATGGGCGGGGCGATGCAGCCGCAGGGCCACGTGCAGATCGTGATGAACCTGGTGGACTTCCACATGAACCTGCAGGAGGCCGGCGATGCGCCGCGCATCCAGCACGAGGGGTCCACCGAGCCCACCGGCCAGGCCACCGCGATGAGCGATGGTGGCGAGGTCAATCTGGAAACCGGTTTTTCCTACGACACCATCCGCGCGCTGATGCGCAAGGGGCACCGGGTGATCTTTGCCGACGGCCCGTACGGCGGCTACCAGGCGATCGCGCGTGATGCGGCCAGCGGCGTCTATTACGGCGCGTCGGAAAGCCGCAAGGACGGGCAGGCGGCCGGCTACTGAGCGCGCCGCCACGGTCGAGTCTGTGGCTCAATTCCCGCTACGACGCGCCGCTAACGATAGCGATGGATCAGGACTTCCCCATGAACTCGATGCAACAGCCCGATGTGCCGTCGCAAACCCAGGCGGCCCTGCTTCCCGATGCACCGGTGGCCTTGCTGCGATTGTCGGCCGAGGCCTGCGTGGTGGCGTGCAATCGCGCCGGTCTGGATGTGCTGGGCAAGGCGCCCGGCGATCTGATCGGTGCACCGGCTGCGGTGCTGTGGGGCCTGAGTACGGCCGATCTGGTCGGCGATGAAGGTGTGTGGGCCGCGCCGGGCGACGATCCGGCCCGGCGTGTGCGCTATCTGCGCGACCGCGAGCATGGCGGCTGGATGTTGTCGCTGCCGCATGTGGAAACCGCGGTCCTGCTGCGCGAGGCCACCCGCCTGGCCGAAGACAGCCGCCCGGTACCGATCTCGCCGCTGTTGCAGCCCCTGGTCGCGCGCCTGCAGGCCGAGCACGAGGACCGCACCGTGCTGGAGCGCACCGCGCAGGCGCTGGCCGGCTGCGAACTGGAACTGCTGCTGCCGCCAGGCCTGGCCGACACCGAGATGGGCCGTCGGCTGCAGGCCGGGTTCGGCAATCTGGCTGAAGCGATCCGCCAGGCGGTGGCGCTGTCGGTGCAGATCGCCGCCGAGGTGCCGCCGCTGGTGGCTGAGAACGATGAGATGGTGCGCCAGTCGCAGGCGCAAACCGACGCCCTGGACGGGGCGCGCACCGCCGTGGAGCGGCTCTCGTCCAGCCTGCAGGACGTCAATGCCGAGCTGGCGCAGGTGATCGCGCTGGCCGCCAGTGCCGACGACAGCGCACGCCAGGGCGTGGCCGCGGCGCATGCGCTGGGCCAGGCCATGCACGAGGTGGAGCGCCGTGCCGCGCGCGCCGGCGAGGTCATCGAAGTCATCGATTCGGTCGCCTTCCAGACCAATATTCTCTCGATCAATGCCAGCATCGAGGCGGCGCATGCCGGTGAGGCCGGGCGCGGTTTCGCCGTGGTCGCCACCGAGATCCGCCGCCTGGCCGAACGCGCTGCCGCCGCCGCCCGCGACGTGCGCGCGATCCTGGCCGAAACCAGCGCCGCGGTGGGCGAGGGCGCGGCCTCTGCGCGCGGCACCGAAGCCGTGCTCGATGGCATCACCCGCGTGCTCGGCCAGGCCAGCGCCGCGATGACCACGGTAGCCGGGCGCATCCAGGCCCAGGACGGCGAGATTCGCGGCATCGAGCATGCGGTGGATGGCGTGGTCGCGCTGGGTCGCAGCAATCTGCAGCATGCCGCGCACGTGGCCGAACGCAGCGAAGCGCTGGAGCGCGGCACCGAAACCTTGCGCGATTGCGTGGGCCTGTTCCGCTTGCCGGCCGACCCGCTGCAGGTGCCGCGGCACGCCCGCGTCAAGGAGCTTGCCGTGGCCACGGCGGCCAAGATCGGCACGGCCCTGGCGCAGGCGATCGCGCGGGGCCAGATCGACGAGGCGTCGCTGTTCGCGCGGACCTATGCGCCGATCCCCGGCGTGGAGCCGGCCAAGTTCAGCACCGACTTCGACGCGCTCTGCGATCAGCTGCTTCCGCCGCTGCAGGAGCCGTTGCTGGAAGCGCATCCATGGATCGTGTTCGCGATCTGCGCCAATCCCGACGGCTACGTGCCCACCCACAACCTGCGCTTCACCCAGCCGCTGACCGGCGATGCCAAGCGCGACCTGGTCGGCAACCGCACCAAGCGCAAGTTCAGCGACCGCGTCGGCCGCAGCGTCGGCGCGCATACCGATCCGTATCGGCTGCAGGTCTATCGCCGCGACACCGGCCAGATCATGTTCGATCTGTCCGCGCCGATCTTCGTCGGCCGCAAGCACTGGGGCGGCCTGCGGGTGGGGTACACGCTGGAGTAAGCCTCGTGCGGGCGGGCATGGCACGCCCAGAGCGAGTAACTGCTGTCGGGCATTGACGACATTGTCGGCCCAGGGCTGCTCTCAGCGCTGCTGCAGACGCGAGCAGGCACGGCGCAGCGGCTTACAGACAGGAGTCCGATGCCGGCAATGGCGTTCCCAAGGCTGCGACTATCGTGCCGTGCGTGGATTCAGCGCAGTGGCGACTGGCCTGCCCAGAGTGCGCTGCAGACGCTGTCGACATCGAGCGTGTCATCCTGCAACACAGCCTCGACGAAAACTTCGCGCAACTGCTCGGGGGTCATGCCGGCGCGGAAATCGCGGGCGATGCGCGCATGGTTCGGCAGAGCGATGATGTTGGATTCCGGTGCGATCAGGTCAGCCTCGAACATGCCGACGAAATCGAAGGTGTGCGCGTCCTCGATCAGCGCACCCACGCGGGCGTTCCCGGTGCAGCCGAAGACGCGATCGCCGTAGGACAGGCCGACCAGGGTCTGGCAGTCCAGGTCGCCGAACACGTACAGCCCGCCATTGGCAATGACTGCGCGGGCGCGCAGGTCGCCGGCGACGATCAGGCTGGCAATATCGTTGACGAACAGGATGTCGCACTCGACGTTGCCCAGCACCACGAGCACGTCCTGCTCGATCTCCAGCGCGCCATCGATCCGCAGCGGGCCGTCGCAGCACTCCTCGCCTGCATGGAAGTGCAAATACTCCCAGTTCGGTGGGCAGCGCGCCTGCAACGCTGCGGCCTCGGCACCGGTCAATGGGCGGCGTGCGATTGTCGAGCGCATGGTCGGTGACATCCAGTCGGAAAGGCGGCGAAGCATGGTCTATCAGCATGAACGCGTCCAGCGTGGTTCCAGGAGACGCCCGTGTAAGCGTATGGCGATGACCGGCCGCTCCCCGCCCTACGCTCACTACCCAGACAGCGCACGGCGTCCCACGCATTCGCTTGCCCGTTTCACAAAAAAGTAACGGGTTGCGGCGATCGCTGGCTTGCAAAAAAAACCGCCGAAGGTCGGCGGCAGGGAGAGAGAGCAGTTTCTTGTCGTTATGCGGGCAGGCTAGCGAGGGGCGTGCCTTGAAGATATCGGTGTATGTCAGGGGCGCGGCATGTGTTCAGCTGTAGCGAGGCGGGCCGTGCGGGCGGCACGCACGGCCTGGCTGCATTGGCGCATGCCGCCTGTCTTGGCGATGTGGTTTAATCGCCGCCGAAGTGGGGGTACCGCGGCACCGTTGCGGTTGAGATAGTCCCTTCGAACCTGATCCGGCTCATACCGGCGTAGGGAAGCTTCGTTAGATGCGATGGTCCGTGCCTGCACGGGCGATCCGTGTTGAGCGCCGCCGCTTCGTCCGTACTGCGACTTTCTCGCAGAGCCAGCGCCATTGGTGCTGGTCCCCAGCACACAGGACGAATGCCATGAATGCCGCGCCTACCGTTTTGCAGCAACACGCCCAATCGCTGTCCGAGGCCGTGACCCGGCCGATTCCCGGTTCCCGCAAGATCTTTGTGTCCGGCTCGCGCGCCGATCTGCAGGTGCCGATGCGCGAGATCGTGCTGACCCGCACGCCCACCTTGTTCGGTGGCGAAGACAATCCGCCGCTCAGCGTCTACGACACCTCCGGGCCGTACACCGATCCGCAGGCGGCGATCGATCTTGCGGCCGGGCTTGCGCCATTGCGTGCGAACTGGATCGCCGAACGCGGCGACACCGTGGTGCTCGACCAACTCAGCTCCAGCTTCGGGCGCGCCCGCGAACACGATGCGCGGCTGGACGGGGTGCGCTTTTCAGCGCGGCGTCTGCCACGGGTGGCGCGCGCCGGCGCCAATGTCACCCAGATGCACTACGCACGTCGTGGCATCGTCACCCCGGAAATGGAGTTCGTGGCCATTCGCGAAAACCAGCGGCTGGAGGCGGTTGCCGATGAGGCACTGCGCAAGCAGCACCCCGGCGAGCCGTTCGGTGCGGCGATCCAGCAGCGCATCACGCCGGAGTTCGTGCGTGAGGAGATCGCGCGCGGCCGCGCGATCCTGCCGAACAACATCAACCATCCGGAAAGCGAGCCGATGATCATCGGGCGCAATTTCCTGACCAAGATCAACGCCAACATCGGCAATAGCGCGGTGTCCTCGGGCATTGCCGAAGAAGTCGAAAAGCTGGTGTGGTCGATCCGCTGGGGCGGCGATACGGTGATGGACCTGTCCACCGGCAAGCACATCCATGAGACGCGCGAATGGATCATCCGCAATTCGCCGGTGCCGATCGGAACGGTGCCGATCTATCAGGCGCTGGAGAAGGTCGATGGGCGCGCCGAGGCGCTGACCTGGGAGATCTTTCGCGACACCTTGATCGAGCAGGCCGAGCAGGGCGTGGACTATTTCACCATCCATGCCGGCGTGCTGCTGCGCTACGTGCCGCTGACCGCCCGGCGTGTCACCGGTATCGTGTCGCGCGGCGGATCGATCATGGCCAAGTGGTGCCTGGCACATCACAAGGAAAATTTTCTCTACACCCATTTCGAAGACATCTGCCAGATCATGAAGGCCTACGACGTGGCGTTCTCGCTGGGCGATGGGTTGCGCCCTGGCTGCATTGCCGATGCCAACGACGCCGCGCAATTCGGTGAGCTGGAAACCTTGGGCGAGTTGACCAAGCTGGCGTGGAAGCACGACGTGCAGACCATGATCGAGGGGCCGGGCCACGTGCCAATGCAGCTCATCAAGGAAAACATGGACAAGCAGCTGCGCGAATGCGGACAAGCGCCGTTCTACACCCTGGGGCCGTTGACCACCGACATCGCGCCCGGCTACGACCACATCACCAGTGCCATCGGTGCGGCGATGATCGCCTGGTATGGCACGGCGATGCTGTGTTACGTCACACCCAAGGAGCACCTGGGACTGCCCAACCGCCAGGACGTGCGCGACGGCATCATGGCCTACAAGATCGCCGCGCATGCCGCCGACCTGGCCAAGGGCCACCCCGGCGCGCAGGTACGCGACAACGCCCTGAGCAAGGCGCGTTTCGAATTCCGCTGGGACGACCAGTTCCACCTGGGCCTGGACCCTGAAAAGGCCAGGGAATTCCACGACGAAACCTTGCCCAGGGATGCGCACAAGCTGGCGCACTTCTGCTCGATGTGCGGTCCGCACTTCTGTTCGATGAAAATCACCCAGGACGTGCGCGATTACGCTGCCGAGCATGGCCTGGGCGAAGAGGGCGTGCTGGCGGCAGGGATGGAACAGAAGGCGGCGGAATTTCTGGACCAGGGCGCGCAGGTGTACCGCGTGTCGTAGCCCGGTCACTTGGTTGCACGGCAGCCTGCGTGACACGCGGGCTGCTTAGGAACAGTTCAGCAAATTTTTGTACAGATTCCAGCGGCTCCCGCAAGTGCCACACTGCAACCGATTTGCAAGCGGTTACAGATTTAAAGGCTTGCGGGCCGTCTAACTGAATCGCAGATAAAAAAATCGCGCCAGAAGGCGCGAAGGAAACATCGTGATTATTTGAATTCGTCGGCGAGAGAGAGAGAGCCTGACGTCACTGCCCGGCATAGGAAGCAACGGGCCATAGAGTAAAATTTGCACCAAATGGATGCATGACACAGTTGGTCGTCGTCCTTTGCTGAATTTGGCGCTTCGCATCCGGTGTGTTGCGTCTTCTGTGGTTCTTGCATGCCGATGCCTGTTCTTTGCCGATGAGTGTTCCTCCCGCTACTGCACTGTCCTCTGGCCGACTGCGTGTCGGGCAGTGCGTGGTCGACATTGCCTCGCGCGAGGTGCATGCGCCAGGCGGCAGGCGCGTGCTGCGGCTGGCGCCCAAATCCCTGGCGGTGTTGCTGACCCTGGCAAGGCAAGCTGGGCAGGTGGTCACGCGCGAACAACTCCTGGCCGAGGTCTGGCCCGACACCTTGCCCAGCAATGATGTCGTCACCCAGGCCGTTACGCAGTTGCGCAAGGCGCTGGGCAGCCAGGGCAGTCAGCGTTCGGACCATATCGAGACGATCGCCAAGTCCGGCTATCGCCTGATGGCGCCAGTGGCGTGGGACCTGCATGCCGAGTCTCCCCTGGTGCAGGTGCCACAAGCGCCCATGCCGCCCGGCGAGCCGCTGCCCGAGCACCCGGCGCCGCCCGCAATTCCGGCGATGCACGCCGGGTCGGATGCGGGCCAGCATGAGGCCGCGCAGCGTTTACCGGCGACAGCGAAAGCGCCGCATCGGCGCCGCTGGATGGCCTTGGCCGTTGCCAGCCTGGCGTTGCTGGTGGTGCTGGGGCTTGCGGCGCGCACGCTGTGGCTGCGACCGCAGGCGGCCGATACGGCTGCGTCGGCACCGGCGGTACCAGGCAGTCCCAAGCGGCCGTATCAGGTGATCACCGCAGGCGGCGGGTTCGATCTCACCCCCAGCCTGTCGCCCGATGGCGCGATGGTTGCCTATGCCTCGCTGACCGGCGATCGCGTGGGCACGTCGATCCTGGTCAAGACCACCGACAACGCCTATCCGCGTGTGCTGGAAACGCCTGCACCTGGCGTCTCCGATCGATTACCGGCCTGGTCGCCGGATGGGCGCAAAATCGCATTCTCGCGGCAGGCGCCGGATGGTAGCTGCAGAATCATGATCGCCGCGGCGGCCGGCGCTGCCGCCGCGCGCGAGGTGATGCGTTGCGATGGCAGCGACATGCTCAGTTTCAGCTGGACGCCCGACGGCCGCGCATTACTGTTCGGCAGCATGACCGGTGTGCAGGGCGTGGCGGGGATCCGGCGCCTGGACCTGGAAACCGGTCGGTGGCAGGGCCTGGCATACGACGCGCAGCCAACCGATTTCGACTATGCGCCACGCTATTCCCCGGACGGGCGCTGGATCGTGTTCCTGCGCAACCCCCAGCTCGGCGATCTCTGGCGGATTCCTGCACGCGGTGGCACCGCCGAACGCCTGACCCACGACAACGCCGACATCCGCGGCTGGAGCTGGTTGCCCGACGGCAGTGGCCTGATCTTCGGGCGCCGCGTCGACAGCGAAGCGCGGCTATACCGGCTCGATCTGGTCGACCGCAGCCTGCACGATCTGGGCGTGGACGACGCGCAAGCACCGGACGTGGCGCACGGCCACCTGGTATTTGTCCAGCGCAAGCCGCAATTCGGCGTGTATCAGGTCATCCACGATCCGATGAATGGTGGCTACATTCGACGCCGGCTGTTCGCGTCCAATGGGCGTGACGACCACCCGATGATTGCCCCGGATGGGCGCCAACTCATCTTCGCTTCCAACCGCTCCGGGACTTACGGCCTGTGGTGGGGCGATGTCACCAAACCGGCGTCGGTGCGCTTGATCGAAGGGATACGGCCGGACGCGCGGCAGGCGGCGGATTGGTCGGCCGACTCGCGGAAGGTGCTGGTCAGCGGCAGCGATGCGGAGGGACACGCAGCGCTGTTCGAAGTGACTTCGGCCACCGGCAGGGCGGTGCGCCTGCCGGTGCCGCAGGCACGGCCGCTGCAGGCCATCCATCTGCCCGATCCCGACCGGATGCTGGTTGTTGCCGCCGACGACGGCGGGCATACCTTCGCCACGCTCTACGACCGGCGCAGCCGGCCCTGGCGTGCGCTGGCCACCCTGCAGGATGTCTCGCAACTGCGCCTGGACCGCGGCAGCGGGCAGGTCTTGTTCACGCATCTCAGTGGCGCCGGGCTGTGGCAGATCGCACCGACGCTGGCCGCAGACAGCGTGCGGCCGGTGGATCCGCAGCAGCCATCGCGTTGGCGGTATCGCAGTTGGTCGCCGGGCGCGGACGGCCGGTTGCATTACCTGTCGTCCACCGATAGTTGTGCGGCCTACGACAGCGAGCTGCGCGGCGGGCGAGCGCAGTGCCTGGACGTGGACAAATTCACCACCATCAACGGATTCAGCGTGGATCCGCGCAGCGATGCGATGTACGTGGCGCTGGCGCAGGAAGACGGCAGCGCGATCGCCTACATGGCGCTGCCGGAACGGTCGTCGTTCGCCCCCGGCCTTGTCTCCAGCCTATTGATACTACTGAGGAAAATGACCTCGTAAGTTCTTCGGAAAGGTTTCGTGGCGATTTCGGCACAGTTTCGTCAGAACTTCCTGACCCGCGCCAGATTCGGCAAAACACTACGCCCTCTTTCGTACATGGGGCTGCCAACATGCAACAGGTCATCACTGCCGATCGCGGTCTCGCATTGTCTCTGGACAATGCCAGCGAATCGACCTCGACCACGTGTCTGGCCGTCTCGCGCCTTGGCAGCATCCGCACCGCATCTGCGACATTCACACTGTGGGTGCAATTGCGTGGACGCGCGTGGGTGGAATCCAAGGAAGGGCGTTTCCGCCTGCGCGCCGGCGACTGGATCGCCTTCGACAAGGATTCGCATCCCACCGTGCAGGCCGACCGCAGTGCGCTCTGCGTCGGCGTCAGTCTCGATGGCGATAGCCTGCAGTCGCTGGCCGAGCTGACCGACGCCACGCTGTATCCGGGTCGCAGCCAGTTGTCGCGCAGCGATCTGCGCATCGCCTTGCGGCTGTGGCGTAACGCAGCAGTGCAGAGCGGTAGCGCCTCGGCTCGCCCGCTGTTGCTGCATCTGGCAGCGATGCAGCGCGACTTCATCGAGCAGGAGCAACGTTGCCCGGGCCGCTCACGCAGCCGCCGCCGACAGGTATTCGGCCGCATGCAGCGCGCCCGACTGTATCTGGAAGGCAACAGCGACCGCGTCGTGCGCATCAGCGAACTGGCGCAGCTGACCAACTTCTCCAGCTGGTATGTCTCCAAGACGTTTCAGAGCCTGTACGAGGAGAGCCCGCAGGCATTGTCGGCGCGCCTGCGGCTGGAGCGCGCCTCCGATCTGTTGCGAGACACCTCGATGATGATCGGTGAGGTGGCCGCCGCCAGCGGCTTCGATAATTGCTGCAGTTTCGCGCGTGCGTTTCGCGCGCGCTTCGGGGTTTCCGCATCGCACTACCGCGACCAGGCGGCCAATTCGCCAGATTCGGCAAAGCCACGTAGCGTGACGCGCAAAGCGACGGCGTTCACGCAATCGTAATTTGCACAGGGGCGCTTAACGCGCCACTAACGAACCCTGGAGAGATTGATGAACCTTCGCACCTCCGCAGTGCGGCTGGGCCTGTTGCCCGCCGGTATTGCGATCGCGTTGACGCCGGCTTTTGCCGCCAATGCACAAGAGCAGTCCGCCCCGTCGACCACGACCCTGGACCGCATCGAAATCACCGGCTCGCGCATCCGCTCGGTCGACGTGGAAACCGCACAGCCGGTGTTCACCGTCACTCAGCAGGACATCCAGAAGTCCGGCCTGGTCAGCGTTGGCGACATCCTCCAGAACCTGTCGATCGCCGGCACGCAGACCTACAGCAAGGCTGCCGTGCTGACCTCCGATCCGGAGCAGGGCGGCCAGTACGTCAATCTCTACAACTTGAACGAGAACCGTACCCTGGTGCTGGTGAACGGCAAGCGTTGGACCAGCAGCCTGAATGGCCTGACCGACATGTCCACCATCCCGAGCTCGCTGATCGAGCGCATCGAAGTCCTGAAGGACGGCGCCTCGGCGATCTACGGCTCCGACGCCGTGGCCGGTGTGGTCAACATCATCCTGCGCCAGAACTACGACGGTGCCGAGGCCTCGGCCTACTTCGGCCAGAACGGTCGCGGCGACGGTTCCAAGGAGCAGTACTCCTTCACCGCCGGTACCACCACCGACCGCGCCTCGCTGGTGTTCGGTGCCAACTACACCAACGAAGATCCGGTGTGGGCCAAGGACCGTGCGCTGACCCGTTACTCGGCCGGTCCGAACCATATCGAAGACAGCCTGAGCGCGACCGGCCCGTGGGGTCGTTTCACCTCCAACGGCGAAACCTACATCCTCAACCACACCGGTTCGTTCGATGGCCGTGGCGTGGGCGCCGATTCGCGCAATCTCGCCAACTACCATAACGAGATCACCACCGACGACTACTACAACTCCGTCGACCAGATGATGTTGCAGCAGTCCAGCCGCAACAAGTCGATCTTCACCACCGGCAGCTACAACTTCACCGACAGCCTGACCTTCAAGTCGACCGCGATGTACTCCGAGCGCGACTCGAACCGTCAGATCGCCGGCTACCCGCTGCAGGCCGCCTCGCAGCCGCAGTTCCCGGTCGCCATCAGTGGCAGCAGCTACTACAACCCGGTCGGCCAGGACATCACCAGCTGGTTCCGCCGCACTGTCGAGTTGCCGCGCACCACCGAAAGCAACGTCAAGACCCTGCATTTCGATGCAGCGCTGGAAGGCGTGTTCGACGTCGGCAGCCACGGCTGGAACTGGGACGTGGGCTTCAACTACAACAAGTACGACGTGACGCAGGTCTCGCGCGGCAATATCAACCTGCTGGCATTGCAGAAGGCGCTGGGTCCGTCGTTCCTCAATGCGCAGGGTCAGGTGCAGTGCGGTACCGCGGCGGCTCCGATCGCGCTGGGCACCAGCAACGCGCTGGGCCAGTGCACCCCGTTCAACATCCTGGGCGGCCCCTCGGCGTCCACCCCGAACGCGCTGCAGTACATCAATGCGCTGACGCAGTCCACGCAGCAGAGTCTGAGCAAGCAGTGGACCGCCAACATCACCGGTGGCCTGTTCGATCTGCCGGCCGGCGAGCTGGGCTTCGCTGCGGGCGTCGAGCACCGCGAAGTCAGCGGTTACGACTATCCGGATCAGCTGTCCAGCGCCGGTTACACCACCGACCTGGCGGCACAGGCCACCGAAGGTCGCTACCAGACCAACGAAGCCTACCTGGAGCTGTTGATTCCGGTGTTGAAGGATCTGCCGGGCGCCAAGGAACTGTCGTTCGACGTGGCCGCACGCTACAGCAACTGCAGCCGCTTCGGCGACACCACCAACAGCAAGTTCAGCTTCACCTGGAAGCCGATCGACGACCTGCTGGTGCGTGGTACCTACGGCACCGGTTTCCGTGCGCCGACGCTGTCTGACACCTTCGGTGGCGGCTCGCAGACCTTCGATACCTTCACCGATCCGTGCGACGCCACCTTCGGTTCGCTGGGCAATGCAGGCGTGGCAGCACGCTGCGCCAGCGAAGGCCTGGCGGCCGGTTACCGCCAGACCGACAGCGCGGGCAACCCGGTGACGCGTCGCGACGTGCAGGGCAACGCGCCGTTCAATTCGGGCGTGGGCAACGCCGAGCTCGAGCCGGAAAACAGCATCACCCGCACCGTGGGCATGGTGTACAGCCCGCATTGGGTGCAGGGCCTGGACTTCTCGCTGGACTGGTACCGCATTTCGATCTCCAACATCATCACCGCGCTGTCGGCCAATGATGTGTTGAACAACTGCTACCTCAACAGCCTGGCCAGCTACTGCGCCGACTACGGTCGCGACCCGATCACCGGCCAGGTCACCACGCTGAGCCGCGGTAACGTCAACCTGGGTCGTCTGGAAACCGAAGGCTACAACTTCGGCGTGCGTTACCGCATGCCGGAAACCGCCTACGGCAAGTTCGCCGTCAACCTGGATACCAACTACCTGGCGACCTACAAGTCGCAGGCAGAGTCGGATGCGGATTGGGCCAACTACGCCGGCTACTGGAACTTCCCGCGCGTGCGTGCCACCTTGGGCCTGGACTGGTCGCTGGGTGCGTTGTCGGCCAACTGGAACCTGCGCTACTACGGCGGTTTCCGCGATTACTGCTGGGATGCCTCGGCAGGGATCGAGTGCAACAACCCGAACTACCAGACGCCGAATCCGGGTTGGGGCGGCGGTACCGGTTCCAACAAGAAGGGCTCGATCTCCTACCAGGACGTCTCGGTCACCTGGCAGGCTCCGTGGGATGGCAGCGTGACCGTCGGCGCCCGTAACATCTGGAACAAGCAGCCGCCGGTGACCTACTCGATCACCAACAGCAGCACCGCGGCCATCGATCCGATGCTGGATTACGACCGCTTCCTGTTCGTGCAGTACAACCAGCGCTTCTGATCATCGAAGCGACGTGAAAGAAGAAGCGGGCCGAAAGGCCCGCTTTTTTTATGTCCGTGTTCGACTGCGTTCAAGGTGTGGTGGTGCGTGCCAGTCGCGCGGCTGCCGTGTGGCGCCGAGGGCTGGCGCGCCCCGGGACCGCCTGGACGCGCTGCAACCGGAGCCGGGGCATGCCACAACATTCCCTGCGCGCGTGCGGTCCACCACTCTTCAACGACAGGGGCTTGCGTTTCCGTGTCGCAACCTCGGCCTGGCTTGGAACGCAGCTGTTTCGGGTCTGGATCCTCCTTGACGGATAGCGCGTTGCGCGGCGGCTGAAGTCACCGCTCGGCAGTGACCCCGAGTGCCCATCCCGCGCGCGTCATCCCGCAGCGAAGGACCAAAAAAAAGGCGCGATCCCATCGCGCCTTCTCGCTACTTGCATCGCTGCCCTGGGCGGTCGCCACTCATGCCTCGGCAAGGCCAAGCAAGGTATCGGCCTGTTCGCGCCAGGTGGGCAGGCGGGAGATCACGCCGACCTTGGACAAATACTCCTCGTCCACGGTTTCGCCACTGGCCAGCGCCGTGGCCACATGCACCGCGCCGGTCACCCAGAAGCTGCGCAGGCTGGAACGTTGCGGGTGACGATGGAAGGCCACCGCTTCGATGATCGGCATCGGCAGGCCCCACAGGCCAAGCAGGTAGGCGCCGGCTTCGGTATGACCCAGGCGCTCGTCGCCGCCTTCCGGCAGCGGTTCGCGCTCGTCGCGCACGCCGGGCAGCAGCAGGCCGATATCGGCCAGCAGCGCGGCGGTGGAACCCAGCTCCGCGCTGGTCGGTGGCAATACCTTGGCCGCCAGGCGCGAGGAGAGCAGGGCGCGGCGCTGCATCGCGCTGCGCTCGGCGGGGGTCAGGGTCTGCACCGAGAACACTTCGCTTGCCAGTACCAGGTCGCGCAGCGTCGCCACGCCCAGGCGGGTCACCGCCGTGCGCAGGTCGGTGATGCTGCGCCCGCCGGAAAAGAACGCCGAGTTGCACAGCTGCAGCACCTTGGCCGCAATCGCCGGATCGCCGGCAATGAGCTTGGCGATGTCGGCCGCATCGGCGCCATCGTCTTCTTCCAGTGCATGCATCAGGCTCAGATACAGATGCGGCGGCGACGGCAGCTTTTCGATCCGCCCGATGGCCGCGCGCAGGCGCGGGTTGCCGAGCAGGTCGCGCAGCTCTTCCAGGCTGGTGACGGCCTCGAGCAGGACTTCCGGCGCCAGCGGCATCGGCAGGAAGCGATGGGCCACGCCGATGATGCGGGCCGGCGGCGTGCGCTGGCCATCCTGGGCATCGATCAGCGCAATCCGGATCGTATCCGGGCGCAAGGTGCGGATCTGCCCCAGCAAGGTGGCGGCAGTCAGGTCGGGCAGGATCGGTGCAACGATGACCGCGTCGAACGGCGACAGCGCGGCAGCTTCGATCGCCGAATTTCCATCGGCCACCTGCTGCGCCTGCCATTGGTCGCCGAGATCGGAGACGTAATCGACCAGGTCGGACGGCAGGCTGGCTTCGTCCCCAACAAACAGAATACGCAAGACACTTCCCCAGAAGTCACCGGCGGCAAGGCGCCGGCCAAACGCAGTCCGGCAATGTACCCAATCTGCGGGCAGCGGTCACCGGGATCACGGCAAAAGCGTGATCCCGGTCGCTCCGTGCTCACGGAGCCAAGGTGACGGCCAACGGCTCAGGGCACGTCGGAATTATAGCGTTCCACCGATTCGACCAGGATGCGCTTGGCCTCGGCCGCGCCGCCCCAGCCGTCCAGCTTGACCCACTTGCCCTTCTCCAGGTCCTTGTAATGCTCGAAGAAATGGCCGATGCGCTCCAGCCAGTGGCTGGACACCTGGTCGATATCTTCGATATGCGCATAGCCGGAGAAGATCTTCTCGATCGGCACCGCCAGGATCTTTTCGTCGCCGCCGGCCTCGTCGCTCATGCGCAGCACGCCGACCGGACGGCAGCGCACCACCGAGCCCGGGACCAGCGGCAGCGGCAGCACCACCAGCACGTCCGCCGGATCGCCGTCGCCGCACAGGGTGTTGGGCACATAGCCGTAATTGCAGGGGTAGCGCATCGGGGTCGACAGGATCCGGTCGACGAAGATCGCGCCGCTGGCCTTGTCCACTTCGTACTTGACCGGCTCGGAATCCTTGGGGATTTCGATGACGACATTGATTTCTTCCGGCAGATTCTTGCCAGAGGTGACCAGTTCAAGACCCATGCGCGTAGCTCCGAGGCGTCAGCAGTGTGTGGAGCGCGATTCTACGCGTTCGGCTGTTGCGCTGCAGCGACACTGAATAGGCACCGTTCTGACGCCCGCATGCGGCATAGCCTGCATTCATCACAGGGAAGGCCCCGATCCCTGCAGACCGGCCCTGCGGCGCACGCTGCAGGCTCATCCACCGCTCGGGAACCACCATGCTCAGGACCACGCGCCTGCTCGTCGTACTGCTGTTTTCGCTCTGCGCCCATGCCGCCGCTGCGGCAACGCCACCACCGACCTACGTCGACGCCGTGGACTGGCCGTCCAATGGGGAGGGCTGGGAGGCCTTCATCGATCTGGAGCAACGGCTGGACCGTGATTTCGACAACATCTGCGGCGACACTTTCTGCGGTGGCGAATTCAGCGACTACCAGCCGCTGCGCTTTCGCTGCTCGGTGCATCGCCTCACCGGCGTGGTGCGCAGCTGCATCTGGACCTTCGGCGCCAGCGAGGTCGGCGTCGATCCCCGCAGCGGCTACCTGCGCTCCGACAGCCGGGTCTGGCGCTGCACCGCGCCCGTGAAGGCTGGAACCCGCCTGGACGAGATGTATCGCGTGCTTGCGGTGACCAATCCGCTGTTCGAACCGCTGCCGGGCGGTGCGCCGCCGATCTACGACGGCCTGATCGGTTGCCTGTGATGGCGCCGAGGCGAGCCGCCCAGGTTGCGGGCCGATGGTCCGCTCGACACGGTCGGCACCATCCATCGCAGGCGAGTACGTCGCTTGCAGCACCGCATGCGACGGCGGCCATCCGGTCACGGCGCAGGATGGTGAAGCCGGCCGCATGGCAGCGGCCGGGGACGGCTCGCTGCCCCGTACTGAGCCAGATTCTCGACCTGGCGACCATGCCCGGCCGGGCTGGCCCGCACTGCGAACTGCCAGCGAAGCCCAGGCGCATGGCACGCTTCGCTCAGAGCAAGGGCACCAGCAACAGCGCCACGATGTTGATGATCTTGATCAACGGGTTGATGGCCGGCCCTGCGGTGTCCTTGTACGGGTCGCCCACGGTGTCGCCCGTGATCGCCGCCTTGTGCGCTTCGCTGCCCTTGCCGCCGAAGTGACCATCCTCGATGTATTTCTTGGCGTTGTCCCAGGCACCGCCGCCGGTGGTCATGGAAATGGCCAGGAACAAGCCGGTGACGATCGTGCCGATCAGCAGGCCGCCGAGCGCGCGCGGCCCCAGCAACAGACCCACCACGATCGGTACCACCACCGGCAACAACGAGGGCACGATCATTTCGCCGATCGCCGAGCGGGTCAGCATGTCGACCGCACGGTCGTATTGCGGCTTGGCGGTGCCGGCCATGATGCCGGGAATCTCGCGGAACTGACGGCGGACTTCCTCCACCACCGCGCCCGCCGCGCGGCCCACGGCCTCCATCGCCATGGCGCCGAACAGGTAGGGAATCAGGCCGCCGATCAGCAGGCCGATGATGACCGTGTGGTCGGACAGGTCGAAGGCGAAGACCTCGTTCGGATTGGCGGCCTGCAGGTTGTGGGTGTAGTCGGCGAACAGCACCAGCGCGGCAAGCGCCGCCGATCCGATCGCATAGCCCTTGGTCACCGCCTTGGTGGTGTTGCCTACCGCATCCAGCGGATCGGTGATGTTGCGCACTTCCGGCGGCAGCTCGGCCATTTCGGCGATGCCGCCGGCGTTGTCGGTGATGGGGCCGTAGGCATCCAGCGCCACGATCATGCCGGCCATCGACAGCATGGCGGTGGCTGCGATGGCGATCCCGTACAAACCGCCGAAGTGGAACGCGGCCCAGATCGCCGCACATACGGCGATCACCGGCAGTGCGGTGGACTTCATCGAAATGCCCAGGCCGGCAATGATGTTGGTGCCGTGGCCGGTGGTGCTGGCCGATGCCACGTGCTGCACGGGCCTGTACTGGGTTCCGGTGTAGTACTCGGTGATCCACACGATCAGCCCGGTGAGGACCAACCCGATCAAGGCGCACACGTACAACGAGGTGGCGCCATGGCTGTTGTCGCGCATCAGCGCCTGGGTGATCGGCCAATACGCCAGCGCGGCCAGGACGCCGGAGACGATCACGCCCTTGTAGAGCGCTCCCATGATCGAGCCACCCGCCTTCACCTTGACGAAGGCCGCGCCGACGATCGACGCGATGATCGATACCCCGCCAAGCACCAGCGGATACAGCACCGCATGCGGCCCGGTCTCGGCCAGGGCCAGGCTGCCGAGCAGCATCGTGGCGATCACGGTGACCGCATAGGTCTCGAACAGGTCCGCTGCCATGCCGGCGCAGTCGCCCACGTTGTCGCCCACGTTATCGGCGATCACCGCCGGGTTGCGCGGGTCGTCTTCGGGGATGCCGGCCTCCACCTTGCCCACCAGGTCCGCGCCCACGTCCGCGCCCTTGGTGAAAATACCGCCACCCAGGCGCGCGAAGATCGAAATCAGCGATGACCCGAACGCCAGCCCGACCAGGGCGTGCAGGTTCTGCTCCAACGGCAGTCCCAGGTGCTGCAGCACGGCGTAATAGCCGGCCACACCGAGCAGGCCCAGGCCCACCACCAGCATGCCGGTGATCGCGCCACCGCGAAACGCCACATCCATCGCCTTGCCGATCCCGTCGCGTGCGGCCTCGGCGGTGCGCACGTTGGCGCGCACCGAGACATTCATGCCGATGTAGCCGGCCAGCCCGGACAGCACCGCACCCAGGGCGAAACCGATCGCGGTGTACCAGCTCAGGAACAGCCCGACCAGCACGAACAGCACGCCGCCGGCGATCGAGATCGTGAGGTATTGCCGGTTGAGATAGGCGCGTGCGCCTTCCTGGATCGCAGCGGCGATCTCCTGCATGCGGGCATTGCCGCTTGGCTGCGCCACCACCCAGCGCGCCGACACGATTCCGTAGACGATTGCCAGGACCGCACATCCCAGCGCAAGCGATAACCCGTAATGTTCCAGCATGACCCCTCCCAGAGAATGGATGTCATCCGGTCGGGATGAACCAGGGGGGCGATGCACGACGAGTAGACGGCGAATACGAACTCGACGGCCGCAAGGGCCACAATGCGCGTCGCGATGTTCAAGTGGCCGGATCGCGGCCGAGTATGCGCCGCGGAGTGCGTGGCTGCCAGCCATCATGGCTTGGCGCGTTGTTCAGTTGCCACGTGACAGCCTGCGGACCATCCGATCAACCGATCCAAGGAGTCGCCATGTCCCGCCATGCCGCGTCCAGCCATGCCGCAGCGTTGAGTGCCCTGCTGCTCGCCGGCAGCGCCTTTGCTGCAGACCCCGCGCCGGAGCTGAAGGCGCGTGCGCCCGGTGCCGTGCAGGCGGTCGGGGCAGTACACACCTTGCGGCAGATTCCGGAAGCGTGCGCACGGTTGGAAGGCGTGTTCACCGGCAATGCCGCGCAGCCCTACACCTTCTCGGTGGTGCGCAGCAGCCCGACCTGTCAGCCGCGCGCGCGCTTGGTGGACTACGCCAAGGCTGCGCCCAGCGTGGCGTCGGGCTGGATCTTCAACGACGTGATCCGTGTTCCCAGTGCGGCTTGCCCGAGCCAGCAGGCGGTGGTGCGCATCTGGCGCAAGCCGGTGGATGCCAAGCCGCAGCTGGACGGGCAAGGTCAGTCGCGCATCTATCTGGAAGATGCCAAGCAGCAGGCCGCTGCCGGCAAGATGCCGCAGGTGCCGATGTTCGCCGCCCAGCAAACCCTGGAAGGCAAGGCCTGCCAGTAGGTGGTGCGAGTCGTCAACGCACTGCGTGGATGGATCACGCTGGGGAGCGACTTGGCGAGGGCGCCGTAGCATCGCTGGCCACCAAGCCGGATGACTCGCTGGGTGAGCAGTGTCGCCGGGGTTTAGAGATGTGATGCATCCCGCCGGCCGGTTCTCATGCATTCCATCCTGACGCGCGCCGCAGCGCCCTGAGATAGCCAACACACTTGCACCGGCTGCCGCTCCTGTGTCGCATCCATGTCGAAGCCAGCTGCCACGCACATTTTCCGGTGATGTCGCCGTGCCATTCGGCTGGTGCCGGGACGCGGCTGCATGCCACCGCCTGCCTGTCCAGGTGCTGATGCGTCAGCCCCTGGAGCGCGGCGGCCCGGCTGGACTCAGCCCTCCCAGGCCGGCAGCTTTTTCGCCACTGCCACGTTCTTCAGGCTCACGTATTTGGGCAGGCCGTCGCTGCCATAGGCCAATGGCGCTTCGCCCTTGATCAGCGGGGCGAAGTAGCGGCGGGCGCGTTCGGTGATGCCGAAGCCGTCCTTGCGCAGGAAGCTGGGCGGCATCTTCTTTTCGTGATTGGCCACCTTGTGCAGCGGGGCCGGCACGATCTTCCAGCGGTACGGCGCGTCGCTGACGCGTTCGATCACCGGGATCACCGCGTTCATGCCCTTGAGTGCGTACTGCACGGCGGCCTTGCCGACAGCCTGGGCCTGTTCCCAATCGGTCTTGGAAGCGAGGTGGCGCGCGGAACGCTGCAGGTAATCGGGCAGCGTCCAGTGCACCTTGTAGCCCAGCTCCTGCTTGACCTGTGCCGCCAGGAACGCGGCCACGCCGCCGAGTTGCGCATGACCGAACGAGTCGGCGGCGCCGCCGGCATCGGCGACGAAGCGGCCGTGCGCGTCCTGGATGCCCTCGCTGGCAACCACCACGCACCAGCCGACTTTCTCCACCACCTGCTTCACCTTCGCCAGAAACACGGCCTGATCGTAGGCACGCTCGGGCAGCAGGATGATCTGCGGTGCGTCGTCGGGGCCCTGACCTGCAAGCCCCGCCGCTGCGGCTAGCCAGCCGGCGTGGCGGCCCATCGCTTCGTAGATGAAGACCTTGGTCGAGGTGTCGGCCATCGCGGCGACATCCAGCGCGGCCTCGCGTACCGACACTGCGGTGTACTTGGCGGCCGAGCCGAAACCCGGGCAGGTGTCGGTCACTGCCAGGTCGTTGTCGATGGTCTTGGGCACGCCGATGCAGTGCAGCGGGTAGCCATAGGCCTTGGCCAGTTGCGAGACCTTCCAGGCGGTGTCGGCGGAATCGTTGCCGCCGTTGTAGAGGAACCAGCGCACGTCATGCGCGCGCAGCACATCGAGCAGGCGTTCGTACTTGGCGCTGTCGTCCTCCAGCGATTTGAGCTTGTAGCGGCACGAGCCGAATGCACCGCCGGGCGTCTGCGCCAGCGCGGCGATCGCGGCGGCCGACTCCTTGGAGGTATCGATCAGCTCTTCGCGCAATGCGCCCAGGATGCCGTTGCGCGCGGCCAGCACCTTGATCTTGCGCGCGCGTGCTTCGCTGATCACGCCGGCGGCAGTGGCATTGATGACGGCGGTGACGCCGCCAGACTGGGCATACAACAGATTGCCGGTGGTCATAGGGGACAGGCTCCTCACATGGGCGATGGCGCAAGGGACAGTGCCGGGACATTCCCCGGATGCGGTAAGCTGCACGACCATACGGTCAGCGCTGGCGAAGACCTGAGTCTAACGCCGCCAACCGCAACGCGTTTTTCTTCGAAAGTGGAGTCCACTGATGCGATTGGTTCTGTTGGGACCGCCCGGTTCGGGCAAGGGCACCCAGGCGACACGTCTCAAAGACACGTTTGACATCCCCCACATCTCCACCGGCGACCTGTTGCGCGCCGAAGTCGCCGCCGGCTCGCCGCTGGGCTTGAAGGCCAAGGAAGTCATGGCACGCGGCGATCTGGTGTCCGACGACATCCTGCTCGGCATGCTGGAGGCGCGTCTGGGTCAGCCCGACGTCTCCAAGGGTTTCATTCTCGACGGCTACCCGCGTAACGTGGCGCAGGCCAATGCCTTGGAAGCGCTGCTGAGCAAGATCGGTCAGCCGCTGGATGCGGTGGTGCAGCTGGATGTGGCCAGCGAGTTGCTGGTCGAGCGCATCGCCGGCCGCGCCAAGGCCGAGGGCCGCGAAGACGACAATCCCGAATCGGTGCGCAAGCGTCTGCAGGTGTACACCGACTCGACCGCGCCGGTGATCGGCTTCTACGAGCAGCGCGGCAAGCTGGCGCGCGTGGACGGCGTCGGCTCGCTGGACGAAGTGCTCGCGCGCATCAGCAAGGCGCTCGGGCGCTGAGTTTGCCAGGCCGGGCGCAATGCCCGGCCCTTGCCGCGGCGCTCCGATGGCAGCGCCACGGCGCAGGTGCAAGACCTGCGAATCGGACCTCTTCCCAAAAGAAAAACCCCGGTCGTACACGACGACCGGGGCGGAATAACGCCAGTAGTGAGCTTGCTCAAAGCCCCGACAGCATGAGCTCCCTGGGGATTTGGCCTCTTGGGGAGTAGGACCAAAGGGATACTGCGACTGGCGTTCAGCATAGTGATGGATGTGACGCAGTTCGCATATCGGGAAATTCCCGACAGTACGGTAGGTGTTTCCCGACACGGGCGTCGAAAGAGCAGCGCGATGGCCGACGCCTGCGGCGATCGGCGACAATGTGCGGCATGACCAAACTCCACATCCTCGGCATCGCCGGGACTTTCATGGGCGGTGTGGCCGCCCTGGCGCGCGAGCTGGGCTGGCAGGTGGAGGGCAGCGACCAGGCCATCTACCCACCGATGTCCACCCAGCTGGAAACGCTGGGCATTGCACTGGCGCAAGGCTACGCGCCGTCGAACATCGCGCCCGATGCCACCGACGTGGTCATCGGCAATGCCTTGTCGCGCGGCAATCCGGCGGTGGAAGCGGTGCTCGATGCCGGCCGTCGCTACACCTCCGGCGCCCAGTGGCTGGCCGAGCAGGTATTGCCGGGCCGCGACACGCTCGCGGTGGCCGGCACCCACGGCAAGACCACCACCACCACCATCCTGAGCTATCTGCTCGAGGCCGCCGGGCGGGCGCCGGGCTTTCTGATCGGCGGGGTGGCCGAGGACTTCGGCGTCTCCGCACGGCTGGGCCAGGGCCGCGAATTCGTGGTGGAAGCCGACGAGTACGACACCGCGTTCTTCGACAAGCGCAGCAAGTTCGTGCACTACCGGCCGCTGGTGGCGATCCTCAACAATCTCGAATACGACCACGCCGATATCTTTCCGGATGTGGCGGCCATCCAGCGGCAGTTCCACCATCTGGTGCGCACGGTGCCGGCGCGCGGGCGGTTGATCGTCAACGGCGACGACGCGCGTCTGGCCGAGGTGCTGGCGATGGGCTGCTGGACGCCGGTGGAACGCTTCGGCTTCGATGCCGGGCTGGAGTGGAGCGCGCGTTTGATCGCCGCCGATGGCAGCACGTTTGCGGTGGCCCATCGCGGAGTGGAGATCGGCCAGGTGCAGTGGCCGCTGGTGGGCCGGCACAACGTGCTCAATGGGCTGGCGGCATTGGCCGCGGTGCATGCGGTGGGGGTGGATCCGGCCACGGTAATGCCGGCGCTGGCGCAGTTCCAGAGCGTCAAACGGCGATTGGAAGTGCTGGGCCAGGCGCGCGATATCACCGTCTACGACGACTTCGCCCATCATCCCACCGCGATCGCGACCACGCTGCAGGGGCTGCGCGCCAAGGTGGGTGCGGCGCGCGTGCTGGTGGCGATGGAGCCGCGCAGCAATTCGATGCGCCTGGGCGCGCATGCGCAGGCGCTGGCGCCATCGCTGCACGATGCCGATGCGGTGGTGTTCCTGCATCGGCCGGAACTGCCCTGGGATGCGGCGCCGATCATCGCGCAGGTACGCGGCGATGCGCGCGTGGTGCAGGATGTCGACGCCTTGCTGCACAGCTTGGGCGAGCTGGCGCAGCCGGGCGACCATGTGGTGTTCATGTCCAATGGCGGTTTCGATGGCGCGCCGCGTCGCTTCCTGGCGCAGCTGTCCTGATGGCGCCGATCCCTGCCGCTGCCGACACCAGCGCGTTGCCGCTGTTCCCCTTGCACAGCGTGCTGTTGCCGGGCGCGGCGATGGGCCTGCGTGTGTTCGAACGCCGCTATCTGGATCTGGTGCGCGAATGCGGCCGCAACGGCACCAGCTTCGGCGTGTGCCTGATTCTGGAAGGCAACGAAGTCGGTGTGCCGGCCACGCCGGCCGCGTTCGGTACCGAAGTGCGCATCGAGGATTTCGATGTGGGTGCCGATGGTGTGCTGGTGCTGCGCCTGCGTGGTACGCGGCGTTTCCACGTACAGCGCTCGCGCATTCGCGACAACGGCCTGGTGGTGGGCGATGTCGCGTGGTGCGAGCCGGATCCGGACGACGAATTGCGGCCCGAGCACAGCCTGCTGTCCACGGTGCTGGAGCGCATGCTGGAGCAGATGGGCGGCGAATTCGCATCGGTGGGACCGGGGTTGCTGGATCAGGCCGCCTGGGTTGGTTGGCGGTTGGCCGAGCTGCTGCCATTGACCGAGCAGCAGCGGCTCTCGCTGTTGCAGCAGGACGATCCGCATCGGCGGCTGGATCAATTGCTGGCCTGGATGCCCTGAAAGCGGCTGACAAAACGGCTGCGTCCGCCACACGGGTGCGAGTGGCGTTCGAAATTCTCATGGATCAGGCGTGCACGCTGCGTCCTGCGCGCTGTGCACACCCAACCGTCGACTGCGCGCTACGCCTTTCAATCACTCCGTGACGTGGGGCGATGGTTTCGGTCGGCCCCATCACCGCGCTTGCACCATGGCAACGGCACACTGCGCGCGCTTGAGTGCGCTAGCGAGCGCATCCACGCACTGGATGTGCGCACTGGCGTCACTCGTTCCTCTTGATGGAGTGTGCCTTTGATCGTCGATGTAAAGCCGCGTGTGGCCGATGTGATCAGCCAGGTCTGGCGGACCCTGGCGGTGCTGTTCGTATGGGACGTGTTGATCACCATCATCTATTACGTACTGCCGTTCCGTGCACCGGCGCTGCCGTTGACCATCTTCGGTTCTGCGTTGGCGTTGTTCCTGGGCTTTCGCGCCAATTCCACCTATCAGCGCTGGTGGGAAGGCCGGGTGCTGTGGGGCCAGATGATCAATGCCTCGCGCAATCTGGTGCGCCTGAGCGTCAGTATCCTGTCTGCGCCGGAAGCGGGCGATCTCGGGCGCGCCATTGCGCTGCGGCAGATCGCCTACGTCAACGCACTGCGCTGCCAACTGCGCCGGTTGCCGGTGGCGATGGCGCTGTCTCCGTACCTGGACGCCGACGAAGCGGCGGCCGTGGTCGTGCGCACCAACGTGGCGAACGGCTTGCTCGATAGCACCGGACGCAGCGTCGAACAGGCGCGTCGCGAGGGCTGGATCGACAGCATCCAGCAGGCCAGCGTCGAACGCATCCTGGTGGACATCGCCAACGCGCAAGGCGGCATGGAACGGCTGAAGAACACCCCCCTGCCGTATCAATACCGCTTCTATCCCAACCTGTTCACGCGGCTGTTTTGCGTGCTGCTGCCGATCGGGTTGGTGGAAACGCTGCAGTACGCCACGCCGGTGGGATCGACGGTGGCCGGCCTGATGTTCCTGGCGGTGCTGAAGATTGGCGATGAACTGGTCGATCCATTCGCCAACACCATTCACGACCTGCCGCTGGATACCATGTGCCGCACGGTGGAGATCGATGCGCTTCAGGCCCTTGGTGAGCAAGCGCCGGAGCCGATGCAACCGGTGGATGGCGTGTTGTGGTGAGGTGTCGCGTGTTAGGCCAATGCGGCCTTTGCATCGCCGAACTGCGCTAACTCGCAATCTCCGGGTCGCCTTGAGGCGATTGAGAGGTGCGAGCAGTTGTAGAGCGGCCAACTGCGAGTTTTCTGCAGGGCCCTTGCCCGCCCACCATCGCGGGACACGCTGCAAGTACGTCCTTGTAAGCTCTTACGCGGCATCCATGCCGCGTAAGGTCCCGCGACGGTGAGCGGGCAAGGACCAGTCAAGTTGGTCGGTGCGCAGAGTATTCAAGCGACAGCAAACCCTGCGACGCAAGTAACCAGGCTGCGCAGTGTTCTCTGCTCTTTGGTAGGTCACCGACGAACGTTCTGGTGCGGTGTCCTCGCCGCTTGCGGGACCGTTGGCGGCATGGATGCCGCCATCGAGCCCCCATGGATGGGTTCACGGCGTGTCCCGCAAGCGGCGAGGGCGCCGCGCGCTCGACTGGCCAACCGTTCACCCTGAAAATTCAGCTGTTTCTACACGACGCCAAGACGCTACCGCCATCGATACAGCGTTCAAGACGCATTGCTGGCACCCCATATCAACACGCCTGTGCGATTCGCCGGCCGATCGCCTGTTGCCGGATCGCTCAACGGCGTTGTTGTGGCGAACCTGATGCTGCTGGATCGAACGCAGCGGCTTGCGTCTGCGCTGCAGCGTTGTCGTTATTTTCTCCACGCACTGCATTGCCCGAGGTGCTGTCGATCAGGATCACCGGCACCTGCGAACGACGCCGCTGTTCCACACGATGCGGCAGTGGCCCGAGTGCGTCGCGCAAGGCGCTCAGTGCTGGATCGACCCCACGCAACGGATACCACAGCCCGATCAGGCTGAAGTGACGGCTGTAACGCAAGGTCTGCGTGCTGCCGACCCACAGCGGCTGCGCATCGGGCTGCAGGCGTGCGGCCGCTGGCCACAGGCGCAGCACATGCACATGGCCGGGCGCCGCGTGGCGCACCATCAACAGCGCTTCGACCTGGGTGTCCAGTGTGGCCGGCAGGATCGGCACCTCGTCCGGGCGACCACTGACGTCGAGCAGGTGCAGTGCCTGTTCCCAGCCGGCCTGCGGTTGTGCCCGCCAGCCCCGCGCTTCGAGCTGGCGCTGCAATGGGGCGAGCGGACCGGCCACTTGCACGTCCAGCGGCCAGCGCTGGTCGTCGTCGAATTCGTTGCGGCGCGCCGGCAGCAGGCGCCATTGGCTGGCCCACCACTCGCTGGCGGGCAGCTCCATCAGCAACGGCGGCGGCGGTTCGAACTTGGCCAGCTTGGTGTCGAGGTTGCGCGGCGCGAAGAAGATCGCACAGCCCAGGAACACGCCATAGAAGATCCACGACACCGGCTTGACCCAGAACGCGCGGGTGGCGCGGCGGCGGTAGGCGATGCCCAGCACTAGCAGCCAGAAGATGCCGAACAACATGCCGCCGACCACATCGCTGAGCCAGTGCGCGCCCAGGTACAGCCGCGCAAAACCGATCAGCGAGACGATCGCGCCACTGACCAGATACGGCCACACCCGGCGCCGGCCGGGCAGTTCGCGCGCGATCAGCAACGCAAAGAAGCCAAAACCAATGGTGGCCATGGTGACCGCCACCGATGGAAACCCGAACCCGCTGCTGGCCGCAGGCGGGCGCACCACCTGCACGGTGGCGCCGAGCAATTGGGTCAGGGCAAGGCCGAACGCCAGCGCAATCACCCAATGCGTCACCGCCATCCAGCGCCGGCGCCAGGCCAGGTAGCCCATCGCCGCGACAATCGCCGGCAGCAACACCTGCCAGTCGCCCAGCGAGGCCAGTGCCACCATCGGGTAATCGGCCAGTGGGTTGCGCAGCGCCAGCATCAGATCGTGCACGGCCAGGTCCACGCGCAGCGGCTCGCCGTGCGCCAGCACCACCATCAGCAGCACGAACCAGCCCCAGCCGAGCAGCAACAGCATCAGGGCCATCATCGCCAGCGGCACCGACTCGCGGCGGCGCGGGTCGAACACGCTGACCGACCAGTCGCCCAGCACCGGATGCCGATGCGACCACTCCAGCAAGCGCGCCAGCAGCGCGTCCAGGTGGCCGGCGGACCAGCGATACGAATACAGCACCATCGCCCAGGCCAGGCCGATCACCGCGGCCAGCAACGCCACCACCACGAACAGGCGCCCGGCCACCGCGGCCACCGCATCGTAGGCGGTGCCCAGCACCCAGCCCGGCACCAGGAACAGCAGCGCCCAGGAAATGCAGGCCAACCCGCTGGCGGTCAGGTAGCGCTTGAACGGCATGTGCGACATGCCGGCGATTGCGGGTACGAACGGCCGCACCGCGCCGACGTAACGGGCGATGAGGATGCTCTTGAAGGCATTGCGCCGGAACAGCAGCTCGCCACGTTCCAGCAATTGCGGGTAACGCCGGAACGGCCAATAGGTGTGCAACTGGTGGCCCCAGCGATGACCGACCCAGAAGCTCAGCGCGTCGCCGACGAAGGCGCCCAGGGTGGCGCAGGCCACTGCGTACGGCCCGTTGATCTGGCCGAGCCCGATCAGCACGCCGATGGCGAACAGCAGCGGTAGCGCGGGCACGATGGCACCCAGCACGATGACCGCATCGCAGAATGCGATGACAAAGATCGCCACGCCAGCCAAGGTGGGGTGGTGTCCGATCCACTCCAGTGTGGCGTCGATCCATGAGTTCATTGCCGAATTATAGGTGGGCACGGTGACGGCTGACTTGTGCCCCGCTCACATCGGGCCGTTCGCTTCACCTGAGGTTGCAACCGGCCCTGCAGTGCCTGTCCGGTGCACGGTGGCGCGAGCGTTGGCGATGTGGCGATGCGGACCGCCCGTCTACAATGGGCGATGAGCCACGATCCCGCCGGCAACCTGCCGCTGAAGTCCGATACCTTCGGGCGCATCCTGCTGATCCGCGACGCCGGCCGCGTGTTCGTGCGGCGCGACCTGAGCGTGGCGCCGTGGCTGCTGCGTGGTGTGGCATGGTGGCTGGCGCGGCGCGAAGCGCTGGCACTGCGCCAGCTGGATGGCCTGCCGCACACGCCACGCCTGCTGCACTGGGACGGGCGTCATCTGGACCGCAGTTACCTGGCCGGCGATGCGATGTACCAGCGCCCGCCGCGCGGCGACCTGGCGTATTTCCGGCAGGCGCGCCGGCTGTTGCAGCAGTTGCATCGGTGCGGCGTGGCGCACAACGATCTGGCCAAGGAAGCCAACTGGCTGGTACAGGACGATGGCAGCCCGGCAGTGATCGATTTCCAGCTGGCGGTGCGCGGCCACCCACGCGCGCGCTGGATGCGTCTGCTTGCACGCGAAGACCTGCGCCACCTGCTCAAGCACAAGCGCATGTATTGCCCGGCCGCGATCACCCCGGTGGAACGTCGCGTACTCAAGCGCCGCTCCTGGGTGCGCGAGCTGTGGTTCGCCACCGGCAAGCCGGTCTACCGTTTCGTGACCCGTCGTGTGCTGCATTGGGAAGACAACGAGGGGCAGGGGCCGAAGCCCTGAGTGGCTGGGATTGGTTGTTCGGGATTGGGGATTCGTAAAGGCCGATGGTGCAGGGCTGGTGGCTGGTCGGTTGAATCCAGCAGCTGCACATGACGCGTTCCGATTCGGCGCCGGTCACCGGCTGTAAGCTCTGACGAATCCCTAATCCCGATTCCCCAATCCCATGACCTTAAACGGCAAAACCCTCTTCATCACCGGCGCCTCGCGCGGGATCGGGCTGGCGATCGCGTTGCGGGCGGCGCGCGACGGGGCCAAGGTGGCGATCGCGGCCAAGTCGGCGGTGGCCAATCCGAAATTGCCCGGCACCATCCATGGCGCGGCGGATGCCGTTCGTGCGGCGGGTGGGCAGGCGCTGGCGCTCAAATGCGACATCCGCGACGAGGCGCAGGTGCATGCGGCGGTCCAGGCCACCGTGGAGGCGTTCGGCGGGATCGATATCCTGGTTAACAACGCCAGCGCGATCTGGTTGCGCGGCACGCTGGACACGCCGATGAAGCGCTTCGACCTGATGCAGCAGGTCAATGCGCGCGGCAGTTTCCTCTGCGCGCAGGCCTGCCTGCCGCATCTGCTGCGCGCGCCCAACCCGCACATCCTGAGCCTGGCGCCGCCACCGTCGTTGAGCCCGGCGTGGTGGGGCGCGCACACCGGCTACACGCTTGCAAAGATGGGCATGAGCCTGGTGACGCTGGGGCTGGCGGCCGAATTCGGTCCGCAAGGCGTGGCGGTCAATGCGCTCTGGCCGCGCACGGTGATCGCCACCGATGCGATCAACATGTTGCCCGGCGTGGATGCGGCGGCCTGCCGTCGGCCCGAGATCGTGGCCGATGCGGCGCATGCGGTGCTGACGCGCAACGCCGCTGGGTTCCATGGTCAGTTCCTGATCGACGAGCAGGTGTTGGCGCAGGCGGGCATCAGCGATCTGCACGGGTATGCGGTGGATCCTTCGCGCGATTTGCTGCCGGATCTGTTCCTGGACTGACGGTGGTGCGCCGTGCGTGCGCCTGCCGCGTCCGGACCTGGGCGGGGTGCGAGCCGTGTGCCGTCGAGGACTGGCTCCCACCGACCTGCCACGCGTCGCAGACCGGCGTGGCGGCAGCCGTCGCACGCGCGTCCGTGCGCTGCGCGCGCCCGGCTGCACGGGCCTGACTCATCCGTTGCCCATGGCCGGCAGCGGCTCGGCGCACTGCCGGCAATAGCGCGCGTCCGGCGCGTGGCCTTCCAGCCCGCAGCGCACGCAATTGCGGATATCGCGCTTGCCGGCGTGGCCGCCTTCGCGCAGCGTACTGGCCAGCTCGGCGGTGTAGATGCCGGTGGGCACGGCGATGATGCTGTAGCCGATCAGGATCAGCGCCGAGGTGACGAAGCGGCCCAGCGTGGTCTGCGGCACCAGATCGCCGAAACCCACCGTGGCCATGGTGACGATGGCCCAGTACATGCTGGTCGGGATGCTGGTGAAGCCATGCTGCGGGCCTTCGATGACATACATCGTGGCGCCGGCGATCACGGTGATGGTGAGCACGCTGAACAGGAACACCAGCACCTTGCGGCGGCTGCGCCACAGCGCGTCCACCAGCTGCCCGCTTTCCTGGATGTAGCGGGTGAGCTTGAGGATGCGGAACAACCGCAGGATGCGCAGCACCCGCACCACCAGCAGGGTCTGCGCACCGGGCACGAAGAACGACAGATAACTCGGCAGGATCGACAGCAGATCGATCACGCCCCAGATGCTGAGCGCGTAATGCAGCGGCCGCCGCACCACCGCCAGCCGCAACGCGTATTCCAGCGTGAACAGGATTGTGAAGGCCCACTCCAGCGGCACCAGCCAGTGCGCCGACTGCGCATGGATGCGCGGCACGCTGTCGATCATGATCACCACCACGCTGGCGAGGATGGCCGCCACCAGCATCAGGTCGAAATTGCGCGAGGGGCGCGTGTCGTGCCGGTAGATGATGTCGAACCAGTGCCGGCGCCAGCCGTGGTCGGTGGCAGGGGTGAGTTGCGGATCGGAAAGAGGGCGCATGCGCGCATTGTGCCGCAGGCGTGCGAATGCGCGAGAATGCCCGCTCCCCTTCCGCTTCTGCGACCGATCACCATGAGCACCGCTGCCGATTCGCCCCTGTCCCTTGCGCACTACTACCTGCCGGTGTATCGCCCGCGCCAGGTGATGCTGGAGCGCGGGCAGGGCAGTCGCGTGTGGGACGATGCCGGGCGCGAGTATCTGGATCTGTCCTCGGGCATTGCCGTCAGCGGGCTGGGCCATAACGATCCGGACCTGGTGGCCGCGCTCACCGAGCAGGCCGGCAAGCTGTGGCACACCAGCAACATCTTCTACAGCGCGCCGCCCTTGAAGCTGGCCGAAGAACTGGTGGGCGCCTCGCGCTTTGCCGAGAAGGTGTTCCTGTGCAATTCCGGCACCGAAGCCAATGAAGCGGCGATCAAGCTGGTGCGCAAGTGGGCCAGCGACCAGGGCCGCCCGCCGGAGCGGCGCGTGATCGTCACTTTCCGCGGCAGTTTCCATGGCCGCACGCTGGCTTCGGTCACCGCCACCGCGCAGCCGAAGTACCAGGAAGGCTACGAGCCGCTGCCGGGCGGATTTCGCTACGTGGATTTCAACGACGTGCCTGCGCTGGAAGCGGCGATGGCCGCTGGCGATGTGGCGGCGGTGATGGTCGAGCCGATCCAGGGCGAGGGCGGGGTGATGCCGGCCGCGCCGGGCTTCCTGGCCCGCGCACGCGCGCTGTGCGACCAGCACGATGCCTTGCTGGTGCTGGACGAGATCCAGTGCGGCATGGGCCGCACCGGCAGCCTGTTCGCGCATTGGCAGGAGCAGGTGACGCCGGACATCGTGACCCTGGCCAAGGCCCTGGGTGGCGGTTTCCCGATCGGCGCGATGCTGGCCGGCCCCAAGGTGGCGCAGACCATGCAGTTCGGCGCGCACGGCACCACCTTCGGCGGCAATCCGCTGGCCGCTGCGGTGGCGCGGGTGGCATTGCGCAAGCTGTCCTCGCCGGAGATCGCGGCCAACGTGGAGCGTCAGTCGGCGGCGTTGCGCGCCGGGCTGGAGGCGCTGAACGCCGAGTTCGGCGTGTTTGCGCAGATCCGCGGGCGCGGCCTGATGCTGGGCGCGGTGCTGGCGCCGGCGCATGCCGGCCAGGCAAGCGCGATCCTCGACCTGGCGGCCAGGCATGGGCTGCTGCTGCTGCAGGCGGGGCCGAACGTGCTGCGCTTCGTGCCGGCACTGAATCTGACCGATGCCGAGCTGGCTGATGGGCTGGCGCGCCTGCGGCTGGCGATTGCCGAGTACGCCGCGCAGCGGTGATGGATACCTGCGCGATGGGAAGCGCTGAATGATCTGGCTTGTGTCTGGGTGAGCGGGTGCAGTTTGGCGTCAGTGAGTGCGTGACGTGCCGATCGTCTGATTTTGATCGTGGCATCGTGTGTTTGAGGCTCGGCTCTTGCTGCTGAGGTTGTCGCTTCCCGCCGTACCCTCACCCCAACCCCTCTCCCGATGGGAGAGGGGCTAGTCGGTGCGTTTTGCTGAGCATGGTCTGGTCGAGGAGTTGCGCCCGATTTATCGCGGTTTCGCGCGCATGCGCGCAAAAACGCACGCTGGCGGATGGAATGTCGATAAATGCATGCTTGGCCTGATTCACCACAACACACACGGCTAGCGTATTGTTTGGTCGCGCATTCGCTTGCAGAGCGAGGCTAGCTACCGTTGGCCGCTCGGCAGAGCGTTGACCTTTCAAGAGCGCCGGCCAACGCTGCTCCGATTCCCGATTCCCGATTCCCGATTCCCGATTCCCGATTCCCGATTCCCGATTCCCAAATCCCAAATCCCAAATCCCAAATCCCAAATCCCAAATCCCAAATCCCAAATCCCAAATCCCCCCTCATCCCAACCCATACCGCCGCACCACCCGCCGCAATGCCCGTGCGTCGCGCACCGTGTCGGCGTGCAGCCCCGCAGCACGGGCGCCGCGGACGTTGACGAACAGGTCATCGACGAACAGGGTGCCGGCTGCGGTCGCCCCAAGGGCGTCGAGCGCACGCTGATACACCCGCAGGTCCGGCTTGCGCCCACCCAGTGCACCGCTGCACAACACGCGTCCCTGCAGCAGCGGAAACAGCGACGGCACGATCTGCGCAATCGCCTCAGCCATCAATGGGCCGTTATTGGTCAGCACGGCCACCGCGGTTGTCGCCGATACCGCCAGCACCTGCGCCGCCACCGCAGGGTCTGCACGGCATGCGGCCACGCGTGCAGCGATCCAGGTGGCCTGATCGATCGGATGCCCCAGACCGTCGCCGAGCTGGCTCAGGTACGCCGGCGTGTCGATCGCGCCGGCATCGTAGGCGCGCTCCAGGCCGTGGTCGAACAGTACCTGCTGCACGCGCTGCGGCGTGCAGGCGGCGGCCGTTGCCAGGGCCGCCAGACGGCGTGGCCGCGAATAGCTGGCGAGCACGCCATCGAAGTCGAGCAATAGCAGGGAAACCGGTGGAGTCGGCATGCGCAGGCTCAGGACATAGCGCTGCAGCGTTGTCGATTCGCCGCTGCATGGCAAGCGTGCGAGCGCTGCCAGGTGGCCGATGTGGTGATCTATGTGCGTACCCTTTTCGGCAACGACCATGCCGAGCGCGTTACTGTCGACGACGTCAAGCTGCTGCGCCAATGACCTTTCCCTGCCAAGGAGTTGCCATGTCCCGTCCCATGTTGTTTGCCGTCACCGCTGCTGCAGTGTGGTGCGCAAGCCTGACCGCCGCGCACGCTGCCGATGTCATCCGCCACAAGATTCCCAATAGCGATTTTCCGATTGCCGCCGCGGTGGAGATTCCTGCCGGCAAGGCCACGGTGTACGTCAGCGGCAAGGTGCCGGCGGTGGTGGATGCGAGCGCACCGAAAGAGTCACCTGCCGCCTATGGTGATACCAAGGCGCAGACGGTGAGCGTGTTGAAGCAGATCCAGGACCAGCTGAAATCGCTCGGACTGGGCATGGGCGATGTGGTGAAGATGCAGGTGTTCCTGGTGGGCGATCCGGCGATGGGCGGCAAGATGGATTTCAACGGGTTCATGGAAGGCTACCGGCAGTTCTTCGGCACCAAGGAACAGCCCAACCTGCCGGCGCGCTCGGCGTTCCAGATCGCTGCATTGGGCAACCCGCTGTATCGGGTGGAGATCGAAGTGGTGGCCGTGCGTCCCTGAGTGAGTGTCGTTGCCTTGCCGGAGAAGCTCATGAAAGTCGTCGCTTCGCATCGTCATGCAGACGCATGGCGATGACGCGTTGCGCCAGGCGCTGCCCACCCACCGTGGCAGCGGCCGGTGTACGGTTCTGTTGATCCCGACAAGCGGTTACCCTGGAAGCGCCGACGCACTGCGCGCGGCGACGGTTGCGTTGGACGCATCGTGCATTTCTGATTGTAGGAGTCATGCCTTGAAACTGTTTTCCACGATCGCCGTACTGGGCTTGCTGGTGCTCGCGCCTTCGGCCTGGGCCAAGACCTGCGCGGTGACCATCACCGGCAACGACCAGATGAAGTTCGACCAGAGCGCCATCACCATCGCACCGGACTGCACGCAGGTGGAGCTGACGCTCAAGCATTCCGGCAAGATGGCCGCCGCCGTGATGGGACACAACTGGGTGCTGACCAAGACCGCTGATTTCCAGCCGGTTGCCAACGCCGGCGTGCGATCGAGCATCGCCGACAGCTATCTGCCCAAGGCCGATGCGCGCGTGATCGCGCATACCAAGGTCATCGGCGGCGGCCAGAGCACGACGGTCAGCTTTGCCACCAGCAAATTGACCAAGGGCGGCGCGTATATGTTCTTCTGCTCGTTCCCCGGGCACTGGGCGATGATGAAGGGCACGCTGCGCTTCGGCTGATCTTGTCGCGGGGGCAGCGTGCATCTGTGGCGTGCGGAGTGCCGGTGCATTGACGTGAGCGTTGCCTGCAGCAATCACGCGCTGCAAACGCAGGCGCTGCCGTCCGTGAAAGACGCAGGTCGGGCGAGCGCCGCCAGGTGCCCCGCCACTTAGCGCGGCGCGTCCTCTGCTTGCTGCGGATCCTGGCCACGCAACACGCCCCGTTGCTGCGCCTGCGCCAGCGCGCCCTCGCGGCTGCGTGCGTCGAGCTTGCGATACAGGTTCTTGAGGTGGAACTTGACGGTGTTTTCCGACAGGTGCAGGTGGCGGGCGATCTGCTTGTTGGAGTGGCCGCGCGCCAGCTGCGCCAGCACTTCCAGTTCGCGCTCGCTGAACATGTCGCTGGCCGGATCTTCGTCGCCGCTGAGCCGTTCGAGCAAGGCCTGGATGGTCAATGCACGCGTGGTGCCGCCAACGGTGTGCGGGTCGTGCTGACGTAGCGACCGCAGCATTGCCTTGGCCGGCAGGCCAAGTTCGACGATGGCCTGCCAGCTCTGGGTCAGCGCCACGTGCTCCAGTGCGCTGTACAGTGGCGGCAGCGCCTCGCGCAGTTCGCCGCGCTGCTGCAGCACCAGTGCGATGCGCGCACGGGTGCGCGCGAGATGGCAGGCATTGTCGCTGCCGATGCAGGCCTGTTCGATCTGGCCAAGAATGCTCAGCGCCGCACTGCTGCGCCCGGCCAGCCGATGCCAGCGTGCCAGCGCAAAGCCCATCGCGGCACGGTCGCGCCAGCGGTGCGCGGCGCGCAGTGTGTGGGCCAGGCCGGACTCGCCGCCGGTGCGGGCGATCAGCAGGTCGATGGCCGTGTTGCCCGGGTGCTCCAGCAGCGCCATCAATCGCCACGCGGCGGCCAGTTCGGACAGTCGCGCCAGCTTGCGCCCGTGGGCGATCTGTTCGACGTGTTCGAGCAACGCCAGGGCACTGCGTCCGCTGCGATCGCGCAGGCGTTCCAGCCCCAGCGCGGTGTCGTAGGCGGCTGCCAGCACATCGGCGCTGCCATCGTGTTGTTCGAGCAGCTCCAACGCCGGATGCAGCAGGTCGGCCGCATCGTCGTGGTGGCCGCGCTCGTAGTGCAGCTGCGCGAGCAGGCAATGCGCTGTGGCTTGCAGTACGCGATCCGGCTGCGGTGAGCGCGCGCAGCACTGCAGGGCCTGTTGGTAACAGGCGTCGGCCTCGCCGAGCTGGCCGCGGTAGAACAGGCTTTGTCCCAGCGACAGCAGCGCCTGGCTGGCGCCAAGATCGCTGCCGCCGCGGCGCATCGCATCGCGTGCGGCCAGCGCATGCCGCTCGGCCACTGCAAACGCGCCCTGTGCAAGCGCGGTGTTGGCGCAGATGCACAGCAGCATTCCTCGGCCTAGGTGGTCGTCTTCGTCCAGTGCGCCGGCCTGCGCGGCGATCTGGGTCAGGCCGTGCGGATTGCCGCAGATTTCGTCCAGGCGGTCGCGCAGCAGCGCCACCACCACGGTGTAGTCGCGTTGCTGCGGCTCGCGCAGTGCGGCCGGGAAATCACGGAAGCGCTCCAGCAGCAGGCGCGCGTGGCTGAATTCGCCGAGTTTGAGGTGTAGATGCGCCTGGGTGAGGTTGAGCGCCGGCGTATCGCGGATGGTGCGGTGGTCGAAGTGGCGCAACAACCCACGCACCGCGTGCGTGCCCTGCGTCAGCAGCAATTGCCAGGTGCCGGCACGCGCGATGTAGCTGGCGGCCAGATCACCGCACTCGCCGCGCGCGGCATGCCGTACCGCGTCGGCCAGATGCTGGTGCTCGCCGAACCAGCGCGCCGCACGTTGATGCAGGTGCATGGCGTGGCCGGGATGCTCGCGGTCGAGCAATTGCTGCAGGAAGTCGGCAAACAGCGGGTGATAGCGGAACCATTCGCGTTCGCCATCCAGCGGCACCAGCAGGCCATGGAAATGCTCCAGGCGCGCCAGCAGCCGACCGCTGTCCTCGCGCTGGCGCAGTGCATCGGCGAGTGACGCATTGACCCGTTCCAGGTGGCTGGTGCGCAGCAACAGGTCGCGCGTGTCCGCATCCAGGTCGTTGACGACCTGTTCGGCCAGGTAGGCGGCGATCTGCGCGCTGCGGCCGGAGAAACGCGCCGTCACTTCCTGCTGGCGTTGCGCATCGCCTTCCAGCCAGAGGCGGGCCAGATGCAAGGCCACCGGCCAGCCCTCGGTGTAGCGCAGCAAGGCGTCCAGTACCGGCGCAGGGATCTGCGGCCCCAACAACGCGCGCGCCTCGTCGGCGTCCAGTGCCAGTTGCGCGCTGCCAAGGCGGCTGAGTTGCGCCTGCAGGTCCAGCCGCGCCAGCGGTAGTGCGGGAATGCGGCGGGTGGCCAGCAACAGATGCAGGCGCCCACCGCCGTGTTCGATCAATCGCAGTACCAGTTCATCGACCGCTGCGCTGCCGATGCGGTCGTAGTCGTCGAGAATCACGCTGATCGGGCGCGGTGCCTTGCGCAGTGCGCGGATCAACAGGCTGACGGCGGTGCGTGGCTCCTGGTCGCGGCTCTGCAGCACGCTGGCGCACAGTGCGGCATCCGCGCCCGCGTGCTGCAGGGCCAGGGCAAGATGGCCGAGGAAGCGCGCGGCATCGGCGTCCTCCTCATCCAGCGACAGCCACGCCACGGCCATGTGCTGGCTTGCCTGCAGCCGGGCATGCCATTGCGCCAGCACGGTGGTCTTGCCAAAGCCGGGCGGCGCCAGCAGCAGGGTGAGCGGGCGTGCCTGCGCCTGCTCCAGTGCGGTGAGCAGTGCCTCGCGCAGCACCGCACCCGGGCGCGGCAATGGCGGCTCCAGCTTGCCGGCAAGCAGCCAGTCGGGAAGGGAATGGTCGCGCGACGGTGACGGGCGCGGAGCGAGCAACGCAACAGGCTTGAGCATGAGGCGAGGGCGGCCGTGGCAGGCGTCGGCAGCGCGCCGGCTCGATGCGCTGCATGACAGGATGAAACAGCGGCGACGGCAGGCCTGTCGCTGCGAAGGCGACAACCGCGGATCGGCTGCTTCGAGGGTCCCCACCCATGCCCGTCCGTGGACACCTTTCAGAAATGTATGACAGCCACAAGACAAAAGCAAAGGCGCCAGGCCGCATAACGCCGCTATCGCCGTAAGCGATGAGGCCGGTTGTGCGCTGGGTCCAGCGATGCAGGTGCGCGCGGCCAAGGATCGGCAGCGATGGGAAGATCGGCAAGGGCGTTTATCGGTGCCGATGCACGCGCGCGGCGGCGATCCGCGCGCCTGCCTGGCGAACTGTCACACTTGCTCGTCGAGCCAGGGCGGATGGCTGCCTGATCGCTCGCTACGTCGTGCTGGCCATCACCAACGCGCGCGGCTCAGCGCGCCACCTCGGCAAAGGCCTCGCGTGCGGCCGCCAGCGTGGCGTCGATCACCGCCGCATCGTGCGCGCTGGACATGAAGCCGGCCTCGTACGCAGACGGCGCCAGGTAGACCCCACGCTGCAGCATTGCGTGGAAGAAGCGGTTGAACGTCGTGATATCGCAGGCAGTGGCCTGGGCGTAGCTCTCCACGATTTCGTCGGTGAAGAACAATCCGAACATGCCGCCCACCTGGTTGGTGGTGACCGCAATGTCGGCCGCGCGCGCGGCATCTTCCAGCCCTTCGCACAGCATGCCTGTGGCCTCGCTCAGGCGGGCGTGGAAGCCCGGTGCCTGCACCAGCTCCAGCATCGCCAGGCCCGCGGCCATGGCCACCGGGTTGCCCGACAAGGTGCCCGCCTGGTAGATCGGCCCGGCCGGGGCGATCTGCTCCATCAGCTCGCGCCGGCCACCGTAGGCGCCCACCGGCATGCCGCCGCCGATGATCTTGCCGAAGGTGGTCAGGTCCGGCGTCACCCCGTACAGCGCCTGCGCGCCACCCAGGGCCACGCGGAAACCGGTCATCACCTCGTCGAAGATCAGCAGCGCGCCATGCCGCGTGCACAGCGTGCGCAGGTGCTGCAGGTAGCCGGCCAGCGGCGGAATGCAGTTGGCGTTGCCCACCACCGGTTCGATGATCACCGCCGCCACGTCGGCGCCGATCTCGTCGAACAGGGCGGTGGCGCCTTCGAAATCGTTGAAGCTGAGCGTGGCGGTCAGCTCGCTCAGGCCCGCCGGCACGCCCGGCGAGGTGGGTACGCCCAGGGTCAGCATGCCGCTGCCGGCCTTGACCAGGAACGAGTCGCCGTGGCCGTGATAGCAGCCTTCGAACTTGATGATGCGGTTACGCCCGGTCGCGCCGCGTGCCAGGCGTACCGCCGACAGCGTGGCCTCGGTGCCGGAATTGACCATGCGCACCATCTCGCAGGAGGGCACCAGCCGGGTGATGGTGTCGGCCATGGTGACCTCGGCTTCGCACGGCGCACCGAACGACAGCCCGTCACGGATGGCGCGTTCCACCGCCTCGCGTACCGCCGGGTGGTTGTGGCCGGCGATCATCGGGCCCCACGAACCCACGTAGTCGATGTAGCGGTTGTCGTCCACGTCGTACAGATACGGGCCGTCGGCGCGCGCCACGAAGAACGGCTGGCCTCCCACCGACTTGAACGCCCGGACCGGTGAATTGACACCGCCGGGCAGCAGGGTCTGCGCCTGGGCGAACAGGGCGTGGGAGCGGGTGTGGTTCATGCGCGCAGATCCTTGAGGAATACCGATGGGGGCACCGATGCCCGGTCGTGGGCATCGCGTGCGCCATTGTCAGGCCTGCAGCCTCGCGCGCCTACCCGGCAGAGGCCTGCCTACCCGTCGGAGCCGGCGGGTAGGGCAACCCGGCTGCCTATGATCGAACGCGACGGTCTCGACGCGACGGTTGGGCATGAGCTGATGGCATGCGGTCATTGGCGCCCTGCTGCGGATGTTCAGAAAGTGTGATTCCGGTGGCCCTTGGCCCCGTTCATCGGTCGCCTTGCGACAGTTCCAGACTTGGGGAGAAAGCATGAACCGTAGTATCCAGAAGCGTGCGCTGGCGTTGGCCCTGGTGGTGGCCATCGGCAGTGCACACGCGCAGTCGACCACCGGCAGCATCGTCGGCAGCGTGGGCCAGGGCAATGGCACCAGCGTGGTGGTGGAAAACAACAGTGGCCTCAGCCGCGAAGTGCCGGTGGATGCGCGCGGCCGCTACACCGCCGGCAACCTGCCGCTGGGCACCTACAAGGTGACCGTCAAGCGCGACGGCGCGGTGGTGGACACCCGCGAGAACGTCGCCATTACCGTCGGCGCCAACACCGACGTCTCGTTCGCCGCCAGCGCCGCGGGGAGCGGCGTGCAGACCCTGGACAGCGTCACCGTCAATGCCGCCAGCCTGGCCACCATCGACGTCAGCAGCGTCGATACCCGCACCGTGGTCACCGCCGAACAGCTGGCGCAGCTGCCGTTGGGCCGCACCGCCGAGGCGATCGCGCTGCTGGCTCCGGGCGTGGTGGTCAACAGCGGCGGCTTCGACAACGGCCCGCTCGGCGGCTCGCTGCCCAGCTTCGGCGGCTCGGCCGCCAGCGAAAACGCGTACTACCTCAACGGTTTCAACACCACCACCATCAGCAACAACCTGGGTGGCCTGACCCTGCCCTACGGCGCCATCGACCAGCAGGAAATCTTCACCGGCGGCTATGGCGCGCAGTTCGGCCGCTCCAATGGCGGTGTGATCAACCAGATCGGCAAGCGCGGCACCAACGAATGGAAGTTCGGCGCCGCCGTCATCTGGGAACCCAACGGCCTGCGAGCCAACCAGCGCGACATCTACTGGCGTCCGGACAGCCAGGCCAGCACCGTCAACAACGCCGCCTACCGCTACGCGCGCGCGGCCAATGGCCTGTACCAGCCGGCCAGCGAAGCCGAAGCCAACCAGACCACCTACAGCGCCTATGTCGGCGGGCCGATCATCCAGGACAAGCTGTTCTTCTTCCTGGCCGCCGAGCAGGTGGATTCGGACGGCGTGCGCGTGGGCACCAATCGCGACACCGACAACGGCCGCACCGGCGGCCTCACCGATTACGACTACAAGCAGAAGCGCTGGTACGCCAAGGTGGATTGGAACATCACCGACAACCATCTGATCGAGGTGACCGGTGCCAGCGACGAGGCCGAGACCAACGGGTCGATCTATCGCTACAACTACGTCGACCGCCAGCGCGGCAGCTATCTCACCGACGAATCCACCTGGAAAACCGGCCCGACCCTGTTCACCGGCAAGTACACCGGCTACATCGGCGACAACCTCACCGTGACTGCGTTGTACGGCAAGATGACCACGCCCGACGAGTTGACCCCGTTCAACTACGACGCCGCCAATGGTCCGGTGATCAACAGCGCCGCGCTGCAGAATCCGGCCTACACCGGTGGCACCCCACGCATCGGCAATCAACTGGTCACCTCGGTCAGTTCGCCCGACCGCGAATACAAGAAAGACAATCAGCGTCTGAATCTGGAATGGCGCATCGGCCACCACACGCTCAACTTCGGTATCGACAACCAGAAGTCCGAAGGCATCGACGTAGGGTCGGTGCTGTCCGGCCCCGGCTTTGCGTGGACCTATGGCCAGACCAACGATCCCAACGGCCTGGCCACCGGCGGGCTGGTCAGCCAGTCGGCCAACGAGGCTGGTGGCATCGGCGCCCCCAGCCCGGGGTTGGTGGATCCGGTCAACGGATCCAGCGGCTATTACGTGGTACGCAACATCAACACCAGCCTGTACTCGTACGAGGCAAAACAACGCGCCTACTACATCGAGGACAAATGGCAGGTCACCGACACCCTGCTGCTCAGCCTGGGCCTGCGCAAGGACGAATTCACCAACTACACCCCGTTCGGCGACCCCTACATCGAAGTGGACAATGCCTGGGCGCCGCGCCTGGGCTTCAGCTGGGACGTCAATGGCGATTCCAGCCTGAAGGTCTTCGGCAACCTCGGCCGTTACTACCTCGGCCTGCCGCTGTCGGCGGTGAGCCTGTTCACCCCGGCCACCACCACCGACACCTACTTCACCTACAGCGGCATCAATCCCGATGGCACGCCGGTCCTTGCGCAGCAACTGGGCTCGGCGGTCTCGGCCAACTCGCGATTCGGCCGCATTGCCGATGTACGCACCGCGGTGGCCAAGGACATCGAAGGCGAGAATCAGGACGAACTCATCCTCGGCGTTACCAAGCAACTCGACAGCGGCTGGGTGCTGGGCGTGCGCGGCACCCACCGTCGCCTCAATGCCGGTATCGACGACCAGAACTACGACGTCTCCAATACCGCCTTGATCGACGCGGCGGCCGCGCAAGGCGTGACCATCGATTTCTCCAAGGTGGCTGGCGCTTCGCTGATCAATCCGGGTCAGACCAATACCTGGGGCGTGATCGGCACCGATGGCCAGTTCCACGAAGTGTCGGTGAGCCGCGAGGCGGCGGGGTTCCCGAAGTTCAAACGCAACTACTCGGCCGTGGAATTCAACCTGGAACGGCCGTTCGACGGCCAGTGGTACGCCAAGGTCAACTACGTGTGGTCGCACAGCTACGGCACCACCGAAGGGCAGGTGCGCTCGGACCTGTGGCGCACCGGCGGCGCGCTGGGCAGCTACCAGGGCCAGGCCTCGGTATCGACCACGCAGAGCTGGGACCACCCGGCGTTGATGGAACATTTCAACGGCGATCAATCCAACGACCACCGTCACCAGCTCAAGTTGTTCGGCTTCTACCAATTCACTCCGCAATGGGGCGCCTCGGCCAACTTCAGCCTGATCTCCGGCGCGCCGCATAACTGCTTGGGCAATTACTACGGCACCGAGTACAGCGGCCGCGATCCGGCCGGTTATGGCGGCAGTGCGATCACCGGTGGTCCGTACCACTACTGCTACAACCCGGAAACCGGCACCGGCGTGGCATCTCCTCCGGGCTCGCAGGGCCGGCTGGGCTGGATCGCCCAGCTCGACATGGGCGTGACCTACAAGCCGTCCTTCGCCGACGGCAAGCTGGCGCTGCGTTTCGACGTGTTCAACATCACCAACGAGCAGACCGCGACCAACATCTATCCGTTCTCGCAACTACCCGACAACACCACCAATCCGCTGTGGAACCAGGTCGTGGCCTATCAGGCACCGCGCTCTGGCCGGGTGACGTTGAGCTACGACTTCTAATCGGATCAAGCAACAAAGGCAGTCCCAGCAGCGACGCGTGAAAGCACGCGTCGCTGTTTTTGTTTTGGGAGATGGCTTGGCTGACGACGCGGTGTCTTCGCTCTTCAGTAAAACCGCCAGCCAACCGTCTAGCGTGGTGTCCTCACCGATTGCGGGACCGTGTGGCGGCATGGATGCCGCCACCGAGCCTACNAGTTGTCGCTACCTGATTGCTCGCTACGGACAGATCAGGCGAACAGCGGATCATCTGCGCCTTTGCTGCAGGGCCCTTGCCCACCCACCATCGCAGGACACGCTGCAAGTACGTCCATGTAAGCTCCGTGGCGGCATCCATGCCGCCAAGGGTCCCGCGACGGTGGGCGGGCAAGGACCAGTCGAGATGGTCGGTGGACACCTTTGCAAAAAAGCAACCAGCGACGCGGTGTCTTTAATGCTCTTCAACAAAACCACCAGCCAACTGTCTGGCGTGGTGTCCTCGCCGATTGCGGGACCGTGTGGCGGCACGGATGCCGCCACCGAGCCTACATGGACGTACTTGCGGCGTGCCCCGCGAGCGGTGAGGGCACCGCGCCCTCGACGCTGCGACCTTGCTGCACGGCCCTTGCCCGCCCGCGACGGTGAGCTGGCAAGAACCCGTCACGATGGTCGGTACACGTGGTGCAAGCAATCCATTCAATCCTGCGCGAGCGGCGTACGACGCAGCTAGCATCAATCGTCTTCAACGCTTGCAGCACTACGACCCAAACCCGGCGCGATATGCCTGCACCGCGGCGACCGGATCCTGGGCCGCATAGACACCGCTGACCACGGCAATCAGATCGGCGCCGGCGGCGACGAGTTCGGGCACCTGTGCGGGCGCGATCCCGCCGATCGCCACCCGCGGCAGGCCCAGCTCGGCAGCCTGCTGCAATAGCGCAGGCGTGGCGCGCCGGGTGGTCTGCTTGGTGGTGGTGTGAAAGAACGCGCCGAACGCCACGTAGCTGGCGCCGGCAGCCGCTGCGGCGCGCGCGCGCGTGATCTCGTCGTAGCACGACACCCCGATGATGGCCCGCTCCCCCAACAGCGCGCGTGCGGCTCCCACTTCGCCATCGTCTTCGCCCAGGTGCACGCCTTGCGCACCGACCTGCGCGGCCAGCTGCGTATCGTCGTTGATGATCAAGGGCACGCCGTGCGCCGCGCAGGCCTCGCGCAGGGCGCTGGCCTGGCGCAGCCGTAGCGCCGCATCGGCCTGCTTGTTGCGGTACTGCAGCCAGGTGATCGACGCCAACAACGGCGCGGTGCGCAACAGCAGGCGCTGGGTGTTGGGCTCGTCGGGGGTGATCAGGTACACGCCGCGGGCGTCGAGACGGTTGGGCATGGCAGCGCTTCCGAAAGCGGAGGGTGGAGTGGGACAATGCAGTCCCACCGTTACGTGACCGCGATTATCCGATGAGCGACACATCCACGACCACCTACCGCACCTGGATGTGCGTCGTCTGCGGGTTTCTCTACAACGAGGCCGACGGCATTCCCGAAGAAGGCATCGCCCCCGGCACCGCCTGGCAGGACGTGCCCGACACCTGGACCTGCCCGGACTGCGGCGTCACCAAAGACGACTTCGAGATGGTGGAGATCGACTGAGCGCCTGCCCGCCTGGATCGGATATCGATCACGGGCAGCAGAGCCACGCTGCGGCGGCCAAGCGGATCGCGATGCGGGCAGGCTCAGTGCGCGCGAGCGCGCTGACTGTTCAACTCGACCAGGTGCTCGTGCAGATTGCCTGCGTCCTGCGCGCCTGGATTGAGCAGCAGGTAACGCGACAGATCGTGGCGTGCACCGGAACGGTGGCCCAGGTGCAGGTAGGCCATGCCGCGGTCGCGCAACGCCTCGGGTTGGTCCGGCACCAGCTTCAGGATGCGGTCGGCGCTGCGCGCGGCGCGGTCCCAGTGCTCGGCATCGGCGTAGACGCCATGCAGGTTGCGCAGGATGCGGATCAGGATCGCGCGGTGCGGGGCCGGGTCGAGGATCTGCGCCAGCGCGCGGTCGTCGGGAATCTCACCGCCCAGGTGCGGGCGGGCGCGCTCGCGCAACTCGTCCACGCCCAGCGGGCGACCGCCGTTGAACGGGTCCATCACCAGCACGCCGTCGTCCACCGGCAGGCGCACCAGGAAATGCCCGGGAAAGGAGACCCCCGCCAGCGGGATGCCCAGGCGCCGGGCCACTTCGATCTGCACCATCGCCAGCGAGATCGGGTTGCCCAGCCGGCGCTCGAACACCTGATTGAGATAGCTGTTGCGCGGGTCGTAGTACTCGTCGTGATTGCCGCAATATCCCAGCTCATCGAACAGGTAGCGGTTGACCGCGGCCATCTTCAGCGGCCACAGGTCGATCGCATCCACCTCGCGGCGCAGGTGTTCGACGTGGCTCTGCACCAGGGTGTCATACAACTCGGCATCCAGTTGCGGATACTCGTCGCGCGCAATCAGCAGCGCGGTGGACATCAACGGCACCGCATCGTCGTCCAGGCTGGCGAGCGCGGTCCAATGGGGAAGTGGGAGCATGTCGACCATGCTGCCAAGAGTGTCGGCAAGCGGCGCGGGGTTCAAGTCCGGTACTTCCTGACAGGAGACACCGCATCGCTGTGAATCACTTCAGCTTGGGAATATCCGGACTGAAAACAAGTTCGGTGCCATCCTGGAGGTCGAGCCTGGCGGCCTGGCCGGCATTGAGCTCCAGCACGTAACGGGCCGGCGCCTTGCTGGGATAGGACGGGCAGGCATCGCCGGCCGAACACGGCGGCACATCGCGCTGCTGCGAGACCAGCCGGCGCTGGTCGTCGAAATACAGGATGTCCAGCGCGATCTTGGTGTTCTTCATCCAGTACGCCAGCGGTTCCTGGCGGTCGTGGATGAACAGCATGCCGCGGTCTTCGTCCATGGCGTCGCGGAACATCAGCCCCCGGATGCGATCGGCATCGTTCTGCGCCAGTTCCACCTGGTAGCGCGTGCCGGCCAGTTCCACCCACGCGCCGCCGCTGGCGCAGCCGGCGAGCAGGATCAGGCAGGCAAGGGCGAGGAAGCGGACAGGGCGCATGCGGCAGACCGACGAGGCGAGGGATGGCGCACCATCTGTCATGCGCCGGCGTGCGTCAAGCCGCCGGCATGCCAGGCCACCAGAGTCATGCGGGGCCGGCATCGCCGGGTGCAGGCTGCCTGGTGTCCGCGCCCGGCATGGGCGCGCGAATGGGGCCGCGCGTGGTGCGTCAGAGCACGCGCGGCGGTTCGCCGCCGACGATCACCACATCGGCCGGGCGGCGTGCGAACAAACCCACGCAGACCACGCCGGGGATCTGGTTCACGCTGCGCTCCAGCGCCACCGGGTCGGTGATCTGCAGGTTGTGCACGTCCAGCAGCACGTTGCCGTTGTCGGTGACCACGCCGTCGCGCCACACCGGCTGGCCGCCAGTGAGCGCCAGGATCTGGCGCGCCACCAGGCTGCGCGCCATCGGAATCACTTCCACCGGCAATGGGAACTTACCCAGCACCGGCACCTGCTTGCTCGGGTCGACGATGCAGATGAAGCGCTCGCTGGCCTCGGCAATGATCTTCTCGCGCGTCAGCGCCGCGCCGCCGCCCTTGATCAGGCAACGGTTCGGGTCGCACTCGTCGGCGCCATCCACGTACAGCGACAGATTGCCGGTGTGGTTCAGATCCAGCACTTCGATGCCATGCTGGCGCAGCCGTGCGGTGCTCTGTTCGGAACTGGACACCGCACCCTTGATGCGATGGCCGATACGGCCCAGTGCATCGATGAAATAGGCCACCGTCGAGCCGGTGCCCACACCGACGATCATGCCGTCTTCCACGTAATCGATGGCTTTCTCGGCGGCCAGGCGTTTTGCTTCGGACATGTTTGGGCTCGGGATTGGGGATTGGGGAGTCGGGATTCGTCAGAGCGGTGCACGTCGGGCTGCGGGCATTGAGCGAATCCCCAATCCCGAATCCCGAATCACGGCGATTCCATCGCCAACAGCAGCTTCCACTGCGCGGCAGTCACCGGCAGGATCGACAGGCGGTTGCCGCGTGCAATCAGCGGGAAGCCTTCGCCCAGCGCATCGGCGTGCTGCTTGATCTCGTCCAGCGAAATCGTACGTTTGAGTTTGCGCTCGAACGCCACATCCACCAGCATCCAGCGCGGGTCTTCGCGGCTGGACTTGGGGTCGTGGTAGTCGGATTTCGGGTCGAACTGGGTATCGTCCGGGTACGCGGCGCTGGCCACCCTGGCGATGCCGACGATGCCGGGCACCTTGCAGTTGGAGTGATAGAAAAACACGCCATCGCCCACGTGCATGCCATCGCGCATGAAGTTGCGCGCCTGGTAATTGCGCACGCCATTCCACGGCTCGGTGCCGACCCGTTGCAGATCGTCGATGGAAAAGGTGTCCGGTTCGGACTTCATCAACCAGTAGCGCTTGCGGGCAGTCATACGGAAACGGCGTCGTCTTTCAGGAGAGTGGCGTGTTCGGTGCAGATGGCATCTACCGCCACGTCCCAGGGTTCGGTCGGCAGGGCAGGCACCTGTTGCGCGGCGAAGCCGACGCCGACCAGCCAGGGCGGCGGCGCCTGGCGATGCCGGAACGCGAAGCTGCGATCATACCAGCCGCCTCCCATGCCCAGCCGCCGGCAACCCGCGTCGAAGCCGGTAAGCGGAGCGATCACTAAGGCCATGTCTTCCGGTGCCAGGGTTTCGGCAAGCGCCACCTCCGGCTCCGGGATTCCATAGCGATTGCTGACCAGCCCCTGGCCCGGCTGCCACGGCGCAAAGCGCAGCACGCGTCCGTCCAGCACCGGCAGGCAGTAGCGCACGCCCGCCGGCAGGCTCAGTTGCCAGCGATGCAGGGCGATCTCGCCATCCATCGCCCAATACCCCGCCACCGCGCCGGTCTGCGGCGCAAACGGCAGCGCCAGCAAGCGCGACGCCAAGGCATCGGCGGCGGCCAGGCGCTGCGCAGCCGGCACGCTACGGCGCTGCGCGCGCAATTGCTGGCGTAACGCCTCTCGATCCTGGGTCATCGCTTTCTCGCCGCAGAAGGGTGGTGCATTGTCGTTGCCGCGCGCACGCCTGCCTAGCAGCGCCAGCGCTGCGTTCGCCTGTTGCGCAGCGACCCGGTAAGCGGCGGTTCGATGGAACTGGGTCACGGCGTGGGCGTGTAGCAGGGCCTGCATCACGGATGGGGGCCGCAGACATGTTCAATCGCACAAAAAGAAACGACGCCCGAAGGCGCCGTTTCAGATTTGCATTCTCCGCCGTGACGATGCGGGCGAAACGACCTTGAACCCGGGGTTCAAGTGGGGACGTTGTGAGGCCATCGGGCTTCCCGCTACAAGGCGGACTTGCACACCCGGCTTCGTCGCGCCCCCGTGGTCGTAATTAAGGGACAAGGCGAATGTTTTGCACGCTGTCGTTTACAGCAGAGAACGCAGGCGAATTATAGACCTCTGCCGCGCGATGGCTAGCCCATTCGTCGGTACGCGCGTTCGAAAGTTCATCTTTGCGACGGCACTGCGACGTGCGCCTCAACGTGGCGTATCGGCCACGCTGTCCAGACGGCGATTCAAGCTGTCCAGCGTGGTCGCCAATTCACGGTCGTACAGCGCTTGCTGGTCGCGCAGTTGCTGCAATTCATGCGCCAGGTTGAGCGCGGCCAGCACCGCGACGCGGTCCACTGCGGCCATGCGGTTGCTACCGCGGATCTCGCGCATGCGCAGATCCAGCAGACGCGCGGCGGCCGTCAGGCTCTCGCGTTCCTCGGCGGTGACGCCCACCGTGTATTCACGATCCAGAATACGCACGCTGACCGGTTCGTTGCTGCTCACGTGTGCTGCTCCAGTGACTTCAACCGCGTGATCATCGCTTCCACGCGCGAGCGCGCCTGTTCGTTCTTGGTCAGCAACTGCGAACGCTCGCCGATCAACTGCTCCTGCTGATGGCGCAGGCTGCGGTTCTCGTCGCTCAATCGTTGAGTACGCTCGACCAACGCCTCCACGCGGGCGGCAAGTGCGCGGATCTGGGCGAGGGCGGCGGCGTTGTCCATGCACTCACGATAGGTGGGCGTGCGCGCGGCGGTCAAGCGCTCTATTGACGGACGGCGGTACCCCGCAAGCGCAAGCCTGCCAAGGCCCGGCGCCGCGTGGTCCCGGCCTGGCGCGACAGGCGTGGAACGCTGCATGGAACCATGTGATGGCGGCGGAGGGGGAGGGCACCTTGGTACACTGGCAAGTCACATCGCCCGGCATGCGCGGGTACCTTACTGCTCTTAACTGGATGACTCGATGGATCTGCCTGACGTGACCGCTGTGCAAACCGAAAGCCGCCAGCTCGCGCTGGCGTCCTCTGCGGCGGAACTGCATGGCGGGCTGTGCGGGTGGCTGTCTGGCGGCGGCGCGGACAGCGCCGACTGGCTGGCGCGCATCCTTGCCGAACCCTCCCAGGTGGCGCCAACGCAGGGCGGCGCGCTGGATCAGCTGCGCCAGGCCACCGTGGCGCAGCTGGAAGACCGCGACTTCGCCTTCGAACTGCTGCTGGTCGAAGACGGTGCCCCGCTGCCGGCACGTACCGACGCCTTGTTCGATTGGTGCCGTGCGTTCCTGGGCGGCTTCGGGCTGGCCGCGCAACAGCGCCCGGCGCTGACCGAGGAGGGCGAGGAGGCCTTGCAGGACCTGGCGCGTCTGGCGCAGGCCTCCAGCGAGGATTTCGATGCCGGCGAGGAAGACGATACGGCGCTGGCCGAGATCGAAGAATTCGTGCGCGTGGCGGTGCTGTTGCTGCATGGCGACTGCGTGATGGGGCCGCGTTTCCGCCAACGTCTGAACTGATCGTCGCCCTATGAAAAAGCTCACCGGGATCGGCGCTGCCGAATACGCGCGCCGGCGCAGGCAGCTGATGCAGATGGCCGGCGAGCACGCCATCCTCATCCTGCCGGCCGCGCCCGAGCGCGTGCGCAGCCACGACACCCATTATCCGTATCGACAGGATTCGGACTTCTGGTACCTGAGCGGGTTTCCCGAACCCGAAGCGGTGCTGGTGCTGGTGCCCGGCCGCAGACACGGCGAGGCGATCCTGTTCTGCCGCGAGCGCGATGCCGAGCGCGAAGCCTGGGACGGCCCGCGCGAAGGACAGGAAGGCGCGGTGGAGCGCTATGGCATGGACGATGCCTATCCCATCGACGATGTGGACGAGATCCTGCCGGGTCTGCTCGAAGACCGTAGCCGTGTGTACTACCACTTCGGTCGCGACGTCGATTTCGACCTCAAGCTGATCGGCTGGCTCAAGCGGGTGCGCGAGCAGGTGCGCCACGGCGCGCAGCCGCCGCACGAATTCCTGGAGCTGGGACATCTGTTGCACGAGCAGCGCCTGTTCAAGTCGCGCGACGAGATCGCGCTGATGCAGCAGGCCGCCGACATCAGCGTGCGCGCGCATCGTGCAGCGATGCGGCTGGCGCGCCCGGGCGTGCACGAATACGCGTTGCAGGCCGAGATCGAACGCGAATTCCGCGCCGCCGATGCGTGGCCGGCATACGGCAGCATCGTCGGCACCGGCAGCAATGCCTGCGTGCTGCATTACCGCGCCAATAACGCACGCAGCCGCGATGGCGAGCTGGTGCTGATCGATGCCGGCGCCGAGTACCGCGGCTACGCGGCCGACATCACCCGCACCTTTCCGGTCAACGGCCGCTTCACCCCGGCCCAGCGCGCGCTGCACGACCTGGTCGGCGCCGCGCAGGCGGCTGCGCTGGCGCAGGCGCGCCCGGGCGTGGCCTACGAGGCGGGGCATCTGGCCGCCGTGGAAACCCTCACCGAAGGCCTGCTGCGGCTGGGCCTGCTCAAGGGCAAGCTGGAGCGCAACATCGCCGAAGGTCATTACAAGCGGTTCTACCGGCATAAGACCGGTCACTGGCTGGGCCTGGACGTGCACGATGTCGGCGACTACAAGCTGGCCGGCGAGTCGCGGCTGCTCGAACCGGGCATGGTGTTCACCATCGAGCCGGGGCTGTATGTCTCCGCCGACGACACCTCGGTGGAGGCCCGGTGGCGCGGCATCGGCATCCGCACCGAAGACAACGTGCTGATCACCGCCGACGGCCACCGCGTGCTGACCGATGCCTTGGCGCGCAGCGCCGATGAGATCGAAGCGGAGATGGCGGGCGTCGTCGCCTGAGGTGGTTTCTCCGATGCGGTCGGCGTGCCTGGGTCGCGGCGATGGCGTGCGCGGCGCGTACCTCCCGGCACCGACGGCGACTGCAGGTGTCCTTCTCGATGAGATCGAGCGGAAATGGCAGGCGCCCAGGCCAGATGCCTTTGCCGCGGTGTCGAGCTGAGGGCGGCTGCAATGGAGGCAATGCGTACGCCCCCCGATGCACGCGCCGTAGCCTGCGCAGGGTCCGGTGCGAACGCGTGGATGCCGCGCCTCTTTCTGTTCGCCGCGATCGCCGCAGTGCCAGCTGTGGTGCCTTGTACGTGCTACTGCCCCAGCTGCGGCGTCTGGCTGCGCTCTGGCTGCTGTTCCTGCTCGCCGGGGCCGGTGAGTTGGCGTGCACGCTCGAACGACTGCGCTTCGGGTGTGCTCAGCGCCTGCTCGGTCTTCATGTGCGCGCGCAGATGCGCCGGGTTGGTCGGCTCGCCCTGCACCACGAACACGTTCTCGCCGCTGTGCACACCGGTGCCGTTCGCCTGGCTCATCAGCACGTGATCCACGCGCGACAGGCCGTTCTCCTTGGCCAGCGGCAACAGCGCGGCGGTGAGCCGCGCGCTGGCCTGGTCGGGCGTGCGCCCGTGCGCGGCGTCGATCGCGTGCACGCCGCGTTCGATCTGCTGATACATCGGATGGTCCGGATGCGAGGCCTGACGTGGGTCGTTCATGGGAATGCTCCGTGCGGCACAGGGCCGGTCATGCGGCGGCAAATACCGGGCGCGTCAGGTTTTCCGGCGCGTCGTCGGTGCACACCACTTCGTCTTCGATGCGGATGCCGCCATAGGGTTTGAAGTATTCCACGCGCTGCCAGTCGATGCTGGCGGCGTGGCCGTTCTTCTTCACTTCCTCCAGCAGCATGTCGATGAAATACACGCCCGGTTCGATGGTCACCACCATGCCCGGCTCAAGCACGCGGGTCAGGCGCAGATACGGATGACCCGCGGGCCGCTCGATGCGCCCGCCCTGGTCGCTGGCGGCAAACCCCGCCACATCATGCACCTGCAGGCCGATCAGGTGGCCCAGGCCGTGCGGGAAGAATGCGGCGCTGACGCCGGTGGCCAGGGCCGCCTCGGGCGAGATGGTGAGGATGCCGAACTCCTTGAGGATGCCCATCAGCGCCAGGTGCGCATCGACGTGCAGCTGCCTGTAGTCCACGCCGGCACGCACGCCCTGGCCCATGCGCAATTGCGCGGCGTCCACCGCATCGATCAACGCCTGGAACTCGCTGCCGGTATCGGCGGCATAGGTGCGGGTGATGTCGCTGGCATAGCCGTGGGCCGAGGCGCCGGCATCGATCAGGAAGCTGCGCAGCGGTTGCGGCGGCTGCTGGCCCAGCTCGGTGTAATGCAGCACCGCGCCATGCTCGTTGAGCGCGATGATGTTGCCATAGGGTAGTTCGTTGGCGTCCTGGCCCACTGCGCCACAGTAGGCCATGTGGATGCCGAATTCGCTCTGGCCGGCGCGAAACGCGGCTTCGGCGGCGCGATGACCGCGCACGGCCAGCTGCTGGGCGATACGCATCAGCGCCAGTTCGTAGGGCGTCTTGAAGGCGCGCCGATACTCCAGATAATCGAGCACCGGCTGCGGGTTGTTCGGTACGTAGGCGCCGAGCGCGCTGTTGGCCTCGCCCAGGATGGCGCAGCGTTCGCTGCGCGCGGGCAGCAGCGCCAGCGCCTCCTCGGGCGTGCGGATGATGTGGATATCGCAGTGTTCCACCCACCAGCCACTCGGTGCATCAGGCACCACGTGCCAGTAGTCGAACGGCTGATGGAAGATCACCGTCGGTCGCTGGCCCGGTGTGTAGACCAGCCAGCTGTTGGGCACCCGGGTCAGCGGTACCCAGGCCTTGAACTGCGGATTGACCGCATACGGGTAATCGCGGTCGTCGAACACCTGGTAATGCAGGTTGCCGCTGGGCACCACCAGATGATCGAAACCACCGCGCTGCAGCGCCTGGTCGGCACGCGCGGTGAGCGTGCGCAGGTGGTCGGAATACAGGCGGCTCAGGGAGGGCTGGGTCATGCAGGACTCGATCGGCGATGCGAAGCAAACATCGATTTTGCCGCAAACCCGGTGACGCGGTCAGCCCACCATGTGTTCTTCGGCGATCCAGGCACGCAGGCGCATGCGATGCGGCTCGGACATGCTCAGGAAGCGGAAGCCGGCCCAGGCCTGGCCCGGTGCGTGTGCCGCGTCCGACCACAGCAGGTGCACACCGACATCGATCTCGGTCGCACGGCCGATGCGCTCGGGCAGGCTGAAGCGCAGCTGGTACAGCGCATCATCGTGCAGCGGAACCGAGGCCAACAGCAACATGCCGGTCTCGGAGACATTGCCGACGCGGCCGATCTGCGCCTCGGTCAGCATGTCGATGACCGGCACCAGGTCGCTGGGCTGGCGGCGGGGCGCGCGGCGGGTGTCCTGGATCATGGCGATGTCTCGGCGGGGGATTGGCCGGCCAGGCTGCGTAGCGTGCGTACGGTGGCATGCCAGGCACGATCGATCAGTCGCGATTTTTCTTCCACCAGCAGCCGCGCCTGGCCACTGGCCATCAGCCGTGCCAGACCGTCGAGCGAGTGGTCGCCAACCTTCTGCCCGCGTTGATTGACGAACAGCGCGTGGTCGGTCATCGGGCTGTACCAGGACAGCCGCTGCCGGCGCAGGTCGCCCTGCTGGTTGATGGTGAATTCGAACCAGGTACCGAAGGGCAGGCTGCGCAACTGCGTGTAGTACTCCTCTTCGGCCGGCGTGCGCGGGGCCGCGGCCGGCTTGCGCGCTGCGCCCTCGCCCTGGTCGCCCAGCCGTGCGCGCGCCTTGAGCTTGGCGGTGAGCTCGGTGCGCGAGGTGAGTGCGTCCTCGCCGCCGGGCGTGGCCAGGCGGCGCGCGATCGCGGCCGCTTCGTCGTGGTGGTAGCCGACCTGCAGCAGCGCGGTTTCCACATCGGTGGCTAGCGCGCTGTCGATGGGCTCGCCCTTGCTGCGGCAGGTGGCCTCGGCGATGCGCGCGGTCAAGGCCTGGCGTTCGTCCCATTCGGGCGATTGTTCGCCCTGGCGCAGCAGGGTGAGGGTGAGCACATCGGACCAGGCCTGGCGCAGCAGCGACTGCACGAAGCGCGGCGGTGCGCTGCGTTCGCACAGGTCTTCGATGCGGGCCTGGGCCTGCTGCTTGGCCGATTCCAGCCGCTCCTTGCCGCGGGCGGCATCCACGTGCCGGCGTTCGGCGACCTCGGCCTTGCGGCCGAGCGCGCGCAGGTGCGCCTGGATGTCGTCGTTGGCGGCGGCGAACACCGCTTCGTCGCCCTGGTAGGTGTCCACAATGCGGTCGACCGCGCTGCCCAGCTTGTGCAGCAGCTGCGGGTCGATGTCGTCTTCGCCCAGCCACACCGCGCCGGACTCGGCCACGGTGTTGAGCAGCTCGCGCACCGGGTGTTGGTCGCGCACGAAGAAATGCGTGTCGGTCAGCGCGGCGCGCACCACCGGAACCTGCAGTCTGGCCAGCAGCGCCTGTGCCGGGGTGTGCTCGCGGACCTCGCGCTGCATCTGCGCATACAGCAGGCCGAGCAGGTCGAAGGTGTCGGTGTCCTGCGGCGACAGCGCCGCGCCAGGGCCATGCTGGGCACGCAGCACCTCCAGCACCTGACGCTGGACCGCATCGATACCGCTGGCCTGCGGCAGCGGGTCGGCCTGCGCGCGCAGGGCGCCTTGCAGGCTGGCCAGGGCCTCGCCGAGCGCGGCCTTGGGTACCGCAACCGAGGCCGCCGCAGCGGATGGTGCGGCAGGCTGTGCCGCGGCGGCCTGCACCAGGCTGCCTGGCGCGGCGCCCTGGTGCGCGTTGCCGGCGATCTGTGCCTGGCGCGCCGAAGACATCAGGCCCCCGAGCGCCTGCGCGGCATCGGCCAGTGCCGGTGAGCCGGCCACTGCGCCCTTGGCGGCGGCAGCCGGCGTTGCAGCGGCGGCGCCCTGCGGATCGAGCAGCGCGCTCTGCCAGGCGGTCGGTGCGGCTGCGCCACTCCAGCCGGTGGCCGGGCGCCCCGTGCGTTGTGCGCTGCCGCGGCTGGTCGCATCCTTGGGCGTGCCCGCGGCGGCCGGTGCCGTGCGCCGGGTCTGGACCTGGGTGGGTTTGATCAGGTACGGGTGATAGATCAGTCCCGGCAGGATGCCCTCGTGTTCCAGGGCGCTATTGGCGCGTTCGAACAGGTCGCCCAGCCGGTCCATCACCTGGCGCTCGAACACCTTGTACAGGGTCAGCTGACCATCCAGGTTGAGCCCGAGCGCGTGGCCGCACTCGCGCAGGATCCGGCACAGCGCGTACGGCCCGAGCGGCAGGGCTTCCAGTTCGAATTCGGGCACCGCGCCGATCACCGCCAGCCGCTGCGCGAGCAATTGCAGTGCATGGGCGCGCCGCGAGGTCTCGCGCCGGGCGATCTCGCTGAGCACGATGTCGCGGTCGATCTCGGTGTCTTCCACCAGCGTGAGCATCTGCGGATGCGCCGTCGCATCCGGTGGCGGCATCAACGCAGGGCGTGCGTGCAGGTTGGCTAGGTCCTGCGCCAGTTCCTGCAGGAAGCGCTGCGGAAAGCGGTCGATGTGATCGCGCAGCCCGCGTGTCTGCGCGTAGGTGTCGGCCTGGATCTGGCTGTTGCGCGCATGTTCGGCCTTGTGCAGCAGCTCGCGCTCCAGCTCGACGATGGTCAGCCGCAGCGGCCCGCCAAGCGCCTGCACGCAGTGCGCATGCAACATGCCCAGCAGGCGCCGGCCGCGCGCGGACACTGGCGCATCGGCGATCGGACCGCTGAGCGTGGGCTGCAGGGAAGAGGCGGGCGTGGACATCCGGGGCAGGCTCGGTTCGAAGCGTGAGCTATGTAGCATGTTTCCGCTACCGAGCGAACCTGCGTGCGGAGGCTGTCCGGCCGTTGCTCTCCACAGGCGCAGGCGATGGCAGACCGTCGTGAGCCCGAGCAGGTTCGCCTCCGGTAGCAAGCTGCAGCCACCGGGCCGGCCGCTGCAGCGGGCAGGCAGCCGCCAGGCAGGCGCGGCCGCTGCCGGTCGGCTGACGCGCAGAGACTGCGTTGTGCCGCCGCAAGCTGCATCTGGCCGATGGTGATCTTGCGGCAGCGCGTTTGCCGTGCCTGCGTGGCGCAGGCCGCTCACCTGTTGCGCGCGGTGGCAGTCAGTCCAGGAACAGCTCGACCACGTCGTTTGTGAAACGGCGGCCCAGTTCGGTGGGCAGCATGCGCCCGTCGTGCTCGACCAGCCAGCCCTGCGCCTGCGCGCGCGCCAGCGGTGCGGCAATCGCCGAGGCCGGCAGCCCGGTGCAGGCTTCGAAGTCGGCCAGCCGGAAGCCTTCGTGCAGCCGCAGCAGGTTGAGCATGTATTCGAACGGCAGCCGTTCGCGCGGCACGGGGTCGTCGCCGCCGATCGACGCCGCCATGCCGGCGCTGGCCAGATAGCTTTGCGGATGCTTGTGCTTCCAGCGGCGCAGCACCTGCTGCTGCGCGCCGGAACTGATCTTGCCGTGCGCGCCGGCGCCGATGCCCAGGTAATCGCCGAAGCGCCAGTAATTGAGGTTGTGCGCGCACTGCCGCCCCGGTTTGGCGTAGGCGCTGACTTCGTACTGCGCGTAGCCGGCCTCTGCCAGCAAGGCTTGGCAATGTTCCTGGATATCCCAGGCCGCATCGTCGTCGGGAATGCCGGTGGGCGGCCGCGCGAAGAACACCGTGTTCGGCTCCAGCGTGAGCTGGTAGTGCGACAGATGGGTGGGCTGCAGCGCGAAGGCGCGTTCCAGGTCGTGCTCGGCCTGGGCCAGCGTCTGCTCGGGCAGGGCGTACATCAAGTCGATGTTGAGATTGTCGTAGCCGGCATCCTGCGCCAGCTTGATCGCACGTTCGGCTTCGCCGCTGTCGTGGATGCGGCCGAGCCGTTGCAGCGCCACATCGTCGAAGCTCTGCACGCCAAAGCTCAGCCGGTTCACGCCGGCGGCGCGGTAATGCTCGAAGCGCCCATGTTCGGCAGTGCCCGGATTGGTTTCCAGGGTGATTTCCAGATTCGGCGCAAACCGCAGCCGCGCCGCGGCCGCCTGCAGGAAGCGGTCGATCGCCGCAGGCGGAAACAGGCTGGGCGTGCCACCGCCGAAGAACACCGAATGCACCACCCGGCCCCAGACCAACGGCAGATCCGCATCCAGATCGCGGATCAGCGCATCCACGTAATCGTCGAACGGCAACGCACCCTTGGCCGCATGCGAATTGAAATCGCAGTACGGGCACTTGCGTACGCACCAGGGCAGGTGCACATAGAGCGACAGCGGCGGCGGAATCAGCTCAGGCATGGCACCACGCGTCGGTCACAGCGCCAGCGCGCGTAGCTTGTGCTGCAGCGTGGCCAACGCCACTGCGCGATGGCTCAGGCGGTTCTTCAGGTCGCTGTCCATTTCTGCGGCAGTCAGGCCATGCACCGGGTCCAGGAACACCGGGTTGTAGCCGAACCCACCGTCGCCGCGCGGCGCAGTGGTGATGACGCCTTCCCAGCTGCCTTCGGCGATCAGCGGCTGCGGATCTTCCGGATGGCGCAGCAGCACGATCACCGCATAGAAACGCGCGCTGCGGCGCTCGGCCGGCACCACGCGCATCGCCTCGAGCAATTTGGCGTTGTTGGCCTGTGCGTTGGTGGGGCTGCCGGCATAGCGCGCGCTGTACAGGCCGGGCGCGCCGCCCAGGGCATCGACGATCAGGCCCGAGTCGTCGGCCAGTGCCGGCAGGCCGGTCACTGCGCTGGCGTGGCGGGCCTTGATCAAGGCATTCTCGACGAAGGTGAGGCCGGTTTCCGGTACATCCTCCACGCCCAGCTCGCCCTGCGCCACGATCTGCAGCGGCAGGCCGGCCAGCATGGCGCGCAGTTCTTCCAGCTTGCCGGCGTTGCCGCTGGCCAATACCAGTTGTTTCATTGCCTGGGCTCCAGCAGATCCCACCGGGTGCCGTACAGGTCGCGGAACACCACGACCGTGCCGTACGGTTCCTCGCGCGGGGTTTCCAGAAATTCCACACCAAATGCCTGCATCGCCGCGTGGTCGCGCCAGAAGTCGTCGGTGTAGAGGAAATGATCCACCCGTCCGCCGGTCTGGTCGCCGATACGTGCCTGTTGTGCGGCATCGCCCGGTTGCGCGAGCAGCAGGGCGGCCTCGTCTGCGCCGCCAGGGCCGATCACCACCCAGCGCTTGCCCTCGCCCAGTGCACGGTCTTGCAGCACCTGGAAGCCCAGCGCGCCGGTGTACCAGGCAATGGCCGCGTCGTAGTCGGCCACCAACAGCGTGGTCAGGGCGATACGCCGCTTCATGCGGCCAGCGCGGCGCGTTGCAGCGCGAACAGTTCGCCCATGCCTTTTTCAGCCAGCGTCAGCAGCGCATCGAGTTCTTCGCGGCGGAAGGCATGGCCTTCTGCCGTGCCCTGCAGCTCGATGAAGCCGCCGCCGTCGTTCATCACCACGTTCATGTCGGTGTCGCAGTCGCTGTCTTCCGGGTAATCCAGGTCCAGCACCGGCTCGCCGCGGTAGATGCCCACCGACACCGCTGCCACCGCGCCGATCAGCGGATGCTTCTTGATGTCGCCACGCTTGAGCAGCAGGTTCACCGCATCGGCCAGCGCCACGTAGGCGCCGGTGATGGCCGCGGTGCGGGTGCCGCCATCGGCCTGCAGCACGTCGCAGTCCAGGGTGATGGTGCGCTCGCCCAGGGCATTGCGATCCACGCAGGCGCGCAGTGCGCGGCCGATCAGACGCTGGATTTCCAGCGTGCGCCCACCCTGCTTGCCGCGTGCGGCTTCGCGGTCGGAGCGGGTGTGGGTGGAGCGCGGCAGCATGCCGTATTCGGCGGTGACCCAGCCTTCGCCCTTGCCGCGCAGGAAGTTCGGCACGCGGTTTTCCACGCTGGCGGTGCACAGCACGCGGGTGTCGCCGAAGCTCACCAGCACCGAGCCTTCGGCATGGCGGGTGAAGGCGCGTTCGATGCGCACCGGGCGCAGCTGATCGGCCATGCGGCCGCTGGGACGGGAAAAGGTCATGCGTGAGTCCGGAAGTCGGGAGGTGGTCGGTCGGCGCGTGGCGGGGCGGTCAGCCAGCGCGGGAGGCTAGGGTACCATTCGCGCTTTGATGGGACGGGATTGACGATGATCCGAAGCATGACCGCGTTTGCCGGCGGCGAACGCATCACGCCCTGGGGCACGCTCGGCTGCGAGCTGCGCTCGGTCAACCACCGCTTTCTGGAAGTGGGCACGCGCCTGCCGGAGGAATTGCGTGCGCTGGAGCCGTTGCTGCGCGAGCGCGTGGCGGCCAGGAACAGCCGCGGCAAGCTGGACCTGACGCTGCGCCTGCGCGCGCCGGACAACGCGCAGACCCTGGCGGTGAACGAGGCGCTGCTGCAGGAACTGGGCGCGCTGGCCATGCGGCTGGACGCGAGCTTCCCCAAGCTGCAGGTGGGCTTCACCGAACTGCTGCAACTGCCCGGCGTGCTGCAGGTGCAGGACGTGGATGCGCCGGCCCTGCAGGCACAGGCGCTGGCCTTGCTGGACGAGGTGGTGGACAGTTTCGTGGCTGCGCGCGAGCGCGAAGGCGCCAAGCTGGCCGAGGCAATCGGCGAACGGGTGGATGCGATCGAGCGCATCGCCGCGCAGGTGCGCAGCCTGATCCCGGTGATCCGCGAAGGCCAGCGCGCCAAGCTGGCCGCACGCCTGGCCGACCTGCCGCATCCGGTGGACCCGGGCCGCGCCGAGCAGGAACTGGTGCTGTGGCTGCAGAAGCTCGACGTGGACGAAGAACTGGACCGGCTGTCCAGCCATATCGGCGAGATCCGCCGCGTGCTCAAGCAGCGCGAACCGGTGGGCCGCCGCCTGGATTTCCTGCTGCAGGAATTCAACCGCGAGGCCAATACGCTCGGCTCCAAATCGGTGGACAGCCGCACCTCCAACGCTGCGGTGGACCTGAAGGTGCTGATCGACCAGATCCGCGAGCAGGTGCAGAACATCGAATAGCCGGGATTCGGGATTCGGGATGGGGCAGTTGCCGGTTCCCGATGTCTGCGGGCTGCGCCCAATCCCGGTAGCATGTCGACCCCGGTGGTACCGGTCCGCAGTCCGTTCGCGAATCCCGACTCCCCAATTCCGAATCCCTGATCCTATGCGCGGCACTCTCTATATCGTTGCGGCCCCCTCGGGCGCCGGCAAGAGCAGCATCGTCAACGCCACCCTGGCACGCGACCCGAAGATCGCCTTGTCGATCTCGTTCACCTCGCGCGCGCCGCGGCCGGGCGAGCGGCATGCCGAGCACTACCATTTCGTCTCTGCCGACGAGTTCCAGGGCATGATCGAAGCGGGTGATTTCTTCGAGTACGCGCTGGTGCACGGCGACTGGAAGGGCACCGCGCGGCAGTCGGTGGAGCCGCAGCTGGCCGCCGGCCATGATGTGCTGCTGGAGATCGATTGGCAGGGTGCGCGCCAGGTGCGGCAGAAGGTGCCCGATGCGGTGAGCGTGTTCATCCTGCCGCCGTCGCGCCAGGCGCTGGACGAGCGCATGCGCAAGCGCGGCCAGGACAGCGAGGACGTGATGGCGCAGCGCCTGGCCGCCGCGCGCGAAGAGATGCTGCATTTCGAAGAGTTCGACTACGTCATCATCAACGAAACCTTCGACACCGCGGTGTCGGAGATGTGCGCCATCTTCACCGCAAGCCGCTTGCGTCGGCAGGCGCAGCAGCAGCGGCATGCGCAGCTGATCCAGGCCTTGCTGGATTAACCATAATCGGCCAGGCAGCGCGCGCAGTGGCGAACGCGGTTTTGCAGCAGTGCGAAGGTGCATGGTTCGTGACGTCTTGTTTTGCCTCGAATCCGCGGCGCCTTCGTGTCTCTCCTTGCCCGATGGCGATGGATCTGTGTGCTGCCCGGATCGGATGGCTGGAGCGCACGAGCGCGGGGCCAAGGCGGAACGCGACCGGTCGTTCTGCGCACCGCAAGGTCGGGGGTGTCCGGGTGTCGCGGCTCAAGTCGCTGATTCCAAAGGAAACTGAACGGCCACCGGTTGCCCGGCCCGCAGGGCAGGCGTACACTCCGCCCCTTTCCCTCATTCGATGCGCGGCCGTTGCCGGTCGCCGGGAGCCCGCATGGCCCGCATTACCGTAGAAGATTGCCTGGAAGTCGTGAACAACCGTTTCGAGCTGGTCATGATGGCCTCCAAGCGCGCCCGTCAGCTCGCCAACGGCGTGCAGCCGCTGATCGAGAACGCCGACGCCGGTGACAAGCCCACCGTGATGGCGCTGCGCGAGATCGCCGCCCGCCGGATCGACAACGCGCTGATCGACGAAGTCGAGAAGGCCGAACGCGAGCGTGCCGAGCGCGAAGCGCTGGAATGGGCCGCCGCCGAAGTGGTCGCCGACGAAGACATGTCCAAGAACGACGACTGAGTCGTTGCGGGATGCCGAAGCGCCTCGCGCGGCCGGCAAGCGATCTGCAAGCGGCCCGCCTCGTGCGGGCCGCTTGCGTTGAGTGCGGTGGATCGAAGCCGGCGTGCATGCAGGCCGCCAAACGTGCAGGCCACGGGCAGTCCCATGCATGCTGCTTTCGCTGCGCGGCCCGGCCGCGGTGGACGACGCTACGCGTTCTGTCAGACGCCCGTGGTGATGCGCTCGGGCATCGCCTGCGCCATCTCACTACGCAGCGAGCGCTCCAGCGCCTGCATGGCGGTGTAGCCGCGGCGCTTTGCAGCGTGGAAACGGGCGATGTCTGCCGGCGTATGCGCGGTCCCGGCGCCGGGTGCGCTCATTGCCGCCATCGCTGCCGGCAGGTCGGCGTACGCACCGCTGGCCACCGCCGCCAGCATCGCGCTACCCAGCAGTACCGGTTCGGCCGTGGCGGCCACGTCCATCCGGATGCCGCAGGCATCGGCCATCAGCTGGCGCACCAGCCGGCTGTGGCTTGCCCCACCGCTCATGATCACGCTGTCGATGCGCACGCCTTGCCCGCGCAGCGCGTCGAGGATGTCGGCCAGCCCGTAGCCCAGCCCGCAGATACCCGCGACATACAGCGCCTCCAGGCCATCGAGATCGTGGTCGATGCCGAGCCCGACGATGACCGCCCGGGCGCTGGGGTCGGCGGCGGGCGAGCGGTTGCCCAGGTAGTCCGGCAGCACGTGCAGCGCGTGCGCGCGCAGGGCGGCGTGCGAGGGCGTCCGTACCTGCGCCAGGATGCGTTGCTCCAGCCATTGCAGGACATCCAGCCCGGCCGCGGTGGCCTGCGCGCTGGCATCGGCATAGCCCGGATGCGAGCGCACCAGGGTGTCGATCGCCACGCCGGCGGTCGATTGCCCACCCTCGTTGAGCCATAGCCCCGGCACCAGCGCAGAGCCATACGGTCCCCAGACACCGGGCGTGAAGCACGCGGTCTGCGTGCTCACCAGCACGCAGGCCGAGGTGCCCAGGATGTAGGCCGCGCGTGCGGTGAGCGGCACCGGCTGGCCGTCCGCGGCGGGACTGGCGAGGGTGCCGATGGCGCCGGCATGCGCATCGATCAGGGCCGCGCCCACCGCGATCCCGGCCTGCAGACCCAGTTCGTCGGCCGCCGTGGGCGTCAGCCCCTGGCCCAGTGCGGCGCCCGGTGCAACGATCCGGCTGCCGATCCGTGCAGCGTCCTTGACGAGCAACTCGGCCAGGCCGATGCGTTCGAAGAAGGCCGGGCTCCAGCCGCCGGTGTGCTGCACGTAGGTCCACTTGCAGGTGACCGTGCACAGCGAGCGGTCGGTGCTGCCGGTGGCACGCCAGCTCAGCCAGTCGGCCAGGTCGAACAGGTGCGCGGCGCGCGCATAGCTGTCGGGCAGATGCTGCTTGAGCCAGAGCAGCTTGGGGATCTGCATTTCCGGCGAAATCTGCCCACCGACATAGCGCAGTACCGGGTCGCCGGTGGCGTTGATGCGCTCGGCCTGGGCGACGGCGCGATGGTCCATCCACACGATCACATCGCGATCGGCCTGGCCGCCAGGGCTGATGCACACCGGCCCGCCGTCGGCGGCCACCGCCACCAGCGAACAGGTGGCGTCGAAGCCAATCCCGGCCACCCGCGCAACATCCACGCCGGCCTGCGCCAGCGCCGCGCGGATCGCCTGCACGCAGGCCTGCCAGATGTCCGCGGACGATTGCTCGACCATATCGCCGGGCAAATACCAGGTCTGGATGGGATGGCGCGCGCTGCCGAGCAGGCGGCCGCGCGCGTCGAACAGCCCGGCGCGTGCACTGCCGGTGCCCACGTCCACGCCGATGAACACAGCATCGTCGGTCCAATGCATGGCTTACCAGCAGGTATAGCCGCCGTCGGCCAGCACGATACTGCCGGTCATCAGGCTGGCGGCGGGGGAGGCCAGGAACAATGCGACCGAGGCGATTTCTTCCACTTCGCCCAGTCGCCCCATCGGCGTGCCGCCGATCCAGGCGGCGTACATCGCGGGGTCTTCCTTGACGAAGGCGTTCAAGGGCGTGGCGATATAGGTCGGTGCCACCGCGTTGACGCGCACACCGCGGTTGCCCCATTCGGCGGCCAGCGATTTGGTCAGGTGGTGCACCGCCGCCTTGGAGGCGTTGTAGTACGCCTGCGCCTGCGGCTTGTTGACGATGAAGCCGGACATCGAACCGACATTGACGATGGCGCCGTCGCCGCCGTCCAGCATGTGCTTGCCGAAGGCGCGGCAGCACCAGAAGGTGCCGTTGAGATTGACGTCGATGACATTGAGCCAGTGCTCGTCGGTGACGGTTTCGGCCGGGGTCTGGCTGCGCGCGATGCCGGCGTTGTTGACCAGGATGTCGACCTTGCCGAACCTGGCGTGCAGCTCGTCGGCCACCTGGGTCACGCGCGCCGAATCGGTGACGTCCATCTGCACGATCTCCGCCTCCAGGCCCTTGCTGCGCAGGGTGGCCAGACCTTGCTCGGCCACGGCGATGTCGTGGTCGGCAATCACTACCTGGGCGCCGGCTTCGGCCAGCGCATCGCAGATGGCCAGGCCGATCGCGCGGCCGCCGCCGGTGACGACCGCTACGCGGCCATCGAGTTTGAACTTGTCCAGATACATCGCATGTCTCCTGCTGGGTCTTGCACGTGGGGGAGGGAACGGGTGAGCGCTGCAGCGCTCAGCGCATGGCCTGCTGGCCGGCGTCGAAGCGATGCAGGTGTTGCGGGTTGGGCAGCAAGGTGACGGTGTCGCCCACGGCAACGCGCAGGTCGCCGGTACAGCGCGCATCCACGGTGCCCACGCCGGGGATCTCCACATAGACGAAGGTGTCGCTGCCCAGGTGTTCGGCCTGGAGCACGCTGCCCTGCCAGACTTCGCCGCCGGCAGCGGCCGTAGTGCTGCCGCGGTGCACGGCGATATGTTCCGGACGCACGCCGAGCGTGACCGCGCCATGGCGCGCGGCCACCTCGCCTTGCAGCAGGTTCATGCGTGGGGAGCCGATGAAGCCGGCCACGAAGACATTGGCCGGGCGCTCGTAGAGTTCCAGCGGCGTGCCGACCTGTTCGATACGCCCGGCCTGCAGCACCACGATCTCGTCGGCCATGGTCATCGCCTCGACCTGATCGTGGGTGACGTAGACCGCGGTGGTCCTGAGTTGTTTCTGCAGGCGGGTGACTTCCAGGCGCATCTGCACGCGCAAGGCGGCGTCCAGGTTGGACAGCGGTTCGTCGAACAAAAAGCCCTTGGGTTCGCGCACGATGGCGCGGCCGATCGCCACGCGCTGGCGCTGGCCGCCGGACAACTGGCCTGGCCTGCGGTCCAGATAGTCGGTGAGGTTGAGCACCGTGGCGGCCTGCGCCACGCGACGCTCGATCTCGGCCTTGGGCACGCGCGCCATCTTCAGCCCGAAGGCGATGTTCTTGCGCACGCTCATGTGCGGATACAGCGCATACGACTGGAACACCATCGACAGCCCGCGCCGGGCCGGCGGCAGCTTGGTGACATCGTCGCCATCGATCAGGATGCGCCCGCCGCTGACGTCTTCCAGCCCGGCGATCAGCCGCAACAAGGTGGTCTTGCCGCAACCGGACGGGCCGACGAAGACCACGAACTTGCCGTCGTCGATCTCCAGGTCCGCGCCATGGATGACCTGCGTGTCGCCGAAGGATTTGCTGACAGCTTGCAGCGTGACGCGTCCCATGAACCACCTGTTGCGTTGAGTGAGTTATTTCACGGCGCCGAAGGTCAGCCCGCGCACCAGTTGCTTCTGGCAGAACCAGCCCAGCACCAGGATCGGTGCGATCGCCATGGTCGAGGCAGCCGACAACTTGGCCCAGAACAGGCCTTCCGGGCTCGAATAGGACGCGATGAAGGCGGTCAACGGCGCGGCCTTGGACGAGGACAGGTTCAGCGACCAGAACGCCTCGTTCCAGGCCAGGATCACGTTGAGCAGCAGCGAGGAGGCGATGCCGGGCAGCGCCATCGGTGCAAGGATGTAGAGGATCTCCTTGCCGATGGTGGCGCCGTCCATGCGCGCCGCTTCCAGGATGTCCCTGGGGATGTCCTTGAAGTAGTTGAACAGCATCCACACCATGATCGGCAGGTTGCCCAGGCACAGCACGATCACCAGGCCGAGCTGGGTATCCAGCAGGCCCCAGTCGCGGTACAGCAGGTAGATCGGCACCAGCACGCCCACCGGCGGCAGCATCTTGGTCGACAGCATCCACAGCAGGATGCTGCGGGTGCGCCGGGTCGGTGCGAAGGCCATCGACCAGGCCGCGGGGATGGCGATCGCCAGCGCGATCAACGTGGAGCCCAGTGCCACCGCCACCGAATTCCACGCATGCGCGAGGTAATCGCTGCGGGCCTGTACGGCGGCGTAGTTTTCCAGCGTCCAGTGGAAGAACAGGAAACTGGGCGGAGTGGAGAATGCGTCGATCTCGCTCTTGAAGCTGGTCAGCCACATCCACAGGATCGGGAAGAACATCACCCCACCCACCACCCAGGCGGCGAGGGTGGTGGCAAGCACTTGCAGGGCGGGCGCGCGACGGGCCATCTCAGGTCTCCAGGTTCTTGCCGACGATGCGGACCAGGAAGATCGCCGCCAGGTTGGCCAGCACCACCGCGATCAGGCCGCCGGCGGAGGCGGCGCCGACGTCGTACTGCAGCAGCGCCTGCGAATAGATCAGGTAGGCCAGGTTGGTGGTCTGCATGCCCGGGCCGCCGCCGGTGGTGACGTAGATCTCCACGAACACCGTCAGCAGGAAGATGGTTTCGATCAGCACCACGATGGTCAGCGGGCGCGCAAGATGCGGCAGGGTGAGATGGAAGAAGCGGTCGAACACACCGGCACCATCCATCAACGCCGCTTCCTGCTGTTCTTCGTCCAGCGATTGCAGTGCGGTCAACAGGATCAGCACCGAGAACGGCAGCCACTGCCAGGCCACGATCAGGATGATCGACAGCATCGGGTATTGGGTGAACCAGTCGATCGGCGTCAGCCCCAGACACTGCCATAGCCAGGCCAGCAAGCCGGACACCGGATGCATCAGCAGGTTCTTCCAGATCAGCGCACTGACCGTGGGCATCACGAAGAAGGGGGCGATCAGCAACAGGCGCACGATGCGCCGGCCCACGAACGCCTGGTCGAGCAGCAAGGCGAGCGGCACGCCGCATCCGGCAGTGATCGCCAGCACCGAGCCGACCAGCAGCAAGGTGTTGCCGAGCGAGGAGAAGAAGGCAGGGTTGCTGAGGAAGTAGCGGAAGTTGCCCAGCCCGACGAAGGTCTTGTCCGGGTTGAGCAGGTCGTAATGCAGCGTGGAGAACCACACGGTCATCGCCAGCGGCACGATCATCCACGCCAGCAACAACAGGATCGACGGCGCGATCAGGAAGCGGGCGAGGCGTTGGGTTTGCTGCGTGGCCATCGGAAGGTCCGTTGCAGGGGCGGCGAAGGTTGCGGATGACGGTGCGCGATGGATGAGGGAGCGATCTGGCCCGCTGTGCGTGTGCAGGCGGCGGCCGGGCGCTGCGCGACTAGAAATTCAGGCTGACCTGCAGGCCGAGCAGGGTGGCGTGATCGACATCGCGCCCGCCGGGATGCCGGATGTACTGCACGCTGGGCATGATCTCGATGCCGCGGCTCACGGCAATGTTGTAATTGAGTTCGATCGGATACTCGTAGCGCTGCACCTCGATCGCGCCCGCGCCGCTCGGCAGGCGCTGGTTGTAGGCACGCTGGGCGCTGCGCAAGCGGTCGCTGAGCGCATTGCGGCCGAACGCCAGGCCGATGCGGTCGTTCGGCCGTGCGGGAAACACGCCCTTCCAGAACGCGCCGAGCGCCACCACCTGGCCCACCGTGCTGACCTCGTCGTCGGCATCGATGAGGCTGGCGAACAGGCGCAGGCCGCCGCCTTCCCCGTTGCTGGTGAGTTGCTGTTCGACGTTGGCGTAGAACGCGCGATCGGTGTCCTGCAAGGTGGCCGGGCTGGCGCTCAGGCTGGTGGGCAGGCCGATCTGGTTGTAGACCCGGGGTTGATCGTTGCTGTTGCGCACCGCGCCGATGCGGTAATCGCCATCGATGCCATTGCCGTAGTCGGGTTTGAATTCCACCTCGGCCACCATCAGCGTGCCGTGGTCGTCGCCTGCGGTGCGCAGTTTCAGGCCCTGGTCGGTGGAGCGGTTCTGCGGGTTGGCATCGTAGCCGCCGACGCGGAAGAACCAGCGCTTGTCCGGGCTGAAGGTGAGCACGCCGCCCCAGGCACTGAGCGGGTCGCCATACCAGTTGTTGCTGATGTAGTTGGACGAGCCGCCGCTGCAGAAGCTCAGGTGCTGGAAGTTGCAGTTCAACGCGAAGAAGTCCGCGCTGGGGTAGATGCGGCCGGCCTTCAACGACAGGCGGTCGTCGAGCAGGCGCTGGGTCAGCGAGAACTGGGTCAGGCGCGTGACCGGGCCGCGGCCGAAGATCTGCTGTGCCTGCAACAGGGTGGGAATGCCGGCCTTGGTGTTGATCAGATCGCCGTTGCGGTTGGTGATCTCCAGTTTGAAATCGGCGCCGGTCCAGCCCCAGAGCCTGTCCAGGTCGACGTAGCCGCCCAGAAAGAATTGATCGGCGTAGGCGGTGGTCTCGCGTTCCCCGCCGGAGAGGTTGTGCGCGGTCTGGCTGAAATGGGCCAGCTTGAATTCCACGCCCTGTTCGGCCAGTGCGCTGCGCGCCCCGCCCCAGTCGCCGCCGATATGCTTGCCCGGGTCGAATGCATCGGCGGCCTGCACGGGGGCGCAGAACAGGCTGGCGGCCAGGGCCGGCAGCGCAGCAAGAGTGTGCCTGATCTTCATCGAGTGCCTCGCGTGATGAGGCCCGGCGCGCCTGCGCCGAGCGTGCAGCGGGATCCAGGCCGTGCGGCGTGCCGCACGGAAAGGTAGGCGTTACTTCTTCGGGTAGCCGGCGCGCAGCATTTCGCGCTCGGTGCTGGCCTGGGCGTTCTTCAGCGCGTCGTCCACGCTGACCGAGCCGGTGAGCGCCGCAGAGAACTGCTGGCCGACCGTGGTGCCGATCGACTGGAATTCCGGGATGGCCACGTACTGCACGCCGACATAGGGCACCGGCTTGACCGCGGGGTGATGGGTGTCGGCGCCCTGGATGGCGGCCAGGGTCGGCTTGGCGAACGGCGCGGCCTTCAGATACTCGGGGTTGGCATACAGCGATTGACGCGTGCCCGGCGGTACGTTGACCCAACCGTCCTTGGCGGCGACCAGGTCGATGTAGTGCTTGCCGGTAGCCCAGGCGATGAAGGCCTGCGCCTTGTCTGCCTTCCTGGAGCTGGCCGGGATCGCCAGATTCCAGGCCCATAGCCAGCCGGTGGTCTTGCCCTTGCCGGCATCGGGCGCAGGCGCGAAGCCGACCTTGTCGGCCACCTTGGATTCGCTCGGGTTGCTGATGAACGAGGCCGCCACCGTGGCATCCACCCACATGGCGCACTTGCCGGCGTTGAACAGCGCCAGATTCTCGTTGAAGCCGTTGGAGGCCGCGCCGGGCGGGCCGGCCTGCTGCATGACATCCACGTAGGTCTGCAACGCGGCCTTCCATTCCGGCTGGTCGAACTGCGGCTTCCACTGCTCATCGAACCAGCGCGCACCGAAGGCATTGCCCATCGCGCTGATCAAGGCCATGTTCTCGCCCCAGCCGGCCTTGCCGCGCAGGCAGATGCCATACACGCCGTTCTGCTTGTCGGTGAGCTTGCGCGCGGCATCGGCCATGAAACTCCACGACGGCTGCGCGGGCATCTGCAGGCCGGCCTTCTGCAGCAGGTCGGTGCGATACATCAGCATCGAGCCTTCGGCGTAGAACGGCGCTGCGTACAGCTTGCCCTTGTCGCTGACCGCATCGCGGATCTGCGGCATCAGGTCGTCCACGTCGTAGTCGGCGTCGAAGCTCAGCGGCTTGAGCCAACCGCGCTCGGCCCAGATCGGCACCTCGTAGGTGCCGATGGTCAGCATATCGAATTGCCCGCCCTGGGTGGCGATGTCGGTGGTCACGCGCTGGCGCAGCACGTTTTCTTCCAGCGTCACCCACTCCAGCTTGATGTCCGGATGCTTGGCGGTGAAGTCGGCGGTGAGCTTCTGCATGCGGATCATGTCGCCGTTGTTGACGGTGGCGATCACCAGCGTGTCCTGCCTGGCCGCCGCATCGCCATCGTGTTGGCCGCCACCACCGCAACCGGCCAGTGCGGTGCTCAGTCCCACGCAGGTCAGCAACTTGATCGAAGTGTTCATACCAGTGCCTCGGGTCGAGGTTGCTTGAGCAAATGCCCGTGTGTTGCGCATATGCCCACGCTGTCGGCACGCTGTAAAGCACTTTCGATCGTGCAACGCAGCATCGCCGCGCACGCCAGGGCGCCCGCAGCCGGATGAAAACCTCACGAATGAACCGTCTCGCGCCGCTGCGCGCAGGCGTGCCTCAGCCGGCGAGCAAGGCCTTGGCGGTGTGCTCGTCGGTGATCAGGCCATTGAGGATGCGGCCCTTCAGGGCGGCCTTGATCGGCCCCACCTTGACCGTGCCCGCGGCCACGCCGATGGTCAGGCTGCGCGACGGCACGCTGTGCGGCACGCTGGTCAGGCGCAGATTGCTGCCGCCCTCGATGATCTCGCCGTCGGCATTGATGGCCCAGCCGATGACCTCGCCCACGGCGCCCAGGCGGATCAGTTCCAGCAGTTCGGTGCGGCTGATGAAGCCGTCCACATGCAGCGGAGCGGTCTGGTCGAGCTGGCCGACGCCGACCAGGCGCAGATCGGCCTTGTCGGCAATCGCGCGGACCCTGCGCACCACCTCGATGCCCAGCAGGCTCTTGCGCTCGGTCTGCGAGGACAGGAACACCGGCAGCGGCATCGGGTAGTGCTGGGCGCCGGTCAGGTCGGCCAGCCGCGCCACCGCATCGAACGGGCTCGCCGAGCCGTCCGGGGAGATATTGCCGACCAGCGACACCAGCTGGTGATTGCGCGTCTGCATCGCCGGAATCCGTTCCACCGCCGCGCGCATCGAGCGGCCGGTGCCGATGCCGATGATGCTCGGGGTGTCGCTGCGCAGCGTGGATTCCAGCAATGCGGCCGCACGCTCGGCTACGCCGGTGACCAGGCCCGGATCGGCCGGATCGGTGGGCGCCACTTCGCAATAGCCGATGCCGAAGCGATCCTGCAGCTGCGCGGCCAGATCCATGCAGGCGGCGATCGGGTGTTCCAGGCGAAAGGTGATCAGGCGCTGGCTCAGGCACAGCGACACCAGCCGCTGCGCGGTGGCCCGCGAGACCTTGAGCTTGCGGGCGATTTCGTCCTGGGTGTTGCCTGCGATGTAGTACAGCCAGCCGGCACGGGCAGCGGCGTCGAGTCGCGTGGTGTCGCTGTCGGAGTTGGCCATCTTTCACATGTGGACGCGTGGACGTCTCAGCCTAACGCAGTGCCCGAGCGTACGCAGCCGGCGGCATCCAGCGCAGCGGACACGGCCGCCATGCTGTCGAACACGCGCACCGCACCGGCGGCGGCCAGCGACGCGCTGGCATCGGCCGTCGCGCCGTGGTGGCTGCCACCGGTGAATCCCCAGCCCTGCATGCCGGCCGCGCGGGCCGCCTGCAGGCCGCTGGGGCTGTCTTCGATCACCAGGCAGTTGCCGGGCGCGATCTGCATGCCGTCGGCGGCGAACAGGAACAGGTCCGGTGCCGGCTTGCCCTGCGCCACGCGCTCGGCGGTGTACAGGTGCGGGCCGAAGTAACGCGCCAGTCCGGTGACCTGCAGGCAAAGCCGGACCCGTTCCAGATGACTGGACGAGGCCACGCACAGCGGCCGGTCCAGCGCCTGCAGCAGTGCGGCCACGCCGGGAATCGGCTGCAGTTCGCTGCGCAGGCGCGCCAGCAGTTCGGTGTTGAGATCGGCCTCGAAGGTGTCGGGCAAGGCGATGCCCAGCGTCTGGGCATGCGCACGTACGCTGGCCAGGCGACGCCCGAGAAAGCGCTGCTTGACCGCAGCTGCGTCCATGTCCACGCCATGCCGTCGCAGCGTCTGCGCCAGCACCGCGCAGGCCAGCGGCTCGCTGTCGATCAGCACGCCGTCGCAGTCGAAGATGATCAGGCCAGGTCGGGCGTGCATCGGTCGGCGTCTCGCCACGGGCAACGGTCCTGGAGTATAGCGTCCGGGCAAATGTTGCATGGAATGGGCAATAGCGCAGGGTGGCGGTTCGGTGCCGTGCCTCGCCCCGGCAGCCCGCGCCCTTGCCTCCGGCATGCTTGCGCGTTCACGTGCCGCATTGCCGCAAACCGGCCACTGGCATAGTCTTCCGCCATGAACCCAGGCCCCACTGCCCAGGCGAGCGTGGCGACGACCCCGTCCTCCGACCCGGCGATTCCCGACTACGTCCTGCACTTCGAGCGCGCTGCCAGCTACCTGCCCAAGGAGCAGCTGCCGATCCTGCGCCGCGCCTGGGAAGTGGGCGCCACCGCGCATGCGGGCCAGACCCGCAAATCCGGCGAGCCCTATATCACCCACCCGGTGGCCGTGGCCGGTGTGCTGGCCGAGCTGGGCCTGGACATGGAATCGTTGATCGCCGCGATCCTGCACGACACCATCGAAGACACGCCGCTGACGCGCGAAGAGCTGGCCTCCGAATTCGGCGAAGCGGTGGCCGAGCTGGTCGATGGCGTCACCAAGCTGGACAAGCTCAAGTTCCGCGACCGCCAGGAAGCGGCCGCCGAAAGCTTCCGCAAGATGCTGCTGGCGATGTCGCGCGACCTGCGCGTGATCATGATCAAGCTGGCCGACCGCCTGCACAACATGCGCACGCTGGGCGCGCAGAGCACCGAGGCGCGCGGCCGCATTGCGCGTGAGACGCTGGAGATCTACGCGCCCATCGCCCAGCGCCTGGGCATGAGCCTGATCAAGTCCGAGCTGCAGAACCTGGGCTTCCGCGCGTTGTATCCCTGGCGTCACGCCATCATCGAAAAACATATCCGCAGCCAGCCGGTGGTGCGGCGCGAATCGATGGCGCAGGTGGAGGTGCAACTGAGCCAGCGGCTGGCCAAGGAAGGGCTGGAACACCGTCTGGTCAGCCGCATCAAGACGCCGTGGAGCATCTATTCGAAGATGCACGAAGAGAACAAGTCCTTCGACCAGGTGATGGACGTGTTCGGCTTCCGCCTGGTGGTGCGCACGGTGGCCGACTGTTACCACGCGCTGGGCGCGGTGCATGCCACCTTCAAGCCGCTGGACGGGCGCTTCCGCGATTTCATCGCGATCCCGAAGGCCAACGGTTACCAGTCGCTGCACACGGTGTTGTTCGGGCCGTATGGCTCGCCGATCGAGGTGCAGATCCGCACCGAAGAGATGGACCTGATCGCCGAGCGCGGCGTGGCGGCGCACTGGACCTACAAGGTGGGTTCGGCTGCGCCCAACAGCGCGCAGAGCCGTGCGCACGACTGGATCGTGGAGCTGATCGATTCGCAACGCGCCGCCGGTTCGTCGCTGGAGTTCCTGGACAACGTCAAGGTGGACCTGTTCCCGGACGAGGTCTATCTGTTCACGCCCAAGGGCAAGATCCTGGCGCTGCCACGCAATTCCACTGCGCTGGATTTTGCCTATGCGGTGCATACCGATGTGGGCAACCGTGCGGTGGCCTCGCGCGTGGACAAGAAGCTGGTGCCGTTGCGCACCAAGCTGGTCAGCGGGCAGGCGGTGGAGATCATCACCGCGCGTTCGGCCACGCCCAAGCCGCAGTGGCTGGAATTTGTGGTCAGCAGCAAGGCGCGCACGGCGATCCGCCACCAGCTCAAGCAGCTCGAACACGAAGACGCCGTACAACTGGGCCACCGCATGCTCGACCGCGCGCTGGAAGCGATGGATTCCTCGCTGGAGCGGCTGCCCAAGGGCCGCCTGGACGCCTTCCTCACCGAACATCGCTACCCGCGCCTGGAAGCGCTGCTGGCCGACGTGGCGCTGGGCAACTGGATGCCCACGCAGGCCGCGCAGGCGCTGATGGCCTACGCCGAACTGCGCGGTGGCGGGCATTCCAAGCATTCGCACGAAAAGATCCTGATCGACGGCAGCGAGCGCGGCGTGATCAGCTTCGCCAATTGCTGCCAGCCGATTCCCGGCGACGAGATCATGGGCTACCACACCGCCGGCAAAGGCATCGTGGTGCACCGGCTGGATTGCCCGAACCTGGCCGAGTTGCGCAAGTCGCCCGAGCGCTGGGTGCCGATCGACTGGGATTCCAACGTCAGCGGCGACTACGACACTGCGCTGATCGTCGAGGTGGAAAACCGCACCGGCGTGCTAGCGCAGCTGGCTGCGGCGATTGCGCAGAGCCAGTCCAATATCGAACGGGTGGATTATCTGGACCGCGATTTCAACGCGGCGGTGCTGCGCTTCAACATCCAGGTGCGCGACCGCCGCCATCTGGCCGAAGTGATGCGCCGGCTGCGCCGCCTGCATGTGGTGCAGAGCGTGGGGCGGCAGTAGGCCGGAGCCCGACCTTGCCAAGCGCCGCAGCAGGCCGCTTGGATCGGCTTGTGCGACGGCGCGCGCCATGAGAACGCAGTGCGTTGATCGCTTCGGCGCAGTGCCTTGCAGTGCGAACGACGCAGCCAGCGTTACGCACCGTGTCCGTCGTAAGTTGCGCTGCAAACGCCGCGTGCTCACGACGTCAGAAACTGCGCGTGCCCTGCGGGTGCTCGCAACCAATGTGAAGTCAGCACTCGACGTAGTCGTGCACCGCGTTCGTATCGGGGCGCAGTCTCGGTTGGACCGCAAGACATGCGTTGCACCCGCTTTCCGGACACTCCAGATCGCGCGCGAGTCGGCCAAGGTCGACGCAGAACTCTGAGCGCGCACTGCGTGACGGTGGCAGTGCACAGTCCTGCGTGACCAGCGCGCTTGCAGTACTCAGGTGATCAGCCGGCGTAGTGCCGGATTGTCGTTGTCCTGCTTCCATACCAGATGCAGTTCCACCGGCGTGGCCGGCGCCTCGTCGCGCAGTGGCAGGTACACGATGCCGGCGTAGCGCAGGCCGCTGGCGCCTTCGGGCACCAGTGCCATGCCCATGCCGCCGCGCACCAGTGCCAGCACCGAGTGGATCTGGCTGACGTATTGCACCGAGCGCGGCGCGATGCCGCGGCTGCCGAACAGCTGCGCCAGCAGATCGTAGAAGTAACGCGCTTCATCGGGCGCGTAGTTGACCAGCGGCTGGCCGTCGAAATCCTGCAGGCGCAGGCTGTCGTGACGTGCAAGCGGTGCGTCCTCGGGCAACGCGGCGATCAGCGGCTCGCGGGCCACGCAGCGGCTGTGCAGGCCAGGGCGCTGGATCGGCGGGCGCAGCAGGCCGATATCCAGCCGCCCTGCGTCCAGCGCATCCAGCTGCGGCAGGCTGACCATTTCCTTCAGCTGCAGGTCCACATCCGGTGCCTCGCTGCGCCAGCGCGCGATGGCCTCGGGCAGGAAGCGATAGCTGGCACCGGCAGTGAAGCCCACCGACACGCTGCCGGCATCGCCGGTGCCGATCCGGCGTGCACGCAGGCCGGCGTTCTCGGCCATGCGCAGGATCGCGCGCGCCTCGGCCAGCAGGCTGCGCCCGGCCTGGGTCAGCCGCACGTGCCGGCTGTTGCGCTCCAGCAAGGCGGTACCGACGCTGTGCTCCAGCAGCTGGATCTGCCGGCTCAGCGGTGGCTGGGTCATGTTGAGGCGCTCGGCTGCGCGTCGAAAATGCAGCTCGTCGGCAACGGCAACGAAGCAGCGCAACTGGGGCAGATCGAACATGAAAGCAGCCCCTCGCTGAGCGATTTGGATGAAGTCGATGCTGCACGTGCAACATCTTTGCGCGCACTGCGCGGATGAATACGCGGCACGCCGGCAAGGCACCGACAACGAGCACGAGCATCCATAATTACGTTGGCCGCGGAAAACCGTTGCAAAGCAGCCATTTGCAACGGTTTGGGGTCATCCATGATGCGATTGATTCGAATCGTGTATCAAACAATACGTAATTTGGTTTGGACCAGCAACGATCTGCGTTCCTAGGATCAGCTCATCCCCCGCCTAGGAGCGTTTGTCCGATGAGCAGCAGATACACCCCGTCCGAAATGGCCCAGGCGCTTGGCGCCGGGTTGCTGTCGTTTCCGGTCACCCATTTCGATGCCGAGCTGGCGTTCGACGAGCCGGCCTATCGCACCAACCTGGACTGGCTGTCCTCGCATCCGGCGGCCGGGTTGTTCGCTGCCGGCGGCACCGGCGAGCTGTTTTCGCTGAGCCTGGAGGAGGTCAACCGCGCCGTACGTGCCGCGGTGAGCCAGACCGCCGGGCGCATGCCGGTGATCGCGCCGGCCGGCTACGGCACCGCGATCGCGATCGAGATGGCGCAGGCCGCCGAGCGCAACGACGCCGACGGCATCCTGCTGTTTCCGCCGTACCTGACCGAGTGCGATGCCCAGGGCGTGGCCGAGCATGTCGAACGCGTCTGCAAGGCAACTAAGCTCGGCGTGATCGTCTACGGCCGCGCCAACGCCAGGCTCGACGATGTGACCCTGGCGCGCGTGGCCGAACGCTGCCCCAACCTGGTGGGCTACAAGGACGGCATCGGCGATGTGGATCGCATGACCCGTATCTATGCGCGGCTGGGCGAGCGGCTGCTGTACGTGGGCGGCTTGCCGACGGCTGAAACCTTCGCGCTGCCGTATCTGGAAATGGGCGTCACCACCTATTCGTCGGCCATCTTCAATTTTCTGCCCGAGTGGGCGCTGGCGTTCTACGCGGCGGTGCGCGCGCGCGACCACGCCACCATCTACCGCGAGCTCAACGATTTCGTGCTGCCGTATACGGTGCTGCGCAATCGCCGCGCCGGCTATGCGGTGTCCATCGTCAAGGCCGGCATGCGCGCGGTGGGCCGCCCGGCCGGCCCGGTGCGCACGCCATTGGCCGACCTCACCGAGGACGAATTCGCCCAGCTCAAGCAACTGATCGGAGGATGCCGCTGATGCATGCCATCCAGGGTGAATCGTTGATCGGCCAGCGCAGCGTGCCCGGCGCCGGTGCGGTGTTTCAGGGGCTGGATGCGGCCAGCGGCGAAGCGCTGCAGCCGGTGTTCGCCTCGGCCAGCGCACAGGACCTGGAGCAGGCCTGCGCGCTGGCGCACGCGGCGTTCGATCCTTACCGCGACACCTCGCTGGAAGTGCGCGCCGGCTTTCTGGAGACCATCGCCGAACAGATCCTGGCACTGGGCGATGCGCTGATCGAACGCGCCATGCGCGAGAGTGGGCTGCCGCGTGCACGGCTGGAAGGCGAGCGCGCACGCACCGTGGGCCAGCTGCGGCTGTTCGCCAACGTGGTGCGCGAAGGCAGCTGGCTGCAGGCGCGCATCGACCCCGCCATGCCGCAGCGCACGCCGCTGCCGCGTGCGGATCTGCGCCAGCGTCATATCGCGCTGGGGCCGGTGGCGGTGTTCGGTGCCAGCAACTTCCCGCTGGCGTTTTCGGTGGCCGGTGGCGATACCGCCTCCGCCCTGGCGGCCGGCTGCCCGGTCGTGGTGAAAGCGCATGGCGCCCATCCGGGCACGTCCGAACTGGTGGGCCGCGCGATCCAGGCGGCGGTGGCGCAGTGCGGTCTGCCCGAAGGGGTGTTCTCGCTGCTGTTCGACGCCGGTATCGAGATCGGCGCGCAGCTGGTGGCCGATGCACGCATCAAGGCCGTGGGCTTCACCGGCTCGCGTGCCGGCGGCATGGCACTGGTCAGGATCGCCTCTGCACGCCGCGAGCCGATTCCGGTGTATGCGGAAATGAGCGCGATCAACCCGGTCTATCTGTTGCCGCATGCGCTCCAAGCGCGCGCGCCGGCACTGGGCAAGGCGTTCGTGGGCTCGCTCACCCTGGGCGCGGGACAGTTCTGCACCAACCCCGGCCTGCTGCTGGCGATCGATTCGCCAGCGCTGGATGCCTTCATCGCCTCGGCAACGCAGGCGCTGCAGGAGGTGGTGCCGGCGGCGATGCTCACTACCGGCATCAGCCAGGCATATGCGCAAGGTGTGCAACGGCTGGCTGCGCATCCGCAGGTCGCCACCCTGGCACGTGGCGCGGCCGCGGATACGGGGCGTTGCCCGGCGGCGTTGTTCGGTACCGATGCCGATGCCTTCCTGGCCGATGAAGCGCTGCAGGCCGAAGTGTTCGGTGCCTCCTCGCTGCTGGTGCGTTGCAAGGACATCGCCCAGTTGCGTGCATTGAGCGAGGCGCTGGAAGGCCAGCTCACCGCCACCTTGCAGATGGACGAGGGCGACACCGCGCTGGCGGCGGCATTGCTGCCGGTGCTCGAGCGCAAGGCCGGCCGCATCCTGGTCAACGATTGGCCCACTGGCGTGGAGGTCTGCCACGCCATGGTGCACGGCGGCCCGTTCCCGGCCACCTCCGATAGCCGCAGCACCTCGGTGGGCACGCTGGCGATCGATCGTTTCCTTCGCCCGGTCTGCTACCAGGACCTGCCGGTGGCGCTGCTGCCGGCGGCGGTGGCGCATGGCAATCCGCTGGGCCTGTGGCGGCGCGTGGATGGCGCGTTGGGTCACGACTGACCGAGCCGTTCGCAACGTTGCCTGAGGCGTGCCGGAGGAGGGTCCGGCACGCCAACCGCAGGCCCATTTGGAATACCGAAGCGCAGTGCGCTTCCATCGTCATAGGTGAGGAACGATGATGGCTATCGATTCAAAAACGGTCGGTTCAACGACAGTCGGCGCACCGACGGTTCCGCGCAGGCGGTATCTGATCCTGTTGATGCTGTTCGTGGTGACCACGATCAACTATGCCGATCGCGCCACCTTGTCCATCGCCGGTTCTGCGGTCCAGGATGCACTGGGCATCGACGCGCTGCAGATGGGCTTCATCTTCTCCGCGTTCGGCTGGGCCTATGTGGCCGGGCAGATTCCCGGCGGCTGGTTGCTCGATCGCTTCGGGTCGCGCCGCGTGTATGGCCTGTCGCTGCTGATCTGGTCGTTGTTCACCGCGTTGCAGGGCTTCATCGGCTGGGTGCCGGTGGCCTGGGCGGTGACCACGCTGTTCGTGCTGCGCTTTCTGGTGGGCATTGCCGAAGCGCCGTCGTTCCCCGGCAACAGCCGTATCGTGGCGGCGTGGTTTCCCACCGCCGAGCGCGGCCTGGCCGCGTCCATCTTCAATTCCGCGCAGTACTTCGCCACGGTGGCGTTTGCGCCGCTGATGGGCTGGCTGGTGCATGCCTGGGGCTGGGAGCATGTGTTCCTGGTGATGGGCGGGGTGGGCATCCTGCTGGCATTGGTATGGCGCAAGACCATCTATGCCCCACGCGAACATCCGCGCCTGAGCGCGCAGGAGCTGGACTACATCCAGCGCAACGGCGCACTGGTGGACATGGAGCAGGGCACCAAGCCCGGCAGCCAGCCCAAGGGCACGCAGTGGCATTACGCCAAGCAGTTGCTGTGCAACCGCATGCTGTTGGGCGTGTATATCGGCCAGTACTGCATCACCACGCTGACCTATTTCTTCCTGACCTGGTTCCCGGTGTACCTGGTCAAGGAGCGCGGCATGTCGATCCTGGAGGCGGGCTTTGTGGCCTCGTTGCCGGCGGTGTGCGGCTTTGTCGGCGGTGTGTTGGGCGGCTATGTGTCCGACCGCATGGTGCGGCGCGGGTACTCGCTTACCGTCTCGCGCAAGACGCCGATCGTGGTGGGCATGCTGATGTCGGTGACGATGATTGGCTGCAACTACGTGCAGGCCGAATGGATGGTGGTGGGGCTGATGGCGCTGGCCTTCTTCGGCAAGGGCATCGGTGCGCTCGGCTGGGCGGTGGTGGCCGATACCTCGCCCAAGGAAATCGCCGGCCTGTCCGGTGGCCTGTTCAACACCTTCGGCAACATCGCCGGCATCACCACGCCAATTGTCATTGGCTACATCGTCTCCACCACCGGCAGCTTCGAGTGGGCGCTGGTCTTTGTCGGGCTCAATGCGCTGCTGGCGGTGGTGTCCTATCTGTTCGTGGTCGGGCAAATCAAGCGCGTGGAACTGAAGGCCCCTCCGGGTGGCCCGGCCGCGCCCATGCCCGCATCGCGTTGACCGTCTTCGGAGAGCCTTGATGAACATCCATACTTCTGCTGCAGGCATCGGCGCCACGCCGCGCATCACCGACATCCGCGTGGTGCCGGTGGCCGGCCAGGACAGCATGCTGCTCAACCTCAGTGGCGCGCACGCGCCGTACTTCACCCGCAATGTCTTGGTGCTGCGCGATTCGTCCGGACGCACCGGCGTGGGCGAGGTGCCGGGCGGCGAGGCCATCGCCGGCCTGTTGAACGAGGCGGCCGCGCTGATTCGCGACCGTTCCATCGCCGACTACCAGCGCATCCTCAATCAGGTGCGCACCGCCTTCGCCGACCGCGACAGCGCCGGACGCGGCCTGCAGACCTTCGATCTGCGCATCACCATCCATGCGGTGACCGCCATCGAAGCGGCACTGCTGGACCTGCTCGGGCAGTTCCTGGATCAGCCGGTGGCCGCGCTGCTTGGCGAAGGCCAGCAACGCGATGCGGTAGACGTGTTGGGCTACCTGTTCTTCATCGGCGACCGCCGCAAGACCGGCCTGGAATACCGCGACGGCAGCGCTGCCACCGATGCCTGGGAGGCCGTACGCGACCAGGAGGCACTGACGCCGTCCGCGGTGGTGCGGCTGGCCGAAGCGGCCTACGCCAGATACGGCTTCCGCGATTTCAAGCTCAAGGGCGGCGTGTTGCGTGGCGAAGACGAGATCGAGGCGATCCATGCGCTGCATGCGCGCTTTCCGCAGGCGCGCATTACCCTGGACCCCAACGGAGCGTGGTCGTTGGCACAGGCCATCGCGCTGTGTCGCGACATGCATGGCGTGATGGCCTATGCCGAGGACCCGTGCGGAGCCGAGCAGGGCTATTCCGGTCGCGAGGTCATGGCTGAATTCCGTCGCGCCACCGGCCTGCCGACGGCCACCAACATGATCGCCACCGACTGGCGCCAGATGGGTCACGCCATCCAGCTGCAGTCGGTGGATATTCCGCTGGCCGACCCGCATTTCTGGACGCTGCAAGGCTCGGTGCGGGTGGCGCAATTGTGCCGCGACTGGGGCCTGACCTGGGGCTCGCATTCCAACAACCATTTCGATATTTCGCTGGCGATGTTCACCCAAGTGGCCGCCGCCGCACCGGGGCGTGTCACCGCCATCGACACGCACTGGATCTGGCAGGACGGCCAACGCCTGACCCGCGATCCGCTACAGATCGAAGGTGGCCAGATCCAGGTGCCGGCAAAGCCCGGTCTGGGTGTCGAGCTCGATATGGATGCGCTGGAAGCGGCGCATCGCACTTATCAACGTCTGAGCCTGGGCGCGCGCGACGATGCCGCCGCCATGCAGGCGCTGATCCCCAACTGGACCTTCGACAACAAGCGGCCCTGCCTGGTGCGCTGAAGCGCCTTGATGCACTGCTGCCGATGCACCGGCAGCAGTGCATGACCGCCAGTTCACCGCAGCTGGAGAACCGAGCAATGAAAAGCGTGATGGCAATCAGCAGCGTTGCGCTGCTGGCGGTCGGCGTGGCCGGGCGTGCGCGTGCGCAACAGCCCGATGAGGGATTCTGGAATGGCGCCACGGCCGAGGTCACCGCACTCAATTTCTATTACAACCGCGACTTCCGCAGTGGCCAAGGGCAGGGCAAGCGGGCCGAATGGGCGCAAGGCTTTGTGATCGATGCCAGGAGCGGCTATACCCGCGGCCCCGTCGGCGCGGGACTGGACCTGCTGGGTATCGGCGATTTCAAGCTCGATGGCGTGCGTGCCGAAGGCGGCACCGGCCTGCTGCCCAACAACGACGACGGCACCGCGCAGCATGCATTGGTGCGGGTGGCACCGACGCTCAAGCTGCGCGCCTCGCGGACCGAATTGAAATGGGGCAGCTTCATTCCCAACGAGCCGCTGGTGCGTGCCAGCATCACCCGCATCATGCCGGAGACGTTTCAGGGCGTGACCCTGGAATCCAAGGATGTGCCCAAGCTCGACCTGCTGCTCGCCCGCTTCACCAGTGCCTGGTATCGCGACGGCGATTCGCGCGTGCCGATCACCCTGACCAACAAGAACCGTCGTTTTCTCGGGACGCCGGATTCGGATGCGTTCAATCTGGTCTCGGCGACCTATACGCTGGCCCCGACTACCCAGCTGCGTTATCAGGGCGCGTTGATGGAAGACATCTACCGCCAGCAGCTGTACAACCTGATCCAGACCCAGATGTTCGGCAAGGACCGTCTGCGCGTGGATCTGCGCTATTTCCGCACCGACGATGTCGGCCAGTCGCGCGCCGGCCCGATCGACAACCGCATGTTCAGCAGCATGGTGTCCTGGCGCACCGGTGGTCATGAATTCGGTGCCGGCTATCAGAAGCTGTCCGGACCCAGCGCCATGCCATGGCCCGGTGGCACCGACGGCAACGTCTTCAACTGGACCTTCATCAACGACTTCCTCGAACGCGGCGAGCGCAGCTGGCAGCTGCGTTACAGCATCGATGGCGACAGCATCGGCATTCCCGGCCTCAGCGTCATGGCGCGCTACATCAGCGGCGACAATGCACGGCCGGCGACATATGCCGGCGAAGGCCGCGAATGGGCGCGCGATGTGCTGACCACCTATCAGTTCCAGAGCGAACGCTTCAAGCATCTGAGCCTGATCTGGTTCAACGGCACCTTTCGCTCCAACTACCAGCGCAATGTCGATGAAAACCGCTTGATCCTGCAGTACCGGCGCCAGTTCGACAGCCCCGACCGGTAATGCATTCCACCCCATGTTCTGCAAGGTAGCCCCGTGATGTCCGCAACCCAGCACGCCATGCCCTGGCTCAGCATCCGCGCCCATGCGCGCGACAACGTCGCCATTGTCGTCAACGATGGCGGTGCGCCTGCCGGCGCCGCTTTTCCGGATGGGGTGAGCGCCACCGAGCACATTCCGCAGGGCCACAAGATGGCGCTGCTGGACCTGCCTGCCGGCGCGCCGGTGATCCGCCTGGGCGCAGTGATCGGCACCGCCAATGCCGCCATCGCGCGTGGCGCCTGGGTCAGCGAGCAACTGCTGGCGATGCCCGAGGCCCCCGAACTGGCCACGCTGGATCTGGCGTTGCACCCGGCACCAGAGCCCGAGCCGCTGCAGGGCTACACCTTCCAGGGTTACCGCAACCGCGATGGCAGCGTGGGCACGCGCAATATCCTGGGCATCATGACCAGCGTGCAGTGCGTGGTCGGCGTGCTCGGGCACGCTGTGGAGCGCATTCGTGCCGAATTGCTGCCCAGGTACCCGCATGTCGACGATGTGGTGGCGGTCAACCACGTCTACGGCTGCGGCGTGGCGATCACCGCGCCGGAGGCCATCATTCCCATCCGCACGCTGCGCAATATCGCGCGCAGCCCCAACTTCGGCGGGCAGGCGCTGATCGTGGGCCTGGGCTGCGAGAAGCTTGCGCCGGAGCGCCTGTTGCCCGACGACGCCAGCGACGACGACAGCGGCGTGTATCGCCTGCAGCAAGCCAGCCTGGGCTTTGCCGACATGGTGGGTTCGATCATGGCCATGGCCGAAGAACGCCTGCGCCATCTGGACCTGCGCCGCCGCGAAACCGTGCCGGCCAGCGAACTGGTGGTGGGCATGCAATGCGGCGGCAGCGACGCGTTTTCCGGCGTCACCGCCAACCCGGGCCTGGGCGTGGCCGCCGACCTGCTGGTGCGTGCCGGCGCCACGGTGATGTTTTCGGAAAACACCGAAGTGCGCGACGGCATCCATCTGCTGGTGCCACGCGCGGCCAATGCGGACGTGGCCAAGGCGCTGGTCCGCGAGATGGCCTGGTACGACGCCTATCTGGCGCGCGGGCAGGCCGATCGCAGCGCCAACACCACCCCGGGCAACAAGAAGGGTGGGCTGGCCAATATCGTGGAGAAGGCGATGGGCTCGATCGCCAAGTCCGGCTCCTCGGCGATCAACGGCGTGGTGCCACCCGGCGAGCGCGTCAAGGGGCGCGGCTTGCAGTATTGCGCCACACCGGCCAGCGATTTCGTCTGCGGCACGCTGCAGGTGGCTGCCGGCATGAACCTGCATGTGTTCACCACCGGCCGCGGCACCCCGTACGGCCTGGGCATGGTGCCGGTGATCAAGGTGGCCACCCGCAGCGAGCTGGCGCAGCGCTGGTCCGACCTGATGGACATCGACGCCGGCGGCGTGGCCACCGGCGCCAAGACGCTGGAGCAATTGGGCTGGGAGCTGTTCCGGCGCTACCTGGACGTGGCCAGCGGCCAACCCACCTGGACCGAGCGGCATCGCCTGCACAACGATCTGGCCTTGTTCAACCCGGCGCCGATTACCTAGTTTGGCGCTCTCTCACGCGAGAAGGCGCGCCTGCCTTCTCCCCTCGGGACATTGTCCTCCTTCATGGGGGAGAGAGTGCCCCGGAGCGGCGAATGAGGGGACGGGCGAAGCCTCACGCACTACGTCACACAGCGTCCAACAGCGCACACCGACCGCCGCACCGAAGCCATCGCGGGCAGGCGAAAGCCAGCAGCAACCGACACCACGGCGACACACCCAATCCACCGGGCAACGCGGTGTACCGCCACCACCGAGGCCAGCGTGCCGTCACCGCGCATTCGCCCGTCCACGGCATGCGCCGATACAATGCGCGCTCGTTTTCAGTGTTGACGGAGTTCCCATGTCCCAGATCATCCACACCGACCAGGCGCCTGCCGCCATCGGTCCGTACTCTCAGGCCGTGCGTGCCGGCAACACCGTGTATTTCTCCGGCCAGATTCCGCTGGACCCGGCCACCGGCGAGATCGTGCCCGGCGATATCGGCGCGCAGGCGCGCCGCGCGTTCGACAACCTCAAGGCCGTGGCCGAAGCGGCCGGCGGCTCGCTCGACAAGATCGTGCGGCTGGGCCTGTACCTGACCGACCTGGGCCAGTTCGCCGCCGTCAACGCGGTGATGCAGGAGTATTTCCAGGCCCCGTTCCCGGCCCGCTCCACCATCGAGGTCTCCGGCCTGCCCAAGGGCGCCGGCTTCGAAGTCGATGCGGTGATGGTGCTCGACTGATCCCGTCCGGCTGATCGGTCCCGATCCGTCGTGCCGCGCGCACCCGTCGCAACGCCCAGCCTGGCCGTCGCCGGCCAGGCGGCGCTGTCCAGCCTGCCCGGCGTCGGCCCCAAGGTGGCCGAGAAGTTCGCCGCGCGCGGCATCGTGAGCGTGCAGGATCTGTGGCTGCACCTGCCGCTGCGGTATGAAGACCGCACCCGCCTGACCACCATCGCGCAGCTTCAAAGCGGCGTGCCGGCGCAGATCGAAGGGCGGGTGGATGCAGTGGAGCGCGGCTTCCGCTTCCGCCCGGTGTTGCGCGTGGCAGTCTCGGACGATTCGCACGGCAGCGTGGTGCTGCGCTTCTTCCATTTCCGCGCCGCGCAGGTGGCGCAGTTCGCCGTCGGCACGCGGGTGCGGGTGTTCGGCACGCCCAAACCCGGCCAGCACGGCTGGGAAATCGTGCATCCCAGCTACCGGGTGCTCGCGCCGGGCGAGGATGCCGGCTTGGGCGACAGCCTGGACCCGGTCTATCCGGTGCTCGAAGGCGTTGGCCCGGCCACGTTGCGCAAGCTCATCGGCCAGGCGCTGGAGCGGCTGCCGCCGGAGGCCGCACTGGAATTGCTGCCCCCGCACTGGCTGCAGGACCAGCAGCTGCCCTCGCTGCGTGCGGCCTTGCTGACCATGCATCGCCCGCCGGTCGGCACCGATCCGCAGCAGCTGCTTGCGGGCGGGCATCCGGCCCAGCAGCGTCTGGCGCTGGAAGAACTGCTGGCGCATCAACTCAGCCTGCGCCGCCAGCGCATCGCCCTGCAGCGTTTCCGTGCCCCGCAATTGCGCGGCGGCCGCCTGGTGCAGCACCTGCGCAAGGCATTGCCGTTCCAGCTCACCGGCGCGCAGCAGCGCGTGTTCGAGCAGATTGCGCACGACCTCGCGCAAGCCTCGCCGATGCTGCGGCTGGTGCAGGGCGATGTCGGCAGCGGCAAGACCGTGGTGGCTGCCCTGGCGGCGATGCTGGCGGTGGAGCAGGGCAAGCAGGTGGCCCTGGCCGCGCCCACCGAACTGCTGGCCGAGCAACACCTGAGCAACCTGCGCGGTTGGCTGGAGCCGCTGGGCATCCGCATCGTCTGGCTGGCCGGCAAGGTCACCGGCAAGGCGCGCGCCGCAGCCATGGCCGAGGTCGCCTCCGGCCAGGCGCAGGTGGTGGTCGGCACGCATGCCCTGATGCAGGAGGCGGTGGTCTTCCACGACCTGGCGCTTGCCATCATCGACGAGCAGCACCGTTTCGGCGTGCATCAGCGCCTGGCGCTGCGCGACAAGGGCGCGGCGGCCGGCAGCGTGCCGCACCAGCTGGTGATGACCGCCACCCCGATTCCGCGCACGCTGGCGATGTCCACCTATGCGGATCTGGACGTCTCGGCCATCGACGAACTGCCGCCCGGCCGCACCCCGGTGCAGACCATCGTGCTGAGCGCCGAACGCCGCCCCGAACTGGTCGAACGCATCCGCGCCGCCTGCGCCGAAGGCCGCCAGGCGTACTGGGTGTGCACGTTGATCGAGGAAAGCGAAGAGCCCGAAAAAGGTGCGCCGAGCGGGCCGCCGCGCATCGAAGCGCAGGCCGCGCAGGTCACCTACGAGGCCTTGTCGGCGCAGTTGCCGGGCGTGCGCGTCGCGCTGGTGCACGGGCGCATGAAGCCGGCCGAGAAGCAGCAGGCCATGCTCGATTTCAAGCAGGGCCGCAGCGACCTGCTGGTGGCCACCACCGTGATCGAAGTCGGCGTGGACGTGCCCAATGCCTCGCTGATGATCATCGAGAACGCCGAGCGTCTGGGCCTTGCCCAGTTGCATCAGCTGCGCGGCCGGGTCGGCCGTGGCGCGGCGGCGTCCAGTTGCGTGCTGCTGTACCAGGGACCGCTGTCGCTGATGGCGCGCCAGCGCCTGGAAACCATGCGCCAGACCAACGATGGCTTCGTGATCGCGGAGAAGGATCTGGAACTGCGTGGGCCGGGCGAGTTGCTGGGCACGCGCCAGACCGGCCTGGCCAGTTTCCGCATCGCCGACCTGGCCCGGGACGCCGGCCTGCTGCCGCGCGTGCAGGTCCTGGCCGAGCGCCTGCTGGCCGAGGCGCCGGAGATCGCCGACCGCGTCGTGGCGCGCTGGATCGGTGGCGCGGTGCGGTATGCGGCCGCTTGAGCGGCGGGGATTGGGGAATCGGGATTGGGGATTTGTCAAAGCGGGGTTGCTGCGACCTGGACGTCCCCGGAATTCGCGCGGCTCGCCGATCCTTGCGAAGATGCCGCAACGAATCCCGAATGCCCACTCTCCAATCCCATGACAAAAAGAATACCGCTGCTGATCGATACCGACCCGGGCGTGGACGACGCGCTGGCGTTGCTGATGGCCTTCAACGACAGCCGCCACGAGGTGGTCGGGCTGACCATCGCGGCCGGCAACGTGGGCCTGGAGCACACAGTGCGCAACGCCTTGAAGGTCTGCGAGATCGCCGGCCGCGACGATGTGCCGGTGTATGCCGGTTGCCCACAGCCGCTGCTGCATCCCTCGGTGGACGCGGCGCACGTGCACGGCATCGATGGCTTCGGTGATGTGGGTCTGGCGCCGGCCACGCGCACTGCCGAGGCCGAGCATGCGGCACTCGCCATCCTGCGCCTGTCGCACGAACATGCCGGCGAGCTGTTGCTGGTGGCGCTCGGCCCGCTGACCAATCTTGCGCTGGCGCTGACCCTGGACCCGACCCTGCCACAGCGCGTGGCGCGGCTGGTGGTGATGGGCGGGGCACTGACCGGGCACGGCAACATCACTCCGGCGGCCGAATTCAACATCGGCTTCGACCCGGAGGCGGCGCACATCGTGTTCCGCGGCTTTCCGACCTTCGACGTGGCCGATTGGGAAGCCACCATCGCGCACGGCCTGCTGCACCGGGACGTGGAGCAGTGGCTGGCCGCCGATTCGGCCCGCGCCCGCTTCTACGAGGAAATCTCGCGCAAGACCCGGCTCTGGTCCGAGGACAGCCGCGGCGAGTACTGGTATGCGGCCGATGCGCTGGCGATGGCGTTCGCCCTGCACCCGGACGGTGCCCGGCGCCTGGAGCAGCGCCCGGTGCATATCGAACTATCCGGCACCCACACCCGCGGCATGACCCTGGTGGACTGGAACCGGCAGGGCGGCGCGCCCGACAATTGCAACCTGTTGCTGGAGTACGACCGCCAGCGGTTCTATGGGCTGGTCGGCGCGGCGCTGGCGGCCGGCTAGGGCGATCTTGCGCCGGCTGCCTGCAGGCCGCTATAATGCCCGGCTTATCCAGGCAGCCCGGCGCCAAGTCCATGAAAGAGAACGTGCATCCCAACTACAAAGACGTCGTCTTTCACGACGTGACATCGGATTTCAAGATCCTGACCCGTTCCACCATGAGCTCGAAAGAGACCGTGAAGTGGGAAGACGGCCAGGAATATCCACTGATCAAGGTGGAAATCTCCTCCGCATCGCACCCGTTCTATACCGGCAAGCACAAGGTGATCGACACCGGCGGCCGGATCGACAAGTTCCAGAAGCGCTACGCGCGCTGAGCTTGCAGGACGGGCTGTACCGGCAGCGGCCGCGCATTGCGCGGCCGTTGTCTTTTGGGGCGTGCCCCGCCCCTGTTGCTTCGCTTGCCGCCCAACGGCCGGCATCTACGACTTCTGTCCAAGCGACGGGCAAAATGCTGCTGTGCGATAATGACGTGATCCGAGGCGACGCCTTGGACTTCCATCACGTGCCTGCCCATGTGGGATCAGGCGCCTTCCACTGAAGGAGCGTACACAGTGTCCGATCTTGATCAGGTCACGCTCAACGCCGGCGACACGTCGGTCGTTCTGCCGGTTCTCAAGCCCACGCTGGGCAATGACTGCGTCGATATTTCCAAGCTGACCAAAGAAACCGGTCTGTTCACCTATGACTCGGGCTTCACCGCCACCGCCAGCTGCAAGTCGGCCATCACCTACATCGATGGCGACAATGGCGTGCTGCTGTACCGCGGTTACCCGATCGAGCAGCTCGCCGAGAAGTCCAGCTTCCTGGAAGTGTCGTACCTGCTGATGAACGGCGAACTGCCGACCGCGGACGAGTTCAAGAAGTTCGACCACGAAGTGACGCATCACACGATGATGCACGAGTCGTTGAAGAACTTCCTCGGCGGTTTCCGCCACGATGCGCACCCGATGGCCATGCTGGCCGGCTCGGTCGCCTCGCTGTCGGCGTTCTATCACGACACCCTGGACCTCAACGATCCGGAACAGCGCCGTCAGGCCGCCATCCGCCTGATTGCCAAGGTGCCGACCCTGGCAGCTGCTGCGTACCGGTACTCGATCGGCTGGCCGATCCGCTATCCGCGCAACAACCTGAACTACGTCGACCGCTTCCTGCACATGATGTTCGAAGTGCCGAGCGAGCCGCTGGAGATCAACCCGGTCGTGGCCAAGGCGCTGGATCTGCTGTTCATCCTGCACGCCGATCACGAGCAGAACGCCTCGACCTCGACCGTGCGTCTGGTCGGTTCCACCGGCGCCAACCCGTACGCATCGGTCGCTGCCGGCATCACCGCACTGTGGGGCCCGGCCCACGGCGGCGCCAACGAAGCGGTGCTGAAGATGCTCGAAGAGATCGGCACCGCCGATAACGTCGAGTCGGCCGTGGCCAAGGCCAAGGACAAGAACTCCTCGTTCCGCCTGATGGGCTTCGGTCACCGCGTCTACAAGAACTTCGACCCGCGCGCCAAGATCATCCGCGAGATGACCCACAAGGTGCTGGGCGAGCTGGGTGTCAACGACCCGCTGCTGGAAGTGGCGCTGAAGCTGGAAGAGGCCGCGCTGAAGGACGACTACTTCGTGCAGCGCAAGCTTTACCCGAACGTCGACTTCTACTCGGGCATCATCTACAAGGCGCTCAATATCCCGGTGGAAATGTTCACCGTGATGTTCGCCATCGCCCGCACCGCAGGCTGGGTGTCGCATTGGCTGGAGCAACAGGTCGACCCGGAAATGAAGATCGGCCGTCCGCGCCAGATCTACACCGGCTACGACAAGCGCGACTACACCGACAGCGCCAAGCGCTGATCGCGCCACGCGTGTGTTCGTAAACGAACGCCCCGCATTGCGGGGCGTTTTTGCATCATGGCCTGCTGCAGGCGAGGGTCGCTGCCCTGCCGCTGTCGTCAGTGCTGCCTTACCACGTGGCAGGTTCGGCTCAGCGCACTTGCTGCACGTACCCTTGCAGCTCGTCATCTGCCAGCAGCTGCCGCACTTGCGCCGCCGACGCACGCGGCATCGGTTTTTCGTCCAGTTGCGAGAGCGGTGCCTGGCGCAAGGCGTCGTAGGGCAGCACGGTCAGGTCGAAGGTCAGGTCTTCGGCACCGAACAGCCACACCGGAAACTCGCCGTTGCGCTCACGGTCCAGCCGCAGGCGGCGGGTGCGCGCTTCGGCAGGGATGCGGTGTTCCTCCAGAAAGCGCTGTACCGCGTCCGCATCGTCGCTGTGCAGCTGCAGCTGCACGGGCGCATTCGCATCAGCGGTGCCCTCCAGCACCGGGCCGGTCAGCCGTGGCTGGAACGGGCTGAGGAAATCCAGCGCCCGCAACGCGGCCTCGCGGCGCTGGCGCAATCGTGTCGTGTGGTCGGGGCCGGCGAACAGGCGTTGGTATTGGCGCAAGGCATCTTCGATCTCGCGGTTGCGTGGCAACGAGGCATCGTCATGGATGCCGAGCCGGCTGGCGGCCTTGAGCTTGGCCTGGTGGAAATCGCGGATACCGCCTTCGGCCATCAATCTGGCGGCCTCATGGGCGAGCCGATGACGGCGTTCCCGGGTGCGCGTATCGGCGTGCTGGCGTGCGTGATGCATGACCGGGCTCCCCTGATGAACCTGGGTTCGACTCTACAACAGCCACATGAAGACATGGCGAATGTGTCGCGCCATGTTGGAGCGACGGCGTCGTACTTTCGATTCGGCTCCATCCGGCAATCAGCCGCAAGCGGCAACTGCCGGGCCGCATCGCTGCACTACCTCGCCCGCCCAAGAAAAAGGGGAGCCGGAGCAGCCCCGCCGTTCCGATTCCCCATTCCCGAATCCCGAATCCCGAATCCCAGCCCTTAAAAAATATCGAACGCCTTCTCGTCCTGCTGCTCCTGCAGGCCGTAGTCGTAATCCTGCAGGCGATCCAGATCCTCGTTCTTCACCCACTCGACCGCGCCATTGATCGTGGCCTGGGTCATGCCCTCGGGCGGATCGTTGGCGGCGATCGGCTTGTCCTTCAGCGCCACGCGCATGTAGTCGATCCAGATCGGCAAGGCCGCCTTGCCGCCGTACTCGCGATAGCCCAGCGAGCGGAAGTCGTCGCGGCCGACCCATACGGTGGTGGCATAGGGGCCGCCGAAACCGGAGAACCAGGCATCGCGGTGGTCGTTGGTCGAGCCGGTCTTGCCGCCCACGTCCTCGCGGCCCAGCACCTTGGCAGCGGTGCCGGTGCCGCGCTGGACGACGTCGCGCATCATCGACACCAACTGGTAGGCGGTGCGCTCGTCGATGGCGCGCGGCGCAATCTTGGTTTCCGCCGTCGCCACAGGTGCAGTTTCCACCGCTGCCGGGGGGGCGTTGTCGGCGGGTGCGGCCGAGGCCGGCGGCGTGGCCGGTGCCTGTGCGCCGAAATTGAAGCCATCCACCACCTGGCTGACCGGTGCCGCGGTGCCACCCTGCGTGGCACAGGTGCGGCAGGCCACGGCCGGCACTTCCTTGAAGATGACCTTGCCGTCGCGGTCCTTGACCTCATCCACGATCCAGGTGTCCACGCGCGAGCCGCCATTGGCGAACACCGCGTAGCCACGCGCCACCGACAGCGGCGTCAGCGACGCGGTACCCAGCGACATCGACAGGTTGGGCGGCAGCTCGGCTTCCTGGAACCCGAACTGGCTGATGTATTTGCGCGCAAAATCGACGCCGATCGCATCCAGAAGGCGCACCGACACCAGATTGCGCGACTGCACCAGCGCCTCGCGCAGCCGCATCGGGCCGCGGAAGCCGCCGCCATCGTTCTGCGGCGACCAGGTCTTGCCGCGGCGGTCGCGGAACACCACCGGCGCATCCAGCACGATCGAGGCCGGGTTGAAGCCTTTCTCGAAGGCGGCGGCATACACGAACGGCTTGAAGCTGGAGCCCGGCTGGCGGCGTGCCTGGGTGGCGCGGTTGAACTTGTTGCCGGCAAAGCTGAAGCCGCCGACCAGGGCCCGCAAGGCGCCGCTGTTGGCGTCCAGCGACACCAGCGCCGCCTGGCCACGCGGCAACTGGTCGATGACCCACTCGCCATCCTTCTCGCCGGCACGGATGCGGGTCAGGTCGCCGCGGGTCAGCAGTTTGGCCGGGGTCTTGTTGGTCCAGCGGCTGGCCGAGGCGGGCAGGGTGAGTTCGGTCTTGTCGTGCTGTACGACGGTGATGCCGCCATCGGGATTGGTGCGCGCCACGATCACCGGCCGCAGCCCGCCCTGGGTGGAGACGCCGGACAGGTGCTTGACCAGCGCGGCGGCATCGGCGTCGGCGGCCACGTCGAAATGCTGCTCCACCCCATGCCAGCCATGCCGGTGGTCGTACAGGCGCAGACCATCGTTGATCGCCGCATCTGCGCCGGTCTGCAAGGTCGCATCGATGGTGGTGGTGACGTGGTAGCCCTTGTTGAGCACGTCGCCGCCGTACTTGGCGATCATCTCCTGGCGTACCAGCTCGGCCACGTACGGGGCGTAGACCTCCACCGGCGGCTCGTGCGGCTTGGCATGCATCGGCACCGCCTTGGCGGCATCTGCCTCGGCCTGACTGACGAAGCCCAGCTCGGCCATGCGCTGCAGCACGTAATAGTCGCGCCGTTCGCGCGCGCGCTCGGGGTTGCTGATCGGATTGCCGCTGGACGGGAACTTGGGAATGCCGGCCAGCGATGCCATCTCGTCCAGGCTCAGCTCGCCCAGCTTCTTGCCGAAGTAATACTCGGCGGCGGCGCCGATACCGTAGGCGCGATTGCCGAAGAAGCTCTTGTTGAGATACAGCTCGAAGATCTCGTCCTTGCTCAGCTCGCTTTCGATCTTGCGCGCCAGCAGGATCTCGGCCAGCTTGCGGGTGTAGCTGTATTCGGAGCTCAGGAAGAACTGCCGCGCCACCTGCTGGGTGATGGTGGAGCCGCCCGGCACCCGCTTGGCATCGGTGGTGGCCAGCAGCCAGATCGCGCGGCCGATGCCCTTGTAGTCCACCCCCCCATGTTCGTAGAAGCGCGCGTCCTCGGTGGCCAGGAAGGCCTGCTTCAGGCGCAGCGGAACCTCCTTCATCTGGACCGGGTAACGCCGGGTCTCGCCATAGACGGCCATCAGGCGACCGTCGCTGGAATAGACGTACATGGGCTCCTGCAGTTCGACCTGCTTGAGCGACTGTACGTCCGGCAACTTCGAGGAAATGGCGTAGTACAGGCCGCCGGCGGCAATGGCGCCGAGCAGTGCGAGCACAACGAGCGTGGCCAGGATCCAGCCCAGCCAACGGCGAATACGGGGCATGTAAGAGAGATTCCGATTGCAGATTTCTTGGTCACAGAGTATAGATGACGCCGAGTTTGGCTGGGGCCGAACTCTGGGGATCGCAGAAGACAGCACTGGGGTCACGTTCGCGGGGTCATTGCCTTGCGCGTGGAGGGCTTGTCAACTGTTAAAATTTGATTATTAATACGAGGGCGCATCAGCGTCCAAGTGCCCATCGGCAGGGGAGTTTCCGTGGGGCTTCTACCCAAGAGTCAATCGCCACTTATCGGTGTCGATATCAGTTCCACTGCGGTCAAGCTCTTGCAGCTGTCGCGCAGCGGGAATCGTTTTCGCGTGGAACACTACGCGGTGGAACCGTTGCCGCCGAACGCGGTGGTGGAAAAGAACATCGTCGAAGTGGAGGCGGTGGGCGAAGCCATTCGTCGTGCCATCAACCGCTCCGGCAGCAAGGCCAAGAGCGCGGCTGCGGCCGTGGCCGGCTCGGCGGTGATCACCAAGTTGATCCCGATGCCGGCCGATCTGGACGAGAGCGATCTGGAAGCCCAGGTCGAGCTGGAAGCCACCAATTACATTCCGTACCCGATCGAGGAAGTGAATCTCGATTTCGAGGTGCTCGGCCCGATGCCCAACAGCCCGGACATGGTCCAGGTGCTGCTGGCCGCCTCGCGCTCGGAGAACGTGGAGCTGCGCCAGTCGGCGCTGGAACTGGGCGGGCTGACTGCCAAGGTGATGGACGTGGAGGCCTTCGCGGTCGAAAACGCCTTTGCCCTGGTCGCCAGCGAACTGCCGGTGGCCGCCGATGCGGTGGTCGCGCTGGTCGACATCGGCGCCACCATGACTACGCTGAGCGTGCTGCGCTCCGGCCGCAGCCTGTATAGCCGCGAGCAGGTCTTCGGCGGCAAGCAGCTGACCGACGAAGTGATGCGCCGCTATGGCCTGACCTATGAAGAGGCTGGCCTGGCCAAGCGTCAGGGCGGGTTGCCGGAAAGCTACGAGGTCGAGGTGCTGGAGCCGTTCAAGGAAGCGACGGTGCAGCAGATCAGCCGCCTGTTGCAGTTCTTCTACGCCGGCAGCGAGTTCAATCGCGTGGATTGCATCGTGCTGGCCGGCGGTTGCGCCGCGTTGGCGCGGTTGCCGGAAATGGTCGAAGAACAACTGGGCGTGACCACCGTGGTGGCCAACCCGCTCGCACAGATGACGCTGGGGCCGAAGGTCCAGGCCCACGCACTGGCGCTGGATGCGCCCGCCCTGATGATCGCCACCGGCCTGGCCCTGAGGAGCTTTGACTGATGGCAAGAATCAACCTATTGCCCTGGCGCGCCGAGCGCCGGAAGGCGCGCGAGCGTGAGTTCTATTCGATGCTGGGCTTCGCCGCCTTGGGCGGCGTGCTGTTGTCGGCATTGATCTGGTTCTACTACGACGCGCAGATCAGCGGGCAGACCGAGCGCAATGCGTTCCTGACCACCGAGATCGAGAAGGTCAAGGCGCAGAACGAAGAGATCAAGGAACTCGACAAGAAGAAGGACCGCCTGCTGGCCCGCAAGAAGGTCATCGAGGAACTGCAGGCCAACCGCTCGCAGATGGTTCACCTGTTCGATTCGCTGGTGCGCACCATTCCCGATGGCGTGGCGCTGACCAACATCAAGCAGGACGGCGACATCCTGACCCTGGAAGGCCGCTCGCAATCCAATGCGCGCGTCAGTGCGTACATGCGCAACCTGGAAGGCTCGGGCTGGATGACCAATCCGGACCTTTCGATCATCGAGGCCAAGAGCCAGGACAAGGCGGCCGGTCAGCCGGTGACCTCGGCGATGGACACCAAGACCCTGCCGTACGTGTTCACGTTGAAGGTCAAGCTGGCCAATCCGAACGAGGCCGACAAGAACGGCACTGCGCCGGTCGACGGGCAGGCACCGGCGGCACCGGCACCGGTGCCTGCCGGCGCTGCACCGGCACCTGCCGCGACGCCAGCCACGCCGGCGCCGGCCGCACCGGCCACGCCTGCACCCGCGCAAGCGGCACCGGCGCAAGCCACTCGGCCGCAGGAGGGGGCGGCGTCATGAGTAAGAAATCATTCAAGCTCAGCGATCTGGATTTCAACAACATCGGCGGCTGGCCGCAGCAGGCGCGCATCGTGTTCTGCGTGGTCGTGGGCCTGTTCATCATGGTCCTGGCCTGGTTCCTGCTGATCAGCGGCAAGCGTGACGAGCTCGAAGGCCTGGAAGGCACCGAGTCGCAGCTGCGCACCGAGTTCGAGACCCAGCAGGGCCGTGCGGTCAATCTGGAGCCGCTCAAGCAGCAGCTCGCGCAGATGGAGCAGGTGCTGCAGCAGATGCTGCGTCAGCTGCCCAGCAAGACCGAAATGCCCGACCTGATCATCGACATCTCGCAGACCGCATTGTCCAGCGGCCTGTCCAACGAGCTGTTCCAGCCGGGTCCGGAATCGCCGAAGGAGTTCTACGCCGAGAAGCCGATCGCCCTGCGCATGGTGGGCAGCTACCACCAGTTCGGTGCCTTCGTCAGCGGCGTGGCCTCGCTGCCGCGCGTGGTGATCCTGACCATGCACGACATCAACCTCAAGCCCAAGGACGCCAAGGCCGGCATCACCCCGCGCGGCGCGCTGGAACTGTCCGGCACGGTCAAGACCTATCGTTATCTGGACGATGAGGAAATGGCCGAGCAGGAGAAGGCGGCGGCCGACGCTGCGAAGAAGGGCGGCCAATGACCATGAAATTGCTCAAGATCCTGTCCTGCGTGGCGCTAATTGCTGTATTGCCGGCCTGCAGCCGCGGCATTACCAGCACCCCGGGCGATGCGCCGAATCTGGAAGCCTGGGTGGCCGAAGTGCGCGCGCGTCCTGCGCCGCCGCTGGAGCCGCTGCCGGTGATGCAGCAGTTCGAGACGTTCGAATACGCAGCGCAGACCATGCGCGACCCGTTCAGCGATGCATGGGTCAGCGCGGAAGGCGGCAACGGCACCCGACCGGATCCGAACCGGCGCAAGGAGCCGTTGGAGGCCTTCCCGCTCGACGCTCTCGACATGGTGGGGACCATCGGGGGTGGGTCGGGCCTGATCGCACTGGTCATGGCGCCCGACAAGGTGACCTACCGGGTGCGACCGGGTGTGTATCTGGGACAGAGCGATGGCCGGGTGACCGGGGTCTACGAAGACCGCATCGAGCTGATTGAACTTGTGCCGGACGGTGCGGGTGGATGGCTTGAACGGCCGGCCGCACTCGCATTGGATGATCAATAAAGTGATAGGGGATAGCACGATGACGTTTTCCAATGCCCAGCGGCTGCGTTCGGTTCGACGCCACGCGATGCTCCAGGCCTGCGCGTTGGGGTTCGCGCTGGCGCTGGCCAGTGGCAGCTCGTTCGCGGCCGCCGCGCTGACTTCGCCCGCGCAAGACCCGGCCAAGACTGCTCCGGCGAGCCTGGCGGTGTCCAAGATCGATTTCAAACGCGGCGACGATGGCGCAGGCCGGTTGATCCTGAAGTTCGACGGCCAGGGCGCCAGCCCGGACCTGCGCACCCAGGGCGACAACGTGCTGGTGGACATCAGCAACGCCAAGCTGGCGCCGGAGTTGCAGCGCCCGCTCAACGTCACCGATTTCGCCACGCCGGTACAGCGCGTGGAGGTCAAGCCGTCCGGCTCCGGCTCGCAGCTGGTGCTGTCGACCAAGGGCGCCTTCGACTCGCTGGCCTACCAGACCGGTAACGAATACGTGGTCGAGATCACCCCGCGCAAGGGCCAGCCGGCCGTAGGCGGTGTGAGCCCGGCGGCGGTGACCCAGGCTGCCGCGCAGATCGCTGCGCGGGGCTACAGCGGCCGCCCGGTGACGTTCAACTTCCAGGACGTGCCGGTGCGCACCGTGCTGCAGCTGATCGCCGAAGAGTCCAACCTCAACATCGTCGCCTCCGACACCGTGCAGGGCAACGTCACCCTGCGCCTGATGAACGTGCCGTGGGACCAAGCGCTGGACATCGTGCTGCGCGCCAAGGGCCTGGACAAGCGCCGCGATGGCGGCGTGGTGTGGGTCGCACCGCAGCCGGAGCTGGCCAAGTTCGAGCAGGACAAGGAAGACGCCCGCATCGCGATCGAGAACCGCGAGGACCTGATCACCGATTACGTGCAGATCAACTACCACAACGCTGCGGTGATCTTCAAAGCGCTGACTGAAGCCAAGGGAATCGGTGGCGGCGGCGGTGGTCAAGGCGGCGGCGGTCAGGGCGGTGCCGGGCAGCAGGACAACGGTTTCCTGTCACCGCGTGGTCGTCTGGTGGCCGACGAACGCACCAACACCCTGATGATCAGCGATATCCCGAAGAAGGTCGCGCAGATGCGCGAGCTGATCTCGCATATCGACCGTCCGGTGGATCAGGTATTGATCGAGAGCCGTATCGTTATCGCCACTGATACCTTTGCGCGTGACCTTGGCGCGCGCTTTGGCGTCACTGGTGCAACGGGTCGGGGCATCTTGAGCGGTTCGCTAGAAAGCAATGTCAACTACCTCAATACCTCTGCCCAAGCTGGTCTGGAGGTTGCCAATGGCGGTACACAGACAACCTTGCCAGCTCATCTGTTTCCGTCGGGCCTGAACGTCGATCTTGGAGCTGGTGGTTTCACGAACAGCGGCGCAGCAGGTCTTGCGTACACTCTGTTGGGCTCACATTTCAACCTGGACATCGAGCTGTCGGCGATGCAGGAAGAAGGTCGCGGTGAGGTCGTATCGAATCCACGCATTGTGACCGCCAATCAGCGCGAGGGTGTGATCAAGCAGGGTCGTGAGATCGGCTATGTGACCATCAGCGGCGCTGGCGCAGCAGGTGGCGGTTCACAGGCCAATGTGCAGTTCAAGGAGGTGCTGCTTGAGCTGAAGGTGACGCCGACAATTACCAACGACAATCGCGTCTTCCTAAATATGAACGTGAAGAAGGACGAAGTCGCTCGATTCATTGATTTGCCGCAGTACGGTACCGTGCCTGAAATCAACCGGCGCGAAGTCAATACGGCTGTGCTGGTGGCCGATGGCGAGACAGTGGTAATCGGCGGTGTCTATGAATTCACGGACCGTGAGAGCGTGTCGAAGGTGCCGTTCCTGGGCGACATCCCGTTCCTGGGTAATCTGTTCAAGAAACGCGGGCGCAGCAAGGAAAAGGCCGAGTTGCTAGTCTTTGTTACCCCGAAAGTGTTGCGAGTGGCGAGCGCAGCGCGATAAGCGCAACGTTTGAAGGAAGAGGCCGCCAACAGCGGCCTTTTTCTTTTGAGGCGCCGTGGAGGCGGCGCGCTTCCCGGAGCGCAATCAAACTTCGCGTGTGCCACGTGGCACGCGCGTGCCGCCTCCTTTGAAGATGTCTGCCACTCAAGCGGCGTGCGCTGTCCATCGTAAGCAAATCGTTCGTGACGTGGGCTGGCGGAGCGGAGCATGAACCCGGTCACTCACTGAACCTCCGGCCAGCGTCAAGTGAACCAATCGCGTTCGGATCGGTCACACTGAGCCTATGAACGCACCGCCGCTCCTTCCCCCAGAAGCCGCTGCCGCGCCCGTCGAGGACCGGTTGCATCGTCAATTCACCTCCCTGCGCGAGTCGCTGGCGCAGCGCATCGTCGGCCAGTCGGCGCTGGTCGAGCGGTTGCTGATCGCCTTGCTGGCCGACGGCCATCTGCTGGTCGAGGGCGCGCCCGGGCTGGCCAAGACCACGGCGATCCGTGCGCTGGCCTCGCGGCTGGAGGCGGACTTTGCGCGGGTACAGTTCACCCCGGATCTGCTGCCGGCCGATCTGACCGGTACCGAGATCTGGCGCCCGCAGGACAGCAGGTTCGAATTCATGCCCGGGCCGATCTTCCATCCCATCCTGCTGGCCGACGAGATCAACCGCGCGCCGGCCAAGGTACAGTCGGCCCTGCTTGAGGCAATGGGCGAGCGGCAGGTCACCGTCGGCCGGCACACTTATGCGCTGCCGCAGCTGTTCCTGGTGATGGCGACGCAGAACCCGATCGAGCAGGAAGGCACCTTTCCATTGCCCGAAGCGCAATTGGACCGCTTCCTGATGCATGTGCGCATCGGCTACCCACAGGCCGACGCCGAGGCGGAGATCCTGCGCCTGGCCCGCGAGGCGGCGCGGGATACGCTGGAAAAACACGAGACCGTTCCCGACAGGATTCCGCTGGAAGATGTGTTCGCGGCGCGGCGGGTGGTGCTGGATGTGCATCTAGCGCCGCAGCTGGAGCGTTACCTGATCGAGATCGTGCTCGCTTCGCGCGATGCACAGCGCTACGACCCTGCATTGGGGCGGCGGATCGCCTGGGGCGCCAGCCCGCGTGGCTCGATCGCGCTGGAGCGCTGCGCGCGTGCGCGTGCATGGCTGGCCGGGCGCGACTACGTGACTCCGGACGATATCCGCGCCATCGCTCCGGATGTGCTGCGTCATCGCGTGTTGCCCAGCTATGAGGCGACTGCCGAAGGCTGGGATGGCGAGCGTCTGGTGGCCGCCTTGCTGGACAAGATCCCGCTGCCCTGATCGGGTAGCGCGTTGCCGAGGTATGCCGTCCTCCCGCCCGACTCCGATGTCTTCGATGCCGTCTCCGCCCCTCGCACATCCCGCCTCGTCCGTTGCCGGCGACGGCCTGCGCCCGAGTCTTGCGGAGCTGATCGCATTGCGTGGCACCGCGCTGCATCGCGGGCAACCCGGACGCGGCCGGCATGGCCTGGTGGGTCCGGTGCCGGCCGCGACACGTGGGCGCGGGATGGAGTACGCCGAGTCGCGCGACTATGTGGCGGGCGATGACGCGCGGCATATCGACTGGCGTGTCACCGCCCGCACCGGGCGCGCGCATACCAAGCTGTTCCAGGCCGAGCGCGAGCGCTTGAGCCTGATCGTGGCCGACACCTCGCCAGCGCTCTTTTTCGGGACGCGGGTGCGCTACAAGTCGGTACAGGCAGCGCGCGCCGGAGCGGTGGCGGCGTGGCTGGCACAGCGACAGGGCGACCGCATCGCCGCCTTGCGCGGTACCTCCAGTGAAGCGCCGATTGCGCCGCGGTCGGGGCAGCGTGGTGTGTTGCCAGTGCTGGATGCCCTGGCGCGCTGGTACGCCCAGCCACCGTCCGGCGATGCCGGGCTGGAGGTCGCGCTGGACCATGCCGCGCGCCTGCTGCGTCCCGGTGCGCGGCTGACCGTACTGGCCGATGCGCGCAGTGCCAGCGCGATTTCCGCGACCCGGTGGTCCGGCCTGGCGCTGCATCACGAGGTGGTGGTGATCGTGCTGGTCGATCCGCTGGAGCTGTCGCCACCGGCGCGCGCGCTGAGTTTCGATGTGCGCGGCGAACGCATTGCGGTGGACTTGGCCAGCCAGTCCGCACGCGCGCGTTGGCAGGCCGAGTTCGTGGCGCCGCTGGAACACCTGGCCGCGGTGCTGCAGGCACGCGGCGTGCGCCTGCATCGGCTGTCCACCGACGATGCCAGCGATGCCTGGCTCGGTGGCGGCGCATCCGTGCGGAGCGCATGACGATGGCACCGCAATCGCTCCCGCTACGCGATGTGCACCTGCCGCCGTCGCCGGGCTGGTGGCCGCTGGCGCCGGGCTGGTGGCTGGTCATCGCGGTTGTCGCGCTGGTGGTGGCCGGTGCATGGTTCTGGTGGTGGCGCCGTCGCCGCCAGCAACGCCGCTGGTTGGCGGCGTTCGATGCCGAACTGCAACGCGCGGCGACGCCGGCGGAGCGCCTGTCGACGCTGTCGGCATTGCTGCGACGTGCGGCACGCACGGTGGATGCGAACGCCGACCGCCTGCAGGGCGAGGCATGGCTGCAGTTCCTGGACGGCCGCAAGAGCAAGACGCAGGCGTTCTCGCGAGGGCCAGGGCGCGCGGTGCTCGAGGGGGGATTCCAGCGCACGCCGGCGGTGGCCGATATCGATACCGTCCAGGCGCTGGTGCGGCAACGCTTCCTGGCGCTGATGCGGGGGCGGCGATGAACTGGCTGCAGTGGTCGCAATGGCAGGACGCGCTGGCGCATTGCGCCTGGCCGTGGGCGTGGTGGCTGATGCCGCTGCCGCTGCTGATGTGGTTCTGGCCGCGCCGCGCCGCCGATGCGGCGGCATTGCGCGTGCCGTATGCCGATCAATTGCACGCGGTCGCGCAGGCGCAGCGTATGCCCGCGCTACGGATGCCGCGCTGGCTGGCCTGGCTGGGCTGGTTCCTGCTGTGCGCCGCGTTGGCGCGCCCGCAGCAATTGGGTGAGGTCATCCAGCCGCCGCGTGAGGCGCGCCAGATGATGCTGGCGGTGGATCTGTCCGGCAGCATGAGCGAACCGGACATGGTGCTGGGTGGCAACGTGGTGGACCGCCTGACTGCGGCCAAGGCGGTGTTGTCGGATTTTCTCGATCGCCGCGATGGTGATCGCGTCGGTCTTCTGGTGTTCGGACAGCGCGCCTATGCACTCACCCCGCTGACCGCAGACCTGACGTCCGTGCGCGATCAACTGGCCGACAGCGTGGTGGGGCTGGCCGGGCGCGAGACCGCCATCGGCGATGCCATTGCACTGTCGGTCAAACGGCTGCGCGAGCAGGAGCAGGGCCAGCGCGTGGTGGTGTTGCTCACCGATGGCGTCAACACCGCCGGCGTATTGAATCCCTTGAAGGCGGCCGAACTCGCCAAGGCCGAAGGGGTGCGCGTGCACACGATTGCCTTCGGCGGCAGCGGCGGCTATTCGTTGTTCGGCGTGCCGATTCCGGCCGGCGGCAACGACGATATCGATGAGGAGGGGCTGCGCAAGATCGCCCAGCAGACCGGCGGGCGCTTCTTCCGCGCACGCGATACCGCAGAGCTGGCCGGCATCTACGCTGAGCTCGATCGGCTGGAGCCGGTGAAGGCGCTGGGCCCGTCGGTGCAGCCACGCGTGGAGCGCTATTACTGGCCACTAGGTGCGGCCTTGATGGTCGCGTTGCTGGCGTTCGTGTTGCCGCGGAGATGGCAATGAGTGCGCTGACCGGGCCGCTCGCCTCGTTGCATCTGTTGCGTCCGGAGTGGCTGTGGGCGCTGCTGGCGATCGTGCCGGCGGCCGTGCTGTGGCAACTGCGTCGCCGCAGCGCCAATGCCTGGCGGCAGAGCGTGGACGCGCATCTATTGCCGGGCTTGCTGGTCGCCGGTGGCCGACGCGGCTGGCTGGGCTTCGTGCTGGCCGCCTTGACCTACGCGCTTGCGGTGGTGGCGATGAGCGGGCCCAGCTGGCGGCAGACCGAGCGCCCGGCCTTTCACTCGAGCATGCCCCTGGTGGTGGTGCTGGATCTGTCCTCCAGCAGCAATGCAACCGATCTGCCGCCATCGCGCCTGCTGCAGGCGCGCGCGAAGCTGGCCACGCTGCTGCGCAAGCGCGCCGGCGGCGACGTCGCGCTGCTGGTGTATGCCGGCGAAAGCTTTACCGTCGCCCCGTTGACCGAAGACGCCCGCAATGTGGCCCTGTTTCTGGACGCGCTCTCGCCATCGGTGATGCCGGTGGATGGCAAACGCGCCGACCGCGCCATCGATGCGGCGACTCGCCTGCTGCAACAGGCCGGCTTCAAGCAGGGCGAGATCCTGCTGCTGAGCGATGGCGCGGACGGCTCGGCAGAAAGTGCGGCGCGTACGGCGCGTGCGCGAGGCTTCCGCGTGTCGGCTCTGGGCGTGGGCAGTGCGCGCGGCGCTGCCTATCGCACTGCAAGTGGCGAGATCGCGCAGGCACGGCTGGACGAACCCGCCCTGCGCGATCTGGCCGGCCAGGGGGGCGGGCGCTATGCGCGTATCACGCCCGATGACGCGGATCTGCAGGCGCTGGGCGTGCTCGATCCCGCGCAACAGTCGTTGGCAGAAGAGACCGCCGACGCCAACGGCGGCAAGACTTGGCTGGACGAAGGCTATTGGCTGGTATTGCCGGTGATGGCGTTGGCATTGCTGGCATTCCGTCGGCGTGCGGTGGTGGCAGTGCTGGCGCTGGTGTGCGTTCTGCCGTTGGCCCAGCCTGCACGGGCAGCCGATGGTACGCTGTGGCAACGCGCCGACCAGGTACAGCAGCAACGCCTGGACGCGGGCGTGCAAGCCTACCGGCGCGGTGATTTCGCCGCCGCGCAAAAAGCCTTCGAACACGTGCCGACCGACGAAGGTCTTTACAACCTCGGTAATGCACTGGCGCGACAAGGCCGCTACGACGAGGCGATTGCGGCCTACGATCGCGCGCTCAAGCAACATCCGAACCAGGCCGATGCCATCGCCAATCGTGCTGCGGTCGATGCGGCGCGCAAGCGCCAGCAGCAGGGCAACAAGGATGGGCAGGGCAAGTCCAAGGATCAGAATCAATCCGGGCAGAACAAGGCCGGCCAGAACCAGCGCAGCACTCAGGGCGCGGGCCAGAACGGACAGCAGCCGCAGGACGCGCAAGGCAGGCAGGAGGGTAAGGATCCATCGTCTGCCACGCCTGAGTCGAAGGATGGAAAGACGCAGGACTCGCAGTCCAGCGATGGCAAGGGCGAGCCGAACACGCAGGACGCAGCACCGCAGTCGGCCGACGCCAAGGCGCAACAACAGGCCGACGAAGCGCAGCGCCGCAGGATGCAGCAGGCCATGGCGCAGGCCGGCGACAAGGGCGCCGATGCCAAGGGCAATGCGGAAGCGGCAGTGGCGGACGAAACGCCGGAACAACGCGAACGGCGCCAGGCGGTGGATGCATGGTTGCGGCGGGTGCCGGATGATCCGGGCAGCCTGCTGCGGACCAAATTCAGGCTGGAATACGAACGCAGGCAACGGGACGGACGATGATCGGCAGATACCACTTGCGCCGCGTGGCGATTGGCATGCTGAGCAGCGCCGCGCTGATGTTCTGCGCACCGCTGGGTGCGGTGACGCGCGCCTGGCTGGACCGGGACAGCGTCAATAGCGGTGATGCGGTGACGTTGAACATCGAAACCGATCAGCGCGGTGTCGATCCGGACTACTCGCCGTTGCGCAACGACTTCGCACTTGGCGCCAAGAGCGCCAATCAGCAGATGCAGGTGGCCAACGGCGGGGTGACGGTACGCGCCTTGTTCGGCGTGGTGCTGACGCCGCGCAAGAGCGGTGAGGTGATCGTGCCGGCGATTCGCGTCGGCGGCGAGCGCACCGAGCCGCTGCGGCTGCAGGTGGTGGGTTCGGCAAACGAGGCCGCAGACAGCGGCGCCGGTGCCACGAACGGGCCCAGCGCGGCGCAGGGCAACGAAGAGGCCTTCGTCCAGACCCAGGTGGACGACCCGCAGCCCTTCGTGCAGCAAAGCGTGGGCGTGGTGGTGCGCCTGTATTTCGCCAACCAGCTGGCCTCCGGCGAGCTGGATCTGGAAGCGCCCGATGGTGCGTCGTTGCAACGCATCGGCGATGACGTCAGTTCGGTCAAGCTAGTCAACGGGCGTCAATACAACGTGGTGGAGCGGCGCTATCTGCTGGTACCCGAGCGTAGCGGGCGTCTGCTGCTGCCGCCGGCGCGGTTTACTGGCCGCTCCGTGGGCGGTTTTTTCGACGATTACTTCGGCCGCGGCAACGGCGAGCTGAGCGCGCGCAGCGCCAGCATCGCGCTGCAGGTGCGTGCGCAGCCGGCCAATGCGCCGCAACCGTGGTTGCCGCTGCGCAGCCTGCAGTTGCGGTACACGGCCACCCCGCAGCGCGCCACCGCCGGCGAGGCGGCGCAGTTCTTGGTGGAAGCCAGTGCGCGTGGCGCCACCCAGGCACAGTTCCCCGAGCTGCCCACGCCGAGCGTGCCGGATGCGCAGGTGTTCGCCGAACCGCCGCAATACGAAGAACGGTTCGTGGACGGCTCGCCGCAGTTGCGGCTGACCCGGCGCTATTCGATCGTGCCCAACCGCGCCGGCCCGCTGGTGGTACCCGGCCTGCAGGTGGCGTGGTGGGATGTGGGTGCGGCCGCGGCCAGGACGGCAACGGTGCCGGACCTGACGCTGGACGTTGCGACGGGCAGCGGTGCGTTCGCGGCGCCTGCACCTGCGCCGGCTGCAGGTCCGGCGACCGCCGGCCCTGCGCCTGCAGCGGCCACCGGTGCGCTGACTGTGCAGCCGCCGCCGCAGGGGCGCCCCTGGGCGTGGATCGCTGCGGCGGCAGGCTTCGCGCTGTTGTGGGTGCTCACGCTGGCATGGGCAGTACTGCGCCGAGGTGGTGCGCCGCGCCCGGCGGCCGATGCCCATGGCGCAGAGATCGCCATGCCTGGACGGCGTGCGACACACGGCGTGGCCGAGTTACGCCGCGCGCTGGATGCCGGCGGGATGGACGAGGTAGCGACCGTGCTCTGCGGCATGGCTGGTGCCAACGATATCGACAGCGTGCTGGTCGCCCTGGCCGATCCCGCCCAGCGCGCGGCCGTGGCGCGGATGCAGCGTGCGCGCTGGGGCGGCGACGGCGATGTGGCCGGTGCCCGCGCCGCGCTGCGCGAGGCATTCGCCAAGGGGCCGCGCTGGCATCACGCAAGCGCAGCCGAGCCCGAGGTGCTGGCGCCGTTGTATCCGCCGGCGCCTTGATCGCCTGCGGGGCATCGGCATCGGCAGCGGCAGCGACGGAGGGGCACGAAACGGCGCCTCGTTGTGCATCGCCATAGCGCTTGGATCAGCGAACAACGATGATGCGGTCGCCAGGCGGGCGTGGCTGGCGCTCGAAACTCGCTTCATTCATGCACTGCGCTTCTGAGCGCGTCGCCACATCCATCTGGCAACCGCTCGCTGCGTTTCGCTAGCCGCGCTTGGTTCCGGATCTCTGCTGTGTTGCCAAGGGCAAGGCATTGCGTCTGCCATTGGGCTGCATGCAGGGCCCTTGCCCGCTCACCATCGCAGGACACGCCGCAAGTACGTCCCTGTAGGCTCTGTGGCGGCATCCATGCCGCCAAAGGTCCCGCGACGGTAAGCGGGCAAGGGCCAGTCGCGTTGGTCGGTGTGCATGGGCGAGCAGTGCACTACGTCGCTGTGCGATCCATGGTGCTCGCTGGCCACACCTCTCGCTTTTGCACCAACGCCTGTCTGATGCGAATGCGGATGCCTGCATCGGCATGTCAGCGCGCGCCGCGATCAGCTCTTTGAAGCAGGTGCCGACCAGTGTCACGGTGCGGTGTCCTTGCCGCTTGCGGGACCGTGTGGCGGCATGGATGCCGCCACGGAGCGTCCAGGGATGGATTCACAGCGTGTCCCGCAAGCGGTGAGGGCACCGCACTCTGAACCAGCTTGGCTTTAGAGCATCGATCTGGCTTCAACGTTCACGATCTCAGCCGCAGTGGATCTGGTGGTCGCAAGTTCCAAGTGCAGTGTCAGGCACGAGCTGCAAGTCACCAATCGCCAATCGCAATCTGCATGCATGCATGCATGCGTGCAGATTGCCGCAAGCACTCGACGACTCCACCCACCAACGCGGTGCTGCAGCACGCGAATCGCTCTTTTTACTCCGAGCCAAACACCGGCCTCACCCGGCAGTCTGCCCGCGATCAGTGTCTTGCAGTTGCACCGCTCGCACCTGTCCTCGCAAGGCAGACCTACCCGCGGGCAGCCGCAGCGCGGCGTGGCCGCCTCGATGGCAATGTTAAGCTGCGGTCTTTGTGTTCACACCAAGGCCGACCAGATGACTGCATCCCCAGCCGCACGCCGCCCGGGCCTTCCCCTGCATTGGAAGATGGGTATTGGCTTTGCCGTGGGCCTGGTGCTGGGTCTGGCGGTCTACTACCTGGCCGGCAGCGACGCCGACTGGGTGCGCCTGGCGACCAGGTACGTCACCACGCCGTTCTCGCAGGTCTTCCTCAATCTGATCTTCATGCTGATCGTGCCGCTGCTGTTTTCGGCATTGGTGATGGGCATCTCCGACATGGGCGACATTCGCGCGCTGGGGCGCGTGGGTTGGCGCACGCTGGGCTACACCGTGGTGCTGTCCGGCATCGCGGTGCTGCTGGGCCTGGTGCTGGTCAACGCGCTCAAGCCCGGTGCGGGGGTGGACCCGCAACTGGCCAATCAGCTGATCCAGCAGAACGCCGAGCGCACCCGCGAGATCATTTCCAGCTCCGGCACCCAGCCGCAGGGCATGGACATGCTGCTGTCGATCGTGCCCAGCAACGTGATCGCCGCCGCGTCCAGCAATGGCGCGATCCTGTCGCTGATGTTCTTCGCGGTGATGTTTGGCGTGGGCATGGTGCTGACCGCCGACGAAAAGGTCGCCACGCTGCGGCGCGGGATCGAAGGCGTCTTCGAGATCTCGATGACCCTGATCGGCCTGGTGATCCGCCTGGCCCCGTATGCGGTGGCCTGCTTCATGTTCAACCTGGCCGCGCTGTTCGGCTTCGATCTGTTGATCCGCCTGGGCGCCTATGTGGGCGTGGTGGTGCTGGCGTTGGGGCTGCACATGGTGGTGAGCTACGGATTGGCAGTGAAGTTCGCCGGGCGTTCGCCGCTGGGCTTCTTCCGGCAGACCCAGGAGGCCACGTTGATGGCCTTCTCCACGGCCTCCAGCAACGCCACCCTGCCAACCGCCCTGCGCGTGGCCGACGAGATGGGGCTGCCGCCGCGGGTGTCGCGCTTCGTGCTGACGGTGGGCGCTACCGCCAACCAGAACGGCACCGCGCTGTTCGAGGGCGTGACGGTGATCTTCCTGGCGCAGTTCTTCAACGTGGACCTGAGCCTCGGCCAGCAGTTCATGGTGATGCTGGTCTGCATCCTGGGCGGCATCGGCACCGCCGGCGTGCCGTCCGGCTCGCTGCCGGTGGTGGCGCTGATCTGTGCCATGGTGGGGGTCAACCCGGTGGGCATCGGCATGATCCTGGGCGTCAATCACTTCCTGGACATGTGCCGCACCGCGCTCAATGTCACGGGCGATCTGGCGCTGACCACCCTGGTGGCCAAGGGCGAAGAGTAGGGATGCGGGATTTGGGATTGGGGATTGGGGATTCGGTAAAGCGATTGTTGCGCGCGTGTCGCTCCAGGACCTTGCGCATGAAGGCCAGGCTCTACCGCTTTTACCAATCCCCGCTCCCGACTCCCCAATCCCGGCCCCACTAACACGGTGTGTGGGAGAATAAGGCTCTCCGCTTCCAGCGGTGTTCCCCTCCGCTTCCATAGACGCTCATGACCCAGCCCACCCGCCGCCAGCTGGCCAACGCCATCCGTTTTCTTGCCGCAGATGCGGTCGAAGCCGCCAAGTCCGGCCACCCCGGCATGCCCATGGGCATGGCCGATATCGCCGAAGTGCTGTGGAACGACTTCTACCGGCACAACCCGAACAACCCGCAGTGGTTCAATCGCGACCGTTTCGTGCTGTCCAACGGGCATGGGTCGATGTTGCAGTACGCCTTGCTGCACCTGTCCGGCTATGACCTGCCGATCGAGCAACTCAAGCAGTTCCGCCAGCTGCACAGCAAGACCGCCGGCCACCCGGAACGCAGCGAAACCCCCGGGGTGGAGACCACCACCGGACCGCTCGGCCAGGGCTTTGCCAATGCAGTCGGGTTCGCGCTGGCCGAGAAGTTGCTGGCGCAGCGCTACAACCGCCCCGAGCTGGAGATCGTCGATCACCGCACTTGGGTGTTCATGGGCGACGGCTGCCTGATGGAAGGCATTTCGCACGAAGCCGCCTCGCTGGCCGGCACCTGGGGCCTGGGTAAGCTGGTCGCGTTCTGGGACAACAACCAGATCTCCATCGACGGCAACACCGCCGGCTGGTTCAGCGACGACACCCCGGCGCGTTTCGAAGCCTATGGCTGGCACGTGATTCGCGACGTGGACGGGCATGACGCCGACAAGATCAAGGCCGCCATCGAGGCGGCGCTGGACAACGGCGACAAGCCCACCCTGATCTGCTGCCGCACCAAGATCGGTTTCGGTGCGCCGACCAAGGCCGGCAAGGAGTCCTCGCACGGCGCACCGCTGGGCAAGGACGAGCTGGAAGGCGCGCGCAAGGCGCTGGAATGGCCGTATGGCCCGTTCGAGATTCCCGAAGAGATCTACGCCGGCTGGCGTGCCGGCGGCACCGGCACGCTGCGCCAGGCCGAATGGGAGCAGCTGTTCGACAAGTACGCCAAGCAGTACGCCAGCGAGGCCGACGAGCTGACCCGCCGCTCGCATGGCGAGTTGCCTGCCGACTTCATCGCCAAGGCCGATGCCTACATCGCCAAGGCGCAGGAAGAAGGCCAGACCATCGCCTCGCGCAAGGCCTCGCAGCTGGCCATCGAGGCGTTTGCGCCGCTGCTGCCCGAGCTGATCGGCGGCTCGGCGGACCTGGCGCATTCCAACCTGACCCTGTGGAAGGCCAGCAAGTCGGTGGCTACCGACGACCCGGACGCCAATTACGTGTATTACGGCGTGCGCGAGTTCGGCATGACCGCCATTGCCAATGGCCTGGCGCTGCATGGCGGCTTCATTCCGTTCGACGCCACCTTCCTGGTGTTCAGCGATTACGCCCGCAACGGCGTGCGCATGAGCGCATTGAACCCGGCGCATGCCATCCACGTGTACACGCACGACTCGATCGGCCTGGGCGAAGACGGTCCGACCCACCAGCCGGTGGAACACCTGGCCTCGCTGCGCTACATCCCCAACAACGATGTCTGGCGCCCGGGCGATGCGGTGGAATCGGCGGTGAGCTGGAAGGCTGCGATCACCCGCAAGGACGGTCCGAGCTGCCTGATCTTCAGCCGCCAAAACCTGCAGCACCAGCCGCGCAGCGCCGAGCAGATCAAGCTGATCGAACGCGGTGGCTACGTGCTGGCCGATGCCGAGGGTGGCACGCCGGACGTGATCCTGATCGGTACCGGGTCCGAAGTGGGCCTGGCGGTGGAGGCCAAGAAGACGCTGGATGCGGCCGGCATCAAGACGCGTGTGGTGTCGATGCCGTCCACCGATGTGTTCGATCGCCAGGACGCGGCGTACCGTGAGTCGGTGTTGCCCAATGCGGTGCGCAAGCGCGTGGCAGTGGAAGCGGGCGTGACCGGCTTCTGGCGCAAGTACGTGGGCCTGGATGGCGATGTCGTCGGCATCGACACCTTCGGCGCCTCGGCACCGGCCGATCAGCTGTACGCGTACTTCAAGATCACCGCCGAGCACGTGGTTGCGGCAGCCAAGGGGCTGTAACGCCTTGCGTGGTGCTTGAAAGAAAAAGCCGGCGAAAGCCGGCTTTTTTGTTGGAAATCGCGAGCGATGCGCGGTCCGTCATCGTTCAACGGACGCATCGCGTGTTTCAGTGCGCCTCGTTGGCCAGCGCCGCTGCACGGATCCTGGTCAGCACCTTCAGTTGTGCGTCCATCATCGGCGGATTGGGATCGTGTCCTGTGCGTGGCAGCAGGATAAATTCCTTGCTCGGAGCAGAAAGACCATCGAAATAGGCTTTGCTGATGTGCGCCGGAGTGACCAGATCCTGTTCGCCCTGAATCAGATAGATCGGCATGGCGAACTGTGGCCCGAGTGCGCGCAGATCGATCTGCGGACCCATGCCGTCGCCTGCCAGCCCGACGAACTGCAGGAAGGAATAGTCTTCTCCGGCCTCATAGGCTGCGCGGTAGTCGGGCGTGTCGTACTCCGCTGCGAAGGTGAACCAATCTTCTGGTGCCGGGTCGGTACTCAGGGCTTCGTATTTGCGCGTGATGCGCCGCAGGATTCCGAAGTTGCGTGGGTTGGTCCATGGCGGCGGGCCGATCTTCTCCAGCTTGCCGATCGCATCCGCATCGCTGGCTGCCGGGGCCAGGCTCAGCGTCTTGGCGTAGCTCGACGCCATGTCGTCCTGGTAATTGACCAGCTGCGCCGTGCCGACATACGCGTGGAACAGGTCCGGATTTGCCTTGGCGATAGTGACCGACAGTGCCGAGCCCCACGACCCGCCCATCAGGATGAGCTTGGGTTTGCCCAGCCGCTGCGAGGCATAGCGTGCGACCTCGCTGCCGTCCTGGGTCAGCCGCTGCATGGTCAGCGGCTCGCCGTCGGCAGGTTTGCTTGCCGCATAGGTCTTGCCGGAGCCGCGTTGGTCCCACTGCACTATGGTGAAATCGCGCGTCCAGCTGCCGAACAGGCGATGCGCGAACGGCGTGTTGGGGTTGCCCGGCCCGCCATGGACGATCAGCACCACTGGATTGCGGCAGTCCTGGCTCTCGATCGTGACCCATTGCTGGATGCCTCCAATCTGCACAAGACCTGCCTCGTGTATGGCGTTGCCGGGTCCCCGGCAAGCGTCATGCAACGGCGTTTTTCCAGACTCCGCAGCACTCACTGCCGGCGCGCACACCAGTAGTAGGGCAATGGCTAACCCAGTATTTCTTCATTATTTGATTCCCATCGTAGTGCGTTGCGTCATTGCATCAGCCACCTGTTCAGCAGCTCCCGCTCCGAGTGTCGCGTCTATGCGAGCTCGGCTGCAATGGCTGCAGTTGGACCTGACGCGACTTCCACTTTGGTAGCGCTCGCTTGTATCAAGCAGTGCTAAACAGTGGCAATCCGGCTATTTAAAATGTGAATCATTCCCATTAAAATGGTGCGCTGCCGCGCTTGCGTGGCGCGTCCTCCCCCTTTGTTCGCCGTCCGGCACTGCCGTGATGGATGCCCTCGACTGTCTGTACCGGAGCTGTGATGAATCGTCCTACCGTAATGCGTCTTCTTCCCATTGCGCTGCGCCCGCGCGCGCTGTCGCATGCGGTGTTTGCCGCGCTGTGCACCTTGTCGGCAGGGCAGGCGATGGCCGAAACGCCGGCCGGCGATGCGGAGGTCACCACCCTGGATCGGCTCAATGTGCAGGGCGAGCAGGTCAAGGGCTACACGGTGGAAAAGACCACCGCCGGCACGCGCATGAATCTGTCGCTGCGCGAGATTCCGCAGTCGGTCACGGTGGTCACGCGCGAGCGCATGGACGACCAGAACCTGCAGAGCATCACCGACGTGCTCAACAACGTCTCCGGCATTTCGGTCGCGCAGAGCGACAGCGAGCGGCTGGAGTTCTACGCGCGCGGTTTCTACATCGACAACTACCAGTTCGACGGCATTCCGGCCTACATGGAGCAGGCCTGGAGCTATGGCGACTCGGCGCTGGACGTGGCGTTGTACGACCGTGTGGAAGTGGTGCGTGGCGCCACCGGCTTGTTGACCGGCTCGGGCAACCCGTCGGCATCGATCAACCTGGTGCGCAAGCATGCGGTGAGCCGCGACTTCACCGGCACCGTGTCGGTGGGTGGTGGCGACTTCAACAAGACCCGCAGCGTGGCCGATGTCACCGTGCCGCTGAGCCCCGAAGGCACCGTGCGTGCACGTGTGGTCGGCGTGTATCAGGACGGCGAGTCGGACATGGATCGCTACAACCTGCGCAAGAAGATTGGCTCGGCGATCATCGACGCCGACCTCACCGACAGCACCCTGCTGAGCGTGGGCTACGAATACCAGAAGAAGGAATCGGACGACGTCACCTGGGGCGGCTTCCCGCTGTTCTTCAGCGATGGCAGCCGTACCAACTACGATCGCTCGTTCAACCCGGCCACCGACTGGACCTTCTGGGATACGCGTCTGCAGCGCACCTTCGCCAGCCTGCAGCAGAGCTTCGACAGCGGCTGGATGCTCAAGGCCAACGTGAGCCACGAGAAGACCGAAGTGGCCAACCATCTGTTCTATCCGTTCTACACGATCTTCGGTTTCGACCGTGCCACCGGCGGCGGCGTGGTGCCGTATTCGGGCAACTATCAGACCGAGCGCAAGGCCGATGGCGCCGATGTCTACGCAGAAGGTCCGTTCCAGCTGTTCGGCCGCGAGCATCAGCTGGTGGCCGGCGCCAGCTACAACCGCCGCGAGTACGCCAACAATGGCACCTTCGATTTCCCGGCACCGCTGACCAGCTATTTCGGCTGGAACGGTGCCTATCCGGAGCCGAACTGGAGCCCGTTGTTGCTGCAGAGCGACGGCACCATCGAGCAGAAGGCCGCTTATGTGGCAGCACGCTTTTCGCTGGCCGATCCATTGAAGCTGTTGGTGGGCGCGCGCTACACCGATTGGCAGATCGATGGCAGAAACCTCGATTTCGCCACCCAGCAGCTGGTGCCGTTCTCCGACACCCAGACCGAAGTGACCCCGTATGCCGGCCTGGTCTACGACATCAACGATGTATGGTCGACCTATGTCAGCTACACCGAGATCTTCAACCCGCAAACCCTGCGCGATGCCAACGGCGGCTACCTGGACCCGTTGAGCGGCAAGGGCTACGAAGCCGGCGTCAAGGCCGCGTGGTTCGATGATCAGCTCAATGCCTCGCTGGCCCTGTTCCGCATCGAGCAGGACAACCTGGGTGTGGCCACCGGCGGTTTCGTTCCGGGCAGCAGCGAGTCTGCTTACGAAGCTGCAAATGGCGTGGTCAGCGAAGGTTTCGATTTCGAGCTTTCCGGTCGCCTGACCGCCGGCTGGAACGCCACGTTTGGCGCGTCCCATTACACCGCGCGCGACGACAACGGCACTTCGATCAACACCCATCTGCCGCGCACCACCATCAAGCTGTTCAACAGCTACACGCCGCAGGGAGCGTGGAGCGACCTAACCGTTGGCGCTGGCGTCAACTGGCAGAACCGTTCGTATTACGTGGACCCGGTGTACGGCATCTTCCAGCAGAGCGCCTATGCCCTGGTGAGCGCATTCGCACGTTACCGCCTGTCGCCGCAGTTCTCGGTGCAACTCAATGTCGACAACCTGCTCGACAAGCGCTACTACGCACAGTTCAACGGCGGCTACGGCGCATGGGGCGCGTCGCGCAACGGCATGCTGACCTTCAACTATACCTTCTGAGGAAACACGGCATCGGGCGTCTGTGACGCCCAATGCGTGAAACCGGCACAGGCGTCCTGCCAAGGGGGCCTGTGCTTTTTTGTTGGCCTGCGCTGTTGCCGCGCGCAGACATGACGGTCGATCAAGGCACCAGCGGCTGCAGATGCTGTGCCATCACGTCCGCCACCCAATCCATGAAGGCACGCACGCGTTGCGGCAAATGGCGGCGCTGCGCATAGAGCAGGGTGACCGGCATCGGTTCGGCGGCCAGTTCGGGCAGGATTTCGACCAAGGCCCCGCTATCCAGATACGGGCGCAATGGGCTGGCCGGTGCCTGGATGATGCCGAGTCCGGCCAGGGCTGCGGCAAGATAGCCGTCGCCGTTGTTCACCGTCACCGGCCCATGCATCGGCAGCAGCCGGTAGGCCTGACCATCGTGGTATTCGAAGCCCGGCGAGCGCTGGCCCAGCGTCGGCACGTAGTGCACAAGATCGTGCTGCGCCAGATCGTCCAGACACTGCGGTGTACCGCGAAGGGCGAGATACCCGGCGCTGGCACAGCTCACGATCCGGAACGCGCCCAGCGGGCGCGCCACCAGGCTGGTGTCTTCCAGCGTGCCGACGCGTAGCACGCAATCGAAGCCTTCGCGCACCACATCCACGCGGCGGTCGGTGCCGCTGATTTCCACCTCCAGCTGCGGGTGCTGCGCAAGGAAGGCAGGCAGGGCCGGAATCACGAAATTGCGCGCGATGCCGGCCGACATATCCACCCGCAACCGACCGCGCAACTGGCCACGCTCGCGCTGAAACATGCCTTGCAGCTCGTCCATGTCGTCCAGCAGATCGCGGCTGCGCTGGTAGAACGCGCTGCCATCGCCGGTGAGCTGCACGCGCCGTGTGGTGCGGTGCAGGAGCTGGGTGCCCAGCGAGGCTTCCAGCCGTTGCACGGCGGTCGACACGCTTGCCTTTGGCAGTCCCAGGGTCTCGGCGGCCTGGGTGAAGCTGCCGAGCTCGGCTACGCGCAGGAAGGCGCGCAGCGAATCCATGCTGTCCATCGATTGATCGATTGTCTTGAACGGTGCGATCAGCGTGAGCCGATTTATCTGCCGCAGCAAGCGCAATAGGCTGCAGACACTTTCTGACGGAGCGTGCCCCATGTCCACCACCCCCATCACCGTGATTACCGGCGGCAGCCGCGGCCTGGGCCGCAACGCGGCGCTTGCGCTCGCTGCGGCGGGCAGCGATATCGTGCTGACGTATCGCAGCCAGGACGCGGAGGCGGCCGAGGTCGTTGCGCAGATCCAGGCGTTGGGACGTCGCGCGCAGGCCATGCAGCTGGATGTGGCAGCGGCCGACACCTTCGCCGGGTTCGCTACGCAGCTGAAGGACGTGCTGACCGGCTGGGAGCGTACGCACTTCGATGCACTGGTCAACAACGCCGGTACCGGCCTGCATGCGGCCATCGCCGACACCACGCCTGCGCAGTTCGACGCGCTGGTCAATATCCATCTGAAGGGGCCGTATTTCCTGACCCAGACCCTGTTGCCGCTGATCGCCGATGGCGGACGCATCCTCAATGTCTCCAGCGGGCTTGCGCGCTTTGCGCTGCCTGGGTCGTCGGCCTACGCGATGATGAAGGGCGGGGTGGAAGTGTTCACCCGCTACCTTGCCAAGGAACTGGGTGCGCGCGGCATACGCGCCAACACGCTGGCACCGGGCGCCATCGAAACCGACTTCAATGGTGGCGGCGTGCGCGACAACGCGCAGATCAATGCGATGGTGGCGTCGATGACCGCATTGGGCCGCCCGGGCTTGCCGGACGATATCGGCCCGGTGGTAGCGGCATTGCTTGCGCCGGGCACCGGCTGGATCAATGCGCAGCGTATTGAAGTCTCCGGCGGAATGTTGATCTAGCTGTCACCACTGCTGCCGTTTAGGCACCGGCGATGCAGGCCTGGGCCAGGAGCCCACACGCGCCAGGCGCGGTTTCGATGCCCGCTGGCTGCAGCGTGTGCAGTGACTGCTCATCCATGCCTGCATGCCGCACGCTCAGTTGCGTCTCTGCGCCGCCGTCAAATGCCTGAGGTATCGCCAGGAGTTCCATCTGCATAAGAGCGGCTAACAAAACGTAGCGAGCGGTCGTCAGGTGGGTGCGGACGGCGCGGAGGAACCGCAGTGTACGAGTGGTACATGAGGATTCCGAGCACCGACCGCGCCCGCCTGGCGGCCGCGCAGTAGTTTTGCTAGCTGCTCTAAGCCACCAATGAGCGGGCGCAGACTCAACGCGTGCACCTCAGTGGCTTACGGCAGCGGCTGATCGCCATGCAGGATGGGATAGGGATTCAACGCCTCGCCCTTCCACCACTGTTTTTCTGGCCCGAGCCGATGGATTTCGAAATGCAGATGCGGTGCGGCCGGATTGGCGTTGCCGGTACTGCCGACATAGCCGATGACCTGGCCGCGCTTGATCGTTTGCTTCTCGGTCAGACCGTCGGCGTAGCGCTCCAGATGCGCGTAGTAATAGCAATAATTGCCGCCGGGCTCGAACTGATAAACGGTCAGGCCGCCGCGCTCGCTGTTGAACAGTTTTTCGACCGTGCCATCGGCGACAGCCAGCACCGGTGTGCCGGCGGGTGCCAGGATATCGATCGCATCGTGCACGCGGCCTTCGCTGCGTGCATCGGTAAAGGTGTCCTGCAGCTGGTTGCTGCCGACGCCTTGTACCGGAATCAGCAAGCCGGACGTTGTCGCCGACGTATCTGTCACCGGTGCGGGAGTGGGAGCGGGTGTAGCCGGCGCCGACGCCGCAGCGGCTGCTGGTGTCGTAGTCGCAGCTGGGGGTGCTGCAAGCGTCGCCGACGGCGCTGCAGGTGAAGGCGACGTAGCGACCACCCTGGTAGACGACGATGCCGCCGTGCTCGCAGCAGGCGGTACTTTCGCTTCTGGTGCATGACGTTCCAGCCACCAGTAACCACCGGCACCGATCGCCACACCCGCGATCAGGATCATCAGCAGTCTCATGGCTACTCCTGCATCACCACCGGGACCGATGGGCCGACCACGCTGGCCAGATTCACCACGTCCCAGTTGGTCAGGCGCACGCAGCCATGTGATTCGGTCTTGCCTACATGACCGGGTTCGGGCGTGCCGTGCAGGCCGTAATGCGGCTTGGACAGGTCGATCCACACCCTCCCGACCGGGTTGTTAGGGCCCGCCGGCAGCGTGGCCTTCTTGTCGCCCTTCTTGGCATCCCAGAACAGCTTGGGGTTGTATTTGAACACCGGATCGCGCGAGATGCCCAGGATCTTCCAGCGGCCGATCGGCAGGGGGTCGTGCTTGCTGCCGGATGACACCGGGAACTGCGCGTACACCTTGTCGTTGGCGTCGAACAGCCGCAGCGTCGAGTCGGACTTGTCCACCACCAGCCTGGCCGGCTTGGCCAGCGGCGCAACGCCGTCGATGTTGGGTACCTGGATCACGCTGCCGGCCTTGCCCAGGTCCACGCCCGGATTGAGTTGGCGCAGCAATGCAGGATCGGCGTGGAAGCGCTCGCCCAATGCTTCATCGACCGATGCATAGCCCAGCGCCGACAGCTTGGCCTGCTCGGCCGGGCCCTTGGGAATCGGCTGGAACGGGCCGGCGACATCGGCATCGGTCAAGGTGTATTGCACCAGCGCCGGTGTGGTATCGGCCTGCAATGCCTGCCAGGTCGCATCGTCCAACTCGCCGGTGACCTTGATATCGTGCGCGGCCTGGAACCCCGAGACCGCACGCTTCTGGTTGGAGCCGCGTTCGCCATCGATCTGCCCCGGCGAAAAATGCGCGCGATCGAGCAGCACTTGTGCGTGCAGATCCGAACGCGGACCGGTTTGAACAGCCTTCTCCGCAGGCGTCGCGGCAGCCGCGGGCGTTGCTTGTGGTGCCTGCGCCAGCGCGGACAACGAGGCGCCAAGCGCCAGGGCGAGCAAACAGACACGAGCGTAGGAGCGTGTTGGCATGAGCGGTTCCCAAAGATGCATGGCGCACCTTGCCGCAGCCAGCTGCGTTTTCTGCGTGAAATGGCTGCACGCGCACTGACTGCAGACCGCCAAGCGCGCATCGGCTGCACGACGGGGTCAAGACCATCGGTGGTCTCAACTCGAGTTGCCTGGCCCCGATTTTTCCATCCGTCACGACGCCGCGAGATGCAGACCTTGCACGCGCGATCTGGCGAACCGGCGTGCGGTGTCCGGTTGCATCGCGAACCAGCAGCCATGCAGCCTGCAACGCCCCCGCACGAGCGGGCAGCGCCGCTGCGACCTTGCCGCACTCTTGCCGTCAGTAGGTGTAGCCCAGCGTCAGCATGTAGACCCGCCCGGTCTGCACATAAGCACCATCGGCGCCTGGATCGTAGGCCATGTAGCGTCTTGACTTGCCCTGGATTTCGTAGAACGTGGCCACGTTGAGCAGGTTTTTCGCCGACACGCCCACGTCCACATGATGCGGCAGATGATAGGTGGCGTTGAAGTCCAGCGACTTCACCGGCTGCAGGTAGTAATTGAGCCGGTCGGTGGTGAGCCCCAGCAACTGCAGGCCGGTGTAGTTGTAGCTCAGGTCGGTGCGCAGATGCGTGTCGTCGTAGAACAGGTCCAGGTTGTAGAGGCGCTCCGGGGCACGCGGCAACCAGGTCTTTTCCGGTTGATCCGCGCGCCTGCTGTCCGCTTCGCTGCGCTGCAGGGTGACATTGGCGGTGACGCCAAGGTTGCTCCACAGCCCGGGCAGTTGCTGCAGGCGCTTGCTCGCTGCCAGCTCCAGGCCATAGAGCTTTGCGGTGCCGCCATTTTGCGGCATGGTCACCGGTACGCCGTTTTCGAACGTGGTGCCGGTGGGTACCAGGCCGCCGAGGGTGTTGTCGTTGCTGGTGGCCGACTGCGAGGTATACACGAAGCCGGTAATGCGCTTGTAGTAAGTGGAAGCGCTCAGCACGCCGCCCTGGTGATCGTAGAATTCGGCAGACAGGTCTGCATTGTCGGCCTTGCTCGGCTGCAGGTCCGGATTGGGCCTGGAGATGCCCACCACCCGTTGCGTGTCGTCGATGGTGTACACGGTTTGCCCGGAAATCAGGCCGAATGCCGGCCGGCTGAAACTGCGGCGCAACGACGCGCGGTAGACCGTGAGCGCATCCGGGCGATAGTTGAGGCTGACGCCGGGCAGCACCTGCCCATAGGTGCTGCCATTGCCGACAAAGCGCCCGCTGGCGCCATCGCCGCTGGATTGCCAGGCGTCGGCCGAATACCGCGTCAGTTCATAGCGCACGCCGGGCAGCACGCTCACCGCGCCGAAGTGCAGTGCGGCCATCGCATAGCCCGAGGTGATCGCCTCGGTGCTTGAGGTGGTGTTGGCGTTGTAGTCGTTGGCGGTATAGGTGCCGGCGCCATTCGGATCGTTGATGTACTTGTAGGGCACCGCCTGCGCGCGCATCCAGCGGCGGTCCAGCAGCTTGAATGCACCGGTGTAGTGGCCGTCGAAGGCGTTGTAGGTGAGGCGGCCAGGAATCGCGCTCAGCGGTGGGCCACCGGCGGTGGGGAAGGCATAGTTGGGGCCGCCGAAATACGGCCCATTGGTGACGAAGTTGCCGTCCTTGTGAAAGAACGGATGGTCGTATGCGTCACGCTCGGAGTGATCGGCCGACAGGCCGACCTTGACGCTGTCCAACGCATCCCCGTCCACGCGGTAGGTGATATCGGTGTGCAGGTTGACGCGGTTGTCGTGACTGCCGGCATCGTGGCCCTGCACCTTCCACAGCAGCGACGAATCCAGGTTGTAGAAGAAGTCCTTCAACGCCTGGGAACTTGGTCCGATGCTCGGGTAGGTGGGGTCGCTGAGATCGAAGGCGAAACTGCCGGGCGTGAAGCCATACAGGCTGGCGGACACGTAGTCCGGCCGGCTGCGGGTGCCGCGGCCGAACGCGCTGCCGTAGTCGACACGTAGCCGGTCCAGTGTGGTGTGCCCGCCCAGTTGCAGTGCTGCCAGGGTCTCGTCGATGTCGTGCGTATTGAAGTAGCCACCGCGCACGGCAGTGGGCTGGTTACGGAAGGTTTCCAGGCGTGCGCTGGACTGGTCCTGCTGCCCGGTGACGCCGTAGCTGCCATAGATCGCGCGCGCATACAGCGCGCTGGTGTCGCCCTGCCAGTCCAGCGACAGGTTGCCGCCATAGCGCTCGATCTGGCTGGTGTAGAGGCTGTACTTGTAGCGGGTGCTGATCAACGGCCCCACGTTGCGCAGGTCGGTGGCGTTGGCAAGCGCTGTGTCGGCCGGCACGTACTTGCTGTTGGGCGCCGGTGCCTGCGCCATGGTGTTGTTCTTGCCGTAATAGGCAGAGGCGTAGATGCCGAACGCATGGCCGTCGCCGAACTTCCAGGCCAGATCCTGCTGGAGGGTGCCGCCGCTGTCCTTGCCGCCCAGATGCGTGGCCAGGTCGTTGAGCTGGCCGCGTGCGGTGGTCCTGGCAGACACGTCCTGCGCGAAGTCGAACGCGTTGGGTGTCCGCATGTCGATGGCGCCGCCGATGGAGTCGCCGGGCATGTCCGGCGTTGGCGATTTGGATACCTGCACCGACTGGATGCCGAAGGGTGCGAGCATGTTCAACGAGATGGCACGGGTGGACGAATCGGTTTCCGGCATGCCGAAGCCGTTGAGCGTGTAAGCGTTGTAGCTGGCATCCATGCCGCGGATGCTGACGTAGGCGTTCTCGCCGGTGGTGGCCTGGCCCAGATGCATGTCGCTGTACGCCGACAGCCCCGGCATGTGCGCCACCACATCGGCAATGCCGCCGGACGGAATCGCATCGATCTGCTGCTTGCTCAGCACGCTGTTGACGCTGCTGGAGGTGCGTTGCTCGTCGAGCGAGCCCGGCGCGGCGGCATGCGTGGCCTGCACGTTGACCGAGTCCAGGGTGGTGGTGGCTGTGCGCAGGTCCGGATTTTCTGCAAAGGCCGGTGCCGATAGCGCCAGGGCGATGGCGCAGCTCAGGCGATGGAAAGGACGAAGATACGGCATTGGAAGACTCTCGGAGATGGGGAAGAGAAAGGCCCGGTCCGGCACGTGGACATGGCCAGGTCTGGCCGACGCCATCCATTGCGACAGGAGGTGGTTTGCCTGTGGGCGGCCGCGGGACCGCGCGCGGCGCCGCCGATCAGTGGCTCAGATCGACGCCCTTGCACAGCGTCTGCGGCCGCTGCGGATTGCAGCGCGCCACCGCACCGCCGGCAAAGCGCACCACGTAGCCGGAGCTGGCCGGCGCGTTGACGGGAAAGTCGGTACTGATCAGCTGTGCGCCGCTGGCCAGCATGCGGTCGCGCCGCGTGGTGTCGTTGGCCTGCGCTTGCTTGAGGTCGGCGTCGGCGCGTGTACGCACCAGGTAGCCGGCCTTGACCAGCTGCGTGATCTCCTCGGCAGGGCCGTCGTTGCGCTCGACGAACGCGGCATCGTCGGCGCCCGGCATCGCATTGGTGAAGCACACCCGGCCGCGCAACGATGGATGGCCGGGAAGATAGCTGTCGCTGGCGCTGCGTTGATCCAGCAGGAAGATCACCTTGCCGCGTGCGGCCTGCAGGGGCGGCCAGCCATGCGCCAGCACCGCGGCATTGAGCGTGCGCGCGCTGCCACGCACCTGATCGGGGCTGATGTACTCGCCGGGCTGGAACACCGAGCGCAGCTCGGCATCCAGCGCGTCCATCGCCTTGGCGTCGAACGGCTCGGGCTGCATGGTCGGGAACGCCGCCGGTATCGGTGTCTGCTTGGTCTCCAGCAGGATGAAGACGGGCACATGGCCGGGGTGCTGCCGGGACCATGCGCGCACTTCCTGCAGGCAGGCCACCAACGGCTGGCAGTTGCTGCGCTGGTCGATGTCCTGCACATGCATGACCTTGAATCCGGGCTTGTCCATCACCCCCTCCGGCGCGCTTGCCGGCGCGGCTGCAAGCCCTGCCTTGGCAATCTGCGCAACGATGGCAGGATGCGCATAGCGCCCACCCTGTGCATCGGCAAAGACATCCAGTTCCAGTTGGCGCACGCCATCGTCCAGTTGCCTGGTCAATGCCAGATGGCGGTAATCGAGGGCGGCAAACAACGACGGATCCAGTTGCTTCAGCACCGCAGCCTCGCTTGGCGCGAATCCGGCGTGGTAGCTGTTGTGGCTGCCGATGTATTGCAGATCGGTGAGGTGGGGCGCTGCGCTCGCCACACGACTGCCCAGCATCGCAACCGCAGAGACGATGCTCGATACTGCAGTCCTTCGCTTTGTGCGCGACCTTTTCGCCTTGATGCCGGTATCGGGAATGGATGCGGAAACGGCGGGAAAACCAGGCATTCAGGGCGATCCGGACACGATGTGATCGCCATCATCCCGGCCCAGTTTGACGCATCTCTTTCCGCGGTATGTCCGTGGTGGGTCAGCCCGTCGACCTGGTCGTTATCGTACTCCCGGCATCGGTGAGTCAGCTGCTACCGATCTGATGTGGTTTGACGCAAGGCATGTATCAGCAGCCGCGCCTGCATGCACTCGCCGAGACCGCGCGGCGCATCCAGCGCCATGCGCTGCAGGCACGCCGCTTCGTCGGCTTGCAACGTGCCGCGTGCAAGCACGGCGCGCGCCACGGTTGCAGCCTTGCCGGTCGCACTGGCCGTTGCAGCCTTTAGCCAGGTCAAGGCGCGCAACAGGCGCTGCTCGATCGCGGTGAAGTCGCTGCCCAGTGGGTAGTCGGGCAGGCTGCCGTCGCGGCGAAACGGGGCCAGGGCCTGCTCCAGCGCCTCGGGCGTATTGCGTTGCGCGCGTGCAGCCAGTTGCGGTGGAGTGCGTAGCTTGCGCGACCGCGTCGCCTGCGCCAGCAACGTGTCTTGAAAGCGGGCATCGCAGATGCCGGCCATCTCCAGTACGCAGTCCTGGTCGGTCTTGTGGCGCAGGTCGGCGATGCCGTATTCGGTGATGTAGAGATCGCGCAGGTGGCGCGGGATGGTGGTGTGAGCATAATTCCAGCGCACATTGCTGGCCGCCCGCGCGCCCGCATCGCGGGTGGCGCGCAACATCAGCGCGCTGCGTGCCTGCGGCAGCGCATGGGCCATCGCCACGAAGTTGTACTGGCCGCCCACACCGGACACCACGCGTCCATCCTCCAGGCCATCGGAAACCGCAGCCCCGAGCGCGGTGGCCATCATGCAGGAGTTGAAAAAGCGCGCATCGCGCCGTTGCAGGCGTTCCAGCGCTTCGTTGCCGCCATAGAGCTGATTGATCTGGCTGATGCGGCGCATGCCGATGGCCTCGCGGGTCTGCTCGTCGAGTGTGCGCAACCACTGGTAGAAGTCCGGCGAGCCGAGATAGAACGCGCCATGCAGGAATTCGCCTTCGCGTGCCAGGCGTGCCCGGTCGTCGGCATCGGCGCTGCCATCGGCGATGCGTTGCATCAGCGGCAGGTCGTCGTGCACCTTGCGGGCGATCACGCCACTGTCCACCAATTGCTTGAAGCCTTCGTTGAGCATCTCGCTGCAGCCATACAGGCCGATCGTGAACGGCTCCAGCCCGCCGCTGGCCTGCACGGCCGGATGCGTTGCAAGTTCGGGGTCCAGTGCCTGCAGCACGCGGCGATAGGTGGCGTTGTCGGTGTGGCGCAGGACCAGCGCATGGCTGAGGGCATCGGCCAGCGTGCCGATGCCGATCTGCAAGGTGCCGCCATCGCGCACCAGGGTGCTTGCATACAGGCCAATGGCGTAATCGACGCTGCTCACCGGCTGCCGCGGCAAGCCGAACAGGCGCGGCGAGGGGCCGGGCAGGTCGATGACCAGATCGAAGAACGCCGCGTCCACCGCGGCGGTGCCGCCGATCCAGGGCAATTGCGGATCGACCTCGGCCACCAGCAAGGGGCGCGGCAGCCCTAGCGACTGCACCGCCTCCAGGGTGTCCTGGGTGATGTCGTTGTTGCAAGACAACGACAGTCGCGTACCGCCAGGCTCGCGCGCTACCTTCTGCACGATCAGGTTCGGCGCCCGCTGCGCCACCGCGGCGGCGGCGTGCGTGTAGTTCAGGCTGGTGTAGTCGGCCTGCGCCTGCGTCGACTGCAGCAGCCCGCCGGATTGCATGTAGAACTCTTCCACCTGGATATGCGCGGGCAGGGCGTCGCGCAGCATGGCATCGACATAGGCCAGCCGCGGAAAATCCTCACCGAAGTGACGCGCAATGAACGGTGCCGCAAAGCGTGCCTGAAGGCCCGTGCCCGGCCTGGGCGGATTGAGCGAGAGTGCGGTGTACAGCGCCAGCGGCCGCGACGGGGTGTCCTTGAGCCGCGCATAGAGCGCATTCAACAGCCGGTGCGGTTTGCCGATCCCCAGTGGCGCGCCAACGCGAAGGGGGCCGTCGATACGTTGCAGGATCCACTCCAGGGCGGAGTCCAAGTCGGTCAGGTGGTCGGTCATCGGTGCAGGGTAGCCGAGCCGTCGCTGCGATGCCTGCGGGGCGAATGCGTCGCCCGGGCGGCTGCCGCAGCTGCAAGCGATCGTGGAAGAGGCTTGACATCGTCTGTGTTTACGAGCGTAATCGTAAAAAAATTACGGGTGTGATCGGATGCCGATCAGCGACGCCGAAGCTGTGGTGATGCAGGTACTCTGGGACGGCGCGCCGCGCACGGCCGAAGAGGTGGTGGCAGCGCTGCCGCAGACCGACTGGGCCGAGCCCACCATCAAGACCCTGCTCAATCGCCTGCTCACCAAGGGGGCCATCGCCGCGCAGAAGGACGGGCGCAAGTACCTGTACACACCGGTGCTGCAGCGCGACCAGTGGGTACAGCAACAGAGCGAGGGCCTGCTGCAAAGACTGTTCGGCGGACGCGTCGCACCGCTGGTGGCGCACTTCAGTGAGCGCGGAAAGCTCAGCGCATCGGATGTCGCCGACCTGAAGCGCCTGCTCAAGGAGCTGGACGATGAGCCCTGATGCCATGATGTTACGGACCACGCTCTACACCAGTGCTGCGGTGCTGGCCTGTCTGCTGCTGCGGGGACGCTTGCGTCTTTGGTTAGGCCCGTCGGCCGCCTATGCGATCTGGGCCAGCGTGCCGCTGGCCTTGTTGGTTGCGTTGGTGCCAGGCCCGCCCATCGGCATGGCGACGCTGCCTGCATCGGGGCTGGGGACACTGCCGTTTGCACCGGGCAGCGTCGGCGGTCGCAGCGATTGGCGCGAAGTCCTCGGCCTCGCATGGCTGGCTGGCGCACTGCTGATGGCCTTGCTGGTGTGGCGCAGCCAGCGGCGTTTCGTGCGAGGCCTCGGGCCACTGCTTGCCTTGGACAAGAGGCTATGGATGGCAACGCACGATGGAGGTCTGCCAGCCTCGCTGGGTCTTCTGCGTCCACGCATCGTGCTGCCGCCGGATTTCAGCAGCCGCTACAGCGCCGACGAGCGCGCGTTGATCCTGGCGCACGAGCAGCAGCATCTGCATCGCGGCGATCTGTGGGCCAATGCGCTGGCGATCGCGCTGCTGTGCCTTGGTTGGTTCAATCCGCTGCTGTACCTGGGATGGCGCGCGTTTGGCCTGGATCAGGAGCTGGCCTGCGATGCCGCGGTGATGGCACTGCATCCTGGCAAGCGCCGCAGCTATGCCGCGGCGATGCTCAAATGCCAACTCGGCAACGCCTGGACGCCATTGGCCTGCCACTGGGCAGCGGCGCATCCGCTGACCCAGCGGCTCAGCGCCCTGCGCATGCCTGCAATCGCCACGCAGCACGCGTACAGGAACTCGCGTGCGGTCATGCTGCTGGCGGCCATCGCCAGCCTCGCCTGTTGGGTGATCCAGCCGGCGCATCTGCAGGCCACGCCGGTTGTCGGCAGCCCGGTGGATTTCAGCACGATGCAGCCGCCCAGATACCCGGCTGCAGCCGCCGCTGCGGGTCTTGCCGGCCTGGTCGAGCTGCAGATCCAGGTGAGCCCGAGTGGGGTGCCAGAGCATATCGTCATCCTGCGCAGCCAGCCGGCCGGGGTGTTCGACCAGTCCGTGCTTGAGGCAGCGCGTAGCTGGCGCTTCAAGCCTGCCTCTGTCGATGGCAGAGCGGTGACCTCGGCGGTACGCGTGCCGGTGCGCTTTGAACCGGATCCGGCGGAAGACGCTTCCGGCATTGCCCCGGCCACCGGTGGCCCGCAGCACATTGCGCAGCTTGAACGCAGGGCCGGCTGCCCGGCGTCGGGTTGCATCGCGCAGGAGATGCAGTGATGTGGCGCGCGCTGGTGTATGCAAGCGGTGTGCTGGCCCTGTCCCTGGGCGGCTGCGCGAGCCGGCCTGTGCTGGAGCAGGAGCGCAGTCAACGCGAGGATTCGGTCGATCAACGCATGTTGCCGCCGCAGTCGGGTGCTGGTGGCGCGGCCGCGACGCAGGCCTATACGCTGTCGTCCACACAACGCTTTCGCATGCCACGCGCCCTGCGCAGCGATACGCCCGCGCTACCGCCGGAGTCGCCGCGGCAGACCCTGGCCCCGACCACGGTCTGCGTGCAGGTGATTCTCACAGCCGACGGCGCGGTGCAGCGCGTGGACCCGCTGTCCGATCGCGATGAGTGCGGCGCCGTGCTGTTGCCCGAGCATGCCGATCTGCTGCAGGCCGTGCGCGCTGCGGTGATGCATTGGCAGTTCGTGCCGGCAGCGATGTGCAGCTACGCGCCCGGCGCGACACCGCCGGCGGACCTGGACGACTGCACCGGCGCCGCGCGGGTGGAGCCGGTGCCGGTGACCTTGCCGTTTGCCTTCACTTTCGAGGTGCGACAGGGCAGGGCGAGTGTGCGGTCCGGTCAGGTGGCACGCTGAGTGCGGCATGCGGTGCCGGGAGCGGTGTGCCCGGTCCTGCGCCGGTGGAAGCTGGGTCGCAGGCTACGTCCTGCATGTCGAGCCCAGCCGGGTAGTGAACCTGGATAGAGCAGCGCACCTGCAGCGCGTGCCGCGAACAACGCGCAGACGGCAAAAACATGCGCCTGGGAAATCGCATCACTGAACTGATGGCTTTCGCGCAGGCCGGCGCGCAATCGCACGCTGCGCGCCCGCTTGCGCCGGTGATCCCATCAGGTCAACGCGTGCACGCTGTCGGCAATGCGCTGCACTTCGTCCGGGTTATGGCTGACGTACAGCATCGGCAGACGGATTTCGTCGCGCACGCGCTGCAGGTACGGGATCAATTCTTCGCGACGCGCCTGGTCCAGCGCCGACAACGGCTCGTCGAACAACAGGATCGCCGGCTGCGACAGCAGCGCGCGGCCGATCGCCACGCGCTGCGCTTCGCCGCCGGATAAATTGCGCGGCCGGCGCTGCAACAGCGGCGCGATGCCGAGCAAGGCCACCACATCGTCGAACCCGAACGTCGCTGCGCCGCGCGCATGCCGGCCATAGCGCAGGTTGTGCCGCACATCCAGATGCGGGAACAGCCGCGCATCCTGGAACACGTAGCCGATGCGGCGCTTGTGCGTGGGCAGGTCCACGCGCTGCTGGCGGTCGTACAGGCAGCGTCCATCGATGCGGATATGGCCTGCATCCGGCTGCACCAGGCCGGCGATGGCGTTGAGCACCGTGGTCTTGCCCGCACCGGAGGGCCCCACCAGCGCCACCACGCGTGCCGCGTCCTGGATGCAGATGTGTCGCTGGAAATTGCCACGCCGCAGATGCAGGTCCAGATCCAGCATCAGCCGTCCTCGCGCGGATGCGGCCGACGCACCAGCCATTCGGAGAGCAGCAATGCCGCCAGCGAGATCGCCAACGCCACTGCCGCCAGTCGCCATACGCCCGACTCCATTCCCGGCACCTGCATCAAGCCGTAGATGGCCGACGACAAGGTCTGGGTTTCGCCGGGGATATTCGACACGAAGGTGATGGTGGCGCCGAACTCGCCCAGCGCCTTGGCGAACGCCAGCACCATGCCGGCCACCAGGCCGGGCCAGGCCAGGGGCAGGGTGATGCTGAAGAACACCCGCCACGGCCCGGCCCCGAGGGTGGCCGCGGCCGCTTCCAGGCGACGGTCGGTGGCTTCGATCGAGAGCCGAATTGCGCGCACCATCAGCGGGAACCCCATCACCGCGCAGGCCAGCGCCGCGCCGGTCCAGCGGAATGCGAACCGCACGCCGACGTGTTCCAGCAACCAGCTGCCGATCACCCCCTGCGTGCCCAGGGTCACCAGCAGTGCGTAGCCGGTCACTACCGGCGGCATCACCAGCGGCAGATGCAGTACCGCATCCAACAGCGCCTTGCCGGGGAAACGCCGGCGCGCCAGCAGCCAGCCGCAGGCGATTCCCGGCGGCAGGCTGGCCACTGCGGCCACCAGCGCAACCTTCAGACTCAGGCCGATGGCGACCAGCTCTTGCGGGGTGAACATCGACAAGCGCTGCGCCTCAATCCTGCAGCGAGAAGCCACGACGGGTGAAGATCGCCTTGGCCGGCGCACTGCGCAGCCATGCGACGAAGGCGGTCGTGGCCGGGTTGCGGCTGTTCTTCAGGGCAGCCACCGGATACACGATGGGCGCATGACTGTCCGCCGGGAACGTGGCCACCACGCGCACCTTGGCGTCGGCGCGTGCATCCGAGCCATACACGATGCCCAGCGGCGCCTCGCCACGCGAGACCAGCATCAGCGCTGCGCGCACGCTCTCCGATTCGGCCAGGCGTGCCTGCACGCTGTCCCACTGGCCGAGCTTGCGCAGCGCCGCCGCGGCGTATTTGCCGGCCGGCACGCTAGTGGTCTGGCCAACCGCCAAGCGGCCGCTCTCGCCCAAGGCCTTGGCGATGCTGCCCGGGACACGCGGATCCACCTGCACCTGGCTGGTCGCTGGCGCGATTAGTACCAGGGTGTTGCCAAGCAGCTGCTGGCGTTGTGCCGGCTCCACCAGCTTGCGCTGCTGCAGATAGTCCATCCATTCCAGATCGGCCGAAAAGAACACATCCGCCGGGGCGCCTTGCTCGATCTGACGCGCCAGCGCCGAGCTTGCGGCATAGGACACGCGCACCGGCGTTCCGGTGGCCTTCTCATAGGCGGCTGCGGCGTCGTCCATCGACTCCTTGAGGCTGGCGGCCGCGAACACGGTCAGCGGCGCGGCCTGCGCGCAGGCCAGCACGGGCAGGGCAAGCATCAACACGCACAGGGCGCGCTGCCAGAAACCGATCATGCGCATGGGAAGCTCCAAACAGGTGGCGGTCACCGATCATAACGGCTGCGCCGTGACCGGCGTGGCGACCGCCTGCGCGGGTTATGGAACCTTGCCTGCGCCGCGCCCCGCCTGCAGGTTGGCCTGCAGCGCCGGGCCGATCAGCCTGGGCTCCGGCAGGGTGGCGTCGCGTGCCTGCCGCTGCGCCACGAACGCTTCGATGTCCACGCCGTCGCGCACGTGGATATTGCTGCGCCGCTGGTCGCCGATGCTGGTCTGGTACGCCACCGGCCGGCCGCCGGGGCCATAGTCGTGGCAGACGAACACCCGGGTGGTGTCTGGCAGCGTGTAAAGACGCTGGATCGAGGCATACAGCTGCCGGGCATCGCCGCCAGGAAAGTCGCAGCGTGCGGTGCCCGCGTCGGGCATGAACAGCGAGTCGCCGGGAAACAGCGCATCGCCGATCAGGTACGCAATGCTGTCGCTGGTGTGGCCGGGCACGGCAATGACCCGCGCATGGATATTGCCGAGCAGGAAGCGTTCGTCGTCGGCGAACAGATGATCGAACTGCGAGCCGTCGGCGCGAAAATCCTGCGGCAACGCGTAGCGCGGTGCGAGCGTCTGTTGCACCTGGGTGATACCGGCGCCGATGGCGACGCATGCCTGCGGCCAGTGCTGCTTGAGCCACTGCGCGGCAGACAGGTGATCGGCATGCGCATGGGTTTCCAGCAGCCACTGAACCTGCCACCCGCGTTGCCGGATGGCATCGACGATCGTCTGCGCGGTCTGCATGCCGATGGCGCCGCTGTCCGCTGCATAGTCCAGTGCCGGGTCGATCACCGCCGCCGCGCCGGAGGCCGTGTCGGCCACCACATAGGTGAAGGTGTTGCTGTCGGCATGGAAGAACGCCAGCACCTGCGGTTGCATCGGCGTCTCCACGTCAGGGAGCGGCCAGTGCCGCATTGAGGACGGCGGCCAGCCGGTCGCCGGCGATGCGCAGCTGGGTTTCGGCGATCGGCCGGTAGGTGTCCATGTATCCCTCCGGCAAGACGTGCGACGCTGGATACGTGCCCGGGGCAATGGCGATCTTGCAGGAGGCCTGCGCCCATGCCACTGCCGGTGGCGGCAGCGCTGGCGAGACAGGAGTGGCGGCCGGCAGGGCCAGCAGGCGCTGCAGGTAGGCCTCGTCGCTGAGGTGGCGGTCGTTGAGCATGCCGCTATCCCACAGCGCATGCAGGTTGCTGCCCTTGCCACCGACCTGCAGCTGGAAGTCGTTGCCGCCCTTGTCGTGCGCGTAGCCGGCATGCATCGGCTGATGGATGTCGCCGACGAAGTGCACCACAAACTTCAATGCCTGGCGGCGGACCTCCAGCGGCTGGCTGCGGTCGGCCAGCAAGGCGGTCTGCCGATCGAGTGCGGCGATCACGCAGTTGCCGTCGGGACAGTCGCGCGGCGGCTGGTAGACGCAGTCGTGTTCGCCCAGGTTGACGTAATGCCACGGCCCGGAGCGCTTGCCCAGGTCCGGATCGTGTTCGCGCAGCTCGTCGGCCCAGCTGGCGACACCGTGCAAGGTCGGGTCCGGCTCGCCGGCCAGCAGCTGCGCCACCTGGGCACGCGCCTGCGGGCTCAGTTCGGTCTCTGCAACGCGCGCCACCAGACGGTGGCCCTGCGCGCCCCAGGCAAAGGCGGTGATGGGCTGGATCGCCGCGGTCAATGCCGCGGCAAGGGCGAAACGGGACAGGGAAAAAGTTTTCATCCCCGGATTGTACGCACGCATCGCGGGCGGTTTTGTGGCTGCCGCCGACACCTCGCCGCCGCCCGCCGGCATGCCAGCGGCAGCGCGATCAGTAATAGACCAGGTACGAGATGCCGTAGGTCAGCGGATCGATCCGCGCCTTGCCCAGCCGCGTGCCGTTGAGGTCGACGTTGCTGCGCGAATCGGTCCAGCGCGCGTCCACGCGCAAGCCACTGCGGTCGTTGAAGATGAAATCCACACCGACGTGCGCGGTGGCGCCAACCGAGTCTCCAAGGCGCAGGTCGCCGTTGCCCAGCGCCGGCTCGGTGTCTTCGCCAAGCAGCATGCTGTAGTTGATGCCCACACCCACGAACGGCGACACCGTGCCGTAGCCATTGATGTGGTACTGCAGCAGCACGCTGGGCGGCACCGACCAGTAGCTGCCCACCTTGCCGACGCCTTCCAGTTCAAGGTCGTGCCTGCCCGCAACCGAGGCATTGAGTTCGATGCCCAGGTTGTTGCGGATGAAGTACTCGTAGGTGAACGAGAGCGTCGGCGCGCCCTTGATCTCTGCAGAGGTGCCGGCGAAGGCGCCGCTGTCGGACTTGGGCGAGACGTAGCCTGCGCCGTAGCCGGTGGTCCAATGGCCGGCCGACTGGGCGAGGGCGGGTGCGGCCGAAGCGGCCAATGCAATGGCGAGGGCGGTGCGGATGAACATGCTCATGGGATCCCCGGTAGGTCGGACAGGCGCTCGACGCGATCGACCTGTCCGCAACTCCGGCGGTGGATGCACGTCCCTGGACGTCAAGTGTGCCAGAGATGCGCCGCGCCTGCCGCTGCCGCTCAGAACCGGTGCACGTAGGCCGCGCCGTAGACCAGCGGGTCGATGTTCACCGTGCCGATGCGCGAGCCATCCAGGCGGGCTTCGGTGTCGATATCGATCCAGCGCAGGTTGACGCGCAGGGCGCCGCGTTCGCTGAGCTTGAAGTCCAGGCCCGCGTGCAGGGCAAGACCCCAGGAGTCGTCCAGTTCCAGTTCGCTGCCGGCCAGCGCACCGCGGGTATCGGTACTGAAGAAGCGCGTGTAGTTGATGCCCGCACCGAGGAAGGGCGAGACGCGGCCCTGGCTGTTGAAGTGGTACTGCAACGACACTACCGGCGGCAGATGCTTGGTGCTGCCGACGCGTCCCGCCCCGCGCAGCGCGATGTCGTGTTCGAACGGCAGCGCAGCCAGAACCTCGATGCCCAGGTTGTCGGCAACGAAATATTCGGCGGTGAAGGTCGGCTTGATGTCATTGCCAACCTCCGCTTCGAGCGTGCCGCCGACCAGGCGGCCATTATCGGACTTGGGAGCGACCTGGTGGGCACCGACGGCAACGGTCCAGTCGCCTTTGGATTGAGCCAGTGCGGGGACGCTGGCAACGGTGGCGGCCAGGCCGGCGAGCAGAAGGGAAGAGCGCATGCGCATGAAGATTCTCGTTGTGTGCAGGGGATGGACGAAGTCTTGTGGATTTGTCCCGGCATCGCCTTGATCCTGATCAACCCAGGGGGCTTCTGTGTTGTGGGTCGCTGCGATGGGGAATGGGTGTGCAGCGGCGGCGCAGCCTGCCGTCGTGCCGATTGCACGCGCATATCGCCTCTGGCATGCGGTGCGTTGCGGGCGAGCCCACTGCCGGTAGGGGGAGGTGTCCCGACAGTGGGATGGGCAGGCGTGCAGGCCGTGGGTGGTGCGCTGTCATGCAGTGGCGCTCACTTGGCCTTGGCGACCGTCGGCGCGTCCACTTCCGGCATCGCCGAGCTGTGGTGGTTGATGATCAGCCACTTGCCGTCGCGCTTTTCGTACACGAAGGTGTAGCGCGCCTGCACATCGCTCTGCTTGCCGTTCTTGTCGGTCAGCGTGAAGGTGTACACGCCGGCATCCACTGCGCTGTCGTCATCGAGCACGCGCACGGTGCGGTAGTTGACCACGCCCTTGGGCTTCTTGGTCAGGAACATCTCGAAGTACTTTTCGATCTGCTCGCGCGAGGCGCGCACCTCGTTGGAGACCGTCGGCAGCAGCACGCCATCGGACGCGTACAGGTCGGCCACCTTGTGCGGGTTGCCCGTGGCCAGCGCCGCATTCCAGGTATCGAACAACGCGGCGACTTCGCGCGCTTCGCCATCGGCCGGCAGCGACGCCTTCTCGGTGTAGTGCATTACGCCGCCGGCCAGCGCCGGGGTGGCAGCCAGAGCCAAAGCCAGAGAGAACAGGGTGCGACGCATGGGGAATCTCCGTGTGATTGAGTGGGTGCCTCAGCAGGCAGGGCCAGTATCGAAATCCACGGGGTGCCGAAATGCTGCTGGTCGGCATATGTATGAATAGGCTTTTCGGCGTAGCTGATTAAATTGTAAGTAATTGTAAAGAAAAGAATAGTGGGGTTCTCGGTTTCGGCCGGCGCGTGTGCTGGTGTTTCGATGGCAGGGCAGGTGGCATCGACGCTCGATCACACGCTGCGCAACGCCGGGTGCGGGTGGGGCACTGCGGCTGATGCCGGTGCCACTTCCTGTCGGGCGGAGCCGCCGAGGTGCCAGGCGGTTGCAAGATGCGCTGTCAGGTGTGGGCCATCGCTCGGATCCGGGTCGGCTTCCCATCCCCGCCCACGGCGCGTGCGCGCAACAGCACGGCCGTACCAGAAGGACGCTGTTAGAATGGCGGCCCCTTTCCATCCGCCGCGCTGTCGCGGCCGCAGGAGCTAGTGAACATGGCAATCAAGGTTGGCATCAACGGATTCGGTCGCATCGGACGCAACGTGCTGCGCTCTGCGGTGCAGAACTTCGCCAATGACATCGAGATCGTGGCCATCAATGACCTGCTCGAGCCCGACTACCTGGCCTATATGCTGCAGTACGACTCGGTGCACGGCCGCTTCAAGGCCGAGGTGTCGGTCGACGGCAACACGTTGATCGTCAACGGCAAGAAGATCCGCCTGACCCAGGAGCGCGACCCGGCCAACCTCAAGTGGGATGCGGTAGGCGCCGACGTGGTGATCGAATCCACCGGCCTGTTCCTGACTAAGGAAACCGCGCAGAAGCACCTCGACGCCGGTGCCAAGAAGGTGATCCTGTCGGCCCCGTCCAAGGACGACACCCCGATGTTCGTCTACGGCGTCAACGACAAGGCCTACAACGGCGAGGCCATCGTCTCCAACGCCTCGTGCACCACCAACTGCCTGGCGCCGCTGGCCAAGGTCATCAACGACAAGTGGGGCATCAAGCGCGGCCTGATGACCACTGTGCATGCGGCCACCGCCACCCAGAAGACCGTGGACGGCCCGTCGAACAAGGACTGGCGCGGTGGCCGCGGCATCCTGGAGAACATCATCCCGTCCTCTACCGGCGCGGCCAAGGCGGTGGGCGTGGTCATTCCCGAGCTCAACAAGAAGCTCACCGGCATGAGCTTCCGCGTGCCGACCTCGGACGTGTCGGTGGTCGACCTGACCGTCGAACTGGAAAAGCCGGCAACCTACGCCGAGATCTGCGCCGAAGTGAAGGCGCAGAGCGAAGGCGCCTTGAAGGGTGTGCTGGGCTATACCGAAGACAAGGTGGTGGCCACCGATTTCCGCGGCGAGACCTGCACCTCGGTGTTCGATGCCGATGCCGGCATCGCGCTGGATTCCACCTTCGTCAAGCTGGTGTCCTGGTACGACAACGAGTGGGGCTATTCCAACAAGTGCCTGGAAATGGTGCGGGTTGTTGCCAAGTAACCGAGTTTCCAGATGAGTAAGAAGGCTCCGCCGCGGCGGGGCCTTTTTATTGGGTTTTTGGTGACGTGCGATGCAGCCACAGGTATCAAGTGATGGGCTTTGGACGATCCACGTGTGCTAATTCTCATGCACGGCGGTCGTTACCGTGTCGTGTACGAAGGATCGGGGAACTCTATGGATAGAGATAATCAAAATGAATAAATTTCTGGCAGGCGCGCTGGCGCTTGGAGTGGTGGTGGCGTTCTCGGCACCGTTCGATGGCTTGGCGGCCAAGAAGCAGACCGGCACGCCGGCCTGGATGAATGCCGACGGAGAGGTCACCAACTCTGCGCAGGTCGAAGCCGGCTACGGCGAGACCGTCAAGGGCGTCAATGATTATGAGGGCGAGATCACCGGCAAGCCGGCGCCCGACAGCAAGTTCACCCAGCTCAAGATCGGTATGCCGATGAAGCAGGTGACCGACCTGATTGGTCAGCCGACCGACCAGGGGTCGTATGTCACTGGCAAGGCATTTATCCCGTTCTTCTACGGTGGCGACCGCTATCGTCACGAGATGGCCTACAAGGGCCAGGGGCGTTTGGTATTTGCCGGCAAGTCGATGGATACCGGCGGCAACCTGATCTGGATCATTCATAACAAGAACGACAGCGGTTACCGCGAATAATCCGCCAAGACGCCCGGTTTTCCGGGCGTTTTTTATTGGTGACCGAAGGCATGCCGTGGCGCCTGGACCGGTACATGGCGGCCACTGCGGCTCCCTGACACTCCTCCATCTCCATGGCCCGCTTGCCCAAGGGGCCGGCAGAGGCTGTATGGTGCGCGCATTCGGCCGGATGCCGGCTTGCAGGGCACTACATTGGAAGCACTGATTGGATTGGTCGCGCTGCTGCTGCTCGCAGTGCCGGTGGGCGTGGTGATTGCGCTGGTGTGGATCGCCGCGTTGCGGCGGCGCGTGGATGTGCTGGAGCAGCGGCTCGCGCACTGGCAGGCTGGCGCTGCGGACGCAGTGGCGTCTGAGACAGCGGTACCGCCGGCCCCGGTGCCGAGGCAGCCATGGCCTGGATCGGGGACGTCTGAGGCGATGGATGGGGGTGGTGCCGACGCAGCGGTGCCTGCAGTGCCTGTGGACGCACCGGCGGTCGTGCTGGATGCGCAACCCGAGGCAGACGCGTCGCTACCGCCGCCACTTCCTGCCGCGGCTGGTGCGGATGCTGTTTCTGCGACTGCGCCGCGGTTGCCGGCAGCCGCCGCGCAGGTCGAGGCATCAGCACATGCGCAACCGCAACCGTCGCAGCCGTGGTCCGACGCGCCGGCCGGGCCGGACCCGGTCATGCGCGCGCTCGGTGCGGTGAAACGCTGGTTCACCGAAGGCAATGTGCCGGTCAAGGTGGGCATGCTGGTGTTGCTGGCCGGCGTGGCTTCGTTGTTGAAGTACGCCAGTGACCAGGGCTGGATGCGCATGCCGATCGAGCTGCGCCTGGCCGGGATCAGCGTCCTGGCGCTTGCCGGGCTGGTGTTCGGCTGGAAGCAGCGGCTGCAACGCCCCGGGTTCGCGTTGGCGTTGCAGGGGGGCGCGATCGGTGGGCTGTTGCTGACGGTGTTCGCGGCGTTCAAGTTGCACGGATTGCTGGATGCTGGCTTGGCGATGGGCATCAGCGTGGTGCTGATCGCGGGCATGTGCGTGCTGGCGGTGCTGCAGGAGTCGCGCACGCTGGCGGTGCTGGGCGTGCTGGCCGGTTTCCTGGCGCCGATCTGGCTGTCCACCGGCAGCGGCAACCACGTTGCGCTGTTCGCGTACTACGCCGTGCTCAATGCCGGCATCGTGGCCATCGCCTGGACGCGGCCGTGGCGGGTGCTCAACCTGCTGGGATTCGCCTTTACGTTCGGCATCGCCACGCTATGGGGCGCGCTGCAGTACAGCCCGGCGAAATTCGCCACCACCGAGCCGTTCCTGTTGCTGTTCTTCGCCATGTACGTGGCCATTCCGGTCCTGCACGCGCGGCGCGGCGACGGCAGTGCCGGTTGGCTCATCGATGGCAGCCTGTTGTTCGGCACGCCGTTGGTGGCTTTTGCGTTGCAGGCGCGTCTGCTGGAAGGCGAGCGCCTGCCCCTGGCGCTGTGCGCGGTGGCCGTGGCCGCGGTCTACGCGGGCCTGGCAAGTTGGCTGCTGCGCCGTGCGTCCACGCGTCTGCTCGGTCAAGCGCATGCGATGCTGGCGGTTGGCTTCGCCACGCTGGCGGTGCCACTGGCCTTGTCGGCCCGCGCGACCGCCAGTGTGTTCGCGCTGGAAGGTGCCGGTTTGCTGTGGCTGGGCTTGCGCCAGCAGCGACGCGTCTCGCAGGTCAGCGGTGTCGCATTGCAGCTGCTGGCAGCCGTTGGCGTCGCCTTCGGCGTGGATGCCTGGCGCTACGACGCCGTGGCGGTGGCCAATGCCACCTGCATGAGCGCATTGTTGCTCGCCATTGCCGGCTGGGCCAGTGCCTGGTTCCTGCGCGATGCCGGGCAGCCGCGCCGCGCGTTGGTGGCGTATCTGTGGGGACTGGGGTGGTGGACGCTGTGCGGAGTCCACGAAATCCTGCGCTTTGCCGGCGATCTGCGTAGCGAGCCGGATCTGCTGCTGGGGTTCGTGGCGCTCAGCGTGTGGCTGGCGGCCGAGGTGCATCGGCGTCGGCCCGCCGCGGCTCTGGTCTGGACCGTCGTGGCCGGGCTGGCGCTGGGCGCGCCGTTGGCGTTGTGGCAGAACCACGTGCACATGCAGCCGTTTGCGCATTGGGGCGCTCTGGCCTGGCTGGCGTTCGCGCTGGCAGGCGTGCGTAGCCTATGGTGCCTGCGCATGCAGCCTGGTGCGGGCGCAATCGTGGCGCAGTTCGTCTGGTGGCTGTTGTGGCCGGCGGTGGTGTCGCTGGGCGCGGCCTGGCTGGCGGATGCCTTCGCTCTTGCCAATGGCTGGCGCTGCGCCTTGCTGGCGAGCCCGTGGTTGGCAGTGGCCGCCATCGGCTTGCTGCGCTGGCCGTGGCTGGCGTGGCCGCAGGCGGATGCGTTCGCGCGCACACGCAATGCCTTGCTGGGCTGCGTGTTTGCGGTCCTGGGCAGCGGCTGGCTGCTGGCCGTGCTGGACCCGGTCAGCCCGGCGCCCTTGCCGTGGGTGCCGCTGCTCAATCCGGCCGAGCTGGCGCAACTGGCCGTGCTGGCCTTGCTCGCACGTTGGGCCTGGTCCGGGCATGCACCGCCGGTGCTGCGCAGCTGGCGGGTGACCACGCTCGGGGTGCTGGGGTGGGCCATGATCACCGGCAGTACGCTGCATAGCGTGCACCACTGGGGTGGAGTGGCGTGGGATGCGCGGCTGGTGGAAGCGACCGTGTCGCAGACCAGCCTCACCATCGTGTGGAGCGTGCTCGGCGTGCTGGGCTGGGTGACCGGTTCGCGGCGCGGTCAGCGCGGGCTGTGGCTGGGCGGTGCCTTGCTGATGGGGCTGGTGCTGGCCAAGCTGGTACTGGTCGATCGCCAGCATCTGGGCAATCTGCTCGGCATCGGCTCGTTCATGGCCTACGGGCTGTTGTGCACCGTGGTGGGGTATCTGGCACCGGCGCCGCCGCGTGCCATCGTCGAAGAACACGTGGCCGGCGACGACAGCGCGGCGAAGGATCAGGCATGAATGCACGGCATTGCGGATGGCTGCTGCTGGTGCCGCTGATGGCTCAGGCCGCCGATGTCCGCCAGGACTATCGGCAGCAGTGGCCCTTGCAACTGGCTGCGTCCGATGACGGTCTGTATCAGCTGAGCTTGAATGAGGCGGTGTATCGCAACGCGCATGACGCGGCAGCGCGCGATATCACGGTGATCGATGCGCGTGGCGAGGAAATGCCCACCGCCGCGCTACCCGTCGACGCAGCACCGGTGGCGGTCCCGCGCCGGCACCGCTTGCCGGTCTTCGCATTGCCCGAAGGTGCGGCAGCCGGCAAGAGCGATCTGCAGCTGATTGCCGAGCGCGATGCCAGCGGCGCGGTGCGACGCCTGGAAGGGCGTTTCGCCACCGGAGCCTCTGCAGCTTCTGCTGCGGGCAGCAGTTGGTTGATCGATGCCAGCGCGCTGCGCGATCGGCCGCGCGCGCTGTGGCTGGACTGGGCGGGCGATACGCCGGTCCAGGCGCAGCTGCGGGTGGAAGGCAGCGACGATCTGCGCGACTGGCGCGTGCTGGCCTCCGATGCCACGGTCATGGCGCTGGACAATCAGGCGCAGCGGCTGCAGCAACGCCGCATCGCCGTGGACGGCGGCGCCCGCTATCTGCGCATCGTGCCGGTGTCGGGCAAGCTGCCGGCGCTGCGGGCGGTGGAGGCAGAACTCGACGGCCTCACCACACCTGCGCAACTGGCATGGCTGGACCTGCCCGGCACCGCGCAGGACACCGCGGTGACCTACGTCCTGCCGGGCCGCTTCCCGATCACGCAACTGGATGTCGGTGGCGGCCAGACCGAGGCGGTGCAGTGGAACGTAGACAGCCGCGAGACCGATGATGCGGTATGGCTGCGGCGGGCTGGCCCCTGGTTGGCGTATCGGCTCGGTAGCCGCACCTCGCCGCCGCAGCTGCTGTCCGCGCCGGTGCGCGATCGCCACTGGCGGCTGGTGGCGGCGCAGGGGCGCAGCACCGCAGTGCCCACCTTGCGGGTGGCTTACCAGCCCGAGCGCCTGATGTTTCTCGCCCAGGGCCAGCCGCCGTACGCGCTGATTGCCGGCAGCGCACGCGTCCGGCGTGGCGATGCACCGCTGGCGGACATGTTGCAGGCCTTGCGGCAGCAGCGCGGCTCGCAGTGGCAGCCAGCCCGGGCCGCGGTGACGGCGCGCGCGCAACCGTTGGCGGGCGAGGCGGCACTGCAACCGGCGGCCGCCCCACGCGATTGGAAACGCTGGCTGCTGTGGGCGCTACTGGTGGGCGGCGCCCTGCTGGTAGGCGGATTCGCAGTGAGTCTGCTGCGCAGTAATAGCGCCGATCGCGAGGCCTGAGCCTGCACGCGCCGCGGGCGGTTTGCCGCTGCGGCGCGAAGGTCCGACAATGGGCATCCCCCGTCGCCAAGGCAGTCGCATTGCCCGTCGTGTCCGACCGACCAGCGTCCGCGCCATCCGCACTTGCGGCAGTGCCCGTCCAGCGCACTGTCCGGTTGCGCAACGGCGGGCCGATTCCAGGCCTTGATTGCCCGATCCCCGCCGCCAAGGCAGTCGCCTTGCCCGTGGTCTCCGAGCCACTGCCGTCAGCGTCTGCCGTAGGTGCAAGGGCGGCATCGTTGTGAACCGCGGCGCCACGCCAAGCTGGCGCAGTCGCGCCATTGCTTCGCGCACAGAGCGTGCACGCACGCGCGGCGCCTTGTACCAATCCCCAATCCCGATTCCCTAATCCCCAGACTCAGCGAGCCAAGCCCATGTCCATCGTCCGTATGACCGACCTCGATCTCTCCGGCAAGCGCGTGCTGATCCGCCAGGATCTCAACGTGCCGATCGACAACGGCCAGATCACCTCCGAGCAGCGCATCACCGCCTCGGTGCCCACCATCAAGCTGGCACTGGAGAAGGGCGCGGCGGTCATGGTCACCTCGCACCTGGGGCGCCCGAAGGAAGGCAGCTGGAGCGAAGAGGATTCACTGGCGCCGGTGGCCGCACGCCTGACCACCCTGCTGGGCGTGGACGTGCCGCTGGTGCGCGACTGGGTCGATGGCGTGGAGGTCGCGCCGGGCCAGGTGGTGCTGCTGGAGAACTGCCGCATGAATGTCGGCGAGGGCAAGGACGACGAGACTCTGGCGCGCAAGTACGCCGCGCTGTGCGATGTATTCGTCATGGATGCCTTCGGTACCGCGCATCGTGCGCAGGCATCCACGCATGGCGTGATCCGCTTTGCGCCGGTGGCCGCCGGTGGCCCGTTGTTGATGGCCGAACTGGATGCGCTGGCCAAGGCGCTGGACAACCCCGCCAAGCCGCTGCTGGCGATCGTGGCCGGCAGCAAGGTCTCCACCAAGCTGGAACTGCTGTCCAACCTGGTCAACAAGGTCGACCAGCTGATCGTCGGCGGTGGCATCGCCAACACCTTCATCGCCGCAGCCGGGCATGACGTGGGCAAGTCCTTGAACGAACCGGACCTGATTCCCACCGCCAACCAGATCGTGGCCGATGCCAGGACCCGCGGCGCCGAGATCCCGCTGCCCACCGACGTGGTCGTCGCAAAGCAGTTCCTGCCCGACGCGCCGGCCAGCGTGAAATCGCTCGACGCAGTGGAGGCCGATGACCTGATCCTGGATATCGGCCCGCAGACCGCGCAGCGCTACGCCGAGCTGATCGCCAATGCCGGCACCGTGGTGTGGAACGGGCCGGTCGGCGTGTTCGAATTCGAGCCCTTCAGCCATGGCACCGAGACCCTGGCACGTGCGATCGCCGCATCCAAGGCTTTCTCCATTGCTGGCGGCGGCGACACCCTGGCGGCGGTGGACAAGTACGACATCGCCAAGGACGTCACCTACATCTCCACCGGTGGCGGTGCGTTCCTGGAATTTCTGGAAGGCAAGATCCTGCCGGCCGTGGCCGCGCTCGAGGCCCGCGGCAAGTGAGTGCAGCCACGCTGTTCTTCGATCTGGACGGCACCCTTGTCGATTCGGAACCTGGCATCGTCGCCAGCATCGCGCATGCCTTCGAGACGGTGGGCCAGCCGCGCCCGTCGCCGCAGACCCTGCGCGCCTGGATCGGCCCACCGCTGCGCGACAGTTTCACCGAATGCTTCCCCGACGATCCGGCGCTGGTGCAGCGCGCGCTCGGCCTCTACCGCGAGCGCTACGACGCGGTGGGCTGGACCGAACTCAGCGTGTTCGACGGCATCGGCGAGGTTGTCACCGGCCTGCAGCGCGCCGGTCATCGTCTGGCGGTGGTCACCTCCAAGAATGAGCGTTATGCGCGGCGCATCGTCGAGCACCTGCCATTCGGCGCCTGCTTCGAGAACGTGATCGGCGCCAGCGAGGACGGCGCGCGCCGCTTCAAGCCGGATCTCATCGCCGAAGCGCTGCGGCGCCTGGACATCGCCAAGACCGGCTGCGTGATGATCGGCGACCGGCGCATGGATATCGACGGCGCCAACCACCACGGCATCCACAGCATCGGCGTGCTGTGGGGTTTCGGCGACGAGGCCGAACTGCGTGCTGCCGGAGCCGGCGCGCTGGCACGCACGCCGGCCGAGCTGGCGGCCTTGCTGCAGGCGTGAGCGGCGCGCTGCCGCCGTTGTGTTCGTTTGCGCGATGCACTCCTCGTGTCGGTACGCATCGCGCAGGAGGTTCTTCACCGCCACCGGGTTAGGGTGGCGGCCGTCGGCGCTGTCGGTGGCGGCGCCGACGCAGGCGTACGTACTGTCCCGCACTGTCTGTAAGACATGCCGGAATCGGAGGGTGGCTATGCCGCAATGCCATCCTCGGTGCGTGACGTGTGTGTTAAGTTTCGCGGCTTTTACAGGGAGGCCATCATGAAAGAACGTCAACGCCGCACCAAGATCCTCGCCACCCTCGGACCGGCAACGGATGCGCCCGGTGTGCTGGATACGCTGTTCAAGGCGGGCGTCAACGTGGTGCGCCTCAACTTCAGCCACGGCGACCCGTCCGGCCAGGCCAAGCGTGCCGCGGAAGTGCGCGCCGCTGCCGCCCGCGTCGGCGCCGAAGTCGGCATCCTGGCCGACCTGCCGGGCCCGAAGATCCGTATCGAACGCTTTGCCGAAGGCAAGATCAAGCTGGCCATGGGCGATCGCTTCGACCTGGTGGCCGACGCCAATGCACCGGCCGGCGACCAGCACCAGGTGGGCGTGAGCTACCTCGGCCTGCCGCAGGACGTCACCGCCGGCGACGTGCTGCTGCTCGACGATGGCCTGGTGCAGTTGCAGGTCACCGACGTGCAGGGCGAACGCATCGTCACCAAGGTGTTGAACGATGGCGTGCTGTCCGACCGCAAGGGCCTGAACAAACAGGGTGGCGGCTTGTCGCTGGGCGCGCTGACCGAGCGCGACAAGGAGCTGATCGGCATCGTCGCCAAGATCGGCGTGGACTTCATCGCGGTGTCGTTCTGCCGTAATGCGCAGGACATGCACGACGCGCGGCAGATCGCCCAGCAGCACGGCTGCGATGCGCAGCTGGTGTCCAAGATCGAGCGTACCGAAGCGATCGAGAACCTGGTCGAGATCGTCGAAGCCTCCGATGTGGTGATGGTGGCACGCGGCGATCTGGGTGTGGAAATCGGCGATGCCGAATTGCCGGGCCTGCAGAAGAAGATCATCAAGGAGTCGCTGGCGCAGAACAAGGTGGTGATCACCGCCACGCAGATGCTGCAGTCGATGGTCGAAAGCCCGATCCCGACCCGCGCCGAAGTGCTGGACGTGGCCAATGCGGTCATCGACGGCACCGACGCGGTGATGCTGTCGGCCGAAACCGCCGCCGGTGCCTACCCGGTGCGTGCGGTGGAGGCGATGGCGCGTATCTGCCTGGGTGCCGAGCACCAGTTCGAATTCGATACCGACTTCGAAGCAGCGCAACGCAACCTGCAGCGTGCCGACCAGGCCATCGCGATGGCGACCATGTTCCTGTCCGAGCACATCGGCCTGGGCGGCGTGGTGGCATTGACCGAATCCGGCGGCACCCCGCGCTTTTTGTCGCGCTTCCGCTCCAACATGCCGATCTACGCCTTCACCCGTCACGATGGCGCGCGCCGCCAGATGGCGATGATGCGCGGCGTGTTCCCGATCAGCTTCGACAGCCGCGGCCTGACCCCGCGCGAGGCCGCACGCGCGGCGATCCGCCTGCTGGTGGAGAACGAGCGCATGGGGCCCGGCGACCGCGTGGTGTTCACCAGCGGCGAGCACATGGAAATGCACGGCGCCACCAATACGCTGCGTCTGCTGGAAGTGGGCGAAGACGGTCGCGCCACCGGTCTGGGCGAGCTGTAATCCCTGTCGACCGCACCCGGCGCATGAGCTGAGCCGGGAAAACGCGACACGCAACGGCGGCCCCAGGGCCGCCGTTGTGCTGTGTGGAGATACCGGTCTCGCAATGGCCGGATCTTGCGAATGCGCAGCCAGCGCAACGTCGCCACCGCGCTGCCGCAACGGCGCTGGTATAACGCGCCACATGTTTCACAAGGCAAATCCTGCTACGTCATGTAAGCAATGCATCAGCACCGTAAGCAACAAGCTGCACGTCATGCTCTGCTTTGACGAATCCCGAATCCCGAATCCCGCGATGCGAGCCGCGCCACACATCCTGTCACGCAGGCAAGGTGTAATCGGTTGCAGGCATTCCGTGAAGGAATGTGTACGACTTTCGTCGCTATACTTTCGTTCTCCCCCGCAGCTGCCACAGGAACTACATGAGCATCGAACAGCTTGCCGAAACCGCCCAGGCCATGGTCGCCCCGGGCAAGGGCATCATCGCCATCGACGAGTCGACCAGCACGATCGCAAAGCGTTTTGCCAGCGTCGGCATCGAGAACATCGAAGAGAACCGTCGCGCCTATCGCGAACTGCTGCTGACCACGCCCAAGCTGAGCGACTACATCTCCGGCGCCATCCTGTTCGACGAGACCATCCGTCAGAAGACCAAGGACGGCGTGCCGTTCGCCAAGTACATGGCCGAGCACGGCATCATCCCGGGCATCAAGGTCGACAAGGGCGCGCAGCCGCTGGCCGGCATGCCGGGCGAGCTGGTCACCGAAGGTCTGGACGGCCTGCGTGCGCGTCTGGAGGAGTACTACACCCTGGGCGCGCGCTTCGCCAAGTGGCGTGCGGTCATCAACATCGGCGAAGACATTCCGTCCGGCACCTGCATCGAGGCCAACTCGCATGCGCTGGCGCGTTATGCGGCGCTGTGCCAGGAGCAGGGCCTGGTGCCGATGGTCGAGCCGGAAGTGATCATGGATGGCAGCCACGACATCGAGACCTGCTACGAGGTCACCGAAGCCACGCTGCGCTCGCTGTTCGGCGCGCTGTACGAGCAGAACGTGGTGCTGGAAGGCACCATCCTGAAGGCCTCGATGGTCATCTCCGGCAAGAGCTGCGAAGAGCAGGCCAGTGTCGAGGAAGTGGCCGAGTCCACCGTGATGTGCCTGAAGTCGACCGTGCCGGCGATCCTGCCGGGCATCGTGTTCCTGTCTGGCGGCCAGACCGACGAGCAGTCCACCGCGCATCTCAACGAGATGCACCAGTTGGGCAACCTGCCGTGGCCGCTGAGCTTCTCCTACGGCCGCGCCATGCAGCAGGCGGCGCTGAAGCTGTGGTCGCAGGACATGACCGGCAACTACGCCAAGGCGCAGCAGGTCATCTATGAGCGCGCCAAGGAAAACGGCCTGGCAGCATTGGGCAAGTGGAAGGGCTGATCGCTTGATCGCGCGGCCGCAAGGCCGCATCGCCTGCAAGACCAGAACGCCGGCAGCGATGCCGGCGTTTTTTTGTGGGGTGTCGTCGCGTGGACCGCGCCACTGTGCGGTCCGGCGCACCACAACGGGCGGCCTCCTTGCAGTGGCAAGACGATGACGGCCGTTGCCTGATCGGCAGTGGCGAGTGGCGGTGCGGCTACGCTTGCTTCGCACCACCGCCCCCATCCACCGATGATCGCTTCCGAAGGCGTCCGCTGTGTCCGGTGAACGCACGCCAGGTGGCGCCGTGTGCATGAGAGCGGCAGTACATGCGTGACACGGCTGGCCCGACGTTCGTGCCTCCGCTAAACCGAAGACGTCGCCAACGGCCCAAACGCAACGAGCGCCTTGCGGCGCCCGTCAGTGCGATCTCCACGTGCCGCAGCGATCAGGCTGCCGCCGTTTCCTGTGTCGCCAGCGCCTGCTGATACGCCTTGTAGGTCGCCTCGTTATAGGCCACCAGCACGATGTGCTTGGGCACCTTGTGCGAGCGTTGCCAATCGCGTGTTTCGGTCACGGCGATGCGTGCGGCCTGGTACAACGGATAGCCATAGACTCCGCAGCTGATCGCCGGGAATGCGATCGAATGCAGCAACATCTGCTCGGCCAGCTTCAGCGACTGCCAGTAGCAATTGGCCAGTTGCTCGGGCTCGTTGTGCTTGCCGTCGCGCCACACCGGGCCCACGGTATGGAACACATGGCGGGCCTTCAGATCGAAGCCGTCGGTGACGCGGATTTCGCCGGTCGGGCAGCGCACGCCCGGGCGTACCTGCGGCAGCGCCTCGCAGGCTTGCAGCAACCGTGGACCGGCTGCGCGATGGATGGCGCCATCGACGCCGCCACCGCCAAGCAGTGATTCGTTGGCGGCGTTGACGATGACGTCGACGTCGAGTTCGGTGATGTCGCCCTGCCAGACTTCGATTTTCATGGCGTTGATAGTTATGGGATTTGAATGATGAACGCGTGATGGGTGCAGGCGTTGCGGGCCTCCACGCTAGTAGCCATTCATCTCATGGTGTGCGACACGGCCGCGCAGTCGTTCAACCCTCCGACGGGGTCGTGAGTTGCTGTCGGCGCGAAGTGGCAGCGGGGCGTCAAGCGCCCGGTCTGCGGACTAAAGCCAGCGTCTGACGCGTGCGCAGTAATCGCCGTAGTGGCGGCCGAATTCGACCCGCAGGCGCGCTTCTTCGAACGGGATGACGTAGCGCTGCAGGGCGAGCCAGGGCAGTGGCAGCAACAGCACGGCCCACGGTAGCCCCAGCTGCAGGCACAGGCCCACATAGCTCATCACCAACGCCAGATACATGGGGTTGCGGGTGAAGCGATAGGGGCCGTCCAGCACCAGCCGCGACGGGTGGCCGCTGGGCATGATGGTGGTGTGCCGACGTGCGAACAGCACGAAGCAACTCAACGCCAGGGCGAGCCCGAGAACGGCGATCGCACCGCCAGCGAGTTCGATCCAGGCCAGCGGCGTCGGTGCAGGCAGCGGCAGCGCCAGCGCGTCCTGCAGCCATCCACCGATAACAAGCGCCAGCGCAAAGTGCACAGGCGAGGTCATCTTCACCAGCCATGGCGCCCGCGCGGTGCGGGTCTCGCTGTGTCCATACGGCCGGTTGTTCACCACGGTTCTCCCTACATCACGGCCGCCATCCTAACGGTTCCTTGACGGAGGCGGGAGGTGGGGAAGAGCCGGGACTCGGGACCGGGGACCGGGGACCCGTAAAGCGGAGCAGAAGTCCGGTGTCGTGGGTCGTGCCGCAGCAACTTGGACCGGCGGGTTCACGCATGACAAGAAAGTCAGCCGTCGCAGTCAACGGATCGCTCACTACAGGGCACGCCTTTTCATGCCCTGGCCCGGTAGGCTCCAGCGTCGCCGCGAGACAGCCAGCCGCCCGACAGCTCGCCGCAGAGCCCGCCTTTACGGGTCCCCGGTCCCCGGTCCCGGGTCCCGGGCGGAGTCTCCTCAGGGCAGGCCGGCCAGCCAGTCGTCGTCGGAGCCTTCGTTGATGTCGGCGAACAGGGGGGTGGAGAAATAGCGCTCGCCGGTGTCCGGCAGCATGGCCAGGATCACCGCACCGGGCGCGGCGCCCGCGGCCACGCGCAGGGCAGTGGCGACGGTGGCGCCACCGGAGATGCCGGTAAAGATGCCTTCCTCGGCGGCCAGGCGGCGCGCCACGTCGATGGCGTCGGTGTCTTCCACGCTCAGCACGTCATGGGCGACCTCGCGGTTGAGCACGTCGGGCACGAAGTCCGGGGTCCAGCCCTGGATCTTGTGCGGCTTCCAGTCCTGCCCCTGCAGCAATGCCGCGCCGGCCGGCTCGGTGGCGGTGATGCGCACTTCCGGGCGGGCCACGCGCAGCACCTCGCCCACGCCGGTGAGGGTGCCGCCGGTGCCCCAGCCAGTGACGAAGTGGTCCAGCCGGTGGCCGGCGAAGTCGCGCAGGATCTCGGCGGCAGTGGTGTTGCGGTGGTAGGCCGGGTTGGCCGGGTTGGCGAACTGGCTGGCCAGGAACCAACCATGCTGTTCGGCCAGTTCCTTGGCCTTGCGCACCATGCCGCTGCCGCGCTCCGCGGCCGGGGTCAGGATCACCTTGGCGCCGTAGGCGCGCATCAGCTTGCGGCGCTCGATCGAGAAGGTTTCCACCATGGTGGCGACGAACTTGTAGCCACGCGCGGCGGCCACCATGGCCAATGCCACGCCGGTGTTGCCGGAGGTGGCTTCCACGATGGTGTCGCCGGGCTTGAGCAGGCCGCGCTGCTCGGCGTCGAGGATGATCGCCAGTGCCAGGCGGTCCTTGACCGAACCGCCGGGATTGAACGATTCGACCTTGACGTAGAGCGAGACGTGGTCCGGCGCGAGGCGGTTGAGTTTGACCACCGGGGTGCGGCCGATGGTGTCGAGGATGTTGTCGTACAGGGCCATGGGGTCTCCGTCGGAATCAGGCTGCGTGGGCGAGTGTGGGCGAGTGCGGCGTTGCGATGGGTGAGTGCGGGGCCGGTGGCGCGCCCAGCGGCGCCGCGCCGAACCAGTGCAGCGTCTGCGCCAGTGCCGCCACCTCGCCCAGGATCAGCAGCGCCGGGGCGCGCACGGCGTGCGACTGGGCGGTGGCGGCCAGCGTGGCCAGCGAACCGGTGATGACGCGCTGCTGCGGGCGCGAGCCGTTTTCCACCAGCGCAAACGGGGTGGTAGGTGCGCGGCCGGCCTGCAGCAGCCGCTGCTGGATGCCGTCCAGGCCGGCCACGCCCATGTAGAAGGCCAGTGTCTGCCGCTCCTGTCCCAGCGCCTGCCAGTCCAGGGTGTCCAGCGAGTCCTTGCAGTGTGCGGTGATCAGCCGCAGCGATTGCGCATGGTCGCGATGGGTGAGCGGGATGCCGGCGTAGGCCGCGCAGGCCAGTGCGGCGGTGATGCCGGGAATCACCTGGAAGCCGACGCCGTGTGCGCGCAGGAATTCCAGCTCCTCGCCGCCGCGGCCGAACACGAACGCATCGCCGCCCTTCAGGCGCACCACCCGGCGGCCGGCACGTGCGTGCTCCAGCATCAAGGCGTGGATCTGCTCCTGGCGCGTGCTGTGCCCCTGCGCGGACTTGCCGACCTCCACCAGCCGCGCGTCGGCGCGCGCCAGGCGCAGGATCTGCGGGCTGACCAGGCGGTCGTGCAGCACCACCTCGGCCTGCCGCAATGCGCGCAGCGCATGCCGGGTGAGCAGGCCGGGGTCGCCGGGGCCGGCGCCGACCAGGGTCACGCTGCCGGGGGACAGCGGAGCGATGCGCGCGTGCTGCGCGGGGGAGAGCGCAGCTGGGGCGATGGCGGGGGGGGCGCTGTGGGTCAGCAGGCGGTGGGCACCGGCGGCAGTGCGGAGGGCGTCGTTGAGTTCGGGGGTGTCGCTGGCGGCGATGGTCAGCCACAACGGGGTGTCGGGCAGTGCCAGCCATGCGCGGTCGAAACGCCCGGCCAACCAGTGCAGGTCTCCGGCCTGCGCCCACCGCTGCAGTTGCGGGGTCAGCGCCGGGGCGCCGACCAGCGGCAGCGCACCGGCCTGCAACAGCGCGGCAGTGGCACGTTCGGCGGTGACGCCGCCGCCCACCACCAGGACGGCGCGGCCACGCAGGTCGGCAAGGAGCGGAAACGCAGCAGTCACGGTCAGGAGATCAAAAGGGAGGGCCAGACCGTACCGCCGGCATATAGCCGTCGGAAATGACTTCATACACCCTGAAAATAGCGTTCGGTTATAAGCTGGCCCGCAGAACTCCTCTACAGTCGAAGGCCTTGTGGCGCCTCGCGCTTTTCTGGATATAAGCCCATGACGCTGACCCAACTTCGTTATCTGGTGGCCATCGCCGATGCCGAGCTGAACATCACGCTGGCCGCCGCGCGGGTGCATGCCACCCAGCCCGGTCTGTCCAAGCAGCTCAAGCAACTGGAAGACGAGCTGGGTTTCCTGTTGTTCGTGCGCAAGGGGCGCAGCCTGGATGCGGTGACGCCGGCCGGTGTGGAAGTGATCGAGCGCGCGCGCGCGGTGCTGGCCGAAGCCAACAACATCCGCACCTACGCGGCCAACCAGCGCCGCGAGAGCCAGGGCCAGCTGACCCTGACCACCACCCACACCCAGGCGCGCTTCGTGCTGCCGCCGGCGGTGGCGCAAATCAAGCACGCCTACCCGCAGGTGAGCGTGCACCTGCAGCAGGCGGCCGAAAGCGCGGCGCTGGACCTGCTCAGCCAGGGCGATGCGGATATCGCAGTGGTCAGCACCGCCGGCGGCGAACCCAGTGCCGGGATCGCGGTGCCGCTGTACCGCTGGCGGCGGCTGGTGGTGGTGCCGCGCGGACATGCGCTGGATCGTCCGAAGCTGGCGCCGGACATGCAGGCGCTGTCGGAGCATCCGTTGATCAGCTACGAATCCTCCACCCGGCCGGGCTCGTCGCTGCAGCGGGCGTTCGCGCAGGTGGGCCTGGAGCCCAGCATCGCGCTGACCGCGCTGGATGCGGATCTGATCAAGACCTATGTCCGTGCCGGGCTGGGCGTGGGGCTGGTGGCGGAAATGGCGGTCAGCGCCGACGACGAAGACCTGCGCGCCTGGCCGGCACCGGCACCGATCGCCGAGTGCATCGCCTGGGCGGTGCTGCCGCGCGACCGGGTGCTGCGCGACTACGCGCTGGACCTGGTGCATGTGCTGGCCCCGCAGATCGACAAGCGCGACCTGCGCCGGGTGCTGGACGGCAACCAGGCGCCGAACTGGCCGCTGCCGCCGAGCTGGGAATCGCTCACCCAGACCATTACCAGCTGAGCGCCGCGATGAGCGCGCCACTGCGTCCGCCATTGAGCCGAGTGTGGCTGCCCGAGCCGGATGGCGGCATGTCGTTGCAGTTGTTGGCCGATCTGGAGAGCGGCGAGCACACGCTACTGACCCTGTCGGCCGACCCGCAGGACGAGGCGGTGTGGGTCACGCTGCAGGCAGGCGCGCTGCCGCTGCAGATTCCGCTGGCGACGCTGCGGCAGCTGCTTGAGATCGCTGTTGAAGAGGTGCATTCGGCGGAGTGGTTTGCGCGGCAGGAGTCGGACTAGCTAGGGAATCGGGAATGGGGAATCGGGATTCGGGATTCGTAAGTGCGGGGCGTTTGATTTTCTTGCGGCGTGGGCGTGATGGGCTTTGTTGCTGTTTCCGCTTACCGCTACCCGCGCTTGACCCCCGACTCCCGACTCCCGAATCCCGAATCCCGACTCCCGAATCCCGAATCCCGACTCCCGACTCCCGAATCCCGAATCCCGACTCCCGAATCCCGAATCCCGAATCCCGAATCCCGAATCCCGAATCCCGAATCCCGACTCCCGAATCCCGAATCCATGCTGCACCGCACAGCAAGTTGCTGTCGGAAGAATCCAGTCGAATCAACGTGCTACAGCGCTCGCGAACTGCGCCGGAACGCGCGCTGTCGGTGATTCTCCCTACACGTGTCAGGGCTGCTTGCGCTGGTGTCGTCGGCATCCATCAAGTTGGCCCCGGCGCTGTCGTAAATCCTTATAGCAACCATGACGCGACACTTTCGGACGTCTAGGGGTGGACGACGCAGGGCCGGCGAAGCAGACATCGCCTTGCCGGTCTGGTCAGTGGGGTGTCGTTGAAGGGTCGCTAGCGCTGTCGCATCACTGTTGCGCGAAGCTGCGCACAGAGCGGCTGGCGCACCCGGGTCCCTGGGGAGAGACCTGGCGTGTTTGGCGGCGGATCCGGGTCGGGAGCTCGGATCCGCCTTTTTTTGCGCGAGCACACGTACCCGGGGGCGAGGGATGTCGTGCGCAGCGCCGACATCGGCCCGATCGCCAGGAGCAGGCCCACCCGCACGCATGATCAGGTGCAGATGCGCCGCCTCGGCGGCGCTGCTGCCGACCGCCAGCCCTCAGGCCAGCGGGATCCGCACCGAGAAGCAGGTGCCGCCTTCCGAACGCGGGCGCACGCTGACCTCGCAGCCCAGCGTGTCGGCAGCGCGGTGCACGATCCACAGGCCGATGCCCAGGCCATCGCTGCGCGGGTCGGCCTGGCGGAAGGCCCGGAACACCTGTTCGGGCTGCTCCAGGTTCAGGCCGATGCCGCTGTCGATGATCTCCACCACTGCGTAGCCGGGGCGGCGGCGCACGCCGACCAGCACGCGCCCGCGTTCGGTGTACTTGACGGCGTTGCCGACCAGGTTGCCGATCAGCGTGGTCAGCAGGGTGGGGTGGCTGCGCACGCGCAGCGAGGTGGGCACGTGGCGCAGCGCCAGGCATTTGTCGATGGCAGGTTGGCGCCACACGCCCAGCACCGAATGCAGTACGTCTTCCAGCTGCAGCGCCTGCAGGTCCGGCGTGGCGGTCTTGCTCGCGGCCGCCAGCGTGGCCAGTTCGTCCAGATTGCGCCCGACCAGGTTGATGGCGTCGCGCGCGGTCACCAGGGTGGGAATGGAATCGACGTTGGCATGCCGGCGCATCTTGTCGATGGCGTAGGCCGCGGTACGCAACGGTGTCTTGAGATCGTGGCCGGCGATGGCCATCAGACGGCTGCGGTAGCGGTCGGACTCTTCGGCGATCAGCAGGGCGCGGCGCAATTCCAGCTGCGCCATGGTCTGGCGTGCGAGCGCGCGCAGCGCTTCGACCTGTTCGTCGGTGAGCTGGCGCGGCTTGCGGTCCAGCACGCAGACCGTGCCAAGCGGCAGACCGTCGGGCGTCTTCAGCAACGCGCCGGCATAGAAGTACAGCGGCGCTTCGCCGGTCACCAGCGGATTGCGCGAAAAGCGGCTGTCCTGGCGCGTATCCGGAACCACCAGCACATCGTTGTCGAGCAGCGCATGCGCGCACATCGACTTGAACAGCGGCGTCTCGCGTTCGCCCATGCCGAGTTCGCTCTTGAACCATTGGCGGTCGGCGTCGACCAGACTGATCAGTGCGATCGGGGTCTGGCAGATGATCGAGGCGAGCCGGGTAATGTCTTCGAAGGCGGCCTCGCGCGGCGTATCGAGCACACCATAGCTGTGCAGCGCCTGGAGGCGAAGTGCCTCGCTCGGTGGTTTGGGTGCGCAGGGAAGTGGCTCGGCCGCTGGATCGGACAGGACGGTGCTCATGCGCGGGAGGTGAATGGGATGAGCCGCAAGCATAGGGCATGACCGTGCGCAGCAGGTGTGCAGCCCGACGCACCGGTCGGGAACTGTGACTGACGACCTGGACACGCCGGCGCTGGTGTCATGTGGATGGGCGCCTGCCATGCAGGAGGGCAGCTGGCCGCACTGGCCTCGCTGCCTGCCGAGCGCACCCGAATCCTTCGATCGTCGGCTTTGGACGGAGGTGGTCGCAGCATTGGGGGCGCTGTGCGGCGGCCGGCCCGGTGGCTCGGGCCGTCATCGGGATGTGCCGTATGCGGCAGCGTCGCCGTGCCCGCCGATCCTGGCTGAGGACGGGGCGCTGCAGGTCAACTGCGCCGGGTCTGCGGCAGACCTTCGCCAGAGCCAAGGGTTCGTGGGCTGAAGGAGGCCGCTTGATCCTGGTCGACAACGATTGTCGAGCGCGCCAGTCCGATGCCTTCGTACCGGGTGCCTCCATCGGCCTTCGGGCGCGATCGGCCTGATGGCCGCATCGACCAGTGCGAAACACCGCCCTGGTCAGCACGCCGCGACGCTCGCGCAGTTGCCGGGGCAGGCGCAGATGCCAAGGGCCTGGGCGAAGGGTGCGACATGCTGTCGCGGCCAGGGAGCCAGCCTCGCGGCGGCAGTGCCTGGCCGCTTACACTGCCGCCATGCTGCGTTCGCTCCGCCGCCATCGCCCGATGCATCTGCTGGCCTGCCTGGCGCTGCTGCTGTTGCTGGTGGCGCCGCCGATCAGTCGCTGGAATCAGGGGCTGGCGCAGGAGCCGATGTGCATGAGTGTGCAGGCCGGCAGCCTGGCTGCCGTGCTGCTCCCCCAGCAGACGATATCGGCGCAGCACGCGTCGCATCACGCCGAGCTTGCGGCGGCGATCAGTCGGCACCCGGGCGACCACGATGCCGCCCACCATGGCGAAGCCTGCGACTACTGCGTGCTGGCTGCAAGGCTGTTGCCCTGGTTGGTGCTGGCGGTGCTGTGCCTGTTGCAGTTGCGGCCGACGACGACATCCACACGCGCCGACGCGCCGCGCCGGGCGGCGCTGCGCTGGGCAGCGCATGGCGCGCGCGGGCCACCGCTTTACGTAGGCCTCGCCCGCCGCGGGCGTTCGTCTCACCACTGCCGTTGCGCCGCCGTTGCTTCGGCCTGCGCGTGCGTGTCTGGACGAAGCGCCCGTTTCTTGAATCCAGCCAGCGCCCGCCGAGTTGCGGTGGCGCGCGGCTTGGAGCCGCTGACAAAACGACTGCGCAGCCGACAGGCAGGCGCGGCCGGCGCGCGCAATCGGTATGTACAAGGTGTACACGCCGGTTCCGAGCCGTGCCGTCCACACCACCTGACCAGCGCTCGCGACGTTCTGTCAGCCGCTCTCCGTGCCGTTTCGGAACGGCAAAGGCTTGCTCATGCGTTGGGGATTGTTGAGAACGTTGTGGTGCGCGCCTTCGTTGGCGCTGATGTACGGACCTGCCTGCGAACTGCAGGCGCAGCAGGCGGCATTGACGCTGGGCAAGGTGCAGGTCAGCGAGCCGGCTCAGCGCTTCCCGGGTGCGGCGCGGGTGCTCAGTTCGGTGGATGTGATCGGCGGCGAGCTGTTGCACGATCAGCATGTGGATTACAGCTGGGAACTGCTGATGCGCGCGCCCGGCGTGCAGGTCACCCAGTTCCGCATGGGCACCGACGCAGGGCGGTTTTCCTTCCGTGGCTTCAACGGAGAGGGGCGGATCAATGCGGTCAAGCTGCTGATCGACGGCATCCCCAGCAACGACAATGCCGGCGGCATGCCGTATCTGGATGCGGTGTTTCCGCAGGACATCAGCGCCATCGAGATCGTGCGCGGCACCAACGACGCGCGCTACGGCTTGAACGCCATCGCCGGCAGCGTGGATGTGCTCACCCGCACCGGCGGAAACGATGGCCGCCTCAGCGTCACCGCCGGCAGTTTCGGCGCGCGCGAGGTGCAACTGGGCAAGGGCATCGAGCGGGGCGCCTGGAGCCAGAACTATGTGCTGGCCTGGCGCGATTCCGATGGTTATCGCGAGCATGCCGATGCGCGCAAACGCAGCGTTGCCGGCAAGTGGTTCTACACCGACCCGGATGGCGTGTTTCGTGCCGGGCTGACTACGCGCTACTACGACAACCACGCGTTGGAGGCGGGCTACCTGGATGCGGCCACCGCGCGTGCGGCGCCGCGCAGTTCACCGGCGTATGCGCAGGACGATCGCAGCGAACGCCGCGTGCGGCAGACCGCACTGCACGTGGATGGTGTGCTGGGTGCGGATGCGCAGTGGAGCGCCAAGGCCTACCAGAACGATTACCGCAACCAGCGTTGGGTGCGCTTTTCCGCCGCCGGCCTGCAGCAGGAGCGCGACACCGACGAAACCCATCGCGGCGTGTTGCTGCGGGGCAACTGGCAGCCCGGTTGGGAGGTCATGGACACCAGCCTGGAAGCCGGCATGGATGCGCAATGGCAAACCAATCAGTCGCAGCGGTATCGCACCGCCGCGCGTGTGCGCGGCGTGCAGCTGCGCGATTGGGACTACGACCTGCGCACGCACGGCGCCTATGTGCAGGCGGTCCTCAAGCCGACAGAACGCCTGCAGCTGGTGCCCGGCTACCGTATCGATTGGGTCGATGGCCGGCTGCACGATGTGCTGGCCGGCGTATCTGCGCCCACTTACGACTACGGCAGCATCAGGCAGCCCAAGGTCAGCGCCAGCTATCGCGTGGGCGCGCAGGGCAGCGTCTATGCCAACTGGGGGCGCAGCTTCCAGATCGGCAGCGGTGATGGCGCGTACCGCCGGCAATCGGGCAACCTCGGTCCGTCGATCAACGATGGCTGGGAAGCCGGGTTCAAGTTTGCGCCGTCGGCGGTGCTGGATGGGCGGCTGGCGTACTGGGGGCAACGCGCCTCCGGCGAGGTGGCCACCATTCTTGGCGTCAATGGGATTGCCGGCGTCGGCGACGTGGCCAACGTGGGGCGCACGTTGCGGCGTGGATGGGATGCGCAGTTGAATTTGCAGCCGGCCGAGCATTGGCGCGCATGGATGTCGTATTCGCGGCAGAAGGCCAGTATCGCCACGCCCGACCCGAGCGCGCCGGCCACGCGCGGCAAGGAGATCGAGAACGTGCCGCACTGGCTGGCCAGCGCCGGGCTGGAATGGCAGGTCACGCCTGCCGTGCAGCTCAGCGCATGGGGCAATGCGCAAGGTGCTTACTTCCTGGAGCGCAGCAACACGCTGGGCCGCACCGGCGGCTATGCCCTGCTCAATCTGGGCGCGCGCTGGAGCGTGAACGCAGGCAATGCGCTGAGCCTGCAGCTGCGCAATGCGACCGATCGCGCCTATGTCTATGCGTGGTACGACAGCGGCAGTTCCGGCTACTCGCCGGGCGATGGCCGCGCGCTGTCGCTGTCTTGGGATTGGAGCTTCTGATGCGCGCACGCGTTGCTCATGACCGGGTCGTCCCGACGCCGCAGGATGGCCGCTGGCGGTTCTATCGCGCGGTATGGCGCTGGCACTTCTACGCCGGCCTGCTGGTGCTGCCCTTCATCATCTGGCTGGCGATGACGGGTGCGGCATTTCTCTATCAGGAAGCGATCGACCGTGGCGTGCACCACGCCCTCAAGGTGGTGCCGGTGGGGACGGCACGCGCCTCCGCACAGCAACTGGTGGAAGCGGCGCAGCGCCATCAGCCAGGCCGCCTGTTCCGCTACACCACGCCGAAGTACGCCGATGCCAGCGCCGAGATCGGGTTGGTGGATGCGCATGGCGCGCGGCAGGTGGTGTACCTGGACCCGTACCGCACGCGCGTATTGGGCAGCCTGCCCGAGCACGGCACGCTGGCCTGGACCATCCGCCGGCTGCACAGTCTTGAAGTGTTCGGGCCACTGGCGCGTGGGCTGATCGAAATGGCCGCCGGCTGGGCAATCGTGCTGGTGCTCACCGGTGCCTATCTGTGGTGGCCACGTGGGCGGCGCGGTGGCGTGATCAGCGTGCGTGGCGCTCCGCAACAGCGACTGTTCTGGCGTGACCTGCATGCGGTGACCGGTGCTGGCGTCGGCGCGGTGCTGCTGTTCCTGGCGCTGACCGGCATGCCGTGGTCGTGGCTCTGGGGCGCGCAGGTCAATCGCTGGGCCAACGGCCACGACTTCGGCTATCCGGCCGGATTGCGCGTGCAGCTCCCGATGTCGCAGCAGCGGCTCGCCGACAGCGGCGACACCGCGTGGTCGCTGCGCCAGGCGCGAGTGCCGGCGTCCTTGCTGCCGGGGAGTGCAAGTGCCTGGCCTGCTGCCTGTAAGGGTGATGCGCTGGCGAGTGGGCCGCAGGCGGTTGCGATGCATGCGACCGACCCTCACCCCAACCCCTCTCCCGACGGGAGAGGGGCGAACATGCGCGCTCCTGCAGCGGAACACTGGGAACATTCAGAACACGCAACGCATGCGGGCGCAGCCAGCGTCGCTGCGCCTGGCCATGCGGCGATAGGGCTGGACGCAGCGCTGGCGCGGTTCGATGCACTCGGCATGGTGCAGGGTTACAGCGTCCTGCCACCGCGTGGTGTCTCCGGCGTCTATACCGCCTCGGTCTATCCGTCCGACCTGCAGCGGCAGCGGGTCATCCATCTGGATCAGTACAGCGGCGCGGTGTTGCTGGATATGAGATATCGCGATTACGGGCCGCTGGCGAAGATGCTGGAGTGGGGCATCAATGTGCACCTGGGCCAGCAATACGGCACTGCCAATCAGCTGATCCTGTTGTTTGCCTGCATGACGATCGTGCTGTTGTGCGTGAGCGCGGTGCTGATGTGGTGGAAGCGACGCCCGAGCGGCGGACTGGGCGTGCCGCCATTGCCGGCAGATCCACGCACGCTGCGTGGTCTGATGGTACTGCTGGTGGTCTGCGGGTTGATCTTCCCGCTGGTCGGCATGTCGTTGTTGCTGATCTGGCTGTTCGATCGCTACTGGATGCGCCGTGCACGCGCAGGTGCGGCTGCCTGACGCTGCGTGCATCGCCGCTGCAGGCGCTGCCGCTTGCAGCACGCCGCTGCGTGCTAGATGTCTTCGTGAATGCCGCACTCGCGCTTGAGCCCGAAAAAGCGCGTGTCTTCCTCGCGCATGCCCGGTTCCCAGCGGCGGGTGGTATGGAAATCGCCGATGGACACGTAGCCCTGCTCCCACAGTGGGTGATAGGGCAGGTCATGGGCCTGCAGGTATTGCCACACGTCGCGATCGGTCCAGTCGGCGATGGGGCTGACCTTGTAGCGGTCGCCACGCTTCTGCACGATCGGGGTCTGCGCGCGGCCGCCGGACTGGCTGCGGCGCAGGCCGGTGAACCAGGTGCCCACGTTGAGCTCGTCCAGTGCGCGCCGCATCGGCTCGACCTTGCGCAGGTTGTTGTACTGATCGATGCCGACCATGCCCTGCTCCCACAGGCGCCCGTGGCGGGCTTCCATCCAGGCGCGGCTGACCAGCGGGCGATACACCTTGAGGTTGAGCTTGAGCCGGTCGGTCAAGGCATCGGCGAAGCGGTAGGTCTCCGGGAACAGGTAGCCGGTATCGATCAGGATCACCGGAATGTCTGGGCGCTGCTGGGACAACAGGTGCAGCGTCACTGCGGATTGCGCACCGAAGCTGGATGAGAGTGCGGCCTCCTGTGGCCCGTGCTGCAAGGCCCAGGCGACGCGCTCGTCGGCGCGCAGGCCTTCCAGCTGCGCGTTGAGCGTGTCCAGGTCGTCCAGCGCCGAAGAGGTGTTCGATGCAGCGGGCAGCGCGGTCATGCGAGCAGTTCCAGGTCGAGGTGGCGGTGCGTGGGGTAGGGCGGCAGCGCGATCAGGCCGCTGCGGTGCAGGAAATCGCCGAAGCCTTCGTCGCCGGCCTGGTCGCGTTCGGCCGCATAGCGGGCCAGCAGCGGATCGAGCGCGGCGAGGATGTCCGCTTCGGTGATGTTTTCGCGATACAAGGTGTTGAGGCGTTGGCCGCGGCGGTCGCCGCCCAGCATCAGGTTGTAGCGGCCGGGCGCCTTGCCCACCAGCGCGATTTCGGCCAGGTACGGCCGCGAGCAACCGTTCGGGCAACCGGACAGGCGTAGCACGATGGGCGTGTCGGCCAGGCCGTGCCGTTCCAGCAGCGGCTGCAAGGCCGCGCTGAAGTTCGGCAGGTAGCGCTCGGCCTCGGCCATCGCCAGGCCGCAGGTGGGCAGCGCCACACAGGCCATCGCGCCGCGCGCCAGCGCGCTGGCAGCGTGGTTGCCCGCATCCAGCGCGTACTGCGCGATGAGCGCGTCGATGCGCGCGCGCGCGCTGGCGGGCACACCGGCGATGACCAGGTTCTGGTTGGGCGTCATGCGGAACTCGCCCACCTGCAACTGTGCGATCAATTGTGCAATGGCACGCAGCCCGCTCAGGTGCGCGGCGGTTTCGGTGTCGGCAATGCGGCCGGCCGGCAGCGACAGGGTCAGGTGCCACAGGCCGTCTTCGCCCTCCACCCAGCCATAGCGGTCGCCGTTGTGGTCGAAGGCAAAGCGCTGCGCCGGCTGCAGCGCAAAGCCGGCACGGCGCTCGATCTCGGCCACGATGGTGTCCAGGCCATGATCGTCGATGGTGTACTTGAAGCGCGCCCGCTTGCGCACCGCGCGGTTGCCGAAGTCGCGTTGGGTGGTGACGACGGCGGTGGCGATGTCCAGCAACTGCGCGCGGGTGACGAAACCGATCACGTTGGCCACGCGCGGCCAGGTCTCGGCGTCGCCGTGGGTGGCGCCCATGCCGCCGCCGATGCTGACGTTGTAACCGAGCAGCTCGCCCCCGCGCAGGATCGCGATGAAGCCAAGATCGTTGGCGAACACGTCCACGTCGTTGAGCGGTGGTGCGGCAAACCCGATCTTGAACTTGCGCGGCAGATAGCGATCGCCATAGATCGGCTCGTCTTCGCTGCCGGAACCGGACACGCGCTCTTCGTCCAGCCAGATCTCGTAATACGCACGGGTATTGGGCAGCAGATGCTCGGACACGCGTGCCGCATCGGCATACAACGTGGCATGCGCTTGCGACAGCAGCGGGTTGGCGGCCACCTGCACGTTGCGATTGACATCGCCACAGGCGGCCAGGGTATCGATCAAGGTGGCATTGATGGCCTGCATGGTCGCCTTGAGCTCGCGCTTGATCACACCATGGAACTGGAACGCCTGGCGCGTGGTGATGCGCAGCGAATGATTGGCATACCGGGTGGCGATGCCGTCCAGTGCCAGCCACTGCGTGGGCGAAATCACCCCGCCCGGCGTGCGCGTGCGGATCATGAACTGATACGCCGGCTCGAGCTTCTGCCGACGCCGCTCGTCACGGATATCGCGGTCGTCCTGCTGGTAGCTGCCGTGATACTTGATCAGGGTCTGATCGTCCTCACGCAACGCCCCGGTCACCGCATCGGCCAGGCTCTGCTCCAGCGAGCCCCGCAGGCGACGGCTTTCGGATTTGATGTCTTCGACGGAGTGGCTCATGACGGGATTCGGTATTCGTGATTCGGCAGTGGCAACAAGGAGCGGGCAGTGCCCACAAGACACAACGATCGCGGACATCCGCTGTTACACATCCCCAATCCCCACTCCCGAATCCCAGCCTCAATAGACATCGCGCGCATAGCGCCCCTCCACCTGTAGTTGCGTGAGGTACGCGGCGGCGTCCTCGGCGCTGCGTGCGCCGTGGGTGGTGACGATGTCCAGCAGCGTGGCGTGGACGTCCTTGCCCATGCCGATGGCGCCGCAGACATACAGATGTGCGCCGCCCTGCAGCCAGGCATATACCTCGGCGCCGCGCGCGCGCAGGCGGTGCTGCACATAGACCTTTTCGGCTTGGTCGCGCGAGAACGCCAGGTCCAGGGCGTGCAGTTCGCCGCGTTGCAGCGCCTGCTGCCACTCGGCCTGATACAGGAAATCGGTATTGAAATGCTGGGCGCCGAAGAACAACCAGTTACGGCCCCGGGCGCCGGTTTCGGCGCGTTCCTGCACAAAGGCGCGGAAGGGCGCCACGCCGGTGCCGGGACCGATCATCAGGATGTCGCGGTCGGTGTCGGCCGGCACGCGGAAGCGTTCGTTGGGTTCGATATAGACCGGCGCGGTCTCACCCTCGGCGAGCGCGGCGAGAAAGCCGCTGGCCGACCCCAGATGCGCATGCCCATGGGCCTGGTAGTTGAGTTCGTCCACGGCCAGATGCACTTCATCGCCCACGCGCTTGCGGCTGGAAGCGATGGAATACAGGCGGGGAGCGAGTGGACGCAACGCGGCCAGCAGGCCGGCGTGGTCCCAATCCGCCGGCCAGCGCCGCAGCACGTCGATCACTTGATGATCGGAGAGCAACGACGCCAGGCCGGCAGTCTGGGTGGGGGCCAGCAGCGCCTGCAGATCGGCTGCAGCGGCGCGCTCGGCATGGGCGGTGAGGAATGGCCGCGACAGCTTGGTCAGTTCGCGTCGGGTGGTCAGCCACTCGTGCAAGGCCAGCGTCTCGTCGCCGACGGTGACGGCGGCACCACCGTCCAGCTGCAGGCTGTGCAGTAGCGCATCCACCAGCGCCGGCGGATTGCGGTGGACGATGCCCAAGGCATCGCCGGGCTCGTAACTCAGGCCGCTGCCGTCCAGCGAGAACTCCAGATGCCGCACGCGCTTGCCGGGCTGCGCATAGACACGAAAGCCCGGGCCTTTGAAGTCGCGCCCGCTGATGATCTGGTTGGCCAGTACCTCGGCGGCAAACGGATGCTGGTGCGACCACGCGGGGGCAGCGGGGCTGCTGCGCAGCGGGGTGATCGTGGCCGTGTGGGGGGCGCTCTTGAGCTGCTCGCGTGCATGCTTGAGCGCCTGCACGCGCCAGGGGGCGGCAATGCTGTCGATGTCCAGATCGGCTTCGCCACGCGGCTGCACGCGGCTGGCGCCGAGCTCGGCCAGGCGCTCATCGATGCGCCGCGCAATGCCGCAGAAGTCTGCATAGCTGGAATCGCCCAGGCCCAGCACGGCGTATTTCAGCTCGGGCAGCTTCGGCGCGCGGCGGCCGGTCAAAAACTCCACCAGGCCGATCGCATCGTCCGGCGGGTCGCCTTCGCCCTGGGTGCTGATCACCACATACAGCAGGCGCTCGTTGGCCAGCTCGCGGGTGGGGTAGGCGTCGGCGCGCAGCAGGCGCACGCTGAGCCCGGCGGCCTCGGCGTCGGCGGCCAGTTGCTCGGCCTGGCGGCGGGCGTTGCCGGTCTGGCTGCCGTAGATCACGGTCAGGCGTTGGCCTTCCTGGGCGATTGCTTGGGCTTGCCCGCCCGGCAGCACCGCCAGCGAACGCGGCGGGTGGCCCTGCGCCAGCCCGGCGGCATAGCCGGACAACCACCACAGCGCCGCGGCATCCAGGCCGTCGACCAACCGGTCCAGCAGCGCCTTGCGCTCGTCGGGCAAGGGGCTGGGCGGTAGCGCGGAGCTGGCGGCAGTCATTCGGGTCCGGGGGCTTTGATGAGACCGACGATGTTAGAGAAGCGTTGCGGCGACCAGAAAGGAGCAGCCGTTATCGTGTTATGCCAGCCGCTTATTTCGGGCTGGCATAAGGCCGGGACACACTGCGGCGCCTTGGCCTACCATCGATTGGCGAGCCTGCCGATCCCGACGACACCCCGATGACCCTGCTGCCGCTGTCCCATCTCGACCGGCTCGAAGCCGAAAGCATCCACATCCTGCGCGAAGTCGCCGCCGAATTCCGGGTCCCGGTGATGCTGTATTCGGTCGGCAAGGACAGCTCGGTGCTGCTGCATCTGCTGCTCAAGGCGTTCGCGCCGTCGCCGCCGCCGATCCCGCTGCTGCACGTGGACACGCGCTGGAAGTTCCGCGAGATGATCGCCTTCCGCGACCGCCGCGCCGCCGAAACCGGTGTGGACCTGCGCGTGCACATCAACCCCGACGGCATCGCCCAGGACATCGGCCCGATCAGCCACGGTGCCGCGGTGCATACCGACATCATGAAGACCCAGGGCCTGAAGCAGGCGCTGGAGCAGGGCGGCTTCGATGCGGCGATCGGCGGAGCGCGGCGCGATGAGGAGAAATCGCGGGCCAAGGAGCGGGTGTTCTCGTTCCGCAATGCGCGCCATCGCTGGGACCCGAAGAACCAGCGCCCCGAGCTATGGAATCTGTACAACGCGCGCACCAGGCCCAGTGAGAGTGTGCGCGTGTTTCCGCTGTCCAACTGGACCGAGCTGGATATCTGGCTCTACATCTACCGCGAGAAGATCCCGGTGGTGCCGCTGTATTTCGCCGCGCCGCGCCCGGTGGTGGAGCGCGACGGCGCGCTGATCCTGGTCGACGACGCGCGCCTGCCGTTGCACCCGGGCGAAACCCCGCAGCTGCGTTCGGTGCGCTTTCGCACGCTGGGCTGCTACCCGCTCACCGGCGCGATCGAGTCCAGCGCCGACACCCTGGAGGCGGTGATCGCCGAAATGCTGGTCAGCACCAGCTCCGAGCGCCAGGGCCGCATGATCGACCACGCACCGGGTGCATCGATGGAACAGAAGAAGCTTGAGGGGTATTTCTGATGGGCAGTGATTCGGGAGTCGGGATTCGGGATTGGCAAGAGCAACCCGCGGCGAGCGGGAAGGTGGAGGGGAGCGCTCTTGCGAATCCCGAATCCCCACTCTCCAATCCCGGCAGCATCGCTGCCTACCTCCAGCAACACGAATCCAAACCGCTGCTGCGCTTCATCACCTGCGGCAGCGTGGACGATGGCAAGAGCACGCTGATCGGGCGATTGCTCTACGACAGCAAGCGCTTGTTCGACGATCAACTGGCGGCGCTGGAAAGCGACAGCCGCCGCCATGGCACGCAGGGCGGGGGTATCGATTACGCGCTGCTGATGGACGGGCTGGCGGCCGAGCGCGAACAGGGCATCACCATCGATGTGGCGTACCGCTATTTCGATACCGACCAGCGCAAGTTCATCGTGGCCGATTGCCCCGGGCACGAGCAGTACACGCGCAATATGGCCACCGGCGCATCGACCGCCGATGTGGCGGTGGTGCTGGTGGATGCGCGCAAGGGCCTGCTGGCGCAGACCCGCAGGCATAGCTACATCGTGTCCTTGCTGGGCATCCGGCATGTGGTGCTGGCGGTCAACAAGATGGACCTGGTGGACTACGACGCGCAGGTGTTTGCCGGCATTGCCGAAGGCTATCGCGCGCTGGCCGCGCAGCTGGGCATCGCCGATGTGCAGTGCATTCCGCTCTCGGCGCTGGCTGGCGAAAATCTGTCCAGCGCCTCGACGCGGATGCCGTGGTACCAGGGCCCGCCTCTGTTGCAGCATCTTGAAACCGTGCAGCTGGAGCCGCCGGAAGCCGGCAGCGGCTTGCGGCTGCCGGTGCAGTGGGTCAATCGCGCCAACTCGCAGTTCCGCGGCTATGCGGGCACGATTGCCGCCGGTCAGGTGCGTGTGGGCGATGCGGTGGTGGTGGTTCCGTCCGGGCGCCGCACGCAGGTGGCGAGCGTGCTCGATGCCAACGGGGAGGTGGACAGCGCACGCGCCGGGCAGGCAGTGACGCTGACCTTGCGCGACGAGATCGACATCAGCCGCGGCGACATCATTGCCGCCATCGACGACCCGCCCGAAGTGGCCGACCAGTTTGCTGCGCATCTGCTGTGGATGGACGATGCCGCGCTGCTGCCGGGCCGCCCGTACTGGCTCAAGATCGGCACCCGCACTGTCACCGTGAGCATCAGCGAGATCAAGCACAAGGTCGACGTGAATACGCAGGAGCGGCTGGCCGCCAAGCGGCTGGAGCTCAACGAAGTGGGCTACTGCAATCTGGCGCTGGACGAACCCATCGCGTTCTCGCCGTATGCACGCAACCGGGTGCTCGGTGGCTTCATCCTGATCGACCGGCAAAGCAATGCCACGGTGGCGGCCGGCACGCTGGAATTTGCGTTGCGCCGCGCCGGCAACGTGCATTGGCAGCATCTGGATGTGGATCGCAGCGCACGTGCGCGCATCAAGGGGCAAGCGCCGCGCGTGCTGTGGTTCACCGGCCTGTCGGGTGCGGGCAAATCCACCGTTGCCAATCTGGTCGACAAGCGCCTGCACGCCCTGGGCTATCACACCTTCATCCTGGACGGCGACAACGTGCGCCACGGGCTCAACCGCGATCTGGGCTTCACCGACGAAGACCGCGTGGAAAACATCCGCCGGGTGGCCGAGGTGGCGCGGCTGATGGCCGACGCGGGGCTGATCGTGCTGGTGAGTTTCATCTCGCCATTCCGCGCCGAGCGGCAACTGGCGCGCGAGCGCTTCGATGCGGGCGAGTTCGTCGAGGTGTTCGTGGACGTGCCGCTGGCCGTTGCCGAGGCGCGCGACGTGAAGGGGCTGTACCGCAAGGCCCGTGCCGGGCAGATCCCCAACTTCACCGGGATCGACTCGCCCTACGAGGTGCCCGAAACGCCGGAGATCCATCTTCACGCCGATGGTGAGAATGTAGAGGCGCTGGCGCGCCACGTGCTCGAGTTTCTGGGGCTGGAGCGCTAAGCGCGGGCATCAGGGCGCCGCGAGCGGCCTCCGGCACGTCATGGGATTGGCAGGAACCGGCAGTACATTGCCGCCCGGTTCTGCGCCAGCCTGGCGCGCATGGGGTCGCACGCGGCATCGATGACGGCGCTGGCCAGCGCATCGTGGCGGCGACGGCAAGGGTCGTTGGTCATGGTGCAAAGCGCGCCCTTTCTGTCAACGCATGGCGGCCAGGTCGGTAAACTTTCGAGGTACCCCGCCAGGATGTTCTGATGCTTGTTCTGCCCAGCGCGCGCCACTGCGTCGCGCTCTTGTTGGCCGTGTGGCTGTCCGGTTGCGCCCGTCAGGCGAGTGCGCCGGCGGTGGCCAAGCCGATTCCGGTGGTGGTGCAGCCGGTTGCGGTGCAGCCGTGGAATTCCACCGTGCAATCGATCGCTACCGTGCGTGCGCGCGAATCGGTGGCGCTCACTGCCGCGGTGAGCGATGTGGTGGAGCAGGTGTATTTCGACAGCGGCGATGAGGTCAAGGCCGGGCAGTTGCTGCTGCGGCTGCGTGGCAATTCGCAGCAGGCGGCGTTGACCGCCGCGCAGGCCACCTTCGAAGAAACCGACCAGCTGTACAGGCGTCAGTTGAGCCTGGTTGGTCAGCAGCTGGTGGCCAAATCCACGGTGGATACACAGCGCGCGCTGCGCGATGCGGCGCAGGCGCGCGTGCAGCAGATGCGTGCGGAGATCACCGACCGCGAGGTCCGCGCGCCGTTCGCGGGCGTGCTTGGCATCCGCCAGATCAGTCCGGGGTCGTTGATCACCTCAAGCACGGTGATCGCCACGCTGGACGATGTGGCGCGCATGTATGTGGACTTCCAGGTGCCGGAATCGCAGTTCGGTCTGGTGCAGCTCGGCAACGTGGTGAACGGCACGGCGGCCGCGTACCCGGGCGCGCGCTTCGACGGTGAGGTGGCGGCGATCGATTCGCGTATCGACGAAACCACCCGCTCGGTGACGGTGCGTGCGGATTTTCCCAACGACGACCGGCGCCTGCGCCCGGGCATGCTGCTGGATGTGCGGCTGTTCCAGCCGGCGCGGCAGGCGGTGGTGATTCCGGAAATTGCGGTGGTGCAGGTGGGGCGCGAGTCGTATGTGTTCCGGGTCAAGCCCGACAGCAGCGTGGAGCGCGCCGATGTGCGCCTGGGCGAGCGCCGCGATGGCAAGGTGGAGATCCTGGAGGGCGTCAAGGCCGGCGAGCGCATCGTGGTGGATGGCACCGGCAAGCTGCGTCCCGGGCTGAAGGTGGTCGACCAGGCCGCGCCCGCGTCGGCGCGCCCGCAGGCCGCCGCACAATGAAGCTCTCCGACCTGTCCATTACCCGCCCGGTGATGGCGGTGGTGATGAGCCTGCTGCTGATCGTGCTGGGGGTGATGTCGTTCACCCGCCTCACCTTGCGCGAGCTGCCGGCGATCGACCCGCCCATCGTCTCGGTGGATGTGGAATACACCGGCGCCTCGGCGGCGGTGGTGGAAAGCCGCATCACCCAGGTGCTGGAAGACGCGCTGGCCGGCATCGAGGGCATCGAGACCATCGAGGCGCGCAGCCGCAATGGCTCCTCCGATATCAGCATCGAGTTCGTGCAGTCGCGCGATGTGGAAGCCGCTGCCAACGACGTGCGCGATGCGGTGAGCCGCGTGTCCGACCGCATGCCCGACCAGGCGCGTCCACCGGAAATCTCCAAGGTCGAAGCCGACGCCGACCCCATCCTGTGGCTCAACATGAGCTCCAGCACGATGGACACGCTGCAGCTGTCCGACTACGCCGAGCGCTACGTGGTGGACCGCTTCTCCAGCCTGGATGGCGTGGCGCAGGTGCGAATCGGCGGACGCCAGCGCTATGCGATGCGCATCTGGCTCGACCGTGACCAGCTGGCCGCACGCGCGCTCACCGTCGCCGATGTCGAAGCCGCGCTGGAAAACGAAAACGTCGAGCTGCCGGCCGGCAGCATCGAATCGGCGCAGCGCGACTTCACCCTGCGGGTGGAGCGCAGTTATCTCAAGCCGGAAGACTTTGCCAAGCTGCCGCTCAGCAAGGGCGAGGGCGGCTATGTGGTGCGGTTGGGCGACGTGGCCAGGGTCGAGCTGACCTCGGCCGAACGCCGCGCGTATTTCCAGAGCAACGGTGTGCCCAACGTGGGCCTGGGTATCGTGCGCAACTCCACCGCCAACGCGCTGGACGTCGCCCGCGAGGCGCGCGCGCAAGCGGAGGAAGTGCAGAAATCGCTGCCGCAGGGCACCAACATCTTTGTCGCCTTCGACACCACCACCTTCATCGATGCGGCCGTGGAGCGCGTGTATCACACGCTGGTCGAAGCGGTGGTGCTGGTGCTGGTGGTGATCTGGGTCTTTCTGGGTAGCGCACGCGCGGCATTGATTCCGGCGGTGACGGTGCCGGTGTGTCTGATCGCCGCTTTCATCGCGCTGTACGCCTTCGATTTTTCGATCAACCTGCTCACCCTGCTGGCGTTGGTGCTGTGTATCGGCCTGGTGGTGGACGACGCCATCGTGGTGGTGGAGAACATCCAGCGCCGCATCGACCTGGGCGAGCCGCCGCTGGTGGCGGCCAAGCGCGGCACCGGGCAGGTGGCATTCGCGGTGATTGCGACCACGGCGGTGCTGGTGGCGGTGTTCCTGCCGGTCGGCTTTCTGGAAGGCAACACCGGGCGCCTGTTCCGTGAATTGGCGGTGGCACTGGCGGCGGCGGTGGCGATCTCGGCCTTCGTGGCGCTGACGCTGACGCCGATGATGTCGTCCAAGCTGCTGCGCTCGCATCGCGTGGCCAAGCCCAATCGCTTCCATCACTGGTTCGACGGGCGCATGCAGGCGGTGTCCGGCGCATACGGGCGCTCGCTGGAGCGGCACGTGCAGCGCACCTGGATCTTCGCGCTGTTGATGCTGCTGGCGCTTGGCGCAAGCGCATGGCTGATGAGCCGCATTCCTTCCGAACTGGCGCCGGCCGAAGACCGCGGCAACTTCCAGATCATGATCGACGGCCCCGAGGGCGCCGGCTTCGATTACACCGTGGGGCAGATGCATCAGGTCGAAGACATCCTGCGCCCCTACGTGGGCCCGGACAAACCCATCGTACGTGCCAACCCGCGCGTGCCCGGCGGCTTCGGCAGCAGCGAGGAAATGCACACCGGTCGCGTCAGCGTGTTCCTGCAGGACTGGGAAAAACGCACCCGCCCGACCACCGAGGTGGCCGATGAGCTGCAGCAGAAGCTCAACGTGCTCAGCGGCGTGCGCGCACGCACGCAGGTCAGCGGTGGGCTGGTGCGCAGCCGCGGCCAACCGTTCCAGCTGGTGCTCGGTGGCCCGGATTATGCGGAAATCGCGCAGTGGCGCGATCGCATCCTGCAACGCATGGAAGCCAATCCCGGCCTGGTCGGGCCGGATTCGGATTACAAGGAAACCCGCCCGCAGATGCGCGTGAATATCGACCGCCTGCGTGCGGCCGATCTGGGCGTGCCGGTGACGGCCATTGGTGGCGCGCTGGAAGCGATGATGGGCTCGCGGCGCGTCACCACCTTCGTCGATAACGGCGAGGAATACGACGTAATGCTGCAGGCCGGGCGCGAGGGTCGCATGTCGCCGGAAGACCTCACCGCCATCCGCGTACGCTCCAGCCGTGGCGAGCTGATTCCGCTGTCCAACCTGGTGAGCTTGAGCGAAGTGGCCGAAGCCGGCACCTTGAACCGCTTCAATCGCCTGCGTGCGATCACCATTACCGCAGGCCTGGCCCCGGGCTACCCGCTGGGCGAAGCCATCGCCTGGGCGCAGCAGACCGCGCGCGAAGAACTGCCCGACTACGCGCAGGTGGACTGGAAGGGCGAATCGCGCGAATACCAGCAATCCGGCAGCGCGGTGCTGCTGACCTTCGGCATGGCCTTGCTGGTGGTGTACCTGGTGCTGGCGGCGCAGTTCGAAAGCTTTGCCCACCCGCTGGTGATCATGCTCACCGTGCCGTTGGCGGTGCTGGGCGCCCTGGTGGGCCTGTGGCTCACCGGCGGCACGCTCAATCTCTTCAGCCAGATCGGCATCGTGATGCTGGTGGGCCTGGCGGCCAAGAACGGCATCCTGATCGTGGAGTTCGCCAATCAGTTGCGCGATGAAGGCCGCAGCGTGCACGCGGCGATCGTCGAATCGGCCTCGGTGCGCCTGCGCCCGATCCTGATGACCTCCATCGCTACGGTGGTCGGCGCAATCCCGCTAGTGGTGGCCGGCGGGCCCGGCTCGGCCAGCCGCGCCACCATCGGCGTGGTGGTGATCTTCGGCGTCTCGCTGTCCACGCTGCTGTCGCTGTACGTGGTGCCGGCGTTCTACAGCCTGATCGCCCCGTACACCAAGTCGCCGGAGGCGCTGGCACGCGAATTGGACGCGCTGGAAGCGCAGACCCCATCGGTAGGTGGGCACGCGTGAATCATGCCTGCTCCTGCGCTATTTCCCGTCACTGCTCTTTGAGGCCAACTGCATGTTCGGCCGTGAGTATCAGCAACATGAGGACGGCAAGAGCCATCACTGCGTGGACGGTGGTATACGCAGGTTGATCGCTCTGTATTGTCGTTGCTTGCCGTAACGCGGCGCGTTTTTCTCGAACGTGGCGCAGAGCCGCTCCTCTCCACAGGGTGCCAGGTCCGCTTGAGCAACCCGTTCCCAATAGTCGATCGAGGTGCGCAGCTGTGCGAGCTCGTGACGCTTCTCCTTGACGATGTCCACCGAGTAAGCCATCGCCCCCAATCCCAGCACGCCCGCCACCAGCATCGTGGCCGAGGCGATCCACATGCGCCGGGTGCTCCGAGTCTCCAACGTGTGCTGTGCTTGCATATAACGCCGCGTGGCGTGCTGCAATGTCTCGTCGGCAGTGGCCATTTCTTTGTTGAATCGTTGGGCTGCCGGCTCCAGCGTCTGTGTCAACGCCTGATTGGTCAGCTGAGTCAGTCTCGGCAGCGCATTCTCCAGCACGCGATTGATCTTGGAGTCGGCGCTGCCCACCGCGTTCTGGAGCACCTGGAGTTGCTCGGTGACCACCTCCCGCAGCCGTTGTTCGCGCTGCTGCATGGATGCCACCAGGGTCGTCAGCACCTTGACCGTCTCCTGTAACGAGGCGTTCGATGCGTTCAACGTGGCCATCATTCTCGCCATTGCGGCGTCTTGCCTGTCCATGAGGTCTCCTGAGCTTGGCTGGTCACGGAAGTGATTTTGACTAACCACCGCCTCCACCACCACCGCCGCCTCCTCCTCCCACGCTGTCTCCGCCTCCGTCCCCTTGGGGACCGCTCTGCATCGGCCCCTTGGCGAACTCCGGCAGCGTCAGCACCATCACCGGCCCACGGCTGGTGTTGACCTCTGCTGAAACATCCATCCCCAGTGCCTGGCGTGTGGCGGCGAGCTCCTGGGCCTCCTGCTGGGCCTGTTCCTCCAGGAACTCATTGCCTGTTTTGATCAGCGCCTGCGTTGCTGCGCTGTTGGCCACCCGGTTCAGGGCCTGCTCGATCGCCAGCTCGTTCTTGCTGTCGAGCGCGTAGAGCACTTCGTCGATGTCCGAGTCGCCGGTGATGGATTTTCGCTGAGTCTGCGACGCATCGTTTGGCGCATCCCCTGTTCCTGGACCGGCGAAGCGCTGGGCTAGATGTGTAAACCCACCACGTTGTTCAGTGGAATGTGGATGCGGGAGATGGGGGGGCGTTTTCCGAGACTGGCATGGGGCCGA